>CALODB010000006.1:0-44226 GCA_942492085.1 uncultured Desulfovibrionaceae bacterium | reverse complement strand
TTAATGCTTCATTTCCGTGGCCAGGGAACGCGATTCCTCTTTGTGCAGTAAGCTCTCTACGCCACCGATAAAGCATGTCTTTGGGAATCCCCAGGCTTTCTGCTACTCCAGCCACGGTGCGATCTGGTTCATCACACAGCAGCACAGCATTTTTCTTGAACTCAGCATCATATGTTCTACGCTTTCGGGCACTCATATCCATCTCTCTTTGATTCAGGATAATGGCTTAACTACGTATCCACAAGTTTGTAGCAGGATCACAGCATGAGCATGGCGGCCAATACGTCGAGAGTGGCAAAACCACCTTCTGGGTGTGCCGGCTGCTGTGGAGCTTTTTTTAGATTTTTCATGTCAGACACCTATTTCACGGCAATTACTGTAATGACGCAATCAACGTGACCACCTCTAATGGCGTCAACTAATTTAATTCGTGGTTTGTTTGTTCAGGCTCTCCTTTTATATCTGGAAAAGCTCTTCTAATTCCTAAAAAGCAAGGAAAGATTCATAGGATATAAGATTGATAATGAATTTCATTATAGATGGTTTGTCTAGTTTTTAAATACGCATTGGAGTCAAACCATGAAGAAACAAGTAGGGGTGCTGCTTGCCCTTATCGGCATTATGCTGTCTTTGCCGATGAGTGGACATGCGGAGGAAGAAAAGACGTATTATCTTGAGGGAATGACTGTCACAGCCCAAAAGGTAGAACAGAATATTCAAAAAATTCCAGGGACTGTTGAAGCGCTAACTGATTTAGAACTGGAAGAACGGGTTATTAACAACTTCAACGAATTTGTAGAATACATTCCAAACGTATTCTTACGTAAAAACAGCTTGGATAACGCACTTGTTATCCGTGGTGTTTCATCATTTGCAGGTTCTTTGTACTCAACAGCGGGTTTTTACGTTGATGGCGTAAACTATCCTATCCACCAGATGCAGGATCTGGATTTTTGGGACATTGAACGCATCGAAGTTCTCAAAGGGCCACAAGGTACTTTGTACGGACGTAACTCCGAGTCAGGTGTAATTAATATTGTTACCAAAAAGCCGACATTCGACTTAAGTGGCAAAATTTACACTCAGCTAGGTGCATATGATGCTCATGACGGAGAACCCATAGCTCGTGGCGGTTTTGCTGTTAACATACCTGTTATTGACAATAAATTTGCCATGAAATTTTCAGGTCAACGCGACTATTCCAGTGGCTGGATGGAAAATACCTACGACGACGAACATGCACAGAAAATTAACCAGCTCGGTGGTCGTTTTACAACCTTGATTACTCCGACCGAAGATTTGGAAATTATCACAATCATCGAACAGAGAAAGAAAAATAACGGAGTAGGTGTATACCGTTATATCGAAGGTCCTAACAAAACCAAATACAATACTCTTGAATGGAATGGTGACAACGAGAACCGTGTAAACGCTGGTGCACAGGTTCTCAAAGTAAATTACGATGCAGGCAGTTTTAATATAGACTCAGTATTTGCTCATCACCTGTTCCAGCAGCACTATTCAAACGATGCTGATATGTCTCCGGCAGATTGGGGTAACTCTGGCGGTAAAAACCGTATCAGTATCCTGAGTGAAGAGCTGCGTTTCTCATCTAAACCGGGTGAAGATCGCCTTTTTGACTGGCTTGGTGGTTTCTACGGATACATTGAAGACGTAAAAACACGCTACGCCGCTGCCGGATACACGCACCACACCAAACAGGACAACAGCGGGGCTGCTTTATTTGGTCAGGGAACGTGGAACATGACGCAAAAATGGCACCTTACTGGTGGTCTTCGCGTCGACTGGTTGTCCCTTGAAGGTAAAAAAGACCTCGAAGGTCCGGGTAGCCTTGATCGCTTCTCTGAAAATCACTCCTACACAGAATTGCTGCCTACAGTCAGCTTAGCCTACGATATTACAGACGATATTCTTACCTACGCCAAAGTAAGTAAAGGGTATCTTGCTGGTGGTTATGATTACTCAACCTCAAAAGCTGAAGATCAGTTCTACTTTAAACCTGAGTACTCTTGGAACTATGAATTAGGTTTAAAAACTAATCTGTTTGAAAAAAGCCTTATTGCCAACGTAGCACTTTTCTACATCGATATCGACGACAAGCAGGTTGCTCAGATGGAGCCAACCACTGGCGATCCTGAACGTCGTCGTATTGTTAACGCTGCTACAGCACGCTCTTATGGTGCAGAGTTAGATTTACAATGGATGCCTGTTGCAGGGCTGACAATGAAAGGTGGACTCGGCTACCTGAATAGTCGTCTGAAAGATTGGAAGACTGAAGGCAGTGATCCTTTTGATTACGACAATAAAGTTACTCCGGGTTCTCCAGAGTGGTCTTACACAGTTGGTGGTACGTATCGCTGGGAATGCGGCATGCTCGTTGGCGCAGACCTTGTGGGCGTAAGTTCCTTCTACACAGATACCAAAAACCAATCCAAAGTTGACGGTCGTACGTTGGTAAACACACGTATCGGTTTTGAAGGTGAACAGCTTGAAGTCATTTTCTGGGTAAAAAACCTGTTTAACAAAAAATATTACGAAAACGAATGGGCTTGGGGACCAGGCAGCACACTTGCACAACAGGGTGCTCCTCGTTCTTTGGGTGTATCGTTAACTTATAACTTCTAACAGTATGCGAAACCACCCAATAGCGGTGGTTTCGCATTTTTTTGGAGAAAGCAATGGCTAGAAAATTATGGATTAACGCAACTGAATCTTTTGGACTGCATAAATCACTTGAAAATCCGCCTTGGCATTATCTTGTGAGCCTTGGTTTTGGACACGTTCTTCCGAATGATGACTTTGTTGATGGGGCGTTAACCCTTGGTGAATATGAAGTGGCAACCCCATCTCTTCTTAAGACACAGCTTCCCCTTCCTATTAGAGAAATCGACACGGTGGCAGGCCAGGCAGGCGTAACCATTGAAGCCGGCGACATGGCAGCACGAAAAATCTCTTTTGATGAAGATGCAGAAGTGGGCACACATCAGGTTGTTGCCACCACTAAAGAAGAATTTTTTGCATTATGGAAAGAAGGTGGCGAGGTTTGCACTGCAAACAAGCCGTTGTATGAAGTAAAAGATAAGGATGTTCTTACCAGCGTAAAGTATCAGGCTTTCGCAAAAACATTTCTTAAAAACAAAGAATGGACAGAACCTAAAGAGCTAGGTCATGCGCTCGAAATTATCCCCCTTACCGACCTTAGCAATGTGCATGTGGGTGATTGGGTAACTTTCAGCGTTAAATTTATGGGCAAACCATTCAGCTGCACACAGGAAACAATGGAATTCCTTCTTGCTTCCTCAAACACCTTCGGCGGCGAAGCCGGTGGCGAACTCGAAGGCTTCTTCTTATCTGCATACATCGTAAACGGCAGGGCACGAATCAAGATGCCAACAGCAGGTGCCTGGCTCATCAACGTATTCTCCCGTCAGGACGTAACGCCGGATAACGAACTGAAAGAACTTAGCGAAAGTTGCCACAGAGTCTACTTCGGCAGCAGCATCACGTTTAACGTAAAAGCTTAATTTTAACAGGGCGCTTTGAATAAAAGCGCCCAATTCCCATAGGTATCAATATGACCGAACAATCACACCATTATTTTAAACGAATGGGCGAAGCGCTCGTACGCTTTCGCTGGTTATCCTTACTACTGGTGGTTGCTCTAACTGCTGGCTTTTTCTTTATGTCACAGGGACTCACATTTAACGGATCAACAAAAATATGGTTCGTAGACAATGATCCTGCAATGAACCGCCTTGATGTCTTTAAACAGCAGTTCGGGAATGATCATTTTGTATACCTGATGCTGGAACCAAATAACGAAAAGGGTGTTTTTAAAAAGGAGACCGTTACCTCCTTACGAAATCTTGCCGGAGAACTGGAACGCGAAGTTCCTTTCCTGAAAGATATGACATGGGTTGGCAACGCTGAAGCCATTGATCCCCTTCAGGACGGAATCCATATTCTCAGGCTATTTGAAGAAGACGTACCACAGGATCAAAGTATAGTAGCTGCGCGTGGTGCACGCGCATTAAAAGAAGAAGATTTTGTAGGTAGATACATTTCTGCTGACGGAAACACCGCAGCAATTATGCTCGAAATGAGCGCTTATCCAACCGATGAAAAAAACCCGGAAGCGCAAGTTGCCCACACCGTATACAACATTTTAAGTAAAAAAGAGTTCGCGGGATTCAACTCATGGGTCGTTGGTGAACCTGCCTTTATGTTCAACTACAACGTGCTGGCTGGTAAAGAAACTCCGATGCTTTTCGGTATCTGCATTCTTGTTCAGCTCATTCTGCTCGCCTTACTCACTCGTACAGTGCGCTCATCTCTTGTTCCTCTACTCATTGTAGTCACCAGTGTCCTCTGGACGTTTGGGATTATCGGCTTAACAGGACTGCAACTAAACCTGATGATTATCGGCCTGCCAGTCATCCTTATATGCGTTGGGGTAGGTGATGCCGTACACGTTATTGTTGCGTTCAATGAACGTTATCAATCGGGTGTTCCGCGAAAGAAAGCGGTGAAGGATGCTATTGCAAGTGTCGGATTACCATGTTTGCTCACAACTCTCACAACCGCAGCAGGCTTTTTCTCCTTTATTGCTGCTCCGATCAAACCATTTCAGGAAATGGCTTGGTACGTTCCGGGGGGTGTTATCGCAGCACTGGTTCTAACATTTCTACTTGTACCGTTCTTTTTCTCCTTCGGTAGAGAGCATCCAAAAAACATCAAAGAAATCCCACAACGTAAGAAAGATATCTTCGATCATTTTTTTGCCCGCCTCGCTAAGTTCGTCATCAAAAGGCCTAAGCAGATTGTGGCTTGTTTCTCCGTTTTTGTTGTTGCTGGACTTATTGCCGCAAACTTTGTGCAAATTGAAACGAACAACACACGCTTACTGAAGAAAAATGTACCAATGCGTCAGGCTATTGAACATGTTGACGAAACTATGGGCGGCTCCATGGCGTTGGAAATCATTCTGGACACCAAAAAAGAAAACGGCGTACGCAACGCAGCTTTTCTTCATAAAATGGAAAAATTGGAAAAGAACATTGAGCAACACGAGCTTGTTACAGACGTAAACAGCGTCCTCGATGCCTTACGCAAGGTTCGTAAGGGGATGCACGGCGGATCTGAAGAATATTATTCTCTTCCTGAAACAGATGGCGCGGCGGCTGAGTACCTGATGCTGTATGAAATGGCCGGTGGTGACCAGCTGGACAAAATGCTTTCTTTTGATGGCTCTATTGCGCGCATAAACGCACGAACTACAGCCTTAGGCACAGCCGAGGCGCGTATGTTGCGTACCGATATCCTTCAGGCTGCCGATAGCCTTTTTGCAGACGGCGTAACAGTAGAAACTACCGGTTCTCTTGATATGTCGGTTGCTCTTACTGACAACATTGCTTCAGGTCAGAATGCAAGCTTTGCATTAGCTTTTACAGTCATCGGGCTCATCATGATGTGGGCAATGCGCTCCGTTAAACTCGGCATGATCAGCATGATGCCAAACGTATTCCCTGTCTTAATGGTACTTGGGTTGCTTGGTGTAACCGGCATCTACATGGACACAGTTGTTATGAGCGTAAGCGCAATGATCATTGGTGTTGCAGTTGATGACACTATTCACTTCTTCATTCGCCTGCGCAGAGAATACGAAAAATTTGGGGATTATGAATCTGCCATTCGGGAAACAATCATCGGCGCTGGTCGTCCACTTCTTTTCACCACACTTACATTATCCCTTGGTTTCAGCGTGCTGATGATTTCTGCCATGATGGGCTGGGTAAAAATTGGTGCACTCGCGGGTTTTGCTTTTGCGTGTGCATTGCTTGCAGATTTGTTGTTTGCACCGGCTCTCGTGCTGATATTCAAACCATTTGACCAGAAAAAAGCGTAAGGAAAAATTATGTCTAAATGGATTATGCCCGCTCTCCAACGGGGCGGTAATGTTCAGTTGTTTTGCTTTCCTTTTGCAGGAGGCGGAGCTTCAGCCTACCGCACGTGGCTCCGTCAGAATACTCCTGAACTCGAAGTTGCCGCAATTCAGCTTCCGGGACGAGAAAACAGGATTGCTGAGCCACTGCTCTACGATATGAAGTCCGTCATCAACTCTCTTGTGGATGAATTACCAAGGCACATAACTCGTCCTTATGCCTTTTTCGGGCACAGTCTCGGAGCTCGCATGGCCTTTGAAGTAGCACGTGCATTAAGTAAACGCGGACATCAGCCACCTGCACATATCTTTGTTTCTGGCAGCCGTTCTCCGGAAATTCCAGAACCAAGACCACTGCATAAGCTGACAGACAACGAGTTTTGTGAAGAACTGGGTCGATTTGGCGGCACCCCACGAGAATTAATGGAAAATCCAGAATTAATGGCGCTGTACTTGCCTATCTTACGTGCAGATTTCACTGTGGATGAAACATACGAATACACAGCAGATAATTCTTTACCGGTCCCGATTACCGCTTTTTGCGGCACAAATGATCCGGAAGCTACACCGCACGAAATGCACGGATGGAAGAATCATACGACAGGAATTTTTAACTTTACGCAGATAGAAGGTGATCACTTTTTCATTCAAACTCAATGGGAAAAAGTGTTGAAACTTGTCACTGATACCGTACAGGAAGGTGTTTGTGCAGAGCATTGCCTCGCTATGTAAAAATATTGTTGAAGAGGATAGTGGGATTTTTCCCCAGGTCACACTATCCGCTCCTTCAATACGGCAACTGGGAATAGAGGACTTGCTCAAGAATCAAACATTCAGTTTTTGCAAGCGAGAATTGCACACATGGGTGTTTTCGTATTCTGAGCTGTTCGATGTTCCTGCATTACAAGACAGCCTGTCCGCCCTTGAAATAGAGCGGGCAGCGTTGTTTTCCACAAAAGAGCTTTCCAATCGTTACACGTATGCACGAGGGGTGCTGCGAACCGTACTTTCCCGCTATGTAGGCGTAGCACCGGAACACGTTTCATTTGAATACTCTTCGCTTGGTAAGCCTTATATCAATAATTGTTCATTACACTTTAACCTTTCCCATTCTGGAGACCTTGTTTTTCTTGTGATCTCAGAAGAATTCGAACTTGGTGCCGACGTTGAAGAAATCCGCTGTGTTCCTGAAGGTACATCCATCGCGAATAGGTGGTTTACTAAACAAGAAGCAGAGTGGGTTTGCTCATCCGACCACGATGCCAATGCCAGCACCGCATTTCTACGCTGCTGGGTTATTCGTGAAGCCTTTGTAAAAGCAGTGGGATTCGGATTGATGCTTCCTTTGGATTCCTTCGGAGTGTTACTGCCGGAATTTACAAAAACTGAAGCTGCCTCGACGAATACGTTCATGTTTCCAACAATAACGAAACATGAACGGAGTGATGACGTGTTGCTTATCGAACTTACACCACAAAGCGGGTACTGCGCTGCAATTGTAGTGCTCACCGTATAAGGAGAATTATTATGAGTGCAGTATCCATTATGGATTGTATCGGTCAGACCCCATGTCTTGAGCTCAACATGAAGGGTGGCAACATCTATGCTAAGGCAGAATTTCTTAACCCGGGTGGGTCAATAAAAGACAGAATAATACGGCATATTCTGGATAATGCAGAAACAGAAGGGCGCTTAACTCGCGGAATGCATATTGCTGAAGCTTCCAGCGGTAACACCGGCATTGCTTTAGCTATGGTGGGCGCCGCAAAAGGGTATCAAGTCACTATATTTATGCCTGAAAATGCAAGTGTTGAACGGCAAAAAATGATTCGTCACTTAGGCGCAGAAGTTGTTCTTACCCCAGCGGAAAAAAGTGTTGGTGGTGCTGTAGATGCTTTGCAGCAACTTATTTCAAGTAAAGAAAGCATCTTCACCGTAGGGCAGTTTGTTAACACTGAAAATATTCAGGCTCATTACCGCACAACTGCCAGAGAATTATGGGAAGACGTTTCTCGTAACATAGATTGTTTTATTAGTGGCATCGGCAGTGGTGGCACTTTGATGGGAGTTGGCCTGTACTTAAAAGAGCAGTCTCCAGATATTCAAATTGTGGCCGTTGAGCCAAAAGGGGCATCTGCACTGCTTGGTCAGACCTCAGCACTTCATCGCATTGAAGGTATCGGCGATGGATTTATTCCTGAAATCCTTCAGCCTGACCTGATCAGTGAAATCGTCGAGATTGATGATGGACTAGCGATGCAGTACGCATCGAACCTTGCTAAAAGTCACGGCATTCTTGCCGGTATATCTTCCGGTGCCAACCTTGCAGCTGCGGCTCTTGTCGCTGAAGAACATCCTGAATGGCGCATTGCAACCATTCTGCCGGACAGGGCAGAGCGCTACTTCAGCACAGACCTATTTGGAGCATTGTAATGAAGAAAGTAGCAATGCTTGGTGGATATGGAAAAGTAGGTTCTGTAGCTGCTTCATACCTCATGCAACAAGGTGATGTTGACCTGTTTATATGCGGACGTAATTTTCAAGCAGCCTTGAGTGTCGCAACTAAGCTAACCACAACTCCAAAAAAAAATACTGAGCAGCTAACAGGAAGTTGCAAACCCTACCAGATAGACATCCAGGACCCGAAGGCTCTACGGAGCCTGCTTTCTAGTTGTGATGTAGTTGTTAACTGCACAGGCCCAACCGCGTTGATTGGTGATACGGTGGCCCGTGCTGCTATTGAATCCAACTGCCACATGGTTGATCCGGGTGGATATGACTATGTCATTGAACTCATCCGTGATCTTGAGGGGGAAGTCGCTGAGCGAAAACTGCAGCTGTGCTTTGCCGCCGGAATTGTCCCCGGAATTTCAGCCTCCTTGCCTTTATCAATGGCAAAAGGGTTCTCACAGATTTTCTCAATCAAAAGCTATTCTGCCGGTGAAGATGTTTGGTCATACGGATCTATGTACGACATGGTTTGCGGTATGGGCGAACTAAAGGAGCTTGGCGCCTCCCAGGCAGAAAATCGAAAAAGACTCCCACTTCCACTTTCTGAAAGATTTGTTCATTTCCCTGTACTACCAGAGCCATTCGGTAAAAGCATTGCCCAGCCTTTCTACACAAAAGAGTTTGAACGAGTCGTAAAACAAACGGAAGCGTTTTCTGGAAAATGCTTCTGGGTAAACTCAGGACCTTTATTCTCTGCAACATTGAGCCTTGTACGCCTTACTGGCTGCTACCGTTATCCTTCCCTTGTTGATTTATCGGCACGTCTTTTGTGCCGTGTCTCTGCTTTGGATAACAAAAGGAAAAATACAAAGGGCTACATGCTCGTGACTCAAATGACAGGTGTCCACGACGGGAAAATTTCCACAACAGAAGGAATCCTTCGTTTCCCTGATTCATATACGGGCACAGGACTTGCCAGTGCAATGATGGCACTCCGCATTGTCACAGGAAAATCTAAGCATGTTGGAATTAAGAGCTTTCCAGAAATGATAAAACCGAAAATTGTTCTGGCGACCCTGCAAGAGCAAGGAATCACCGTCGAACATATTTCGAAAGAAGGAGAGTAAAATGCAGTCTATTTGTAAACTGGGACTGAATTGTCTGATGATCGCCGCAGTACTTGCGCCACAGTCTGGATTTTGCCTTACTGGTCGGGAAATAGCGGAGAGTATGGACGCAGTAGACACGAGTGAATGCGGTGAAATGCAATCCGTCATGGTCATCAAGCGCGGCAAACAGCAGCTTTTGCGCTCTATGGAAGTAAAAAAGAAGAAGTTCAATGGGATTGAAAAACAGGTAATCCGCTTCTCAGAACCGCAGGACATTCGCAACACATCCTACCTGACATGGTCATACAAAGACATCGATAAAGAAGACGACATGTGGGTGTATATGCCTTCTGAATCTCTTGTTCGCAGAGTTACCGGAGGTGGTAAAAAAGGGCCGTTCATGCGCAGCGATTACGCAAACGAAGATGTTTCTAAACGTGAAGTAGATGACGATACACATGTTCTGCTTCGAGAAGAAAAGCTTTTCGGCGTTGATTGCTACGTTGTAGAAATGACACCTGTATATCCACAAAAAACAAATTTCAGCAAACGTATTACTTGGATTCGCAAAGATATTTGGCTTCCCGCAAAAATTGAGTTCATCAATCACGCAGGTAAAAAATACAAACAGCTGGTGTATGGTGGATATAAAAAAATTCAGGGCATCTGGAGTACTACTCGTCAAAAGATGTCAACCCCATCACGCGGTACAGTTACAATCATGGAGTACCGCAAAATTACCTACAATACCGGATTGAGCGATTCTCTGTTTATGCAGACTGACTTGAAACGTTAGTATGCCTTGCTCGTTCCCAGCGCCAATTCCGTTTCGTTTCTTACTGAGTACAAATCCTACAATTATGACACGACACTTACTACACATGCTCAGCGCGACATTGTTCTGCCTGCTGGTGATTTCAAGCTCATGTTTTGCCGCTGATGTTCAAAATGAAGAATTGAACATCGGCGGTGATCCATTTGCAGATGATGAAGGTTTTACAATTCCTCAAGAGCTTATTGATGATTCAGCAACCTCTGTAGACGGTGGTACTTTCTCGTATGCCGGATTTTTTGAGTCACGCAATCAATTTGGATTAAACACGCCAGAAACACCCATATCCATACGCCAACGCCTACGGATTGAGGCAGATTATCGATACAACAAATTCTCTGGTTTCTTAAGCGTAGATGGAGATTATGAATTCGCAGCACAATTTTGGGATGGAACAGGGCACAAGGCACTTTATCCATGTCTTCGTAGCGCGTATCTAAGCTACGATTCAGATAATCTTGATGTTATAGTCGGGAGCAAGGTTATTCGGTGGGGAACTGGGGACGGGATCAATCCAATGGATTTAATTAATCCGCTTGATGTTAGAGATCCTATTGCGTCCGGCAGAGCCGACAACCGTCTGCCAGTCTGGTTGGCCAACGCCACATTGGTGATCGGCGACTGGGCATTGGAAGGCGTCTTTCTACCGGTAGCCAGCGTTGAAGATATTCCGAGGCAGGGAAATCCATGGGTTACACAGGGATTAAGTGAGATTTATGAAGGAGAAGACGCAGGAACTCTGAAACTTGACTCACAGGAAGTGCCGAATAGATGGTTTCGCGATGTTGAATTTGGAGCAAGGCTTTCCCGTAATATAGAAGGGTGGGATGTCGCTCTCATCGGATATTATGGATTTGTAAACGCCCCAGTGTACGGACGATATGAAACAACTTCAGGTATCCCTGAATTTCGGCCGAAACATCCACGTTTTGCAGCCTTTGGTCTTAACTTTGCCAAAGGCGTAGGAAATGGCACCATCCGTGGCGAGCTTGCATATAAACCACAATATCCAGTTGCAATGGAAAGCAGCCGCGACGGTATTGGCAGGCGGGATCTTTGCCAGTGGGTTGTAGGTGGTGATTACAACTATGACGGTATCTACTATGTAAACATGCAATTTTTTATGGATGCAGTTTCACAGTATTTCAGCACCGCAGATGAAGGTTTTGTCGGCACAAAACTCTGGCACGGAATTACTTACGAATTAAGTAGAACTTTTTTAAGAGATGATCTGAAAGTCGGGGTACGCGGCAAAGCCTACACCAGTAATGACGGAGCAATTATTGAAGCTTTCAGTGAATATAAACTTGGTGATGAGTGGAGTCTTTCTACTGGCGTGATGATTTGGACAGGGTCAAACAAGGGGTTGCTCGGGCAGTATGATAATAACGATTTGTATTACTTTACTGCCCGATATTACTTTTAATTAACGTTAAAATTCAAATGCTGATCAAGAGAAGCTTGTCGCATCATGTGTTCTGTTTGATATTTTTTAGGCTGAGAGCCAAATTGTTCCACAAACGCACGGGAGAGGTGACTCGGACTTGAAAAGCCGCACTCATATGCTATTTCAGAAACATTTCTTCGCCCATCTTCTAATAAGCGTCTTGCACACTCAAGGCGCTCTTTTCGTAGAATTCCGAAAACTGTATTCCCGTAAATAAGTCTAAACAATTTATTTAAACGGGTATGTGACAAGCCAACATTCTTAGCTAATCCTGGCAAGGATGGTGGCGCAGAAATATCTTCCATTAATATGGTGTATGCTTTGCGTGTAGCTTTTTCTTCAAAATCCGTAATGCCCTTGCTAAAAGCCGCAATGGAGTCGAGTAGGCTAAACTGGGTGTAGAGCAGCTCCAGCGCCTTGTACTCTAAAAACATTTTCTTAAAATTCCCTTCGAGGGGGCATTCTAAAATTTGCTTTGCACTTATTTGTAGTGACATGGGAATTACTGCTTCAGTAAAGAAGGGGCAGACATCTTTTTTTGAGGCAGCATCTTCAACTAACGAAAGAAATGAACACTTCTCCTTTGAAACAATGGAAGAGAGTGTTTCCAATGAAACCTGTAGCCCCACAGCCTGCAACGGTGTGCCTGATTGAGTTTTAGAGATACCGCAACAATGGGGCAGATATGAGCACGTGAAATGCCCTGTCTGTGTCTGTAGTTCTCTTTGTTCACCACGAGCATCACGTAATGAAACGGTAGTGCTCCCTGAAAGACAATACAAAAATTCAACCGGAGCATCATGCTGCTCAAATTGAAACTCTTTGTCAGATATAATAGCAGGGCAGTTCTGCACCAGGAGTTTTATTCCTGATCGGATCTGATATTCGTTCCACAAGCATTGCTCTTCTTCCTCAGGTATCCACGACTCATTGTTTGTGAATGCTTGCTTCCAATTGTTCATACTGATCTTAACCACAGTTACCTCCCGTAAAGATTACTTAATCAGTATTAAATGAAATTGCAAGTCGTTATCAAAATAGAAATGGCTACCTGAAGAATCAGGTAGCCATTTCTTAATACTAAGCTAACATACTTTGCATATAGACTGGGAGTAGCGTTTCCAACGACGGGAATTGTACTGCGCTGCCTTGCAAGGCTTTGCGGGCATTTGAGTTATCGAATCGGAATTGTCGAGAGATACTTTCCGGATTCACATCTTCCGGTAACAAAGGAAGGAGGGGGTAAAGCGGATTCTGTGGCTGCGCAATTGCTTTTCTCCACTGAGCGTAGGGGACAACCTGCAATGCAGACGTGACCTGCCTAAGTTCTTCTACCAACTGGCGAGATGAAACAGGGTTAAATCCGTCCAGATGATAAATGGTATGCTCTAATGCGCCGCGGGAAATGTGAACTAGCGCCTCTGCAACTGTGTCCACAGGTAAAAAGTTTTCCACGCGATCCAGATCAGGGATAACACCAGCCTTCAATGATCCTTGGATAACACGCCACAAGAAATCTTCTTTGTTCCATGTTCCGTTGGAGGTAGTTCCGGTAATAAGCCCCGGGCGGTATATGTAAGCCGGTAAACCAGCATCGATAGCGTTATGAACAAGACGTTCAGCGAGCCATTTACTTTGCGGGTACCCACCGAACACATCCATGTCCTGATCTATCTGCTCATCTTCCAGAATAAGCAGATCATCACTACTTCTGAGAGGTGAGAAGACTGATACCGTTGATACATGATGTAATGGTTTAACTGTGCCGGTTGATGCAAGGCGTATTGCTTCGCGTGTTCCAATAACATTAGGTCCAAGCAAGCTTTCGCAGGAGTAAATGTAATGAACCAGTGCGCCGGCGTGGAATACTGCATCCACACTATCAGCAAGTTTATTGAATTGATCTTTCTCCAATGCAAAATACTGGCGTGACAAGTCACCAGTAATAACATGTAGTTTATCTTTAAAACTCTCCAAGGAGAAACCGTAGACTTGTGCAGTATCAAGAATTCTTTTTAAGCCACCAACATTGTCATCAGCGCGTACAAGGCAGGTGACGCTTTCGACACCCTCTTGCAGGAGTGACTTAAGAATATGAATACCTAAGAAACCTGTTGCACCAGTAAGAAACGGATGTGTGAACGTATTCTGTACACCTTGCAGCGGTTGAGAAATAGTCGGTACATATTCGCAAACAGGATGCTTTTTCAGCCTGTCAACGTGTACAATATCGACGATCGATGCGCTCTTATCTGATTCTACCTCGTTTGATTCTAACCCTTCTTGTTTATTCTCAAACAGTGGTTTATTCAATTTCTCTTCAATTTCTGGATGTGATTCCAGAATGTGCTTACTAAGTAAGTTGATTGTCGGATTTTCAAATAAACGCGGCAGGGCAAGGGTAATTCCCAATTTGCTTCGAATGCCAAGCACGAGTTGAGCTGCAAGGACGGAATCGCCTCCTGCATTAAAGAAATCCATACCAACAGGAGTAAACTCCTGTTGCAATAATTCGTTCCAAACCTCTGAAACAGCGGTCTGAATCGGCGTTAACTCTGCATTGTCTTGCTTTGTTTCTGGAACCACTTCAACATCTGGCTTTGGAAGTTTTTTACGGTCAACCTTACCGCTTGGTGTCATCGGAAAGACATCCATAACCACATAATGAGCTGGAACCATGTAACGTGGCAACTGCTCCGTGGCGTACGCTGTAAGTTCCTGCTTTAATGCAGAGCCGGAATAGTACACAGCGAGGGTTATTCCGCTCTGTCCTGAGATAGGAAGAACAACGACATGAGTAACATCAGCGTGCTTGGACAGAACATGTTCGATTTCAGATGGCTCGACTCTGTGTCCACGAATTTTCACCTGAAAATCCCTTCGGCCAATAATGGTGAGATATCCTTGAGAATTCAATGTGCCCATATCACCAGTACGATAAATCCGCTCCCCAGTAGCTGGATGAGTGATGAACGCTTTTTCAGTTAAATCATCTCGTCCGTAATACCCTTGAGCAAGCCCAACTCCACCAATATATAAGTCGCCAATTACATGTTCAGGGCACGCTTCAAGTGCACTATCGAGAACATACCATTGCTGGTTTGTCATTGGACATCCATAAGGTACGGGGCCATGCTCCGGCTTATGTGAATCAATCGGATAGCAAATAGACCAAATTGAAGCTTCAGTAGCACCACCGAGGCTGTGAGTTTCCACACTAGGAGCAATTGAGCGAAGATGTTGCGGGAGATCAGGAGCAATTTTATCGCCACTGAGCATTGCCAAACGGAGAGCTGGAAACGTTTGTCCGGTAGTCTCGGCATATTGTATTGCAAGCTGCATAAGAGCCGGAGCAGAGTTCCAAACAGTGCACCCGTTAACAGTCAAGCAATCAAGCCAATGTGCTGGATCTTTTTGTCGGGAATCTTCCGGCAAAACAAGTGTGGCACCAGCCGCAAACGCACCAAAGATGTCATAAATAGCTAAGTCAAAAGTTAGGCGGGACACCCCGAATACAACATCTTTGTTTGTAATGCTGTATCGATTATTTATGTCCACCAACGTATTTACCGCCGCCTTATGCGTAATGCTTACTCCTTTAGGCTTACCTGTAGAACCGGACGTAAAGATAATGTAGGCCAAATCATCCACCGATGTTGGTCCGTCATAATGCTCAACTAAATCCGTCGCTGAAGAAGGCGCAATGTGAGTAATATTTGGATCAAAGGATTCACACGCAATCACAAGTGCAAGCTTGCTTTCCTGCGCGATCGTTTGTTTGCGTATAGCAGGCTGCTCATGATCAATTGGAACAAAAACAGCGCCAATTGCCTGCGTAGCCAACGCTGCTGCAACTTGGTCAACACCTTTGGAAAGACTAATCCCAACCAAAGTCTTTTGGATAGCACCATGTTTGGTTAATTCACGGGCAAATCCAGCGGCACGTGCTCCCAGTTCTCCATACGAAATTTGCTCAGTAGGTGTAATTATCGCAATGGAATCAGGAGCAGAATTGTACTGCTTCACGAACAATGACCATAAGTTATGCGTTGAATACGGCGCAGATGTCGCATTCATTGCTTCTAGGGTCGCAATTGTCCGTTGCGGTAGGCAATCAAAGGCACTTTGCTGCCAGCATGCATTAGAATCTGCAAGCTGCATTAGCATACGTCCATATGCATAAAGCATATCTTCGACAAAGTTTTCAGGGAAAAGTTCATCCACAGAATCCCAGTGGATAACAAGATCACCCTTATCTTCATGCACCTGATTATCTAGCCAGACTTGCGGGGTCTGACTAATATTAAAGCCTCGTGTTCCCAATGCTTCAAGTAGCACATCAGACTCTTTTCCGCTTGAAATGTTGCTCGTAAATACTACTGGGTAACTTTCTCCAAATGGAAGTTTGCCACTTCGGGTTAATTTGCGGATAACCTCCACACCAGAAAGGGAAGTATGCTCCATGTCTGACCAAAATTGATCACGTACAGCGGAAGCTCTAGTAATAAATGGACCAGCAGGGTCGTTCGATATTTCAAGCAAACTTAATGTAGTAAAATCACCAACAATTTCTTGCACCTGCTCATTGAAAGGCTGTCTGTTAAACAGCGTAATATTCAAACAAAAAGATTTGCTATGACTCCAACGAGCAAGCACATCAGCGTAAGCACTTAAAAGCAATAGAGAGGGGGTAAGACCATGCGCCTGAGCACGTTTTTTCAGTACGCCCCAAACAGATTTTTTCAAAACGTACGAACGATGTGTAAAACGTGGAGCACTAATGGCTTCAGGGGCAACGCAAATAGGAAGCTCTGGGCCATGGGGGAGGTACTCCAACCGATTGTCCCAATAGGATTCAGCTTCTGAGAGGAGTTGTTTCCCGTCTTCACTTACGGAAAACTCTTGAGCATCAGCAATGTATTTCTGGAAGGAATACTTCAGCTGCGGAAGTTGTTTAATACTAGCGGAAATACTGCTTTTAAGTCCTTCTGAGTACACGTCACGCAGTTCACGCATTAAAATTTGAAGGCTGCTGGCATCAGCAAGCAACAAATCAATACTCATGCAGATTCTAGTTACATTATTTGGCAGCTGTATTGTCTGAACAGTAAACAATGGCCAACAAGCGGTATCATGTACTTTATGCGAAAGCGTATTACGAACGCACTCCATCTGCACTTGCTGCTCTTCATCGGTAACATTGGATAAATCTTCATGCGCAATGTGTAAGGATTGCACCTTAGGAAGTATCTGCTGCTGACCTTTATCTGTGATGACCATACGGAGCATCGGATGACGTTGAATCAAAGCATCCCACGCTTCATTATACTTAGCTAAATCAAGTGACTCTACATCGTACTCTGCGTAGCTATGGCACGAAATGTTGCCCATAGGCATTGTTTCACTTCGTCCCGCCCAATACGCATATTGCGTATCTGTTAAGGGGAACGTTTCACCAAGCTCGGCACTGTCCTCAGGAACTACTTCAGATTCTTCAACAACCACTTCCGGCTGTAATTTATTGGAAATAATGCTGCATATATTTTCGATGGTTGGATTTGCAAAAACTTCTGCAGGTGTAATCCGTACTTCCAGAGTCTTTCTAATTTTCTGCGATAACTGAAGGAACAACAACGAGTCTAATCCAGCCATCAACAAGTTTTCATTTCGTGCAGGAGCTGCACTAACTTGCAAGAGCTGTGTTATTAAACGCGTAATGCTTTCTTCCAAATTCTCTGTAGAGATTTCTGAGGACTCAGATGGCGTAGCAAACGCCGAAGTTTGTGTTGCTTGTGGTGAGGCAAAATTAGGCACTGCGAACGACAATGGAGTTCCAGCTGCTTCCAACGCTTGGCTAAATCTATCCCAATCGACATCTGCTAGGGTGCATACTGCCGCCTCATTCGGGAATTTTTTAAGATATGAAAGAGTGCCAGATGACCAGGCATTGATACCAAGAGTTTCACGAACACGGTGTCCTTCCATGTCGTGGGACAGCATCCCGCAATCAGCAAAAGGCCCCCAGCAAATACACGTTGCTGCCAGTCCGTCATGCTTACGTTGCCCAGCCAGAGCCTCTAGGTACCCGTTTGAGGCTGTATAGACACCAGCGGCAGGAATACCATGCAAAGTCGAAATAGAAGAAAAGAGAACAAATCGCTCAACAGGGTGCTCCCTTGTGTACTCATCAAGTAACTTTGCACCAGCGATCTTTGCGTTTGATGCTGCACTGAAACCACTAGCAGTCAGATCACAAAGCGAGTCATTACTTGTTTGCCCTGCAAGATGAAACACAACCCCGAGAGGCGGAAGAGAATATCCGCAAGGCGCAAGAAGCCGCTGTACATCTTTTGCATTTGTAATATCAGCTGATTCAAAAACAATATTCGCACCTTTTTGGCGAAGGGAATCAAACATAGCTGCAACGTGCACTTTAGGTTTAGATCGTGCGGTAACAAGGAGGTTTGTATGTCCTTCAGCTACTAATTGAGCAATAAGCTCAGTCCCTAAGCCACCAGTACCACCGGTAATAAGGGTTGTTGTATTGGCAACAGGTGCCAGTACATTTGATTTGAGCTCCTCTTCAATAACATTCAGACAAGGAATGTACCATTGTCTATTGCGAAGAGCATACTGTGACAGCTTTAAACCAACGGGAATCGTCTGTAACGCGCCAATATCATCAACATCAAGCAGCGTAACAATCATAGAAGATTGCTCTGCTATAAACACACGTCCAAGTTCCCACGCAATCCTTTGGGTAGGACTTACGGACTCAGTATCATCAACACAAATGGCGTTATGAGTAACTACAACCAGCTCTTTAAGCCATTGAGTCGAGGCAAGAGCAGCCATTGTTTCTACAATCTCATTTACAGTAGAGCTTTCAACATAAAAAAGCACTTTTTCCGCACGAAGAGATTTAACTGTTTCAACATCAACAACCTGTGATGCAGGAAAAAGGGAAGCTAACTTTTTACCTTTAGTAGATACAGACATAAGAATAAACTCGGTGGAAAGGGGAGCCTGCTTCAAAGCAACTACGTTTTCAATACCTTGTTTATCTGCTGTTTCTGATCTGTGAGATAGATGCTTTCTATCAGCCAAAACGTCTTCTGCTTTCTCCCAGGTCATCTTGGAATACGGGCTTTTTGAACGTTGCAAATCGCCATTATTTTCGGATGGAACCTTAATGAACGAGAGTCCCTGTAAAGCTACAATAGAAGTGCCTTCAAAAGTTTGAAGCTGAATATTACAAGAAACAATTTGTTCTGTTTTTTCTAGTAACTGAATATCGCAATGCACTTGGTTTGAATGCGAACCATACGTGGTAGATGACTGCAAAGATGTTGGAAGCAATATGCAGGGTGCTCCAGTTTCATCGGTAAACAGATCTGCAACACCGCCTAGCAATTGAATGCACGGATCAATGAGGGAAGGATGTACAGGCATTACCGATCCATTCACACCGTTGGGTACACCGGAAAGCATCTTGTCATGCAATTTGATATCCGCGCTGATAGTGGATGTCCCAACTAGAGCATTAGAAAACGTCCATAATGGCGCACCATGTTTATCCACCCCGAACCCTTGCAATACTTCAGGTAAATCTTCCTTAGAAAATTCCTTTGCTTCAGCCAATGTTGATACGGATGTGGGAGCACTACGCTGTGTTGTAACAACAGCAGACATGCAGGAGACCCATACGCCACTCCGTAGCTGCTGTATGGAAATGCTTCCATTTACCTGCGGTAAAACATGAATGGTCTGAGGAACGGTTGATGCGAGCAATACGGGAGCATGAAGAGCAACATCAGCAATGCTCACAGCTGATTTTTTACCAGAATAAGCAGCCCACACTTGGGCTAATAACTCAGTAAGAATACCGAGCGGAGCAACAAACTCGCCATTGATGCAATGGTTTTCAAGGGCAGGGAAAGCATCCAACCCAATCTCTGCTGTAAATGTTGCTGTTGGATGCGGCATTTCTGTAATGTAAAACGGAGAATCGCCTCTTCGTATCGCGGGCATTGGAGATTCAGCAGAAGAGTAGATAGTTCTAGGTTCCCAATGCTTTTCTTTTTTAAAAGGGTACGTAGGTAAGGGAACTGACGTTGCTGACGCATCCAAAAAGGTATCGCAACTAAGCTTAACACCAACTTGATACAACGAAGCTATGGCATCATATGTTGATTGCAACGTGTTATCCCCTCGGCGCATTGAAGATATCCATTGAATTTCATCTTGCGGTGTAGATTCAATAAATTTCTTAGCCATACCAATCAAAATAGGATGAGGCCCAGCTTCAAGAATTACATCACAACCCTCATCACGCAAAGCGCGCATCGCTCCGACAAACTGCACAGGATTACGAAGATGATTAACCCAATACTCAGATGTGACAGGTAAAGAATCTTCCTTTTGCCCCGTAAAAGACGAAATGTAAGGCAGTACAGGTTTAGAGAAGCTTACTGCTCCTGCTGCATTACGAAAATCATCAAGAACAGGCTCAAGAAAACGAGAGTGGAACGCATGTGACACACTAAGGAGTTTACAAAAGAAACCAGACTCTTCAAGTATCACTTTAACTTGCTGTAAATCGCTTGTTATTCCAGCCAGTACTATGTGTTCAATTCCATTATACGCGGCTATATCAAAAACAAATTCTGGATGATCTGAAAGGATTTCATGAATCTCTTCCTCTTTAGCAAGTACAGCCAACATCCCACCACCTTGTGGGAGAGAGCCCGTAAGCTCACCACGACGGGCGATCAACCGCGCGGCGTCTTCAGGAGTCATAACATCCGCAACACAAGCTGCCGCAAATTCACCAATGCTATGGCCAGTGACTGCAACCGGAGCAACACCAAGCGATTTCCAATATTCTGCTAAAGCATACTGCACAGCAAAAATAGCAGGCTGAGTAATGCTGGTATGGTCTAACAACTCTGCATGAGTTTCATTGAATAATAGTTCAGTGAGAGGGTATGGAAGACTATTCGCAAGGGCTTTCTCAATTCGCAAGAGCGCATTTTTAAAAACTTCAGAGTGATCAAAAAGTGCTTTGCCCATTCCAGTATACTGGCAACCTTGGCCAGTGAAAATCATGCCAATTTTCGGAGGACGAGTTGTTGAGGCAGGCTTAGCTGCACGCAATGCCTCTGCAAGTTTTTCGGTAGAATTAGCACTCACAGCTATACGGTGGGCAAAGTGCCTTCTTCCTTTAAACAACGTGTGCATTACAGCAGGTAGATCTACATCTGTATGCTCTAGTAAATACTGCGCTACATTTTTACGTAAAACATCCAATTGGCCTACGTCATTCGCGGAAAGCGGGAGTACGAAAGGGACGTCGGAACCTGTAAGTTGCGCATCGTTAGGAAGCGGTTCGCGCTCCTTTAAAGGAATGAGATCTGCTGCACTTTGTAAGACAAGATGAACGTTCGTTCCGCCGACTCCAAAAGAGCTTACGCCTGCCAATCTCATATCATTTCGTTTTTTCCATGCAGTGGAATTCGCAATAGGGAAAAAAGGCGTGGCAGCAAACGGAATATGCGGATTTGGTGTTGAGAAATGGAGCGTTGCAGGAATTTCTTCATGATACAATGCAAGTGCAGTTTTTATTAAACTGCACACTCCTGCTGCTGTATCCAAATGCCCCACATTACTTTTTACAGAACCAATCGCACAATAGCCGCTTGCGTCTGTGTCTTCCCGATATGCTTTTGTCAGAGATTGAATCTCAATAGGATCGCCGAGCAAAGTACCTGTGCCATGAGTCTCCACATAGCTCACGTTATCAGCAGATTCTCCAGCAACGGACAGAGCATCACGGATAACACTATACTGACCGGAAACACTCGGAGCAGTGAATCCTGCCTTGTTAGCGCCGTCATTGTTCATGGCAGAACCACGAATAACCGCATAAATATTGTCACCATCATCTACCGCGTTTTCAAGCGGCTTGAGTAGTACAACACCAACGCCGTTACTGGCGCAAATGCCCGCAGCATCTTTATCGAAGGCACGGCACTTAGCATCCGGAGCGCAAATCATGCCCTCTTCATATGTATATCCGACTCGCTGTGGGATAGAAATAGAAACACCACCGGCAAGTGCCATGTCGCATTCGCCGGAGATAAGACTTTCAACGGCTAAATGAGTCGCAGCAAGAGAGCTGGAACATGCCGTTTGTACTGTAACGCTTGGCCCTGTAAGCCCAAGTTTAAAAGATGTACGTGTTGCTATATAATCTTTGTCGTTCCCCAGTACCGAGGCAAATGCCGCGCTTGTACCAATAGTATTCGGATCAGACAAAGCGTTTTGATACGTGCTCATTTTCGCACTGGCAAAGACTCCGGTATGAAGTCTGGAATTCGGTGCGTAACCAGCATCCTCCAACGCTGTCCAAGCGCATTGTAAGAAGAGTCGCTGCTGCGGATCAATACGTTTCGCCTCTGCTGGGGAGTATCCGAAGAGAGATGCATCGAACATTTCGATATCATCAATAGGGTATCCATGCCGCACGTAATCTGGATTTTTCAAGGTCTCCAGTGACACACCGTTTTCAAGTAATTCTTCTTCTGTATACGTAGTAAGGACATCTTTACCGCTCTGAAGATTCTTCCAGAACATGTCCTTATCAACAGCACCAGGGAAACGACACGCAATACCGATAATCGCAATTGCGTCTGTAACAAGCTTATCACTCATAATTATATCCTTATGACTCGCGGTGGCGTTTAATACGTTTCCGCTTACGAAACGAACGAGGGGCAGGTTCAGAACTATCCGGCAAAGCGTCCGTCTGAACTTGTGTTGATTCTGTAGCAGGGTGTTGCAAACCATGAAGCGCAACAGCAAGCTGCTCGATTGTAGGATTTGCAAATAGCATTACGGCATCAATTGAAATATCCAGATGCTGCATCAAAGCATTCTGCAAACGAATTAAGTGAAGGGAATTTGCACCAAGTTCAAAAAAGCTCATTTGATGGTCATGGCATGAAATGTTTGCCAATGCAGAAAGCTTTTGCTCAATCACACTCGCAAGTTCCATAATCTGGGCACTACCAATCATATTGTTATTTACACTTGGTGAAGGTTGCTCTGCATCATTTTGCACGGAGAATGAATTTGACGGAGCAAATATGTCCGAACTTTCAGCAGTTGGAAGCTGCTTTCTGTTAATCTTGCCATTCGCAGTAAGCGGGAACGCATCTACAAAGATGAGGTAATCAGGCAACATATATTTAGGGAGGGAATCTTCAAGCTGCATCGTGAGCTGAAACCGTGTGCTTACAGCTGAAGATGCATTGGTTACGCAAAGGTCATTTGCGGCAAGAGCAAGTTGGTCAGGCGAGATCGTTTGACAATACAGCACAAGAGACTTGTTCTGTCCGTCATCCGTTACAATTGCCACTGAATGGTTAATTGTGGATAACGCATTCGCTGCAGACTCAATTTCACCTAATTCAATACGATGCCCACGAAGCTTGATCTGAGTATCATTACGACCAACAAATCTGATGGTTCCGTCTGGATGGAAAAAGCCCAGATCACCAGTGCGGTATAAGCGCGTGTTTGTCTGCGGATGTACAACAAAATGTTCAGCAGTCTTTTGTGCATCTCCAAGGTACTCGAGAGCCAGGCCTTCACCACCGATATACAATTCACCGACAGCCCATTCAGGCATCGGGCAAAGATTTTGATCCAGAACATGGAACTCCTGATTATGCATCGGGAATCCGTACGGAATGCTGTTCCATTCCGCATTGCGTCCTTTAATCGGGTACAGGATTGACCAAATAGAGCCTTCAGTTGCACCGCCCAAAGATATAACCTCACAACGTGGAGAAAGAGCAGCAATGCGCTCTGGCAGTGAAAGTGGAATCCAATCACCACTCATCATCACCAGTCGAAGTGAAGCAGGAAGTTTTTTGCCTCGCATCTCACAATATTCGACAAGCAACTCCATCATCATCGGCACAGTATTCCAAATAGAAACACCATGTTCTTCGAGTAAAGCAAGCCAGCGTACTGGATCTTTTTCTCTCTCAGGCTCTGGAAATACAAGAGTACCTCCAGCGTCGAGAATTCCGAATATATCAAAAACTGATAAGTCGAATGTTAAGTTCGCCAATCCGAGAACACGATCCTGAGGCGTAAGACAAAAACGCTCTTTCAAATCATCAAAGGTGTTACAAGGACCAGCATGATTGAGAACCACACCTTTAGGTGTTCCCGTAGAGCCAGATGTAAAAATACAATACGCAGGGGAGAGCGGTGAAGTTTGTGGAACCGCCCATGCCGCAGGTGCATTTGCATCAAAACGTAGTAAATCCACAGCAACAGGCATAACATGATTTGGAAGCTGTAAAGACGGCACAAGTTCCGAAAGGGTAAGCACATGTGTAATGTCAGCCTGTTCAAGAATAAGGCTTGTACGCTGTGCAGGGTTTTCTGGTGAAATAGGTACGTAATTGCATCCGGCATAAACAACACCCATGACCGCCGCGACCTGCTCACAACCACGCGGAATGACAACTGCAACAGAACTGCCAGTGTGCACATTATTAGAGTTTAGATGCTCTGCAACAGCACACGAATATGCGTGCAGCTCACCATAGTTCATGGTTCTGGAAGGTGTTACAACAGCAGACGCTTCAGGATGCGTGTTTGCAAAATCGGTGAATCCAGATGAAATCAGGCGATGATGGTTTTCTTGCGGGATGGAAAGTGCCCCATTGTTATACGCCAAACGTCGCAACGTTTGTTCTTCTGGAAGCGCAACAAGATCCATTGTCTTCCATGCTGCATCATCAGTTAACGCCTCTAGCATTGAAACATACGCAGAAAACATATCTTCAACTAGATTATGCGGGAACAATTCTCTAACGAAATCCCAGTTGAAAATGAGGTCGCCTTTATTTTCGTAGACCTGATGATCAAGCCAGACCTGCGGTGTTTGCGTAAGGCAGAATTGTTGTGTTCCTATGTTGTCGATGGCAGAAGCATCTCTGCCAAGTGCTTCAGAACCAATAGCACTCGTAAAAACAACAGGAATTACTGCGTGGTTTTCACCATTAGCGCGGGCTATTTCTCGCATCACTTCTACGCCGCTAAAATCACGATGATCCAAATCTTTCCAAAGCTGTTGCTGCAAAGTCTTTGCATGGTCGCTAAAACAACTGCTCGCATCGTGTACTTCGAGAAGCGTAAGTGATGTAAAATCACCTACGATCTGATTTACATCTTCATGGATAGGGAGACGGTTAAACAACGTAAGGTTTATAGAAAAATCAGGAGACTTGCTCCAACGTGCAAGCACCTTTGTGTATGCTGCGCACAGCAAAGAGGATGGAGTTATCCCTTCAGAAGCTGCCCGTTGTTTTAGCTTCTGCCACATGGCTTCTTCAAAACGATGCTCTAGCCGTGTAAAATGCGGCACCGCAATTTCAGACGGTTGTTTCTGTAACGGCAGTTGAGGGCCGGAAGGAATTGATCCAATACGGGAGCACCAATAATCTTTCGCTGTTGCGTAGGTGGTGCTGGAGCGAAACTCTTCCACAGCATTGACGTAATCTCTAAAACGCAGTCCTTGTTTGGAAAGTACCGAAGTGTCGCCAGACGTGGCATAAAGTTTCTGCCACTCATCAAGCAGTAGGAATAGGCTCCAAATATCCACACATAACGCATCAAAACTGATGTGAATGCGAGTTGTAGCTTCTTCAAGTCTGCTAAGCCTGATGTCAAACAACGGCCAAACGTCTGTATCAATAACCTGATGCGAGAGAACGTTTCGAGTCTTAGTTAATCCTTCTTCCTGCATAGCCGCAGGTTGTTCACGCAAATCCAGTTCAGCAAAAGAATATTGTGGAACAGTATCCAAAATTTGCTGGGTTCCATCTTTGGTAATAACAGCACGCAGCATTGGGTGGTGTTTAATCAGGCTGTTCCAGCTTTCTTCTAGTAATGTTGCATTTGTAAGCGGAGAGTCTATTTCTAGATAGATATGTGTGGAGATATTCCCGAGAGCATAGATATCGCCACGCCCCATCCAATATGCCTGTTGAATTTCCGTAAGAGGAAATGGCGCGAACTCTTCTTCAGGGAAATGCTTTGGAGTCGGTAGCTCATCAACAATATGCGGTTGACTTGCAAGCCACGTTGCTTGTTCTTTAATTGTTGCCAACTCAAACACCTTCCCAAGAGGAAGATTTTTTCTCAATGAAGTCCGAATGGCACTAGCAAGTTTAATTGCGAGTAATGAGTCACCACCAAGTGCAAAGAACTGAGACGTTACAGAAGGAATGCTGATTCCTAAAAGATTTTCCCATATTTCTTGAAGCTGAGCTTCATCAGCCGTTGCAGGAAGAACCTTCGCTTCTTCTTCCACATCAATTGGCTGCAGCAAGGCATCATCAGGAACCACAAGCTGCTTACGATCTACCTTCCCACTTGGAGTTAAAGGCCAGCTGTCGCGTAAAACGATTGCTCCTGGCTGCATATAGTCGGGAAGAGTGTCTTCACAATGAGCTACAATAGAATCAACGATGCCAGATGTTATGTTAGATGCGTTACCAGCAATCATTACAAAAACTGCAATCATATGAACACCGGAAGAACGAGAAACGGCTATCGCTATTGCATCCGAAATGCCTTCAACACTTTGAACAGCAGCTTCAATGTCACCAAGCTCAATACGATGGCCTCGAATTTTTATCTGAAAATCTTCTCGCCCTATGAACTCAATATATCCATCAGGGTGCCAACGACCTAAGTCACCTGTGCGATACAGGCGTTCCTTAGTTTGTGGATGCTGAATAAATGCGGCAGCAGTTTTTTGCTCGTCTTTGTAATATTCAGAAGCAAGCCCGACACCTCCAATGTATAATTCACCGGTTACCCAGTCTGGACAAACTTCGCCTTGTCCTCCGAGTACATGGAACGTTTGGTTTGCCATGGCCGAACCATAAGGAATACTTGCCCAGTCAGATGATACTTTTTCAATAGGGTGATGAATTGACCATATTGAAGCTTCTGTAGCGCCTCCAAGGCTATGTAGATCTGTTGATGGCAGTACGGCTTTGGAACGTTCCGGCAATGTTGTCGGAATCCAGTCACCGCTCATAATTGACAGCCTCAACATTCCAAGATTTGACGGCGGGCTTTGCTGTTCAAGCGAAGCTACAAGCATCTGCATCTGTGCCGGAACGGAGTTCCATATTGTAACGCCATGCAGTGAAATCAAACGAATCCATTCATCAGGATCACGAAGCTGATCTTGAGCCGGAAGAACTAGTGTTCCGCCTGCACCAAGCATTCCAAAGATATCGTATACAGACAAATCAAAGTTGAGTCGGGCAATACCGAGAACGGCATCTCGTGTTGTCACTGCAAAACGCTTGTTCATGTCTTCGCAGGTATTGCGCGCGGCAGCATGACTTATAGCTACCCCCTTTGGCGTACCTGTGGAGCCAGATGTAAAAATTACGTAAGCTAGTTGTGATGCCGCATAATCAGGCAGACGGAGCGGGGCAGCACTAAAAAGAGTGTCTACATGAAGACAAGTAACATGATCCGGAACAATAAAGCTGTCCTGTTGTTCTTCAAGCATCAGAACAAACCGAACGTTACCTTGTTCAAGGATAGCAGAGACTCTGCTTTGCGGAAGGCTAGGGTCGATAGGCAAATATGCTGCACCAACCTGAAGAATTGCCACGGTGGAGCTTGCTTGTGCCCAATGTTTAGGCAATGCAACAGCAATAAGCTCTTCAGATGCAATTTCCAATTGTGCAAGACGTTCAGAAATGCCCGCAATCGATTGACCTAACCGACCATAGGAAATTGTTTCTCCGTTAAAAACAACAGCCGGAGCCTCTGGATGCTCTTTGATTTGCTTTAAGACGGGTGCATGCAATAGCCCTTTAGGCAACGCCGTTGCAGTATCGTTGGCAATAAGCCTTTTTGCGTGCTGATCTGGTGGGAGAACGCAGGGCTGTGAAGCTGACCATGTGTGGCTATACTGCGCAAGATTTTCCAAAAAGGTAGTATAACTCTCCATCATACTATCAAGCAGTCCTTCAGGGTATCGACCTTCAACAGTATCCCAGTTCCAGCGAAGGTTGCCGGATTCTTCCCATGCCTGATGGTCAAAAAAGACCTGAGGTGTCTGGAAAATACCGAACGGCACATCAAGAATGAAACCTTCATCCAAGTTTTCTGGATAAAATCCTTTAGGTTCCTGATTGGTAATAGGAAGCATACTGGTAAAGACAACAGGTATTGCAGATGGCAGTTTTTGAGACCGTAACTGTCGTAAAACACGAACACCAGAATAACTACGGTGCTCAAGGTCTGCCCATAGATTTGATTGCACAGCCTTAGCTCTATCAGCAAAGGTTGTACCTGCTGTCATATCAACGGAGTGGATTAACGCCGAAGTAAAGTCACCCGCAATTAATTGAGCCTCAGTATGCCCACTTGGGCGATTGAACATTGTCAGTGTCACTGAAAACTCTGAAGATTTGCTCCATAAATTCAACACCTCAGAAAACGCCGACAGTAATAGCCCGGAAGGAGTTAAGTTAAGTTCTTTTGCGACCTGTTTAATATTGTTCCATTGTTGGGCAGGAAGCTTCCCACTACGCCGTGTAAAGGTAATTGTATCTTCTGGGTTCGGACGTAAAGGCAGTTCCGGTGCTGGTGCAATATCAGTAAGCTTGTTCAGCCAGTATGTTTTAGCTGATTCATAACCAGCTGTTGCGTAGCGTGCCTGATCAGCAAGTACACACTCCCTGAAAGACAAGGACAACGGCGCGAGGCTGGAGCAATTAACTTCTGTTGAAGGATGTTCGCTGTATAGTGTTGCCAAATCTTGTGCGAGAACAAGTAGGGTTAAGCCGTCACCGATAAGAAGATCAAAGCTGATGTGTAGTCTGGTTGTCTTATCCGGTTTATGTGAAGCCCGCAGTTCAAACAAAGGCCATTGAGAACTGTCATGCACTGTGTGTGACATTGCATCACGAGTAGAAAGCAGTGCGTTCTCAACAGTCGGCTCAGTAAGTGTAGTTTCTGCAATGTGGTATTCTGGAACTTTTGGCAAAACTTGCTGCATACCGTTTTCATGAATGATTGCACGAAGCATTTCATGTCGTTCAATTAGTGCATTCACTGCATAATGAGCACGCGCTGTATCATATTCAGAGCAATCAAGTTCAAGGTACAGGTGGCATGAAACATTGCCAGTTCCAGTGTCTTCACGTCCAATCCAGTAAGCATGTTGAATATCTGTGAGAGGGAAGGGGGAATAGCGTGCCCATTCTGGAACAGATTTACTTTGCTTTTCCTCTACATATGAAAGCTTGATATTCTGAGCACCAATATTGTGAATGGTCTGCGCAAATTCTATGTCGTCATTATGGTCTCCCCAAGGTGTCCCAGTTGCTGCATCTATATCAGCTATAAGTTTTGCCGGAGTTGCCCCCTGCATAAGCTGTGAGAGTGAAATGGAGACTCCTGTCGCTGCTTGAATTTGCTCGATTAACCGAAAACCCATAAGTGAATCAACACCTTGAGAGCCTAAAGGGCGATCAAGTGCAATAGCTTCTGAGGTGCTCCATAGTTCTTTTGCAATCAATTGCAGTAGAGGGTGTCCTCTATGCTCAATTTCGCTGGATTCTGCTAATTCTAACGTTGTATCTGCATGTGCAGACGCCAACAGACTTCCTACAGTGTCCGTACGCACCTCGTTAAAGGCAGGAAGGAGAAAACGTGTTTTTCTGAATGGGGTAGGAGCCAGAGAAATTTTGTCAATAGCAGGGCAAAGTGATTCCCAATTGAGAGCGTACCCTTTTTCAACAAGTTGATTAAGAAATAGCCCAGCTGCTGATGCTGTTGATGGAACAACGCCACCCGAAGGCTGAGAAACCCATCGTACATCCATTTGTGTGATGCATTGTTTTCCCATATTCGTCAGCGTTGGCAACGGTCCCACTTCGATTATACCTTCGGCTCCCATCCCGACAACGGTTTGAATACCTTGTGCAAAGAGAACCGGATTGCGGAGGTGGTCGCGCCAATACTCAGGAGTTTGAACAGCATCTCTATCTGCAATTGCTCCGGAAAGGTTTGATACAAGCGGGATCACAGGGGGATGATACGAAATTCTTCGGGCTGCTTCGTAAAATTCATCAAGAACGGGATCAAGCAAGCAAGAATGAAACGCATGAGATACCGCTAAACGCACGGCACGTACATTCTCATGCTCTGCGAGGCTGGTTATAAACTCGAGTGCTTCAATTTTCCCACTTAGCACAATATTTGTCGGGGTATTTATTGCGGCTATATCTACTCGGAACCCTGAAGAGGCAGCACGGCACACAAAATCTTGAGCAATATCTTTTGACGCTAAGATAGCAAGCATACCGGCATCGTTAGGAAGCTGGTGAATCAGCCTACCACGCAGTACGACCAAAGATAGTGCATCTGATAGAGAAAATACGCCACCGATGCATGCGGCAACATATTCACCAATGCTATGCCCCATCAAAACATCTGGTTCAATCCCCCAGCTTTGCAGTAGCCTTGCTAAAGCATACTCATAGGCAAAAAGAACTGGCTGCGTATGGCAGGTCTCATTAAGCGTATCTTGTGGACTCTCAAAAAGTAGTTCCGCAAGATTAATCGAAAGCGTATCCTTTGTAATTGTGGCACACGCATCAATGGCCTCTCTGAAGACAGGGAAGCACTGATATAGTTCTCTTCCCATCCCTTCGCGCTGCGCCCCTTGTCCGGAAAAAATAAACGCATTGATAGCAGGGGGATCTGAAACCGGCGCGATATGCGCAAAGGAATCGGTTGTTGCATTCCGTAACTTTATGAGCAATCCCTCATACGAATCTGCTGAGATAACTGTTCGTACGCGTTCATACTGCATTGCAATGGCGCAAGTGTTCGAAAAGGCGGAAAAATGATCTTCAGAAATCGTAGCCAGATGTTCTGCAATGCTATGGCAACGCTCTGCAAGCCTTTCAGGAGAGAGTCCACCTATTGCAAGAGCGTAAAACAAAGGTGATTCCGCTGAGTTTTCTGATGGAGCACGATTAGCCACAACATCTGCCTGATCTTTTTCAAGCAAAATATGAACGTTTGTTCCACCAATGCTGAAGCCACTCACACCAGCACGCAGTGGGGCTGTGTTATTAGCAACAAGACTTGTCCAAGCAATGTTTTCAGTGGGAACAGTAAATTTGTTAGCGATAGATTTTACACGATGGTTTAACGATGAAAATCCATATTGTGCTGGAATTGTATTCCTGTTCATAGCCAAAATCGTTTTTATGATGCTTGCTATACCAGCGGCGGATTCAGCATGCCCTATACACGGCTTTGTGGAGCTGACAACGATGGAATGTTCACGTGTTGCTTCGCCATATGTCTCAGCAATTGCAGTCAGCTCAATAGGGTCACCAATAGCCGTCCCTGTTCCATGTGCTTCTATGTATTGAACACTCTCTTGAACAACATCAGCAACGTCCAGTACCTGCTTCAATAGGGCACGTTGCGCATCGCCATTCGGGGCAGTTATTCCATTACTCTGACCATCTTGATTCATTCCAGAGCCAATAATCGTGGCAAGGATGGTGTCATTGTCTTCTTTTGCTTTAGCAAGACTTTTAAGCACCAATACACCACAACCTTCCGACCGAATATAGCCGTCAGCGCGATCATCAAATGTCTTGCAACACGCATCATCTGCCATCAAATTTGCTTGAGAACATGCAATATGCATTTCAGGTGAGAAAATCAGGTTTACACCACCTGCAACGGCAGTAGAGCATTCACCGGAACGAATGGACTGAGCGGCCGTATGAATTGCGGAAAGAGATGCTGAAGAAGCAGTATCAACAACCATGCTCGGACCATGCAAATCTAAATGATATGAAATTCTTTGAGCGACAAGGCTTGTAAATGTACCTGTGACAGCGTGCATAGACAGGTCATTTTTGCACGCCAGCACACGTTGGGCGTAATCGCAGCCACTGATCCCCATAAATACACCAGTGCTTGATCCAGAAAGGCTTCGCGGTGAAATCCCTGCCTGTTCAATCGCGTGCCATGTGGTTTCGAGTAAGACCCGATGTTGCGGGTCAATCATTACAGCTTCACGCGGCGAAATTCCAAAAAAATCCGCATCAAACGCATCTACATCGTGAAGAAATCCCCCCATCTTCACATAGCTTTTGCCAGTCTGCTTTTCTTCATTAAAGAACTGAGCAGTATTCCATCTGTTTTCAGGAACAGTAGTCAGGCCATTTTCTCCGCTGACAATAAGCTCCCAGAATGCTTCCGGAGAAGTGCAACCATTCGGCATATTGCAAGACATGCCCACAATCGCAACCGGTTCATACGGAGAAGGCATCGGCACATCCCCGTCACCAGTTTGCGGCAAGGCAATAGTCGCTGCTGCGATTGATAACGCCCGCACGGTAGCATGGGTAAACGCGAATGCAGGAGTAAGTGACAATACAAATTGATCTTCTAGCTTTGCAGTAAGTTGCACAACTTGAATAGAACTCATCCCTTGGTCCGACAATGGAATATCTGGACAAACCGGGTTGTTGAGCGTTTGTTGCACTTCTGCAAGGAGCCAGTGATAAATGTTCTTTTGAAGAGATGAGATAGGGGAGGATAATGACATGAACCCACCTGAATAAGTTTGCCCCGCCGAAGCGGGGCATTATGTTACGGATTAGTTGTAAAGCTGACAGTAGTAGCGGAAAAAACTTTGCTGCATTGCTTAGCAAGCTTAGCCAGTGGGCCGTCTTTTTTTACATCCTGCGAGATGTAAACATTGGCGACCCAATGTCCGTTCTCGGGTATCCGGAATTGTGCTTTGCCGTTCATTATATAGGATGAAAGGAAAAAGCCGTCCGGCCCACCGAATGTATCGCTGGTCAACGTCATGTAGTTAATTGCGTTACTATCTGTTGTTACGGGCTTGCCCATAAAGAGGACATCAAAAGTAACCATGTCACCGGGATGTATGTTTGAAAGATCACATGTTGGGATAATTTCAAGTTCAGTACCCAACTTCTTAGGGGTGCTCCATTTACCGACAGTATAATAAGACTTGCCTACCATGGTAAATTTCGCGCTTTCCAAAACTTCTTTCACATTTTTCAACTGATCAATCGGCTTTGGAGCCATACGCATTTTACCGTTGGTATTAATGTAGCGAGTGAAGAAGCCTTCTTTGTTTTTAGCTACTACCTGATACGTACCTTCTGGACTATCCTTTAAGATATCAATCTTGCGGATACCGCCATCGCTGCGGGCAATGTGTGTATAAGGCTCGTGCTTCTCAAGTGTTGCTTCAGAAGTTGGCACACCCAGTGAGAATTTTTTCCCATCTGGAGCCATCACATAATAATCTTCGATCGACGCAGAACCATTGGGCGATGATAATAAATCATCAAATGGCGCAGTATGCCCCCATCCGATAACCGAAATGATATGCCCCGGTTCATGGGTATGCGATTCAAACAGGGTTACCCAAAGAGAGTGAGCCTGAGCCGTACCTGTGACTGCAAAAAAAACAGCGACAGCTATCAGGCACCCAAGCATCGATTTTTTAAATTGAGTGATCAACAGAATCTCCAAATACAATTACCTACAGTGATTAAATACCATCCTCACGACATTGATGACCTGCACCTGCGTCCAGCTCTACCTCGTAGGTCATAGCAGGGCGTGTGAACGTGCAATAGCCATCTTCATCGGTTCGTCCTTGCCACAGTACTTTTCCACTTTTCTTTTCAATAAGTTTAATGGGAGTGTTTGCAGCAATTTCACCAGTCGAATACATTCCAATCAGCTCAACTGTGTTGTCACCATTATCATCCTGCGTGAAATGCAATGTGTGAGCACTTGCAGGGGTTGCGATGAGCAGTGAGCATAGAAAAAATAACTTGATTATGAGTTTCATTTTCAATATCTAGCCATAGTTTTATTACCAGTCTTTGAAAGTCCAGTAGCGTTGTAAGAAAGAATGATGAGTTACACTAACACTTCACGAACCATTTTTAACATCATAAGAAATGGTTGTACGCAGAGATCAGAGAACTGACACAATAAAATGCATACAACCATTTTCAGAATTCAAATATAAAATAATAGTTCGTTAGAATCGCAGGGTAGTACCCGACATATTGCAAATAAACGCATCAGGCATAGCTTGTTCTATCGCCAGTGTTGCTTTTCTTCCCGTGCAATGCGCCGGAACTATGTAACGTGGGGCAAAGGCTTGTAACGCCGAAATTGTAGGTTCAATAAACTGCTCAAAATACGGGCCGGAAAGATGGAATCCTCCCATTATGGCATACACAGTTGATGCACCTGTAACTTCAAGTGCATGTGTTACCGTATTAACGATTCCCGCATGAGCACAGCCAGACAACACTACAAGCCCCTTACCCTTAACGTTGAAGATCATCGAAGAATCATCTTCGATACTGTCAGGACACTCAACGCCATCTTTTAAACAAAAAGCATTTGGCATTCCCTGTTCAAAACTGGTTATTCTGGGAATTTCTCCAAGAAACAGCGCGTGTCCATTAAGCATTGGAAAAGGAGAGCAAGTGTCATGAATAGAAAGTCCCATGGAACGTATGCTCTCTCTTTGGAATTTCGGAAAATCTAGCTTAAGACCTGTGGGGGTTCGTACGTATCTATCCTTAAAAGCAGAAGGATGCGCCACAAGCGTTAAAGAATTTTTCCCTATACGCTGTACAAGCTGTTCCATCCCCCCAAAGTGGTCAAAATGCCCATGAGAAAGCGCAAGTTCATCAACTTGCGCCAAATCTATAGAAAGCAGATCTACATTATACAAAGCTCCATTGTCTGAGCAGCCAAAATCAAAAAGCATACTCTTTTTCTGACCATCAAAAGAAACTGTGATGAATGAAGAAAAACCATGTTCAGCAAGCGGGCCATTTGACACCGTCCCCTCAGCATCACCTGTTTGCGCAAAAAGGGAAGGGCGCTGAACAACTGCTGAGTTATCCATTGCCAGCACATCGATATAGTTATCTTGAAGGCTTAGTATCTCAACACTATTAACTTCCTGTATTGTAACCATCTTCCTGTCCTTATTTGCAGTTAATGTTGTTCCCGAGTTAACTTATTTACCCGGCGACACTTCCTGTTGCATACGTTGTATATGCTTTATCAACGACAACGCATTTTTTGCATTAGAACGTACACTTCGATATTTCTTTGCTTTTACAAATAATGTTGTCGCCCTATTGTAGTTGTTCATATTCAAAAAGCATTGCCCCAGGAGGTACAAGGGCAAGCCCTTCTTTTTTGCTTTAGTGCACGCAACATTCAATGGCTCAATGGCTTTTTCATACAGTTGATTTCGATACAAAAGCTTTCCCAATTCTAAGTGCCGCTTACTGGTATCCTCTAGCGCTATAGCATTTTGCAAAGACAAAACAGCCTGATCCACATATCCAGCTCTCTCATAAGCAATTGCCATAAGGTCATGCTGAGAGGCTGTAAGTTTTTGCGGACTGGCTAACAAAATCTTACTTGCAAGTAGTGGGGCATTTACTTGCAAATACAACTTTGCCAAGCGAACGCACTCTGAACGAGTGGGAGGCTGCATACAATGAGCAACCTGCAATGCTGATGAAGCCGTTGTCAGACGATTTCGACGTATATTTACGTTCGCAAGCAACAGCCACAAAGATCTGTCCTTGGAGTGTGTAACAACCAATGTGTCCAGTTGCGCCGAAGCCTTTTTCCACTGTTCCAATGCGATATAGATATGAGCCAGCAGTTTTTTGGCGTCTACGCTTTGTGATGTTTTACTGTACGAAACAAGAGGGATTACAGCAGTCAAAGCCTTGTTGTAATGTTCCGACTTATAGTAGCAAACAGCAGCTTGATACTGACTTTTATACCAAGCCGGAGCTTTTACAGTTTTGCCCTCGACTCCTTCTTTTGTTTCTTTTGCTTTTGCCAATTGAAACTTAGAAAGAAGAGCAAAAGCATCACCGGCAGGGCTAAAACGTTGTAAGTAATACAGAGCGATCGCCTTGTTTTGTAGCAGCCCAATATCATTTGGAAAAATAGCCACTCCCTTTTGGTAAAGAGCAAGGGCTTTTTCATTTTTTCCCAACTGCATATAGGCATTGCCTGCAATAAGAAGTGCAGTAATTTCCGGCTCTGGTCGTTCCAGCATATGCGTTAACAGTTCAAGAGCTTTTTCGGGCTTATCTTCTTGTAGCGCTTTAAGTGCTGTATTGATCTTTACCGCATCATTTTTCCCCGCAAACGCAGGACCACTCGCAATTGAAAACTGAAGGCATAAGCCAAACAAAATGAGTAGAATTAGTTTTTGCATGTGAACTCCAATGGAAGTGTTACCAATACAGCTACTGGCTTGCCATGCAGCTGTGCCGGTTTAAAGCGCCATTTCCTCACTGCTCGTAACGCAGGTTCACGAAACGTTTCTAGATACTCCCCACTTTCTACAGTGGCTTTCTGGACACTCCCTTGCGATGTGACGATCATTTTTATGATTAACCTGCTTTCCAAACGCCTTCTGCGTGCCTTAGATGGATACATAGGCGGTGGTGTAAATATGGGAACAGGCGCTTCATCAACATCCCCAAGTGACAGCACCCCACTATGTAGCGGTATCGATATAGCTATGGCCTGAGCAAGGTTTTCCGCAATATCTACATGCAATATTTCGGGCTGAATCGGCGAAACAGGCGGAGCAGCTATTGGTGAAAGCGCAAGTGGCTCTGCAGTCAACGGCTCCGGTTTTGGTTCTTCTTGCTCCGGCATTTGTTCTTCCGGTTCAGGCGGTGTCTGCGTTAATTTTCGCAATGAAACTGGTTGGGAAAACCGCATAACGCCTGACGGATCAACATCTTGTTTTAAAAAGACAGGGGCAAGTAGCAACAATACTGCAAGCGCAGAAGCAAGCATTCCCGAACAAACCCACTGTATAGAGCGGTAGGGCACTTTCATCATGATGGTGTCCTGGCTGCTACACTTAGGTTAGTCGCACCAGCTTCCCTGCACGAATCAAGAACTTTGATCAGTAGACCACTTCGGCATTCTCTGTCCGCAGTAATGACAACTGCCCCTTCCGGTGTCTCAGCAAGGAAGCGGTTCATATACCCGCGTACCGAGCGAACATCGTATATTTTTCCTTCTATCCAAACTTCATTACTCTCTGTGATTCCTATAATGAGGCTCGTGCTTTCATTAACCACAGCAGTGTTTGCAACTGGGCGGTTAATTTCTACACCGGCCTCTTTTACAAAACTTGTCGTAACAATGAAGAATATAAGTAAAATGAACACCATATCAATAAGTGGTGTCATGTTCAGTTCACTTTGCTGCTTTCGACGTCTCTTCGTCCGTATATTAGCCATGAATACTACTCCGGAGGGATAGTTCTGATGAATTCTGAATATCGTGGGCTTCACCGCGAGGTTGTTCATCCAGATGCGTTAAAAACAGATCAATACGCTGTTGAAGACTACTAATGCGCCGTTGCAGCATATTCACGGCAATGTATCCGGGAATAGCAACAAGCAAGCCGCCTTGTGTTGTAATAAGAGCTTGCGAAATCCCTTCGGCCAAGCCTCTGGCGTTGCCTGTCCCAAACTCAGCAATAATGGTGAAGGTGCTGATCATACCTGTAACTGTCCCAAGCAACCCTAACAAAGGTGCAGCTGCGGCAAGTAGAGCAATTGTCGAAACTCCCTTTGCCATAGATTCACAACACGTATTTCCTAATGCTGACATCAGTGCGTGGTTTACTTCGTCATCACGACAACGCAGTTTGACAAAATCCTGTTGCAACGAGTGTTGCCAATGCCATTCAGGTGGCGGGTTAGTCTGTAATTCTTGAAGTGATCGTTCATGCTTTCGAAACTGAACGAGCTTGCATAGCTTGTTCAAAATAAGCCACCACATTACCAGCCCCGTAAGAATGATTGGAATAAGGACAAATCCGCCTGCGTGGTATTGTCCAAGTACTTCAGAGGTGATGCTCATACCTATCTCCTGTTGAGAATAGTGGCGATAAGAGCCGTTCCCTTTTCTTCCATATCATTCGCAAGACGATCAACACGGCTATTCAAAAGGTGATGGAGCATCATAATAGGGATAGCCACAGCGAGTCCGAGCTGTGTTGTGACAAGTGCTTCTGAAATACCACCGGAAAGCATATGTGGATCGCCTGTTCCGAAAAGTGTGATCACCTGAAACGTGTTGATCATGCCGGTAACGGTACCAAGAAGACCAAGAAGCGGTGCCACGGCTGCCAGAGTTTGCATGGTAGGCAGAAAGCGCTCCATACGGGCAAGTTCGATCATAAGTGCTTCTTCCATGCTTTTTTCCAACGCAGCGGCGCTTCCCTGTGCTTTTTTAAGCGTTGAATTCAACACACGAGCTGTAGGAGTGCTCCGTTTTTCAAGCAAAGTATGGCACTCTTCCCAGTCCCCATGTTCAGCATGTTCGAGAATTACTGAAAGCTCTTTGGGAGATGAACGGCGCAAGCGACTCAGAGTGATAAAGCGCTCAACGGCAAGCAGAAGGGCAATTACACCAATACCGAGGATAGGCCATACAAGAGCACCGCCTGCAGCAATCTTTTTCCACGTATCTTCTTCAGCGATAAAACGAATAAAAGCTGCGCCATGGCTAAAATCAAGCGGAAGGAATTGTTCACCGGCAAAGGCTTCGGATATAGTATTACTTAGTTGAGAGGAGATGCCGTTTACGCTCTGGGATACAGTGCCATCACCAGTTAGTTGCAGGAAGCCTGACTCACCAGTGCTGGATTGATATACAGCAGATGATGTGCCTGTTCTGATAATCTCAACATCCATTGGCTGACCATCTGAACCAATAATTGTACTTGGGTAACGAGAAACATCCGCAGTGGCTTGCAGCTCGTTGAAGTACATATCTATAAGTTGAGTCAAATCTTTCAAGCCGGGCATTCTGTCCGGTGCAAGCAAGGTTGTAAAAGCTGCGAGACGTTCTGGATTCTGCTGCGTATAAAAACTAGTGCGGGAACGATCCTGCATAAGCTTTGCAGCAGTACGCACGGTTCCTTCAAAAGTCTTAATCTCTTCCCGACGACTTTTAAGTAGAGCGGTAAGCTTTGCCTCTTCCTTAATCAACTTCTGATAGCGCGCGGTCAGGGTATGAACCTCTCTATCCGTGCTCGATACAGTTTTTTTGAGTTGCGTGAGCTTTCCTGTTAATTGCGCCTTGTTTTGAGAAGATAAATCGAGTGCTTTTTTAACATCGTTCTTATGTGTGATGTTCAGCTGCTTCAGTGTGTTAATAGTCTTTTGCCATTGCTCAGGGCTGACCTCTTGTGCTGAACCAGCAAAAGAACTCACTGAATTACATAATAAAAACAGAGCAATAAGAACGGTGGTTATTGAGATACGCATATTATTCTTTCTCCGGAGAAGTAGAGCGGCTTGCAACAGATTTAACTGACGGTGATGACGTCGGAACAGAAGTTACTTCAATGGCTAAAGGCAAAGGAGTTACTTCTACAATCTGTTTACGGCGCGCAATAGTTCGTAAGGAAAGAACGGCTTGTCTGTCGCTATCCGCAACTAAAACAAACTCTTTTTTTACAGGAGACCAAATGCCGACCTGCTGTTTATCTGGAGAAACGCAGTAGTAACCGAGTCGACCAGCGCGAACTGTTTCTGCACGCAATGGCTGACCTTCGAGTACTACATCTTCGTTATCGATCTCAATACCTGAGCCATATCCTGTCTCTACTTCAAGAGTTTCCAGAACACGACGAAGCTGCTCAGCCTGCGCTAGGTGCGGGTCTGCAAGAGCTTTTTTAATATTGGATATGCGCTCCTGTCGTTCTTTAGACAAAAATGGTTGGTCTTCATCGATAAAGAATTCAAGTCGGGCAACAGTATTTTCAAGAAGAGGCGTAACAGCGTTAGCAATCATTTCAAGCTCTTGCTGCTGACGCTTCATCTCTGCAATATTGCCTTCGAGCGTCTTGATGTAACTAGAATATTTGTTTTTTTGATGAGTAAGCCAGTCAAGTTCAACTTCCTTATTGTTAATCTGCGCGATGACGCTATGTTTTTCCTGTTGCCATGCGCTAATTTTCTTCTGGGCATTTTGCTCAATCGCAATAGTACCCGTAGCAAGAGACTGGGCTTGTTTTGAGCTTGCGTAGGCTGGTGTTAAAGAGAGCAGCTGCCCCGCAAGAAAAAGAAGAGCTATACAATACGTACGATACATTGGTGTCCGTCTCCATGTAACTCATTCGCATGAGCCATAGGTAATAGGTATGCCGATGCAATATGCACAGGCTACGAACGGACTTTCAAAGAATTTTTCTGCGGACTAAGCAGAAAGGACTGGTATAAAACTTGGTACGTAAAAAGTGGAAGCGAAATATGGTTACGCTGTAATGGTTAAAGACGTTATGGGTATAGAAACCTCTCTTTTTCGACAGCTATTACAGATGCCATAAATAACAGTATGACATCGTCGGAGTTCAAAACCTTTCTGGCGCGATGCCTCATTATGAATACAGTCCAGATAAGGGTTTACGAAGGGCGTTTCAGTCCCGCAGCACTCGCAAATCATAACAAAACGTACTTCAACAACTGGCTTGTAATGAATTGCGCCTTCATCTGTTTGCTCGCTACTGGCAAGGCCACATCCTGCAATCAGCTTGATTGTTCTGTACAGGGTCGAAATACTGATTGTCGGGTCTAATTTTACAACTTCCTGATACAGCTCATCCACAGTTACCGGTGTCGTGAGCCGAACAAAAACATGCAAAATAAATTCTCGCTGCGTTGTAACCTTGAGCCCTTTCCTTTTAAGATAATCTTGAAAAATCCCCAAAGGCTCACTCATTTTCTATAAACACCTCCATGCGTTATGTCGGTAAACAAGTGCTTACAACGCCTCAGGATGAAAGGCAAGCTTTTGAGCAAATGACATTCATTTTCATTTAATAACTGCTTTTTACTATGCCACGAGAGTAAATTGACACCCAATGTCAATTTACTCTTTTTTTTGACATGCCACATCCACAAGGATATTAAATGATTGGTTTTTATCGTTTCAAGTTTAAGGGGTTTTACAATGAAAAAGACACTCAATACCGTTCTCGCAGGTGTTAGTGCCTGCGTAGTTACTATAGATGCAGGGCGTTGCGCCACAACAAGATTAGAATCACTGGGAGTATACCCTGGAACTGAGCTCGCAGTAGTTGTGAACGCCGGTCGCGGCCCAATGATCATCTCAATTGGTGACGGAAGATTGATTTTAGAACGCGGCATCGCAAGCAAAGTAATTGTTCACTAACAGCATGGTTAATGCTGCGTAGAATTCAGGCTGAGCTGGCCTCTAGGCAGAGCAGCAATACATAAGGATAGATAGCGTATGAACGCCCCATTCTCATATTCCCGGTTAGACCAAAGGTGCTGTTGTGAATAAAGTGAGTACCATTGCATTAGCAGGACAGCCAAACTGCGGGAAATCTACCGTATTTAATATGCTAACCGGTGCAAGACAACACGTTGCCAATTACCCCGGTGTGACTGTTGAAAAAAAAGTCGGAATCCTTTCTGTAGAAGGTACATCCGTAGAGCTTGTTGACCTTCCTGGAACATATAGCTTCACATCATATTCACTTGAAGAACGAGTTGCGCGGGACGTAATTCTTCATGACGATCCGCAAGTACTTATTGATGTAGCTGATTGCTCTAATCTGCAGCGCCATCTGTACCTAACACTTCAATTACTTGAAATGGAAAAGCCAACAGTTCTTGCTCTGAATATGGTTGATGTAGCAGAGCGGCGTCACATCTCAGTTGATTCTGCCAAGCTAGAAAAACAGTTGGGGATTCGGGTAATTCGAACCATTGGTAAAAAGTCTGTCGGCCGTAAAGAACTGCTTAATGCGTTAGCAGAAAGCATGGCTGCAACAAATGAAACTTCCCGGCGTAATTACACAGTAGATTACGGAGAACTTGAACCTTACATAACTAAAGTAGCCGAAGAGCTGTTACCACTATCAACTAAAAACTATCCCTTACGATGGCTTGCAATCAAACTTTTGGAAAATGATGCGGAAGCATTAGGTTTTGTAAATAAAACCAACCAAAATCTTTTGGCAATGACAACAGCTGTACTTGCATCTGTAGAAGAATACAGAGAAGAATTCATGCGAGTAACAGGTCAGGATGTTGAGCGATTCATTGCAAAAAAACGCCACGAAGCATGTGCTGCTATCTGTAACGAATGTGTTACAACCAGTGCTCAAGCTGTAGAGATTTTTTCTGATAAACTAGACCGATACATTTGTCATAAAGTCTTTGGACCCATCATTCTGTTTGCCATTCTTTTTTGCTTGTATCAGGTATCAATTGTTCTTGGAAACGACTTAGCTCAACGGGTATGGCCAATGTGGGCGGCACTAGGTGACTTCCTAATGCAAATTTTCCCACAGCCTAACTTTCTTGTAGATCCGGTAAGTCGCTCTTTAGGCAGCTGGACCATTCAAAGTGTTACTGCAATCTTAAACTATTTACCCATTTTCTTTTTACTCTTCAGCTTGATCGCGATCCTTGAAGATAGTGGTTACATGCCGCGCATGGCGTTTCTTTTAGATCGGCTGTTCCGTAAATTCGGTATGCATGGACAATCAACCTTGCCGCTTATTCTTGGCGGTGTATATGTAGGAGGGTGTGCAATTCCGGGAGTTTTAGCTACTAAGGCCATTCCGGACGAACGAGCACGCCTTACAACCCTGATGGTAGTACCAATGATGAACTGCCTCGCAAAAGTACCATTGTATCTCATTTTAATCAGCGCCTACTTCAGTGACTATGCTGGACTTGCGATGTTCTTTATCGCAACTGTTACTCTTTTTATGGCATTGCCGGTGGCAAAAGCGTTATCGCTTACAGTGCTGAGTAAATACGAAAGTGCACCGTTCATTATGGAAATGCCAGCGTATCATTTGCCAACGGTTTCAGGTGTACTACACCGTGCTCTAGAGCGTATGTGGCTCTTCGTAAAAAAAATTGTCACGGTAGTTATTGCCGTAGCTGTAATTGTCTTTGTACTTATCAATTTCCCAACATTATCTACCGAAATACAAAATGGTTTTGAGCAAAGAGAAACAGCAGCAGTCACAAAATTTTTAAATGAGACATCCGCCACCACACTCCACAACGCAGTGGATGAGCAAAATCTTATGGATTTAATCCTAGTTGCCGATGGATATAAAAAAGCAAAACGCGGAATAAAAGATTCGGCAACGTTACATGAAATCCAACAAAAATTTGCCGCAAAAAATCCACAATTTTACAGTATTGCTGCCAAGCAAGGTACCGATGCAAAAAAAATTGCTAAAGCTTTGCGTAAAGTTCAACGAACAAGACGAAAGCTACGCAGAGAATTACGGGCAGCGCAATTTGAAAACAGTTTTCTTGGCATGATGGGACACGCTTTAGAGCCTGTAACTCAATATGCCGGATTCAATTGGCGCATCAATATTGCTTTGCTCTCAGCGTTTGCCGCAAAAGAAAATAGTGCAGCAACACTAGGTGCTATCTACGCAATTGATGGAAGCAACAAATCAGTTCAGGAAAGTATGAAGGAAGGGGAAGAAGGCTTTACGTCACTCCATGCTCTAGCATTAATGCTTTTCATGGCACTATATCCTCCATGCATTCCAACATTAATTATGGTTCGAATGCAAACAGCCTCTACCAAACTTATGTGTTTTTCTGTAGCTTACCAAACATTGCTTGGATTTGGCGTAGCAACCTTTGTTTTCACAGGCGGGAAAATGCTTAATTTAACCGGAATGCAAATGATGTGGTTATTCTACGGACTTTGCGTATTGACCACCGTTGCTATGGGAATGCTCCCCAAGTCCATCGGTGCTACAAAACAACAATTTGATGTTGAGTACATAAAATGACTCAGGGGAATTAAAAAAATGGATCTAATAGTTAATGAAATGTGGTTGGATAGTTACGGTCTGCCACAGTAAAATAACTCAATATACAAAAAGTTAATTGAGTGTCTCGTCCTAAAATAAGTTGACGAGTAATGGGTTTAATCAGATGGCTGTGGGGAGTATTCCTTGCAGCCATTTTTAAGTGTAGTGGTTCATACTTGATCTGACACTTAGCCCTTTTGACCGACCACCTGTCAGATTAGTTGAGATTTACAACGTGTTGCGTCCAAAGATGCTTTGCATCCATCATAGTTTCAAATGGGGTTCTGCCGCAACACATTTTGCCTTGATGCGTTCGCTCGGTATTATATTCAAGTAACCACAGATCAAGATCTGTCTGCAATTCATCGA
>CALODB010000005.1:0-27586 GCA_942492085.1 uncultured Desulfovibrionaceae bacterium | reverse complement strand
CTCTGGACGCTTACGCCATGCATAATATCCGCTCATGGAAATTTGTAGGGTTTGGCACATCTTCTTCATCGGAAACGTAGAGCGGTTTGGTAATCATCCCATTTTTAATAGCCGCTAAAAGTAGAGACTAGGCAGCAAGTTGTAGTTTTTGGATAGGGGTAATCCCGCCTATTCCCATGTTGGGACGCTCGTTATTATATGTCCATAGCCACGCAGTAGCATAATCTTGAGCTTGTTTGATACTGCTGAACAAGTGTTGATTTAACCAATCATACCTGACAGTCCGATTATACCGTTCGATGTATGCATTCTGCTGAGGGTTGCCAGGCTGAATATAGTCCAAACGAATTCCGTGAGTTTTTGCCCAAAGTTGAAGCTTGTGACTTATGTATTCTGGTCCATTATCACAGCGAATAGCAATAGGCTTACCACGCCATTCAATAATTTGATCTAATGACCGGATTACGCGCTCTGCTGGCAAGGAGAAATCAATTTCAATGCCTAGCCCTTCACGGTTAAAGTCGTCGATCACGTTGAACAACCGGAAGCTTCTGCCATCCTCAAGCTGATCGTGCATAAAATCCATAGACCAGATATTATTCGGGGCGTTAGGAACGGCCAGAGGTTCTGGTCTTTCACGCTTAATCCGTTTTTTGGACTTGATACGTAAGTTCAGTTCTAGCTCGCAGTAAATTCTGTAAACACGCTTATGATTCCATGTGAAGCCTCTTACATTCCGTAAATGCAAGAAGCACAGCCCAAAACCCCAATTCTTTTCCTTCAGGGTTAGCTTTAGCAGCCATTTCGCAATTAGAGTGTTTTCATCAGCGAGCTTTGGGTGGTAACGGTAGCAAGACTGGCTGATGCTGAATGCCGTGCATACCTGTCTTATATTGCACTTCGAACTAGCAACATATTTTTTGGCCATCTCTCGACGGCAGGATGGCCGTTTTACTTTTTTTCAAGCACCTCATATTGAGGTCGAGTGGCCCGAGGAAACTTCCCCCTCAGGCTCTCACAGAACCGTACGTGAAGCTCTCACTTCATACGGCTCCTCTTATTCGTCGCCTTTTGAAGAATAGATAATCCCAGTGAACAAACAACTGAGGAAGTGTTGCACGACACCGTTTAAGCCAATCCCAAGAGCGGCGCTTATGTCCACGCAATCTCTTGTATTTATTCCGTGCCCACCGCCCTAGACGCAGATCCAGCCTTATTAGAAACTGCTTCAACATCTCTGGATAAAACGCCCCATAATATTCAATCCATCCCCGAACAATCGGATTTATTAACTCTGCCAAACCGACTAAAGTATGGCCTATTCGGCGATGAATATTCAGATTACGGATTGTTTCATTCATTCGTTTTAAAGCCTTTCGGCTGACGGCGGGATTAAATCCCGTAAAAAGATAGCCATAACGGTCTTGCACTGTCCTCCCACGAAAACTGAACCCAAGAAAGTCAAAGCTTGTCAGGGGGTACTTTTCCGTACGCGTTCTGTCTTTGCAGTAGACTATTCGGGTCTTCTCTGGGTGCAGTTGCAACTTACAGGCTTCTAATCTTTTTCGAAGATTCGCTAACAGATTTTCGGCTTCAACCTTAGTCCGACAGCTACAAACCACATCATCCGCGTAGCGTACAAACTGCACACGAGGATGGGTCACACTTATCCAATGATCAAAGGCATAATGAAGATAGAGATTCGCTAATAAAGGACTTATGACACCTCCTTGAGGCGTACCACAAGACCGCGACTCCACAAGACCGCCTTCCAACATCACAGGACACTCCAGCCATCGTCGGATATATAACCGCATCCACTTTTCCGGAACGTGCCTTTCTACGGCTCTCATCATCAGGTCATGGTCTATGGAATCAAAGAAGGCTTTGATATCCATGTCCAATACCCAATCGTACCGCCAACAATTCTTCCTCACTTGTTTTACCGCATCCTTGGCTCCTTTTCTGGGGCGATATCCGTAAGACCCAGAATGAAATATCTTTTCAAATCTAGGCTCCAATATCATTTTGACAGCCGTCTGCGCTGTTCTATCAGCCACAGTCGGTATCCCCAGCGGCCGAAAGCCATCTCCTTTAGGAATCAACACTTGCCTCACAGGCATAGGATAATAACTCCCAGAGCTCATACGGTTCCACAACTTATAGAGATTGCCTCCCAAATCTTTTTGAAACTCCTTTATGCTTTTCTTATCTACGCCTGGCGCACCATTATTGGCAGCCACTTGTTTCCAAGCATTCCAGATCAAACGTTTTGGGATTTCAAATGGTTTAGCATCCGCATGAAAATCATCCTGTTTCACAGTTGTCACCATCCTTTAGCTGAATAAGGTCATACCTTCGCTCCACCACTATTACAGCAGTTTCACCACTACTATGTATGACTCCGCCACTGTGTTCCGCTTCGGTACTCAGACTCTCACAGGTTCTCTGCTTGAGTGGCTCCCTTAACATCGGAACGACAGCTTCCCAAGTTCCATACCAGCGCCTGTAACAAAGTTCACGCCACCTCTATGCCGGATGCCACCAGACCAGAACTCAGGTGTCCGTCTGACTTGTCCCAAAGGATTGTCGAGCCCTTGGTTTTGACATCAGTATCAATTATCGACACTTCTTCGATGGTTCACTTGCGTTCGTCTCCTTCGTACATACCTGACGGGATCATTGCCCCGCCTTTTCCTATGACGCTCACCACAACCGCTCTTTACGGATGCAGCTCAAGGTGGTTTGGTATCTTCTCCTGATAGACGACACCGAGAGGCCTACTCTCATCACTGGTATAGCATGGCAAAACAGTCAAAACTGAATTGCCTTCATGGCACACCGACAATTAACTTGGCCGGCCTAACGACAATTACCTTGGCCGGTTGTTCTGGTAAGTCTGATACAGCAATCAGGATAATGGCTTAACTATGTGTCCACAAGTTTGTAGCAGGATCAAACTATGTTAACTCCAATTCGGCTAAATCAGACGTGGTTAGCTGATGTGCACTTACACCTCATGTGATAGAAACAAAAAAAGCTCTTACACTTTCGTGTAAGAGCTTAAATTGCTTGGCGTCCCCAAGGGGATTTGACCCCCTGTCGCCTGCGTGAAAGGCAGGTGTAATATCTAACAAAAACTGCTTATTCCTTTATTGGCAAGGCTTCAACAGAAGCACAGGCAACATCAGCGACATGGAAATCATAGAAATTTACACCTAACTTACACCTGCCAACAACTTGTTACCCATACCAATTTCAGAAAAAATAACATTCTGCATCGAAGTCATCGTCCCATCCGTTCAAAAAAGGATTAGTTTCAACCATGCCGAATAATAAGACTGTTTACCGATAGAATTACAAAGAGCAGAAACTTGCAGAACCCAAAGTTGTTTCTAGCTCAGAATGATATGTTTGCGATTTAATATCGTACTGAGCATAGCTATAACTATATGACGAGCCACCCGGCTCGGTTACTACTCGTATTCCTTCCGGTAAAAAATCTATCACCATAGGAACACGCTCTTCATCTTCGTTTCCGCATAAACTATCGCGCATTGCAGGGCACACTTCTTTTTTATTGCCCTTACCGTCCGTAACAACCACTTTTGTATGCATAGTTGTAATGCTGCGAAGTTCTCCATTTTCAGAAAAGACTAACGAGTTATTGTCACCTATAATCCCAACAGCATCATTATCGTATGCCGTTACTTTTCCAATTGGTGTTTTTACTTCTGTAGGAACGGCAGGTTCGACGGAAAGAATTTTGCCAGTTCGGCTAAATTTTATCCCTGTACGTATTTGCATTTCTCCAGCAGGGGGCGTTAATACGACATTTTCCTTAGGCCAAAGTGTAATGCTTTCAACGTTTCCATGCTCATAAAAACTAACGTTGATGCATCTTGCAGTTAGACTACTCCCTGCTATCGCTAAAGTAAGTTCCTCCGAAAGAGACATCTCGTCCTCTTCTCCCCAATAACCGGAAAGTTTTCCATTAAGGGGAAACACCCTTTTAACTGCACCACTCTCATAAAAAGTGACTAGCTCAGCAGCAATCTCACCAATCGGAGTGAGTACAGGACTCTGCTTCTCTAACGGCAAAGACCGCAATGCACCACTCCGATAAAATGATACCGCCTGAAGAGTTTTCTTGCGCAAATCATCTGTTGAGTATTGAGGAGTAAGATTTCCTGCCTGCGTTTCAACGATACACGGAGCGACAATCGAACACGCTGCAACGCTTCCGTTTTCGTATAATTCAACATTTTCACTAGTCGAAAGTTCTGATGCATACGGTTTGCACGGCACCATAAGGAAACTCCTTTTTTTTAGCATTGTTATTGCGAGCCCCCACATGCCTCACGACCTCACCTGTTGAACTTTTCCCTATGAAAACTAATGCGATATAACTGACCATAAGTAAGACCAAAGAAAGTATAGCTGCCGCCTCATAGTTAATGCTTTCTGTATGCTCAAAAATAGCGATTGATATCACGCGAGTTTTATGAGGAATGGAGCCACCAATCATCAGCGCAACACCAAATTCCCCCACGGTATGAGCAAAAACAAGCGCCGCAGACGCGGCAATCCCACCGCGACTATTAGGAAGCACAACGTAAAAGAATGTTTGGAGGTTAGAGAGTCCTAGAGCACGTCCTGCTTCAATGAGATCATCATCAATTTTTTCGAAAGCTGCTTGCATGGGTAAAATCCCAAATGGCAAGCTATACAACAACGAACCAAGAACAAGTCCGAAAAAAGAGAATGTTAAAGAAGAGCCTGTTAACGATTTCCAAAAACTACCAATTACAGAATAAGGCCCCATTACAAACAAAAGCCCGAAGCCTAGGACGGTCGGAGGCAATACCATTGGCAAGTTACAGGCAGCCTGAACATAACGCTTTCCCCGAAACCTGCCTTTTGCCAGCAAGTATGCAATAGGCACACATACCATCAGCAACACAATCATAACAATTGTTGCAAGCTTGAACGTTACCCATAAGGCACTAATATCTTCATTACTCATAACCGTACCGCCTTAAGATAGAACGAGCCTCTTTGCCTTTAATCCATTCAAGAAACTTTTGAGCACCTTCGACATTGCCAGACCGGATGACACATGCAGCCTGATTGATTTTCGCCGAATTTGGAATATCCCAATATGCTCCCTGCATTCCTTTTTCTGAAAGAGCTTGGGACAATGCAATAAATGTTGCGTCTGCTACACCGGTATACCCATACTGAAATGCCGTGCCGACACTTTTTCCAAAAGCAATTTTCGACTCAACTTTTGAATACAAACCTGCAGCTCGCAACGAGGCTTCCGCAGTTGTTCCATACGGGGCGGTTTTAGGATTCGAAATCCCTAAATGCATCAGGTCGTGAGAAACAAGCACATCTTCCCATGTAGGCAATCCCTTCAATTCATTATTCATAGACCATAATACCGCAGTGCCCTTGGCATAAATTTTTGGTTCCAACGCAAGATTTTTATCGAACAACATGGCAGGACGCTTTTCATCCGCTGCTAAGAAAAGATCATACGACGCACCATTTATGATTTGTCCGTACAATATCCCTGTTGCGCCAAAGACACACATTACTTCTGCCCCAGTCTTCTCATATTCTGTGGTTAATTTTTTTAGTGTATCTGTGAAGTTAGCTGAACAAGCTATGGAAATATTATCTCTTCTTTCCGCTGCATTTAAATGCACCGTAGCAATTAAGATCAACATACAGATTGTGTTATAAGTAAGAACTTGTTTTAGCATTAGAATTAACCTCATCAGATTTTCATTTTTATTTTTGTCTAACAGGCAACCGTTACAGGATTTTTTGCACGACGCATAATCCCTTTCCACACACCTCCAACTTCATTTTCAGTCAACGGGCGTTCCAACTTGCAGGACAATTGACTCACAGCTTTCGTCACCTCTTCAATATCTCTTTGAGCAAGATCCCCATCGTCAGCTACCAGCCCGTACTCATTAAGAGCTATCAAAACAGCACTTCTGCCGCTCTTACTTCCAACCCTTATCTTTCTTGAAATGCCCACGTCCTCTGGATCATATGGTTCAAATAAATCAGGTGATTTGCTCAGCGCGTGCACATGCAAACCTGATTCACAAGCAAAAATATCTTTTCCCACAATGGGCTTTGTGCGAGGAATCGCAATGTGCGCAACAGAAGCCACAAATTCACACAGGCCTTTAAGTACCCGCGGTGCATACTCTGTCATATCTTGCTTTAATGCTAAATAGGCCGCCAACTCTTCTGTTGCAGCTATTCCCGAACGCTCGCCCACACCCAAAATGCTTACATCAGCATATTCTGCGCCACTCTGTAGAGCGGTTATCGAATTTGCCGTAGCCATGCCAAAATCGTCATGACAATGAACTGCTATATCTACATTGAGTGCCTCACGAAATCTGCTAATCAATTTCACCATAGCAAGCGGGGTTAACTGCCCCAAAGAATCTGCAAGCCGTACGCGAGATGCTCCGTGTTTCTCTGCAACTAACGCCATGCGTAAAACAAACAATTCGTCAGCTCTCGACACGTCTTCAAGTCCGACGGAAATATAAGAAACGCCACACTCTTTTGCGATTTCAATATGTTCTGCAAGAGATTCTATTAACGCCTCTCGCTGAGTGGATAATCTTTTTTCGATATGCAGATCAGATGATGGAACACCAATGTTCACTCGATCGACCGGCAACTGCGCAGCTCTACGGATGTCTGCCTCTCTGCACGGCGACCAAACGCTCAGCTTTGCAGATACTTTTTTCTTTCGAGCGTACGCTACTAAATCCTCCAAACCACTTTGCCCTATCCATCCCAGCTCTATTTCATCTACACCGACCTGTATTAAGCCAGAGAATATTTTTTTCCGTGTATCACTATTAAAATAGGCACCAAAAAGCTGAGCCCCCTCTCTTAAAGTAGTATCTAACAACATAGAACCTCCCTCTATAAAGATACTAAGTACATTTATTGTTACGCTAGATAGAAACAACACTATCACTCAACATAAGCATTAATAGTGCCAACATAGATAGTACAGCTGCTCATATGACTTATTGGCCATCTATAGATATATCCTCCCTCATTTTGCATACCTTTTTGTAGCTTCCTACATTTTTAAAGACATTTTTGTAGCTTCCTACATATCCAACCTTACGAACAAAAAAACAATCAACACATCTTAACATATTGTTTTTAAACATTTTAACCTCACCAAACTCATTTGGCACATCTTTCGCTTTATAGAGCACATAGTTGAAACAGGCCCCTAACAGACTTGGAGATTAAAATGAGAAAAGTAGCAATCTACGGCAAAGGCGGCATTGGTAAATCCACTACTACCCAGAACACGGTAGCAGGGCTTTCCATGATGGGACGTAAAGTAATGGTTGTTGGCTGTGACCCTAAAGCAGATTCCACTCGCCTTTTGCTCGGTGGCCTACAGCAGAAATCCGTGTTGGATACGCTTCGTGAAGAAGGCGAAGATGTGGAATTGGAGGACATTCGTAAAGGCGGGTTCGGCGGCACATGGTGCGTAGAATCTGGTGGCCCTGAACCGGGTGTTGGTTGCGCAGGCCGCGGGATCATTACCTCCATCAACATGCTCGAGAACCTTGGTGCTTATGAAGAATCTGAAAACCTTGATTACGTTTTCTATGATGTTCTTGGCGACGTTGTATGTGGCGGTTTCGCAATGCCTATTCGAGATGGCAAAGCCGAAGAAATCTACATCGTCTGTTCTGGCGAAATGATGGCTATGTATGCAGCAAACAACATTTGCAAAGGTGTCATGAAATACGCCCAGTCCGGTGGCGTTCGCCTTGGCGGTCTCATTTGTAACTCTCGTAATGTTGATAACGAAAAAGAGATGATTGAAGAATTCGCACGCAAACTTGGAACACAGATGATTTATTTCGTTCCGCGTGACAACGACGTGCAGCGTGCAGAAATCAACAGAAAAACAGTTCTCGAATGGAACGACACCGTACCGCAGGCAGATGCATACCGTGGCCTGTCTGATGCCATTGATAAAAACGAAATGTTTGTCATCCCTACTCCTTTAGAGATTGAAGAATTGGAGAGCCTGCTCGTCGACTTTGGCCTTATGGAAATCAGTTAGCCGCCAACTTCGCACCACAAGCACAACAAACTGGTCTTCAATCAACTGCATTGCACAATGCATAAACTGCATGGGGAGAAAGATATGATGATTATGGTTAAAGCGATTGTTCGCCCTGAAAAAGTGGACGAAGTGCTCAAGGAGCTTATGGATAAGGGCTTCCCTGCGGTAACAAAATTCTCCGTTGCAGGGCGCGGTAAACAGCGGGGCATTAAAATTGGTGAAGTAACCTATGACGAGCTGCCTAAAGTCATGCTGCTTTGCGTTGTCAAAGCTGAAGACAAAGATGATCTGATCGAAACCATTATGGACGCAGCGCGCTCTGGTAAAAAAGGCGCATTCGGCGATGGCAAAATATTCGTTACAGCAGTTGAAGACGTCTACACGATCAGTTCTGGTATCAAAGAAGCTTCTCCTGCAGCGGAGGGCTAGTCGCATGAAAGAGATTACCGCAATTCTGCGTATGGACATGATGAACCGCACCAAAAAAGCTCTTACAGAGCTTGGTGTGGATGCATTCTACGCATTCGAGGCTCAGGGCAGAGGCAAAGGCTTCGTTAACAAAAAAGTTCTGGCCGGCATGGAAGAGGGATACGAGGAAGCCGCAGCCGTGCTCGGCGAAAAAGGCAAACTCTACCCTAAACGAGTTCTGGTAGCAGTCGTTCAAGACGTTGAAGTAGACGCCATAGTTAAAACCATTATTGCTACCAACCAGACAGGTAAACCCGGCGATGGCAAAGTTTTTGTCTGCCCTGTTAATGACGCTGTCCGTGTCAGGTCAGGCGAACATGGCGAAAAATCCATAGCGTAAGCACCAAGGAGACTAAAATGAGTATCAAACCAAAATTGGTGCAGTGGGAACCTACAGACCTTAAAGAGGAACTTCTTAAAAAGTACCCTCCAAAAGTTGCCCGAAAACGCGCCAAACAGATAATGATCAACGAAGCAACCGAATGTGAAGCACCGCCGGAAATTGTTGCTAACGTTCGTACTATCCCCGGCATTATCACCATGCGCGGTTGTACCTACGCGGGTTGTAAAGGCGTTATTATGGGGCCTACCCGTGACATCGTAAATATTACTCACGGCCCTATCGGTTGCGGATTCTATTCATGGTTAACACGACGCAACCAGACAGATCCCGGCGCTGATGGTGACAACTACATTCCTTACTGTTTTTCAACAGACATGCAGGATCAGGACATCATTTTTGGTGGTGAAAAAAAACTAGAGGCTGCCATTCAGGAAGCCTACGATCTTTTCCATCCCAAAGCCATCTGCATCTTCTCCACCTGTCCCGTCGGACTTATCGGTGATGATGTTCATGCTGTTTCTCGCAAGATGAAAGAAAAATTCGGCGACTGTAACGTCTTCGGCTTTTCCTGTGAAGGGTACAAAGGGGTATCGCAGTCCGCCGGTCACCATATTGCGAACAACCAGGTTTTCACACACCTCGTTGGTGAAAACAAAAAGCCTAAAGAAGGCAAATACAAAATCAACCTTCTCGGTGAATACAACATCGGCGGTGATGGTTTTGAAATCGACAGACTTCTCAAGAAGTGCGGCATTACAAACATCGCAACATTTTCCGGTAACTCCACGTACGACCAATTTGCATCAGCCCAGCACGCAGACCTCAGCTGTGTAATGTGCCACCGCTCCATCAACTATGTGGCGGACATGCTGGAAACTAAATACGGGATTCCGTGGATTAAAGTGAACTTCATCGGCGCAAAAAGTACAGCCGATTCACTAAGAAACATCGCAAAATACTTTGGCAATCCCGAACTAGTGAAGAAAGTTAACGACGTTATTGCAGAAGAAATGCCTGAAATTGAAGCTGTCATTAATGATGTGAAAGAACGTACCAAAGGCAAAACAGCAATGCTGTTCGTCGGTGGCTCCCGCGCTCACCATTACAACGACCTTTTTGCCGAACTGGGTATGAAAACAATTTCTGCCGGATACGAGTTTGGTCATAGAGATGACTATGAAGGCAGACAAGTAATTCCAAACATCAAAATTGATGCTGACTCCCGCAACATTGAGGAGCTGGAAATCAAGCCTTCGGCAGACGAATACAAGGCACGAAAAACTTCTGAAGAGTTTAAATCTCTTGAAGATGCAGGATTCAAATTCCGGCATTACGACGGACTCAATCCAGACTTGGACAAAGGTTCAATCATTATTGATGACCTTAACCAGTATGAGGCGGAAAAGCTTGTTGAGCTCTTAAAACCGGATCTATTTTGTGCCGGCATCAAAGAGAAGTTCTCCATCCAGAAGCTTGGCATCCCGATGAAGCAGCTGCACAGCTACGACTCAGGCGGACCGTATGCCGGTTTTAAAGGCGCCGTAAACTTCTATGAAGAAATCGACCGCTTAGTGAACAGCAAGGTTTGGAGTTACATGAAAGCGCCTTGGCAGGAAAATCCGGAACTAACCGCTACGTTCGTATGGGAATAAGCAGGGAGAAATAGAATGTTACTCAGACATACACCTACAGAGGTAGCAGAGCGTAAGTCTCTGACTATTAACCCCGCAAAAACATGTCAGCCTATTGGTGCAATGTATGCCGCGCTTGGTATTAAAGGCTGCCTTCCACATAGTCACGGTTCGCAGGGGTGTTGTTCCTATCACCGTTCCACACTGACCCGCCATTACAAAGAGCCTATTTCTGCAGCCACAAGCTCTTTTACAGAAGGTGCATCAGTTTTTGGCGGTCAGGCAAACTTACTTCAGGCCATCAACAACATCTTCACTGTGTACGATCCTGAAGTAATCGCAGTGCACACCACTTGTCTGTCTGAAACCATTGGGGACGATCTTAAACAGATTGCAACCAAAGCCATTTCCGAAGGCAAAGTGCCCGAAGGTAAAACCATTATCGGTGCTCCAACACCAAGTTATGTCGGCTCTCACGTCACAGGCTTTAGCAACATGGTTAAGGCTATGGCGCAGCTTGCAGAAGAAACAGACAAAAAGAACGGCAAAGTGAACATCATTCCAGGCTGGGTCGAACCTAGTGACATGGAAGAAATTAAACGCCTTGCAACACTCATCGGCGTTGATATCACACTGTTTCCGGACACCTCCGGAGTTCTTAATGCACCTCTTACTGGCGAATACCACATGTTCCCAAATGGTGGTGTCACTGTAAAGGAACTTAAAGAAACCGGACAGGCAACAGGAACCCTTGCCCTTGGTGAATGGTGCTCGGCCGATGCTGCACGCTGGTTGGATGCAAAACGCAAAGTGCCTTGTTCTGTCTTGGACATGCCTTTCGGATTGTCCGCTACAGATCGTTTTATTGATACGTTACGTACCATTGCCGGTGCAAGCATTCCAGAATCCATCACCACAGAACGTGGCCAGCTTGTGGATTTAATTTCGGACATGCACCAGTACTTCTACGGGAAGCGTGTAGCCATTTTCGGCGATCCTGATCAGGTAATTTCAATGTGCGAATTCCTTCGCTCCATTGATATGTACCCAGCATATGTTGTGACAGGCACACCCGGGAAAAAATTCGAAAAACGAATTAAGGCCATCACAGCCGACATGCCATTTGAAGTCAAAGTTAAGGCAAAAGGTGACATGTTTCTCATGCACCAATGGATGAAGAATAAGCCTGTAGATCTTATTATTGGCAATACCTACGGCAAGTACATGGCTCGCGACGAAGACACCCCGTTCCTTCGCTGGGGATTCCCGATTCTGGACAGACAGGGTCATCAGTATTTTCCGACAGTCGGTTATAAAGGCGGGCTGCGCTTATTAGAAAAAATTCTCGATCTTCTATTAGCCCGCAAAGACCGTGACGCTCCTCAGGAAACCTTCGAGCTGGTTCTGTAACGTCACACAAAACGAATGTACCCTGCACACACATATGTGGTGCAGGATACGTTCTCAAAATTACGAGAAAGAGGATTATGCAATGGCTACTCCCGAAAGAATGCTGATCTGCTGCCAAAGCTTCCGCGCTGCGGGCAGTCCAAAGGGTATTTGTCACAAACAAACCGAAGGGTTTCTGCAGTATATTGAAGAAGAAACTCTCGACAGGGGACTAGACGCTCTCGTTGTTGCAACTACATGCCTAAAACAATGTGAAGCCGGTCCTGTCATGGTTATTCAACCAGAAAATTGGTGGTACAAAGGCGTAGATTCTGAAGAAGCAATTGACGCAATTTTGGACTCTCTCGAAGACGGCAACCCGTGCGAAGAATATCTGATGGAATCATAAAAAATGAACCTGCCACATGTAACCATACGCGAAGCAACCGAAGACGATATTCCTCAGCTGTGTGACCTGCTACGAATATTGTTCACCATTGAAGCCGACTTTAAAAGCGATGCGGTGAAACAGCAAAACGGATTAACACTCCTGCTACATTCACCTTCATCATGCGTCCTTGTGGCAGAGTTGAACAATAAAAATGTGGGGATGTGCACAGGACAATTGCTTGTTTCAACAGCAGAAGGTGGCTTCTCCCTACTTGTTGAAGATGTCGTTGTGCACCCCCATTACCAACATGTTGGAATTGGAACATTACTTTTACAGGGCATTAACAGTTTTGCTCAAAAACACAGAGCAAAACGCTCTCAGCTTTTAGCTGATGCAACCAATGCAACGGCCTTAGGCTTCTATGAAGCAAGAGACTGGAACAAAACGCAGTTAGTGTGCCTCTCAAAACACCACTAACCTAAACATACAAGATGTGATTTTTCGAGTGTATCAACTAAGGGGAATACAGTGAGTGAAGCCATTTTAGAAGAAAGAAGAGACCAGATTCATCGTACAGGTCATGGCAATCCTGTTGAAATAGCATGTAACAAAGAATCCCTTGCCGGAGCTGTAAGCCAGCGAGCATGCGTCTTCTGCGGATCAAGAGTTGTGCTCTACCCCATTGCTGATGCATTGCACCTTGTTCATGGCCCAATCGGCTGTGCAGTTTATACGTGGGATATTCGCGGAGCACTGTCGAGTGGTCCGGAACTCCACAGACTCTCGTTTTCAACAGATCTACAAGAGCTTGATGTTGTTTTCGGCGGTGAAAAAAAACTCACTGCGGCTCTTGATGAGCTTATAGACAGGCACAATCCAAAAGCTGCTTTTGTTTATTCAACATGCATTGTCGGTATCATTGGCGATGACTTAGAAGCTGTTTGTAAAGCCATGAGCCTGAAAAAAGGTATCCCTGTTTTGCCCGTTATGTCTGAAGGATTTAAAGGCAACAAGCGTGCTGGATATCTTGCAGCCTGCAAAGCCATGTTCAAGCTTGTTGGGACTCAGGACATTTCTGACATTCCAAAACTATCAGTTAATATTCTTGGTGACTTCAACTTGGCTGGCGAGATTTGGATTATCAGAAAATATTTTGAACGAATGGGAATTACTGTCGTCGCCAACATCACCGGTGACGGGCGCGTAGAAGACATCGGTCGCTGCCACGGGGTGTCACTCAACCTTGTTCAGTGTTCAGGTGCCACTCTGGATTTAGCCAAAATGATGCAGGAAAAGTACGGAACTCCATTCATACGGGTATCGTACATCGGCATCGAGGACATGGCAGACTCTTTGTATCAAGTCTCAGATTTCTTTAAAGATACCGACCCTAGTATCGTCGAAAAAACACAAAACCTAGTTCGTGAAGAATTATCTGCACTTATGTCGGAGCTTGCCCGCTATCGTAAGGACTTGGAAGGTAAAAAGGTTGCCATGTATGTTGGTGGATCTTTTAAGGCATTCTCACTCGTTAAAGCATTCCGCCATTTAGGTATGAAGGTAGTAATGTGCGGTTCTCAAACAGGCACAAAAGAGGACTACGCAGAACTGGCAGAAATTTCAGATCCGGACACCATCCTAGTCGACGATGCTAACCCGCTCGAACTGGCAGATTTTATCAAAGAAAAGAATGTTGATCTATTTGTGGGCGGCGTCAAAGAACGTCCCATCGCATACAAACTTGGGGTGGGCTTTTGTGACCATAACCATGAACGAAAAGAGGCGCTTGGCGGCTTCGAAGGGATGTTGAATTTCGCAAAGGAAGTGCATTCCTCAGTAATGAGCCCTGTATGGAACTTTGTTCCGCGGCGTGCGAACCACAACAATAAAGTAAAAAAGGAGGCGGGCAATGTCTAACACCAGTAATTATGTATCCACCACAAATGCTTGTAAGCTGTGCACTCCTTTAGGCGCATCAATGGCTTTTCGTGGAGTGGAAGGCAGCATCCCTTTTCTGCATGGCTCTCAGGGGTGCGCAACATATATGCGTCGCTACATTATCAGCCACTTTCGTGAATCAATAGACATCGCCTCTTCTGCTCTTGGTGAAAAAAATGCTATCTACGGCGGTGGCCCCAATTTAAAAAAGGGCATTCTGAACGTAATGATTAAATACGAACCCAAAGTGGTTGGTATCGCTACAACATGCCTTACAGAAACCATTGGCGACAACGTTCCCATGTTTATTTCCGAATTTACGAATGAATTTGGAGAATTACCACTGCCTGAAATAGTACACGTTTCCACACCAAGCTATAGCGGAACACATACCGACGGTTGGCACGGTGCTGTTCACTCCATAACTGAACAGCTCTGTCTGGATAAGGCTCCAGAAAAACATTCAGTGAATATTCTTCCTAACATGATTTCCTGTGAAGACATTCGGCACCTGAAAGATATCTGCGCTGATTTTGAAGTAAAGCCGACAATCTTACCTGACATTTCAGAAACGCTAGATGGGATCACACTGGAAGATTACGCCAAAATTCCATCAGGGGGCACCCCTCTTTCAGAGATCAAAACAATGTCCGGCGCTAAGGCAACTATTGAATTCGGTCGATGTCTCCCTGAAAAAACCGGCGGCAGCAATTTATGCGACAGGTTTAAGGTTCCGAACCATCGCATTGGTCTACCTATGGGGTTACGTGAAAATGACGCGTTTTTTAATACTCTTACTGCCATATCAGGAAAAGCAATGCCCGAACGGTACGAAATGCAACGTGGCAGGCTTGTAGACGCCTTCGTTGATGGACACAAATACGTGTTCGGGAAGCGTGCCGTCGTATATGGAGAAGAAGATCTCGTGGTCGGACTATGCTCATTTCTGGCTGAAATAGGCATCGATGTCATTTTGGCAGGAACAGGTTCACACAACAAAAAATTAGAAACTCACATAGAAGCTGTCACGAAAGATGTAGCGAGATGCATGCCAGAAGTACATGAAGGTGTCGATTTTTTTGACATTTCAGCGCGAGCAGATGAATTGAAACCAGACATTCTTATTGGTCATTCCAAAGGATATCAATACGCAAAAGTTTGGAATATCCCCATGATCCGCGTCGGTTTTCCGATTCATGACAGATTTGGCGGCCAAAGGATAAAGCACATTGGGTATGAAGGTACTCTTGCTCTGCTTGACCGCATTATAAACGCGTTTATTGAAAAAAAGCAGAACGACAGCCCTGTTGGATATGGTTATCTGTAATAATTAAAAATCTATTTAAATAAGAAAGTTACAACACATAACTACCAAATAGATTTTAAAAACAAGATACATAGGTGCATTGCAATGAAAGATACAACAAAACATCCATGCTTTAATAAAGAAACAGCCGGAAGCTGCGGCAGAGTTCATTTACCGGTAGCACCTAAATGTAATATCCAGTGCAATTACTGTAACAGAAAATACGACTGTGTTAATGAATCCCGCCCCGGCGTAACAAGCAGCATTCTTAAACCATTTCAAGCCGCTGAGTACATTGATGCTGTTTTAGAAAAAGAGCCGCGCATCACAGTTGCCGGTATTGCCGGTCCTGGTGATCCTTTTGCTAATCCGGAAGAAGTGCTCGAAACAATGCGCCTGCTTAACGAAAAACATCCACATCTTCTTTTCTGTCTCTCCACAAACGGTATGGGCATCCTACCGTACCTTGACGACATTGCAGAGTTGGGCGTGTCGCATGTTACCATTACAATGAGTGCTGTAGATCCAGAAATTGGTGCTAAAATTTACTCATGGGTACAGGACGGCAACACCATCCACTACGGAGTAGAAGGAGCCAGCATACTACTGGAACGTCAGCTGGAGGCTATTGCGGGTTTAAAGAAACGCAATATCATCGTAAAAGTGAACTCCATTGTTATCCCGGGAATTAACGACGAACATATTGTAGAAGTTGCAAAAGTAGCATCTGAGCTTGGTGCTGATATTCAAAACATCATTCCGCTAAAACCAACAACAGATACGCTTTTTGCTGAAATTACAGAGCCAAAACATAGTTTAATCAACCCGCTCCGCAAAGCAGCGACTCCATATATAGCACAAATGACACACTGCAAGCGGTGTCGCGCAGATGCCGTCGGACTACTTTGTAACGACCAGTCGGCTGCACTGTGTGGAACACTACAGTCCTGCTCACAGAGCAAACCTCAACAGAAAGAAGCTCCCCGTCCTTACGTAGCAATATCCTCAAGAGAAGGTTTGCTTATTAACCAGCATTTTGGGGAATCAAAGTCATTCTACATTTGGGGTGAGGATGAAGACGGAAAATTTAGCCTTGTTGAAGAACGTAATGTCCCACCAAAAGCCTGCGGACCAAAGCGTTGGGAGGAGCTGGCACTTCTTCTCAGTGATTGCCGAACAATATTAACAGCAGCCATAGGTGAAGTCCCCAAAACTTATTTAGAAGAACATGGAATCTCTTCACATACAGTAAATGGGTTTATACAGGATGGACTTGAAGCGGTGTATCACACTGACAACATAGAGTCGTTAAAAGGTCGTCGTTCCGGCATCGCAGGTGGATGTCAAGGAACAGGTTCAGCGTGCGGCTAATATCTCAACGTAGCTTTACAGTACAAATCAAATAAAAAGCCATCGCATATAGAGGTAACCTCTATGTTGCGATGGCTTTTCAATTTCGTAATTTCACTTGCGAGACCGCCCATATATATAACTTATCAGGTTTAACGTATATACCCTAACGACATTCATTAATACCACGACGAACACCATAATATTACTTTTTCTGAAGTCGAGCCTTTCCAACAGCAATCACTTCCTCTAAATGATAGCGCTTTACCCGATACCCCATTTGGCGGGCAGTAAGCCCCAAACTTGCAGCAGCCTTGTATTGAATCCAGTCATTACTCCTTAAAGCCTGAATTATCTCATGCTGTTCTAATTTTTGTAGAGAAGTATGCTGAGGGGGCAAGGGGGCACTGGCCTCTACTTGTTGTGAAACATGAACTCTATCAACAACACCCGTTTCACTAGTAACCACAGGTGAAGCCAAAAAAGGCGCAATAAATTCAAATGAAATGTAATCAGAGTCTGACATAATTACGAGGCGTTCAATAAGGTTTTCCATTTCACGCACGTTACCCGGCCAATCGTACTGGATAAGGGCATCCAAAGCACCGGCAGTGAGTGAAACAGTACGCCCGTAATTATTCGCTGCTTTTCGTAAAAAATGATTCAATAAACCTGTCACATCTTCCCTACGTTCGCAGAGAGCTGGGATCATTATGGGAAAGATATTAAGTCGATAATACAAATCTAGGCGAAATTCATTCTGCTCCACAAGCTTTCCAAGATCTTTGTTCGTTGCCGCAATAATACGAATATCGACTGTACGGGTTTTGTTAGAGCCAAGTCGCTCAAACTCTTTTTCCTGAAGCACTCGTAGCAATTTTGCCTGTAAATTTAACGGAAGTTCTCCTATTTCATCCATAAATATGGTTCCGTAATTAGCCTCTTCAAAACGGCCTTGGCGACTTGATGTTGCACCGGTAAAAGCACCTTTCTCATACCCAAAAAATTCTGCTTCCAATAAATTTTCAGGAATGGATGCACAATTTATCTTCACAAACGGATGCCCTTTTCGATCAGAAAGATCATGAATTATACGAGCTATTAACGTCTTACCAACACCAGACTCACCAAGAAGTAGTACGGTTGCCCGAGTCGGGGAAACCCTCTCCATCTGTCTCTGCACTTCCATCATGGCAGGACTTTTGCCGACGATAAATAATCCCTTATTCTGCTGAGAAATTTGGTAACGTAAGGAAGCATTCTCACGTTTAAAGACAGCTTCACGCTCCATAACCTTTTTATTAAGGCTCAAAAATTGCCCAATAAGGGTGGCTACGATTTTCAAAAAATCTATATCTTCTTCAATAGAGATATGATCATCAAAAACTCTATCCACATTTAGAACCCCAATGGGATCTCCATGTAAAACAATTGGTACACCAATGAAGGATGTCATTCGTCGTTGGAGTTTTCGTGCACCTGTTTTATCTAAAAAAAGCGGGTTATTGCTGATATCAGGCACATAAAATGGTTCACTTGATCTAAAAATTTTTCCGGTAACGCCTTCGTCAAGACGATACACACCACGCTTTTTTTCCTCCAAAGTTAAGCCATACGATGCATTAATGGCTAACTGCTGAATTTCGGGGTCGTATAAGGTTACTGTTGCCCGCTGCATACTTAATTTTTCAGAAAGCATACAGAGTACTCCATCAAGAGCAGCTTCAAGATCTAGTGCCTGCTCCATGGTTTCGCAAATCGCAAGTAATGCTGAAAATTTAAGTATATGTATTTGTGAGCGCATAAGCTCATCAATGCACATACTGACCCATATAAAAACTTATAAAACAAAATTAGAATGTTAAAAAAATATCCTTCAAACTTTTTATGTTTTTATTTTAAAAAGACAACCCATTTTTTACAATTTTGTTATTTTGATATTTTCTAGCAGTTTTTTTCATTTTTATTTTTTAAAAATATTCTTTTTCTCGAAAAATAAAGAAACAATTTGACTGTTGTCTTAACAATTTTTTCTATTTTTGCTCCGTTAGAAATAATTTACCCTGTCTTTGAAAATAATAATAAATTTAACAATATCAATTAATAAGTTGAAATATAAATTTTTTCCAAATCATCAAAACCCCAAATTACCATAAATTGAATCAAATACTTGATTATAGAGTCTTAGCAAAAACTTTTTTACATTTTTGTAATTTCTTGCGAAAGGGGCTTTTTTGACGCAAAAGAAGCATAACCAGCCAAAGCAATTTTGTGCCCCTTGGCAAGATGGTGGAGTTATCATCGAATTGGACGTGCGTGACGCATCAACAAACACGCAGCTCTATGCAATTGTTTATGCTGAAAATGAGAAGCCATGGCAGTTTCTAGATTATTTTTCCCGATTCAGACATGCAAAGTCCGCAATGAAAATATTTGCTAAAGAATTGACAACGAAATTACACCATCAAAATTGTCATCACGAAAATGTTATGTAGTAATGTAACTATACCCCGTAAAGCTTCATGGACAAAGATTGTGATCATATCTCAGACCTTATATACACCAAGCAAAACCTAACTGACGCCCCCCCTAATAACGTAGGTTTCCCCCAGCTTCTCATATACAAGAGTGATCAAGACTTCGACATCCACATCTGTTGACGTAAGTACAGTTCTCAACCAAATGCCTATTCGACCATTCTACTATTGCTATGAGTTCTGAACAGCCGTTGAAGATCTTAAGCTCTTTACCATAGAGAAGCACACGGCAGGCTCCCAGTCCCCTATGCGCCTTTTAATGGGAGCCTGCTTTTTTTGATGACATCACACTCTTTCATTAATTACAGTGAACACCCTAGAAACAAAACTAGCATGTTTAAACAGTAGGGTGGCACTATGAAACACAAAAAGACAAATTCAGAATTAAAATCCAACACAAATGGACGCATGATGAATATCTTTCCCAACTATCAAGAAAAAAATCTTATAAATGTCTTTCAAAGTATCTTTGAAAATAAGGATACCGCATTTGTAATCCGTGACGCAAAGTTTACCCCAATATATGCCAACCCAGCATTCTTTAAGCTTTTTGGTACAACACATGAAATCTGGAAACAAGACGACTGGTCAAAACATTTCAGTCCTGAGTCAACGGATACCATACTTAACAAGGCCATCCCACAGGCGATCGCAGGAAAAAAATGGAGAGGGACATTTGAAATAAGAACAATGAACCAAGAGCTAAAGCTGGTAACAGCAGAATGGGACGGTGTTTTTGATGAAAATGGTGAAGCGAGTTGCTTTTACGGATTCTACACTGAAATATCGAGCATCAAATATTTTGAATCAGAGCTACGAAAGCAAAATGATTTCCTAAATGAGATCATTGATACTTTGCCAGACCCGCTGACTGTCAAAACTAAAGATCATATTTGGGTTGCAGTTAACAGCGCCTTTTGCAATCTCATAGGTCGCTCTCGTGAGGAATTATTAGGAAAAAACGATTATGACTTTTTCCCAAAAGAAGAAGCTGATGTTTTCTGGAAACAAGATGACCTAGCCATGGCCACAGATAAGGAAACAGCCAATGAAGAATTCATCTCACACAAAAGTGGTGAAAAGAGACTTCTTTCAAGAAAAAGAGTTGCCATTACAAGATCTGATGGCGAGAAAATCCTAATAAGTATTGCCCGTGACATTTCAAATGATCGCCAACTCAAAAAGACATTTGCGGATTCCTATATTCAACTTGAAGCAGGCTTAACTGCTTTAAAACATGACCTAAGTGGTTTAAAAAACAGTGTCGAATCTGGTTTTTCCAAAGCCGAAGCAATCCGCGGCCTCCTTGAGCGGTGCAATGATGAATTCTCATGCTATATAAATGATACCGGACTGAAACCAGAGTCTGAAGGAAATAGTGAGCCCACTCCTGCACACCTTTCATCGCGAGAATATCAGGTATTCATGCTGCTAGTTCAAGGCCGCAAAATAAAGGAAGTTGCTGAACATCTCGGAATCTCGGCTAACACTGCAAGCACCTATCGAACTAGAATCATGAAAAAACTTGGCTTCTCCTCTTTATCCGAATTGATTCACTATGCTATGCGTTTTGGTCTATCTTAACTCCCCCTTCTCCATCCCCCTTTCTTCCATAAAAGAATTCAGCATGTAGTAATGAAACGACATGCTGTCACTCTTTGAGCACAAGTGTTGTCTATATTCTATTCCTAGATATTAACCAACGTCCTGTCTTTCAATAAGCCAACGTTCGCTAATTGCTATCGGTACAGACTTGGAAAAGACACACTAAGTTCGTAAATTGGAGGTTATATGTGTTTTAGGAAAAGACAGCTATTTTTTTTCTTGCTGTTGTTTCTACTTTCTTCGGGGGAGTTGCACGCTAAAGAACTTAGAATGTCTCTGGAGTACCCAAAGGACTCCCTAAACGTTCAGTTCGCAAAGGACTTTGCAGCCAAAGTAAAAAACTACTCTGATGGTTCATTGACTATCAGACTATTCTACAAGGGAAAGCCAGGCCACTCTCCTCTTGGAGGGGAAGAAGACGCTGTAACGGCAGTGTCAGAAGGAACTGGGGTTCCTCACCTAACATTGGTGGCTGTAAACAATGTAATGTCAAAAGCCAGTTCTGTTGGGCTCTTCAGCCTTCCCTACATATTTCCCACCGTTGACCACGCCTACAAGTTTTTCAGAAGTGACTTTGCGAAGAAACAACTAAATGAAAAGCTCTCCCAGCAGGCCAATATGCGCGCTCTCGCCTGGATTATTGGTGGTTACCGACATCTTTCTAACTCCCAAAAGCCTGTCGCCACCCCCGCTGACCTTGCAGGATTAAAAATCCGTACCCCCATGAACCCCATTATGCTGTACACTTACAGACTTTTTGGTGCTGAGGTTGTGCCAGTTAAATGGTCAGAAACCACAGAAGCTCTAAAAAATGGGACAGTGGATGGACAGGAAAACCCATTTGGCATCGTTGCAGGAATGAAATTCTGGAATGCCAGACAAAAGTACATCACAGAAAATGGGCCTATTCTTTGGACCGGCCCTGTATTAATCAATGAAAATTTTTTTCAAAGTCTTTCCTCTCATGAACAAGAAACATTAACCCGCGCCGCTAACGAATGCGTGGAAGTCGAATGGAAAAAAGCCGTTGAAGCGCAAGAAAGACTGCGCAGCACCTGTGAGCATCACGGTATTACTATTGTTGAAGTGCCTGACAAATCCGAATGGATCAAACGATCCCAGCCCGTCTGGAAGAAGTTTTATTCCGTTATTGGTAACGGCAATACGCAAAAAGGAAAAGAACTCGTCGAAAAAGCCGTGCAAGCTTCTAGATAAAAAGGGAATTAGAGATGAGACTTCGAATTAGTACATACTTCGGTGTTATTATTGCTTTCAGTATTGCTCTCGTCATGCTGATACAGGGGTACGTTGTATACAGTCAGGAGCAAACAACTCGATTGTCTGATTTGAACAAAAAAGCTGTCATGGTTACTGAGAAATTATCAAATGACCTAGCCACTCCAATCGCCAACTATGGGATTTCAAGCTACTCACGAATGCTTGCAGGGGAAATGGCGCAAAAGGATATCGCAGGAATTGTTCTGAACGACCTAAACATGGCTGATATTCTGGGAAAATCTACGTTTGTACGCGGACAAACACGAGATGAGGCGTGGAACAGCATCGCTGTAACTCCTGAGGCCATCCAGAAACTTAAGGATACTTCCTGGAAATCAATTTCTCGTGATATCTTAAAAAATGAAAAAAAAATTGGAAAAGTTACAGTATACATAACTGATCGTTTCATCCGTCAGCATCTTGTAGATTTTGTCCAGTTAACAGCATTGCAGACTAGTGTAGTGTTAGTTGTGCTGTGCGCAGTAGCATTCTTCGCGATTCGCTCTATAGTCAGCCACCCGCTTGGAAGCGCTGTAGAGGCCTTACAGAATATTGCTGAAGGTCGCGAAACAGATGTGTCTTTGCTGGAAAGAAACCGTGGCCATGAAATCGCTGTCTTAGCTCAAGCCATGCGCAAAATTCCCGAAACAATCCAAAAGCTCACCGATGAACAGGACATGATGGTTCGCAACATTGCGTCCGGTAAGCTCTCAGATGCACTTGGAAATGAAAGCCATGTAGATGGAAGATGGAAGCACATCATCGTCAACACCAATCTCATTATTAGCAGATTTCTCAGCATGTTAGACACGTTGCCAACCGGAATCATGGTTGTATCACGAGACCACATACCACTTTATATGAATAAAGTGGCGTATAACGTAACGGGAACAAACGGCAGCAACATTGGAACTCAAAATGCTCTTCGTTATTTAAAACAACGCTATGCGAGAATGGAAACTGCCTATGCGACAAGGCCATTGCCAACAGTAATAACTTTGAAGAAATCGCCTCCGTTCATGCCAATGCCAACGTGTCACACCAACGTATGGCTGCCATCCCTGTAAGAGATCTGGATGATAATCTTGTTGCCGGCATCGAAATATTTACTGATGTCACCGAGGTAGTAACCAAGAACAACATCATGAATGAAGTAGCGCAAGAAGCAGTGCAAATCATGGATCGCGTCGCAAGTACCACAGAAGAGCTTTCGGTGCAGGTTGAACAGGTCAGCCGCAATGCTGAGGAACAGCAACAACAAATAAGTGAAACCGCCACAGCCATGGAAGAAATGAATGCAACAATTCGCGAAGTGGCCAAAAATGCAGGATCTGCCAGCGAACATGCAGGGCAAGCCGGTGAAACCGCACGAGGTGGTGCTGATATTGTCCTTCAGGCTGTACAAGCCATCAATGAAGTGCAGGCTATTTCTCAAGAACTTTCACATAACATGTCTGAGCTTTCCCAGCAGTCACAAGCAATTGGTGGCGTAATGAACATGATTACGGACATCGCCGACCAGACAAATCTTCTGGCACTGAATGCTGCCATTGAGGCAGCCAGGGCTGGAGATGCAGGCCGAGGATTCGCCGTTGTGGCTGATGAAGTACGTAAACTTGCGGAAAAAACCATGGATGCGACTCGTGAAGTTGGTGAAAACATCCGGAATATTCAGCAAGCTACTGACCTGAATATGAAGAGCATGACAAGCGCACAAGATGCCATAGCTCGCGCAACCGGACGCGCTGATGAATCAGGTTCAGCCTTGTCATCAATTGTTGAGCTTGTGCAAAGCTTACGCGGTGAAGTGGAAGGAATTGCTTCTGCTTCTGAGCAGCAGTCTGCCACAACAGAACAGGTCAGTCGCTCTACCATGGAAATTACCCGTGGAATAAGCAATACTTCTTCTGGAATGCTGGAATCATCCAAAGCGCTTCAGGACCTTGCAGCGATTACGGTCGAATTGAAATCGACTGTCGACAGACTCAACTAATAATTTTTTCCACCATCTTTAAGATATGATTCATACCCTTTCACAAGGCTGAGCCGGCTCCCCATATCAAAAGGAAGGACCCACTCGCCCTGTGTCTATGAGGAAAAACTGAACATTTTGAGTCGGCAGAACAATTCATACTCTTTCTAGAAATCACAAAAAGTTAGTTAACAAAGCTAATTTTGATAATAAATTTAAAAAAGGTCTTGTAGGCATGCTAAACAGCTTTGGAAAAATGCACTTGAATTTCAACAAAAAACTTATCGGATTAATTCTAGTCGTAGTACTAACTCTCCTTGCTATATCAAGTGTGGTCAACTTTAGTATTTCTCAGAACGCCCTTTCGTATATTGGACACGAATTTATTGAGAACATGGTAGACGACTTCTACAACACAGTTGAGATGCAACACTCTATTACTCAAGAGAAGCTTGAAGCAGACGTTGGTGTTCTCAAAATGAAGATGGAAACTATGGGAAACGTTTATCTGGATGATGACAACACAAGAGAGGAGATAATAACCAATCAAGCTACAAAGGAACAAGAAAAGGCATCGATTCCAGCCTTAATGTTAGGTGAAGGCTTTTCGAGTTTGATTCTTAACGGTAACACGGATCTCGTTGATCAGCTTCAAGAACTTGTTGGCGGCACAGCAACCATTTTTCAAGTTTTGCCAGACAAACTTCTTCGCGTAGCAACAAATGTACTAAAACTAGATGGAACTAGGGCTATTGGAACTTACATTCCTGCGAGTAGCCCTGTCTACCAAACAGTTATGCGCGGTGAAACGTACCGTGGAATGGCATATGTTGTAACCGATTGGTATCTGACAGAATATAAGCCAATTAAAAACCCTGCTGGAAAAATAGTTGCCGTCATTTATGTTGGTCGCAAGATGATGACGCCTCAACTAAAAAATATGGTGAGTAGCATGAATTATGGAGGACATGGGTATGCCATCATAGCCATGTCAAATGGAGAAATTGCATATCACCCCGATCAAAACTTCATGAAAAATGGGAACTTTCGAGATCTCCCATTTGGCTCTGCCATGCTTGATCACGATGAAGGATTCACATCATACGAGTATAAAGGCGAAGAAAAACTTGCTTACGTTAAACAGTTTAAAGAGCGTGATTGGCACTTGATGTTTAGCGTTGATCGAAGCCAGTTAGCATTAGGCACTGATAAAACATTAGAACTTGCCACTGGATGCGTCATGATTGGTGGGGCAATTTCCTCCATTTTAATCTTCATGCTTCTAATAAGATCCCTCCTAAAACCACTAAATGAGCTTGCCAGCGTTACTCAAAAAATCGCAAACGGTGATCTCAATGCTCGGAGCGCATACAGCGCTAATGATGCGATTGGGCATACGGTCAACGCTGTTAACGCTATGGCTGAAGAAATAAAAAATAAACTTGGATTTTCTGAGGGAGTTCTTAAAGGTATACCTACTCCATGTGCGATTGTTGGCCCTGACTTCAAAGTGCGTTGGGTTAACAAAGAACTTTGCGAACTCACAGGAAAACAAAAAGAAGAACGTTTCATAGGCATGCTTTCAGGTCAGTTCTTTTTCAATGATGCCAGCAAGGAAACTATCTCCGATAGAGCGATAAAAAGCGAAACTACAATTCATCAAGAAATCGAATTTCGTTCATCACCCAACACATTGAAGTATCTTGATGTAACAAGTACGCCATTTTATGACATGGATGGCGAGCTACTTGGCTCAATTACATTTTTGCATGACCTAACGGTAGTCCGCGAAGGCGAAATACAAATCCGTCAACAAAACGAAAAAATAACAAACACTGCTATTGAAGCAAACAGCATTGCAGACCAAGTTTCTTCCGCTTCTGAACAACTTTCTGCTCAAATTGAACTATGTAGTAAGGGAGCTATGGTTCAAATGGAACGAACAAGCGAAGCTGCTACTGCGGTCGAAGAAATGAACTCCACAACTCTTGAAGTAGCACAAAATGCCTCCAATGCCGCGAACAATGCAGAAGAAGCTCGAAACATCGCAGAGCAGGGGGCAAAAGTCGTAAAGCAAGTTGTTGATTCCACAGAAGAAGTTCAAACACAATCTCGAGATATGGAACAAACGCTTACAAAACTTGGTGAACAAGCTGAAGGGATTGGCCATATTATTGGAGTGATTAACGACATCGCGGATCAGACAAACCTTTTAGCCTTAAACGCTGCTATTGAAGCAGCAAGGGCTGGAGAGGCAGGTCGTGGATTTGCAGTAGTTGCTGATGAAGTCCGCAAGCTAGCTGAAAAAACGATGGATGCTACCAAAGAAGTTGAATCTGTGGTGCAAGGGATCCAGAAAAGCACAGAGAACACTCTTGGACATATGAATGATGTAGCCAAACTGATTGCATGTAATGCCGAACAATCAAATGATGCGGGTAGCTCTCTACAAGATATCGTAAGCAAGGTTCTTGAAACGGCCGATCAAGTGCGAGCTATTGCAACTGCGGCCGAAGAACAATCTGCAGCTTCAGAACAAATAGCTGGCTCTGCTAGTGAGGTCGATCGGTTATCGAAAGAGTCCTCTCAGGCTCTCAACGAATCAGCGCAAGCTGTTGTTGAACTAGCAAGTCTTGCTCAGCGTCTTAAGACTTCGATTGAGGAGCTCCGCCACTAACGACCATTCTTACATTTAGAAAAGCATAGCTGAAGAGTGATCCTTCTACAACCTTTTGGCTTAATAAGGTATCCACATTTTTGTTATAGGATCACTTTTTCACACGCAAGGGCTAACGGTGACAGAACGTCATCGGATAAAAACTTGTTTGTGAAACCATGCCATGACCTAGCAATTTGTAAACGATTTCTCTGTTGTTTTCCTGAAACAATTCCATATAGTTCGGAACAAAATGCAACAATTCTACAAAAGCATAATTCATATTGTTCTCACAAAAAATGCCAAAAAATGTGATGTGGTTCTGTCAATTTCATTTCCTTAAGAAGGTTATGTCATATTATCACTATAAACATTTTCTGTTGTAGCTCGATGTTGCAGTCTTAAGTCAACACAAATTTCATTCACTTATTCTCATAATAGAAATTGCAAAAGGAATGTTCGCTTTTTATGCGTATATTCCTTTTGCAATTAATTTTCTAACAACGGTACTGAATACAAATATTTTTTGCAGGCCTAACAATCGTTTCAGGGATGTTGTATGAGAGGGAGAATAAG
>CALODB010000004.1:0-770671 GCA_942492085.1 uncultured Desulfovibrionaceae bacterium | reverse complement strand
CGTTTGTCGATAGATGTCCATTTGTTGCATTTTGTCTATGTGGTGAAGGGGATGGGAAATAGAAAAAGCACTGTACCATTAAGTACAACGCTTTTTAAAGGTAAGGCGAACTAGCTAATTAGCCGTAGATACTCTTTTTGCGCTTCGATGTGGCATCGCAATATGAGTTCGAAGAAGTCAGAATTATCAGTGTGTGCTTTCTCCAAGCTAGCAATGTATTCATTTCTAAGTACTGGGGGGATGATTGTAGTAAGATGGCCTGCTTGAATAAGCAGAAGGTTCATTAGCAGGCGTGCAACTCGTCCGTTACCGTCAATAAAAGGATGAATGAATACGAATTTTTTATGAGCTTCTGCCGCAAAGATGACAGGGTGAAGTTCTTTTTTTAGTTTAGGTAGGCTGTCGAAGAACTCAGTCATTAATTGCTGAAGTTCGTCTGGCTTGGGGAAGGTGTATTTAGAGCCGGATAAAAATATTCTCTGGCTTCTGTATGTCCCAGCTTGGTTTTTGTCTACTCGTCCATAAACAAGGCTGTGAATATAAAGAAGATCTTTTTCCGAAAGAAGATCATTCGAGGCAATGTCGGTAATAAACGAAAAAGCTTCGCTATGACCCAGTACTTCTAGATGTTCTTTAATGGATTTGCCACCAATGGTTAGTCCATCTTCAATAATAACCTTGGTTTCACTTTCAGTAAGAGAGTTACCCTCGAGGGCGTTGCTGCTGTAAGTTAGTCCTATGCGGTAATATTCTTTGAGTTGGTTTAATTCGACATCATCGAGAGGACGAAGAGAGTTGATGTCGTGTTGAAGGTTATCAATTCGTTTCAATTCGTTGTCGAACATAAATTTCCCCATGTGGCTGGATAACTATTTAGTATGAGTAAGCTTCATAACAAGATATACAGCAATTTGCTAGAGAGCATTCGAAGGAAAGAGATCGTAGATAACCAGCCGATCGGCATTAAAATGCACACATAATCATTTAAAAATATGGGGCAGGTGTGGGGCAAAGTCGAGTTTTCGCAAGGCTGAAAAGTAAAAAGCACTCACGTATTTCTACGTAAGTGCCTGTTTTTACATGGTACCGAGAGGGAGACTTGAACTCCCACAGCTGTAAAGCCGGCGGATTTTGAATCCGTATATTCCACTTTCCTGTCGTTTCCTTTTTCTTCCCATATTTCATTAAAAAGTTCTTTAAAATCAATAGATATAAAATTTTAGGGTGCCCAAAGTTTCCCATAGCGACCTTGGCTGTACACGCAAAAAGTTGTACAGGAGTTGTACAAAAGTTGTACTATGGTTGTACAGGAGGAAGTGATGGCTGCTCAAAAATGGATGAAAACGAAGTACCCTGGCGTGAGGTATCGCGAGCATCAATCTCGTATACATGGTCGGCAGAAGGATAGATATTACACTATTACCTATAAGCTGAATGGCAAAACCAAAACAGAAGCTGTTGGATGGGCTTCTGAAGGTGTTAAGCCTGCAGATGTGTCCGATTTGTTAAATCAGATTAAACGGAATCATAGAGAGGGGATTGGGTTTCAAACTCTCGGTGAGAAGCGAGAGTTGGCTGTTGCTGCAGAACGAAAAAAGCAAGAAGAACAGTGCCAGGCTAAGCAAGAGAAAATGACCCTGTCGGATGTGTGGGAACAACATTATTTCGCGCAAGCTCAGCATAACAAGTCTAAGGGGTCTTGGAAGCGTGAGGAGAGCCTTTTCAGAATCTGGATTACCCCGATTTTAGGAAATAAAGTTTTTTCAGAGATTGGCGTGAAAGATTTGGAAAAGCTTAAGTCAGAGATGGGCAACAAGAATGCTAGTCTTCGTTCTATTGAGTATGCCTTGGCTGTAATTCGTCAAATGTTCAACGTGATGATTTCGTATGACTTGTATCATGGCGATAATCCTGTCTCTCGAGTGAAGAAGCCAAAAGAAGACAATAGGCGCACACGGTTTCTTAACGAAGAGGAAGCAAAAAAATTGCTCGAGCGAGCAAAAGAGCGAAATATCGTTTTGTATCGAATGATGCTTTTGTCTTTGTACACAGGGCTTAGAGCTGGAGAAATTTTGAAGTTAACTTGGGAAGACGTAGATTTTACTAACGAGACGCTTTCTATCCGAGATACAAAAAGTGGTAAGAATCGTCATGTTTACATGACGAATTTGTTACTCAGTGAGTTGAAGTTGCAGCAAGAGTCTCAGGCTGAGTCTGAAGAGCGACTTGTCTTTATAGGACGTTTTGGTGGTCCTATGAATGAAGTATCACGTTTATTTAAAGAGTTAGTAAATGACTTGGGATTGAATGAGAATGTTGAGGATTCCAGACAACGAGTTGTTTTCCATACGCTTCGCCATACATTTGCAAGTTGGCTTGTGCAGAGAGGTGTTCCTTTATATACAGTTGCGTCATTAATGGGGCATTCCACTATTGCAATGACAGAACGGTATGCTCATTTAGCACCAGATGGACTAAGAGAAGCAGTGAAGGTTTTGGAAGAATGACTTAGCAATGAGAAATTTTTTGCTGAATTAACGGTTTGACATGCTGCTTTTTGTTTTTAACTCTCTCTTTTTTTTAAAGGAGGGAGAAAGTGCGTAACAAGAAAAGCCATTTTGAATATCAAGGGAGTGATAAGGCTACTGGTGCGATAGATAAATATCTTGAACAAACGTTCTGGAGATTTGAGTATACGACTAGACGTTTTATTAAAGATCGTTATGAGTTTTTGAAATGTAATGCAGGACTACCGGAAGATTTTGAAGATCAAGATATGGTATCCGTGGTACAAAAAGATGTTACAGGCATCATACTCACTGTTTTTGAGAAGAATAAGGAAGGGATTGATGGTGTTGTAGAAGGCTACCGTAATGCAGCAAGGAAGTATGGCATTACTGAAGAAATTAATTTTGAAACAGCACTCTTTCGATTAACTAAGTACAAAAAAATAGAAGAGGTTAGAGAAGCTGTTTTTGTAGAGACTCTCCGGGCGGCGGTAACTGCTTTTCATGAAAGAAAGTTTGGATTGAACCCAAAATATTCCTACAAAATTCCCTTAGATTTATTGGTGAAGCATAATTGTGAACGCGGAAATCCCTTGGGTTTTTTTGACGGGGGTGAGGAGCTATTTTATTATCCGGTAATCGAAGATGGAGCTGAATCTAACTACATGAGTGCCTTAAACTTTCTCCACACAGTAAGTGTTGAGTATGGATATTTTCCTTGGGCGATGCTGAATCCTTTACCGGTGGAGGATGCTTATGGTTTGCCACAAGGGGATAACCTTCCCAGTTACATTGATTCAATTTCTGCTGAAACTTTTTTGAAGATTAATTCGCGCCAACTTGCTTTTGTTGATGCGAATTTTAAAGGGCATGATGAAATACAATATTTTGAAGCTCATGCAGCTGGTTTCTTTTACTGTTATTTCGAATCTCTTTCCGAAAAATTTAATTTAAAAAGTGAAGTGAGAAGTGCTTTAGCTGCTTATCAGAACTATAGAAAACGTCCGAAGCAAAATTGTTTTTATGGAGAGGTTGATTCTGCGGATATACAAATCGTAATAGAGAAGAATCCGTCAATTAAGAATAGCGCTAAGCTTCCTCCACTTGTACGAAATACTATTACTGATTCTATAGTTTCTTACCAACGCTGGCATTCTCCCCATAAGTATTTATTGACTAATGAATCTATTGAGACAGTCCGTGCATTTACTTCTGGTAGAGAACAGCGTGCTTTTTTGTCCCGTTGTCTGGGGTTATGGATGTGGGATAAAGTCACTTTTGAAAATTGGTCGTTGGGAAGAACGATGAATGAGTACCTCAATATTTATGAAAATGACAAAGCAGATGTTTCGATATTTGAGTTTCGGAGAGGGGTTGATAGCAAGCAGCTTAAACGTGACTTTAAGTCTGTCGAGATGGGGATCGCAAATGTTAAAACATGTTAACATGTGTAACATGTTGTTTTTTAAAACTATCTAAAAAATAAAGTTTGTCCTCTTTTTTTTGCAAATTAATCCATAGCCTTCCTTCATAATTTGAAGGGAGGTTTTTTTATGACAGTAGAACAGCTACTCCATGATGTGAAGATGTTATGCCCAGTACTTGTTACGCGAAAAAAGGCACAAGAGATTACAGGCGGGGCAGTTAAAGTTAAGACTTTATCAAATAAAGACAGCTTGGGGTGTGGTCCTGCAGTAAGGGTGAAAGTTTCTGGTGGCCGTGTAGCTTATCCACGAGAGGCTTTTATCGAATGGCTGGCCAGCGAGTGGGAGGTTGAAAATGTGTTACTCTAGTATGTTTTCATCATGTTCACCAGCTACTAGCTTGCCTAAGGTTACTAGTGATTATGTTTATGGTTTAGCAAATGAACTAGGAGTGAGTGCTGATTTGGTCGCAGTGCCTCTCTTTGCTGTAACTGCAACATTACTTATGGGAGCTACTTGTGAAGTGTCCCCTTCGCATGTTGTAGGCTCTTCAGTTTATTTTGTCGCGGGGGCTCCTCCTAGTTCAGGAAAAACTCCTTGTGTAGAAAGATTAATGGCGCTTATTACGCCATTGCTTAATGAGCAATACTTAATACCCCCTGAAGAGGTCCAGAGGCGCACTAGCCTTCGTGAAGTAGAAAGCGCAAGGCTGAAAGCGCTGGAGCGATTAGCTGCTAAGGAAGAGGATGATAGTGTGCGAATGTCATTGGCCCTCGAGCATTCAAAATTACAGAATCGAATTAATCAGATTGTTATCCCTCTGTCTCCTATTCTGGCGCAAACTACTCCGCACTCCATGGTTAAGGAGGTAGTAGCTCGAGGTGGCATAGGCGCGAATATTAATGCTGAGGGCGGGGTGGTAGCCGAGTTTAAGTCAGTGGCTCCTGAAAACATTAGACCATTTTTAAGTGCTTGGTCTTCAGAAGAGATCTCTGATGTGACGAAGAAACATGCGTACTTTCATCCCAACCCAACATTTATTATGGGGGTATTATGGCAGGATCAGCCGTTAATAAAATTGCTTCGAACATCTAAATATCGTGAGAATGGATTAGTTGCTCGGATCTTACCTTTGATAGTTTCTGATGCGAAATTTCCACGGGCTGGCTTTGTGTCTTTAGAATCTGAGAGGCAATTAGTCGCATTATTTAGTCGGATTTTATGTGCTTCTGTTGCTGCGAAGAGTAGTGGAGAAAAGTTAAATTTTATTCTGTCTGATGATGCCGCAGCCTGCTTTAGTCGGTTTCGAAGCTGTGTGGATATGCTTATAGAGCCAGGTAATCTACTTTATAGTTTTAATGATGTGGCTGGGAAATTAGATAGTCAAGCGATAAAGCTTGCAATGGTTCTTCACGCATTACGTTCTTCTCCAGTCTCGGGAAATGTTATTGAACGCGAGACAATACATGATGCTTGTAACTTAGCCTTATTTTTTGCTGAACAAATGACCAGAGTACTTGGTACAGCGGAAGAAAATGCAATGATTGAAGAGTCTAAGCCGTTAATAAAATTGTTAATACAGTGGGGAATGACGAATCCTTTAGGGGCGGTTTATAATGTTGATCAGCTTAAACGCCCAATAGGTTTTAGTAAGGCTAAGTGTGATAGGCTGTTATTTTGGCTGGCACAGCGTAAGGCTGTAAACCGTAGCGAGGCATGGTTGAATAAGCCGGATGGTAAGGCTGTGTTGAAGGAGTGGTGGGAACCAGTTGTTCCAGCCTTAAGCTCTTTGCTAACTAAGTAGATAAAAAGGCGCCGAACGGTGCCTTTTTATCTTTGGAGTTCAAATGAGTAGCTTTTATTGGACTAAACCTGTTCCTCGGTCGTTTTTTCTTCCAAATGACATAATTGGAAAATCGCAAGGCAAGGCGAGTGTAATCGAAAGTACATGGCACTCATTGGCAACAGTTGTTAAGGGCGTTTATATTGTTATGTGTTGCTTAGCAGATGAAGAACTATATGCGCATGTGCCTCAAGATGAACTGGCAATTAAGTCAGGATGTTCTCGAGCAAGTGTTGTTCGCGCTGTTAAGATGTTGCAACGTCTTGGCCTTATTGAGACTTCGGGGTTAAGTGTGAATGCTGCAGGAGTGCGTTGCTACGAGTATAGACTTGTCCGAATGGAGGGGCAGAAGCAGATAAAGATAAATTCATTACTGATTGAAGGAGGGGCGTGGAGTTTATTATGTCATACTGCCCGTGCATTGTTTCCGGTTATGAAGTTTTTTGAAGTACCCAAGGTGCCTGGGGTGTTTTTTCAAAAAGATCGCTTGATACTTGGACCAGGGGCTCCATATGAACTTTCAAGATATACGTTTTGTTAGGCAGCGCCACAAGTTTTATGCACTTTTGCTGGAATGGGAGTACGGAGTTTTCAAAAGGCGTTACGCCAGCTTTGTGAATTAAAAGTTGTTCTTCCTGTTGAGGATATGCCTGGCTGCTGGGGGATACCAGTGGATGAGATTGCAGTGTTTTCACCAGACGATTTGAATGTATTGGTACGTGCCAAAAAGAAACTATGATGAGTTGATAGGCGAGGGAAACCTCGCCTTTTGTTTATTTGACGCTTTGAAATCCTAACGTGATTATAGGCGTAAATTATACTGTCATAAGTATGTTTGAGGTAAAAATGTGACTTTCAACCTCTCTTACGCCTTAAGCCCCTTTGTAATGTTTCCCTCTTTCATTGCAGCATAAATTTCATCCCATACTTCATCATCCGTTTTAGCGCCGTATTTTTTAAGCAGGTCGATCATTTCCTTACTTGCTGCCACATCAAGAGGGGTCTGATGATCATTGTTAGCCTCATTCATCTCCCATCTTCCCTCATAATAGTCGCACAGTTTGCTAGCTGTATTTAGGTCATCTCGAAGTGATGCTATGTGTAATGGGGTCATTCCATTTATGAAAAGGAAGTCGTCATCAAGGGTGTCGTTCTTAATAGCCTTACAAATTATGCTACTACCATAAATGGCATATTTTGCTGTCAATGAAGTGTATTCGATCGTTTTTTCCTCATAGTAGTTGGCAATTTTCCTAACAAGAATATCATTTTTACCGTCCAAATTCACTATAGCCAAAAGATCGTATGGATTTTCTTCTTCAGGGTTGCTAACAATATCAAGTTTATCACATTTTGAGGCAATCAAAGCTAGGCCTTCTGGAAATATAGCTGCGGCTGCACACATCAGGGGGGTTGTACCTTGTCTATCTAATGGTTGGGTGAGATCGTTGATCTCAGCAAGTATCGCATCTATAAAATCTATCTTTTCTGAAAATAGTGCGGCGCTAAGCAATGAACTGCCAAAATCATCGTCAATATAAGTTGCAAGGCCTTTTGTGTTGTGAAGAAGGTCAATAAAATCTGTGATTCGATTTTTAGATATACAGTCTAGGGCCTTATCGAATATTGCTGATGTTGGTTCTTTCATGGTCCTCTCCTGGATTATAAACTTGCTCCTATGTCTTGTTCCGTTGTTGTTTGAATTTTGCTACAGTCTTTCTAACTTCTTCCTGTAGTTCTACCAACCTACTCAAAAATAACTCAAAAAACATACAAAAAAACACAATAATGGTTTGAGTAGATTGATTTTTTTTGGATGTAACTGTCAGTGGCGGGTGAGTGGAGTGCCTTTGCGATTGCTTTAGGGGAAGCCGTTGTTGTTAGTATTATATACCTTTTCGTAATCAGTAGGTGGTCGGTTCAATTCCGATTGTTGGCTCCAGTAAATAAAGGCACTTATGGATGTTGTCCGTAAGTGTCTTTTCTGTTTTGTGAGATTTGTCCCCACTCTGTCCCCACTTTTGGCGTGAAGGTGAGTGCAGATGAGTGCAGTTTTATATGTAAGCAAACGTTGCTTATGATACTGCTAGGAGCGCAACGTTGGTACTTTGAATTGCCTACACATCAAATGGCGAGTCGGTATGCTAACGTACCTGAAGGGAGGAAGATTAAGATTGGATCATTAAGTTTACTCTAGGTATTGAGACTGTTGCGATTACTAGTGGTGTCATTATGATCGTTATCTGTTTTGGTCACTTGGGTAGCGATGTTTCGGTGATTGAGATTCCATCTGGATATTCTTTGTAAAACATGTGGTGCAGATGTATTTCGTCATCGCCTATGTTAATAACGGTATTGCTAAATGTTGGGGTAGGGGTGTTGTGACTCATTAAGGCGATGCAATTGAGTTCCAGTTTTTGTGGAATTGGCTTCCCGTATCCAAAGATACGAAACCATTCAGCGCCAGAGGTGCTTCTTAGGAGCTCTCTAAGAAAAATTGTGTAAGCGAGTCCTTGTGTGATAGTTTGTTGTGTGTCCGAGATGTTATGAGGTTTCAGTTCAAAAACGGATAGTGTTGAGGCAGCCCCGCTGCCGATTCGTGCTAGAATGTCTATCCCTCCCCCTTTGGGGCCACTGTATTTAATGGCATTAGGACTGCTAGCACGTAGAGGGGTTGGGTGCTGGTATCGTGATATGTCTGCAAGCTTGACTGGTCGAACGTTTTTATATGTTCCTAAAAATTTAGATTTATCCTTTTTTTCCATTTCGGTGAGGATCATGCTCTCGATTTTATGCTCTTCACTCTTCAGGGGGAGAGCATTGGGTAATTCACTAAAGTATTTTCTGAATTTTGTTGCCTCATTACTTCGCCAGTCCGTTGATTTCCATTTAAGTGAGTAGCCAAACCATTTATAATTATTAGCTGGATCATTTTTTGTTTGTTTTAGTAGTACTGAGTTATTACGAACAGTTAGTTGGCCGACTATTTGTCCTTTGTATCGCAATTGGAAATTGTTGGGACTTTTCTTTATATCGGCGACTGTTGAATATAAATAGAGTGGAGCCCATTCTTTGAATTGATCTTTATTGTTTTTTACTTGTTCTAATGACTTAAAAATCTGGTGAGCATACTCAGCGTATCTATGTTCCCATTCATTACGTTTGGTTTCGAGAAGCAACTGCACTTCGTTTTTTACTTGATAAAGTTGTTTGATACTGTCTGTCATAATTCTTCCTATGATTAGCATATTGGCGCTACGGTTACACTTCCCACCATTCGCCATCTTTGTGTAACGTAACATTTGAAAACAGTTGGCTATAGTCCTTGGGGTTAAAGCTATGAATCGGTACAACGCATTGGGGTTGTATATCCCTAACGAATTTTTTGAGATCAACGATGCTGGCATGACCAGAAGTATGAAGGTTGATTTTGTGTACGTTTTTTTCTTTTAACCAGTCTCTTACACGGTCATAGCTCCCTTGCTCCCAGTATCCTTCCCATAGCGAGTATATGTATGTGGCTGTTGTAAGGTCGGTAGACATGGTATTTAAGTCGCTCATGTGAAGTGGTCTGAATAGAATAGTAAAATCTTGTGGATTAGCTTCCATAGCTTCATTGAACAGCCTATTAGCGCTATGTTTTTTCAGTAAGGAAAACATCTTGTGTTTTTTGATGTGAATTCGTTGCAGCTGTGGGACGAAAAGAGCCACGTCTGGCCAATGTGATTGGGGAATATGATTGTTTCCGGTGGCAGCAAGAACTGCTGCTGTGTACAAATCAATTACAAGCGTTCTGCGTGCCTTTTTAGAGGCGCGGTATATAGAAACGATTCGGTCTATGTTTTGAGATGATGTGTGCACTAAGGCTAAGCCAGATGTATCTGAAAATATGTCTACCAACCTCTGTTCTATATCCTGCTCTGTTGGGAATTGTGTGTTTTCATCTAAACGCCCAAGTGAAGAGCCTTCCAGTAATATCGTATCGACTTTGTTTGTGAGCAGGCGTTTGTTTTTTTGAAAAAGAGCAGACTTCCGACCATGTGCACGAAAATCCCCGCTATAGAAAAGTCGTTTACCATTGCTTTCAATAAGTAAGGCATAGGCATCGTATGCGGAGTGATCGACTAAGAAGGGTGATCCTGCTACAAACTTGTGGACACCTAGTTAAGCCATTATCCTGAATCAAAGAGGAGATGGATATGAGTGCCCGAAAGCGTAGAACATATGATGCTGAGTTCAAGAAAAATGCTGTGCTGCTATGTGATGAACCAGATCGCACCGTGGCTGGAGTAGCAGAAAGCCTGGGGATTCCCAAAGACATGCTTTATCGGTGGCGTAGAGAGCTTACTGCACAAAGAGGAATCGCGTTCCCTGGCCACGGAAATGAAGCATTAACCGATGAGCAACGGAAAATAAGAGAACTTCAAAAACGGCTCCAAGATTCTGAAATAGAGCGAGATATCTTAAAAAAAGCTTTGGGCATCTTCAGCAGAGCATCGAAATGAGATTCAAGTTCGTGCAGTCAAACCGCTCCACGTTTCCGATGAAGAAGATGTGCCATATCTTACAAATTTCCGTGAGCGGGTATTATGCTTGGCTTAAACGTCCAGAGTCACAACGACAGCAGGAGCGCGCGCTACTGCGCAAGCGCATATCAAGAATATACAACGAGCATAAGGGGATGATCGGAAGCCCCATGCTCACTTCTGAATTGCGCGAAGAGCCTGCATTCCAGAATGTCAGCCAAGCTCGTGTTGCGCGGCATATGCGTGCTTTGGGACTTGTATGCAAGTATGCAAAGAAATTTGTTCCTACAACGGACTCAACTCATACAGAACCCGTTGCGCCCAATTTGCTCAATCGTAACTTTACGTTTTCTGCTCCGAACATAGCGTGGGTCTCAGACATTACGTACATTAAGGTCGGGAGTAAGTGGTACTATTTAACCGTATTCATCGATCTGTACTCAAGAATAATCGTTGGCTGGGATTTAAGCGATTCCTTGGAACGCCATTCTGTTATTCACGCATTTAAGAAGGCTGTCGCTCGAAGGAAACCCTCTTCTGGACTTTTGATCCACAGTGACCGAGGCGTACAGTATGCAAGCAATGATTTCCGCAGCTGCTTGAAAAAGCAAGGCTATATTCAGAGCATGAGCCGAAAAGGCAACTGTTGGGACAATGCTGTTGCTGAATCTTTCTTCCATACCATCAAGAACCAATTAATCCGACATGCAAAATTTAAAACCAAGCATGAAGCTGAGTTGGCTCTATTTAATTATATCGAAGCATACTACAATCGAAGACGGCGTCATTCTAGCAATGGATGGGTGTCCCCGGTTGAATATGAATACCGTAATGAACAATATGACCTTGTGGCTTAACTCCGTGTCCACTTTTCTGTTGTAGGATCAGGGGGTGATTGTGAATGGCTCTACGTGGATAGCTGTGTAGGGTTCATAATCCCATCCATGTTGAGCAATGGGATTGCTAGCAGGTAAAAATGGAGATGCAGCAGCGATAATGGCTCGGGCAGTTTTTCCAATTCCAATGGGAATGGCCTGTGAAATCTCAGAGAGCAAGCCAAAGTGGTCTAGGTGGGGATGGGATATAAATATACCCAGTAGAGAGTTATCAGAATCATCTAGCCCTGATAATTTAGGCAGATATTGGTCATATGGTGTTGTTGCTTCAAGCGGGAGACCTAGATCAAGGAGAATCCGCTTCCCTTTGCTTTTTAGTTCGACACAACTCCCACCAATTTCTTTACTACCTCTATGAATACAGACTTGCATGACGATTCCTTGTTGGAGTGGCTTGTCTGCATTTATTATTTTGTTTTAGTTTTCTAATAAATTAGAAAGCATTTTTAATGTGGTAAAGAAGAGGGGACCTAAATAGTCCACCGGGTAAGCCCTCTATGTTGAGCTGTTATATCTGCTTGTCGAGCGACTGCATTAAATAACTGGTTATGCCAGCTTGCAGATATAGTATCAATTCTTAGTGTTGATTTGAGCTCAGTTGAGAATTGGAACTGTTTAGCGTCAGCGACATAATCCCAGTATTCCAATAAGCGTTTTTTGCTTGCATTAAGTGTTTCTAGCGCAATGATCTTATCAGACTTTTTATTGTTAACAACTGGTGCAACTGGGACAAGATTCCAAAGGTCATTGTTGTAGAAAATGGAGTAGGGAAGGATGTGATCCATGTCGTATTTGCTTCGTAGCTCTTTGCCAGAGTAAATACAGGTTAGATGATGCTCTTCCTCCAGAAGCGTATTCGCGATTTCTCGTGCAATGCTTTGATCTCTTTCTTCAAAAATATCTATTAGAACGTGAGGCATTACCTCTTGAAGTGTAACTTGCGTATTTCGTTTGGCAGATAGGCGAACGGACTCCTGTGCCCATTTGATAGCAATCGCATCAGAGAGAATATTGCCGAAAACCTGCATTTCAAAAAACAGATCAAGCTTTAAGCGGACACACCCTTTAGAATTGATGTAGTCAGAAAGTCCTTGAAGATTGCGTTTGCGGCTAGAAAGAAATCTATCTGTGGTGATGAATGTATTCTTTTCACTTGTATGGTGTATGGGGCCTTCTATGATGGCAGTACGAAGCTTACGCATAATTTCAGAAGTAAGCTTTTGAAGCTTTGGTGTGTTGGGAAAGCCTGCTTTGAATCCGTTCAAATACTGAGAAAGCGGTGAAAGAGCGTAACAATTCTTCGAGTGCTTGATAATAGCTCGAAGAGGCTTCTCAAATCCAAGATTAGTATTGCGACCAATCTGTGGAATGTCGTTCTCTAGTAACGGCCAATAGTATTTGATCCACTGAAAACATACCAATCCATACGGAACATAGGCGTAGTCCACGCCGTCTTCAGAATCAAACTGCACATGCTCATTGTATAATCCAGAAGCAATATCTACTAGCGCTCTCAGGAGCGCTATTTTGTATGTCGAAACTTTTGAATCGTCGTAAATGATGGATGAGATTTTTTTGATGCTTTTATTGCGTGTTGGATAGAACTGATAGATCGAAGCGCCGTTGGGTTGTTCTTTAAACTGAAAACCGTAGGTCTTCAGTAACAGTTTCTCATCAATAGACTGTGGCGACACCAGAATACGGTCACCATTCTGTAAGGTTTGTGAAAGGGAGTGTAGAGTCTCGAGCGATATTTTCGAGAGTGTGATTTTCTCTTTAGCTGAATCCATAATGTCCTGATGCATAAGTAGTGGAGTTCCTGTGGCCCCAATGCCCATCACCTTTGGTGCTTTCCTTCGTGGAGGCATTTGGTAACCATTTGAAAAGATAATTTAAAACGTCTTGTGATCATAGTGGAATTGGTATCGAAGTCAAAAAAAGAAGTTTTTTGAAAAAAAAGAAACTGAGAATAATTGTTTTAATTCAAATTGTTACGGTGTGTGTTTCCAAAAGTGTTTTTTTCCCGCCAAGTACGCAATTGATGCTAACTAACTATTTTTGCATACCAGATTCATAAACAAACCTTCAAAAGGAGATTCTCAAATGAGCAAGAAATCTGGTGGAAATGCAATGACTGGTAAGGCTGCAGCTCGAATTCAAAGTGCAACAGCAAAAGCGAATGGTGGCTCTGTTGCCAAGGGGGACTTTGCGGCTCGTGCTCAGAGTGCCGCAGCAACAAATGCATCAGACTCAAAAAAGTAATATTAGTGAGGGCGGGATCTCCCGTCCTCCTGTTGAGTGATTATATGCGTTATTGCAAAGATAAAGATATTAATAGAGAAATTAGAGTGTTGGTGCGAAACGGATGGATCTTTGAAAAAAGACGGAAGCATGGCCGGCTAATATCTCCGTCTGGGGATTTTTTTGCTGTTTCTACAACTCCAAGCTGACCCCGCTCATATCAGAATTTTCGTGCAAAAGTTCATTCTCAAGTTCATTATTAGGTATTTAAAATGGAAATAGAAAAATACGTTAGTCCATATTGGTCCGCAGCAGAATTACTTCGTTATGCAGCAGTTGCATTTGATACCAAGAGGAACTCTCAGGGTAATGTAGCAAAGCAATTAGATGAGTATGTCTCACTTGGTTACTACCAACATGAAAAACATATTCGGTTAATAAAAGAAGCTATTGTAGAGCCAGCAGCAGATGTATTGAAGTTATCTGATAGGTTAAGAGATAATTTTTGCAGGCTGTTACAGATAGATTTAGAAGCGTTTTTTGAGGACTACCACAGGTTGGTCATTCAACACTCTGGAATGGGGCACTCAAGAGAGTTGTTGAAAAAGTTGGTAGCTTGTTTTGTAGTTAAAAGATTCCAGCTTTTTTTTATGTCACAACATGAAAAAATAAAGGGCAATGAAAAGCTCAAACTTAAAAGAACTGCTATAGAGAACGTGCTCGACTGGGTCGAAGAACTATTTCCAGAGGCAATGAAAGATTTTAGATCAAGCCCAGAATATGATGCATCTACAGAAGGCAAATGGCGGTCAGGTACTGATATCCCACGACTCTCCTCTCTAGCTAAATTAATTGTAAGTTTAGTTTCACAGTCTTCAAATGATCAGAATGTGATTGGTATTATTCGCGCCTTACTGTTTGCTCGAAGCGCAGACTTTATTCTGAGAGATACATTAAACTCTACGGTGCGCGAGTTTCATTTAAACTATGATGTAGCTAATTTTGAGAAAATCGCTTTGTTTGAGCTTCGACAACGAACTTTGGAAGGCCTTCATCGTTTTCAAAGCTATACGCCTTTATTTAAAGCGTTAGAGCAACCTAATTCTCAGCGTTCGTTTTCGTTTCAAGATTTTGAAGCTGTTTATGATAACATATATAAGCATAATAAAGTTCAAGATGAATTTGGAACTTTTGAAGTATTGCCAATGTGGGTTAGAGGGAAATTTCATCTTTTACGGGGAGAATTAGATGTAGCACGCTCTTATTATGAAAAGGCATTTGAATGTTCTACATATTTAGGAGGAGACGTCTCTTTAGAAATTATAAAAGAGGCTGTAGTTGTTGCATCTGTTGGGAAGAGACCGGATAGACCTTTTTTAAAGAAATTGAAAAATCAGGGAATCGCTCTTGGGCTCTTCCGTTATTTAGAGGTGGAGCAGCCTGATCCACATATAGGCCTTAAAAGGTCACGAGCTAAAGATTCCATTGTAGAAGACTGGGAGATCGAGCAGTTTAAGGAACTTTTTCTTTACAGTTTTCCACCAGAAACTTTTTTTGATGAGGGCTATATTAAAAAGTTTAAACTTCCTTTGCCGATTTTGATTAATGGGGAAAAGGTTAGAACACTTGATTTGAAGAAGCCAAATAAAGTTATAGAAGTTAGTGAAGGGCGATCTAAGCACTTTCCTCAACTTGTTTTTTATTCAATGATTGATGATTTGAATGCAGTAAAATCGTTATTAGATAACGAGGCTGAGTTGTGTAGCATCACAAAGGAAGGTGAATCTGCGCTGTGGTTTGGCTTGCAACAAATGAATTTAGCTTGGTTTCCAATAATTCAGAACCCGAAAACAGATCTTTTTGATCTTCTTTATGAAGAAGCAAAGCGATTAGGCGGCGCAAAAAATAGGGACATTGTTGAAGTAGTGAATACGCCTTTGCTGAAGAAAAAAATTACGCCACTTCACTGCGCTATCGAGTCAGGTGAACCTTCAGTTGTCCATAAAATTTTAAAGTTAGGGGCAGGCGTTGAGCAAAAAACAGGACTGGATCAACAAACCCCATTATACCTTTGCTTACAGACCCTTTTTCGACGGCAGTTCCCTGAGCAATTTCTTGAAAAGATGGCTTTTAATATGAAATTTATTCCACCTGAAATAACGGAAGATGCGAAACGAAGGTGGGCGGGACCATTGCCAACCAATATGGATAAGGGTTTTCAGAAGCACCTTGAAACAATTGCAGCTGAGGAAATAAGTGGTGGTTACCAACGTTATGACCCTGAAAAATTATATGAAATTGTAGAGCTATTGCTTGAGAATGGGGCAAAACCAAATACGCTATGCGATTTTGGCTCGTTGAAAAATTTTACTCCGCTAATGTATGTTATCGAGCATGATGACCTTAGGTTATATAACCTTTTCATGAAATATGGGGGAGATGTGACTCTTCAGTGTTATTCTCCTAATAACTATACTTGGTATACATGCCGCGATGTGGCTTGGCGATGGGGTGCTAAGAAGGTTTTGAATGTAATGTAGATTTGTTTCGGCTAGAAGGGCTCCATTTGGAGCCTTTTTGCTTTTAGTCGATGGGGTCACTTTATCATGTGGCCTAATGTACGATGTCAGTTTAACTGAAGTTTTGTAAGCGACTAATTTGAATTGCTATTTCGTAGTGTTACTGTTTGGAATGTTGAATTAACTAAACAGGGGACATTTGGGTGCAATGAATAAGTTAAAAGCAGTAAAGAAAAAATATAGCGATAAGTATTTTGATCACTCAGTTGATGCTTTAACAGATAACTTTTTTGTGGAGCTTCATGCAGGTGATGACTATGCACCTAGTTGGTTGCCGATATCGTTTCCAACAAAATTCGAATTTGTTGCGTATCTTCGTTATCATGAGCTTTCAAGATTAGGTGATGATCTTAATGAAGACGAGGTGGAGGAGCGTGACCAAATTAGTTTGGTTGAAGGTAAGTTGGATAATATTTTAAATAGTGCGGAAGACGTCAATGTTGATTTCGCAGTAGAGTTGGTTCACGAGCTGTTTAAGAGATTAAAAGATCCTACTTATTTTACAGTGCATGGCGAATTGAAAGAACTAGTTGTGAATTCGGACTTACTAGAGGAGACCTTAAGACTCCCCTTTGTTGCAGATTGGGCAGAGTCTGGAACAACAACCTCTCATGGATTTCAATCATTATATGCTAGTTATCAAGTACTATTCCCTCAGCTAAAAACAGTTTTCGCAACTAGTAATTTTGATTCGGCAGAAGTTAGAAAGGTGCTTTCAAAGTGGTTGTCGAGTAAATGGAATTTTTAATTTAATATATTGATATACGTACCTTGCAGTAAGTATTTGTATTCAGTTTGTAGTTTCTTGTTTATGAACTAGACTTTACTCTTTCCTATCTTTAAACCTCTTTTCTCAGGCTTGCCGAGACGCACTCTCAGCAAGGTCGTCTGTTGACGACTCAAATTCTATAATCTACGAAAAATTAAGTGCTTACTTTCGAGCAGGCTTGCCACCCCTTTTATGTATTTGGCCAGCCTGAGCTTTTTGGTGATAGCACATTTAAATATTGGAGTTAATAACTAGCCATGGCGCAGTTAGAACATATTGAATCGATTGAAAAGAGACTTTGGAAAGCTGCTGATACTTTGCGTGCGAACTCCAAGTGCTCAAGTAACGAATATTTTATGCCTGTTATGGGCCTTATTTTTTTGAGACATGCCTTTAGCCGGTATCTTATGGTTAAAGAAGAGGTTGAAGCTAATCTTCCAACTCGTGGTGGTAAAACGAGGGCGTTAACTAAAGAGGATTTTTCTCAGAAGGGCGCTATCTTCCTTAAAGAAGAAGCGCAATTTGACTACTTAGTTGCTCTTCCAGATAGTGCTGATCGCGCTCAAGCTATTATTGACGCCATGGAGTCCATTGAAGAGGACTATTCTACATTGAAAGGTATTCTGCCTAAGAATGAATACAAAGAGCTTGAAAACGATGTACTTGGAAAGTTACTTAAGCAGCTGAATCCTGATGAGCTTAAGAAAATTTCTGGTGATGTATTCGGCCGTATTTACGAATACTTCTTAACCAATTTTGCAAATGATGATGCGCATGACGGTGGTGAATTTTTCACACCTGTTTCTATTGTTTCCTTAATAGCAAATGTACTTGAACCAGAATGTGGTATTGTTCTTGACCCTGCCTGTGGATCAGGTGGTATGTTTGTTCAAAGTGCGCGAGTGGTAGAGCAGCATCATCAAAATCCGACCGAGAAGTTAACCTTCAGAGGATTGGAAAAAAACAAAATCACCATCCGGCTCGCTAAAATGAACTTAGCTGTTCATGGTCTTGAAGGTGATATTCAGCAGGCTATTACGTATTATCAAGATCCTCATGAGTTGATTGGTAAAGCCGACTATGTGATGGCTAACCCTCCTTTCAACGTGGATGAGATTGATTCTGCAAAGGTTAAGAAAGATCCTCGTCTTCCGTTTGGTCTTCCAGGGGTAAATAAAGAAAAGAAAGTTTCAAATGGCAACTACATTTGGATTAGTTATTTTTACAGCTATCTCAGTGAAAAAGGGCGTGCTGGCTTTGTAATGTCTTCTCAGGCGTCAAGTGCTGGGAAAAAAGAAGCAACTGTCCGTAAGCAGCTTGTTGAAACTGGCGATGTTGAAGCAATGATCGCTGTGCGTTCTAACTTTTTCTACACGCGTACTGTCCCTTGTGAACTTTGGTTTTTTAATCGTGCAAAGCCAGAAGAGCATAAAGATAAAGTTCTCATGATCGACGCACGTAACGTCTACAGAAAAGTTACGCGCAAGATTAATGATTTTAGCCCAGAGCAAGAACAGAATTTGCTTGCAATTGTATGGCTATATCGGGGCGAGACTGAGCGCTATCTTGAGTTGGTTTCAGGGTATTGCCAGCGATTGTTAGATGAAGCTCAAGGGTGTGTTGAAGGCCATGATGAAGAGGGAAATACTCTTACCCCACTTCTTGGCTTTGCTAATGCGTTGGAAGCACTTCTTGGGGCGATGAAGCCGTTTATGGACTCGTTATCAGATGATGCGAAGTGCATTCAGCCTCGGGATGAGTATGAACAGGCAGTACTGGTTTTCGAGCGTGATGTTCAAGCATTTGAAGCAAGCTTAACAGAACAGTTTGCAGTATGGGAAAAACAAGAGCGGACAAATGGTAAGTTAAAAGAAGCGGTAGATCGTTTAGCTTCATTTTCTGAAGCAAGCCGTAACTTAGTTAAGCAGACAGACATGTTATTTAAGCTCGCTTGTCGCTTGATTGATACTTGTCATAAAGAGTGTGATGCGAGTGAGAGTGACCTGTGGAAAGCTCGTGATATCAACCGCTTTAAAAAGGCTGCTGATGAAGTTCGCCAACTTGTTGTAGAAGAATTGAAGCAAGTTAGATACTTCCACCGTAATGCTCAATGGTTAACAGAGCGTTTCCCTGACGCAAAGTTTTGTGACGTAGAAGGACTTGTTAAGGCTGTTGATCGTGCAGAAATTGAAAAAAATGACTGGAGCTTAACTCCTGGGCGTTACGTTGGGGTAGCTCCTGAAGAAGTGGATGAAGATTTTGATTTTGAAGAGGCTTTGCGTGAAATTCATGTTGAGTTAGAAGATTTGAATGAAGAAGCTATGAAACTTTCAGTTATTATCAAAAATAATTTTGAGGAGCTGGGAGTATGAGTCAATGGCCACTGAAAAGTTTAGATGAGCTTGGTGTTGTAAATCGTGGAAAGTCAAAGCACCGTCCGCGAGATGCAGCACATCTTTATGGGGGGCCATATCCTTTTATCCAGACAGGTGATGTAAAGCATGCGCCTTTGTATATAACTTCGTATAAACAAACTTATAGTGAAGCTGGACTTGAACAAAGTAGGTTATGGGAGCCAGGAACATTATGTATTACTATTGCAGCGAATATTGCTGATACTGCGATTTTAAAGATTAGTGCATGTTTTCCAGATAGCGTAATTGGCTTTGTTCCGAATAAAGAAAAGGCTGATGCTCGCTTTGTTAAGTATTTTTTTGATGCAATGTTGAAAAAGCGCTTTAAAGCCTTTACCCAAGGAGCTGCTCAAGACAATTTAAGTCAAGGAAAGTTGCTGTCTTTAAAGTTTCCGGTTCCAGACGTAACAACACAAATTAGAATAGCTGATGTCCTTTCAGCCTACGATGACCTCATCGAAAACAACCGTCGCCGCATTCAGCTACTCGAAGAAGCAGCTCGTTTGCTTTATAAAGAGTGGTTTGTGCACTTACGCTTTCCAGGGCACGAGCATGTAAAGATTAAAAATGATGTGCCTGAGGGGTGGTCTAACTGTCCACTAGGAGAGGCGTTTGTCCTTCAAAGGGGCTTTGATTTGCCTTTAAAAAAAAGGCAAACTGGAAATACACCTATTTATGCTTCTACAGGAGTTGCAGGTTATCATAATAAGGCAAGGGTGTTGGGCCCAGGTGTTGTGACTGGACGGAGCGGCTCTCTTGGACATGTTATGTTTACGGATGAGGATTTTTGGCCTTTAAATACGACTCTTTGGGTGAAAGAGTTTATAAAGGTTGACCCTTATTATACTTACTTTGTTTTAGAAAGTTTAGAGTTACAAAGACTTAACGGTGGTTCTGCTGTTCCAACCCTAAATAGAAACGATGTGCATCCAATAGAAATATTAATTCCTGACAGCAAGGTGAAGGAGCTTTTTGCAGAAAAAATTAGTCTCAATTTTCATATGCAGAAAAATTTATTAATTATGAACAACAAGTTGGCTGAAGCTCGAGATTTGTTGCTTCCTAAATTGATGAGCGGAGAACTTGCTGTTTAAGTTATTTTTTATTGGTTATATTATGTTAGGCTGATCGTTGTGACTTAGAAGGTGAATATGACAAGATACGATGAAGATAATTTAGTTCAACAAACTACTGCTAGGTATTTAGAACAGAATCTTGGGTGGGAATCTGTTTATGCGTTTGGAACCGAAACCTATGGTTCTGATGGCACCCTTGGCAGGGAGTCTGATAAAGATATTGTACTCACTAGATACCTTCGTAACGCTCTTGTTGCATTAAACCCTAATTTGCCAGACGAGGCGTATGACAGCGCAGTAAAAGAACTTGTTAGTAGTTCAAGTAGCCAGTCTTTATTAGCTATTAACCGTGATAAGTATGAATTAATTTTAAATGGTGTGATGGTTTCGTATAAAAAGCCTTCAGGTGAGCTTGTAAAAGAGCGTCTGAAGGTTATTGATTTTTTAGAACCAGAGAATAACCATTTTTTATGTGTTCGAGAGCTCTGGATCAAAGGTGATTTGTATAGGCGTAGAGCTGATGTTGTAGGGTTTGTTAATGGTATTCCTTTTCTTTTTATGGAGCTCAAGAATCTTACGAAGGATATTCGTGCTGCCTATGAACAGAACTTTATGGATTACAAGGATACAGTTCCCCATCTCTTTCATCATAATGCATTTGTAGTGTTGGCTAACGGAGTTGATGCAAAAATAGGCTCAATATCTAGTAAGTTTGAACACTTCAATGAATGGAAGCGCCTTGAAGAAGCAGAGTGTGGTGCGGTTGACATGGAAACTCTGTTAATGGGCGTGTGTGAAAAACACAACTTCATTGATTTGCTGGAGAATTTCATTCTTTTTGATGATTCTTCCGGTGAAGTAAGAAAAATTGTTGCGCGAAACCACCAGTTTCTTGGTGTTAATAGAGCGATAAATGCTGTTGTTAATAGAGAAAAACGAGGCGGAAAGTTAGGCGTCTTTTGGCATACACAAGGAGCGGGTAAGAGCTATTCTATCGTATTCTTTACTCGAAAAGTTCATCGAAAATTAGGTGGCAATTTCTCTTTTGTCGTCCTTACCGATAGGGAAGATTTAGATAATCAGATTTATCGAACCTATGCAGGATGTGGTGTTGTCGATAACGATCAGGATCCTTGCTGTGCTGCCAATGGTAACCATCTCAATGAGTTGTTAACTCAACATAAAGGTTACATCTTCTCTCTCATTCAAAAATTCAATAAAGATGTTTCATCTGACACACCTTACACGAAGCGCGATGATGTTATTGTCATTACAGATGAAGCGCATAGAACACAGTATGGAACGTTAGCGCTTAACATGCGCAATGCGTTACCTTATGCCAGTTATATCGGGTTTACCGGTACTCCCTTATTTTCTGATGACGAAATTACACGAAGAGTTTTTGGAAATTACATTTCAACGTACGACTTTCAGCGTGCTGTGGAAGATGGTGCGACAGTTCCTATTTACTATGATGCCAGGGGGGAAAAGCTTGGAGTCTCTGTTGGCGATCTTAATGAAAAGATTGCTGACAAGGTAGAAGAGCTAGAAATTGAAGGAAGGGACGTGGAGCAGCGGCTTGAGAGAGAGCTAAAGCGTGACTACCACATTATTACAGCAGAAAAACGTCTTGATCAGATAGCACAGGACTTTGTTAGCCATTATTCCACTGGTTGGGAGACCGGAAAGGTGATGCTTGTATGTATTGACAAGATTACTTGTGTACGAATGCATGAGCTTGTTCTTACGTATTGGCAAGCAAAGATTGCTGAGCTGGAATCTTTGCTATCAAAGACTTCAGATGAGCAAGAAGATATTTATTTACAGCGACAGATTGCTTGGATGAAAGAGACAATAGCGGCAGTTATTGTGAGTGAAGAGCAAGGCGAAGTCGATAAATTCCGCAAATGGGATCTTGATATTATTCCACATCGTAAATTGGTGAAAGACGGAATAGAGCTTCCAAAGGCAATGCGAAATAAGTCTCAGTATAAGAGCCAGCAGCGAATGGCTCTTGAAGATGCTTTTAAAGAACAAGAGCACCCATTACGTATCGCTATTGTTTGTGCAATGTGGCTAACTGGATTTGATGTACCTAGTTTGTCTACATTGTACCTCGATAAGCCGTTAAAGGCGCACACCTTGATGCAGGCGATAGCTAGAGCCAACCGTGTAAATGAAGGCAAGAATAACGGGCTTATTGTAGACTATTGTGGAATTTTGAAACATCTACGTAAGGCGCTGGCAACGTTTGGTGGTCAAGGTGATGAAGGGACTGGTGGAAAAAACGGTGAAAATGATCCAGCAAGACCTGAAGAAGAGCTCTTAGCTGACTTGGAAGAAGCAATAGAGCTTGTTCGTACCTTTTTAGCTGATGAAAACGCTCCGTTAGATCAAATAATTAATTCTACTGGTTTTGAACGTAACGCAGCAATAGATGCCGCAAAAGAAGCGGCGAATGAGACTGATCAAACGCGAAAACGTTTTGAAGTGATGTGCCGTGAGGTGTTTAAAAAATTCAAGGCGTGTTTGAATATTAAAGACGTAAATAAATATCGTGCTGACTACAAAGCAATTAATGTTATTTACAAAAGTCTTCAGAGAGACCGTGATCAGGCTGACATTTCAACAGTGATTAGAGAGCTTCATCTAATTGTTGATGATGCTATTGAAATAAGACCTTCAGGTGAAGAAGCCGATGATCAGCTTTATGACATCAGTAAGATTGACTTTGAAAAGCTTAAACTCGAATTTGCAAAAAGCCCAAGAAAAAGAACGACTGTTCAGCAACTAAAAGACGTTATCGATAATAAACTGAATAGACTGCTTATGCAGAACCCTTTGCGAACAGATTTTCAAGAACATTACGAATCAATTGTTTCTCAATACAATAGAGAAAAAGACAGAGCGACAATTGAAGCGACATTCGAAGCCCTGATTAAATTTGTTGAAGAGTTAAGCCAAGAAGAGCAACGAGCTATTCGTGAAGAATTATCAGAAGAGTCACTGGCAATTTTTGATTTACTTAAAAAAGATAAACTTACTAAAGCGGATAGAAAGAAGATAAAATCTGTTGCATGTGATTTATTGTCACTTCTTAAAGAAGAAAAATTGAAAGTCGATCATTGGCGTGAAAAAGAAGCCACTCGGGATGCAGTTCGTGCTGCGATTAGAGATTTTCTTTGGGACGAATCCACAGGGCTTCCTGTAGACTCTTATGATGAGGATGATGTTGAGCAAAAAACTGACGAGGTTTTTACTCATGTCATGAGAGTGTATCCAACTGTTCCTTCTCCGTATTATCAGTCTGCTCTTTAGCTTGTTGATTGTCCTAATTGTATAAGTTCAGAAAAAAAGATAATAAGTTGTGATTAAAATTTTAAATCAGGTACTTATTTAATGATTACAAAGACCTTTCAGCACCTTTTTGGTGTTAGTGCTAAAGCCGAAAAGAAATATTGGAGAGATGGGATGCTTACTTGGCAACATTATGTTGACCGTAAGGCTCCTCCTAGAGATCTCTTTAATAATATTGAAATTCCATCTGAGTTAAAGCCTTCATTTGATGCTTTAGATTCTGAAGACATGGATTTTTTTGCAGCAGTTTTTCCACGTAAGGAGCTGTATCGCATAGCACTACAATACCCTAAGGATGTTATGTTCTTAGATATTGAAACTACAGGTCTTAGCCTTTACTACGATCAAATTACCATCATAGGTTGGACTCTTGGTAAGGACTATGGTGTTTACATTGCAGGTCAAGATAACACAGCGTTTTTTGAAGCTGCTAAGCGAGCCAAAGCTGTTGTAACTTTTAATGGTACCCTCTTTGATTTAAAATTTATTAAAAAACGTTTTGAAGAAGTTCAGCTCCCTTCCGTCCATATTGACCTACGCTTTTTAGCAAAAAGAGTGGGGCTTACTGGTGGGCAGAAGGAAATCGAGAAAGAGATTGGTTTTGATCGTAACAATGATCTAGAGGGGATGCTTGGTGAGGCCGCACCGATCTTATGGCATAAGTATCGTCGCGGTGAGCATGACGCATTAAAAAGGTTGATTGAATACAACCATGCAGACGTTGAGGGTATGAAAGATATTTTCGATGTCTGTGTAGAGCGTTTATTCGAGCAGGATAGTATTCCCAAAAAAGTTCAATGCACAGTTCAATTCAAAAAGCTTAGAAGTAGCATTGAGTGGGCCTCTAAAAAAGTTCTACCTTCCTCAAAGAAAATTTATATTCCAGAGTATGTTGGCGATAATAAGCCGTTAATTACTTTTGATGAATTGAATAAGATCATTCCATTAGATGATTTTTGTGTTGTTGGGATTGATCTTGTTTCTTCAGAAGAAAGAGAAACTGGGTATTGTATTCTTAAAGGGCATCACGCAGAAACTTCACGTGTAAAAACGGATGAAGAAATGATTCAGATGGCAATTGATGCTGGAGCTGATCTCATTTCAATCGATTCTCCTCTCAGTATACCGAAGGGCAGAACTACCTTTTGGGACGATGACCCATTCCGTGATGAATTTGGAATTACCCGCGAATGTGAGCGTATTTTAAAGCGTCGGGGCATTTCAAGCTACCCTTGTCTTATTCCTAGCATGCAGAAGTTAACACAGCGTGGAATGTTACTGGCCCAAAAGTTTAGAGAGCGAGGCATTCCTGTTATTGAGAGCTACCCTGGAGCAGCTCAGGATATTATGTGTATTCCTAGGAAACAGGCTGGATTGGAATATCTAATTGAAGGACTTAAAGAGTTTGGAATAACAGGCGATTTTATAGATATTCAAGTAAGTCATGATGAGTTAGATGCAATTACTTCTGCAATTGTAGGATGCTTCTTCTGGAGTGGGAAATTTGAAGCTCTTGGTAATGAAGATGAGGAATATTTATTTATTCCTGATTTAAATGGTGATGATAAATCGTGGCTTTCTCGTTCCGTTGTTGGTTTAAGTGGCCCTATGGGAGCTGGAAAAACGACGGCTAGCTCTGGATTGACTGAACAAGGATATGCATATTCTCGATTTAGTTTAGTCCTCGAACAGCTATTAAAAGAAAAGAAACAAGAAGCTTCTAGGTCATCATTACAGGCGTTAGGCTCAGAGATTCGTGAAACAAAAGGGCAGCGTTGGCTTGGAAAACAAGCTTTAAAACTTGTTGAAGGAAAGCCTAATATTGTCATCGATGGACTACGGTTTCCGGAAGACCATGCACTTTTTGTTGAAACTTTTGGTCCTGCCTATTTACATGTCCATATTTCTTGCACTAATGAATCTCGACAAAAAAGATCTGACTTGCGCAAAGAAGATATTGCCTTTGTTGAGGCAGCAAGTCATGAACTAGAATCAAAATCTTCATATTTAGAGCAGTTAGCTTCTGTTTCCATTAATAATGAAGAAACAATTGATGCTCTAAAATCTAATATTAGTTCTGTAGTCAAGAAGGATTCTCATGCCTGTTAGTGTTGTCGTTGGTGGTCAATTTGGTTCAGAAGGAAAGGGAAAGGTTGCCCATTTCCTTGCTAAAGAAATGAAAGCAAGTTTTGCTGTTCGTTGTGGTGGCTCGAACTCAGGCCACACCGTGATCAATGAAGCTGGTGATGCTATAATTTTTCAACACCTACCAACTGCTGCAATTTTACCTGATGTAAAACTAGCACTTTGTGCTGGTAGCTATATCGACCTTGATATTCTTAAAAGAGAAATCGAATTAGTAAACGCGGATTCATCAAGATTATTCATTGATTATGATGCGGTGATTATTACTGATGAATGTAAAAAAGAAGAAGCATCAACTGGTTTGATTGATGAAATTTCTTCTACAGGGAGTGGCACTGGTGCTGCTGTCATTTCCCGCATCCAGCGTAAGGATTCCATAGTCTTTGCAAAAGATATTGATTGGCTGAAGCCGTATTTGGCTGATGTTTCTAGTCTATTACGTGAAGCATTAGATAGTAATGAAAGAGTAATCCTTGAAGGAACTCAAGGCTTTGGTTTATCCCCTCTACATTCTCGCCAATATCCTAAAGTAACAAGTCGTGACACAACTGCTGCAGGCTTTCTTTCAGAAGTAGGATTAAGCCCGTTCGATGTCGATGATGTCGTTCTGGTTATTCGAGCGTTTCCAATTCGTGTTGCTGGCAACTCAGGTGAGTTACCTAACGAAATAACCTGGGATGAGCTTGGTAAAGAGGCGGGGTATGAAATGCCTTTTGTAGAACTTACTAGTGTTACACAAAAGCCTCGTAGGGTTGCAAGGTTTTGTCCTAAAGTAGTAAAAAAAGCCATTCAGATTAATAAGCCTACTCGAATTGTTCTTAATCATGTTGATTATTGTTCACCAACGATTGTTTCGAATGTTGTAAAATCGCTTGAGTTGAATAAGATAGTTTCTTCTTTTGAGAAGCAAATTTCATATTCAATTGATTTTATTGGTACCGGGCAAGAGGTACTCGTGACGAGAAAATTGGTCAGGGGGGGATATGAGTAGTAGTTCTCCTGCAGTAAATACTTATGACAGTTGTCCAGAGATCCCTTCAGGTATGTTGTCATCTCCACACATAAGGTTCTGTGTCGAAAAATATAAAATATTTTCTCAATTTAAGGAAAGTTGCCTTACTTCTGCGACATATCATATGAGGTTAGGCGGTAAAATTCTCACATGGGAAGGTGGTGAGAAAAAAGCATATGACTTAGGTGAAGAGGTTGATCTCAACAAGAATATTAAGAAAGAAGTCAAGCTAAAGCCTAACTCCTTAACCTTTGTAACAACAATCGAAAAATTTAATCTTCCTAAAGACATAATTGCTCGTTTTAACCTGAAATCTGGATGGGTTCATAAAGGTCTCCTTTTAGGCACCGGCCCTATCGTTGATCCCGAGCTTCAGGCTAACCTTCTAATCCCTTTGCATAATTTTAGTAACGACGAAGTAGTTATTTCTTATGGGGAAAAATTAATTAGCGTCGAGTTTACAAAGACTTTAAATCCCTCTGATACTTTTGACTTAAAAAATGGGCAGAAGGCTAAATATATAGAGAATGATAATTGGAATTTTGACTTTGATGGATATCTTAAAAGATTGGGTGGACATCAGGTCGAAAGTTCAATTTTTGCTCAGCGATTAGAATATCAAAAAACGTATGATCGTGTGAATAAGACTTTGGAAGATGTTTCAAAGAAGTTTGATCAGTTTTCTTTTGTTGGAGCCCTTACTCTTGCTGGTACTTTCGTAGGCTTAATTGTTCTTGTATTTACGACGTGGATGCTAATTAATGATGCTTATCAAAAAGCAAATCAAGCAAGCAGTCTTATACAGCATGCTGAAAAACAAAGTTTTGATGTAGATAATTTTGCGTTATCGTCTAGTGTTGATGAGTTACGCAGAGATGTTTATTTGTTGGTGGATAGGAATAAAAAATTGGCTGACGGAATGACGTTGTTGAAACTTGAAAATAAGCAGCTTAGTCTGCGGTTGAATACTGTTACCGGATTATTGATCCAAGCTAATGGAAGTACAGCTCAGCGAGACTTAAAAGAAGTAGCGGGGAGAGATTTTTCAAATACAGAAAAGAGCAAATCAAGTGACAGTGCTAATGACAACGGGGGCTAATTGGAATGTTTTATAATATTCAATGTTGTGGAGCTATCGCTTCAGGTAAAACAACATTATGCGCAATGTTAAAGCGAGAGGGGCGTAGTGCTGTTTATGAGGATTTTCAATTAAATCCTTTTTGGAGAAAGTTTTATGAGGCTCCTGACGAATATTCATTTGAAACAGAGCTTACTTTCTTGCTTCAACATTATCACGATATTAAGGTTCGCGGCTGTAACCGTGAAATTATTTGTGACTATTCTCTTCTTCAAGATATTGCCTACGCAGATGTGAACTTAACTGGCAATCGCCATAAAATTTTTATGCAGGTTGTTGAAGAATTGATTGCGGAAATTGGTCACCCATCTCATTTGATCCATTTGATTTGTGATGAAGACATACTGCTGCAACGAATTGCTGAGCGTAATAGAGAAGCAGAATCGACGATTCCAAAGCAATATTTGGTTGAGTTGTCAGTAGCAATTGGAAAGCGAGTTGAGCAGCTTTCGAAGAGTATCCCTGTGACTGTTATTGACAGTGGTAAAGTTGATTTTCGTGAAGCTTGTCTGATTAACATTCCCTAATGATTTAGACAGTTAGTTTGTAATAATGAACCCCGCAATGATGCGGGGTTTTTTATTTATTTGAGCTGTCCTAGGGACGTAGGCTTACCTATCTAAAGTGTGCCCTGTTGAGTCTTTTTAAGGGAAGCTTACGGGGGGGGCACGCCTTGCTGTATTTAGGGGGGCTTCAAACGTTTGGCCCTACAATGCGTTGCATTAAAAAAACCCTTTTTGTATGGTGCGTTATCTTATAAAAATGTTTTTGATAAGCTAATTAAAAGTGAGTGTTATTATGACCGCTCCTTCCTTTAGGGTTTTGGATATAACAGAATGCTTAAACTTATTGCCACAGGTTGATCCTGCTACAAACTTGTGGACACTTAGTTAAGCCATTATCCTGAATCAAAGAGGAGATGGCGATGAGTGTCCGAAAACGTAGATCATATGATGCTGAGTTCAAAAAGAATGCTGTGCTGCTAACTGAAGATCCAGGCCGTACCGTTGCTGATGTCGCTGATAGTTTGGGAGTTCCTAAGGACATGTTGTACCGTTGGCGTAGAGAACTTTCAGTGCAAGGCAAAGTTGCTTTTTCCGGCAGAGGAAATGAGGCTTTGACAGATGAGCAACGAGAGCTCAAAGAGCTACGCAAACGACTCCAAGATGCTGAAATGGAGCGTGATATTTTAAAAAAAGCTTTGGGCATCTTCAGCAGAGCATCGAAATGAGATTCAAATTCGTAAAGTTAAACCGCTCTACGTTTCCGATGAAGAAGATGTGCCAGATTCTAAAAATTTCCATGAGCGGGTTCTATGCATGGTGTAATCGCCCAGTGTCACAACGCCAACGGCAGAACAAGTTACTTCGTAAGCGGATCACGTCGATCTACAACGAACATAACGGAATGATCGGAAGCCCAATGCTCACCTCTGAATTACGTGATGAGTCGTTGTTTCAGAACATTAGTCAGGCTCGTGTTGCTAGGCACATGCGTGCGCTGGGATTACGTTGTAAATATGCAAAGAAGTTTGTCCCTACAACGGATTCTTCTCATTCAGAACCTGTTGCTCCCAATCTGCTTGACCGTAATTTTGCTACATTAACTCCCAATACGACTTGGGTAACAGACATTACGTACATCAAGGTTGGCCGAAAGTGGCATTATTTGACCGTGTTCATCGACCTGTATTCCCGAATCATTGTAGGTTGGGACTTAAGTGATTCGTTAGAACGACATTCTGTTATCCGTGCTTTAAAGAAGGCTGTAGCACGACGGAAGCCAAATCCCGGTCTTCTGATCCACAGTGATCGAGGTGTACAGTATGCAAGCAAAGATTTTCGCAGCTACTTGAAAAAGCATGGCTATATTCAGAGTATGAGCCGGAAAGGGAATTGTTGGGATAACGCCGTGGCAGAGTCCTTTTTTCACACAATCAAAAATCAACTGATCCGCCACAGAAAATTTAAAAACAAGCATGAAGCAGAATTAGTTTTATTTAACTATATCGAGGCGTACTACAATCGTAGACGGCGACATTCGAGTAATGGCTGGCTTTCACCTGCCACCTTTGAGTCTCGCAACGAACAGTATGACCTTGTGGCTTAACTTGGTGTCCACATTTTTGTTGTAGGATCAGCTGGAATCTTGTCTAACCGCAGCTTCCGCGATCTGATCATAGCAACCTTGTACCGCGCATAACTTCAGTTTTTCGCAGGCTGCAACAATGCGTTCATGTTGTAATCGCTCCATTACAAGCCTCCATGAATAAATTGATCATAAAAGGCTGCTGGGCGCTGAAGTGGTTCCGTTGGCCAAAGCTTAGAGGACGGTATATCTACAGCCAGAACTTCAGGCCTATTTGCAGGTTGTGGCAACGGCTGCATCACTTTTCTTTCTTCATGAAGCTGCTTGTCAGGCTGCAATCTTGTTGTTCCATGAACTCTACAGTTCGCAGTATCACGGAGCCATTTCCCGACTTCTGCATTTGCAGTTGATACATCAAGTATAAGACCAGATGCTTCTAACTTGGTAACCAGCGGAATATAAAAACTGTGGCGCAAATAGTGGTTAAAGCGCTCAACCTTTCCCTTAGTTCTGGCTCTATAAGGTTTGCAAAGACGTGGTAAGAATCCATAATCCGTCGCTAATTGCCGAAGTCCATCGTTATATCTGTGGTTTCCTTTTCCGTATGCATCTCGCTCTATAACAACGCTTTTCATGTTGTCGTATAACACTTCCCGCGGGACACCTTGGAAAAAAGCAAACGCATTTTCATGGCATCTGCGCAATGTCAGAAACGTTTCATCGGTCACAAACTCTACATAAGAAAAACGGCTGTATCCAAGAGTCGCGACAAATGCAGAAAGAGGATTTTTGCCTTTGCGGAACACGCACCAGTCAACTTGCATTTGTTGCCCAGGCGCAGTCTCAAAACGATTATCCGGCTCTGGGTGCATTACGGGATATAATGTGCTGGTAAAATGGCGAACAAGCCTTTCAGAGCCTGTAAAACCTTGCTCGCTAATTTCACGAAACAGAACTGTCGCCGGAATCTTTAATGGGGCAGCAAAGTTTACCCGTTCCTTTATATACTCTTTGAATGGATCAAGCTTGCCAGGCTTCTTCACTTGCCGAACATATTGAGGCTCGTCTGTACCCCGAAGGTACTTCCGAACCGTGTTACGAGACATGCTAAGATGTTTCGCTATCCATCTGATTGATCGTCCCTGCCGATGTAATATACGGACTTCCATGACTTCTTCCTTGAGTTTCATGGTACCTCCTGATGGAGGGCACCAGTTTTTTCAAGGTGGGTCAATTTTCAATTGCCGGGGTGGGTCATTATTGCACTGCCGATGACAACGTCATCAAGCTGAGTTTTAGAAAAAAAGGACATTAGCTTATTAACCATCGGCAGATCAGTACAACATGGAGTTGATCTAAACACCTTTAAATCAGAAACCGTCTTATTCCGTCCTACAACATCTTCATTACGGTTTGCCTCAATAAAAGAATGTTCAGAAATCCTAAACTCAATGTCATCTGCATGATGCAATAAAAGCGTCGTGCATTCAATATCGTCACCTGAAGCAGCACCAATCACAACATTCATATCCATGACTGCAACAGCCATTGCAGATGCTGGGGGTAAATCAAAAAAAGTATTTTGCTGTTTATAATCCCAAATAGTCAGAATACTCTGAAATAAACTAGCTCTTCCTGCAATTTCTGTCCTTGGGATAAAGCCATGCTTTGACCAAAAACTATCTAAACCGTAATCTCTACGGCACCTTAATGTGATTTTATAAAGACCTTGAGTACTCTTTTTCAGTTTATTTAACAGAGCACTAGCAATACCTTTTTTTCTATATTCTGGACTAACACATAAATGAGTTAATGAGCATTCCAGTCCCTTCTTCAATCGAAAAGCTGCATAGCCTAGTACGGTCTGATCAACTTCAGCTACATATATCCAATTCTTGCGAGCATAATCCTTAAATGCCCCCTCTGGAAGAAAACCTAATGTGTTCTTTTGGCCATCACCAAGAGTAACCACCTGATCCTACAACAAAAATGTGGACACCAAGTTAAGCCACAAGGTCATACTGTTCGTTGCGAGACTCAAAGGTGGCAGGTGAAAGCCAGCCATTACTCGAATGTCGCCGTCTACGATTGTAGTACGCCTCGATATAGTTAAATAAAACTAATTCTGCTTCATGCTTGTTTTTAAATTTTCTGTGGCGGATCAGTTGATTTTTGATTGTGTGAAAAAAGGACTCTGCCACGGCGTTATCCCAACAATTCCCTTTCCGGCTCATACTCTGAATATAGCCATGCTTTTTCAAGTAGCTGCGAAAATCTTTGCTTGCATACTGTACACCTCGATCACTGTGGATCAGAAGACCGGGATTTGGCTTCCGTCGTGCTACAGCCTTCTTTAAAGCACGGATAACAGAATGTCGTTCTAACGAATCACTTAAGTCCCAACCTACAATGATTCGGGAATACAGGTCGATGAACACGGTCAAATAATGCCACTTTCGGCCAACCTTGATGTACGTAATGTCTGTTACCCAAGTCGTATTGGGAGTTAATGTAGCAAAATTACGGTCAAGCAGATTGGGAGCAACAGGTTCTGAATGAGAAGAATCCGTTGTAGGGACAAACTTCTTTGCATATTTACAACGTAATCCCAGCGCACGCATGTGCCTAGCAACACGAGCCTGACTAATGTTCTGAAACAACGACTCATCACGTAATTCAGAGGTGAGCATTGGGCTTCCGATCATTCCGTTATGTTCGTTGTAGATCGACGTGATCCGCTTACGAAGTAACTTGTTCTGCCGTTGGCGTTGTGACACTGGGCGATTACACCATGCATAGAACCCGCTCATGGAAATTTTTAGAATCTGGCACATCTTCTTCATCGGAAACGTAGAGCGGTTTAACTTTACGAATTTGAATCTCATTTCGATGCTCTGCTGAAGATGCCCAAAGCTTTTTTTAAAATATCACGCTCCATTTCAGCATCTTGGAGTCGTTTGCGTAGCTCTTTGAGCTCTCGTTGCTCATCTGTCAAAGCCTCATTTCCTCTGCCGGAAAAAGCAACTTTGCCTTGCACTGAAAGTTCTCTACGCCAACGGTACAACATGTCCTTAGGAACTCCCAAACTATCAGCGACATCAGCAACGGTACGGCCTGGATCTTCAGTTAGCAGCACAGCATTCTTTTTGAACTCAGCATCATATGATCTACGTTTTCGGACACTCATCGCCATCTCCTCTTTGATTCAGGATAATGGCTTAACTAAGTGTCCACAAGTTTGTAGCAGGATCAAGCTACGTGCAGTTCCTTGAAGACATATTGAAGGCTGAGCAAGTCTTTCGCAAAGAAAGAAGTCGTGAGACCCTCACTAGAATGGCAAAATTTCCTGCAGACAAGACTATTGAAGGGTTCGATTTCTCGTTTGCCGTTGGTGCACCAAAGAAGCTGATTCAAGAGCTTTCTGGACTAACTTTTGTGAAACGAAAAGAAAATGTCTTGCTGCTTGGTCCTAGTGGAGTTGGGAAAACACACCTTGCCATCGCATTGGGAATGCGTGCTGTTGAAGCAGGGTTGAAAGTTCGATTTACTACAGCAGCCGATTTGATTTTGCAGCTTGAAACAGCCATACGGCAAGGGCGCTACCTTCAAACATTGAAGCGTTCTGTACTGGCATCAACAATACTAATTGTAGATGAGGTCGGTTACCTGCCGATGACAGGAGATCAAGCGAATTTATTCTTTCAGGTCGTTGCCAACCGGTACGAGTCAGGTTCGATCATTTTGACATCAAACTTGAGTTTTGGGGAATGGGAGACCGTCTTTTCAGGCAATACCGCATTGACCTCAGCCATGCTGGACAGATTGATTCATCACTCGCATGTGATTCAGATCCGTGGTGATAGCTACCGATTAAAGGATAAGATGAAATCCGGCGTGCTGAAGAAAAAAGGATAAGGCTGGTGGGTCAATTTTACTTTGCCGATTTTACGCAAAGTGGGTCAGTTTTTAACTGCCGTTGACAACGTTAAACAGCTTGCTTCTGCTATTTCCTTTGGCGCAGAATATTTTATTACTAAAGATAGGGGAGTATTGGCTAGGGCTAATAACATTAGAAAGTCTTACCCTATTACGATCTGTACTCCGATAGAGTTTCTTCATAACTTTAGTGTTGATGGGGTAGATAAGATGTATGCTCCTAAGTTTGCACAGTTCTCTGATGTTACATTAGAGCCGATTGAAGATTTTTCAGAAGATGAGTTGTTTAGTAAGTATAGGACTGAAAATGAAAAAAAATCTAAATTTCGAAGCAAGCTTGTTGATAGTTTTGTCGGGACCAAACCACAGCTCTTTAATATTTGTGCGTTAGGTCAAGAACTAGGTGTGTGTGCATTGTCAATTGCTAGTAATGAAGCGCACATTCATCTTCTTCGCATGCCAAAAGTATTGCAGTATAAGCGAACAGTTTGCATTCACTTGATTGAAAATTTAATTCAATACTGTTTGAATAAAAACATAAAATATATCTATTCTCACGACTTAAGCTGTTGTTTTTTAGTGAAAGAAGCTCTTGCAGGTGCAGGGTTTATTGAACGTGAAGGATATTCTTTACGCATCTTATTAAGTGGATTGTGTTCGTTGAATGAAGTTTTGGATGAGTTTGGATTAAATCGCACAACAGGAGATGGTGAACTACCCCTCGAAGTGTTAGTCGAGTTAGAAAATGCAATTTGGCCTGGTAAGATTCAAGGACTCGAAATTCCGACATACATAATTCCGATTCAACCGCAGTGGGCTCAAAAACTAATTTCACCAGTAGGCTTCCAAGGAGCTCTGTTTCCTCGTTCGGACATTATGGTGCAAACACGGCGTGTTTATTATAAAGCAAATAATGGTGGAGTGCCTCAAAAGCCAGCCCGAATTTTATGGTATGTTAGTGGAGATAAAAAGGAACCTGGAAAGTTTGTTTTTGCGGTCTCTCAAGTTGATCGAGTTGATGTCGATTCGGTTAAAGCTCTTTTCGCACGCTATGAGCGGTTAGGTGTTTTTTCTTGGAATGATGTTTATTCACATGCAAATCGGAATGTGGAGAATAAGATGATGGCTATTTTGTTTTCTAAAACTGAGTTGCTAAAGCAACCTGTGAATTACCAGGATGTTGCGAGAGTTGTTTTGAAAAGTGAAGAAAGGAACCTGAATCTTGTCTCAATATTCCAAATTAAAGAAAGTACTTTTGAAGAGATTTATAAGATGGGTGGTCATTAATGCCTTGTAATCGAAATATCTTACTTTCGATAAAGAGCCCTTATGTGAAAAAGATAATTGAAGGAGAGAAGACTGTTGAATTAAGGAAAATTTTTCCATTAGAAGCTACTGGCTCACGAGTTTATGTGTATGTTCCTTCCCCGGTAAAAGAAGTTGTTGGTTATTTTGTTGTTTCTTCTGTTCAAAAGTTGCCACCTAATAAGCTTTGGCGTAGGTCAGGAAAGGCTGCCGCGGTATCTAAAGATTTTTTTGATAATTATTTTGAAGGGAAGCAATTGGGAATTGCTGTTCATTTTGAAGGGTTCGTAGCCTTTGCCAGGCCGACATCCTTAAATGAATTGAGATCACGAATAGGGTTTTATCCTCCGCAATCATTTCAGTATGTTGGGAGTGAGTTAGAGGCTATTTTTTGCAGTACTAGCTAGAATTGGTAGGTTTTTTATGTCAAAAGTTGTCTGTGCAAATAAGTTTGCAGAGGATTTTTTGAAAGGAAATTAGGTGATGTCTCTCATCTTAAATTAATTATATATTACTCCACTGAACCAATAAGGTTTGAATCGCTACCAATTTATTAGACACCCTCGGTATTACTGACAAATCTTTTTTCAAATTCAATTGGCGATAAATTTTCGTTATGCCCGTGTCGTCGGACAGGATTGTAGAACATTTCAATATAGTTAAAGACGTCCTGCCGAGCAGATTCTCTGTTTTTGTATATCCGTCGCTTGATCCTGTTACAAACTTGTGGCTTAACTTAGTGTCTACATTTTTGTTGTAGGATCAGTCTTGGAGGGTGTAAAAGTGTAGTTCTTCGCCATTACAGGTGAGTGAAAGCATTTCAAGAGAGATGCAACGTTTAGAATTGTTCGATGTGTTGATAGTAATGCATGCTGTTTTTGCCTTACCTTGCTTTTTTAACAGAAGGTTAAGTTTTTGAATTTTTTTTTGCTCACAAAACAATGAAAGAAACCAATCGTTGTTTTGGGCAAGAAGGTCATTCAAGTTATCAAACCCAAGCAAAGCCAATGCAGAGTTGTTGGCATGGCGGAGATGCCCTTTAGGTGTCATGACAAGATGGGATTGATGGGTGTTTTCAAAAAATAGGCGGTAGCAATTAAGTAAGTTCATATCTTTTCTCCTTAAAGTGTCGTTAGGAGAAAGCTAAAATGCAAAGTGTTAATAGGAGCGACAAATCGAATCGAAAAAAGAGGTAGTGATATTGAAGAGCCCCCTGCAGGTTAGGCGATGGGGTTCACCAAATATAAAGCGCTATTTGATCCCGAGAACTTGGGGGCACGCGTAGTTCATTAAGATTGTAAGCATATATTACTTTCATGAATCAATAAGGCTTTTATCATCTCTGCAGGTTACTGACAGGGATGTTTTTGTTTTCAAGGAGGTAATATGGAGCTTACAGCTTATTCATCTCAGAATATGACAGAGCTTGCGAAGGCGATGCTGAAGGTTCAACAGGCATTAATTCCTGTGGCTAAGGATGCAGAAAATCCATTTGTGAAGAGCAAATACGCAACGCTTAATGCTGTGATGGATGCATGTCGTGATGTGTTGTTGACTAATGGCATATGGGTGTCACAGTTTCCTGTTCCCGTTGAGACTGGCTGTCTTGGTCTGGTAACAAAGCTTATGCATGCCGAGTCTGGAGAATGGCAGGCCTCATGTATGGTAATGCCGTTACCAAAAGCTGATCCGCAAGGGTATGGTTCTGCGCTTACGTATGCACGAAGGTATGCATTGGCGACGTTGGTAGGTTTGGTGACAGAGGTCGATGACGACGCTGAAGGTGCAATGGGCAGCGAAAGGCGTCGTAGTGCAGGGCATAATTCATATAGCTTTGCTGAGAAAGGTTCGGCTCAGGTAGATACCCGAACACAACAGAATGATAGTACGAATTTTAATGAAACGGGAGGCCGAGAGGCTTCCCGTTCTGCGTTTGATGCTGGAGCAAGCGCACAGCTTCCTAAGCTTGATGGTGTCATCTATCAGCATGTACAAGCAAAGGATGGACGTACATGTGTTACGGCATCTGGTAATACGAAAGCAAAGAAACCGTTGCTTAAAGAAGCAGGGTTTCGTTGGGATAATAGTCGTAAGATATGGTGGAAATATGTAACTGGCAATGTGGTTATAAGGTGTTGATTTTATATTAAGTAAGTTGTATTTTGTGAGCGTTTGTACTAGTTGAGATTGAGTGAGTATTATATATTATTTTAACATAAGAAGATCGTGTCATAATGAAAAAGAAATTAATCTTAGCTGTCGTAACTGTGTGCTTATTTTTGGTTTCAGGTTGTGCGACGGTATCTATGCTACCTGATGATTCTCGTGCTGCTTTTTCTGGGCTTACTTCAGAAGGGAAAGTGGGGTGGTCAAGTTACAACGAGCAGGCTGTCTTTAAGGACTATTCATTAGAGGATATGATATTGGCGGCAAAACATGGTTTAGCGACTGCAGATTTCGCGCTTCGAAAGGTTGATAAGGAAGGCTTAGCTGTAGTTGGTGAACATGGAATGACTTTACATGACTGGAACGTAATTGCTGGAGTTTACTTCAATAAAGTTGATGCAGGCTGGCAGGTTTTAGTAGTCGCTGAAGGTTCCAAAGATATCGGTTTTTCAGGAGATGTGACGCAAGGAGCTTGGACTGGAAGGATTTTGCGTGGAATGCGGGAATATGTAGCGAATTACGCTGTTAGCCCAAAATAATTAATCTTTTAAAGACATTCAAAAGTTAAAGCGTAGCCCTGGCCGATTGGCCGGGGCTTTCGTGTTTCTGGAGGATAAAATGAGAAGTGGAAATCGAAAAGCGAATACGCTTCTTGCGCAGTTAGCTAAAGGGCTACTCAGGCACAGTGCACAAAAAACGGCAGTTCAGCTTGGCGATCGTAGTCAGTATGTTGGTATGTCGGACATTGGCAAGGGCGTTGAATGCATGCGTGCGGCAATTGCTAACAAGTTGGGGTTGGGACAGCGTGCTACAGAACAGAGCATTGCATTTTGGTTTCAGCAAAGTGATTTTGACCGGATCTACAATGTACTTAAGAAGCAACTTGTTTTGCAACGTGGCCACTGGTTGGAGTCTGGAATTGCAAATGCGCTGCAGGCGAATGGTACGAATATACTTATGCAGCTTGAAATTATGGCAGAGCACAAAGGGGCTCCTATTAAAGCACATCTAGACTTTGCTCTTGTGTGGGGTTGGCCTCAGCCTACAGTGCGTATTCTTGAATTGAAGAGTACGGAGCGAATACCAGAGTCACTATACTCAGCATACGAAACCCAGTTGTACGGACAGCTGGGTTTTCTTATAGAATGTTGGAATCTGCCTGTGTTTAACATGCGTGATGACTATGGAGCATTGGTGTTTGAGAAGCTGACATTTCCTCAGGCAGTAAAACTGCAATTTGGGTTTCGACTTCCTGAGAAGCCTTCAAGTGTGGATATAGAAGGATGGGTGTTGTGTCTGGCTATGTCAGAGGCAAAGGCGTTTGGTCCGTATCGTCCAAGTGATGTGATGCTAAAGGCGTGTAAAAAGACGGCTGAGTCTATTTGGAATGGTGCAAAAGAGATTCTCAACGGGAAGAATTCTCTCAATGACGTGCCGTACTGTAGGGGCTTTCATCCTTTGTGTGACTATTGCGACCATTCAAGTTCATGCCCTAAGTTTGAAGGTGAGGATTTGGTAGATACTGCTTACGATGATGAGCTTACGTTGGTTGCTGTTTTAAAGGATGAGAAGCGTGAGCTTGAGGATCGTATTAGTAAAAAGGAAAAGCGGATTAAGGCGTTTTATGCGCAGCAAGGTAGAGATTCAGGTTGGCTGAAAACTGCGCATTATCGATTCAAAAGCATCCGACAGGAAGGACGTAAAACGGTCGATATGACGAAGCTTGAACTTGCTCTCATAAACGAGGTTGGCGAGCAAAGAGCACAAGAACTTCTTGTGGCAGCAGCGAAATATGGTCAGCCGTTTGAGCGGCTTCATATAGCAAAAATTCAGTAGGAGTGAGCATGAATCTCGAAAATGAATTGCAGCAACTGGAAGTGGTGAATCTGGATGCTGGTGAAGTGTTCAGCAGAAAGAAGTCCGGCAGAATGGTAAAAGGATTTTCAACGGCAATAAGCTGTACCCCGGGCGTGAACCCGGAGTATCTATTTCATGACACAATGCGCGATATCGCAGTGTGGTTTATGTCGCCTTCCGACCCATTGTATCTGTTTGGGCCTACAGGTTCTGGTAAGACGAGCCTCATTAAGCAGCTTGCAGCGAAGTTGAAGTATCCGGTTTTGGAAGTGACAGCGCATGGGAGGATGGATTTCCCGGACCTTGTCGGTCATCATTCGGTACAAAATGGAAACATGGAATTTCAATATGGCCCTCTGGCTTTAGCAATGAAGCACGGAGGGCTTTTCTTATTGAACGAGATTGATCTTCTTGATCCTGCAGCAGCAAGTGGCCTTAATGGTATTCTTGATGGTGAGCCCCTATGTCTACCTGAAAATGGTGGTGAAGTGCTCCATGCACATCCAATGTTCAGGTTGGCTGCAACGGCGAACACAAACGGTGCAGCAGATACTACAGGATTGTATCAAGGAACTCTTCGGCAGAATCTGGCTTTTATGGATCGTTTCTGGTTGTGCGAGGTTGGGTACCCTGAAAAGGAAGCAGAGGTGAAACTGCTTGGTAATATTGCTGGCGATCTTCCAGAATCTATACGGGAGTCCATGGTGGAGTATGCGAACGAGGTCCGCGAGCTCTTTATGGGGATGGGAGATAAGCAGCATTATGGTGAGACAATAGATGTAACGTTTTCAACTCGGACATTGATTCGTTGGGTTGATTTGACTGTGAAGTTTCAGCCATTGGCAAAACAGGGCATACAGCCAGTGACGTATGCGCTTGATCGAGCGTTAGGCTTTCGAGCTGCACCTGAAACAAGAGCTATGCTGCATGAATTGGCGCAGCGAATATTTCCACAATTAGTAGACGAATAACAGGGAGCTTCGGCTCCCCTTTCTATTTTAGGAGGAACATATGAAAGTTCACACTGATATGACCGCACTGGATAACATTGTAGCATTGAACTTGGATGTTCATATTTGGTCGGCACGTAAGAAGCTGACTCCGGCTGATTTTGGTAGTGCAGATTTACCGCCCGAACAGCTGGCCTCACTTGGGAGTAAGCGTATTTGCGCCCCAAAGGACTTGCGTGTTTTTGGTACGCTCAAAAGTCGAGCGGTAGCAATGCTTAATCGCATAGGTGTCCGGTTTTTGGGTGGTTGGGCGATTCCTGTAGATAGGACGAATGAAGTGAAAGATGGTCTGGACGCAATCAAGGATGAATTCATCAAGGCCAAGGACGAATTCATAATCCGTTATGATGAGCTTATTCATGAATGGATTGCAAATAACCCTGGCTGGGAGTCGCTCATCGCAGGGTCGGTCGTAAGCGTTGATTATGTCAGGCATCGGTTAAGCTTCAATTGGCAAATGTTCGCTGTTGCGCAAACAGCACAGTCCCAAGGAAGTGGTTTGGAGGAAGAGGTCACGTCATTGGGCGATACGTTGTTTGGTGAAATAGCGAAGACAGCAAAAGAAGCATGGCAGAAGTCGTATGCGGGGAAAACAGAAGTGAGTCGTAAGGCGCTCTCACCCATTCGAACTATTCATAGTAAGTTGGCAGGGCTTGTATTTGTGGAACCAAGAGTTGCTCCCATTGTTGAGTTGGTTGAAGGTGCACTAGCTAAAGTGAAAGGAAGCGGTCCAATCCTTGGTACAAGGTTGCTTTTGATACAGGGAGTGTTGTCATTGCTTCAAAGTCCTAGCGTGTTGGTAGAGCACGGACAGAAGATAATTGAAGGGCAGAGTGCGGATAGCATGCTGGATGGGCTTGTTGGCACTTCCTCTGATGCATGTCCTGATTTTGTTGAACCGGAATCAGATGATGTGAATGAGGACATGCCTCCTGTTGAAACGCAAGGGCAGCAACTTGATAGTTTAGGACTCTGGTAGGAGGAATATATGGATCAGAAAGCATTAATACGGTCATTACCGCTTCTTGCTAGTATGCTTGGGCGTAAGTATGGCGTGACGGTGCAGATTGGAGGTAATGAAGCATTCACAAATGGTAGATGCATTCAGCTTCCAAGTTTACCTGCAGAAGGCGATATGAATTTGGTGAATATCGTTCGCTCGTACACCGACCATGAAACGGCTCATATTCGCTTTACGGATTTCAGCTGTCTGGATGACTCCGTGCTGCCAATTGAAAAACATGTATGGAACATTTTTGAAGATTGGCGCGTAGAGAATTGTTTTGCGAAGTTGTACCCGGGCTCTCGTCATAACTTTCAGTGGCTCATTCGGCACATCTTTGTAGCTTCTAAACAAGAATTGCCAGATACGCCCGAAGGGGTGGTTTTGAACTGGCTCTTACTTTCTGTACGAAATTGGGAAGTCCCAGAGCTTAAAGAGCGGGTGCATGTGCACGCAAAGATAATAGACGTAGTGTATCCACAGCTACGGTTTCAGCTAGAAGGATTGCTTAAAATCATGCGAAGTAATTGTCCTGATTCAATGGCTGCTCTTACGTATGCGAAGAAGGCTGTGGCTTGCATGCAGCAACAAGTTTCGATGATGGAATCGAAGACACAAGACGGGATGCCAGACGGTATCCCGTTTTCTTTTGAAGAAGCAAAACAAAGGTTGAAAGGAGTTTGTGATGGTAGCGATGTTGGAGTTTCTGATTACCCTTTGGATATTTCTAGCGCTGCTGAAAGAGTTTTGGAAATGGCTTCGAAATCTGTAACAGCGGACGACGGTGTCGCTGTAGCGGTTATTGGCAGCAAGAAGACTTCACCTTTGGCAGAAGATTCGATGCAAACGGTTGAAAGAGTCACGGTAGGAATGCAAGCACGTTTTCATTCGCTTATGCAGACCGAGCTCTTGTCGCGAACTCGACCTGCCAGAACAGGACGAATAGATTGGGGGAGGTTGTATAAACTCGCCATCAATCAGCAAGATATCTTTTATGAGCGCTCAAAGGGGTGCGGAGTAGATACAGCGTTTCACATATTGTTGGATTCGTCTGGCTCAATGGGGAGTCGTATCCAATTCGCCTCTGCCGTGTCTTTTGCAGTCATTAAAGCTCTTGCCGTAAATGGTATTAACGTTGGTATCACAACTTTTCCTGCAATTACGGAGGAAAAAAACAGTGTGCCCGCAGTACGTCCGTTAGTTAAGCATGGGGAACGATTACATACTAATCTCCATGTGCAGGCGAGGGGGACAACACCGATGAAGGAAGCGTTGTGGTGGGTATTACAGCAGATGAGTGCTTTGTCTGAGCAACGAAAAATTGTGCTTATTGTTTCTGATGGGGAACCTGATGACGTGGCAGGTACAATCAAGGCGATTAAAAAGGGCAGAAAGTACGGTGTGGAGTTCTATGGGCTAGGGATTTGTGCTCAGGAGATTAAAGATGTGCTTCCTGAAAGCAGCCGTGTGATTTCTACACTGGAAGAATTGCCTTCGGCAATGTTTGCAATGTTACGGCAGTCTGTTTGTAAGGGTGTTGCTTAGGGCACAATTGAATACCTAATATGTAGTTGAATGGCAGGCGAAAGCTTGCCTTTACTTTTGGAGGGCGTTGTATGGAATTAGAAATCTATTGCCCACGTTGCAATGTAAAAGGCTACGTTAAGCTTGAAGCTACAGCAGAGCAGGTAGGTACGGTAGCAGGTGGTGCTATTGGTGGTGTTGGAGGATATATGGGAGCAGCTTCTGGTGCAGAGGTTGGTGCAGCTATTGGTTCCATTGTTCCTGGAGTGGGCACTTTAGTAGGCGGTATCGCTGGTGGATTGTTTGGTGCTCTTGCAGGTGGTCTTGTTGGTGCAGAGGTTGGCAACAAGGTGGGCCAGCAAGTTGATCAGAAACTATTACGTGAGTGCAAGTGCCACAACTGCGGTTGTGAGTTTAGGGGGTAGTGAAAGCGGGGGGTAGTGCTTTACCCTCCGCATGTTGATCTGCATGTCTGATTTGTTTGTATACTATTATCGACATTTTTTTTGCAAGTGAGTGAAAATGAATAATTCAGTCAACCTTGGTGTGATCATTAACGCTTGTTGCACGATGCAAATGTAGCAAATGAATGTAGCTAGAAGGGAGTTACTCTTCTCGCATACTATGTAATATCTAATAAGTAATTAATATAAAATATATTTAATATATAAAATATATAGAAATAGAGCAGACTTACTAACTAGTGCTGTAACGATGTAGAACTAGCTATTTCTGATTTAAAAAAAATACAAGGGTAATAGTATAGAAAACATAATTCAGAAGGAGTTAAACATGATAAGAAATCAAATTCAGTACGAAGGCACATACAATGGACATCCAGTAAATGCATCTTTTGATAACAATCAAGGCTGTTACGTAAAAATACTAAATGCTGCTGATAATATGCTTACTGCATACACAAATAGGCATTGCCGTACTTTGGCTGTTCGTTTTGATCTACGGTATCCTTGTGGAATGATCGACGCTACTAACAGTGCTTTGCAACGTTTTTGTTCTTCATTTGGCAAGGCATTACGTAGAGAGAGTACTGGAAAACATCAAATTGATCCTGCTTATCTATGGGTTCGTGAGATCAACAACTCACTTCAGCATCATTACCACATTGTAGTGTTGGTAAACGGTAGTGTCTTCCAGGTGCCTCAGCGTGTATTAGAACTGGCAGAGCTTCATTGGGGATATGCTTTAAGTCTTCCTTCTGCAAAGGGGTTGGTTCACTTCTGCTTGGAATTGCCGTCTGGGGAGCAAGGTACTAATTACTATCAGCTACAGCGTGGTGCTGCGGACTTTGATCAAGTCTATGATGACTGCTTTAAACGTATTAGCTACATGGCCAAGGATCACACAAAGGGGAATATGCCTAAGAACATGAGAATGTTTGGAACATCGAGGATTCCAAAATAATGCATGAATATGACCTGTGTGCTTGATGCTTTTTTGAGCTCATCATGTGTGAAATTGGCTTTGGTGGGTAGTGATACGTGTAGGTGGTTAAAAGCATCATTTGCACCATGGAAACGTTAGATCAGCTCGTTTAGCTGGTCTTTTTTTTATGTAATGCCTCCTTTGGGTAACTGAGGGGGGCATTCTGGGAGAGTGATATGATCCGAAGAAACAACCAGTTGTACATGAAGTGTGTTGATAGGCAGGTTGTGCTGGGGAATTTACGAGGGCTGTGTGTGGGGGACGATTGTTATGTAGCGTTATTAAGTAAATAGCGTTTTTTTCTTGTTACTGTTAGATGATACGTTCTTCGCTTTGTTTAGGATGTCAGCTAGTTAGTGTGGTCTGTTTTGAGAGTGTTTCATTAAGAGGGGGAAGTGATGTCGGTTAAAATGTTGTTTGTTAATATAGGCTGGATGAATGAATATGCTGGCCCAAAGAAGAATGACCCTACAATTGGTGGGCATGGTTATTTAAAAGAGTGTGAGCATGGTCATGAATGCTATAACTTTTTAGATGTTAATGGCTTTTGCTATGGATATGTACCTAAGAGCTCTGGGGTAAATATCAATAACCTTGGTGCGGTAACAAGTGAGGCAGAAGTCGAGGACGTTCTTGTTGTTTGGATGGCAAAGAGTCCTTTTAACTCTGCGTGCTATGTTGTCGGATGGTATGAGCATGCAACTGTGTATAGAAAAGCACAAGACCACGACGAGGCGATGCTTAGTAGAGAGGGAGCTGCTCCATTGGACTATGGGGTTAAAGCTGAAGTGTGTGATTGTAAACTTATTTCAACAGAAGATAGAGTCTTTTATATTCCGCATAACAGCGCTGAAAAAGGTGGCTACGGCCAAAGTCCATTGTGGTATGCTAGTGAACGTGAGGATATAAAACGCGAGGTGTTGGCGTATATTCGGGGAAATAATATTATTCCAGATCGGTTACGTGCGCCTCGCAGAGGTCCTGGCAGAGCTATTGGTAATGTTGATCCAGAAAAGCGTAAGCAAGTTGAAATAGCTGCTGTAAACGTTGCGACTGATTATTATAATTCGAAAGGATACACAGTTGTTTCACGAGAGGCTGAGAATGTCGGTTGGGATTTAGACGTAGAGAATGCTATTGAATTTCTTGCAGTAGAAGTTAAGGGCTTGAGTGCTAAAAAACTTTCTGTTGAACTGACGGCAAATGAGTATGCAACAATGGATGATGAGTATGCCAGCTACGTGTTGTTTATTGTTACAGAAGCGTTGACAGAAAAAAACATGCATATATTTCGGCATTGCAATGCTCGTGATGAATGGATTGATCAATTTGGAAATGTGTTAGATTTTGAAGAAAGAGTTTCTGCAACCGCTTCCTCGTGTTAGAGAAAGACAGATAAACATAAAAAAATGCTTCAACTTCAAAAGGGTAGAGTCTAAAGAAGCTCAGTTTTTAAGTTGAGAGCGACGTTTTTTATAAAATTTTACTGGTGGATTATCGTCCGCCAGTTATTTTTTTATGTGGAGATGAGAAAAATTGCATGAACTTATTGGTGGAAAAATAGAACTGAGAGCTATAGCGGATTTTTTACATCCCCCTCCCTATTGAATTTAGCTCTTTTAGCACTTTTTTAGGGGGGTGGGGGTGAAAAAGAGCTGTGTATTGAGGAGAATTAGGCATGACGATAGACCCTAATCAACTAGTTTTTAGCTGTGACTGACGCTCGTGTAGTACCCGCGTCACGCCAAGGCCGACATAAGTCGAAAGGTTGCATTTGATATGGTAGGCTAAGCGGCCTGTTGCTATCCTCCTAGATTAAAAATGGGTGGTAAAGCCTCTAGTCAAAAATCCTCCTTTAAAATGAACTTGGCATGCTAGCCCCTCTTGGTGACTGAGTATGCTTTGGAGTTTTGTTGAGTAATAGCAAGTTGAAGGGAAAAATAAAAAGCGATGCGGGATGGTGTGGGCAGGGCGATAGTATTTTTTAACGTGCGATTTAAAATAATCATATCAGTGTATAGCCTCAGTGTTTGTGAGTGCTAATGCTTGCGAAAGCACAACGTAGGAGTTTAATATGCCAGACTTTATTCGTGCTGAATCGCGCGATCAATGTTTATAGTGAAATGTACCGAGTTTCGAAATTGATGAGAACTGTTCGGCAGTTAATGTGTTTTAAGGTTTTGTTTTTGATGAAGTAGCTGCTTTTTCTCTTAGATTTTTTAGATTGTTAGGGTGAAGAGTATGAGTCTTCGACAATATCTTCTAGTTGTAGGTGGGGTATGGATAAAAAGTCAGAACTGTTAATGCGGAAGTATGAATCTGAAGTCCTAGATCAGGAATATAAAAAATTTCGAATTTGGACCTACGAACCCGGTATAGTTCTTTATAGCTTGTTAACTGCTATTGATGGTTTTCGGATGATTATAGAGGCCGTACAAGATAAGGTTCATGTTTATTCATTTGCCAAGCAGTACAAGATGTATGAGGAGGGATTTGTTTGGGCTTTTAAGTGGTATCAGGAGCTTTTTGGAAAGTTGTATGACCCGGTACCGATTGCTAACGACGAACCCGTTGAACTAGCTGGTAGACTTCTTTTGTTTGCCTCAGAATACGCAACCGTTGCTAGCCATTACGTTATGTTTGGGAACGACATGCTCAATGTATCAGTGAATGAGAGGGATAGGGTTGTAACTTTTGCTCCAAAAAATGTATTTAGTCGTGGAGGGTTTTGTTCTCGCCTTGAGGCTCAATTGGAAAAGATGAAAGGGCGTGACGTCTTAGACGAGAGGGGGATATGTTTGTTGAAAACAGATTCTGACTCTGGACGAATTGTTTTTAATGATATTAGCTGCGTAAAATCATTTCCAGATCATGAGATTCCAAGAGAAGTAATTCCACTTTCAGATACTACTGTTTTCGCAGGCATTTCTGCCAAAGAGTTTAATACATTTTGGATAGCGCTTCGTAAATGGAGCTTGTCTGCACAGGAAGCATATTGGCGATTGGCAAGATCCGGTTTACCTCAACGAGAATGCTCGCCTGTTCAGGTTGTACCAACGAGCTCATTTTTCTGTAAAATGAAGAGGTTGACCAGATTGCGTGAAGGGGTGTTACGCAGGATCGTTCGATTGTTAGCGTTTGGTAGCCGAAAGGAGAATAAGGATATATTCATTCAGCCGATACTCTTAACTGATGAATATGTTTCTTGGAGTCCGTTGATTGTGCTGAACTGCAAGTTTGAAAGGAACATACTTAAGCTCCTGTCTCAGTTGAAAGAGTATAGAGATGACGCTGCTAATATAATTGGCAATAGAAGTAATGAAGTTGCAGAGCGCATTGCAAGCTTAGTTAGTAAATGCGGAGAGTATGATTTTGAATATGAAGTTGAAATAGAGGCAGATGGTATTAGCACAGATGTTGATTTGTTTATTGTCTCTAAGGACAATCCTAGAGAAGCGTTGATGTGTGAGATTAAGGCTGTCTTGGCTGTCGATTCTATAAATGAACTAAAGAGCAATACTAAAACACTTAATCGTGGACAGGTGCAGTTGGAGAAGGCGAACGATATACTTTGCATGTCTTCTCTTGATTATAAGACGCAAAAATTTTCGAGTGTTGAATGGGATAAGTTGGAGAAAGTATATAAAATTGTTGTTACTCCGGAGTCTTATCCTCTGCAAACATATCTTGGAAAGGATATACCAATTGTTACACTTGAGATTCTTGAGTGTTTTTTAACAGCCTCTGATTCTGATTCTGTGCTTTCAATATATAATTTTTGTAAATCGTATCGGTGGCTTTCATCGAGTATTAGTGACGACTTTTTTTATAAAGATGTTGCCATCGGTGATGTTGTTTATAAGTTGCCTATTTACTCAGTTGAAGATTGTCTGACAATAAAATCTAGCGAAAAGTATGAAAGGGGAAGGGCGTAGTATCTTCTAGGCTATTTCCCTTGCATTCGTATTGTCCTAGTAATCACAACGCATTGTTGGAAATCGATACAAGGGCAGTACTTGCTGAGAAAGTTTTCGGAGTGAGGTGATGAATTAGTTCTAAGTTGTTTTTTCATCTAGGCTTAATGATTACATAGTTGGATTAAAAATATAGAGGGATGAAATCAAAAAGTTGTACAGAAGTTGTACAAAATGAAATTTTCAAGAGCAGAAACGAAAAAAGGCACCTGCATATTTCTATGTAAGTGCCTGTTTTTACATGGTACCGAGAGGGAGACTTGAACTCCCACAGCTGTAAAGCCGGCGGATTTTGAATACCTTCCCAACGGGTTTGTAGGTGTGGCTAGCTGTATTAGATGTAGTAATAGCAATGTGTTGTGTTGAAAGCTGTGCGGCGCATTGTGTCTTGACCATGTAAAAAAGCGGGGGCATAACGGGGGAGAGGTGAGCATGATGAAAGCGAAGAAAACATGGTTCCGGGTGAAGGGTGCAAGAGGCATCCGCTACTATGAGCTTGAAGATCGCAAGCACCGCAGCCGCCTTGATAAATACTTCTGCGTCCGCTGGTATCGCAACGGCAAAGAGCATGAAGAAGGACTTGGCTGGTCCTCTGAAGGATGGACGGCAGCCGAGATCATTCGCATGCGCAACCAGCTCCAGCAGAATTACAAGCAGGGAGAGACGCCCACCACCTTTAAGGAGTTGATGGAGCAGCGCGAGGAGAAGAGACGGGCAGCCAAGGCCGTCGAGGAAGAAGAAACCCTGCGCGCTATGACCTTCCGTCAGTTCTTCGAAGAGCACTTCATTCCGTGGAAACGGGACAGGAAGAAGCGGCGCAGCTGGGAGGACGACGTCAAGCGCGCCAACCATCGCATTCTGCCTTTCTTGGGTGAATTGCCCCTCAACGCCATTACGCCCGATCTCCTGCATGAGTTCATGGATAGCATGTATGAGGATAACCTCAGTGACGGCACTGTCCTGCATCACATGGCCGTGATCCGCCAGACCTTCAACAGAGCGATCGTTACCACTGTGGATGGAAACGTGGTGTTCACCGGCCTGTCTCCAATCGCCAGCGTGGAACTGCCCAAGCTTTCCGACAACTGCAACGCCCGCGAGCGATACCTCACAAAAGAAGAAGCAGATCTTATCTTGCGTACATGTAGGAATAATTCTGAGAACGCTCCCCGAACTACGGGTAAGGCGTCTTGGTTGGATTTGCATGATGCTATTCTCCTCTCGCTCACTACAGGCTTGCGTATGGGTGAGATACAGCGCCTAGAATGGAGCGATATAAATTTTTATGGCAAAACATTAGTGGTGCGAAAATCTACCAGCAGAAAGCCCGGTGGAACTATCCCGCTAAACAGCAGCGCAATAACTATGTTGAAGGACCGTAAGACTCGCAGCGAACGTGCAGCGCTTGTGTTCCCTCCGGTTTTTGGCGGGAAGAAGCGCGAAAATTTCTCACATCTGTTTAAAGATGTAGTGGACTCTTTAGGCTTCAATGACCATGCAACTTCAGAGAGTCAGCGCATAGTGTTCCACAGCTTGCGGCATACCTTCGCGAGTTGGCTTGCAATTGCTGGTGTAGATATTTACCGCATCAAGTCGCTTATGCGGCACAAGACTCTTGCAATGACCCAGCGCTATGCCCACCTGATTCCGGATGATAGCCGCGAAGCTGTAGAACTGCTTTCTGTTCGCACGGACTAGGCAGCAAGTCCTTTTATTTCCACCAGCCCGAAACGACGTATTCCGTATTCGATAAGATCGTCACGGCGGTAGAGTACTTTTCTGCCGGATGTAAACCGCTTGCGTGGACCTGTGCCGTTACTGTCATCTTTTTTGATGGTGTTCAGCGTCAGCCAGCCGCCAGTCAGTTTTGCAATTTCGGTACGGCAAACGATAGCCGGAAGATGTTCCGTAACCATTGCTTTGAATTCTTTCTCTTCCTCATTCAGCGGACGTTCCCAATCTACTTTGTTCATGATCTCTCCAAGTCAGTTAGAAATTGACGTTATATAAGGCGATAAAAAGAAAAATGTGATGTCTAGGTTAGGCTGCATCCCACCAAGAAAATAAATCTTGAGTAGGGTCTGCCGGCTGCTCCTTAACCCAGAAAGGCAACTCATGCGGATTGTGGTTGCAGAGGGTAGAAACATCGGAGTCTTCTTTTACTTTGGATAACGGAGTAAGGATGCAATGCCCGCGTTTAACAAGCGGCATGCCGAGCGGATGGTGAATCTTGCCCGTAGTAAATTTTTTGTAGCAGACACTGCAAAGGCCGTATCCGTAGTCCAAACGACGCTTGCCGCAGTTACAGCAATCAATTTTTTCTTTGACGCTACCATGTGACATAGAGATAACTTCCTTTGCTCTTCAAGAGTGGTTGGTGTGTTCCGTATATGTCTCAGTTGTCTAATATTGCCCCAGCGCTGCCCATTGAAACGGCTCAAGCTGCGGGATCATGATGCCCGCCGTCGCAAACTCGTTTTGCTAGCGCATTGCGTTCGGCAGGGTTCAAACAATCTGCGGCTAATGCTCTGCGCTTCAGCGGAATAACAACGCGGCCTGTAAGCTTCAGCTTGTTACGATGCCGTTCATCAATCTGGGCGATCATGCGGTACAGGTTGCTAATGTTCAGCTGATCTTCCGCACAAATTCCTTCCTGCTTCGCAAGCACTCCGACAGAGTTGCGCACGCATTCCAATTTACGCCGAACAATAACGGATGGATTCACGAGAGATTTTGTCATGCTGCTTGCTCCTCTTGCTGCTGTAATGTCACGCCCACATACCAGTAACTGCCGCTTTTAATGCGTTCAAAACGAAGCAGCATTTCGCCGCCGAACTTGCGCTGGGAAGGAATGGATTCAATTTCTGATCTCTGGCACCAATCACAGAACGCCACATACAAGTCGCTTGCCTGTACTTTCTGATCATCAGCAGCAAGCGATAGACACTCAGCACAGAACTGCTCTACAAGCTCCCCAACATACGTAAGACTGGAAGGCGCGCTGTTCTCCACGCTGATAATACGACCCCACATAGCGTCGTATGCTTCCAAAACCATGCCGTAGCCTTCTTCTCCGTGCATATGCACTGCCTTTTTCATAATGCTCATGCGCTGTTTAATGATAGCTTCCATTAGTTTTTCTCCTGCACTGCGTGCATTGCGATAATAAGTTCATGATAACGGGCGAGTACTCGGTGAGCTTTTTTGATAATTCTAGGCGTTTCGTGCTTTTGAATTTGGTTGTCGCCCTCGAGCGCCTTGTTGACTTCAGCGTTAACTTCCCCCATCTCTTCACCGATCTGACTCAACAGCTGAAGCACTTCCAAACTGCTGAGTTGTGGAAGGAGGTCGTGCCGACCTTTGCGGAGCTCGTGCGTGTTCACACGGAGCCAGTCCAAAAGAATGTCATTTCGTAAAACAACACAAAGATCCGGTATGGAAGGGATGGCAGGAAAATAGTTGTCTTCAGAATTAAATACGCGGCTTGTTTTGCTGACACTCCAGCCCATTGCGTTTCCGACGTCGTCGCGGGAAAGACCGCTTTCACCCAAAGCAAGGGAAAGCGCAGCGGGAAAAGTGAGGTGTTGTAGCTTTGTCATGGTGGTTGTTCTCCAAAAAATTGCACATTGCCTGTGTTGCTTGGTATGCGGCACTGTTAGAAGCATCGTTAAGCAGGACAGGGCGCGTGATGTTTATGCAGCCTGTCCCAAGCAATTTGGCTCAGTATCGTCTGCGGAAACTAACGTGGCTTTTTTAGGCTTGCGTCCCGGAGCAACATCACGGGCAGGGGGAAGCAGCTGTTCAGGGATGCCAGCTGCGAGGAGTTGTTTGTGCCGCCAAGTGGGAATGAATTCATTGAGTAGCATGCGGCGAGCAGAAGCAGGGGCGACGCCAATAGATTTGGCAATATTTGAAAACGTAATATTTTTACGCTTCAGATACACTTCAAGCTTTTCAGCGCGAGTTAAATCCGATATTAATTCAGGAATTAAGGTTAAATGTGACATCATTTCTCCTTTGTGAATTTTGAGAGCCAATAGTTAATGGTGTGAATATTCTCTCTTTAATTAGACTCGTATATTAAAAAATAGACTGAGTCTAATAAATTTTTAAATTTAATTAAAACTCATAATGCCACACAAAGATTTCACGAAAAGATTGCTTGAAGTAATCCACGCGTTGCGCATTGAGCAGCAAGACTTTGGCAAGGCTGGAGGCGTTTCAAAGGGGACGTTCTCTAATTATGCATTAGGCAATAGTCAGCCAAAGCTTGAAGCTCTGTCTCGTTGGGTTGATAAGTATAATATCAACGCCAACTGGCTACTGATTGGTGAAGGGGAGATGTTCCGAGGGGAAGGAACAGAGAAGCCTGTAAAAGCAGAGTCAGAAGACGTTGCTGTTTCAGATCCTATCTCTCAAAGAATGAAGGTAGCGGTAGACCTTTTGAATAAGGCGGGAGCTTCGCCAGAAGTCATCCAGCAAGCCATTATGAAAATTTTAGATTCACCAAATGAGCCACACACTCAGGTAGAAGAGACGTTGCGTACTCCGGCTTTCGCGAGTGATCGCGATCGGAGTATAAAACGAACTTAGACTATAATGAATGTCCATGCCCACGCGCCCGCTGCAAATTAGGCAGAGCTAGGTGCTGTAGGTGGAGACAGTAAGATTCTGAATTAAAAAGGATCCACAACGTGCGATCCTTTTTTTTATACACAGGGTGTAGAGTGAGTACTCACGGCTTGTATTTTAAGATTTGGTACTACTTAAAGCGATTGGATGTCGTTTAAAATTGAGGGGTTCTTGTGGTAACGGAAGAGTGGTTAAAAGAGTTTGAAGAGAAATATTCTGCCCTTTTAAGTGAAATTTTTGATGATAAATTTCAGGGGCTAAGATTAATAAGCTATTGTACGCCCGTAACTGTAAGCATTGATTGGGATGGAGAAGAGTTTTTTACGTGTTTGCTTCACGAAGATGTTGACACATTAAGTGAAACTGACTTGCTAAAATTTTTAGTAAAGCATGATTTATCTAAATCTCTCAAAGTACGTCTTTGGTGTTTGTAGTTAGCAACTGATTAATCTTACGAGCCATGATAGTTGATTATTTTTGAAAGAAGGGGGGGATATAGTGGATTGGTCATTAATAGTTTCTGTTTTTGCTGCGGGCATTTCAATCTATGTTTATTTTAATAATAAAAAATACTCCAACGATAAGGAGTTGGCATCACTTTCTAATATTGCATTGCAAAATGCCTTCACAAGCTTGACGAACAAGAGCGATGCTGTTCCTCCACAGGCCAACAGACTGAATTGGCTAACTGCAGCTAGACAGATTGAGCAACATAAATTTTTTTGTAAAAAAATTAAGACCCAATTGTATAAGGATGCTTGTTTCCTAGATTCTGAAATATGGAGTCTTAAGTTTTTCAAGACACTTGATATGTATAACATCAAGCATCAGTCATATTATCAACACTGTGCTTCGTCTGGTGAAAATGCATATTCTTCACCGGGGTTAGAACCAAGATCTATTGCTGTAATATATGATTTTGCAATAAACGGTGGTGGTGAAGATCCAATGGACAAGGTTGATTTGGAAAAGTTGGTCAAAGAGAAAGGGATACTTGATGGGAACTATGGGTTGAAAATGTACTTTGAACAGTCTGACGCGTTCCATGAAATAATTAGCCGATCAATTAGTCAGAATGATGCATCAGAATGGTGGGGGAAGTGATTGTGGCAGTGGGGCGCCAAAGAGGTGGACGCTCACGATTGTAAGCTTTGGTTGCATATATCCTAATCATGAGAGTTGAGTTTGATTTTTATATGCATGTCGCTTGGGATGTAAGGGTAGGGGATATTTAAATATGATACCGAAGAAAGAATTAGATGAAATCACAGAAGAATTAGAGAAGTTAAAAGGGAAGATTAATTCTTATACTGCACGGGGATGTTACGATATAAATAAAGTTTGTGAGGATTTTTTTATACCAATCCTTCAGCGAACTCACGATTGTCCCCAATTGTACAATTTAAATATCGAACAAGAAAATTTTCCCGGTGTTGATTTAGGGGATCTTTCCAACCGTACTTGTATTCAAGTCACTACGACTAAAAGTACTCCAAAAGCTAATAAAACAATTGAATTTTTTTTGAAGCACAAATTGGAGTCGCGTTTCAATAAGCTTTATATCTTTATTTTGGGTGAGCGCCAGAAGCAATATGCGTTAAAAGGTATTGATGAATTGGGGCAAAGAGGCGTTGAGTTTTCAGTTAATAATATTTTTGGCTTTAAAGAGCTTCTGTTGAAAATTCAAACCTGTTCTGTTGAAGACATTGCTATAATCCATAAGATTATTTGTACTGCCTCGTCTGTCTTAAGTAACGTGGAAGAATTAAAAGAAAATTTACCTCGGATATTAGAACTTGCTGCTGCTAAAGTAGGGCGTGAGGCTGCTGATAGTCGATATTTACCTGAAGTTTATTTGGAGCCAGGCTCAACAAAAGAAGAAGCACGTTTTTTTTCCTCTCCGAGTCTGATGTATTCCAAAAATCAATTTTATCTTCGAGCACTTCCTTTGGATCGGTTGGATTACTTACTGGACTTGAATGGTAAGCAGGCCATATCCCCGCAATTGGAATTACCAACCTTTGATTCTCTAAACTCCGTGAGAGAGGACCGCAAGGCAGTTCAGAAAGCTCTTGATACTGTTTATGAGTATGATTTTTACCAAAACAAGCGGGAGATTGATCCCGATGATGAATACCACCTTTATAACTCTAAAGTCGCGTTAGGGGGGGCTGCTGCAGCTTGTAGATTCACTTTAGAAGAGACCATGAGACGAATTGATTTGGTCGAGCATAACGTGCTGTTTATCACAGATGAGGCAGGAACAGGAAAGACCAACTTTCTCTGCGATTTTATCCTGCACTTTCTCTTGCCAAATCATATTCCAACATTCTTTTTTACAAGCCAAGATGTCTATTTTCATGGGGGGGGATGTTTTTCTAATCTATTCAAAACTGATGTTGTTTTGGGACCTATCTGTTCAGATAAGGACTTTCTAACCACGCTAAGTCATTGGGCTCATGAAAACAATCAATCTATAGTCATTGTTATAGATGGGTTGAATGAAGCGAAGAAGTTATTAGAGTTTTCCTATCAATTTCGGAATTTTTTGACTCAGCTATCTGACTATAGCGGTATTAAGCTGCTTGTAAGCTGTCGATCTGAACTTTTTGAGGAACGTTTTAAGTGGGTAAAACTTAATGAATTTTCAAATTCAATTAGCATATCTAACAGACTGTTTTCTCATGATAATAAAAAAGTTTCGGACAGAATGTTGAAAGGGTATTTTTCTCATTTCAAGATAGATGCGGTTCTTGGCCCGATCGCTAGGAGACAGTTAACTTCACCATTATTGCTCCGTATTTTTTGTGAAGTATATCGGGGAAAGAGTGAAATAAGGTTTTCATCAATTTATCGGCATGAGCTATTTGTGACTTATGTGAAAAAAAAGTTTGATGGGCTTGGTTCTTCTGCTTCAAAAGAGCATAAAGTTGATGCAATACAGTTTCTTGATAGCATAGCATTGCAGATGGTTAGATTGAATCAGTATGCAAATATATCGCTTGATCTTGTAAAAGGTTTGGACGGGAATATTGCAGACTGTGTGATTAGTGAAGGCTTTGTGTTGCGTCAAGATGGTGAAATCGTTGATGACTTTGGTGATATTTTTCAGTGTATTAGCTTTTCATTTGATCAACTACGTGATTTCTTTATTGCCAGAGTTTTGTTGAAAAGCGCGGTTCAAGGGGAGATTAACTGGGAAGAAATTTCAAGAAGGAACTTCTCTGAGGATAGTCCGATAATTGAAGGTGTTGGGTATTTCCTTTTTGTGATGCTACGCAAGAAGCAGCTTTCTGGTCTTTATGATGATCTCGTCTGTTTTAAATGGTTTACAATTGGATGGTTTAAAGGCGTTTTTGAATTAGAGGACAGGTTTCTTACCGAGAATGATGAATGCATGATGTTTAAGCATGTTCAAACAGCTCAAAACTTAAGAGAATGCATTTTTAAATTGTTTACCCGGTGGTGCATAGAACGTCGGGAAAAATTGGCTTTTTCTTTACTTAGAAAAGTTGTTGTTGAAATTCCAGCTATAGAAATGCACGAAAAAGAAAAACAGGACTCGCTGAAATATGTGAGAGAATCTTGTTACCATTTTTTAGAGAAGAAGAAATATCCACGCCCTGAAGATAAAGACAAGTTAAAAGAAATAATCAAGCTAGCAAAAATGGGATAAGATATGTTTCTACATGATTGCTTTATTTTTTCTGTTTCTCCAACGTACCCAACTCAAAGAGAATTTTTAGAAATAGCTAGTGTCACCCCCCGAACTCTAGCTGCAAGAATATTTATAGATATCTATAATGAACTGTTTGCGAATTCGTTTTTATTAAACGAAGAGTATGAAAGGTGGCACTCTTGTGAGTACGAATCTCTTTCGAGCTTCGTTGACTCGAAATATAATCTAAAATTACCAATGCATAACGATGGAGACTTGTTTTTTTTGGTTGACGCAGGTGTTGTCTTTTTACAAAAAATTTACGAGGGGAATTTGATTGATGAATGTTTAAAAATGGTAGGAGCAACTCGTGAAGTTTCGTAACGATTTTATTACAAACAGCTCTTCAACTTCCTTTCTGGTTATTTTGAAAGAAGATTTTACAGAAGAAGATTTTTTGGAAGCATTTGGAGTTAAGGCTGATAGTCCTTTCTCGTGGATATTCAAAAGATTTTATACGTACCTCATCATGGATTCAGATCGAATTGAATTTATTCATGAGTATAAGATATGTAGGGGGGAAGAACTGCACACGGATAACGTGCTTATGGATAAGGCGATCGAAGCTCATGAAAAGGGGTATATTGTGAAGCATGGGAAACTCCACTCTGAAGAGGAAATAAGTCAGATTTATTTGTGCACAGAACCTTTTGAACTTTGTACAGATGCCTTTGAAATTCATGCAATGGACTCATTTTGGTAACATGCTAAAAGAACAACACTATAGAGAGTTAGGGTATAGTACCTTTTTTAATACAAAGACTGGTGCGTTTGCGCGAATTGAACATAATGGACACTCAGAACCACTGGCTGCTCCCTTCCCAGAATTACTTGATATTTCAATTACCAACTGGTGCGACAGATCGTGCTCTTTTTGTTACCGGAACTCATCTCCTCAAGGTCTGCACATGGCTCTTGCCGATTACAAGGAGCTTCTTTTAGAGGCGAAAAAGTATGGTGTATATCAAGTTGCTCTTGGTGGTGGGAACCCTAATCAGCATCCTGATTTTGTAGAAATGCTGCGTTTTACCCGTGAAGAATGTGAAATAGTACCTAGCTATACTACAAACGGTCGGGGCGTTTCGGAAGATATTCTTGCGGCCTCTGCTCGTTACTGTGGGGCGGTAGCGATTAGTGCATATGCTCCATATTCTCAGCTTGAGGTCGATATTAAGAAGTTTTTAGCAGCCAAGATCAAAACCAATTTACATTTCATACTAAGCTCTGATTCTATTGAAACGGCTATTGAATGGCTGGAACAACCACCAAGATTTCTTGATGGAATAAATGCAATTGTGTTTTTGAATTATAAGCCTATAAACTCTGAAGCAACCCATAGCTTGCTTACAAACAACGAGAGGTTGCCGCATTTCTTGGAGCTTACAAGAATGCAGCGCTCCTTCAAAGTTGGTTTTGACTCATGCATGGTGAGTGGGCTTGGCGAGCTATATCAAGATTCGAAGAATGTTATTGAAGGCTGTGATGCTGCCCGTTTTTCAATGTATATTGATGAAAACCTTCGAGCCTATCCATGTTCATTTCTTTCAGCAAGATCCAATGGAGAATCTATTTCTGAGTTTAATGGATTGCTAGGTGTTTGGAGTAATTCGAACTTATTTGAAGAATTCAGAGAGCATTTTCTTTCATCAAAATGTAATGGCTGTGATTGGAAGGTTGTTTGTGGAAACGGCTGTCCCGTTTTCCCTGAAATTAATCTTTGCGATTTTCACGAGTAATTTTTCCCATGCTCCATACATTACTGTATGGAGCATTTATAGTCTTTTCCCACGCTCAGTAATCACATAGCGCCTTTTACCCAGCTCATTATATTCAATGCGGATAAATCCTTTTGCAATAAGTGACTCTACCGATCGGGGCGGCATGCCTTTATCTACCTTCAGCTGCATCATAATCAGGTTGTAGCTCTGCTGCACTCGCCTATAGATGGCTTGTACCTTGTCGGCTTCCCTGTATCGAGAGTCAAAGCATACTTCTATCTGCTGCTTGCCATCCTGTGGCAGGCCAAGGCGAACAGTCACGCCCTTACCCCCTAGAAATTTAACCGGATCATATAACATTGCACGTTTCATACGGTCTAGCTTAACGCAAAACACAAAAAAGCGTTACAGAGGCAAATCTGCAACGCTTTAAAAGGACAACGAAACCTAAAATTTAGTACTTACGCTTTTTCTGCTTTTTTACTTTCCAAGCCTCAAGTTCTTCAGGAGTACGGCGTCTTATGTATCTAACATCTTCATCTTCAAGAAGCCGCATTGCAGTATCCTCTGTTACTTCTTCAAGAGATGGTCTACCGACAAAAGCCCCCATTGTAATGCCACCCACAATGTAGCTTGCTTGCCCATTTTTTACATCAACAGTGATGAATGTTTCACTTTCTGTTTCTGCACTAAAGGTATGTTTACCTTCAGCTGCTTCATACACAAAGTATGTACCACTTTTTAATGCACCAATCTCAGCATTGTTCTCTAAGATCAGGTATGAAACTCCACCACCAATAAAAGCATCTTTGCGCACGAAATACACAACACCTTTATCAGCAGGAATAGACATCACTGGTCGATCATCTAAGGTAAGATAGTCACCAGATCGTGGCGTCTTTCCGCAACCAACAGCACACAATAATAACGCTATAATTGTAATACGAAATACAACATTCAGAAGTCGAACCATAACCTTACTCTCCGATTTTTTTGAATGTAGTACTGCCAATCAAAAAACATGTAAACACTTGCAAACAAAACTTAACAAGCAAATATCTTTCGCTATATTAAAAAAAGCTCGTTCATTAGAGCGAGCTTTCTAGATTTAGTATTCTGGTTACGCAGCCTCATCCACCACAAAATACTCCTCCCCGCCATAGTACACAGCAAGAAAAAAGTGCACAGCCATCAGCGCTCGTACTGGTAAAAGCCACTTACTTTTTTGGGTACATAGAAATATCATGTTGGCCAAAAAATAGAGATCTGCTTTCTGCTTATCTTCTCCCTCTTGGTACATCCAGTCGTGAATATTACAAGCCTCGGCAATGCTTGCGCCTAGAAGATGTTCCGGAACAAGTTTTCCGATCAATCCGTCTGGGCCGCAGCCGTTGCAGATTCGATTTTTAAGTTCGTTTGAAGCTTCTAAGTAGGTAGTAGGTGAGAGTAGTTTCATTGGTTACTCCGGTGTAGTGAATGAAATAGAGATGGCCTCAACCTGTTCGACTGTAGTGCAAGCTTCCAGCGCATCTTGAAACGCTAAACGCTGCCCTGTGGCGTGGCCTGCAAGAACTGACCATGCCTGTGTATTCGCTTGTATACGCTGCGCCAGCTCAAGCACGTTCATATTTCTGGCATTAGCGATCGCGCGAACCAGTGGAGCAGCAGCTTGCGGATCAGCGAGAAGAGCTTGAGCCTCTAGCCGCTGGGTATCCCATGTTTGCCGCTCCATATCTGAATATTCCACACCGCGCTCCAATAAAAATGCATTGTGGGCATCGCGTATTTCTGCCTGCTTGGCGGCCTTTGCTTCTGCCAAAGTAACTGTTGGCTCTGGATGAATTGCGCTCCATTCTTCAACAGTAAGGTAGCCGTCGGGCTTTTCGCTCCAAAGCTCCAAATTCCCTTCAGGGCTATAGTAACTAGGCATTACAAACCTCCAGTAATAGCACAGAGCCGGAGCTGGTTCCTGCGGTTGCGTATCGGCCTGTTGTTCCTACACCACCTTGGCCGCCCAACATACTCCAGTATCCTCGCCCAACTGATGAAGCATTTGCTCCCGGTGTATTGCTTATGCCACCTTGGCCATGTGAACCTGTTCCACTATATCGTTTCCAAGCTCCGCCACCGCCGCCTCTGAATATAGCGGTATGAAATTGTGAAGTCCCACCAGTGCGCCCGCCACAATCTTTAGAACTTTGCGAAGCAGCTTTTGCCCCCACTGTTACAGTGACAGTGCTTTCCAGTTCATCTGCGGTGTAAATCATTATGCCCGCACCGCCAGAACCTCCATCTCCACCTCTGCCACCATCAAGGCCAGAGCCGCCGCCTCCGCCACCGCCTGCACCCATAACAATAAGAAATACGAGATCATTCGGCTTATTCCATGTACTGGATGAGGTGAATAAACGTTTAGTTACAGAGACACCCAAGCCTCCCGAAATCAACTCTTCGACTGTAGCCAATGCACTGGAAATTCTATTTAGTTCCTGCTTGTCTCCAACTGGTTCCCATTTTAATGGAGTAAGCCCTGCCAGAACCCAATATGTGCATTCATCCATCTGTAAGGCGACCTTATGCAAATGTGATGCATCCAATCCCGTAGCAGCCTCTCTGGCATCTTTATCGGCATACTCACGGAAGTGGAGAACATGATTCTGATCTCCTTTGATGTCTCTATGGAATCCACTCATTTAAAATACCTCCATAAGTTGCAGCATTTCGCCCGATTCAGTTTCGTACATCAGCGGCTCGAATCCGGTTTGATCTTCCTTAATCACACGCAGCGGCCTGATTGTGCCTGTACCCATCACATCTGGATCATAAAGAACTTCAGTCACTGCACCGTCTGCCGGATTATCTGTGTGGCTTACTGCTATGCGGTAAAAGTTTTTATCTTCAATGCCGCGCAAGGTTGTCTGCGTATTGCGGGTTGTTCCATACAGCTGCCAAGGCGTAATACCTGCACCCACTTTGCGGACGAAAATGCGCCATGTGATGGCATTGCCTTGCCAAGAAAGATGCACCAGTTTTTTATGCAGCCCGTCTTCATCCACGGCCTGAACGCTACACGTCAAATTACGCGCACCAATGTTTCCAGCATCGCCATCAACAACTGGTAGATCTCCCGCATCGGCATACACTTCTTCTGCGTACTCGATGCCAGTAATCTCCACCTTGTTTTTACTGGTGCGCCGGATGGAAGAAACGCGAAATAAATGCAGCGCATCGTTCGCCTTGCCAACTGTGGCAACGCTGCCAACCTGCGGCACAGCAGAAAGCGGTTCGGACAGCGTAAGCGAGGTTGTTACGGTGTCCTCTGTGACTGGCGTAATATCCGCCATATCTATCAGCTCCTGCCCTTTAGTATTCTGAACGCCGCCATGCTTCACTTGCAGGGAGTACGACGTATTCTTTTTAAGCGTCACCGGCTGCGTAAGTGTGATCTGCGTCGTGGTGCCACCACGTACTCTTGCAGATTCTCTCCAGTTCCAGTCACGCACAACGGCCTGAACTACATGCCCGGGCTGTACGCTTGCAGCATCCACGGACATGGTGCGCTTAATTGTACGGGTAATGAATCGGTTGCAGTTAAGGCGGTAGCCTGCGTAACGCCATGCACTTTCAAAGTTGTTACACGCGGCAAGCGTAATCTTTGCTGTGGACGGCAGCCTAGTTTTGAGCTGATGGAAATACGGACTGTGCCGGCGCAAGATCTGTCTGCCTTTTTCCGGATGAAACCACGTTACCTCAATCGCCTCCGCACGTTCTTTAACGGGCAGGTAATCAATAGAGGTGGAACCGAGCAGCGAGTTGGAATCTGCCGCGATAAAGGATTGATCCGGAAGCAGGACAGGTCTGTCTGAAATTACGCCGTAACGAGTACCGCGAGGGATTACGCGAAACCGCCCGAAGCGTCCCAGCTCATCCCAAGCACTTGCAAGATCTGTTTGCGTGTCCCAGTACATGTTGGAAGAAATGCCTAGGCTGTCGCACCATTCGGCAGCAGCTGCAAACTCATCCACAATCACGCGGGATTCTGGAAGCCCTGCACCAAATCGCGGATTTGTTGCCAGCTCAAGCGCCATCCAAGCAGGGTTGGTCAAGCTGCGTTCCACAAGGCCGCCGTTGCCATCCGGCAGCTGGGCAGTCATACGCTTTGCGTTGCAGGTAATGCGGTAGCTGTCGAACGAGCCGGAAAATTGATCTGTAGCCAGTCCTTTAAGTGCAAAGCATGCGGTGTACGGATGCCGGAAATCGTCCGGAACAATCTCCTGCACGTATTCCCACCACACATCATTCACGTAGCGGGTTGCATCGGAAGGCGGTTGCGCCGCAAGTTTTGCCCTGTACGCGTGCCGTGCTTTTGGCAGATCAAACCGCCAGAATTTACGAACAGCAGAACGCTGCGCCGCAGATACTGTGTGTGTTGCAAGGCGCTGCCAGTTTGTTGTGCCGTGCGGTGCGCGCTCTATGGCAATTTGCACCTGCGTTGTGCCAAAGCTGCCATTGTCGTTGGCGTAGTACAGACCGGAAGGGCAGGAGATGCCAAACCCTGCGGCTTGTATCGCATCGCCTTCACCATCAAAATATGTCCATTCGGTGTGGGTTAACTTCATAGAAACAGCACGTTCAAACACACCATCCTGAAAGCCTGTTAGCGGTGCTTGCAACGCAGTGCCGGAGGTCTGCTCAATAGTCACATCATTGTATTGATCAACCGGCATTCCCTTAATGCAGAAATTGGAAAGCTCGAGCTCACCTTCACCCACTCCATAAAGCGCATTAATAAACTGCTTATCGCCGTCAGTGCTAATGTACTGCGACAACTTGAACGGCAAAACGTTTTTGCAGTCACCTTGCACGATAGCCACGGGAGAACCGTTTTTGCTCGGGTTAGCAGCACGCCATGAATACGTTGGGGAATCCTCTGTTACATCCCTTGCACCGGCTTGGGTAGGCTTGTCTGGTGGAAGTACGGCATTGACCAACATTGTACCCGCCATGCCCACAACTGCGGTTGTAACGCCTGCAATTGCGGAAACACTGCCCGCCGTAATTGTTCCTGCTTTGAGCAAGCCTGCTGCGTACCATTGGCCTGTGTATGCAGCCACAATAGCAACTGCCACCATTGCAATCATCTTTAGCGGATTCTTACCACCGCCGCCTCCACCGCCACGCGGAACCACACGAAAGAGCACGGCATCGTTCGGCTTTACGCGGTACAGTTCTGCTTCAAAATCGTTCACGTCATGCCCGTTTACAGAGCAGATCACGTCCAGCCCGCAAGGCACATCGATGCGCTCCGGAACAAGGTCGTGCAGCTTCATTCCGGCCTGCCAAGAGACTGCGCTTTTGTGACAGGAAAGCGGATCGATAAAATTTAATTGTTCGTACACAAGAACATTCATCCCACGTACCTCCAAAAACTATCCAGATATCGAGGCCACGGGGCGGTGTCTATGCGATCGGTATGAACGCCCCGATTTTTCTGAACATGCACAAACACGCCGTTGCCAAGGAACACGCCAAAATGATTGCATACATCCGGTCGAATAGTAGCCATTGCCACAAGGCAGGGAACCTGCGGAGTATCGATGCGCTCCCATAATGGAGACACACAAGCCGACTCGTAACGCTTAGTCACAAGATCGAAGTTGTCCGGATGCTCTGTGTAATCCGGAAGTTGAACGCCAAAGTGTGCAAAGATAGCCATAACAAAGCCCCAACAGTCGAACTGGTGAACGCCATGTGCATCCAGTTCGCCGCGTCCTTCCGGAACATAGCGACCGTTGCAGAGCGCGCGCAGAGCATTATCCATACACGCCTCCCTGTTCGACCGTTGGAAACGCGCCAATGTATTCACTGCGGTTGTAATCAGCCCTGCACATGGCAAGGGTATGGTTGCACAGCGCGTAATACTGGCATTGTTCAGCGGTGCGCCAGTGGCAGAAATCTCGGTTAATGGCACGGGCCGGAATGGGAGCGGTGCCCACATCATCAATGCCAAGCTTAATTTCGCACTTGTCCATAGGTGCTGGCAGGCTGATACCGTCATCAATAAAATGCCATTCACCCACGGGAACCGGATCATCAAGCAAGCCTGTGTTCACCACCAGCAAGCTTATCTGTACAAACTCGTTACCGTGCAGTTTGCGCCATGCATCCAGCTGCTCAAGGTATGGCTGCATAACGCCGCCGCCATTGCCGATGGAAAGAGAAAGGCCGCGAGTCTCATACGAGTCCGACTCCTCAATATCCCCCGGTAAAAAGTCCATTGCCTGCCACAGACCGCCTTGATCTGCCAAAACGCAAAACGGTTTCCCGGCATCAAGCCGAAAAACAAACAAGCGGTACTGCGTATTAGGCAGCGCAGCAAAAGTGCTGGAAGAAGGCGCAACAAAGGTTTCTATGGTGTGCCATGTGCCGCCTTGCAGTTGCTGAAAAAGTATTTCTCCGGTGAATTCTCCCGTAACGGATGCTTCCACGTATTCGGCGGTGGTGTTCGTCACCGTCAGCACATCCGCGACTTGTTCAACGTACTGCTGCACACCTTTGCTGGAAGGAAACACGAGAGAATGCGGATTACGTGCGAGGCGTATCTCATCACCATCCGGCAAAGTAAGTTTGGCAAGCAGTACGTAGCTGTGCTCGGAATGCGTGCGGTTGCGTTCAATGCACTGAGATAAACTAGGCACTACTTCACCTCGTTTATGGGCTTAATCACGGCTGTTACCTGCGCATAGTTGGGCAGCTTCGCAATGGGGTTCCACTTAATCGGCTCTTCACCGGAAAAACGAGCCTCCCATTGTTCTCCGGAGAAAGGATCGGTCCACAAAAACAGGCTTGCCCTGTGCGTCTTTTGAAAGTTCTTCAAGGTGGCAAGCTGCGTTTTATGCATCCAGTTCCACGACAAGGTAATGGGCAGACAGCGCGGCGCAGCAAACTGTGGCCTTGCTGCATCGTCTCCACTTTGAAATTCGTCTTCAAGGAGTGGATCACGAATGCCGAGCGGGCAGGTGGTCGGTAATGGAATGTTCGGCCAGTTATCCATAGCTATCTTTTGCCTCCCAAATTATCGCGCATGCCGTTGGTGTTGTTTTTGTAGCCACGCATCCACATGTCACACACCCAGCGTTCGCCATCAAAGAATGATTCTTCGTTGGTTACTTCGGACTTTGTGCCATCTTCGTTGGTAATATTGATATTGATTTGCGGCGCTGCCGAGGGGGTATTACGCATGCGCTCGTACCCTGCGTTTTGTTCGCGGGTAAGAACCCGTTCGCCGACTTCTGCAATAATCGGAACTTCACCCGGTCGCAGGATAGTGCCGCCGGAATGGTAGCGATCGGCTCCGGAGAAAAGGGAAAGAGGTACGCTGCGAGTAAATGTTGAAGACTGTCCGACAAGGCCGCCAGTGTGAAGTCCGGTTACAACACCGTTTCCCATGTTGTAGCCGCCGCCTGTTCCGGTAGAAGAACCAATTGCGCCGCCCACATTGTTGCCGCCAATGAGTGACTTTGTGAACGTATCAAAGATGCCACCCAATCCATCAATTAACGGCTGAGTAACGTAAATGCGCATTAGGGAACGAATGATCGCGTTGGCCATGTTCTCAAAATTTACTTCTGCGCCGCTGGCCATTTCCGCCATAGCATCACCAACGGTGCCTGCAACACTTTCACTGGCCTGCTGCATGGAACTGGTGCTTTCTTTCCAAGCTTTTTCTGCGTCCTTTGCAGCGCTCTTGTGCGCCTTTGCTATGGCTTTGGCTTGACGCTTTGCTGCCTGCTCAAAAGCTCTGTCCATTGCTTCATCACGATCTGAATAATAGGAGTCCATATTGTTCAGGTCGTAAGCGTAGGAGGAGTTTTTATCTATGCCTACCTTTGACCAAAGTGTTTCTGCACCTGAAATATTTACAGTAAGCGGGTCAGCCTTTGTGCCTTTGGGAGAGGTCTTTCCGCCGGCTGTTTTTAGTGTGGGATTAACTGGTGGAGCACTGTTCGCAAATTGACGCGAGGCAAGCTCTAAGCGCTGGGCTTCCTGATCCAGCTTCAGCGCATCGATCTTGCGGGTTATTTCTGTAATCTTGCCTTGCAGCAATTCCTGATCATTTGCGTAGTATCGGCTTTGGCTGAAGCTAACGTACTTATCCCGCTCAATTTCAAGCTGCTTTATTTTGCCCTGTGTGCTGTTGCGTTCTGCAAGCAGCTCGGCCATTTCCTTATCATCGGAACCAGCCCATTCTCCAAACGAGATTGTACCGTCTTTATATGCGCTGTGCCCTTTGGAAAACTTCTCGGCAGCGTCCAAGGTTGTTGTAAGCAACATTGCAACGGCAGCACCTTTCGGCCCAAACAACATACCGCCAATCAATCCCATGCCGGTGCCTTCTTTCATCCAGTCAGGAAGGGAATGAAAGATGCTCAAAATGTTTCCTGTCTCACTGGCAACGGAGGTCAGCACCACCCGAAGATCTTCACCCCAACCAACAATCTCTGTTTTGTTCTGGCTGACCCACGTTGTAAGATCTGTCATGCCGCTTTTAACAAGCGGCAACAGCTCCGTACCCAAATCAACAAGAGTGTTCCCCAATTGATTTTTAAGAGCTTCTTCCATTGCCTGAGAAGTGGTGAGCCAACGGTTCCAAGCTGCGTTACTGCCGCCAACGCCTTGCTCAACTGCTGCAATATTGTTGGTCAGCGTCTCAAAAGAATTGGAGAACAAGGCATTCAAAGCAATAAGCGCCTCGGAACTTTCAAACATTTTGCCCAGGGCAACGCCGGACTTTTCAGATTCTTCCTTAACGGCACGCAACGCACCAACAAAGCCTTTGTCTGCAACAAGTGCCTTGCCGGATTCATAGCCCATTTTACTCAGCAGTTTTTGCATGTTCTCAGTCGGCTTGTACAAGCCCATAAGAACTGCTTTATACTGCGTGGCAGCCTGCGAAGTGCTGCCCGCTGTCTGCGTTACGTGGGCAAGTGCGCCGCCAAGCTCTGCCGTGTTCAATCCCAACGCATGGGATAACGTGGAGAGGTCACCCACAACCGGAACCAGCTCTGCAAAACTGGTTTGACCTACCTTCTCAATGGAGAACAGCAGATCGCTTGCCTCGGCTGCGCTTTTTACTTCGCCGCCAAAGCCTGCCATTGTTTTGGTCAGGGCTTTTACAACATCGTCCTGCGCAGTATGGGCAGCCTTGGCAGACTTTGCGGAAGCAACAAGCACTTCCATAGCCTTGGCAGGGTCTGTCACACCGGAGGAAATTACCTGATAGTACCCGCGCATAAGCTCTGTTGCGTTGCCAAGCTCCGGCGGCAGGCTCATGATCTCTGTACGGATTAAGCCAAGATCGCGGGTAGTAACCTTGCTCATATCCGTAAGTGCTGTTTCAAAGTCTCGCGCCTGCTGGTACATCTCCATACCACCAAGCCCAAGCCCCAACCCCGCAACAGCAGAATTAAGGCTGAACACTTTGCGCTTTAAATTTTCCACCTGCATGCCCGTTCTGCGGAACACACCAGTGGCGGTATCTTTAGCGGAGATTACAATGCGAGTACTTACGGTGCTCATGCGGCATCCTTATCCGGTTTCACGTTCTGCATTACATGCAATTCAAGCCCGCGCAGTATGCGGTACGTCGGCGGTGTAAGCTCAATATCCAGCACTTCTGCAACGGCCTTAACCGCTGCCATATCAAGCCCCGTGCGCACGCCAAAACTCACACGCCATTGTGTCTGAATCTCAAGCCACAGCGTCCATGCATCAAAGCACTGGGGTAAAAGTCTTGGAGCATCCTGCATGTAATTACAGGCAGGACACTCCTTGCCGCCGTGGGTCTTGCGGCATTCTCTGCAATATTCTGTGCGGTCCGGGTTCGTAAAAAAGTCCCAGACCGCTATGCATTTTTTAAAAGCGTCTCTATTACTTCCACCGGCACAGCAGCGGAGAACTGTTCAGTAACAGTGGCAAGCACCATCAGTTCCCTGTTGGGCAAGTCGTCAAAGCCGTTTGCAATCTGCGGGTACAGATCTTTTAAAACCCACTCCATGTGATCCTGCACGGCCTGTGCTGCGTCCTCATCGTTCTTGTCTTTTTGTGCTGCTTTGCGCCGAGCGTTCAGCTCCTGAATCTGCGAACGGGTCATGGACTTTACGTCCACCTCAACTTCACCAACCACCACTGCAAGCTGTTTTGCTGCGCTCATATCAACTCCCTATGTAAGGCTGTAGGTTTCAACATCGTTGGTTACGGTCACGCGGATAGCATCAAGTGAAGGAGTGCTTGCGAAACCTTGGAAGGAGTAACTTTCTTTAATCCCTTTGGGGCCTTCAATGGCAGGAGAAGCACGGTTAATTTTGGCTTCTGTCAGCTCAATAAGCAGTTTGGTTGCGCCTAAAACGTACTCAACTGCAAAGCTCACAGTTGCGTTGTCCGCACCTTTTTGCAGCAAGGTTTTGTCTGTAAACAGCGCAGTAATATTGCCGGAGATCCCAAGCACGCCTTCTGCAATGTTGCCGCGTTCGCCGCCACCGCCGACACAATAGGAGTCAGCATCAAGGCCGCAATCCAAGCTGATAGAGAATTCTGTGATGCGGTCAGAAAGCGCCAAATCATTCATTTTGATAGTCGCTTGGAAGTTCTGGTACTGCTGGGAGGTCAGCTGATCAGGGTTCGCAACAGCGGCAGCTGAATTACTGCTTTCACCCGCGCCAATAAGCCCGATATCTGCGGTTACTTCACCTTCGGACGTTACAGAAAGTGCAAGGCTGGAGGCTTTAATGCCGTAGCCGAGCATGTAGCTACTGAGTTCCGGAAACTGTTTTTCAATCCACAAAGAAGGCTGCGTTTCTTTAGGAGTAAAAACGTGTTTGAAATTATCGCCATCCGCTGTTGATGTAGGCAGGCCGAACAACGCGATCAGCCAGATCAAAAAGGTCTGTGCATCCACCGGCACAACAATGTTGCCTGAATAATCCGTGTTGCCGGCACTCGGTGCAGAGGGGCTTCTGCTGCCTGTAACCACGCTTGATGTGTTCAACGTGCGCGATGCACCGCCGGAAAAGCTTACGCGCGGCATAACAGTTCCCTTTGCTCCAGCGCCTGCCTTGTATGCGCCCTCAAATCCGGCAACCACCTTGGCGCTGCTTCCTTTTGCCTGTGTCATAAAATTCTCCTTACAGTTTATTGTTACCAACGCAGGTGGAGCCGGTAACCGTCACGCGTAGTTCTCTGTACAGCAACGGAAAGTCGGAAAGCTCGTACAGGTCTGTCACTTCGCCAATGTAAAAACCGTCTTCCCCGTCCTGCAAAGCTTGCAAAACTAGGGAGCCAAAATTTGTGGCAAGCTGCTTGAGTCCCGCCAGTTCATCATCCACAAAGCGCTCATCGTTAACCGTCAGGATCACGCGGATGGTTGTTGCATGTTCTGCAATGCGTCCAAACTTTCCACTCTCCGGAACAAGGGCGATCAACGGGCAATCTTCTTCTCGCGGAAGCGCTGCCATGTTGATGCCCTGCAAAATGCGTAAAGGCTGCTCATATTCAGCCAGCGCCCAAGCGTTCAATGCTGCGTGGTTACGCAGTGCAGCAGCAAAGCTTTCGATTATCTTCCAACTGGTAGTAGAGGCCATACGCTTCCCTTTGATTTCTGAATGATGCTGTAAATTCGCTTTTCCACAATCTCCGGTATCTGCGGATTCATACGATCAAACACCGGCTGAATAATCGGACGCTCAGGCTGCTCGAGCACGGTTGTGTTTTTGCTAAGAGGAACACCGGCTGCCCAAAAAGCCCGACGCATTTTATCTGTTACCCGTTGCCGTTTTCTGTACACACCCGGTGTTGTCCCGAACCGTTCCCCGGCCTGAACAGCATGTGCAAACTTGGCAGCGGACGGCGTTAAAAAGCCGATGCGTACAACCTGCGTTTCCGGATAATATTTAAAACGGACTGCCTGCCCCAATCGTCCAAAAGGAGAAGCAGACCCAACGCCACCGCGAGGAGCTTTCCAACGGTTAAACATGCTGCGCTTAAACGCTGAACCTTGTGCCTCAAGTCTCTTTTGTTTTTTACTGATCTTTTTAAGAGAGAGTCTGTCATACGCCTTTGTCGGAACATCGCTGCCGTCCATAAGTCCGGCGCTTCTGGCTTGTTCCATCCTGCGGTACTGGCGCATAAGGCTTACCCGTTCCCAACGGTTTCCGGTGCTTACGCCGCCACTGCGAACAGCGGTTGCAATCTCATGCCGATAAAGCCAACCAACATGGCGCAGCGCTCTGCCAAATTCCTTGGGAAAGTGTTTTGCCAGCCATTCCATTTGGCCTTGTGCCTCATCTTCCACTCGGCACAAGGCCATGCTGCCATGCAACTTTGCCATTACAGCCCGCCAAGGCGTGTATCTGTTACCAGCGCCAACATGTAGCCAACAAACTTGCCGTTAAGCGGTCTGCCAATGGGCTTAAAATCCTGCATGGTGAACTTGGTTCCAATGCTGTCTGTAACCGTCACTTTTGCGCTCAAGCCCGTTGGCAAATCACTTCCAACCACACGCGCCACAAACCAGTTTGTTTCATCCCGCTGGCGGTATTCGCGCACCCAATTGGGAGCATCGGGCACAGAACCGATCATCATGCTGATGGCGGTATCTGTCTTGTTCTGTGTAAGCGTTACAGTTTCCCCGTGCTCCTCAATCAGGACGGCAAGGTCGCGTTGTTGAATTTCAAAGAAGGATTGGTTCATGGCGTTGCCTATTTTTTCTCAAACGTAATGCCGTTCTCTTCAAAGATTTCATCTGTAGATTTTGCTTCACGGCGCAGGCGCGCAATGTCTGCCGCTGTCACTTCGTCACCGTCCAAGGCGTCCAGCAATGCCTTTACAGCGGGAACGCCAACCTTGGAGGTGAGATCAAGAACTAGGTGTATGTCTTGCTTCTTCATACAAAGCACCATCCTTTACTTTTTGATATTCGTCCTTGGCATCTGCCAACGCTTTACGAAGCATGCCCAGTTCCTGCCGAACGGTTGGCAGCATGTTCATCAGCGTTTGCTTAATGCCTTCTGCCTCGGCATCTTTGCCCTCAGCATCAAGCTCCACATACTTATCCAGCAGGTTAATCGCGCTTTCACGCACTGCATCAAAGGCGTGTCCTGCAACGCGGATCTGCTTCAGCTGCTTCTCTGTAATGCGGTCATATTTGTAAGCAATGGAAGCGGAGGTAATGACGCCATTATGTGCCGTAGTCAGCACCGTAATTGTCGTTTCAGTGTTCTTGGCAAAGTCATCACAGCCCGCAAGCGGCAGGCAAAAGACAACTACCAATGCAAATGCAACGAGTCGTTTCATGATGTTCTCCTATGGGTAGATCTTCAAAAGACCATTTGCAGTGTTGTAATTTCGGGTATCAAAATGGAACCAGCTCACATTCATTTCAATGCAGGTAATGTACTGGTACGCTTCGTCGTCCGGATTCTCTAAGATATGAACGCGGACTTCTTCAGCAGGATATTTCTTAAAGATTACGTCCCCAGCGCGGCCAAACTTATGGGAGGAAAGATCAGCACCCACGGGGCAATCAAAGGGACGCCATCCACGAAACTGGTTACGTCCGTTCCAATACCAGTCATTCATTGTGGCAGTGCCGAAACGCTCCTGCAGGCGGTCAAGCGTCCACAGCATACGAGGGTCAAACAATCCCCAGCCTGTTGCTGTTGAAAGTATGGAATATTGGTACTTGGGCAGCAGCTCATACAACGCAAAGTGATCTGTTCTGTAGCCTGTCAGGTTCTTCATTTAGAACCTCCCTGCGGCAGCTGACATTCGTGCAAACAATCGCGGTAATTCTTTAAGCGGTCACGTAACGCCTGCGGAATCGGCACCCCAAAAAAAGATAAGTGCTCAATACAGGAAAGAGCTTCTGTGACGCACAGATACGAGATCATCAAATCTCGTATGGGCAGAAGATTGCCCAGGGAAAACTCGGTAAGCCCCATCACAAGAATCGTGATCATGTAGAGCACAATTTTAAAAAGTCCTGCTCTGAATTTGTGTCGAGAAAGCCTGCCAAGCCGCCATGCGCGTTTGAATCCAAGAACAAAATCCAGCACCCACAATGCTACAAGTGCAGACATTAACGGGACGGAACCACCAAACACAGCAGCCAGCGCAGCACCAAGCAGTGCTGAAGTGCCTTTTACATCTGCGTTGCTCGTAAATTGTTGTAGATACGTCTGTACTAGTTCCTGCATCTTGCTTCCTTATTGCCCTGTCCGGCGTGTGGAGGAGAACACAGCCGGACAGGGAGGTCGTGGAGGAGGGGATATAGCTTTTATGCGCCAACAGCTTTGCCGGGGTTCATGTAGAAACCTCGGTGATCCATGAGGCCAACACCCATGCACTGTCGAATTTTGTATTTGATGCCGTCAGAGTTGAAATCTTCGTCTTCAAAGATTTCCGGTTCACGGTTGCCGTCAAGGTAGGCCATTTCAATAGTGTCTATTTGGTTTGGATCACCAACGGTGTACCAAGCGTCCTCGCTGGCATCGTCAAGACGTGGATCAGAAACAGGCATAAGACTGTTCTGGAAAATGTTGGTTACGCCTGCGTTGGCACCTTCCGGTGCAGCCATAGAACGCAGCATAACTTCAGCATCTGTTTCCAAGGTTGTAGGAACAAGCAGGGTGCGTGGGCGAATATCCAGTGTGGCACCTTTCAAACCTTTCTGTTTACGCATGGCTTTGCGTGCTGCGGAAAGAGACGCAGTGTTAATTTTGCCAGCAGCAGCGGTCGCACACACGTTGTTGTGGTCACCGCAGAAAAGGTTTTTGCCATCGTTCATAAGCGGATTGCTGGTGATAAGGCCGTACACAAGATCGCCTTGCTTGCGTCGTGCAGCTGCACCAAAAAGAAGCGGAATGCGAGTGAAGGCGCGCAGGTTGTCGTTCACAATCATTTCGTAGGAGAGGCGGAGAATTTCACCGTACTTTGCAATGTGGTAGCTTTCCCCGCTATCGGAGAGAGTTTTCACTGGGTAGTTGTCATTCTCACCAATCAGCTCCATATCTGGTGCTTCAGAGAGAGCCACCCCGTGCATTTCTTTAAAGTCGGACGCGCTTACAATGTTGACGATGCTTTCAAACGTAATAGGGGATTCGGCGTATGCTTTAAGCAACGCCACGTTCGCCACGTCTTTAAAAATGTGGATAAAGTCTGCTGTTGCGGCATCAAGGCGTGCAGAAGGTTTTAAGATTGCGCGTGCAATCTGGTCATTACTCATTTGCAGCACAGGCATGTTGGAGCGGGAAAGCTGCATAGATGCTAAACGCAGCAGAGACATGCCGGTAAAGTCCTGCGCACCTGCGGACAATTTTTCTTTTGGAGTAAACCCAAGGCGGAAGCAGAGCCCTTCAGCTGCAAGTTTTCGTACTTTGTCGGATTCGCTAGTGCCTTCAGTTAATCTGCCAGAACCAAAGGAAGGGTTTTGCTGTGAGGCAAGATCAACGGCAAGAGTCAATGTCTGTTCTTTGCTAGAGCCTAAGTTGATATGTTCCTGCACAAAGTCGTCACCAAGTCCAAGCTTGGCAGCAATCTGGTGAATATCTGCGGCGCGTGTGCGTTCTGCTGCAAGCGCTTTGGAAACTTCACCGGCTACATCAGGCGCAACTGGTGTCGGTGAACCTCCCTGCGGGGGAGTAGACAAATTTTCCTGCGGTGAGGCAGGTGTTTCTTCTGAACCATTACCGGAGCCGGAAAGATGCCCAGCCGCTGCGAGTGCTGCCCAGATAGCGGACTCCGCTGCATTGTCATCAAGGGTTAGTTTTAATCCGGCAATTGCTGCTTCCACCTCAACGTCAGAGGCATCGGCGGCAAGACCTAAAGCCAGTTTCAATTCTTTTGAGTATTCCATGTAAAACTCCGTATCAGTTGTGGGGCAACTCATTGTTATTGCCGCCGTTTCGCCATCTTGTCCGAGAGAGCAAATGCTAATTTCTTTCATCTCGCTCGTTTCCCAAATGTAGAGAGGGCCTGTTACTGCAATGCCGTTAACCTTGGCTTTTTCATCACGCGCCAGATACCGGACATCTTCAGCCCAAATGCCCATTGATGCCTGCCAAGGAAAGTCATCATCAGCGAGTTCGATTATGTGGGCAGCTTCAGCGGTGTTGTGAAATTTTCCGTGGCAGAAAAGCTCGTTGTTTTTCTTAGAAACCTTGGTGCTTGTTCCTGCTATGGCCTTGCGTTCATGCTCGTACAGGCAGGGGAACGCGGCCTTGTTTTTAATGCCCTTCACCGCAATTATGAACTTGTAGTAACCAAGATCAACAATGCCGCCAGCGTAGGCGAGAATGTCGAAAGTCCGTTGCTCGGTAGGCTCTTCATCGTCTTTCTGTTTCAGATCAAATTGCACTGGCGCACTTAGGAAGTGATACCCAGTTCCGCCGGCAGAAAGGTTGTGCTGGTTCCAAGTGGCGGAAGCTTCAGCAATGGCAGCATTTTTAGTTTTGCCTTCCTTCATCAGCTCCTGCACAGCGCGTTTAAAAAACGCCTGCTTGCCTTCGCCGTTACGCGGTTTCAGCATTGCTTTGCTCCTTTCCTTCTAGGCCAGCGGATATGCGCAGCCTTTTTGCACGGGCTGTTTTTTTTATGTTGTCGTCCAGATTGCGCCCACGCGCTGCGGCTGCATCAAATGGGTTTTCAATGCCCATTTCTATTTGAACCTTCGTCGCGTTCGCATCCTGCAATGGGTTGATGTATTCCCAGCCCGGTGTCTGCCAGCTAACTGGCACGGTTTCCGTACCGATGAAGCCGAACAACTGGGCAAAGAAGCACCAGATCTCAAACGCAGGATCAAGCGCATCTTCAATAAGAGACTGCTGCTGCTCCATGTAGCCACGCCGTTCTTTAGAAATGGCTTGGCGCACGCTGGAGTAAGAAGCGGCAGTAAAGTCGTTGGTGAATGTTTCGTAAGATTGACCAACACCGGTAGAAGTAGCCTGCATGTTGTTGCGGCTGTAATCGCTGTAGGTGTTGCTAGGGCGCGGGTTGGATATGGTTTGAATATCCTTCCCGGCAGGAAGCTCGGTAATAGAACCGGGATTAATGAAAGCTTCAGTCGCAGGAATGCGTGATTGCGGGTTTCCAGTATCTGCACTGGCGCTGCCGTTAAGACCGTTACCGCCTTGATACTGGGTAGAAGTATCTTTCACGATAACGGAAAAAGCAGCCGCAAGACGCGCCGCAAGGCGTTCGAAGTTCTGGTACTGTTCAAAGTCACGCAGAATACAAACAACGCTGGCAAGACGCGGAATAGGGAGAGACTGAGAAGCGCGGTCAGGATCAGCAACAAGAATGCAGTACTTTGCATCCACTCGTTTAGATTTATAGATGCTGCCACGCACAAGCCCGTGAGTGCTTCCCGGATGTTTTTCAAAAAGCCAATAGGCGACTACAAAACCTTCGGAGTTGTATTCGATACCGTGCTTAATGAAGTTACCGTTATCCAGATCCGCATTCAGCATATGATCAAGGTGATCAACTTCCAGCAGTTCCAAATTCAGCGGAACCACACCGCGTTCATGCAGAGTTTTAGACGGCGTAAAATGCCAGAAAATTCCGCCATCCTGCCATATGTGGGTCACTGTCTGTTTGAGCTTGCGGCGTAACTTCACCTGCCTGCCCCAGCGGTTCCACTCATGTTCAATAGCGGTATTCTCTGCTTCTCGCTCTTCACCGAACTGGGCTTGTGGAAGTATTCCTTTGAACACAACATTGTTGCCCATCTCGCGCATGGCACCGGCAAGGTTAGGGTTGTTCCTAACCATCTGGCGGCACTCTGCACGGGCGTTGCTCATGTCGCTTTTAATAAGTTCATCGGCAGACTTATTGTTGGGGCGCATTGTATGCAGCTTTTTCTTACGGGAGCCAGCAGCATACAAATACTGCTGATCCCGACTCGCACGGTACTGCATAGCGGCGTGTGGATTTTTAATCGCAAGCACGTAGCAAACGGCATCCGTAATGCCGTCATATATTGTAGAACGCTCAATGCCGTTCAGCGCTGCTATGTCACTCATACAAACGCCACCGGTGTTTGCGTAAAGGGAGCCTTGCCAGCGTTAAGTGCATATTGCAGTTCTTCAATTTTCTTCTGCACAGCCCGCAGGTCAGCACGGGTATAAGTGGTGCCGTCCACAGTATGCGACTGGTGCCCGCTTAAAATCGCCTTCTCGCACGCAAGGTACAAAGCAAGGCGCTCTTCAGTGGTAATTTGTGCTGGTTGTAAATCTGACATGCTGCCCCCTGTAAATAAAAAAACGGCTAATCAAACCGAGATGGTGTGATTAGCCGTAATAATTACATATTGGGGAAGAGGGGAGGGAGTAGGAAACTCCTATTTATAGGATTTTCCTAGGATTTATATTTGAGAAAAACCATGCTACCTGTTGCGTTAAGAGCGGGACCGTAGCTAATAGAAATTGTTTTGATTTCATTAGGAGATAGCATGTGCAGTGAAAGGAAATGTCGGGATGATGAAAGTAAGTATGAACAAGTTAATTATATAATTTCAGCTACGATGTGGCAGGATAGCCTGCTTCAGGCTTATCGGAATTATCTTTTGATAATGCAGTCAATTTTCTTGGCGTTAGCTGTTGGCGTGTTTTCCGTTCAGACAAACTCTAAAGGATGGGAAGCTTACGCCTGTAGCGCCATGTTGTTTTTAATTATTATCGTAGGGGTATGGGTTCTTCGAATTTCATCAACGGCTTTGGTCGAACGATCAAAGGCAGTTGACTGGTGGCAAAAAAGGCTTTTAGCTTTTGAAAATGATATAAGTTTCGAAAAACATTTTATTCATTTTCGTGTTGCAAAAAAATATGAATTCGATTCTTCGACTCATTCAGATTTTCAATTAAAACAAGAAGATATAGACAGCGTGCTTCGCTTTGAAAAACCTAGGGCTCGTACTTTATTCACTATGTTCATTTTTGGGGCATATCTTTCTTGGTTATTTCTCTTTCTTGCCGGTCTATTTCGCCTAAAATTGGAAATAGTTAACTCCTATTTTCTTCTTACAAGCTTTTTTCAGACGGCTATCTAGTTTACCAAGCGGTCACATCAATTGTTATAGGCTTATATTTGATAGCCAGCCCCCCCCGATTAGCCTTTATAGGTAATCGGGTTTTTTTGTGTGTATAAGAAAACGGCTAATCAAACCGCGGATGAAAGGCTAGTGCAGTGTATGCAAATAGCTATTGATTAAACTAGAAATATCTGCGAGCAGAGCCCGCCAGCAAAAAGTAACTTTGAGATGTTGTGATGTAATTACAGGGTGTTAAGTGGATGTTGTATTATTAATTATAGCGTGCGTTTTTTGTTACACAGCATTAAATCAGCGATTCCCAATGGTTTCACGGCATAATAGAATGTTTCACGCTGTTTTTGCACACCATTTCCACAGTTTCATATCTGGTTTTTGTACGTCAGTATAATATTCCACTACATCTTAACTAGTCGAAAGTAATGAAAAAATACAATTTGATTAAAAGATGAGTTTTATTTTAAGGAAAAAAACTTCGCTTTGATATATAATAAAGAAGAAAAAAGGCTGAGTCTTTAAGTCGTTTAGACCAAAAACCCAGCCCCAGCAAAATACGCTGCAATTTGTTTGGTACCATATATGTAACGTAGTGCGCTGAGGCTGACAACTAAATTGGAGAAATTGTGAAAAGGTTTTTTTACAACGTAGTTATATTGATATGGCTACTTACAGCACTAAGTTCTTGGATGTCTTCCTCAGATTTTTCCCATCAGCTTGATTTAGCACTCACTTATCACCTTAGTTCCACGTAAAAAAAGAAGCGGCGCAATGCCGCTTCTTTTTTTTGAGTAGATTACCGAATTAAAAATGACAGATAGCCCTTCCGGAAAATTAAATTTCATCATTACGCAACAGGACGGCTACTGCCTGTCATGGCAGTCTCCCTGCATAACTTCAGTTCGAAGCGAATCCAAAATAGTGAGAGAGCCGAACTGGTCTTCTAGTCCGTCACTTAATTTTTCCATTCTGTGGCCTGCGTCACTGCAAAGGGAGTAGAGCACATGTCCTGCAACAGAGGCATAGTCTTCTTCGCTTTTTTGCAGCAATTCTGCGTAAGCTTTTATTGGGGAGAGAATGTACTCAAGATGATCGAGTAAATCGGTAGGGAGATTTGAATTAGGCATGGTGCCTCCTATGTATTTAGGTTGTTCTAAGAACCAAAAATAAAAAATGTCGGGAGCTTAGAACAACGCTACATAGTGCGCCCTGCAAACTTTTCCCATACGGGTATTGTATGGCTTGCAGACTCCCGACAAAATAGAGGCAAAATAAAATTGGATGCACTAATTCCACGGAACGTCGGAAAAAGGGCATAAAAAAGCCACTGCTGACGGGAGCGGTTGTCCGCTATGTATTAGGTGTGTTCTAAGCACCAGTACCCATTAAGCATGTGATTGTGTGTGGTGTCAAGGGGCTGAATTATTACCTAATAAGTTATTAATATTTGAATTAAATAAAAAGTAAGTCTTTACAGACTAGCTGTTTGAAGAATAAAAAAATCTCTCTTTTTGTCTAACGCCCTGTTCTTACTATTTGTAATAATACTAGATTAGGTGTGTTGATATTTTTTTCACTATTAATATTTTTAGGGGGGAGTATGTACCATACTAAGATAACGCGATTGTTTTGGTGGATTCTCGGCTTAACAATTGCCTTAGCCATCGCTGTTGTAGTTTTTATTGCTTGTGACCAAACGAATGATATGGCTGGAAACCTTATGTCAGAGGGGTTAGGGGTAGGGTTGGAGTTACTAATTGTAATAGGGTATATTGAAAGGTTGCAGCAGAAGAATAAGAAGCAAGAGCAGGTCAATATCGAACATCGAATTCGTAAGTATTTAATATTCTTCTTGGAGCATGGCTTAACTGACTTATATGAAGAATTCTTCAAAAAACCGTTTTATGTAAAAAATCATAATTCGAATCAATTACAATTAGATAACTTCATATCATGTATAAAGAAAAACCCTCTTAATTGTGCTCAACGAGCTGAGCTTAGAAAGCATTGTAAACGAGATATTAGTGCTTTCAACAATTTGCTTCCAGTTGCTTCACAATTGTCAAAAGAACACTTTAAGTGTTGGAGTAATATAATTTATTACCTACATTTGATAATTGAAGAAGAAGGTTGTGTAGATACTTATGTGATAGCAATTTTGGGTCAAATAAAAAAGTTTGATGTTGCGTCTTTTGAGAAAAAGTTAGAAAATAGTAAGGTTTAGTCCGCTTCATCACTCTGCACACTCTTAATCTCTACCCCGATTGCCGCAATAGGCAGTCGGGGATTTGTTTGACAAAAAGAATGAAGGTGTACAGGAATGTCAAAAATTAGAGAGTATTATGTTCCATATTTCAATGTTTGTTTTTTTGTCTATTTTGATTCTTGCTGTCATAAAGCCTGATTTGAGAAATTTTAAATGGAATAACAATACCTTCATTTGGTTATTTGTTTTTATTGGTGTAGCGTTGCTGGCCACATTTATTTGGTTTTTAAATCAAATAGATTTTTTAGAATTATTGAGAACCTCTAAGGTGGGTGAAAAGTGGGGAACAATCGGCTCAATGGCTGCGGGGTGTTTTACTGGAACGGCAGCTTTTTTTACTTTGGCAACGTTGCTTTACACAAAACAGCAGAATGATGAATTACGAACTATTAGAGTGAAAGAAGCACAGCTGCTTGAGTTTGATATTTTTATAAAGCATCAACAGCAAGTTGAAGAAACTCTTCTCAGGATAGATTGTAAATACCTTAGTGGAAGATTTAAAAGTAGAATCGAATTATATTTTAGAATGTTTCCTGAGAATACTGCTGCTGCCTGTAAGTTACAGCTCTCTTCTAGAGAATTTCGTCAGAATTTTCTTTACGAACTGAAAGTGAAACTCGAAACTATCATTTCGACGGTTTCGGAACTCGATAATCAAAGCCAATACTATGAGGATTGTCATGCATATGACGATCGTTATTTATTTCTCAATGACATGATAGAGATCTATAAGGAGCTAGGCATTCCGCTGGAAGTGCCACCACAAGATTTTTTCACCGGCTCCATTCTTGTTGAAGGACAAGTCTCTACTTTTTTGAATGCATACAGTCTTCCAGATGAGATTGAAAGAATCTGCTATATTGTAAACGAACTCCTCAAACTTGCACGACAAGATAGAGTTGTGATTACAGCAGAACAACGTAATGCATTTGCAAATCCATGCATAATTTATGGATGTGCATGTAAAATGCGGGTTCATTCAGAGCGTGGTTATCATGATATGATCAGAAACTTTTCTATGCATGACAACATGCTTTCTATTCACGCTAAAATAGTGTCAAAAGCTCTCACCCGTGGCATTGATGATGAAAATGTTATCAAAACATTAAATGAACACCTCTATGTTACTAAGGAAATAACTAACTTTGTTGTTGAAGTGACTCCATTTGTTCAAAAACTGTATGATGATCTAAAAGAATATCCGATACAAAACGCAAGAACAACGAAGCTTATTGAGTTTATCGCAGCAGAGTTAGCTAACAACAAGGATGAAGCCGCTTAAGCCGCCTCATCACACTGCACACTCTTAATATCCACCCCGATCTGCTGTAATAGGCAATCGGGGTTTTTGCATTTGTGGTAGCGAATGCGGATGCCGCCCTCTGATTTCTTGGTGGTATGAACACGCGCACGCCTTCCGCAGCACGGGCAAATTGCCCCGTGTGTTCCGTAATCAACGCCGGATTTTGCTTGAGCGATAATTGTAACGATTGCTTTGTTATTCATACTCACCTCCAAATAATGTCATGCCATCTGTGAACGGGTTTTCCTGTTTCTTTGGCTTTTCTTTCGCATCGATCGCTGCATCTTCCACCGGACCCGCTTGCTGCATACTGCCTGCAAGTTCATTTAAGCTTGGCTTCCATTGCCAGTGGGCAAGGGCGAGATGTGTTGTAAGGCAATCTAGCCAGTGGTTTGCCCGTTTGCGTACCCATACTTCTTTGCCGTTCTTTTGCCGCTCAAGCTCTTCTGAGGCAATTTCCTTCAGGTATTCCTGTGTGGTGTCGCTGTGGAAGGTTATCGGCTCTTCTTCCCAGCCTTCAGCCAATCTCCAAAAGCAGTCACGCTTGAATAAGTCTGTGTCGATAAAATGCAGAGACAAGCCGCCTCGTATGGCGCGTCCGTCTGGGTATTTATCCAGCACCTTGTGATAGACGGCTTCACCAACGCGAATGCGGCTCATGCCTTTTGTTCCAAACACAACACCCGGACGCAGAGAGAGCAGCCATAAATACGCCTGCATGGTTCTGGTGGTCTGTTCGTCTTTGTTCTTGCCGCCGCCTGTATCGACTGCCGCGCGCCAGATGCCGAAATCTTTACCGTCCAGTGTTCTGAATCGGCTTTCAAAGATCAGCTTCTGCAATTCCTCAAAGGTTCGCACAACACCATAATCAACAATATGCTCTGCGCGGGGCAGGCCATGCGCGCACACGGAATATTTGAAGTGGTCTTTCTGCATGTCCGCTGCAAAGGTCAGGCACTTTGCCCAGTCCGGCACTACGCCCACAGGAAGGTGCTCGGAAATACAGCGTGCAAGTTCTGACTCGCTCTGCTTCAGCTGCACAAACTTGTACGGCTTTGCGCATACGTTGTTGTCAAAGCGCTGTAGCTTGCGCGGGTTGCCCTGTGCTTCAAACCACTGACAAAGAACGTCGGAGAGTGACACAAGCGGAGACTCCCAAGAGCGCATATGCACCGCCACAACAACTGCACCTTTGCGCTTGCCACGGATAGAAACAAGCTGCCCATTCATCAGCGCTTGGTTTCGTGCCTGATCTGTCCACAGATAGCCGCATTTCTCGCACCGGTAACGCCCAAGCTTCTCACGGCGGATACGCTGCGGGTCTGTGCTACCATCAAGTGCCACAATGTTGTGGTGTTCCATAATCTGTGCAGCACGGCAGGCAGGGCAAACCGCTTCGCGCACCAGCCATGTGTCGGCTTCGGCGTTGGCATCTATCCAGATTGTGGATTCGTCTTCGTTCCCTTTAGGGCGGCATAAGCGCGCAATCTTGGAAAGCCCAAGCCCTGCATATGCATCTGGGCGTTCTTCCATTGCCAGCACTGCGGATTTGTCCTGATAGCTGTCTTCCTCATCCACCACCACGATAGGCGCAGAGAAAGAACGGGCGCGTGAATCAGAACCGGACCACATGCCGAGGATGGCAGCGCCACCGGTTAACTGGATCTCTGTGTTCTGTAGAGCGTCAATTCCTTTCAGTTTCTTTTTTAGCGGAGTGCAGAGCCGAAAATATTCATGCAGCGTTTTGGTGAACATGCGGCGCACAGAACTTTCATCAGCAAGGCCATAGCCCACGTTGTCGAGTCTGCGCATAAGAGCCGCAAGAAGCCACGTAATAATAATCGTTGTTTTGGTAGACTGCGACGGCGCAATCAAAAACACCTTACGCACTTGCTCATCATCCAGAATATCAAGAATTTCTTCCGCGCTGGGAGAAATTGCCGGATTCCATAACTGACCTTTGTACGGGCCGGCTACAACGCGCACATTTTTACGAATCCAATCAAAGCTGCGCATGGCTTCAGGCATGGAAAAAAATTCACATTCACTTGGCGTAAAATCAATAGGGCTAGGCTGCATCTTCATTCTCCTCAGCTTCAAGCATCTTTTCCCAGGCTTGCTGCATTTCTTCCGTCCACCATGTGCCAGTGGCGTAGGAGTCCAAGAACTGTAGAACCTGTTTGCGCCACATGCGCGTAAAGTGCTCAATGCGCGAATGGGTAAAATCAATCACCAGCGGTATGCCTGCTTCCGGATCAGCGCCGAGGCGGTTGCATAATTCCCGCGCCGTTTCTTCAGCACCGCCGAATATTTCAGCGACTTTTACGGCATTGTCAGGCGCAAACTTTTCAAGCCCAAGCTTAAATGCTTTGGCGCGCTGTCCTAGTTCTGCCTCCATAACGGTAGTGGGAATAAACTTTCCGCGCTCTTTGTTTAAAAGAAACTGTGCCCGTTCCGCCTGCACCTGTTTCAGCTTTGCTTCTGCCTTTGTTTTGGCAAGTGGAGCCTCATTGTCACCAGTAAGCGGCAAGTCGTCTTTAGGAGAAGCGGCACTTATCTTTTTATCAAGTGTGCGGGCGTAAGCTTCCACCGCCGCAAGGGTAAATCCTCTCCCTCTGCGCTTGGTAATTTTCCCATCCTCAATGGCTTTCTTCACGGTGTTGTAGGAAACTTGGCAGTGAAGCTTGTCAACGATGTACCGAAAAACTTGGTTTGCATTTTCAAAAATTTCACCTGCCATTTACGCTGCCTCCATATATCGAATAAGAATCTCAACTAGCGACGGCTGCCCACCTAGTGCGCGTTTTCCCCAGTTGATTAGTTTCGCATCTTCACCTTGCCGCCACTCAATTTCTAATTTGCCTTTTTCCAGAGCAAGCCTTGCGCCTCTTGAATGCGCGTATCCGTGCAGTTTCTTGTAGTCCTCAATGGGGATCTTATCCGGTGGCGGCAGAGGACGCACAACACGGGTTGAGCTTGGCACAGGCTTCAATAGTGAATCTACTTTTGTTACAGGCTCGGTTGCTTCCGGCTGGGCGGTTGGTGTTTTTGCCTGCTCTTGTGGCGCTTGCTGCTGCGCCGTAGCCGTTGGCTCTTCTTGCGCGGTTGTTTTCGGCTCCCCCTGCGTAGCGGTTCCTATCGAGATTTTTTTCTTCACATGGTCTGGAAGGCCGGCAAGAAACCAAGCTTCTACAGAAAGCGGAGTACCTGCCAGATCGCCCAAATCTTTGCCGCATGTTTTTGGCACAGGCCAGCGCACAGCATTGGGGTATACGTTCATCCATGCAAAGCGTGCTTTGTTCCACGGCTCAAAGTGGTAGCTGTTTGTTGCGCCGGCTGGATCAGTATCCAGGGCAACGAGAAGTAATTCCGCCTTGTTTAATATTTTGTGCAGTTCCTCAGTAGGGCGGATGGATGCGCCACCCAGTGCGATTACTGCCACGCCGTATTTTTTAAGTTCCTGATACGCCAGTTCTGCATCACGGATGGTTTCAACAAGAACAAACATTTTGCTGTTCAGATCACCGAAAACAACGGGGCCTTTGCCGCCGCCTTTTATCTGGTAATATTTTGGCTGCTCATCTTCGCGCCGGATCTGCATTCTAGTCACAACCCCATCACGTAAGCAGGGGAAAACAAAACCAGCTGGAAGCATAATGCAGCGTTCCTTGCCGTTTTCGTTTTCTTCGTAAGGAAGTCCCCACGATGTATACGGGCGAAAAGCTCGTTCAGGGTTCCAGCCTATCAGCTGTTCTTCCACTGTTTCTTGCAGAATGCCCCAGTTCCAAAGCTGTTCCAGCAACTCAGGAGAGTTGAGCAGTACCTCGTTGCAATGCTTCGCAAATTTCAATGCATGATCAGACCATGCTTGCGGTGCTTTTTCTTCAGGCTTCAAGCGTATTTTCTGCTCAAACTCTCCGTTACGTGCGCGGCTTTTCCCCGCGCGATCACCGGTTTGCCCCTGTCCGTATTCTTTTATGAACTCGCGCATCCCGTCTGGATCGCCCGGCTCACGTCCCTGCGACAAATTAAACAGCCCGATAAGGTCTGTGTTTTGCCCACAGGAAAAACAGCCGCCAATATCGTCGGCCACGTTGTAAAAGAAAGCACCTCCCGGAGTGCCTTCCACATGCATTGGGCAGTGGGCGGCAATCTTGTCCGGAGTGCTGTTGTGTTCATCTATGCCTTGTAAAACACTGCGCGCAATAAGCTTACGTTCGTGGTGTCCAAGGAATTCTAATGCGTAACCCATAGTTATCTCCGCCTAAGTATTGGGCGTGTGGTTGGTGGACGATCTGGCAAAAAATGTGGACAGTCAAAACGGACGATCTTTTGTAAAGTAAGTAGTTGTTTTTATAGGTATAAATTTCGCCAATCTGGTCAGGTGGACGATTGTGCGGAAACTTATCTCTCTACCTGTGTTTGCTACCTGCTTTTTTACCCGTTTTTCTATTCTTTCTATTTTTTTTAACCCTTAACTTTTTAAAGAAAGGTAAAGGATAGTCCGGAAAGAAAAAAAGAGTAGATAAAATAGATTCTTAAGGGGCGGACAGTTCCCTTTTTCCCGTCCGCCGACTGTCCGAATAGTTGTCCGATAGTCCATTTACGCGTCACTAAGTTTGGGGCGTTCTTCTGCCTTGAAACCGTCTTTGACGGAAAGGCCGAAGTAGTAGTAAACGCCAATCTTTTTGCGTTTGTATTTTTGCTTCATTTGATCGCCAAACTTGCGATTACTAATGATAAACTTCTCATCAATGTTCAGCTCTTCCTTGCAGTAGCAAGTGAAGGACTCGTAAAGAATTTTAGCTTGAATTCGTACATCTGGGTTGTGTGGATGCTCTTCACACCAGTCGTTAATCCATGCGCCCACTGGGTCGTTATCTTCCTTATAAGTTTCGACCTCATTCACCACACTTAGTGGTGGGATAAGGGAACGGTCTGAAAGGAAGGTTCGAGCGCAACGGACAAGCCAAGAGAGAATGCCGGGTGCTTCTTCTTCCAGCTTCTTATCTACAATATCGCGCGGTACAGCTGGGTAGATGTACTTGGATTCATCCACTTCTTTTTCATCTTTAGTGAAGCGGGCATTAAACGGGATAAGGCGCAGGCGGTTAAAAAATGCACGGTCGGCACCGTTAACTTGCGGAACAAAGTTTGTGTGAATGAAAAGCTTACAACGCGGCTTAAATTCAACAGTGTCTGTGTACAAACCACGGGCGCGGATGCGGTCGGAACCTGTAATCTGCTTGATGGTTTCCTTGTTGAATTTTTGTCCTTGTCCGGGTTCAGAAACAGCAGCCATGCGCAGGCCATCAAGCACAAGCATTTCCGGATCTGGGCCACTGGTTTTTTTCCCGCTCTGCAAAAGAACGCTCTCACTCAATACAGAAGCGTAACTGCCCATCACTTTCATAATGGTGTCAAACAAGCTTGATTTGCCGTTGTCTGCACTTGGGCCATAGGCAACGTAAATTTCTTTGTGGCTGTCTAGGCCGGTGGTTGCGTAGCCGATTACGCGCTCAAAATATTCGAGCAATTCCAGATCACCGCAAAAAACTTTGTGCAGGAAGTCTGTCCAGAATGGTGCCTCTTCGTGCAGGCCGCGATACTCATACTCGGATGCATGGCGCATTTTGTATTTTGGATCTGGCGGCAGCAGGTGTCCTGTCGTCAAATCAATAATGCCGTTCGCACATGGCAGCAGGGTGTGGTCTTTGTCCCATTCTGTGCCATCCATGCCCAGTGTGTCTTCGCCACTGGTAGACATGTTAAGAATGCCGGAAGTCCTGCGGTCATTGCGAAGTTTAGCGGCGCGATCATCAAGAGCTTTTTTGCTACTCGTTAAGAATGACTTTTCTTTTTGCTTATCTCTTAACGCAATCAGATCCGCTTCCTCTGGATCTTCGTTAGCGTTCGCAGCGGCATTAACTTTTAGGTTAAGCTTTTCTATGTCAGCTTGAACTTGTTTCGATTTTTCGTAGTTGTGCTTTCCACCTCGTTCGAAATGATCTGCCATATTCACCACTTCCTTTCGGTGCTGCTTGTTCACGTCTTCCACCCAGTGCGAATTCATGAAGCGCATAAACTGCTGGCGTTTGTGATCGAAACAAAATTTGTCACCGATAAGATCTATCAATAATTCTGCATCGCCCAATTGCTGACGACGTACGGCTTCCATTAGGCGGTCAATTCGTGGGCCGCGTTTTTCTGGAACATGCATAACTTTCCAAGCCATCACAGCCGGCGGTGGAGTCTTGAGCTCATCATTAAGGCGTTTGGGATGGTTCTCTTTGTTCGGGTAGTTTTTCTTTGTCTGTTCCCAAACTTGCTGGCGCTCTTCCTCCACTTGCTTCTGGATCAGCGCGCGCAGATCTGCGCTGCTGAGTTGTGCAACTTCAACAGCAGTAAGTTCTGGCGCAGCTGCTTGCACGTTGTCTTCTGTCGGACTGGAAGAATCACTGGGAGAAATATTTGTAGAGGTAGAATTTTGTTGTTCGGTAACAGAATTCTTGTGCGTAGATTTCTTAGAATGGCTCACGCTGCCACCTCCAATATGTGATCAGAAGAAAGCGGAGCACATTGCCAGTTTAAAGAAACAGCGTAAGGTTCCGGTAAGTTTTTTTTCAAAGAGGTTTTAGGAGCGGCAATAAAATTGCGTGAAACAATTTTTTGCGCTGGGGTGCAGACTGCCGAATTTGAAAGGGCGGCAGTCTGTACTAGATTTAAAATGCTGGCAGTCAGCTCTGAATTTAATATAGCGGCAGGTAGCACTGAATTAAAAATGGCAGCAGACAGTAGAGTGGGTGCAAATTGCACGATTTTCAGATTTTCAGTTTTTTCTAAACATCGCATCCGCAAACGCAGCGCGCCCCAAACGACCCCTATGAGTTGGGGGTCTGGAAAGAACCTATGTGGTTTGGAGCGATGACTTGGAGCTAACTCCTGCCCTTTAGACCTTTCTGCGAGGTCTTGGAGAGGGGAGAGGGGGGGAACGGGGGGAGTAGTGGAAGCAGCCCTCACCCCTCCCTTGCTACGCGCGTTCGCGGCGTGGGGTAAGGAAGCCGCTAATGCGGCGTCTTTTTTTGGGATACTGGATAAAGAGAAAAGGGAAAGAAATGAGGGAAGAGAAACCAAAAGCGGGGGAGTAACGGGGGAAGTCATTCCATAGAACGCAAAAAAAGGGATTACGATCCGTCGTAAAGACAGTACGTAACCCCTTGAGAATGCACATGGTACCGAGAGGGAGACTTGAACTCCCACAGCTGTAAAGCCGGCGGATTTTGAATCCGCTGCGTCTACCAATTCCGCCATCCCGGCATGTGTGAAAATGTGTCTATGAGAAGTAGCGCCCGCTGTCAACAGGTTTACGTAATCTTTTTCGTTTTTTTGAAAAAACATAGCTGAATGAAACAAAACTGTGAAGATGTGGGCATGATTTTCTGCCAATCTTGCTTTTCCACAATTCAGGGGTTGCGTAAACTGGATAACTGATTACATACTGCTAGTGTCTACTTCTTAATGATAACTAGTTATTAATAGTGCAATGAATATATGAGATAACAATGACCAAAGATAATGTGATTCATATTGAAGGTGCCCGACAGCATAACTTGAAGAATCTTACACTCGATATCCCGAGAGATGAGCTTGTTGTTGTGTGCGGCCCGTCCGGTTCAGGTAAGTCTACGCTTGCTTTTGACCTTGTGTATGCAGAAGGTCAGCGACGCTATGTGGAGTCTCTTTCTGCGTATGCCCGTCAGTTCTTGCCGCAGATGGATAAGCCGGACGTGGATAAAATTGAAGGACTTTCTCCTGCAATATCTTTGGAGCAGACAGCGTCTACCCGTAACCCGCGTTCTACCGTGGGTACGGTGACAGAAATCTATGACTTCTTGCGTGTGTTCTATGCCCGTCTTGGAACCATGTATTGTCCTAAATGTGACAAGCCGATTTCTGCCCGCGCTGCAGATGAAATCATAAATGAAATTTTAGAGCTTGAAAACGGCACAAAATTTATGCTGTTGGCTCCGCTTGTTGAACATCAGAAGGGCACCCATGCTGACAAGTTTAAAAAGCTGAAGGCTCAGGGCTTTGTACGTGTGCGTATTAATGGGGAAATGCATACCATTGATGATGCTCCTGTGCTTGAAAAAAACAAGAAACATACGCTTGATCTTGTTATCGATCGTCTTGTTATCAAAGAAGGCTTACGTGGGCGTTTAGCGGATTCTGTTGAACTTGCGCTTAAGTATGGTGAAGGAAGGCTCATCGTTTCCATTGTCGGTGGTGAAGATAGAGCCCTTTCTACAGAGTCGGTTTGTCCTACCTGTAAGATCAGTCTGCCGCGCCTTTCTCCACAGCTATTTTCTTTCAACAGCCCACAGGGTGCATGTTCCCGATGCTCCGGTATCGGTTCTGTAGACTATTTCGAACCAAATTTACTTGCGCCGAATAAAGGATTATCTCTTAAAACTGGCGGTCTGTTACCTTGGAAGAATCCTAAGGTCATGGAGCGTTACGCTGAGGACCTAACGGCTCTGGGCAAAAAAAACGGCTTTACGCTGGAAACTCCCTTTGCTGATTTTTCTGCCAAAGCATGGAAGGCGTTATTTCAAGGTCAGGGCGATTGGCCGGGCGTTGTCTCCTTGCTCGAACGCGGTATGCAGTTTGGTCATGCATGGCGTGATGAGCTTTCCCGCTACAGACAAAGCCATCCATGTCCGGTTTGCGATGGCGCTCGTTTGAAAAAAGAATCTCTTTCTGTCCGTATTGGTGAGCATTCAATTCACGCGTTCTGTTCACTCTCTATTTGGCGTGCTCTTGAATGGTTGCAGCAGCAGACATTCTCAGAATCTCATATGGTGGTAGCAGAGCCGTTGCTGAAAGAGTTAACTCATCGTCTTGGATTTATGGTGAACGTAGGGCTGGATTACATTTCTCTTAGCCGTAATATGTCCACTTTGTCCGGCGGCGAAGCGCAACGTATTCGTCTTGCCTCTCAGCTTGGCTCCGGTCTCGTAGGGGTGACATATGTGTTGGATGAACCTTCCATTGGTTTGCACCCTAAAGATAATGTCCGCCTTATCAATACCCTTCGTAGTTTACAGAAGCGTGGTAACACTGTGCTTGTTGTTGAACATGATGAAGCGACTATGCGTGAAGCAGATACCCTTATTGAACTTGGACCTGGCTCCGGTATGCTTGGTGGTGAGATAATGTTTAATGGCACTGTCGACAAAATGCTTAGTGAAGCAGATACGCTTACCGCTAAATATATGCGCGGTGAGATGGTGATAGATATACCAGAAGTGCGCAGGGTTGCTGAAAATAACCTTGTACTGCAGGGTGTTACTACCAACAATTTGCAGAATTTGAATGTTAAATTCCCGCTTGGTACGCTTACTTGTGTAACTGGGCCTTCTGGCTCCGGTAAAAGTTCATTGGTAGTGGATTCGTTGTACAAACACATCGCATTGGCAAATTCCATTAAAGTGGATAATCCGGGTCAGATTAAAGGGATTGAGGGGCTGGAGGATATTGAACGTATTGTTGCAATCGACCAGACTCCTATTGGACGAACACCACGTTCGAACCCTGCGACCTATACGAAAATTTTTGATGAAATCCGTAATATCTTTGCCATGACACCGGATGCAAAAAAACGCGGCTACAAGCCGGGTCGTTTTAGCTTCAACGTTCGTGGCGGACGCTGTGAAGCCTGTTGTGGTGATGGCCAGATTCGCGTTGAAATGCATTTTCTCCCAGATGTGTATGTTACCTGTGATGTCTGCGGCGGTAAGCGCTACAGCCATGAGACCCTTGAGGTTCGTTATAAAGATAAAAACATTGCAGATGTTTTGAGCATGACTGTTCGTCAGGCAAAAGCGTTCTTTGAAAATCATCCTACGTTGAAACGCCGTCTGTCCGTATTAGAAGACGTGGGGCTTGAATATATTCGCCTTGGACAGCCTGCGACGACTCTTTCCGGTGGTGAAGCTCAGCGTATTAAGATCTCTAGAGAGCTTGGAAAGCGTAATCTTCCTGGAACATTATATATTCTTGATGAACCGACAACCGGACTGCATATGCACGAGGTTGGCAAGTTGATACGCGTGCTGCAAAAATTGGTAGATAAAGGCGCCACTGTTATTGTTATTGAACATAATACCGATGTTATAATGGCAGCTGACTACGTAATCGACCTTGGTCCCGGTGGTGGTGAGAATGGTGGGCGCGTTGTTTCTGCGGGTACTCCTGAGGATATTATCAACGACACTAACTCTGTCACCGGTGCATATTTAGTTGCAGAGCAAGCAGTTAGGAATAGTTCATAGTTGCTATTTCTATGCTGGGCAGGTATCACTATAGGTACTAGAGTTATGCTTTTATAATCTGATTTGTTATTTCTATCCGTAATGAGGAAAATATGGATCGAAGAGGTTTTCGAAATCAGTATGGATTTGAGGAGGTGTATAGCGCTTTATTCGTCGATTTCGACAATATATACACGCGCTTGGAAGAGATAGAACCATCAGCAGCACATGTGTTTGCAACTAACCCTCAGCGATGGCTAAAGTGGTTGGAAACTCATGCAGTAAGAATGCTTTACGGTGATGGAGTTCGCCGTCGTATTTTAATGCGTTGCTGTTATCTCAATCCGCACTGTTACCATCAATACAGGCCCTTTTTTATCCGTGCAGCATTTAACGTGATTGATTGTCCGCCTCTTACTAATCAAGGTAAGACAAGTGCAGATATTCATCTCGTGATGGATGCTATGGATACTTTGAGCCATAAAACACATTTTGATGAATTTATTGTACTTTCCGGAGATGCGGATTTTACGCCGCTTCTGATTAGGTTGCAGGAACATGCGCGTCGCACATTAGTGCTTTCTGTGGGGTATGCATCCCCAGCGTATACAGCAGCAAGCTCTTGGCGCATTCGCGAAGACTGGTTTGTACAGCAGGCCCTTGAAGAAAAAGGGTTTGAAGAGTATCCGGCACAGCCTCGTGCAGATGAAGAAGAAAAAACAGACACCAAAGCAGACATTATTCTTCGTGGAGCTGATGTTGTAAAAAGCATGGTTCAAGATTCTTCTTCTCCGGTACCTCTTGCGCAGCTATCGCATAATCTACAGAAAGAACTGGACGCAGGGCATGACTGGTTCGGGTATGGTAGATTCCGCGAATTTTTAGAAGCGCTTGAACTTGGCGAGCTGGAAATTTCTAATGTTGTACCTGGATATGTGTATGATCCAAGTCGACATGACGAGCCGGAAGAAACGAGCGTTCGAGCAGAATTTAAAGCACAGTATCCGGAACTGTTCGACTTTGCACTCAGAGTTCATCGTCTTACAGATGTTCCATTGTTAATGCCTGCACACTACAATCAGCTTCTTGGGTTTATTGTAGATGAGGTAAACGAGAATGGCTTCTTCCTCACAAATACATCGCGTAATGTTCGCGATAAGTGTGTAGAAGCAGGCGTGCCAGTAGGCAGAGCGCACGTAAACTTCGTTCTTGTTGGCATCTCACGCGGTGGTTACCCACTTTCTGAACAGGATGTGGTGTTAATCGACGAAGTGAAAAAGGCATTCATGCGTAATGTAAAGGACTTATGCAGTCGAACTCAGTTCGATCTGCGTAGTGAAGAAATCAGTCTCTTGTTTGAGTGGATGTCATTTAAACAGGAAAAAGAATAGCTCTAAAAAGAAAGCTGGAAGCATACGCGCCCAGCTTTTTTCTTGTCTCGTTCTATGTTACAAGCAGTATTAAATATGCCTTCCATTTAAGTATGGAAGGCATATTTGTTTTTATCTAGTGTTTGTAATCGCTACCCCAAATATCCATGAGTCGAGCGTCTCTTCCACAACTGTAACGGTAGAATTTATATCGGACTGGGTTTTTCGTGTAGTAGTCTTGATGGTAACCTTCAGCAGGCCAGAATTGGTTGGCCTTGATGATGAGAGTAACAACAGGACGTTTAAATTGTTCACTCACCATCTTTTTGCTGGCTTCAGCGAGCTTTTCTTCAGCCAGGTCCATGTAGAAGATAGCACTGGTGTATGTGGGCCCTTTGTCGCAGAACTGTCCTTTGTCATCGAACGGATCAATGTTGTGCCAAAAAATTTTGAGCAACTCTTCATAGGTTACCTTTTCTGGATCATAGATAACTTTGATAGCTTCAAAGTGTCCTGTCGAACCAGCACCAACTTGTTCGTACGTTGGAGCTACTGTTTTACCGCCTGTGTAACCTACGACAGTATCCAGTACGCCGTGAACTTTATCGAAAGCAGGCTGCATACACCAGAAACAACCGCCAGCAAAAACAGCAGAAGCTCTAGGGGTAGCATTGGCCTGTGTGGTAAAACTTGTCATAACACCCACCAAGATTAATGCTAAAAGATTTGGTTTGTATCCAAACATTGATGTACTCCTTTGAGGCACGCGCCCGTTAGTTTAGCACAGCAAAAACGTGACGGGGATATGATTAGGAGGATAAAAAGAGCTATTACATCGAGTATCGTTGTTTCCAAAAATTCTCTATTTCTGCACGGCTTTTAATTAGTAGACGCATATAGTCCAACTCTAGTTCCTGCATCTCAGTGTCGTCTTTGCGTAGCCATTCTGAAAGCCATGCAAAACGTAACGCTATAACTGCCGGGATTAGATGGTGAATGTTTGCAGCAAATAGTGGGTTTTGTGTGTAGAGTGTCGCAACCAGTTCAGGCACAAGCCCATTGATCAGCCAGTTCGGGTGTTCAATGCCGACACAACCAATGCAGTTTGCTGCGTCATAAAGGACAATTTTTTCTCCGGCGAATTCCCAATCAATAACACCTGCAATGTTTGTCTGATGCCATATGATGTTGAGCGGGTGGCAGTCTCCGTGTGCTAAGGCAAGTGGGATAGATTTTTGCTCAGTGATAAATGTGTCTAAATGCGGAAGAATTGTTTCGAGTTGTCGAGCAATGTCAGGTCTACGCTGGGTAATGGTGGTCACTATGTCTGCAACATACTCCGGTAAAGGCGGTGTGGAGTAGAGCGGCGTTGGTATTTCCTGTCCTGCTGATTGCAGCGCGTCGATAAAGGTGCCTATAGCTCGGCCACGGATTTTGTCTGCACAATATGCGGGGCGTGGAAGCTCTGTGCCGACAATGAAGGGCGTCATCTGATATGATAAACCGTCATGAATAACCACAGCCTGTCCGTCGGGAGTCCGAGCTGGAGCATGGACAAATGGAACATTTTTGTGATGCAAGTCTGTGAGAAGTGTACCCAGCGTGTTGCGCCATCCGGCTTGAGCTTCTTTAAGCTTTTCCACAAGCCACAGCTTCCCTGTAGCGTCTTCAGCAACAAAACGGGCAATGCAACGCTCCGGGCTGCCGGGGATTTCTATGTCAGGACGCTGTCGTCCGAAAGTAAGAGAAAATTGTTCAAAAAGTGTTTTCATAATATCTTTTGTTAATAGTAACTAATATTGAAATTATAGGTTACCTGTTGAGTGCGCTGGTGTCCAGCTAAATTGAAAAGCTATGAAAGCGTTTTCGTAAGTAAATTGCTACGATGTCTGCGGTAAAGCATTGCACTTAGCGGGTCAGATGGGTATTGTTAAGAAGTTGTGTAGGGTTTGCTCTTATCGTTTTCCAAGGATTGTACCGTGAGTTTTGCTCATTTTTCTATGCATCCCATGTTGTTGGATGCCATATCAGCCCAGGGTTTTACAGAACCAACTCCAATTCAGGAAAAAGCAGTGCCGCCAGCCTTGGCTGGACATGATCTGCTTGGATTAGCCAGAACTGGAACCGGTAAGACCTTGGCTTTTGTGTTGCCCATCTTGCACAAGTTGCTTACTAGTTCCGGCAATGGTGTCCGTGCGCTTGTTATAGCGCCTACACGGGAACTTGCAGTACAGATTTCTTCTGATATTCAGCAAATGATCCGTAAAACAGATCTGAGTTGCGTCACTATATTTGGCGGTGTTGGTCTGCATGCTCAGCGGCAGCAGCTTAAGGGAAATGTAGATGTAGTAGTGGCGTGTCCGGGCAGATTGCTTGATCATGTCCGCCGTAAGTCTATAGATCTTTCCAAAGTTAAAATGCTGGTGCTTGATGAAGCGGACATGATGCTCGATATGGGGTTTATCGAAGATATTCAGCAGATATTGCAGCTAACTAACCAACGTGAGCAGACGCTGCTTTTTTCAGCAACCATGCCGGAAGAGTTGGAAGCTATGGCAAAACATGCCATGAGTAACCCTCTTCATGTTCAGGTGGATTCAATTGCACCTGTCGAAAGTGTCTCCCATGATATTTATCCGGTTGAACAGCATTTGAAGACTCCTTTACTAAAAAATATATTGCGGTCGATGGATTTTCAGTCATTAATTGTTTTTGTCCGTACCCGATACGGAGCAAAACGGTTGTGGCGACAGTTGGGGAACGCAGGATTTGATGTGACCTGTTTACAAGGAAAACTGAGCCAGCGTAGACGGCAGGAGGCCATGTGTGGGTTCCGGCGTGGTAAGTATGCAATTTTGGTTGCAACAGATATTGCAGCTCGTGGGTTGGATATTTCTTGCGTTTCTCATGTTATTAATTACGATTTCCCGCCGACTGTTGATACATATATTCATCGGATCGGTAGAACGGGTAGGGCAAGTGCCATAGGTAGTGCCTTCACCTTTGTTGCTCCGGAGGATGCCCCAATGATGAAAACATTGGAGCGAGCCCTCGGTGATGATATTACTTGTTGCTACGTGGACGATTTTGATTACAGTGCGCAGCAACGAAGTACGGCAGCGAAACCGGCACAGTTGAGAAAACAGCCGCGACCTCAGCGGATTCGCAAAAAGGGTTCTATACTCGGTGCAGAACAATCTACACCGCGAAATCGTCCTGCGCGTCAGACAATGCCAGGGCGTCCGCAGGCTCAAGCGCGGATTATTTCAAAACCGACCGAGAAGAAGATCAAGCTGGAAGTAGTCAATTTGCGTCCAGCGTCACGCACAGCACTCAAGCAACCGCATTCGCCGCGTAAGCTTCAGAAGCTGAGAATAGAAGAAAAGAAATTTCAAGAAACTGAAGAAAGTCAGTCATAGCAGGAGACTATACAATGCCATCTTTTGACGTAGTAAACAAAGTTGATTTGCAGGAAGTTGATAACGCTGTGAACAACGTGAGAAAAGAAGTTGAAACCCGTTATGATTTCCGTGGTACAACAACTGAACTCAACCTCGATAAAGGTAATAAACGCCTTAGCATTCTTGCAGGTGACGAACTGAAAATGAAAGCAGTGGAAGAAATGCTCAGAACACACTGTTTGCGCCGTAATGTTGATCCACAGATTCTTGAATTTAAAGACCCGGAGCCAACCTCTAAGGGTGCGCTTAAGCGTGACGTTGTCTTTAAAGAAGGTATCGATAAAGATCTCGCTAAGAAGATGGTGAAGGAAATCAAAGCGTCTAAACTTAAAGTTCAAGCACAGATTCAGGATGATCAGTTGCGTGTAACCGGCAAAAAACTTGATGACCTTCAGGCTGTCATGACAATGCTGCGTGAAGGCGATTACGGTATTCCGCTTCAGTTTGTGAACATGAAAAGCTAAGTAGTTTTTGATTCCGCCGTTGATTGCCAGCGGGGCTTATCCACCGTTGATGTAAATAATAAAAAAAGGCTGTCCTACTTATCTAGGGCAGCCTTTTTATTTCGCGAAAGGTAATGGAGCATAAGCCGCGAGGTTACATAAAAAACGTGCTGACCTCGTTAATAAAATTTTTTGGAGAGTCCAGAGAGCCTTGTTTCTAACAAGGTTCACTGGCCGCCGGAGGCAATATCTTTATTTTTGATGTTCTTTTAATTGTTGTATGAACAGCTCAAGGTCATTGGGCTGCCCTTGCTGATAATCTTGAGGATAGAGAAGAGCGGCCATGTAAAATGGAGATCCGATACGCAGCGAGGAGGTCGCACTCTGTGAGAATTTACTAAGCATGCTTCGCACATGCGTAGCTTTTTCTGGAACCATTTTTTTTGTTATGGGTTGCGTAAGGTTTGCGAGGCCAGAGAGCAGACGCGCTTTTTCTTCTAGAATAGAACGGTAGCGTTGTTTTTGTTGCGGGTCATGAACCATCGTTGCGGCAAGGGCTTCAAGGTGTCCTACTTGCTCAGCCTGTTTTGAAAGTACGGATATAAGTTCGTCTATCGGTTGCACTCGCATATCTTGCTCCTCCATTTGTAAAGAATGGTAGCACTGAATTTTGGTTATTCCAAGGAGCAAGAATCTGACAGGGCGTTTACCGGTGCAAAATGGTATCTCTACATTGCTTTCTTGCGAATTATCGTTCCCGCATATACAACACAGACCTGAATTTTATGTATGTTCGGTTTGGAGATAATATATGGCACTTTTAAGTATTCAGAATGTTTCACTTACTCTGAGCGGCCCGGAACTGTTGTCCGGTGTCAGCTTGCAGATTGAAGAAGGGCAGCGGGTTTGCCTGCTTGGTCGTAACGGCGCGGGTAAATCAACCTTTATGAAGCTCATGTTCGGCGACATCAAACCAGATGGAGGCGTGGTGGCACGTCAACAGGGCTTGAAGGTTGCAATGCTTTCTCAGGAAGTGCCTGATGCTATTACGGGTAACGTGTATAGCGTGGTTGCTTCCGGTCTTGGTGAGCTGGGCGAGGCACTTGCTGCGTACCATGATGCCTCCGTGTTGCTGGATACCGGTAACGATACGGATGCTGCGCTTGCCGCAATGTCCGAAGCACAGCATTTGCTTGATGAAAGGGGCGGCTGGGAACTGCATCAGAAAATTCAGACGGTGACAAACCATCTGAAATTGAATCCTGATGCAGAGTTTTCTTCACTCTCTGGTGGTGTGAAACGCCGTACCATGCTTGCGCGTGCACTTGCTTCTGAGCCGGATTTGTTGTTGCTGGATGAGCCTACTAACCACCTTGATGTGGAATCTATTACATGGCTCGAAGAATTTTTGCTGCGCTATGTTAAGTCGCTCGTTCTTATTACTCACGACAGAATGTTCATGCGTAAAGTTGCGAACCGAATAGTAGAGCTTGATCGCGGACATCTTGCGGATTGGTCTTGCGACTATGATACTTTCTTGGTTCGTAAAGAGGAAGTGCTGCATGCGGAAGATGAAGAATGGCGTCGTTTGGACCAGAAGCTCAAAGAAGAAGAGATATGGATCCGAAAAGGCATCAAAGCGCGTCGTACTCGTAACATGGGACGTGTACGAGCATTGCAGGACTTGCGTAAGGAGCGCGCTAAGCGTCGCGATCGTTCCGGCAATGTGGGCATGGCAGTGCAGGTGGCTGATCGTTCCGGCAAGGTCGTGGTAAAAGCAGATCACATAACATATACATATCCTGATGCCATGAATCCGGTGATTAAAGATTTTTCTACCATTGTTTCTCGTGGTGACAAGGTAGCACTTATTGGTCCTAACGGTGTGGGTAAGACCACCTTACTGCGTTTGCTCCTTGGTGAGCTAGTTCCGCAGGTAGGGACAATTAAAGACGGCACCAAAATTGAAGTGGCATATTTTGATCAGCTGCGTAACGTGCTGAATGAAGAAATGTCTGTGCGAGATAACGTAGCGAACGGAAACGATACCGTTGAAATTGGCGGCGTACGTAAGCATGTTGTCGGATACTTAAAAGATTTTCTGTTCGATCCTGAACGGATGAATATGACGGTTAATACTCTTTCAGGTGGTGAGCGTAACCGCTTGTTACTTGCAAAGTTGTTTACACAGCCGTGTAACGTTCTGGTGCTTGATGAACCGACAAACGACCTTGATGTAGAAACGTTAGAGTTGTTGGAAGCACAGATTGTTGAATTCGCAGGTACTGTTCTTATTGTAAGCCATGACCGTGCTTTTGTGAACAATGTAGTGACATCTACACTGGCATTTGAGGGCGACGGCGTTATTAATGAATATGTTGGTGGCTACGATGACTGGCAGCGCCAGCGTCAGGATATTGATGCAGAAATTGCGGCTAGTAAAAAAGCTGCTCAAGAGAAGTCTGAATCAAAAAAGGAAGCCGATAAACCGAAAAAGCTGACATATAATGAACAGCGCGAAATGACTCAGCTTCGTAAGGAGTTGGAAGAGATTCCAGCGAAGCTTGAAAGTATGGAAAAAGAGCAGGGAGCGGTGGAAGCGAAGCTCGCTGATCCCAAGTTTTATACTGATAGCCCGAAAGAATTTGATAAATCAACAGAACGCCTAGAGTCTCTTGCTCAAGAGCAGGAAGCTGTAATGTTGCGCTGGGAAGAAGTGGAAGCACGTATTGCCGAACTTTCACAGTTCGAAAAGTAGTTTTCCATTTTGCGTAAGTAAATACTGGCAGAAATCAATGTTGTACGATTAATGCTTGAGAGTTTGTTGTGCTTGGGATATAGCCGTGCACCTGCTTAAGGGATTTCTCGTTTCATGCTGCTAACTGCTCGCAACGATATAGCAATGCCTTGTGATTTAAGCATAGGGTGTGTCGGCGAAAACAACGCAACTATGTTGAAAAAATAAAAGACTTAACCGTTTGTTTTTTCAACATAAATTGAAAAAAGGTGAAAAAAAATTACTTCACCCCCTTTTCAATTATGAAAACAGCTTTATACTCCCTGACAGTTTTGAATAAGTATGCAACCCGATGGAGCAATCTTTATCGGGTCTGATTTAAATAGTAATTGGTGGCTTTGCCTGTTTTTATGTAATGTGCTTGTTTATATGTACATTACAAGGCAAGGCGCAAGGCTGACACATCCGAATGTGGCAGTCGAGAATCTAGATAGTAACATTATGTTGGAGGTTTATACTTATGAATCTGAAGCCACTGAGCGATCGAGTGCTGGTAAAACGCCTTGAAGCTGAAGCGAAGACTGCTGGCGGTCTCTACATTCCTGACACTGCCAAAGAAAAGCCTTCTCGTGGTGAGATCGTAGCTGCAGGTCCTGGTCGTGTTGAAAATGGTAACACCATCGCTATGACTGTTAACGTTGGCGACGTTGTTCTTTTCAACAAATACGCAGGTAACGAAATCAATATCGATGGCGAAGAATTCCTCGTAATGCGCGAAGAAGACGTTCTCGCAATTATCGCTTAATATTTTTTTCCTCTCTTTAGATTCTTAGGAGATATACCAAAATGGCTAAAGAAATTCTTTTTGACGTAAAAGCTCGCGAAAGCCTTTCTCGCGGTGTTGATAAACTTGCTAACGCTGTTAAAGTGACCCTCGGCCCTAAAGGTCGTAACGTTGTTATCGAAAAATCTTTCGGTGCTCCTGTTATCACTAAAGACGGTGTTTCTGTTGCTAAAGAAATCGAACTCGAAGACAAGTTCGAAAACATGGGCGCACAGATGGTTAAAGAAGTTGCTTCTAAAACTTCTGACATCGCTGGTGACGGTACAACTACTGCTACCATCCTCGCTCAGGCAATTTACCGTGAAGGTGTTAAACTCGTTGCTGCTGGCCGTAACCCAATGGCTATCAAACGTGGTGTGGACAAAGCTGTTGAAGCTCTCGTTCGCGAACTTAACGCTCTTGCAAAACCAACCCGCGACCAGAAAGAAATCGCACAGGTTGGCACCATCTCTGCTAACTCCGATGCTACCATCGGTAACATCATTGCAGAAGCAATGAGCAAAGTTGGTAAAGAAGGTGTTATCACTGTTGAAGAAGCAAAAGGCCTCGAAACTACTCTTGACGTAGTTGAAGGTATGCAGTTCGATCGTGGTTACCTTTCCCCTTACTTTGTGACCAACGCAGACAAAATGGTTGCAGAAATGGACGAGCCTCTCATCCTTATCTGCGAAAAGAAAATTTCCAGCATGAAAGACATGCTCCCTGTTCTCGAACAGGTTGCTAAAATGTCTAAGCCACTCGTTATCATTGCTGAAGATGTAGACGGCGAAGCTCTTGCAGCTCTCGTAGTTAACAAACTCCGCGGTACACTTAACGTTGTTGCTGTTAAAGCTCCTGGTTTTGGCGAACGTCGTAAAGCAATGCTCGAAGACATCGCTATCCTCACCGGTGGCCAGGTAGTTTCTGAAGAAATCGGTGTTAAACTCGAAGCTATCACTGTTGCAGAACTCGGTTCCGCAAAACGTGTTGTAATCGACAAAGAAAACACCACTATCGTTCACGGTGCTGGTAAAGCTGAAGACATCAAAGCACGCGGCAAAATGATCCGTGCTCAGATCGAAGAGTCTTCTTCTGATTACGATCGTGAAAAACTTCAGGAACGTCTCGCTAAAATCGTTGGCGGCGTAGCTGTTATCAACGTTGGTGCAGCAACTGAAACCGAAATGAAAGAGAAAAAAGACCGTGTAGAAGATGCTCTCAACGCAACTCGTGCTGCTGTTGAAGAAGGCATCGTGCCTGGCGGTGGTACTGCTCTTGTTCGTGTTTCTACTGTTCTTGACGACGTAATCCCTGCTGACGATGACGAAGCTGCTGGCGTACGCATTATCCGTCGCGCTATCGAAGAGCCTCTCCGTCAGATCGCTGCTAACGCTGGATTCGAAGGTTCCGTAATCGTAGAGAAAGTTAAAGCTGGTAAAGACGGCATGGGCTTCAACGCTGCTATCGGCGAATACGAAGACCTCATTCAGTCCGGCGTTATCGATCCTAAAAAAGTAACCCGTATCGCTCTGCAGAACGCAGCTTCTGTTGCTTCTCTCCTGCTCACCACTGAGTGTGCAATCGCAGATAAGCCTGAACCTGCTGGTGCTGCAGCTCCTGCAATGCCAGGTGGCATGGGCGGCATGGGTGGCATGGGTGGTATGTACTAGTCAGTACAGTCCAACCTAGCTATCACGCTATTAAAAGGCCGGAGCTTTTGCTCCGGCCTTTTTGCGTATGAACACTTTTTTAAAGATACTGCGATGTCTTCCGAAAAGTAGATAGAAAACGTCTTCGGGGACGGTTTGTACTATTAACGTGAAGAGGCGCACATGCATAATGTTAGAAGAATGTTGACAATCGCTCTTGTGGTTGTTTTGGTATTAGCAACTGCTGGTTGCTTGAAAGTAAGGCGAAAGGCTACATTTGCGCGTACAACGTCGCCCGTAGTTTACGAAGAGTTTGTAGCTGTGGATGACTGGAGTGTGTGGGCGGCTGAAATAGCCAATCACGTTGCCAAGTCTATTAAAGATCGGCCAGATCTTGAGGGCAAGCCAATTTATATGCGCCCGATGAATGACAGGGCTTTTGCCACTGGTTTTTACAGCTTGTTGCATACAGAGCTTGTAAGTCGTGGGTTGCAGGTTGCTGTGCAGCGAGAAGAAGAAATGCTTATTTTAAGCTATGCAACACTTCCTGTGTCAACTGATCGTCGCGGGCTTATGCTAGCCAGCAGTGATGCTCGTCTTATTGGCTCATCTGGAAATGATACTCTTGAAGGTAATAATAATGTTACCTCAATGCGTTATGATAAACATGGAAGCGATGAAGATAGAGCCGTGATCCTCTCTGTAGGTATGAGCTATAATAACCGATATGTCATGCATGCATCTTCAATCTTGCGTGTTGCAGAAGATCAGCAGGCAAATTTCGTTTCTCCGTATGAACGCGGATATCAAGTGGAAGAATTTCCTACTCGAACAATTATGGTTACAGGAGAATAGTAATGCGAAACGTTCTGATTCTTTTAGTAGCGATTACATGTTTGTTACCAGTGGCTGCATTTGCAGAAAGTGGAAGCGTTTTACCCCCAGCGCCGGAGCAGATTGTAACCTTGCCGGAATTGCGTTTCGAGCCTTCATCACTTTCTGCTGAAAACTTTATGGCTGCCGATGTTATTGCAGAGCAGATGAGTGGTAAGGTGAGTCGCAATAGTCCTGTGCTTATCGCAAGTATGGTTCAGTTGAATGACCTTCGTCATTCTTCCATGCTTGGAAGACTTGTAATGCAGCAAATTTCATCACGCATCAGCCAGTTTGGATATAAAGTTTTAGAGTCACGCCTTAAGAAAAAATATTCTATCATTCCTAAAGAGGGTGAGTTTATTTTAAGCCGAGATGTATCCGAACTGATGAAAAAAGAGTACAATGCTCAAGTGGTGCTGGTCGGCAGTTATGTGCCAACACCGTACAGAGTGTATGTTTCCATTAGATTGCTGCGCATTGCGGACGGTGTAGTTATGGCAGCACACGAGTATACGTTGAAAAGTAGACGTGAGTTTGCTGTTTTGCTTCGTGAAGACAAAGATGATCAACGTGACTTGTGGGCAATGTTTAACAAGCGCCCAAATGCATATGCTACACAGGAAAGAAACGTAAAATCTAGAAAAGGCGTACAGTTGTCTGCACCTGATTTGATCATGCCACAGGCTGATAGCGATGTAGAAATGACCAACTTTCCAGTCCTTAATGCTCCGGCAAATGCCACTGAGTTAAAAAGGTAGTGGAAAATCGCTATAAGTGAGTGTTTATGCTTGATGGGACAGGCAAAACCCTCTATGTATACACAGCTGTTCGGTACTATATTTTGTAATTATTAGTCAGCTGCCAGTAAGATGGGAGCTGACGTTTTGTATGTTTATGATAAACTTGACGTGAGCGAGTATACTCTGTAGAAGAGGCCGTTCATTTTTTTAAAGGAGTCATCTCATGAAGAGAACTTACCAGCCTAGTAAAATCAAACGTAAAAGAACCCACGGTTTTCGTGCTCGCCTCAAAACCGCTAGTGGTCGTGCGATCCTTCGTCGCAGACGCGCTAAAGGGCGTGCGAAATTATCTGCCTAACGTTCCCAAGAACACATCGGCTGACCCGGCGGCCAGACTTCGTAAAATGTTACGATGATGGTCGCCGATACTTTTCTAAAAATTTCGTTCTGTTTGTTTTAGAAAAGGAAGAACCCCTCGCCTTATGGCGAGTGGGGTTGGCTGTGACGAAGAAAACAGGATCGGCAGTACAACGTAACCGCGTAAAGCGTGTGTTGCGTGAGTTTTTTCGACTGAATCAGCGGGAAATACCGAACGGCATTGATTTAGTTGTTGTGCCTAAACGCCGATTAGACCCTGAGCGTGTTGACCTAAACTTTGTCACACAGGAAATTTTACCGATCATTCACAAATTGCGTGAACGGTCCGCTCAGGATGGGGAAAACGAAGCGTAATGAAGAAGATCTTCCGCACGCTGCTGGTAGCGCCTATACGATTTTACCAGCTCTGTATTTCGCCTCTTTTTCCGCCTGCCTGCCGCTTTGTTCCAACGTGTTCAGAGTATGCGGCGCAGGCCGTGATGCGCCACGGCTTTTTGAAGGGATCAGCTCTCGCCGGATGGCGCATTTTGCGTTGTAACCCCTGGTCCGCAGGGGGGCACGATCCCGTCCCGCCTTCCAAAGAAAATAATCCCGATGCATAGGAGCTATTGAGGGCCCATGGATAAAAACCGAGTCATAATTACCGTTGTACTCTGCCTGGTTATCACCGTAGGGTGGAACTATCTTGCCGAGTACATGGGATGGCTACCGCAGCCTGTTCAGCAGACCGCGGTAGAAGGAACTGCAAATGTAGATTCCAACTCCCTTGCTAAGGTTCAGCCAGCACAAAACACACCAGCACCAGATTTGCCAGTTTTCAAAGCTGAAAATGGACGCACTGTTACTGTTGATACTCCCCTTTACACCGCAACATTTCATTCTAACGGCGGTGTGCTGCAGAGCTTTGTTCTTAAGAACTACAAAGCTGAAAACACCCCCGATTCTCCAAATGTTGATCTCATCGGCAAACCAGCTTCTGCTTTTGCTCCTCTTGGCCTCCTCATTGACGGCGACCGCACTTGGGAAAAGGCAGCTTGGAGCTTAAAAGGTTCTGACCTTACCATCGAAAATGGTAAGAGCGGCATGCTTGTGTTTGTTGGTGAAGTAGATGGCCTGCGTATTGAGCGAGAATTCTCATTTACAGCAGACACCTACACTATTACTGAAAAGACTAATATCATTAACGCAGGTACCAACCCGCGTAATGTTCGATTAGATTACACTCTTGATGCCGACAGTATGGCCGACGCTGGCAACCCGTACAACAAAACGCGTGTTGCATGGTTTACTGACACCGAAGGTCTCGATACTGAAGAAGATCTCGAAGATCTCGGCAACGGCATCAGCAGTACCCTGCCTATGATGTGGGCAGGCGTGGAAAGCAACTACTTTATTGCTGCCATTGCACCTAAAAGTGCTGACCTTGCTCTGAAAGCTAAATACCAGAGCGGCGTGTACAGACTTGCACTTGAAAAAGATAATATTGGAATTGCGCCGGGCAGCATGTCTACCGAGACTGCTACCTACTACTTTGGTCCTAAGATTTCCAAGTACCTCGCTGTTGCTCCTAATACTTTGAGTGCAGCTGAAAACTACGGTTTCTTTACTGTTCTTGCAGTGCCAATGCTCAAAATGATTAACTTCTTTGAGCAGTATGTAGGAAACTACGGTGTAGCAATTATCCTGCTTACTATTCTTATCAAGATTGCATTCTGGCCATTGTCTCGTAAGAGCTACAAATCTATGGAGTCTATGAAAAAGCTCCAGCCAATGATGCAGAAGATTCGCGAGAAATATGCAGATGATCGCGAAAAACAGAATGCGGAAGTTATGGCATTGTACAAAACCTACAAGGTAAACCCTGTAGGCGGCTGTCTGCCAATGGTTATTCAGATTCCAGTATTCTTCGGTTTGTATCAGGCGTTGCTTAACGCAATTCAGTTGCGTCATGCTTCATTTATTGATTTCTTGCCGTTCACAAATATGCCTTGGCTTTCTGACTTGTCTGCACCAGATCCATACTACATCACTCCTATTGTGATGGGTGCAACAATGCTGCTTCAGCAGCTGCTCAGCCCGAGCACCGGTGACCCGACTCAGCGTAAGATGATGCTCATCATGCCTGTAGTCTTTACGTTTATGTTCTTGAACTTCCCTGCAGGGCTTGTAGTATATTGGCTTGTAAACAACGTGCTTTCCATCTTCCAGCAGTGGCTCATGCTACGTAAGGCGTAACGCCTCTGTTTTTCAAACGCGATTACCTTCTGAGGTGTATGCATGGATGGATACAAAGAGTTCAAGGGTAAAACCCTTGACAGCGCTATCGAGGAAGCGTGTAGCTACTTCAATAGTCCTCGGGAAAAACTGGAAATTGACCTCATCAATGATGCGAAGACCGGTATTTTTGGTCTAGTAGGGGCGAAGAAAGCTAGAATTAGGGCCCGCAGAATGCAGGTTCAGTTTGGTTCGCAGGCACTGTCTGCCCCATCAGAGACTTCCCGACGCTCTAAGAAAAGTACCGCATCAGTTATGGCGGAGCCAGAAACTGAGCGGAAGGCTGAGAAGCCGAAACAACGGCAGGAACGTCCTCATAAACGTTCTGAAAGACCTCAGCCAGTTAAACAACAGAAACCTAAAGAAAAGACTGAAGCTTTTTCTGAAGAAGCTCAGACTGCAAAACCAAAACAGGAACGTGGACGTCCCCAGCGCTCTAAGCCTGAAGGCAACCGTGGTCAAAAACCGACCCAGAAGCCTTTCGAAAAACCTCAAGGTGTTAAACCTGCTCGTAAGAAACAAGAGGCAAGCGAAGAGAACAGGGAAGGACAGCAGCGTGGTCGTAATGACCAGCGTCGTCCTCAGAAAGCGCATTCTCCTAGACAGGATAATGCATCGGCTCCAAGACAGCAGCGTCCGGTTAGACCGGCACCTGTTATTGAACCGGTTAAAGCTGATCCGATCCCTGAAGCAAACCTTGACGAGCTCGATCAGACTGAGCTGTTGAAGGTAGTTACAGAAGTAGTAAATCGACTTATTACTCCTGTAATCGGTGAGACTCCTGTTGAAGCACGTATTGAAGACGGACGCGTTAAAGCTTCTATTTCAAGCGGTGACAACTCAGGACTCCTGATTGGCCGTGAAGGCCAGACACTTGCTTCGTTCCAGTACCTTGCAAACCGTATTGTCGCTAAGATGTTCGGTGTTGCAGTGCGAGTACAACTGGATACTGGTGATTACCGAGAACGTCAGGATGAAAAATTGCGCGATATTGCTCTGCATTTAGCTGAAAAAGCTAAAACTATGGGCAAACCGCAGTCTACTCGTCCACTTAGTTCTTATCATCGCCGTGTGGTTCATCTTGTTTTACAAGAGGATGACGAAATCCAGACCCGCAGTAAAGGTGATGGCCCGCTCAAGCGTGTTATCATCGGTCGCAAACGCAAATAGCGTTTTTGACGATACAGTATTGAAAAAGAGGAGCCCTCGGCTCCTCTTTTTTGTGTTACTCTCTATGAAAATATTTTAGGACACAGTCATGACCCAGAACGATACAATTGCAGCGATTGCCACAGCAATGGGGCAGGGTGGTATTGGCATTATCCGCATCAGCGGTGTTGAAGCCGGAACCATTCTTCGCAAACTGTTCCGCTCTTCCAACGCTAGTTTTACAGACTTACGCCCTTGGGTGCTCCATCACGGGCACATTTTAGATGCAAAAGGCGAAGATCTGGATGATGTATTGGTTGTGCATATGCCGGGAACAAAAACGTTTACCGGTGAAGAGTGTGCAGAAATTCACTGTCATGGTGGACCGGCAATTTTAAGTAGCGTGCTTGAGGCAATTTTTGCTCTTGGTGCACGTCCGGCAGACTGTGGTGAATTTTCCAAGCGTGCATTTTTGAACGGGCGTATGGATTTAACGCAGGTTGAAGCCATTGCGGAGATGATTGCAGCTCCGGCTCGTGAAGGTGTCCGTCTTGCACAGGCAAAACTTGATGGTTTGCTTGGGCAGCGTATTGTAGAATTACGCGCTCGTCTTGAGCTTGTTCGTATGAAGCTTTGTGTTGCTGTGGATTTTCCAGAAGAAGATTTGGAATGTCTTGATCCGCAGGAATTTAAAAACGATATTTCTTTTGTACTGGAAGCTATCCGCACCTTGCTTGGCAACTTTACTCGTGCACGTTGCTGGCGTGACGGCGCTCTTGTTGTACTCGCAGGTCAGGTTAACGCAGGTAAATCCAGCTTAATGAACGGCTTGCTCGGTCGTAAGCGTGCTATTGTTACAGAGATTCCGGGTACAACTCGCGATTTCCTTGAAGAACACCTTACATTCGACGGTCTGCCTATTCGACTTGTTGATACAGCAGGACTTCGTGAGACTGGTGACATCGTTGAGCAGGAGGGCGTTCGCCTTAGCCGTGATCTTTCTTCGCAGGCTGATCTTGTTTTGCTTGTTGTAGATGCAACCCGTGGCCTTGGTCAGCACGAAAAAGAACTCATAGCATCTGTCGGTGAAGAGAAAGTCCTTCTTGTGTGGAACAAGGTGGACTTGGTTGATGAATCTCAGGATATTGAAACCGAAGATTATGCCATTGTACAGATTTCCGCCAAACATGGTGATGGACTCGACATGCTTGTTAAAGCAATTCGTAGCAATATTTTGAGCCGTAACGGTGATGCTAAAGAGCCGGAAGCAGGTGATTTGGTTCCTAACCTTCGTCAGAGCCACGCCCTTGAACAGTCCGTTGCAGAGCTTGAAGGTCTTCTTGAAGATCATGCCATGCAGATTCCATATGACTTACTTGGTGTGCGTCTGGAAATCGCGTGTTCCATTTTGTCAGAAATAACAGGTGAAACAACACCGAATGAGATTTTGAATAAAATTTTTGAGAACTTCTGCATCGGTAAGTAGAGTAAAAGCTTGAGTACTATTCGTTATCAGGATAGTTTCTCGATAAGCGCTTGATTATACCCAAACAACGGCACAAGTGTGTGATGTACGTCACAGCAATCTTGTGCCGTTTTTTTATTATTATTCAACTGCTTCAACCTGATACTTTGGTTTATTACAATAACTCTCTTTGTAGAGGCATTGTAATAAATCTCTCGGATTAACGCGTGCTGTTGTGTGATGGTAGGTATTACGTTGGGGCAGTTCTTTTATGTATGGAGTTTTTATGTCTAAACCAGCTGTAGAGTCAGTAGAAATTACCGCCTGTCGTGGTATCTTAGGCGGTAACTGTCGATTTGCTATGAATGCCACTGAATCATTTTCTGCTGCAATAAGTAAGGTTGTAGAACAAACAGGATGGGACGGATTCTTGCGTACGCAGATTCGCGGTCCTTTGTTGCATCATCATACACTTAAAATTTCTGTAGCTGCATGCCCTAACGGATGTTCACGTCCACATATCGCCGATATAGGTATTATTCGCGCTAAGCGCCCTGAACTTATTCCTGACATGTGTTCTCACTGTGGGTTGTGCGGGCGTATCTGCCCGGACAAAGCTATCTCGTATGATAAAGGCGAGCCTGTCTTTGACCATGAGCAGTGTATGAAATGCGGTATATGTATGGAAAAATGTCCGGAACGCGCTATCCGTGCTTCTCAGGATGGATACCGCGTTGTTCTTGGCGGAAAGCTTGGTCGACACCCGCGCCTTGCAAAAGAGTTGAACGGTATATTCTGTGAAGAGCAGGTGCTTGCCATTGTTGCAGAAAGTGTATTCTATTACATGGAGCAGTATCGTCCAAAACTGCGCTTCGGCACTCTTGTTGAAGAAAATTACGACGCATTACTGCAGCGATTGGAGTTTGCAAAAAACGTTCGCTGTAAAGGATAACGAATGACTACACCGCAAAAAAAGTGTGATCCGACAGGGGATGCTTTTTGCGAAGTACCTCTTGTTTCTCCGCTACGTGCTGGCTGGCTTGCCGTACCTGTATTAGGGTTAATAATTCTGGCTGCACATTTTTTGCGGTTCGGTAACATGTGGTTGGCTATAGTGATCGTTGCTATGGCTGGGTTGTGTTTTACTAGATTTGGCTGGGCACGCATTGTGTGCTCCGCAGTATTATTTGCGGGGTCTTTTTTGTGGGTTCAGTCTGGAATAGAGTTTGTGCTGATTCGTATGGCGGTTGGGCAGCCGTGGGTAAGGCTTGTAGTTATTATGGGGAGTGTCTGTGCTTTCAGTTTGTTTGGGGCATGGGTTCTTAGCACAGAAAAAGCAGCAGTTCGGTTTTTCAAAGGCAGATCAACAGCTATAAGTCAGGCTACTGTTTTTATTCTTGCGAGCGGCGGGCTTTGGCTTTGTCGAGTGATGCCTAAGAATATGATATTACTACTTGCTGATCGGTTTTTTCCGGGAAGTGGAGTTGTCGAGATCTTTATTATTGCTGCATATGCAGCATGGTTGTGCGGCTTACTTTTAGAAAAGCGTACACAGCGCAAGGCGCGCTCGTATGCATGGGCATTTTTCTCCTTTATTTTCTTTGGCCAGCTTGCACTCGGATTGCTTGGGTTTACCTCGTTTCTTATGACCGGTTCATTGCATCTACCGATACCTGCCCTTATTGTTGCAGGGCCATTGTTTAGAGGTACTGGCTTTTTTATGCTTATCTTATTTTCTGTTTCGGTACTTCTTGTAGGGTCGGCATGGTGTAGTCACTTGTGCTACATAGGTGCTTGGGATGACAGAATGAGCCGTGTGCATAAAGGTAAAACAGGACGCTTACCTACGTGGGTTCCTAGAGTGCGTATAGTGCTTTCTATGGTCGTTTTTACAACTGCGTTGGGAATGGGCCTGATTGGTGTGCCGGTTCTTGTTGCGGTATGGGTAGCTGTAATTTTTGGGCTGATAGGTGTTGCCATAATGCTCTATGTGAGCCGTTGGATGAAGATGATGGTGCATTGCAGCGCGTTTTGTCCCTTAGGTGTGATGTCGAATCTGCTTGGAAAAGTAGGTCCGTGGCGTCTGCGTTTTTCAGATGCATGTACAAAATGTAATGCGTGTGTTGCTGTATGTCGCTATAATGCCATTACTCCAGAACGGTTAGAGGCAGGTTATCCTGCATTCTCTTGCTCGTTATGTCGTGATTGTACCGCAGTGTGTAGGCACGGAGCGGCTGAAGTTCGATTCCTCGGTTTTGCTTCACCAAAGGTTACTCATATATTTGTAGTGTTAGTTACATCTTTGCATGCAATATTTTTAGGGGTGGCCAGAATGTAGATAGTCGAGCGTATTCAGCCAAAGGGCTTTACGAGATCACTGTGGTTATGTATTCTTACAGTCCACTAAATATGACTATGAAGTATGATCCAGAACAATATAAGCGCAAAATTACCAAAGAAGAGATCAATGGTTTGCCTTTGCGAAGATATGATGGCGACATCTGTCTTATCCGTACAGAAGGTGAACTGCAGTACGCTGTAGATCGCATGCGAGAGGAGGACTTGCTCGGTTTTGATACCGAAACGAGACCTACCTTTAGAAAAGGCAAAATAAATCTACCTTCTCTGGTTCAATTAGCGTGCTCGGATGTTGTCTTCCTCATCCAGCTGAACTGGGTACCTTTTAGTGAACCTCTTATTTCGTTACTTGCCGACGACTCTATTCTGAAAACCGGAGTAGCCGTCAGAGACGACATTAAAGATTTACAGAAGCTGTCCCCGTTCAGAGACAGAGGTGTGGTTGACTTGGGAGAGATCGCCCGTCAAATTGGTCTTGAAACCCACGGATTGCGCAACCTTGCTGCAAACTTGTTGGAATTCAGGATTTCAAAAGGAGCGCAATGCTCCAATTGGGCGAATAAAGAGCTAACACATCAGCAGATAGTGTATGCTGCTACTGATGCTTGGATTAGCCGCCTTATTCACATTAGAATGGAAGAGACTGGCCTTATGGCTGGTATTTCCCTTTGATTACTGCAATGCGTTTTAGCAATGCAAAAAAGGTCGGAATCTTATGATTCCGACCTTTTTTGTTTTTTTGAAACAAAAAAGGTATGATTCCGAACCATTGTTAATAAATACTTCATTTTGTCATATTGATGTAACCATGTCTCCCTTAGGTTGTAACGAATTACTGATGTAACCGTCATGCGAGTCGGAGGAAACAGATGGCTAATACTATTTTGCTTGTAGAAGATGATGAAGACATTAGGCAACTGCTCACGTTTACGTTTGAAGCAGCTGGGTTTGATGTCATTACGCACTCGGATGGTCAGGAAGGGCTGGATGCAGCCGTGGCAGAAAATCCTGATGTTGTGATTCTGGATATTATGCTGCCTTCCATGAGTGGATTGGATATCTGTAAAGTACTTAAGCGTAATGAGGAAACTGAATCTATTCCGGTAATCATGCTTACCGCACGTGGTGAAGAAGTGGATCGAGTCGTCGGGTTGGAGCTCGGTGCAGATGATTATGTGGTAAAGCCGTTTAGCCCTCGGGAACTTGTTTTGCGTGTGCGTGCCGTACTTAAACGTAATGCGCCGCCAGAACCGGCTTCTAAAGCAACGAGCCTTAAAATGGACGGTCTTGTTGTGGATATGGATGCGTATAAAGTTCTTATCGATAACGAAGAAGTGCTGCTAACAGCAACAGAATTTAAACTACTCGCAGAATTGCTTAAGAATAAAGGCCGTGTTCGTACACGAGACCAGCTGTTGAATACCGTATGGGGATACGAATTTGAAGGCTATGCGCGCACAGTTGACACACATGTGCGTAGGCTACGCCAAAAAATCGGGGACTACGCAAAGTATATCGAAACCATGCGTGGTGTCGGATACAGATTCAAAGAATAGCATCTTGCTGGGCGTACAGCACAGCAGAATGATTGTAGCAATGGTGGAGTAAATCAATATGAAGATGTATGCCAAGGGGCTGAATTTCTACTACGGTGATTTTCAGGCATTGGAAGATATTAACCTTGAGTTTGCACAGAATCAGGTAACATCGCTTATCGGCCCTTCCGGCTGTGGTAAATCTACCTTTTTACGCTGTTTAAACCGAATGAATGACCTTATTCCTGTGGCGCGGGTGGAAGGAGAGATTGTTCTTGATGGTACTAATATTAACACCCCGAAACTAGATGTTGTAGAACTGCGCCGCCGTGTCGGGATGGTTTTTCAAAAGCCGAATCCGTTCCCGAAAACAATCTTTGAAAATGTTGCATACGGCCTGCGGGTAAACGGCATAAAGGATGCTTCATTTATTGCTGCAAAAGTTGAGGAAAGTCTTAAAAACGCTGCTCTGTGGAACGAAGTAAAAGATCGCCTTGAGACCTCCGCCTTGGGGCTCTCCGGCGGACAACAGCAGCGTCTTTGTATTGCCCGTGCGTTGGCCGTTGAGCCAGAAGTGCTTCTTATGGATGAGCCTGCATCTGCACTCGATCCAATTGCTACGCAGAAGATTGAAGAGCTTATTTTTGAGCTCAAGAAACAGTACACCATCATTATTGTAACGCATAGTATGCAGCAGGCAGCCCGTGTTTCTGATAACACAGCCTTTTTCTACATGGGTAAGCTTATCGAGCATGGTGAAACTGAGATACTGTTTACAAGACCTTCGCAGAAGCAGACAGAAGATTACATTACCGGCAGGTTTGGTTAGCGTTTTCGCAACCATCATTACTCGCAGAAATACCTACGACAACGTTTTTGGAGAAAATACATGGAGACTCAGTTTCATGTAAAGCTGGATGCTTTACGGGCTAAATTATTGGAAATGGCTGCACGAGCTCAAAATGCTGTTGAATTTGCCACTGTAGCACTTTTACAGCGGGATGTTGACTTGGCCGAACGTGTCATCAAAGAAGATAGACTTATTGATGAGATCGAATGTGAAGTGGACGATATGTCCTTACGTCTTCTCGCATTGGATACCCCAGTTGCGATTGATCTGCGTTCCATTGTAGGAATGATGCGCGTGGCAGTGAACCTTGAGCGAATTGGTGATCAGGCTGTGAACATAGCACGGCAGGCTAAATACCTTTCATCCAGACCCGCATTGCCTTTTGAGAAAAATTTGGAGGAGCTTTGTTCCGTAGCGCTGGATATGCTGAAGACATCTATTATTGCTTTGCGTGAAGGGGATTCCTTGCTTGCTCGTGAGGTGTGTCGCATGGATGAAGAATGCGACGAGCTTGATGTGGAAGTGATTAAAGAGCTCGTGAACTATATGGGGTATGAATCTCCTGCCGTTAAGAGAGCAGTTGCTGCAATTTTATCTTCTCGCAGCTTGGAACGCGTAGGTGACCTTTCCACGAATATTGGTGAAGCAGTTGTTTTCATTGTTGAAGGCGAGAGCATTAAACACAAAATTTGTAGCCAAAAAAACATTTTGTAGAAAAATATAGAGATGACTGTCCTGAATTTGAGTGTGCGAAACATATTTTACAATAAATTTTTTCATCTAAGTTTCTAAAGTTATCTTGAATCAGGCCTAAAAAATATGCCTCTAGTATTTTTTACATAAATGGTAAAAAATGCAGTTGTTAAATGAAGCCTCTGTACAAACAATCTGTACAGAGGTTTTTCTTGTACCATGCAGAAAAAACAGAAAATATTTCTATAGATACAAGCTGGTTTACATGACAGAAATGTCAAAAATATTTTTTTACTATGACTTTCAAACTAATATTTGAAGGAGAAAGTATTCGTTACTTATCTGTAATAGTAGATTTTTTTCAGATTTGACGAAAAAGCAAAGGTGCGCTATTGACCCTAAGCTTTTAGCGTTAGCACTATGATTTTTTGTCTACATTAAGTCACGTAACGGCAGTCATCGGTCTGCCTTTTTTGTTGCTTGAGTGACAGTATGTAAGGATATTTTTTATAAATATCTCATAACGATTTGCTCGGAGAGCACCCGAATAAATGCGTAACGCATATGCGTAGGTATCTTAACACCGGTTGTGACGAACAAACTGCATTTTCAGAGAGGAGGGTGCAGGTTGTGTTGCCATTAGTCGCTGCAAATCCGGTGACTGCTGTTTTGTATAAATTTTGTTTGATGCTGCTGCATTCGGCAAGCAAAGGAGATCTTAAATGAAGTTGTGGACTCAAATCCTCATCGGTATGGTTGTAGGTGTAGTTATTGGTGCGTTTGTACCGGCTGTTGTTCCTTACATTACTCCTGTTGGAACCCTGTTTATTAATGCTATTAAGATGCTTATCGTGCCTTTGGTTTTTGCATCCCTTGTTACTGGTATGACCAGCATGGATGATGTGAAAAAACTTGGCCGTATCAGTCTTAAAACTATTAGCATTTACCTCACCACTACTTTGATTGCGATTTCCATCGGTCTCATTATCGGTGAACTGCTCCAGCCGGGTGCAGGCATGAACCTTGCTGCTGCCGGCGAACAGGTAACCAAAGAAGCTCCTTCCCTTACCAACACATTAACCGGCCTTATTCCTAAAAACCCGATTGATGCAATGGTAAAAGGCAATATTTTGCAGATCATTGTATTTGCAATATTCATTGGCCTTTCCATTAACTTTGCTGGCGAAAAGGGCGCTCCTGTAAAGAACTTCTTCGAGTCTCTTGCAGAAGTAATGTATACCATGACATCTATTGTTATGGCATGTGCACCATACGGTGTTGCTGCTCTTATTGCTAAAGTAGTTGGTCAATACGGTCTGGATGCGTTGCTGCCTCTGGCAAAAATTATCTGTGCAATGTATGTGGGCGCAATAGTCCATGTTCTCTTTACATACGGAAGCTACGTAACTGTAATTGGCCGCCTGAATCCTGTGAAGTTCTTCCGTGGTATTCTTGATGCACTTATGGTGGCATTCTCTACAGCTTCCAGTGCTGGTACTCTTCCTGCTACTATCCGTTGTGCAGAAAAGAACCTTGGTGTTTCTCCTTCTATTTCCAGCTTTGTTCTTCCGCTTGGTGCTACTATCAACATGGACGGAACAGCTATTTACCAGGGTGTGTGTGCTCTCTTTATTGCACAAGCATACAATATCGACCTTACCATGGGTAATATTGTGACCATTATGCTTACAGGTACTCTTGCTTCCATCGGTACCGCCGGTGTACCGGGTGCTGGTCTTATTATGCTTTCTCTTATTCTTTCTTCTGTAGGTCTTCCTATGGAAGGTATCGCTCTCATTGCCGGTATTGACCGTATCCTCGATATGGCGCGAACAACCGTTAACATCTCCGGTGATGCAATGACCGCAGTTCTTGTATCACGCACCGAGAACGAACTTGATGAAGAAATATACAACGCTTCATAGATCTCTTTACATACCGAAAGCTAAAGGCTCGCAACGTTTGTTGCGAGCCTTTTTTATTGACTGGTGTGATAAGCCATATGAAATAATTGCCTGCTGCTACGTATAGGGGGAGTGTGTACTATCGAATAGAAATCTAAAGATAGTTGCGCGTAATAATTGAGTATGGAGAGTGTATGAAAAAACTAATCGGCTTCCTCATTATGTGTATGTTTCTACCTGTGGGTGCTTTTGCTGAACAAGCCGCAATTCCCCTAGAAAAGATTACAGATCCGGATATGGCACATGCGATGTTTGTTAAGGCGATAAATGAAAAAAATATAGATCAACTATGCGCAATGTATACAGATGATGCAGTAATGGTACTGCGAGATGGTAAATTGGAAGTGAGCGGGCAAAGCAGTATCCGCAGAGTTTTTTCCATAATGGTAGATATGGTGGAAACTCTCCATATTGAAACCGTGTATCAGGTTGAATCTGAAGACACGGTACTATTTAGATCAAAATACAAGTCAGTTTACAAAACTTCTGATGGTAAGACTCAGGAGGTTGTCAGCAGCGGTATAGAAGTATTGGAACGTCAAAAAGACGGGACTTGGTTATTCTCGATTGATCACCAGAATGGTGGTGCAAACGTTTTGTAGATTAGCAAACTGGCACAGCACATATGGAAAAAAGGCTTGAGATTATCTCAAGCTTTTTTTGTGTTTCCACGACATGCTGAACCTACATGATATCTCAATAAAAAAGCCCATGCACTTTTGTGCATGGGCTTTGAATTTACGGGCTGGAGTTTGCTAGCCTTTTACGAGGGCTTTGAGTTTGTCGAATGCAGCGTTGATACCATCTGCATTGTTACCGCCAGCTTGAGCCATATCAGGGCGTCCGCCGCCTTTACCGCCAACTTCACCGGCGATCTGACCGATAAGCTGACCAGCTTTGAACTTCTCATTGAGATCCTTGGTAACCGCTACGAGAAGGGTAACTTTGCCTTCACTGTCTGCAGTTGCAAGACAAGCGATACCGGAGCCAAGTTTAGAGCGAAGGTCGTCCATAATGTCGCGCAGTGCTTTAACGGTAGGAACGTCAACGCGTGCTGCGAGAACTTTTACACCGTCAATGTCAGTTACGTTTGACATGAGGTCGCCGCCCTGACTGGAAGCTGCCTTAGCCGCAAGCTGTTCCATGTCTTTACGCAGGGAACGATTTTCTTGTTGCAAGCCTTTTACGCGGTTAGCAACATCGTCTGGTTTGCCTTTAACGAGGCCTGCAATGGAATGCAATTCTTCGCGGTTGGCAAGGGAGAGATTGAGTGCGTTAAAGCCGGTTGCTGCTTCAATACGACGGATACCGGCAGCAACGCCGCCATCGGAAAGAATGAAGAAGGAGCCAGCCTGACCTGTTGCAGAGAGATGAGTGCCACCGCAAAGCTCAACAGAGTTCTCGGCGATAGCAACAACACGAACCTTATCGGTGTATTTTTCACCGAAGAGAGCCATTGCACCTTTCTCAACTGCTTTTTCGTATTCCATTTCAGCAACATCAAGCGGAATGTTAGCCATGATTGCTGAGTTTACATCCAGCTCAATCGCTTTGATTTCTTCTGGAGTAAGTGCGGAAATATGGGTGAAGTCGAAACGCAGGCGGTCTGGAGTTACCAGAGAACCGGACTGCTTAACGTGATCACCAAGTACGCGGCGAAGAGCTGCGTGGAGCAGGTGAGTACAAGTGTGGTTACGTGCAGAAGCGAGACGAACATCTTCGCTGACCTGCATGTTCACAGCCTGTTCGTTACGGATGGTACCTTGGGAAACTTCAATGTGGTGAACGGTAAGTTCAGCATTTGGCTTCATAGTATCAAGCACGTTAGCGTTGCCGGAATCAGCAGTGATGACGCCATGGTCACCGGACTGGCCGCCGGATTCGCCGTAGAAAGGAGTCTTGCTGGTTACAAGGTAGCCTTTCTGGCCAACAGCGAGGGACTCAACATTCTCTGCTTTTTCATCCATAAGTACTGCGATGCGGCTTTCGGTGCCGAGGCTGTTGTAGCCTACAAATTCGCTTCGTGTGCCTTCTTCAAGAAGAGACTGGAAGCGTGCAGCAAGTGTGTCGCCTGCAGCGCCTTTCCAAGCAGCTTTAGCGCGCTGTTTCTGCTGCGCCATGAATGCGGTGAAGCCTGCTTCGTCAACAGAGATACCGCGTTTTTCAGCGATGTCATTAATGATGTCGATAGGGAAACCAAAGGTGTCGTACAGTTTAAATACTGTTTCGCCTTTAAGTTCTTTTTTCGGTGTATTTTCAACAGCAAGGAGTTCGTCTTCCAGAAGAGCAAGACCTTTATCCAGAGTTTTGTTGAAGCCTTCTTCTTCCATTACTACGACGCGATCCATAAATTCTGCGTTGTCGCAAAGTTCAGGGTACTGAGGACCCATAACTTCAACAACTTTAGCGACAGACTTGTGGATGTAGCAGCCGGAAAGACCCATCAGGCGACCGAAGCGGTATGCACGACGGATAAGGCGGCGCAGAACGTATCCACGGCCTTCGTTGGAAGGAAGGATGCCGTCGCTGATCATGAAAGCGATAGCGCGGCTATGGTCTGCGATAACGCGAAGAGCAGTGTCCACGTCGTCGCCGTCTTTTTTGTAGGTTACACCTGCAAGATCGGCAATAAAGTTGATGAACTCGAGGAACAGGTCGGTGTCGTAGTTTGAGTTTACACCCTGACAAACCGCTGCAATACGCTCAAGCCCCATGCCGGTATCGATGTTTGGCTTAGGAAGAGGGGTGCGTATGCCTTGCTCATCCTGATTGAACTGCATGAATACGAGGTTCCAGATTTCGAGGAAACGGTCGCAATCACATTTGCCAATACCACAGTTAGGGCCACAGGTCATGTGTTCACCCTGATCTATATGGATTTCGGTACACGGACCACAAGGACCGGTATCACCCATTGACCAGAAGTTATCTTTTTCGCCGAGGCGGAAAATTTTCTCTTCAGGTACGCCTGCTTCGCTCATCCAGAGTTCTTTAGCTTCGTCATCATCGCTAAAAATGGTGATGAAAAGCTTATCTTTTGGCAGGCCAAGCTCTACAGTAAGAAATTCCCATGCAAAGCGGATAGCATCTTTTTTGAAGTAATCGCCAAAGCTAAAGTTGCCGAGCATTTCAAAAAAAGTGTGGTGGCGTGCAGTACGGCCTACGTTTTCAAGGTCGTTGTGTTTGCCGCCTACGCGCAGACATTTCTGGGAAGTGGTGGCGCGTACGTACGCTCGTTTTTCCTGACCGAGGAATGTTTTTTTAAACTGAACCATGCCTGCGTTGGTGAATAGCAGAGTAGGGTCGTCAGCAGGAATGAGGGACGAAGACGACACAATTTTATGTCCCTTGTCCTCGAAGAATTTGAGAAACTTCTCCCGAATTTCGTTTGCGGTAATCACAGCGTTGTCTCCCTTGGAAAAACATTAACGGCTTATTGTTAAAAGAAACGCCGCCCTGTAATCAGGGCGGCGTACTTTATTCTCAAATATGAGAAGCGATGCTATTTTTTGGAAGCTTTTGCAGGAGCAGGAGCCACTTCCGGCTTTGCTTCTCCATTGTCTTCCTCAATTACGCCCAGATGTATAAGTAATTTCTTTTCAATCTGATCTCTGATTGCGTCGTTGTCATTCAAGAAAGCTCGAACATTTTCTTTACCCTGACCTAAACGCTCAGAGCCGTACGCATACCAGGCACCACTTTTATCTACGATACCGTGTTCTACACCAAGATCTATCAATTCACCAGTACGGGATATGCCTGTTCCGTACAAAATGTCGAATAAAGCTTCACGGAACGGTGGTGCAACTTTGTTTTTAACAATTTTTACGCGTGTACGGTTACCGAACACTTCTTCTTTATCTTTAAGGGACTGAATGCGGCGCACATCAATACGGATGGAGGAGTAGAATTTAAGTGCGTTACCACCGGTAGTAGTTTCCGGGTTACCGTAGCCCATTGTGTTAATTTTCATACGGATCTGGTTGATGAACATTACACACACATTGGACTTATGGATTGTGCCGGTAAGTTTACGCAGGGCGTGAGACATAAGTCGCGCCTGACTGCCAACTTGTGTTTCACCCATGTTGCCTTCCAGTTCTGCCTGCGGAATAAGCGCAGCAACGGAGTCAATAACAATAATATCAACAGCGCCGGAACGAACAAGCATGTCGGCAATATCAAGAGCCTGCTCGCCGTAATCCGGCTGGGAGATAAGCAGCGCTTCAGTGTCTACACCAAGGCGGCGAGCGTATGTTGGATCAAGTGCATGTTCTGCATCAATAAATGCCGCAGTTCCGCCCTGCTTCTGGCATTGGGCAATAGCATGCAGTGCAAGGGTAGTTTTGCCGGAGGATTCAGGACCAAAAATTTCTGTAACACGGCCTTTTGGAATACCACCGATGCCCAGTGCGATATCAAGTGTGATTGAGCCGGATGGGATAATAGGGATTGCGACATGTGCATCGTCATCCAGTCTCATTACGGAACCCTGTCCGTATTTTCGCTGAATAGTGCTCATAGCCGTAGTAAGAGCCTCACGACGCATATCATCCGGGCTCATTGCGGATTTAGTAGCCATTTTTTTTAATCTCCGTGCAGGAAGTGTTTTTTAGGGAGCGCTCATCGTGAATAGCAAATCGCTGAGTCAGGGGCAATCTCCAAAAAGTACAACGTTAATTATGTACATCGTACAAATTAAGAATATCAAAAAAATATATGTCCGAAAATCTTTATTCATGAAATCAGTCAAATAGGGGTTGGCGGGCAAAACTAGTCTTGCTTTTATACGTAATGGGTCTTATTTGGCGTGCATGGAAAAGGTAACGAAGCAATATGACGCCGTGGCATTACTGTCCGGCGGACTGGATTCTCTGCTCGCTGTAAAAGTAATACAGGATCAGGGGCTTAGGGTAAAAGGGTTACATTTTGTAACTCCATTTTTTGGTAAACCGGACTTGGTGCCCCACTGGGAAAAAGTATACGATATGGAAATCGACGCAGTTGATGTGTCGGAAGAGTACGTACGTATGATGGTGGAACGCCCTGTACACGGGTTTGGTAAAACTCTGAACCCTTGTGTTGACTGTAAAATCCTGATGCTCAGAAAAGCACATGAGTTGATGGAAAGTTACGGCGCTAAGTTTATTATCTCCGGTGAGGTTGTCGGGCAGCGCCCAATGTCGCAGCGTAGAGACACACTTAATGTTATTAAGCGCGATGCAGACGTGCAATCCGTTCTGCTTCGTCCTTTGTGTGCATTGTGTCAGGACCCGACCCCTATGGAAGAGTCTGGACTGGTACAGCGTGACAAACTGCTGGGTCTTTTTGGACGTGGACGTAAAGAGCAGCTTAAACTTGCTGAATATTACGGATTCACTGAAGTTCCTTCACCTGGTGGAGGCTGTAATCTTACCGAACGTGAGAATGCCAGACGCTACTGGCCTGTGCTCAAATTTTCACCGACTCCTTCTGTGGCAGACTTTAAGCTTTCCAACGTTGGACGTCAGTATTGGTCTGGAGCACACTGGATGTCTGTTGGTCGAAACCAGATAGACAACGAACTGCTTCTTGAGATAAAGCTGGATACAGACATCGTTTTTAAGGTTGTCGATTATCCGGGGCCTATCTCCATCGGTCGTCAGTTTGAAGGCGCTCCGTGGACAGAAGAAACAATTGCTGATGCAGCAGCATGGGCGGCTTCTTACTCTCCAAAAGCAAAAAAAGCTGGCGTTCCAATTGAAGTGAGTGTAGTAACTATAGGTAAGGACAACGAAGAAGAACGTATCCTCACTGTTACTCCAACGCGAGAAACACCAATGGGCTGGGCTGAATGGCTTTGGCCAAATGCAAAAGAAGAAATACGCGACGAGGTACGTGCCCGCGCGAAATAATAGAATTTCCTGGATGATTCGTGAGCCGCTGACACGTAGGCAGAATCAATACTATCAAATGCAGGCACCTTGCCGTTGTCACCAAAGGGGATTGAGTTGCTCCTGGCGGCGGCTGCCATATCCTTTAATTAAAGGATTTTGCAAGGTTTCACCGGTAACGGTCAATCCGGGGTCATATTAGAGAGCTCTTTCACAAATGTGAAAGAGCTCTCTTTTTTTTGTGTCTATTATCAAATTATAAAGCTGCAAAAATAAGGACATTGGTTTGTCTTTTTTGTTCAAAGATGAAAAATAAAGGGAAAAATGTTTTCTTTTAGCGACTATTTCGTATCTACAACAGTTCTGCTGTACCTATAATAGAGACGATACGTGATTAACAACGACGAACGGTGTTAATTAGATTCGGTATTCATTGAAAATATAGAAAGTATTTCCATAGTTACTGACTGTACCGGTTTGGTATGACAAATTGGAATGGCAAATGTGACCAAAAAGACTTGAATGCATCGCCGTTGCACACTACAACGGGGACGACAATAACAAAACTGTTAAACTCGTTGAGGTGGAAAATGACGTCTCCTGTGAATAATCGTGATGGGTTCGCCACTGCTCTTGGTGTACTCACTGCGACGTTAGGCTCGGCAGTTGGCCTGGGTAATATTTGGAAATTCCCGTACATGACTGGTGAAGGCGGCGGTGCTGCGTTCCTTATCGTATATTTGCTTGCCACTCTTGTTGTTGGCCTTCCTGTAATGATTGGCGAAATTATGCTTGGTCGTAAGGCTCGCCAGAACGCTATTGGTACATGGCACAAGCTTGCGCCTAGTTCTCCTTGGTTTCTTGTGGGCTGTGCTGGCGTACTTGCTGCATTCTGTATTATGGCTTTTTACACAGATGTAGCTGGCTGGGTTTTTGCTTTTGTAGTTAAGGCTGCATCCGGTCAGCTTAACGGTCTTGATAAAGCCGTTGGGGAAGCTGCATTCGGTTCCATGGTATCTGACCCTATTGGGTCTTTAGCATGGCAGTGGTTTGTTCTTGCTCTTGTTGCACTTATCCTTATCGCGGGTGTGTCAAAGGGCATTGAAAAAACAACTAAAATTCTTATGCCTGTTCTGTTTCTCATGCTCTGCGCCATCTGTGTGCGCTCCCTTATGCTGCCAAAAGCAGGTGAAGGTCTTGCGTTCCTGTTTGCTCCAGATTTTTCTAAGGTAACAGTTGCAGTTGTACTTAATGCCATGGGTCTTGCTTTCTTTAAGCTTTCTCTCGGTATGGGTACGATGATGACTTACGGTAGCTACTTCCTTGATGAAGCAGATATTCCTAAAACTACCATGCGCGTAATGCTCGCTGACCTTACCGTATCGATGCTTGCAGGGATTGCTATTTTCCCTGCTGTATTCAACTACGGTCTTACACCGACCGCTGGCCCGGGTCTGCTCTTTATGACTATGCCAGCAGTATTCAGCGCGCTCCCTGGTGGACAGATTTTCATGACCATGTTCTTCGTGCTTACATCCGTAGCAACCATTGGTGCTATGTGTTCCCTGTTCGAAGTTCCTGTAGCATTTCTTATTGAAACTATCCCGTCCTGTTCCCGTAAAGTTGCAACTATCATCGTTGCACTTGGTATCGGACTTTGCGGTGTACCGGCAACGTTGTCATTCAGCACTCTTGCAGACGTGACAATCTTCGGTAAAAACTTCTTTGATATGTATGACTTCCTTAGCTCTAATATCTTACTTCCTACTGGCGGTGCGTTTATCTGCCTGTTCGTAGGTTGGGTATGGGGCTGGGAACGTTCCAAAGAATGTCTTACCAATAACGGCACGCTTTCTAACGAAGGAATTCTCAAGGTTTGGTTCTTCCTCGTAAAGTGGATTACTCCGATCCTCGTGTTTATCGTACTGCTTAAAGGTCTTGGTGCATTCTAAGTGATATTTTAGACGTCACTACTTTGTATAAAATATTAAGGTTGCCCTTCGCACGAAGGGCAACCTTTTTTTTATTGTAACAAGGCTATTAAAGTCCTGCAGCCAAGCGCCTCCTGAGGGAAAAACTGCTAAAAATCGACCCTGTCGTAAAATAATCGCATTTCAACCTTCGTGAGTACTTGTTATGGTTAGGTGATCACGACACCTAACTCTCAGGAAGTTGTATGTCCAAAAAAACAGTCTCAGATTTCAATAGTGCTACATGGTATAAGGATGCAGTCATTTATGAATTGCATATTAAATCGTTTTACGACTCCACAGGGAGCGGTAAAGGGGATATTTTAGGTGTTATTGAAAAGTTAGATTATTTGCAGGATCTTGGTATTACAGCTGTATGGTTGCTACCATTCTATCCTTCACCATTGCGGGATGATGGGTATGACATTCAGGACTATATGAATGTTAATCCCGACTACGGAACGATTCAGGACATAAAAAAACTTATCCGCGAGGCTCATAAGCGTGGTTTGCGGATTATTATTGAGTTGGTGTTGAATCATACTTCAGACCAACATGAATGGTTCAAGCGCGCACGGCTTGCGCCTGCCGGGTCTTCAGATAGAGATTTTTATGTGTGGAACGATACACCGGAAAAGTATAAGGATGCCCGCATAATTTTTAAAGACTTTGAACCTTCCAACTGGAGTTGGGACCCGATTGCGAATGCGTACTATTGGCATCGCTTTTATCATCACCAGCCTGATTTAAATTATGAAAATCCACAGGTGCATAAAGCGGTGTTTAGGGTATTTGATTTTTGGTTCAAACTGGGCGTTGATGGCGTGCGACTAGATGCTGTGCCGTATCTGTATGAAGAGGAAGGCACGAACTGCGAAAATTTGCCGAAGACTTTTAATTTTTTAAAAAAACTTCGCGCTCGACTTGAGGCACGATATAAAGACCGGATGTTGCTTGCAGAGGCAAACCAGTGGCCTGAAGATGCTGCGGAATATTTTGGTGATGGCGATGCTTGCCACATGTCGTTCCATTTTCCCTTGATGCCACGAATGTTCATGGCGCTTGAAATGGAAGACAGGTACCCGATTATTGATATTTTGGAACAAACGCCGACAATTCCAGAGAATGCACAGTGGGGAATTTTTTTGCGTAACCATGACGAGCTGACGCTTGAAATGGTTACGGATGAAGAACGTGATTACATGTACCGGATGTATGCACGCGATCCGAAGAGCCGTATTAATTTAGGGATCAGACGCAGACTTGCCCCGTTACTTGGAAACGATAGACGCAAAATAGAGCTGATGAATGTGCTATTGTTTTCTATGCCCGGGACTCCGGTGTTGTATTACGGCGATGAAATTTCTATGGGCGATAACTATTACCTCGGTGACCGTGACGGGGTTCGCACACCCATGCAGTGGAGTGCCGACAGAAACGCAGGCTTTTCCCGTTCCAATCCTCAGAGCCTATACCTACCAGTGATTATTGATCCAGAGTATCACTATGAAGCTGTGAACGTGGAGACAGCACAGGGGAACAAGACGTCGTTGTTCTGGTGGTTGAAGGGTATGATTGCCATGCGTAAAAAGTATCCTGCTTTTGCACGAGGTGATGTGTCTTTTCTTATGCCGGATAACCATAGAGTTTTGGCTTTTATTCGTACATATGGTGAGGAAAATATATTAATTGTCTGTAACCTGTCGCGCTTTCCTCAGGCTGCTTCGCTGGATCTGGCAGGCTATGAAGGGTGTGAACCAATTGAGCTCATGTCGCACACTAAGTTCCCCATGGTTCGAACGGCTATGTATGATTTAACGCTTAATCCTCACGGGTATTTCATGTTCTCGCTGCATCGTAATGTTGCAGAAGAAGTGGCACGCTCTGAAGTTGTTCCGAATATCACGGCATCAACTGTGAATATGTTTGATATAGAATTTAGACACGGGTTGGAGAGTGTGCTTCCGGCATATTTCATTCGTCGCAATAAGCTGTTGACGACGAAAACTATCTTGCGAGACATTTCTATTCAGGAAGCATTGCCATTTGGTAAAGAAACACAGCAGTCTTGGCTTCTTATTGTGTCAGTGCATTTTATGCAGCAACCTTCTGAATTGTACACGTTGTTTGTCAGTCGAGTAGAAGGGGCAGCGGCAATAGATATTAGTACAGCGCGAACTCCTGAGCTTATATGTACCATTAATAAAGGTTTTGATTCCGCAGTGTTGGTAGAAGGGTTTGTTGAAGGTCGGAGTTGCGAATCGTTTATTAATTTGTATAAGCAAGTGAAAACTGTTTCCGGTAGGAATGGTGTTTTTTCTGTCATTCAGGACAGACGAAGACTTCCGGTTCTCCGTGATTGTTTTGGCTGGTGGAAGGAGTACCCAGAATCCAGCGCCGTTGTTTGTGGTGATGATCTGTTTTTCCGTATCTATCGTAGATTAAGTGACGGCATTAATCCGGATGCAGAGATGCTGGAGTATTTGTCTGTCACATGTGGCTTCCCAAATGTTCCGCGTTATTTTGGCGCAGTAAAGTATGTCTGTGAACGTGGAGATGAGCATTTTGTTGGTGTGTATAGCCAGTACACGCATTGTGAATATGATTTACGCCAAATGGTGGTTGATAGTATTACGCGATTCTACGAAGGCAGACTCGCTATTGATAGTGCCATTGAGAAAGCACCGGAAGAGCTTGATGGTGATGTGTTCGAAATAGCTTTTGAACGTTCTGAGCTAAATAGCGCAGAGGTGCTGACAGATGCGGATTTTACCGTGTTCAGACTGCTGGGTAAACGACTTGGCGAAATGCATTTGACGTTGTGCCGGCGTGAAGCAAATAAAGATTTTGCTCCTGAAGCATATTCTAAATTGTATACGCGTTCCGTGTATCAGAGCGTACAAAGTGTGATGAAACGCACAATGGATAAGCTTAGGCGGAAGAGAGGAACATTGGATAGCAGCGTTATTCCGCATGTGGATATGTTGCTTGAACGTGGAAAAACTATGCTTGAAGATGCAAAGCAATTTCTTGAATATTCTTACGACTGCCATAAAATTCGATTGCACGGTAATTTGTATCTTCGAAGGGTCTTTTATACAGGGAAAGATTTTCTGTTCGTCAATTTTGAAGGGCAGAAGCATCGTTCGTTTACTGCTCGCAGGCTGAAAGACAGTTCGCTACGTGATGTGGTCGATCTGCTTGATTCTCTTCAGCACACAGCGTCAACCGTATTACATCATGCTTCATCTATTCGTTCAGAAGATAAGGATAAACTTGCAATATGGGGTGAAGTGTGGCGTAGAAATGCAGGGGGAGTGTTGTTGCGCAGTTATGCAGAAACTGTTGAGGATAGCGGTTTGCTGCCGGATGACCCGTTAGCACTTCGCTGTATGCTGGATGTATTTTGTGTTCAAAGAAAATTTATGGAACTACGTCAGTTTGAATCAATGGACCCAGTGGAGTTAGAGATTGTCCTCAAGAATGTTTTAAACATTCATTGCCCGAAATCTGGAAGAGTCTGTGATCGGAAATAGTATTCCAATAAAAAAAGAGCCTGCATGGAGTGTGCAGGCTCTTTTTATTGGAATACATTTTGCAAATTTACCTGTTAAACAGTGTGTCCGGCAAAAAGTGTCATTTTCTTGAACGTAGTTTTCTTGAAACTAGTGAAAAATAGAAAAATGCCGATTATAACTTAGGCAAAAATTTCTTCCTTGGTGACAGCTTCGGACTTGATTCTATCGAGCAGTTCAGCAAGAGTTGCTTTTACGTTTTCACGAATGTCGCCTGCAACAATAAGGTACATAACATCGTCACCGGGCGTGAAGTCACCTTCATACGCTTCGGTAATAATGCGGTAAATGCCTTCACTCTGTTCAAGTTCTTTACGAATACTTTCGATTTTATCGTAATCATGACGAACTCGAATCGCTTTAACTTCTCGTCGGTCTTTGCGAGACCAACCGCGTACAGTACCGTTATGAATAAGTGTCATGCCGACATTTTCGGCAAAACCCGGGTCTTTTTTCAGTTCAGCCAGAGTTCTGGTAATGTCCATAAGTCCTCCCAAAAGTAATGGTGAAAGGTAGATATGCCTCATTTATCAAACTTGCTCAACAAACTTCCGATGTTCCAGGAATCCCGTATGGTAGCCACTGGCTATGGTATGTGGATTAGCTGGAATGGCGAACTTAATCCGGCAGTAGTGCAGACATTGCAGGACTATGGTGGATTGCAGGTAGAAGTTGATAGAGATCAAGCGTTATGGTTCTTTTTTAGTTCTGATGTTTTTTTGGCAGCAGCCAGATTAAGTGTTTGGGCTAAGTTTAATGCTTTACAGCTCTATGCTCAGCTAATTCCGGCAAAACTACTATTCAGTCCGAAGCGCGAAATTACGTTTTCTGTTGAACCTTCGTTAATGGCACAGTCCGTTATTGTTTCCGACAGTTGTCAGATTTTAGTGCATCCTAAATGCCGTAACGATGGCAGGGGGCTTCCAGGACTGACATTTAAGCCGGAAAGTTCCCGCTCCGGTTTGGCTCCTGTGGAGTGGACATCGCTATTGGTTGATCCTCGGCTTCCGTACCAATCTTCCTTAGGGTGGTATGGTGTTATTAAGCCGTTAGGTAATACCATGGAAAAGAATTTTCTAGAAGGCTGGCGTGCTTATGCCAGAGAGATGAAAATTCTTTTTGAACGGTTGAAAATTAAATTCCTTGTTCAGGATAGTTACTTGGTTTTCCAAGTAGAAAACTTGCAGATGCTTCGCCAATGGACACGCGAGCATTTGATGCATGTGGAAAATCTTAAAGCAACGAAGCGGGAAGCATATTGGCCTGCTGTTATTGCTGTGACAAACAAACGCGGGTTGAACTTTAACCCCGATCTACCGAAAAAGATGGCGTTGGATTGGAACCAGCTTGTTCCAGACTTTCCACACATGAGCTTTCGTTCCGGCTACTTGCTCGGGCGTACTTTTGAAGTTCACGACGTTAACTTTTCACTAGATGCAAGCAGCGTTGATGACTGGTGCAAAGTAACACTCACCGTAGATCATTCAGTAGAAAGCGGTATGTTGCCGGTGCAAATTTCTAAGCATCTTATTGCAGGAAGCCATGATCATTGTTTTTATTGTGGTATGCGCACGCATCCATCCCATCAATGCCCTACACGCTCTTTAACTAAGCTTACCCCAAAAGTGTGGTACGAACTTTCAAAATTAAATTTTGATGAGTTCAACAAAGCGTTCGAAACGATTGAGCAAAAACTCAGTACTAAGGATGATGCCGCACTCACAAATATTCAGGTTTCAAAAGAACATGATGGCGTTTTGCTGAATGCAGTTTATGGCGTGAACCAGATTTCACAGTTGCGCATGATGCAACACATGTGGGTTTGCCGTGGCAAAGATTTTGCGAAAGGGTTGAATGATGTCGCGCCGCGCGATGATAATCCTGTATGGAGTGCTCTTGCGTATGTGCTTTCAGGTGATTTGGTTGTAGCAGACAAGGAGCTTTCAAATTTAGGAATCCGTGCGCCGCGTGATGCAAGACCTCGAATGCTTGCTGGTTTTGTTTCAATGGAGCGGGGTGATTATCACAAGGCCATGATGATGTGGAAAGAAGCAGAAATTCTTTCTGGACCGATGGTAAAGCAAGCGTACTGCGTATTTTTGCAGGCACGCTTGCTCGAATTTACATCCCAGTTCCAACAGGCTTCTGAACTGTACAGCCGAGTGTTGCGTATGTGTCCAACAATGCATGATGCTCAGTATCGTAAGTCCGTATGTCAGGTTAAAATCGGCTTTGCAGAACAAGCAATGTCTTCGCTTATTTTATTAGTTGAAAAGACACCTCACTATTTTAACAGAGTGCTTATTGATCCAGAAATGGAACGTGGGCATATTCAGGTTTTATCAGCTCTCTATGGCCCTTGGATGGAAGCTGAAAGTCAGGTAGAAAAGGCTGTTGAAAAGCTGGATGGGCTGAAAAAAGAAGTTCATGAGTGGTTTGACGAGGGAAATCCGTTTTTTGCAAAAAGTATGAAGCGGATTGAACGAATGACCGCAGCAAGCGACATTAAAAACTATGTGTCGTTCATGCTTATTCTTCATGGTTGCCAAGATCTGTCTAAGGATTTGGACAGATATGTCACGAAAGAAGCAAGCGAGCTGAAAAAGAAATTTCAGCATCAAAGAGAACGGTTGAGATATATTCGGGAAGAAGCGGCATGGTTCCCGTTTCCGCGAGCACTTGTTGAGTTTAATAAAAACTACAATGTGTGTGCCGCGAATATTAAATGGGCATTAAATACTCATTTTCAGGTCGCAGATATTTTTAAGAAAGCGCAGTCCGTCGCAGAGACAGAGGAAAAGCGTCTCGAAAAGTTAGAAAACCGATTGAAGTTTCTAAAAGTTGTTCGAGATTCCACGTTATTCATGCTCATTATGGCTCGTACCTTCTTTTGGGTAGAAGTTGCCTTTATGTGCATTGTCGTTATTGCACTGCCTTTGTCCATGTTCTACGGACAACAGTCGGGTATGGAGTGGGCAACGGGGCTCCTGTTTAAAGAAAAATGGGATATTCAGAAGCAACTGATTCTAGGGTTCTCAATATTTGCCATCATCGTCTCGTGTTTCCGTACAGTCATTGTTTTTGATAAAGTGCGTGAAAAATACTTTAATAGGGCTCGCGGCATTGCCTGATGACTATTCGCAATATTACGGGTTGGCTTTTTGCTCTAGCCTGTCGCTAAATCGAAAATATTAAAAAGTCCCCTGTACAATTTGTGTACAGGGGACTTTTTTTGCTCATTGCTCATTGCTCATTGCTCATTGCTCATTGCTCATTGCTCATTGCTCATTGCTCATTGCTCATTGCTCATTGCTCATTGCTCATTGCTCATTGCTCATTGCTCATTGCTCATTGCTCATTGCTCATTGCTCAATGGGCTGTCATCTTTTGTCTAAATGGCAATAAGCGTGTGCTAGGGAGCTTTGTAGTACTGTGTATCATTATATATAAAAGGCCAACGAAAGGGTACTGCTGGCAAAATATCAATTGTTGAAGACGTGCTTAACCTAGGTAAAAAAAGTGAAAGTTTAGAAGAGTAGAGGAGGGGACGTGGAATGCTTGTGATTGTGAGACGATAGACGCAAAAAAAGCCAGTTCATAGAACTGGCTTAAAGTGCACTTGGAGCGGGAAACGAGATTTGAACTCGCGACTCCAACCTTGGCAAGGTTGTACTCTACCACTGAGTTATTCCCGCTTTTGAGTGGAGGCGACATCCGGATTTGAACCGGAGAATGGAGATTTTGCAGACCTCTGCCTTACCGCTTGGCTATGTCGCCTCAAAAGAGAAAAAATAAATTTTTAAATGGAGCGGGAAACGAGATTTGAACTCGCGACTCCAACCTTGGCAAGGTTGTACTCTACCACTGAGTTATTCCCGCTCTTGAGTGGAGGCGACATCCGGATTTGAACCGGAGAATGGAGATTTTGCAGACCTCTGCCTTACCGCTTGGCTATGTCGCCTCAAGAGAAAAACTTAAATTTTAAATGGAGCGGGAAACGAGATTTGAACTCGCGACTCCAACCTTGGCAAGGTTGTACTCTACCACTGAGTTATTCCCGCTCATCAACGCACAGTCTAAAATAAACTGTAACGAAAGTAAAATATGGAGCGGGAAACGAGATTTGAACTCGCGACTCCAACCTTGGCAAGGTTGTACTCTACCACTGAGTTATTCCCGCTCATATTGCTATGAGCAATGCAGACAGCTTTTAAAGAACTTTGAAAAGATAATCAAGCTCTAATGTGACTGCTTATTTATTTTTTAGTGGAGCGGGAAACGAGATTTGAACTCGCGACTCCAACCTTGGCAAGGTTGTACTCTACCACTGAGTTATTCCCGCTCGTGTTGCTTTTCAGCAATGCAGTCAGCTTTTTAAGGGACTTTCTTGCGATAATCAAGTCCTAAATTGACTGCGCCTAAATTTTTTAGTGGAGCGGGAAACGAGATTTGAACTCGCGACTCCAACCTTGGCAAGGTTGTACTCTACCACTGAGTTATTCCCGCTCGTTGCGTTGAAACTTGTTTGTCCCAACGGGGGAGGTGTATACGCAGAGGGTCCGAACCGGTCAAGCAAAAAAAATAATTTTTTTCTATTTTTCAACAAAATGCCATAAAACGACTACACAAAGTGTGTGTCTACTCTTATGAAGTGAGTCTGGCGTGTAGTTGTCGGAGTTGCGTAGGCGTGTGGCTTGCAAAAACGAGCGTATTCCTGTTTTCGGTAAGTGATGAACTATAAGCCTTTGTTCAGTGGTACATATTATTAAGTCAAGCCGCACTGTTAATGTTCTCCTTAATAATGGTAACCTTACTTTCTGACGTTATATTTAATGGGATACAACATGATTTACCCAAACGCATTATAACTCATAACGAGAGCTTTGCTTTTTGAGATGTTTTAGTTTATTGGAATGTTCTTCTTTATGGTAATGCGTATACGACCACACTCTTGGCGTTATTTGCAGTGTAGTTTTAACCGTTATGAGAGTGACGGCCTCAGTTTGATAGATGCCGAGGAGGACATACATGGAACAGAAAGATCTTGATCATTTCCGTACACTTCTGCAGGGAATGCTTGATGAAGCACAGCAGAAAGGTGACGCAACTCTGGACGATCTGACTGATAATAGTGAAATGTTTGCAGATCCTGCAGACCGTGCAACCGCTGAATCCGATCGTGCGTTTACCTTACGTATTCGTGATCGTGAACGTAAACTCATTAAAAAGATTCGCTCTGCTATTGCTCGTCTTGACGAAGGCTCTTTTGGCGTTTGTGAAGACTGTGGCGAAGATATCGGCATTGCACGACTTAAAGCACGTCCTGTGACTAAATTATGCATTAATTGCAAAAGTAAACAGGAAGAGGACGAGCGCCAGCGCGCTGACTAGCAAACAATGGAAGCACATTTTTTTCGGCGGTTGTGCGTAGAACTTGCAGTGCACCTTACAGGAGCACGTATTGAAAAGTTCTTTGAGCCAGCCCCCGATACAACAACAATAGTAATACATCGCACCGGCCGGAAACAGAATTTACTGTTTCAGGCCGGTCGCCGTTTTCCCCTCCTATTTCTCAGTGACAAACGTCCTGTTAATCCGGACAACCCCTCTGCAAAATCAATGTGGCTGCGTAAGTATGCTGCCGGTAAACGACTGGGTACTCCTGTTGTAGACTGGTGTAATCGTCGCATTGCTTTTCCGCTTACAACAACCCCCGTAACGTGGCTTGTGCTTGATTTATGTAATGGCCTGTTCATTACAAAAGAAGAGCCGGACTGGGCTGGTTTTGAACCAGCATGGTGTGAGCCGAAAGACTTACCGCAAGTCTTGGCCAGTAGTGATGTGTGGAGCAAGTATCCACAACTGACACCTCCGTTGCGAAAAGCACTTTCAGCACTTATTCATGACGATCCTATGGATGCGCAGGCTTTATTTGTAGATTTGGAATACGGCTACGGTACTGTGGAGACGCAGGACGATCTTGATGAGCTTGGTGAAGTCTATCTATATACAAAAGACGGAAAAACGACCGATGCATATGTTTGGCCGTTACCGGAAGCAATTCGCGGAAAGCGTGAAGAAAAGTCGGTAGCCACCGCTATTGAAGCTGCCACTGTCATTGGTGAAATGCGTCTGTTTGCCGAGCTTGCTCAGGCTGAAGCTTCGATTACAGCCAAACCCGTTGTTGCTGCATTAAAGCGAACCAAGAAGACCCTTGCCCGGTTGAATCAGGAAGAAGAGCGCATTGAGCGCATGATTGCAGGACAGCAGCATGCCATACTTTTGCAAGCTAGTCTGTGGCAAATTGATGCAGATCGTAAGCTTCCTTCTATCACTCTGACAGTTCCGGAAGGTATTGAAGGATTGGTAGCTGGAGAAGAGTGCACAATCCCGCTTGATCCCCGCAAAAGCATTCGTGAAAACATGGCGCATCTGTTTAAACAGGCCACACGTGGTAAACGCGGTATAGATATGCTTGCTGAACGGCGTCAGGTTCTTGAGAGGCAATACGCACGGCTCCAGCGTGGCGAGGGTGAAGTTCCTAAGTTGCAAGCGGAGAAGAAGCTTAAAGGCGGTGCGTTAAAACGTCAGCAAAAACAGCAGGCGAAGGATAAGTTTATTCAGCGCTTTAGAAGTTCTGATGGTTTTCTTATGCTTCGTGGACGTAATGCTCAAGGGAACCATGAAATTCTTAATAGGGTATCATCCTATGATTTGTGGTTCCATGCAGAAGACGGACCTAGTGCCCATCTTGTGCTGCATTTAGACTACCCCGATCAGCAAATTCCTGAACATACCTTGAATGAAGCTGCTATTCTTGTTGGCGTTAAAAGCTGGCAACGGGAAAATGAGCAGGCTAGCATTATGTTTGCCCGAGTGAAAAATGTACGTAAAATTAAAGGCGCTGCTGCCGGTAAAGTGCGTGCGGAAGCTGAGGGCTCCCTCCTTGTAAAATTGAACCCAGAGCTTGAAGAGACCCTAAAGTCAAACATGTAATTTACGATCTTCTTAGTTACAGCGAAACAATACTGCTTATACCTTGGAATCTTAGGTAAACTGATGAAAGTATGTTGCGAAAACGTGTAACAAGGAGTCGTTTCGCATATGTCTTTTCATCAGCAGACCATGACCGTAATGGTCTTGTACCCAGAACGCAAACTTGAAGAACGGATTGCTTTTGAAGAACGCCCTTTGCCTGTGCCCGAAAAGGGGGAGGTGTTGGTTCGAGTCCGTGCAGCTTCTATTGGCGGCCGTGATAAGCAGCTGTTTGCCATGGAAGAGTTAGGCTGGCGTACGAAAAGACGTCGTGCTGAACGGGGTGTCATCACTGGATATGAATTTTCCGGATCAGTAGTGATTGCTGGTGAGCGATTTAAAGAGGGTGATGATGTTTTCGGATATACAGACTTTCGTAAGGGGGGAGTTACCCACGCGGAGTTTGTATGTGTACCAGAAGGTATGATTTTCTATAAACCTGACAAGGTTAGCCATGTGCAGGCTGCGACTGCGCCTATCGGTTGCATGACGTCCATGCACGCTTTGCAGGTCTTAGCAGGTTTGAAAAAGAACCAGCGTATTTTGTTAAGTGGTGCTTCTGGCGGGGTTGGTATTTATGCTGTGCAATTTGCTAAAATGCTTGGTGCGGAAATAACTGCTCAAGGGCGTTTATGGCATCAACATGAGTTGCTGCGACTTGGAGTGGACTACTTTATTGAGTACACTCGGGAAGAAATTCTTCATTCTGATGAAATCTACGATGTTGTTTTTGATGTGGCGGGTATTTGGAGTCTTGAACAAATGTCTTCGCATCTTACATCAAAAGGTGTTTATGTCACGACTCATCCAGAACGTGATCGTCTAGGTATCGTCTCTTCATACTTCACCGCGAAGAAATCAAAATACCTTCTCGTTTCTCAGGGAAACACTAAAGTGCTTGCTGCCGTGGCTGTTCTTTTTGATGAAGAAAAACTTGAGCCTATAGTAGGAAGCGTCTCGCCGTTTTTAGAGGCTCAAAACGAATTTATGCCGCAGGATAATAAGATAGTAGGGCGCAGGGTGCTTTCTTTTGGATAATGGAATGTGCTATATCTATCGCTAATAGTCGATAGCACCCGATGTTTGTTTATCCTTTTGTACCCCAGCCCCAGCTACGGATTTATCCAAAGAACGCCCCCTTTAATTCATCAAGCATACTTTTGATGGAATCTTTCAATTCAATCAGCAACTTTTGTGCTTCTTTTGTCTCAGCTTTTAGCTCTTCAAGCTCATCCTGCATGTCTTGCTTGCATAAGGTGTAGTCCGTTGTGGATTCAGCACGATCCATTATGTTCTTCTGCTTTTCATTAAGGGTACGTATCATCTCTTCAGATCGTTCCTTAGCTGATTCAACAAAGTCATTAAACGAAGTAATTTCATTTTCGTTGGCCCGCTTGTTAATGGCAACAAGTGCCTCTGTAGATACAGCGATAGATTTAGCCAGTAAACGGGCACTGCTTGCCAGCGGTTTTGCGTAATTAATGCATTCTTCGTTGGCGTATGCGGGCATGCTGAAGCACAGCATGTATGTACAGATGATAGCAAAAGCTGTTGCTGCGAATCTCTTCACAATAGATCTCCTGTTGCTTGTCATAAAGTAGTACTGGTTTGTGTAACAGTACTGTTTTCAAGACGTTTCGTTCCAGAATCGTTTGTGTACTGTATTATACAAAAAAATCCCTCTGAAGTACGGCTCCAGAGGGATTTTTTATTCTGTGCGAAAAGAGCAGGTTACATTGCATCGCCTGCGTCGAGCTCGTCAATCTGCTGTTCAATAGCATTTTGAAGCTCTTTAGGAAGCCCATCCATTTCCACGTTAAGGAAGCCGCGGACAATGGTAGAGGTTGCTTCATCTTCGTCGAGGCCACGAGCCATAAGGTATTCAATTTCTTCCTGAGCGATTTTACCAACGGCAGCTTCGTGAGAAAGCTCAACGCCGTCCTGATCGGAATCAAGTTCAGGGATTGCATGAATACGGCCGCCGCCGAGAATAAGACCTTTGCATTCAAGGTGACCACGGGCAGGTACGGCATCAGCACCAATGTAACCACGGTTGATAATAGTACCACCGGTGGTCAGTGTGCGTGCGATGATTTCTGCGCGGGTGTTAGGAGCCTGCATTTCAATGCGGTTACCGCAATCAATGTAGGAGCCTTCCGGTGCAACGATTACAGAGTTGAATCGTGCCACAGAGTTTGCACCTTTAAGGGTGATTTTCGGGTACATCTGCAAGTCTTTAACAGGCTTGAGCAGAACGTAGTTGCTAAGGAATACAGCGTCTTCTTCCAGAACACCTGCGGAGCGTGGTCGTACTGCTGTATCGACACTCCAGTTGTGAATCATGGTGAAGGTAAGCTTGCCGCCCTTATGAACGTAGAATTCGGAGATGCCGAGGTGGGCAGATTCTTTAGCGCCGTGTGCAGTTGCACAACCGGAGATAATATGAAGCTCTGCGCCTTCTTCAACAACAACGATATTATGAACGTTCTGGGAGATGCCGGCTTTATCGATAAAGAGGCATGACTGAACAGGTTCAGTAATTTTTGCACCAGCTTTAGCACGAATGAAGTACCCGCCGTGCAGGTTGTCATATGTTGCTCTGGTGAATTCATCTTTGTCTTTATCAACAAGCTGCCAGTAGTATTCCGGAAGACCGTCAAATTTTTCAAGAGCAGTTTTGATGTCCATAACTTCAAGACCTTCGCGGTGGGTCTTGCAGTGAACGCCGGAGTGGTTCAAATGCATGAACGCGCCGGAACCACTAGGGTTGTTTACATCAATACCTGCAAAAAGCAGACGTTCTTTGTCTTCAGCAGAAAAGCCGGAGAAATCTTCGATTGCTGCTTCAGTAGCACCTTCAGTGCTGTACTGGGAAAGATCGATTTTTTTCATGTCTAGGAAGCCTCGTTAAAGCTGGAGAGGTCGAGGATCTCGCCGGTTTCAGCGGAAAGACAGCGCAGACATTCCTGGTAACCGTGATTGGAAATATGATCGAGAATGTCGCGTGGGTTCGCTTCACAACATAGCTTACCGTTGTACATTACCTGACCGCGGTCTGCATTCACGTATTCGAGAATGTGGCCGGTGTGGGTAATAATAAGACCGGAAGTGTTTGAACGCTTAATTGCCTTTTTCATGGTGCAGCCTTCTGCAAGGCCATCGAGCAAGTTGCGTGCAGTTTTGCCGATGAGAGCCATGTTTTCGAGGTCAACGCCGGATTCTGGTTCGTCAAATAAAACCATATCAGGACGCTGTGCCATTAACTGAAGCATTTCGGAGCGTTTAATTTCGCCACCAGAGAAGCCTGCGTTAATGTCGCGATCGAGGAAGTTGCTGAAGTTAACCTTTTTAGCAAGGCCTTCAACATCAACTTCACGACCCTGTCCGCACATCCGTACGAGATGGCTGGTTTTTAGACCGTGAATTGTAGGAGGGCGCTGAAAGGACATGCCGATGCCGAGGCGGGCACGTTCATACATTGGAGCGTATGTAATGTCCTGACCCTTATAGATAATCTGCCCTTCGGTAACTGTGTAGTTACCAAAACCCATAAGGGTCATAAGCAGGGTAGTTTTACCGGAGCCGTTTGGGCCAAAGAGAATAAACGTTTCACCGTCTTCGATAACAAGATCAATTCCTTTCAGAACCTCTTTATCGCCGATGTTAACGTGAAGGTTTTTAATTTCAAGCATGAGAGAACCGTCCTTACGGGATCCTTTTTCAGTCACGTCTATTGTAACTGGACGTCCCGTTATGCGGTATCAATCGGCTCAAGTCAATCGTGTTTTGAGTTGCGAATTAATTCTTAAAGGTTGGTAAGTGGTGGCTTATCATTCTTTTGGATTACGAACTGCGTCCGGCTTGGGGGCTATTATTTCTGGTCTGACAGGTGACGACCCTTCCGGTACCTTGCAATAATAACATCGGTTTTTTTTACGGAACAACGGTAGTAGCAGAATGCCACTGATGAATCCGCCGATATGCGCCCACCATGCTATTGAGTTGCTGGCGTGTCCGCCTAATGCCGCAATGCCGAGTACAATTTGTATGCCTACCCATAGTAAAAGAAAGAAGGTTGCAGGCAGATAAAAAAAGAATGGAATAATGACGATTGGGATGAGTGTAAGAACTTTGGCGTGGGGGTACAGCAGAAAATATGCCCCCATGATTCCCGCAACAGCACCTGAAGCACCTACTACTGGCGAAGTACTTGTAGGGTTGAATAATATATTAATGAAAATAGCAACAACACCACAGGCAAGATAGAAGAGTAAGAAACGCAATGGCCCCATTACATCTTCAATGTTGTCGCCAAATATCCACAAAAACCACATATTAAAAATAATATGTATCCATCCACCATGAATAAATAGGTGCGTAATAAACACATATTCTGCATCAGGTGGAAAATGCATACTTACTGCCCATGTCGGGTTAGTAAAACGCGCAGGTACAACACCATATACATAAAAAAATTCAGTAAGCTGAGATGCTGGCAGTGATTGTTCAAATAAAAAGATAACAGAACATACTGCAATGATTGTATACAGCATATAAGGATTGTGGACACGTGGTATAGAATCGTGGAGTGGAATCATACCTTACTATAAACCAAACATACTGGGCTGCCTAGTACATTTGAAACAACACTTGTGTGTATAAAAAGTTGAGTGTGACTAAATGTAAAGCATGAACACAGTGCAGTGAATTGCATCTAATGAAGTGGTGAAAATATTTTATACAGTTACGAAGGATTAACGCTTTGATAAACTAGTAAAATTATGTACAAAGTTCTGTAATGTAACAAAAAAAATGAAAAATAGAGTGTCTGTGTAGACATGAAGTCTGCTATGCCCTTCATTCAATATCGTAAATGTGATTAAAGGATAGAAGGTTGATGTTGTATTTTTCTCTTTTGTTAAAGGTAGATATGGAGTGTTGTGTTTTTTATTATTACAGGGTCGCCTGTAACATATAGTTCATGTTGTTGCTATTCAACGACTGCTTAATGATCTGGTAACTTCATGTGTTTACACGTTTGGTATAATTATCATTACTAATATGACGAAAGTGGAGGCGCAATGAAACGTTTTTTGCTGTGTCTTGTCATGGTGCTGTATGGCTGTACTTGTGCTGATAATGCGAATGCAGAGTCATTTGTTGTTGGGTTAATGAATGCAGATAGGCCGCCGTATTTCTGGAGAGACGAAACTGGTGGTTATAGAGGGCTTTTCATTGATGTCTTAGATGGAATTACAAAAGAGACTGATCTTCATTTTTCATACAAGGCACTGCCTAAAGCGCGCATACGCTTGTATATGGTCGTAGGCAAAATTGATGTTGAAATGGGGGTTGCTACGGAATGGCGTAAAAAGAAAGCAGAAATTAAGAACTCTGTATATTCAATACCTTTTATGGAATCAAAGGAAGTCTATGTGACGAGTTCAAAGCAAGGCAGCTTTGATTCAGAACAGTATATACCTGTCGGTGACAAATTTTGTGGAATTTTAGGGTTCAGTAAGCCGGAAGGTAGTAGCGGAAAAAGCCGGGTAGATTTTTTATCGGAAAAACAGCTTCTTAAAATGATAGATAAGAGGCGGTGTGACTATACAGTGATGCCTGAGGATGTTTTTCGATATTTACAGCTTGGAAATACATACAAAGTGGTTGCATCTGAACCTATTTCAACCCATGCAATGCGGGTGCGGCTAACTAGGCAGCATGAATGGTTGCTTCCGCGGATTAATGCCGCGTTACTTAGAATGAAAGACAGCGGGCGGCTCGCTATCATTCTTGACCGTTACAAGTAGAGTTGTACACGGCGTTGGATAAGGCACATGATGTCTTGATATGAAATTTCTTAGATTCCTATATGCGTTGTGCTTTTTAGTTAGAGATAAAATTTTCCTGAATGGCGTCTTGATTGGTTTCGGAATGTTCAGCTTTTGTACAGAAATGGACGTGCGGGGCGAAACCTAGGGGTGGAGAGATTGGTAAAAAAATATTTTGAATATGCTCTTGCTTGTGTTGTTGCGTTGGTCATATTTGCTACGTTTGTGCCTGTGGCAGAAGCGCAGATTGACGACGCATTTGCCAGTTCTGCAAAAAGTGGTTCTGAGCTTGCAAGTGAGCTGTCTCATTTAAGTGCAGTCTTTTTATACAACCTTGATGCAAGACAGATTGAAGGAACACTTTCTGTTATCATTAAAAGGACGCCGCAAATTAAAGCATTGCGAGTGGTTGACACCATCACCGGTGAGCCGTTTTTTACCTACTATAGGTCCCGCCGTGAGCATGTTTTTAATGAAGAAATCCCTCTCATCGCAGAACAGTATCCCAAATATACATCTTCCATCATTTATGAAGATAGTACCATAGGCAGGTTGGAGCTTTTTTATCAGGACCCTGCACTCGGAACCAGCAAAGACAGAAGTGTGTGGCTTACTGAGATAGAAAGCCAATGGTTGGAAAAGAATCCTGTGATCCGTGTCGGGATCGAACAGTGGCCGCCTTTTAATTACGTTGTCCCGGGTGAAGGTCCCAGAGGGATTGTCGTTGATCTCATGACTAAGATGTCCGAGCGGGCTCCTGTGCGTTTTGAATTTGTCGCTGGAACGTTTGCTGGACTGGTTGAAAAGTTTAAGCAGGGTGAACTCGATCTTCTCCCTAACGTCTATTATCATCCTTCACGTGAGAGTTTGGGCGATTTTTCAACGCAGTTTATGAGCGTACGAGACTTTTTGTTTGTCCGACAGGATGACTACTCTATAAGAAAGATGAGTGACCTGCGTGGTAAACGAGTTGCGATAGTCAAAGGGTATCTTAATGAAGAATTGCTTCCCAGAAGATTTCCGGGTATCGAGGTCGTTTCAACTGCGACGTTGGTAGACTCCATTGCCGCACTGTTAAACAACGAAGTTGATGCGTTATTAGATGCACATATGGCGGTTCTCTATGCACAAAAAGAGAACAGTATTACAGGCATTAAAGCCATCCAGCAGGACGCATTTCCATCTCAGTCACTACATTTTGTTACGTCCAAAGGTGAGCCATACCTACACTCTATTATTGAGAAAGCGTTAAACTCCATAAGCGAAGCCGACAAAGACGAAATTACAAAACGGTATGTTCTTGCCCGTAATACCACAATACAGAGTTTGCCAAGTGAGGATACTTTTGAAAGAGACTTGGCGCTATTGTTTCTGTTGTTTTTAGCGCTGCTATGTTCTCTTTTCCTGATCGTTCGTGCGTTAAGCAAAAATTCAAAGTATAGTGAAAGGCTTGCGTTTGGCTCGTTTAATTTCGCGCGACTGCTGTTAATTGCAATCGCGCTGTTTGTGTTGTTCTGTTCTGGAACCTCGTGGTTTATTTTAACAGAGAGCCGAAAGGATATTCTCCAAAAAGAGCAGCAATCGCTTGTTGAAAGACTTGAATCAACAGAATCTCGTTTGCTACGTATGATTGATATGCACTCTCGTATTCTTCAGTACATGATCGGCAGGGGTATGTTTTTTACGCTTGTTGATCAGGTAGCATCGATGTCGGGTGACAGGGATACATTTGAGTATATTCGCGTATTGCAATCACTGGAAGGGTACTGGGAGCAGTACAGCGTTCTTTCCGGTGAACAATCTCGAATTTTATTGTCAGTACAGGGCGAAGTTATTGTCGGTGATATGAATGACAAGGGGGCAAGTATTGCAAAGCGGCATCCTCGCCTGTTCCGAAAGGCTTTGGCTGGACAGACTGTTTTTGTACCACCATGCTACCATGCGAGGGCTTCACAAGGGCGTCAGCAATGCGGCATGTACTTGCTTATGCCTGTTGTTAATTCTTCCCGCAAACCTGTCGCGGTTGTGGCAGCTCAGCTTGATGTGAACGAGCATTTCTATCTTTCTATTAACGACAGTACAACGAAGCAGCACGGAGAAATTTTTGCCGTTAACCAGTTTGGCGAAGTCTTGTACGATGCCTGCGTGCAAGAACTCTCTGGTAATGAAAAAAAACATACACAGAGCCATCTGAATGCCTTTGCGGGGGTAGATGTCCCATTTAGTGTAGACCCAAAAGGGATCTCCCAAGTGCATCACGGTATGCGTTTAGTTGAGTATCATGATGCTCAAGGACAAGACGTGTACGGTCTTGCCCGCTGGATTCCCGGATTAAATATTGGGTTAGTTGCTGAAACCAAAGCGGCAGAGGTTCTGGAACAATACACGCGATTTAAGTATAGTGTTATTGCCATTATGTTTCTTATGCTTTCGTTCACCGTTCCATCTATTCTGTTCACGCTAAGCCTTGGCAGAAAGGCAAATAGAAGCTTGTTGCGGTCGAAGGAAGAATTGAAGCATAAAGTCTTTGAACGAACACAGGAATTGCAGGAGCTTGAAAAGCAATGGCGTCTGATTCTGACATCCGTAGGGCAGGGGCTCCTTGGATTAAATAGTGACGGGGAAGTTGTTTTTGCGAATGATGCAGCACTATTTCATCTTGGATACTCTGATGATGAAATTGTCGGGAAGAAGATTCTTGAGCAAATTTTGTTCACCCCTGATGAAGACGGGGAACCAAGTACTACACGATCCTGCATTTATGATGCGCTACACTCCGGACAGACAAGCACGAATAGGAATGAATTTTTTCAGACGAAATCAGGACATACCTTCCCTGTTGAGTACACATGTCGTTCTATTATTAATGAAGAAGAAATTCAGGGCTGCGTAATTGTATTTACTGACATTACGCAGCGTAAGCGAATGGAGCAAGAGCTTGAGTCTGCTCGAATAACTGCTGAAGAGGCCTCTAACGCAAAGAGTGAGTTTTTGGCAAATATGAGTCATGAAATTCGTACTCCGATGAATGCCATTCTTGGAATGTCACATCTTGCGTTGCAGTCAGAACTGAACAGGCGGCAGCGTAATTTTATCGAAAAAGTACATAGAGCTGCGTATTCTCTGCTTGGCATTATCAATGACATTCTAGATTTTTCTAAAATTGAAGCGGGTAAGTTACAGATAGAATCTATTCCATTTTACCTTGATGATGTCATGCAGGATGTTGCAGGCGTGGTGGGGTTGAAGGCGGAAGAAAAAGGGCTGGAATTGCTCTTTAGAATTTGTCCTGAAGTTCCGCCGAAGCTTATTGGTGATCCCTTGCGACTGACACAGATCTTGATCAATCTTGGTAATAATGCGGTGAAGTTTACTGATGAAGGTGAAGTCGTTGTCACGGTTGATGTGGAAGTTGTGGCAGAAAACAATATTACGCTTCTATTTTCTGTTCAGGATACCGGAATCGGTATGAAGCGTGAACAGATCTACAAGTTGTTTAAATCGTTTTCTCAGGCAGATACTTCAACAACCCGTAGATACGGCGGCACTGGTCTTGGGCTTGTAATCTCACGTAGTCTTGCCCAGCTTATGGGTGGAGAAATTTGGGTTGAGAGCGAATACGGAAGTGGCACAACGTTCTCCTTTAATGTTTGTCTTAGTGTTGATGAAGAGGGTAAGGAACAGGCTCCTCTTGCGTCTTCTAACGGTGCTCGGGTGCTTGTTGTAGATGATAGTAGAACGTCACGCGATATTCTTTGCTCGCTGTTGACGGAACTGGGATATGTAGCGGATGCCGTTGATTGTGGCTTTGATGCTGTGAAGATGGTTAAAGAGTCTGTAAAGGCGGAGCAGTATGAGATGATTGTCCTTGATTGGCGCATGCCGGATATGGATGGCATTACTACAGCAAGCTTGATTAAAGAGCAGTATGGTTCAACACATTGTCCGGACTTAATTATGGTAACTGCGTTTGGTCGCGAGGCTGCTACTGACGCTGCGAAGCAGGGCATTATTGATGCTTGTGTGACAAAGCCCCTTACCAAGAACTCACTGTTGCAGGTTCTTTCTTCCGTTAAAGGCACATATGATGCGACAGAGAAACGGAATAACGGGCGCAAAAGTGCTGTAAATAAGGCATTGCAGCAACTTTCCGGCGCAGTTGTGTTACTGGTGGAAGATAATGTTGTAAACCAAGAGCTTGCTGTGGAATTGCTTGAGTCGAACGGTATGACTGTTTCTGTTGCAACAAACGGGCAAGAAGCTTTGAATATTCTTGAAGAGAAAAAGTTCGATGGTGTGCTGATGGATTGTCAGATGCCGATTATGGATGGATATGAAGCAACCCGCAGGTTACGTGCGGATGCTCGTTTTGTTGATTTGCCAATCATTGCTATGACTGCAAATGCCATGGTGGGTGATAGAGAAAAAGTTATTGAAGTCGGTATGAACGATCATATTGCAAAGCCGCTGGAATTACTTGACATGTTCTCAAAGATGGCTAGGTGGATCACACCTTCCATTGGTGCAAAACTGAAGACGCAGGACACAGACAGCAGTGATGCGCTGCCGAATATTACCGGTATAGATTTTGAAAAAGGGCTGTCTACTTGTCAGCAGAATAAAAACTTGTTGCGGCGGTTGCTTGTACGCTTTGCAGAAACGCAGGCAGATTTTTGTATATTGATGAATGAATCGTTGCAGAAGGGTGATATTGAAACAGCAACTAGACATGCGCATACCCTTAAGGGAGTTGCAGGTAACATCGGTGCAACAAAGATTCAGGAACTCGCCGCAGAGCTTGATGCAAGCATTACTGCGGAGAATGGTAATGCTATGCAACGTCAGTTAATAAACGCACTTGCTGGAGCATTGACTGTTACCGTGAGTGATATTCGAAATAAGCTTGTGCTTGCGCCTGTGATTTCGAATATTCAGTTGTCAAAAGAGATATTAGGTAACGAGTTACTGCAATTACGTGCATTGCTGGATGATGATGATACTGAGGCTGTGGATCTGATAGAAGAAATTCAGCGCCATATGGGTGGTGCTCCGGATTTACAAACCCTTGTTCGCAGTATGGCGGAATTAGTACGAGATTATGATTTTGAGAATGCACTTGTCTTATTGGAAGAACTTGAGACAGGGGTAAAGAAACTTTCTGCGTAATAGGTTGTGTCAGAACATAATAGTGTAGTGATAAGTAAGTTTTTCTTGAAATGAAGACGAATGTATATATCAATCACGGTTACTAGATAAAGGGCTTGCACGTAGTGGGTTTGTGATGAAAGTATATAGGCATGGGGGCTGTCCTGTGAATAGAGACAAATTAACAGTTCTGGTGGTTGATGACGCACCGGAAAATATTGAGATACTGCGGACTATCCTACAACCGCAGTATAAAGTTAAAGCTGCCCGAACAGGTGAAAAAGCACTTAAAATTGCGCGGACCAATCCGTCCCCCGACATGATTCTACTTGATGTAGTAATGCCGGTTATGGACGGGTATGAAGTGTGCCGTCGTTTAAAAGCTGATCCGGCAACGGCAGAAATACCGATAATCTTTATTACAGCAAAAAATTCAGCGGACAATGAAACGCAGGGTTTTGAATTGGGAGCTGTGGATTACATCGCAAAACCTGTCTTGCCTGCCATTGTTAAAGCTCGTGTCAGCACACAGCTGGCCTTGCGAGATCAGACTCATCATTTGGAAGAGCTTGTTTTGCAGCGGACAATGGAGTTGCAGAACACCCACTTGGAGCTCATTCGCTGTTTGGGACAAGCTGCTGAATACAAAGATAATGAGACGGGGTTGCATGTTATCAGAATGAGCCATTATGCGCGCATTATAGCTCAACAGCTTGATGCAGGTGACGAATGGGTTCAGCTGGTATTTCAGGCGGCTCCGATGCATGACGTCGGAAAGATTGGTATCCCTGATTCTATCTTAAGTAAGCCTGGTAAGCTTACAGAAGAAGAATGGCAGACGATGCGAAAGCATCCGGAATATGGTGCTGAAATTATAGGTGATCACTCATCAATGTTGCTGTCCATGGCTCGTGAAATTGCGTTGACGCATCATGAAAAATGGGATGGAACCGGTTATCCTTACAATCTGTCCGGCGATGATATTCCACTTTCTGGTAGAGTGGTAGCCATTGCGGATGTGTTTGACGCACTGACATCAGAGCGCCCATACAAACATGCATGGGCTGTGGAAGATGCTGTTGCACTTATTCAGGAAAATGCAGGGAAACATTTTGACCCTAAACTGGTTGCTGTTTTCTTGAAAGAATTGCCGGCAGTGCTTGAGATTAAGCAGAAATACGCAGAGAATGCAGTAGATGTGTCAGAACATTTACACAGTGTTTTCGGCGTTTGTGTGTAAAATTTATTCTTTTTTTAGAAAGACGTTTCTTGCGGGCGGGCTTTCTCGTAACTGCGTGCCCTTGATTATATAATTGGAGTAAAAGGGGAGTGTTCAGTTGCGTAGTTGCGTGGAACCTTTGCTCGCTATAGGTAAGCAGTGTAATTATTCTAACATAGTCGTTAAGAACGAAAGTGCTTCTTCAGGCAGGCGATTACTTATATAAAAAAGGTGGAGTTTAATACTCCACCTTTTTTACGTGTAATTATTGTGTGTTGCGGCAGGTGGTTACGATTCAAGTTTCAGAAGATCGGATTCTTTACCGATGGCGACAAGGATATCTCCCTCTTCCAACGTTCTGTCCGCAGGTGGAACAAATTCATATTCCTCATCGCCTTTCTTTTTGGCGGCAACAACCATGACGCCGAAACTGGTCAGGCCGAGATCTATAAGGCTTTTCCCTGCCCAGTTATGAACGACCAACTCCTGTAACAGAATATTGCCACCCAGCGGAAGTAGATCCAACATTCCCGGGTTTGCAATGCGGTGTGCGAATTGGCTTGCTGCATCGCGTTCCGGCTGAATTACGGTTTCCACCCCGAGTCTGCGCAAGACAACTGCGTGTTCATGGCTGATAGCTTTAACCGCAAGTTTTTTTACACCCATCTCTTGCAGATTCAGAACAATCAGAATGGATGTTTCCATAGATTTTCCGACGCTGACGACGACTTTGTCTAAGTCCATAAAGCGAAGTTGTTTGAGTACGACGTCGTCTGTGGCGTCTGCCTGATATGTTTGTGAAAGAAATTCTGCTGCTTTCTTTGTGGCGTTGGAGGAGCCGTCCACGCCAATAACAGTGTGTCCGAGTTCGGATAAAAACTCAGCAAGAGCACTGCCAAATTTTCCGAGTCCAATAATTCCGACTTCCATTTTTTTCATATGCATATGCTCCTAGCCGATAGGAAGGTCTGTTTCCGGTACCTTGTATCGAACATTTGAATGAAATTGCTGTAATGTTGTCAGCAGCCAGATGGGGCCGATACGGCCAATAAACATAAGGGCGATAATAATGCATTTACCGGCTGTGGTAAGCTTTGCGGTTAAGCCCATGCTGAGACCAACTGTGCCAAATGCTGAAACAACTTCGAAAAATATTTCTAAAAATTGTCCGCGCAGCTGAGTATGGGAATAGTTGCCACCTTCCGTCAGGTTGAGTGCAACTGTAGCAAGCCCGACGATGATAGTGGCGATAAAGACAAGCGTAACAACCTTGTTGATGGTCTTTGAATCCAGCGCTCTGTTGCCGATGACAACTTGTTCACGTCCGCGAACCTGCGCTAGCATAAATGCTCCGAGTGCGCGGAATGTAGTCACCTTTATCCCGCCTGCGCATGACCCCGGTGCTCCACCGATAATCATTAAGAAAATCATGAACAGGAGATACAGGTTTGTCATGTCACTCATGTTTACAGTGTTGAATCCGGCAGTACGTGCCGTTACAGACTGAAACAGTGATGTAAGCAGGTTGGTTGTGAATGGATCTTCGTTAGGGGAAGATATGCGCGAAATAAAAAGCGCAATTGTTCCGCCAATAATAAGCATGGCAGATGTTGAAAGAATGATTTTAGTGACAAACGATATTTTTCCCTTTCTTCCTTCTCGAAACCACAGATGAAGTTCATCAAGCACAGAAAAGCCCAATCCACCGAGAATGATGAGTATCATAATAGTGAAGTTGACTCCCGTGTTGGTGACCATACTCATCATGTTATCTGGAAAAAGGGAAAATCCTGCATTGCAGAAGGCGGATACCGCATGAAATATTGCTGAAAACACCGTAAATCGATCATCACCGAAGAAATAAAGCAGAATTGCACCGATAATTTCTATGGAGAATGTCATGGTGGCGAGACGCAGCAAAAAGCGGCCTAAATCGAATGAGGTGTTGTGAAGAAGAGCCTGCCCGACTGCAAGCCTGTCTGTTAGGGTGACTCGTCTCCTGACTAGATACAGAGCAAGACTTGAATATGTCATAATGCCAAGTCCGCCGAGCTGAATAAGGGCAAGCAATGTGGTTTGCCCTCCTTCTGTCAACGATGTAGCAGGGTCGAGAACCGTAAGTCCTGTGACGCATACCGCGGATGTAGCGGTGAAGAGTGCGTCTATCCAACTCATAGTGCCTGTAGATGAAAAATCGTACAGCATTATAGCACCAACAAGTATTGTTGTACTAAAGGCTGCTACAGGAAGCACAAAAGGAAGTAACGTCTTTTTAGCCATGAGGGTGCAATACGCCTACATGTTGTTGTATGCAAGGGGCTTTAGAAGCCCCTTGTACTCTTTTTATTGTGTGAGAACTGTTAATTGTTCCACAGAACAGTAATAGCATCAATTGTCTGTTGTAGTTTTTTCGAACGCACACGCATAATGGCATCGATAAATTTATCTACAGACTGATTGAGTTCTTCCAGCGAACCATTGTTCTCAAGAATAATGTGACACGCTTTCATCTTATCATCTTCTGTCCATTGCCACGAGTCCATGGTTGCGATGAGATCTTCATCCCAGCCACGAATGTTTTGCAATCTGCTTTGACGAGATTCCATGTCACATCGGATACCGGCAATAATGTCTACATCCCGATTCCAGTGTGATTCGTGAAGCAATGGGATTTCAGCTACTGCAAACGGATCTGCCGCGTGCTCCTGCCAGAAACGCATGAGATCGTGCAAAACCAATGGATGAACAAGCTGCTGTACTTCGTTGCGGCTGGATTTTTTTTCCTGCATACGTGCAAGCAGCGCCTTGCGGTTTACAGGGCCTTCATCAGGGGACACTTCGGTGCCGAAACGTCCGCGAAGAACATACCAGCCGTCCGCACCGTTTTCATACAGCTTGCTGACGATAGCATCTGCGCTCCAAGTGGCAATGCCTTTTTCTGCAAGGGCAGAAAGAACAACGGATTTGCCACATCCCGGCATGCCGGTGAGGGCAACTCGCTGTACGGAGAGCGTGAGGCGTTCGATAAGCGCGATAAAGTCCTGCGGAGGCTGGCAGGTGAATGACATAGTTTCTTTGGTTGTTGGATGCTCAAAATCAAGTTTCCATGCATGGAGCATCTGACGTGAGGCAAAAGGCGCCAGTGGAGAATTTTCTTTGACACCACCGCCGTACAGGGTGTCTCCCCAGATCGGGTAGCCGATGTGACTCATGTGCACACGGATCTGATGTGTTCTGCCTGTGAAGATTTTGACGGCTACAAGTGAAAATTTTCCTTTTGGATCGGTGAATAGTGTGCGGTACGACGAATGTGCTTCTTTGGATTCCGGCACAACAGCCATACGTATTTTCATTTTTGGATCACGGCCGATTGGTTCCATAATTTCACCGGATTCAGGCGGGGTGCCATGCACAAGAGCCAGATACTCTTTAGAAATAGTACGTTCGGCAAAGGCTTCAGAAAGGGTTAGGCGGGTCTTTTCATTGAGTGCAACAATGAGCAGGCCGGAAGTATCTTTGTCGATTCTATGCACGATGCCCGGTCGGAATCCTTCCATTTGTGTTATTTGTGGAACGGAATGTGCGAGGCGGTGTACCAGTGTACCTTCAGGACAGCTAGGACATGGGTGTACGGTAAGGCCAGCTTCTTTGTTGATAACGATTAGATCATTATCGCGGTGCAAAATTTCAACGTCACCTTCTTCAGGGATGATGTCGTTTTGTACTTGAGGAATGGTAATGACGATTTCCATGCCGGTAAAAATTTTACTTTTTGGTTTTGTGCATGTTTTATCATCAACGGTTACTAATCCGTCTTTAATGAGTTTTTTAACTTTTTCTCTGCTAATAGACTCATTTTTAAGGATATCGCCAAGGTGTTTGTCTAGTCTGACGCCATCAATAAGTGCAGGGACACGGTGCTTAATTTTGGAAAAATCACTGTATTCTTCGGGTGTTGTCATAATATTTCTTGCTTGTTGTTTTTGTTTCTTGACCGTTGGCGTTTATTTGGAGTATATACCATTCGTTTAGGCGCGGCCTTTTTAGACCGCTTTGTTCAAGTAATCGCCCAAGGAGGCCGATGTGGCTGTTTACGTGGTTGACCATCCGCTGGTCAAACATAAACTCGGAAGAATTCGCGAAGCAGATATTTCTGTTGCTGAATTCCGTGCACTTTCCAATGAAATTTGTCGTCTTCTCACCTACGAAGCAACCAAAAATCTCGAAACAGAGAAATGTACCGTCGAAGGATGGGCTGGTTCTGTAGAAGTAGACCAGATTAAAGGAAAGAAAGCTACCGTAGTTCCAATTCTCCGCGCTGGCATTGGTATGCTGGACGGTCTTATGGATATGATTCCAGGCGTTAAAGTTAGCGTCGTTGGTATGTTCCGTAATGAAGAAACTCTTGAGCCTGAAGAATACTACGTTAAGCTCGCAAAAAACATTGACGAACGCACTGCGATTATTCTGGATCCTATGCTTGCAACCGGTGGTACACTTATCGCTACTATCGACTTGCTTAAGAAAGCTGGATGCAAAAAAATCATCGGTCTGTTCCTCGTTGCAGCACCAGAAGGTGTTGAACGTGTGGTTGCAGCGCATCCTGACGTAGATATTTACACTGCATCTGTGGATGAACGACTCAATGAGCATGGATATATTTTACCAGGTCTTGGTGACGCTGGTGATAAGATTTTCGGAACCAAGTAGCGTTTCGATCCGTTTTTGAACGGAAAGAGCATTTGACCCCCTGTTTCTGCTTTTTATAAAGCTGTGGACTCGGGGGAAGGGTGCTCTTTTTTTGGGCGGTCAGAATATGGCTTAGTGTAGATATAATGTTTTATATCAGAGTGTTGCGCTAATTGATTGAGAATTGAGTTCTAAAAACTCACAGTAGGAGGGAATGGTGTCAAACATAAATACGGAATATTCTTTTAGGCTTAAAGATTGCCTGCTCGGTGCACAGATGCTGTTTGTTGCATTTGGCGCGCTTGTTCTTGTTCCGCTGCTCACAGGGCTTAACCCTAACGTGGCGTTCTTTACTGCTGGTGTTGGAACCTTGCTGTTCCAGCTTGTTACAAAACGTTCTGTACCAATCTTTCTTGCATCTTCTTTTGCGTTTATCGCCCCAATTATTTACGGCGTTCAGACTTGGGGTATTCCGTCAACCATGTGTGGCCTTGCTGCCTCAGGTTTCTTGTACATGGCGCTTTCTGTGCTTATTAAAGTTCAGGGACCACAAATTCTTGAGCGCGTATTGCCTACCATTGTAACCGGTCCGGTTGTTATGGTTATTGGTCTTATGCTTGCTCCTGTTGCTGTATTTAACGCACTGGGCAAAACCGGTGATGGTGCTGTTCAGCTTATTCCTGAACCAACAGCTCTTATTATTTCTATGGCAGCTCTGGGCACAACTATTTTTGTATCCCTTTGTGGTAAGGGAATGCTTAAATTGATTCCAATTCTGTGCGGCATTGTTGTAGGTTATGTATTAAGCCTTTTCTACGGCATCGTCGATTTTACTCCGATTGTGAATGCTCCTTGGTTTGCCGTTCCTAGTTTTGTAACTCCTGAATGGAACTGGGAAGCAATTCTTTTTATCGTTCCTGTTGCGATTGCTCCTGCAATTGAACACGTGGGTGATGTTCTTGCTATCGGCGCTGTTACCGGTAAAAACTACATCAAAGAGCCGGGTATTCACCGCACCATGCTTGGTGACGGTATTGCAACCACCTTTGCTTCCATGCTTGGCGGACCTCCTAACACCACATACTCTGAAGTAACCGGTGCTGTTGCTCTTACAAAATCTTTCAACCCGGGCATCATGACATGGGCTTCAATTATTGCAATTTGTCTGGCGTTCGTTGGTAAACTCGGTGCGGTTCTCGCAACAATTCCGGTTCCTGTGATGGGTGGTATCCTTGTACTGCTTTTCGGTACTATCGTTGTTGTTGGTATGAACTCCCTCGTTCGTGCAGGTCAGGATCTTATGGAGCCTCGTAACCTCGCAATTATGGCTGTAATTCTTGTGTTCGGTGTTGGTGGCATGGCTTTCCACGCTGGCGCATTCAGCCTCAAAGGTATCGGCCTTGCCGGTATCATCGGTATTATTCTGAACCTCATTCTACCGAAACATCGCGCATAGCCTGTAACACCGTCCAATTAAGGCTAAAGCCCCTGTCGCATATGGTATGCGGCAGGGGCTTTTTTATTCAAATTTCCGAAGGATTTTCTTTTGTAAAAAGATTGCAATCACCGTTGTTATCGGGGGGAGCAGGATAATTGTTCCAATGAGGCTGAACATGACTCCCGGCAGAAGGAATAGCATGGCGGCAAGTGCGATAAGTGCAGAGCGGTATGCAGTTACCGGTGGAAGGAGACCAATTTGGACATCCTCCAAGCAGGTGGTGATCCAGTGTGCTCCATTGCACTTGAGGATGATTAATCCAAGGAGATTGGTAGCAATAGTGATAACGAGCAACACTACTTGAGGATATATAGGGGTAATGAACTTGTGTTCCAAAGGATTTAGTATGGAAAATATAATAAATAAGGCAAGATAGTGCCGCATTTTTTCCGGATAAATAGCTTGTAATGCGCGTAGTAGAGAAGCGCATGTTTCCAGTCGTTCTACCTGCCGAAGCTTAGATTCATCGATCTCATGTTCGTCCAGCAGAAAACGCAGTTCTGCTTCTGTAATAGTGGGTTTCATAATATATTGTGTAGTGGTTAGTTCAAAAAAAGTGGAAAATTTTGTAGAAAAGTGAGGATAAAGTGTTATGTTTAGAGATTGCTATATGCCATAAGTTTGTAAATATATGTGTTAAAAGATGTTATACGTTCTAATACAAACATATTGCATAGTTGGTGTGTTCTGCACTGAGGCCGTTATAGCAAAAAGCCTCTACCGGAGGTGTCCGGCAGAGGCCTGAAAGTTTGTTGTGGAATGGTTTAAATTATTCAAAGAAATTCATGATTGCTGTAAATACACCGTCAATATCAAGTTCAGTAGTGTCAATAATATGAGCATCTTCTGCGGCAATTAGTGGGGCAATAGAACGGGTTCTGTCCTGCATGTCACGTTCTTTAATCTGCGTGATAATGAGGTCAAGATCTGCCGGTTTCCCCATTTCCTGCAACTGCTTAAAGCGACGTGAACCACGTTCTTCTGCTGTTGCATCAAGGAAAAACTTGTATTTGGCTGTAGGGAAAACAACAGAGCCCATGTCTCTGCCTTCTGCTACGAGTGAAGTCTGCGTGCTTATTTCACGCTGGACTCGTTTCAAGGCATCTCGCACTACTGGAAGCTTTGCTACGGACGAAGCCAAGGCGGCAACTTCTTCTGTGCGGATTTCGTCACCAACAGGGGTGCTGTTAACGGAAAGTACAGAATCAAATCCAATGCCGGAAAGCGAGAAGGTGTATTGCGCAATATGCGCTTCCAGTTCCTGCTCTGACATGGTTGGAGCAGCTTCTCCAAATTTCCAGCCAAAGATACGGAACATTGCTCCGGTATCGAGATAGGCAATGGAAAGTTCCTGTGCAACGCGTTTGGCAAGGGTTGTCTTGCCGACACCGGCGGGACCGTCGAGTGTAACGACGCGCAGGTTATTCTGCATTAAGAATCTCCTTGAGAGCAGAAATAAGCACTTGGTTCTCATGGGCGGTGCCGATAGAAATACGCAAGTGTTTAGGCAGATTGTAGCCTTTAACAAGAGGGCGGATAATGAGGCCGCGTTTCAGCAGCTCTTCATTAAGATAGCTGCCATCTTTTGGAGCTTCTACCATAATGAAGTTTGCGAGAGACGGGTAGACTTTAAAGTCTAACGCCTCTAGCTCTTGCGTAAGGTAGGTGCGGCCTTCACGTGTTACGCGCAGCGTTTCTTCAATAAATGGTGTATCGTTCAGCACAGCAATGCCTGCCTGTTCTGCCAACACGTTTACGTTAAAGGGGGCACGGATGCGGCGCAGATATTCTGCAAGGTTAGGGTGCATAGCCCCGAAACCGAGACGAAGGCCAGCCAGGCCGAAACATTTAGAAAATGTTCTTAACACACATACATTTTCATATTGTGTGAAACGCGGCAGCATAGAATAACGGTCTAAATTTTCCGCAAAATCCATGTATGCTTCATCTACAACTAAAAGACACTCTGCAGGCAGCTTTGAGTGGAGGGAAATAATTTCCTCAACATTCGGTGTGTAGCCGGAAGGGTTATCCGGTGTGGTGATAAAGACAATGGATGTCTGATTATCAACCAGCTTAATCAGGCTGTCCCAATCAAACGTAAAATCGTCATTTAATGGAGCCTGACGGAAATCGACACCGTTGAGGCATGAAAGAACCTGATACATGGAAAAACAAGGGTCAAAGGCTACAATGTTGTTTTTACCCGGTGTTGCTTTAACACGGATGAGCATGTCGATGACTTCATCTGAGCCGTTTCCGGTTACGATGGTGTCTTCTGGAATATGAAAATGATGGGCAATTGCTTCGATGAGATGAGGGGTGCCAACCTGACCATAACGGAATGTGGATGCAGCATGAAGTTTGATGGCATCCTGAACACGCGGAGAAGTCCCCAGCGGGTTTTCGTTACTGGCAAGTTTAATGATAGATTCGAGACCGTACGCCTCTTTTACCTCGTCGATGGATTTTCCTGCTGTGTAGGGCGAAAAGCCTTTAACCTCAGCGCGAATTGCTTCACATACACATACTTTTGAGCTCATGTATTGCCCCTTTTCCCAATTTTTCTTCAATTTGCTTTTTTGACATACCGTCTGTGGCAGTTTTGGCTATTATATAAGGATATAGCAACAAAAATAGAGGCAGTAGTCGTTTGTTAGACAATAGTTGAGCAAGCTATGCATCAAAAAAATTATGCACAATAAAAAGGACGACCCATTACGGGCCGTCCTTTTGAATAGACTACTAAAATGTATATCGCAAGTGGCAGCGTGTTACTTGGTAAAATCAGGCCTTACAGTAAGGACTGGAATATCTGCTCCGCGAACGATTTTGGCAGCTACAGAACCAAACAGGATTCTGTCTATGCCGGTTCTGCCGTGTGTACCCATAATAATGAGGTCGGCTTTTGCCTCAGCTGCAATTTCCAGAATCTCTTCAGCTGCAAAACCTGTTACAACTTTACCTGTGGTTTTTATACCGGAGAAATGTTTTTCGAGGAAATTGTCCATACTTTTTTCTGCACCGGTAACAATTTCACCCACAAAGGATTCGATTGTATTCGGTGGAACGTGGAAACCAACATATTGGTTTAATGAAGGAGCTGCGTAAACAACGATCAATTCGGCGTCAAATTTTTCAGCAAAAAGTCGTGCATATTCTGCGATATAGGTACTTTCATCAGAAAAATCGACAGCCACAACAGCTTTTTTTATAGCAACCATACTACCTCCTCAAGGATAACGAGTATCTGTCTATAGCGGTTAACTGCTCTGTTTTATAGACCATATACACACACTCTGTGAAGATAGACAAGGATAACGTTCTTATGTAGTTTGCAGAAGTTGTGCATTTTTTTCCGCAAATCATAGGCAGAAAATGCCGTATGGTTCATGCCCGAAAAATGAAAATGTACTGTTTCCAAGGGTTCAGACGTTTTGGCAAGCTCTTTGCTATGTTAGGAGTAAATCCTAATCGCCGGGGATATTGTTATGAGAATTAATACGACAGACCAAATTACATCGATTGTTAAGCAGAGTCAGACGACCATAGCTTCTAAAAGAGCTGCTGATGGTTTCCATAACCTGCTTTCTCAGGAACTTGAGTTGCAGAGTAAATCTGCAACAGAGGCAATGTTGCCTCCCGGTACCCGCTCTATTGCGTTTGACCCGCGTCTTAATGCAGATCAGCAAGTCTCTCAGACTGCCGTTGATCCGAAAAAGGTTGCTGATGAGTTGGAAGGCATTCTTGATCAGTGGGAAAAATATTCCACACAGATCAGTACCCAAGGCTCACCCGATCTTAAGGGCGCGTTTGGAACACTTAAAGAGCTTGCCCATAACCTTGCTACGCTCAAACAGACTGCACCGTCTCTTGAGTCTGACTTTCCGGAGTTGGACAACGTGCGCAACGAGCTTGAGGTTATGACCGTGACTGAACAGTTTAAACTGAACCGCGGGGATTATCTCGCGTAATATTCAAGACGCTACTATCGTTTCTTAATATGAAAATGAAGTGGCGTGCATGGATGAACTGCTTGCAATACGCGGCAGACCTCCTTGAGAAATGAATAGAAAAAGAAATGGCAGCCTGATGGCTGCCATTTTTTTGTATTCTAGAATGAAAGTTATTCCTGCTATCGTTTTAGTTCATGCAGCAGCGTTGTAATTGCTGCCGTAGCAGTCTGGTATCGAACGTCGGCTCTGCCGCCGCTGAATACGTGATGCTGGGCAAAATGCTGCGTGCCTATAGCAAATCCTATCCAGACTGTTCCCACCGGTTTATCTACTGTGCCTCCGGTAGGACCGGCGATACCTGTTACAGATATTGCTACCTGCAAGTGCAGTGCATCCTGTACTCCCCGGACCATTGCCAGTGCTGTCTGTTCGCTTACTGCGCCGTGATCGAGCAAGGTTTCATGGGGTACATGAAGGATGCTTTCTTTTACTTCATTTGCGTAGGAAACAATTGTTCCCCTAAACCAGTCGGATGAACCGGAAACTTCGGTAAGTAGCATGGAAATAAGCCCGCCAGTGCATGATTCTGCGGTGCCGAGCATGTATTTATTTTGGCGAAGTAACTCACCGAGTTCAACTATTTGAGTGGATAATTCTGGAATATGCATATGATAACTCCCTGAATAATCGCTATCATTGCGCGAGAGGCATAGCAAGCAGTCCTTGCAAGAGTCTCTGCGTCCAATGTAGGATAGCATGAAGAACAGGAGGCGGAAACATGGCAGATTTTAATTCTATTTCGCTGGCACTTCAAGGCGAGGTGATGGTCGACATTGCCAACGGCTTTTTCGGGGCACGCAAGGCTATAGATGATGAGTGTGAGCTTTTTGAATATATAGAAAGTGACATTCGGCTAGCAGAGCAGCGTGCCTTGAATACCTGTGCGCAGTTGCAAGCGTTGTTGACTAGCGAAAAAGATGTGGAAGAATTGCTCCGTGCCATTGGTGTGCCTACAGATTTTTTATATCGTGTTGATTTTCCAAATCCATGGCTCAGTATGGAACTGCCTTTCGCCTTTACAACAGAAGGGCGTTATAAAAAATGTGTTTTGAAAACGTATGAGCGTATGTGTAATGCTTTTGAATATTTCCTACACGGTAAGACGTACGAAAAGAAAGGTACTGTAGAAAAGTACAGCAGAACTACAGGGTATTATCGATATATGGAATGGTGTGATGACTTGAATAGCCGCATTAAGAAGGTCAACCGAGACCGTTCACCATCGCAGGTTTTAAGTGTAGTGCGCGGTATGGATGTGGAAAAAATTGCCAAGCAACGTGCTGTGGGAGCAGTTACCAGTAAAGCAGGGTGTATTCCCGGCGATGATCTGTGTATGTTGCTGGTGCCGTGTGAAAAATTTGTTGAAATGGAGCTTCCAGAATTGCCGTCGCTTGATGTAAAACTTCAGAACGGACATTCTGTAGCGACGCTTGTTAAGCGACATGCTTCAGAAGTGTATAAAAGAGATCGGAAAAAGGTAGATTCTATACTAGAGATCTTGAAAAAGAATTAAATATTACGCATGAAAAGGGCAGTGTAACAGTACTTGCGGCATTAACTACAGTTTTCGCTAGTTGTGTCGAAGAGTATTGTACGCTGCCTTTTTGTATTGTTTCGCCTTGCACGGCGAGCGAGGAACTTGTGGCAGTCATTTTGTTAGAGACGTGATACAGGCTTACCGAAAAGCATGTTTATTTTTCAGGAGATAGTAATGCGCTGTCGATTTTTAGCTGTGTTTATGGGCATTGCCCTGAGTGTGTTTACCTTTGTTGTTGTGCCTGAAGCATATGCAGAAGCACCTATTAAAGTTGTATATGGCTTTGACAGAGAGTTTCCGCCGTTTTCTTTTGAAGAAGCGAAAGGGAAAGCTGTTGGATTCGATGTTGATCTAATCCGCGCAATTTTTGAAGGTCAGAACGTTAAGCTGGTAACACGCCCGCTTGTTTGGGACCATGTTTTAATGGAGCTTTCATCTGGCGCAATTGATTTGACCACTGGTATGGCAAAAACAAAGCAGCGTAGCTTGCTCTTTACTTTTTCTGAGAAACCGACACTGCCGATGAAAATCCGTCTGTTTACTAAAACTCCAAATAGAGTTGGTAATATTACTTTGTTGCGCGGTCAGAAAGTGTCCGTAAAGCGTGGATCATTCCAACAGCGTGTTCTGGAGGATTTTGGTGGCATGAATGTGAAAGCGTTTGCGACTAAAGTGGATGCAATCCACGCTCTTGGTCGCGACGAAGTGCAAGCATATTGTGGGCCAGAGCAAACAGCATACTACTACTTACAGCGCTTTAAATACGGTAAAATTAGTGCCGTAGGAAGCCTCATGCGTATTACAGAATCTTTTGTTTCGGTTAACCGTGATAAAGGGCGTATTCTGAAAATGGTGAACAAAGGGTTCCAGCGTGTTGTTGCAACAGGTGAATATGATAGAATTTACCGTAAGTGGTTTGTTCCTGAATTATACGAAGACGAGCTTAATCAGTTGTTTGAAGCCGCTTCAGAAGCCGCAGTCAATGCATATGCTCCATATTCAAAAGTTCCTGTAGGTGCAGCAGTACTTACTCGTTCAGGTAAAACATATGTTGGTTGTAACGTTGAGACTGCCAAGGAATCTGTTTCTGCCATTAAGACCGCAATGCTTAAGGCTATTGCAGACGGCGAATACGATATTCGTGCGGTGGCAGCTCTTGCTCCGGATGGATCAGTTGTTGCCCCGACAGCTGAAGATAGACAGTTTTTGTTCGAGTTTGGACGCGGCATCCTTGCAGCAGTTGAACCGGATAAGGGTGATGTCAAAATGATTATGGTTTCCCAGTTGTTACCTTACCCGATTTTGTCTGGTAACAAAGGATTCACCTACGAATAGCAGAATATCTTTTTAAATATTTCTAGAAGAAAAGCCGACAACTGTCGGCTTTTTTTATTTCTATAATCAGACGTTATCTAATGACTGAACGAAAAAGACAGCTTTTCTATTACTGGTTAACGTTGTTACGTAATTGCCGATAAACATATGCCTTGGCTACGCAAAAACTGCCCGTGAGTTAAGCATTGTTGCAGGTATGCCAGAACGAGTTGGCGATGATCCTGATGCAATGTCTTCTCTGGGTAAAAATCGTTTAGATGAACTGGGCTTACTTGCACGGGCATTCACCAATATGGTTCTAAATCTTCACAAACAGATTCTTGATACAAAAGAAAAAACTGGTATTGCAGAAAGAAGCATCAATGAAGCGCTTGGCGCACGTGTGCAAGTTGAAGCGCGCGAGGAAGAAATTCAAGAAATTTCCACACAACTCATCACAAACGCAAACAAATACAGCGATACAATGCGTTCAGTCGTAGCAACTACTGAATCACTTACCGATCAAATTGGTCAAATTGAAGCTGGTGCCAATGATCAGTTCCCGCAGCTCAGAACCAACCATTCCATTGATGAAATGAACTAAACTGTTTTAGATATTGCTTGCAACGCCAGTGATGTTGCACAGAAAGCTGACCAAACTCGTGGGCGTTCTGATGAAGGTGCACGAGTGATTGCAGAACTTAAAAATCTCCAAAGACTTTTATTCGTGAGAACAGGCCGTTGAATATGTTCTTACGCGGCTTACGCCTCACCACCTTGAATAAAAAAAGGGCTGTCCCTCATATGAGAGACAGCCCTTTTTCATTGTTCAAGTCAGTGGTGTTAAGCCGCGTGACGTTATATTTCGCGAAAGTGGTTCGCAAAAAAATCGCGGTTAAGAGGGCGTCCCCCTTGCAGGTACTTGCGCCAGTAGGCGTTCACGAGGAACGAGTGATTATGGATGCCAGTCCCTTGTGGAGGCAGCCCTTGCCCTTCGGAGAGCCTTCGGAGACATACCTACGATTATTTAAAAGTTACCTTAGGCTTTGCCGCGATATTTAAACAGGGTACGGAGCACCTTTCGTGTAAACGGAGAGAAAATTTTTTCACTGAGTATGGAACCGGCAACTTTTTTGTTGATTTCGCCGAGCGTCGGGTACGGGTGAATAGCGCCTGCTAAGGTGGATAGCTTCACTTTGCCACCAAGGATGGCGACCCATTCGTTAATGAGTTCCCCAGCGTGTATTCCGACGATTTGAACGCCTATGACGCGCCCTTTCTTGTTTTGTAATAACTTGAGCTTGCCTTCTGGCTGATTTTCAGCGAGCGCACGATCGTTTGATGCAAACTCTTCTGTACGGACGGTGTATTCTATTCCGGCATCTTGGGCGCGTTTTTCGTTGTAGCCGATGGAGGCGAGTTCCGGATCGCAGTACGTTACCCATGGTATGAGCGTGTAGTCGGCTTTGCGTGGCATTTTGAACACAGCATTGGCGATAACAATGCCACCTTCGTACCCTGCGGCGTGAGTGAACTGGTATTTGCCTGTTATGTCACCGACAGCATAGATGTGCGGTATATTTGTACGCATTTTCCCGTCAACAGGAATGCCTTTTTTAGAAAATTCAACGCCTGCATTCTCAAGATTAAGCGCATGTACTGACGGTGTTCTGCCTAGAGCTACGAGCAAACTGTCACTGGTGACTTTTTGCGCTGGATGCTCTTTGGTTCCGTAATGGACGGAGATTTGGGTACCGTCTTTGGAGATCTCTTCAATACTGCTGTTGGTTATGACTTTGATGCCATCTTCGCGGAGAGATTGCTCAACAATTTCTGCCATGTCTGCGTCTTCTTTTGAGAGAATATGGGCGGAACGCTGGAGCAGGGTTACTTGAGAACCGAGTCGGTGTAGAGACTGTGCCATTTCCACGGCAATGGGCCCACCACCGAGTACTGTCAGTGTCGGCGGTAATGATTTTTGAAAAAAGACTGTTTCATTGGTGAGGTATTCTACTTGATCTAATCCTTTGAATGGTGGTGCGGATGGCGTAGAGCCTGCTGCTATTACAATAATTTTTCCGGAGATGTGCTCTGGCGTTCCGCCGTCTTGCGGTGCAAGGGCGATGGTGTGTGCATCAGTAAAGGACGCAATGCCGAAGCGTACAATAGCACCGAGACTTTCAAAACGCTCTGGTGAATCATGCGGTTGGATTGTATCTATGACAGATTTTATGTGCGCTGAAATTTTTGAAAAATCGACAGGGTCAAGCTTTGGAGTAGGAAGCCCGTAGCTTTCTGCTTTGGACATTTGGTGACGAACTTTCGCGCATTTTATGAGAGTCTTGCTAGGCACGCAACCGTAATGCAGACAGTCGCCCCCCATCTGCTTTTCTTTTTCGATAAGTAAAACTTTAACACCAAGTTGTGCAGCGCCGGACGCAATGGTTAATCCGGCTGCGCCGCTACCTATGATGATGAGATCAAAATCGTATTCAGCCATGTTATTTGCTTTCTTTTACTGTGCGGATAAATTTTAAAAGATATTTGGCGGTAAGAGGAAAAATTCCGAGAAGGGCAAAGGAAATTAGGTGGATAGGATGAAGGATGTCTGAAACATCATTAATAGTGGAAAGTTGTTTGCCTGCGTTAACAAATACAGCTGTGCCCGGCAGCATTCCCAGCTGTGATACCCAGAAATATGTTCGAAGAGGCAGACTTGTGATGCCCATTACTAAGTTTATTGCGAAGAATGGAAATATTGGCACAAGTCGCAAGGTAAAGAGGTAAAACGCACCTTCCTTTTTAACGCCTTCATTGATTTTAGTGATTTTACTGCCGAACGTATTTTGAACCCAGTCTTTTAGAATATAGCGGGATGCAAAACATGCGAGTGTTGCACCGATAGTTGATGCAAATGAGACAGCAATAAGGGCTGTCCAGAACCCGAATAATCCACCTGCAGCCAGCGTCATTATTGCTGCACCCGGTATGGATAAGGCCGTGACAACTATATAGAGGATGACGAAACCGCCTACTACGAGGAACATGTTTTCCCCATACAGCATACGAAACGCATCTTGTTTGGCTTTGACGTATTCAAGTGTGAGATAATCGGTGAGATTGAAGTACCAGACTGTTGCAAGTATCAATGCAATAGTAGTGACGATGCCTATCCGCTTTGCCTGAATTGCTGTCATGTTATTATCCTTCGACTGTTGGGCGTGGGGTAGCTTTATGCATGAGATGGTCTGCCCCGTATTGAGCAGCTCCCCATAGTCCGGCTTCTTCATTCTGATTAAGCTTTATAGGAACATTGCAAAGCATATTGCGATATTGCTCGCAGTCACGGAACGATTTTTCAAATTCTTTATGTTTAATAACTACAGGATTCCCAGCGGCGATGCCACCAGTAATGTACAAACCGCCAAGTGCAAAAGTATCAAGCACAAAGTTATGGCATACTCTGCCATAGAATCTCGAAAACCACTCTAGGACAACTGGATATTCAGAAAAATGTGCTACCACTTTATGAGATGGTGCAATTTCACCGGTGTGGAATTCAAAAAGATGAGCAAGACCGGAGCCGGAGAGTACATAGTCGTGAATGATTTTATCGCAGCCAAGCTTTGCACGTAAAAAATCAGCGTATTTAATTTCTTTTTTGGTGGTAAACGGAAAAACACTATGCCCGCCTTCGGACGGCACGGGCAGATATTTTCCGGTGCCATTTGGTATGAGCAAAGATTTTCCAAGACCGGTACCTGCCCCAATAATCGCAATAGGGCAGTTTTGAACAGGATCTCCGGGGATTACTTCGATGGCATCTTCAAAAGCCGGAGTAAATGTTGAGTAAGCTTGCGCAAGAAAGTCGTTAATCAATAACGCATTGTTACAGCGGAGTTTTTTGGGCACTGCGTTGAGATCAATATCCCATGCAATATTTGGTGGGTCACATTTGAATCCATCTATAACTGGCCCTGCAACGCCAAAGACTACTGCGTCTGCCTTGTTCGGTTGTAGTTCAAAGTTGGAACTTGCTAGTAGTTCCAGTAAATGCACAAAACTATCCGCAGCACTTGTAGAAAGCCAAATGCTACGGTCAAGACTTATTGTTTTTCCATGTACAGTAAATGCCGCAAAGCGGCTGTTTGTTCCGCCAATGTCAGCGGCTAATATGTGTTTCATAATGTTGTGCGCCTGATTTTAGCTGAATGTTTTCTGCTGTAGTATACGCGCCTGTGGGGAAATGAACTGTTATACAATGGAAAGTTATGAGTAAAAGTAATAACTACTCTCAATAGCCGTGTAAAGAGTAAATAAAAAAGCGAACCTGCATGCAGATTCGCTTTTTTATTTGTGTTGAATAGAATTGCTAGTCTTGAGTTGCAATCCAGTCGGAAGCTTCTTTAAGGTCAAGAGTTCCGGTGTAAATAGCTTTACCGGAAATAGCGCCTTCAAGGTTGGCTTCTTTGGTGAGCGGGTAGAGCGCCTTGATATCATCAAGAGTAGCGACGCCGCCTGCTGCGATTACTGGAACAGAAGAGGTCTGTGCCAGTTTGGTAAGTGCCGGGAGGTTAACTCCGGTCTGCATACCATCGCGATCAATGTCGGTGTAGATGATGAATGCTACGCCTTGCTCTTCCATGCGTGGAAGAACATCGTAGATTGTAAGGCCACTGTCTTCTACCCAGCCTTTAGTTTTTAATATGCCGCCTTCTGCATCAAGAGACACGCCGATTTTACCCGGAAATGCTTTGCAGATAGAGCCGAACAGTTCTGGTTCGGTCAGTGCGATTGTTCCAATGATCAGACGGGAAACACCAGCATCAAGATATGCTTTAGCTGTTTCCAGATCACGAATACCACCGCCAAGTTGAACAGGCATATTAACACTGGAGCAAATATTTTTGATAAGCTCACGGTTAACTGGTTCGCCGGAAAAAGCACCATCAAGATCGATTACATGGAGCCATTTACCGCCTTGTTCCTGCCATTTTTTTGCCATTGCTACCGGATCGGAGGAAAACACTGTTTCCTGATCGGCTTTACCCTGTTTAAGACGAACTGCTTGTCCGCCTTTAATATCTACAGCAGGAAAAATTATCACAGACCGAGCTCCGTTATAGCCTGACGCATTCCTTCTTCAGCAAGTTGTTCAGCGGTGATCCATTGACCTTTGCGCTGGAACCATTTTTTAGCGTTAAGAAGGTTGTTTGAAAGGCTTTCTTGGGTTTCTTCAAAGTGAAAACGAGAGATAGAAGGCTCTTCAATATCAACGCGCAGTGCGTAGAAGTCCATATTAACGCCAGCAGACTGGAATGCGCCCATTTGGCCACCTTCACGAGGAGTCCAGTCAATTACTTGCGGGATAATAAGAACGTCCGTTTTCATACATATGCCAATCTGATTCCAGAACTTAAGCGCATTAAGAGGATTCTCGCTGCGCTGGGCAGTGACAATTTCGTAACACTGACGTGCAGCCGCACCTTTGGTGTATATGCGACGAGTTTCTGTCCTCAAAAGTTTATCAAAATCAGCATCCAATCGATCCAGAGTTTCTGGAGAAACTTTGAACTGATCAGAAGGGATGTATCCAGCAAGCAGGTCCCCAGTGTTGGTTGGCTGGGTAAACATGGCCAGTCCCATAGCTAGTGGTGGTAGCTGGGCAGGTGCTTTTGTTTTGGCGCAACCGGCAACCATGAACAAGCCAAGGAGGCAAATAATAAGTCCGGTATGACGAAGGTGTTTATGCATTAATCGAGACTCCCTTTGGTGCTGAGTAGTTGGTTTCGATCACAAGAAGCAGCCATACGCAGTGCCAGTCCTAAGCCCTTGCATGCTGATTCGAGCAGGTGATGTCCATTTTTACCATAAAGGTAAGAAATGTGCATGTTTATTCTTGCACCATAGCTTACTGATTTAAAGAATTCGCGCCACAGGTCAGACTCATCTCCAGCAATAACAGGAGGAAGTAAGTCGTCGCCTCGGTACACAAGGTAAGGGCGGCCCGAAATGTCGATGTTCACTTCAGATATTGATTCGTCCATTGGTACTTTAGCCATGCCGATGCGGTTGATGCCTTTTCGGTCACCAAGAGCTTCGCGGAGAGCATTACCAAAGCAGATGCCAATGTCTTCGAGTGTATGATGTGCATCAACGTGTAAATCTCCGTCACAATGAATATGGAGATCAAATCCGCCCCAGAATGCGATAAGAGTGAGCATATGGTCGGCAAATCCCCAACCAGTTTTCACATCTACATTGCTGGTTCCGTCCAGAGTAAGAGTAAGTGCTACCTTGGTCTCACTAGTGTCTCTTGTTATGGTTGCGGTACGTTGAGTCATACGTTTACCTCAGATTTAGTCGGTAGATGGTTAAAAGCCGGGCAAAAGCCCGGCCTGTAGTACACCTAAAAAGTGTTGAAGGGAGTCTGTTAAGACTCAGCCACTGCTTCATCATCTTCGCTATCGTCGCTTTCTTCCTCAGAAGGGCGGCGTTTACCGAAGACAGCAGCGATGACAATTGAGATTTCATAAAGAATCATCAACGGTCCCGCCATAAGAAGCTGGGATACAACATCCGGTGGCGTAAGGATAGCAGCCAGAACAAATGAGAATAGTATAGCAAACTTACGCACTTTACGCATCATAGTTGCTGTTACAATTCCTAATCTGCTCAGGAATAAGGCAAATAGCGGCATTTCAAAGACAAGGCCGAAGGCGAATATAAGCTTCATGGAGAAGCTTAAATATTCGTTCAACTTGAGCATTGCTTGAATGTGCCCTGTGTTGAAGCTCATAAAAAATTCAAAAGCAAACGGGAACACTATAAAGTAGGCAAATGCGCCGCCGCCGATGAAGCAGGCAGCAGAGAAGAATGCGATTGGTACAATGTACTTACGTTCTTCTTCGTATAGTCCCGGTGCAATAAATGCCCATATTTGATAGAAAATATAAGGGCTTGAAAGGAAAAATCCTGCCAGAGCGGCTACTTTTAGATAGGTCACAAACGCTTCGTGTGGCGCAGTGTAGATGAAAGAGCTTTCAGGTGGCATTACAGCAACCATAGGCAGAACCAAATAGTCAAAAAGCTGCTCGGCAAAGCTGTAACAGGCAAGACAGCCAATGATGATGGCAAAGCTTATGCGCTTTAAGCGCACGCGCAGTTCATCAAGGTGCTGCAAGAGAGTCATGGACTCTTCTTCCTCGTCTTCTTCGTCCTCATCTTCCATCGCATCTATACGATCAGTCAGAGTAACGGCATTGGAAGACTTCTGTTCATTTTCATTAGAATCACCGCCGTCCGAGGCAGCTTGTGCCTCGGACGCGGTGTTATCAATATCTTCGTCGTCATGATCTTCAATGCGATCAGGACGAGGACCGTCTGAGAGGTTCATCTCAGCAGAAGGGTCAGAATCATCGCTTCCCTCTTTGCGCACATCAGAAGCATCAATCTTACTGGAAGACTCGACGTCTTCGTTGTGCTTGTTGCTGGAAGTTGTTTCGTCTGCTTCAGAAGGCTGAGCGTCATCTTTTTTATCAACGCTCATTACGCCTGTTCCTTCTCGGTCTTCTTGGCAGCATTCTCAGCTACTGGCTGAGCTTCTGCATTATCAGGAGCTACTGCAAGGTTTCCGGTAGAGTCCGGAGTTGATGGCTCAGTAGCCGGTTCAGGAGCAGGTGCTGCTTCCACTTTAGAGTTTTCATCACCGAAAATTTTCTTTTCAGCAGCTTTCTTCTCTTTTGCGTGGTCATCTAAAGCGATTTCAGTGTTGATAGTACGCTGAAAGTCAGTAGAGACACGGCGGAATTCCGCAAGACCTTTCCCAAGTGTACGAGCCACTTTTGGCAAACTCTTAGGACCCAGCACAATAAGTGCTACAACAAGAATAACCAGTATTTCAGTAGTACCGATTCCAAACATGCAGTCACGCCCAATTAGCTAAGGTTGGCTTATTCCCACTCGATAGTGCTCGGTGGCTTGGATGAGATGTCATATACAACGCGGTTAATGCCATTAACTTCATTAATGATACGACTGGACATTTTTTCCAGAAGTTCAGAAGGAAGGCGTGCCCAGTCCGCTGTCATGGCATCTACACTATCCACAATACGAAGGGCAATAACGTTTTCATAGGTTCTGTCGTCGCCCATAACCCCAACAGTCTTAAGCGGCAGCAGAACAGCAAAGCCCTGCCACACTTTGCGATACCATCCGGATGCAGTCAACTCGTTCTGTACGATTTTGTCTGCTTTTCTCAAAATAGTGAGACGTTCATCGGTAATTTCACCGATAATGCGGATGGCAAGGCCTGGACCAGGGAAAGGCTGGCGCCAAACTACGGAATCAGGCATGCCGAGTTCGATAGCAACTTTACGTACTTCATCTTTGAAAAGCTCGCGAAGCGGCTCGATGAGTTTAAGTTCCATATCTTCAGGCAGGCCGCCAACGTTGTGATGGCTTTTGATTACTGCAGAAGGGCCTTTGTGAGAGATAGATTCGATTACGTCAGGGTAGAGTGTACCCTGTGCAAGGAATTTTACGTTATCGATACGGGTTGCTTCTTCATCAAATACTTCGATGAATTCGTAGCCGATGATTTTACGTTTTGTCTCAGGATCTTCAACGCCTACAAGTTTGGACAAGAAGCGGTCGCGTGCGTCAACAACAGTGAGGTTGAGGTCGAAGTGTTCGCGCAGGTAGCTGGAAACTTCTTCAACTTCGTTCTGACGCATAAGGCCGTTGTCAACAAAGATGCAGTGGAGACGGTGACCGATTGCTTTGTTCAGAAGAACAGCAACAACAGTAGAGTCAATGCCGCCGGAGAGGCCACAAACAACATTGCCTTCAGGTCCAACAGTTTCCTGACAATCGTTGATAACAGCCTCAATAAAGCCGGACATAGTCCAGTCTGGTTTGATGCCTGCGATCTTGAAGAGGAAGTTGTTGATCATAATGTCGCCACCTTCGGAGTGATGTACTTCCGGGTGGTACTGAAGCGCGTAGATGTTTTTCTCAACGCATGCCATTGCTGCAACTTCGAGAGTTTCGGTGGAACCGATAATTTCGAAGCAAGGCGGAACAGTTTTAACCTGATCGCCGTGAGACATCCATACACGTAGGGATTCTTCACGGTTGAGGTCAGCAAAGAGAGGGCAGTCTGCAGTCATGTTGAAATCTGCAGGACCGTATTCACGGGTTTCAGAGCTTGCAAGCAGGCCACCCATATTATGAGCGAGCAACTGCATGCCGTAGCAGATACCGAGTACTGGTACACCGAGTTCAAGCAGACCCATATCAAGGGTAGGAGCGTCAACGTCGCCTACGCTTGAAGGACCACCGGAAAGAATAACAGCGGAAGGATTCATTGCTTTGACTTCTTCGGCTGTTACGATGCAAGGATGAATTTCAGAGTATACGCCTGCTTCGCGTACGCGACGAGCAATAAGCTGTGTAAACTGAGAGCCGTAGTCAACAATAATGACTTTGCTAAGTGCGTCCATAATTTCCTCTAAAAAGAAATATTAGTTCTCAACTCGGTAGTTGGGAGCTTCTTTCGTAATGATAACGTCGTGAACATGAGATTCACGAAGACCTGCAGCAGAAATTTCCACCATTTTGGAAACCTCAGGCATGTCAACAATAGTTTTTGCGCCAATGTAGCCCATACCGGCACGAAGGCCACCTAAGAGCTGGTGTATGGAGTCCTGTACAGGGCCTTTGTACGGTACGCGTCCAACAATGCCTTCAGGAACAAGCTTTTTGCTCTTTTCCTGGAAGTAGCGGTCAGAGCTACCGGCTTTCATTGCATCAATGGACCCCATACCGCGGTAATTTTTGTAACGACGGCCCTGATAGAGAACAGTCTCACCCGGGGATTCGTCAGTACCAGCGAAGAGAGAGCCGACCATGATTGAAGATGCGCCAACGCACAGAGCTTTTACAATATCGCCTGAATATTTGATGCCGCCATCCGCAATGATGTGACGACCAAATTCTTTGGCTGCTTTTGCGCATTCCTGTACGGCTGTAACCTGAGGAACACCAACGCCCGCAACAATACGAGTAGTGCAAATAGAGCCAGGGCCGATGCCAACCTTAACGGTGTCTGCGCCAGCTTCGAATAAAGCTTTTGCACCTTCGTAGGTAGCAACGTTACCTGCAACAATCTGCGCATCAGGGAAGGAGGTGCGAATAGATTCTACAGCTTTCAGAATGTTAAGAGAGTGACCATGGGCAGAGTCAAGAACGAGTACGTCAGCGCCTGCGTCGAGCAGTAACTGGGCGCGTTCTATGCAATCTGCACCAACGCCGAGTGCTGCTGCAACACGGAGGCGACCGTTTCCATCTTTACATGCTTTTGGATATTTAATTTCTTTCTCAATATCCTTCATGGTGATGATGCCCTGCAGGTGGTTGTCAGAATCAACAACGAGCAGTTTTTCGATACGGTGCTTGTGTAAATGTTCTTTAGCCTGCTCAAGGGTGGTACCCACAGGGACAGTCACAAGCTTATCTTTAGTCATCATCTCAGATACGAGTGTGTCGTCAGGGTTGTCAACAAAACGAACGTCACGGTTGGTGATGATACCAACGAGGTTATCGTCTTGAACGACAGGAAGGCCGGAAATTCTGTAATTGGACATGACTTCGAGAGCCTGAGTGATTGTCAGGGTAGGCTCAACAGTCACAGGATCAAGAATCATTCCAGATTCGGACTTTTTAACCTTTTCTATTTCATGGCACTGCTGCTCAAGCGGCATGTTTTTGTGAACAACACCGATGCCACCGTGTCGAGCCATTGCGATGGCCATTTCAGATTCGGTGACAGTATCCATTGCTGCTGAAATAAGCGGAATGTTCAGTGCGATGGAGTTTGTGAGCTTGGTGGAGATTTCCACCTGATCCGGCGTGGCTTCAGAATAACCAGGAAGAAGCAACACGTCGTCAAAAGTCAGTGCTTTGCCTAAGATTACGCTCATGGTGTGGGTCTCCAAATAAGTTTTGGGTAGCTATTAAAAAAGGCCACAGTCGCGTAAATTCACGCAGTTAACCGGCCTGTAGTTCAGTACGTTCTTACCTAGTGTGTTTAGGCGAATGGTACTTTAGGTAATCCCGTTAGCGTATGCGCTCTTTGAGTCTCTGTCAACGGTTGATTATACTTTTTATTAGTAGCGAAACCGAATCCATAGGCACTGTACCATAAAATTTTAAAAAAATTATCTGATACAGCATGAGACAAATACGATACGTGCACGGCACGTCACGGGTATAAAAAAAGCGCATTGCAAGTGCAATGCGCTTTGTGCGTTATAGTATCTGTGTAGTTTTATTTATCATCGAGTTCTTTCTGCGCAGCGGCTTTAAGATCTTTATTAGCAGATGATTCAACAATTTTTCGGAACTGTTCAATTCCTTCTGCCGGTTTATCCAGATAGTACTTAAGTAGTACTCCTAGATTATAACGTGCGGAAGGATCTTCTGCAAGCGTAAGAGAGGTCTCAAAGGCTTTGGCCGCCTTGGTGTAGCTCTCCAGCTTGAAGTTAGCCATGCCGAGCATGTAGAACAGGTGCGCGTTGTTCGGCTGGGCTACAATGCCTCGCTGGATAAACTTACGTGCCTGACTGTACTCTTTACTTTCCATGAAGTGCTGAGCAATTTCTTCAATCAGCTTAACATTGTTTGCGTCGCTTTTGAGTTTACCCATAAGGTCTGCAATGTGTGCTGAGTTGTCTGTTTTTGCTTCGCCGGAATTATCGTTACGAACCTGAACAAATTTTGTCAGACTCGGGTGTTTTGTACGATACACACCGGAGGTTACAAGCATCACTACAAACCCTAACAAGATTGCAGCAATGAATATTTTGGCAACCGATGTTGGCTGCTTCATTGGAGCATTAGTCATTCAGTAACTCCATTTGACGAACACGTTTGCTCAGCTCGCAATGTTTGCGTGCGATAAAGAAGAGGTAGCCTGCAATGCCTACCCATACTGCAACGTTAGCCATGAGGAGCCAGTTGGAGCTTTCCATGATGAATCTCCTTGAGTGCCTAGTAAATTCAGGCGTTGATATTTATTTGTGTGATGTTAACTTTTCAATACGGTCAGTAAGAGCCACCTGTGAAGAACGAATACCCACAAGGGCGGCGCAGATAAGACCGAAGCAGATTGCACTGACAACCACTGCTACGTTAGTCATGAGGAGCAAATTAGAGCTTTCCATGATGGATACCTTATGTGCCTTATTCGTTCAGATGGTTATATTTCGTCGTGAGTTGTCAGGTTATCTATGCGGTCTGAAAGAGCCATTTGTGATGAGCGGATGCCCACAAGGGTAGCCCAGATAAGACCGAAGCAGATAACACAGACAATTGCAGTAATTTTCATTTCCGACTCCAGCCCACCCGTTTTGCTGTTGAATACAGCAGGGTGAATAGAGCGCCATAAGCGAGCGGAAAGGAAAACAAGTGGTACATCAATGAAGGCGGCTATACCGACAACGGAGCTGACCACAGCCTTACGTTCTGTTGAAAGAGACATAGAGCGCAGGATTAAGTAACCTGCGTATACGAACCACATAACAAGTGTAGTGGTGAGACGCGGGTCCCATGTCCACCAAACACCCCAGCTATGTCGTCCCCAGATCATGCCGGTAACCAAAGCCAATCCACTGAAAAGAACACCCACTTCTGCTGATGCTGCTGCGACGTTGTCCCAGAAGCGCTTGCGGGTTTTCAAATACAGAATGGAAGCAATGAATACACAGAAGAAGCTGAAGAGTGACCACCATGCCAGTGGCAAGTGGGTGTAAAACACCTTCTGCACAATGCCCATAACCTGTTCGACAGGGGCATACTGGTAGATGAGGTACTGGCATAATGCCATCGCGGGTGCGGCTAAAAGCGCCACAGGTGCTATCCATTTTGTTCGCATCATATCCTCTGTAACTGTTATCTGCATGTCTGACTGCCTGATTTTATAGCAAAACAGTCAGTAACTGACAAAGTCTTTCCTTGTGAGGGTGGGACAACTCAACGCAACTTGTGCGGTGTTGTCATCAACCCTATTCTTCGCCGCTGTAAATATAGCCGAAGAGCAAAAGCCCCGCAGCGCCAAACAGCGCATCAAACGCACAAACAATGCCTAGCCAGTCGCCGAATCCTTCTGGAATGATTCCAGAAAAAGCAGCAGACCCGATACGCACGCCTGCAAGTAGAATAGGAATAAGCAATGGGAACAGAATGATAGAGAGTAAGGACTCTTTAGCAGCCTGTCCCTGTGAGAGTGCGCCAAGCAGAGCACCAAGCAAAACTAATCCAAGGTCAATGGCAACAACCATTGCCAGCCCTATATGCCATAATTCGGATACAGATTGACCAAGGAATACAATCGTTGCCGGTAAAAATACCGCCTGAGCACATAACAGAAGAACGAACCCGCCGATTCCTTTGCCGATCCATACCGCCTGCACAGGGGCAGGGGAAAGGAGCAGGCCAAATCGTGCGCCGTTTTGTTCTTCCAAACTGAATAATGTATTAAAGACAAGTACCTGGCAGAACACTGATGCCAACCAGAAGATGGCAGCAGCAGCCTGTGCACTCATTTTTTCACCAATCTGCTGCGACAAACTGAATACAAAGATAAGCAGTAAGCCAAGTAGAAGCGCTTGAATAAGTCCTGTTCCTCGTGCGAGCACAAGTTTCAGGTCTTTAGCAGCAATGGAAACAGCAGCTTTTAACATACCGCCTCCGGTGTATAGTCCTGTGCTTCACCAAAGTATTCAACCTTCTTATCTCGAATGGCGAGTACTTTATCGGCGCGCACAAGGTCAGCAGCGACTGAGTGGCTTATCCACACAAGCCCCGCACCGCGTTCTTTTGCAGCAGCAATTTCGTTGTGTAGGATGGCCATAGAACGGACATCCAGCCCAGTACCCGGCTCGTCGAGCAGAATAAGGGACGGCTGAAGCAAGAAGACACGGGCAAGATTTAAACGCTGCGCCATGCCGCGTGAAAAACAGCCTGCGCGTTCAAAAGCAAAGCGTTTAAGCTCCACTCGATCCAGTGCGGCAAGCAGCGTTTCTTCGTCATTCTTCTGCCCGTGAAGGGAAGACCAGAACGACAAGTTTTCAAGTGCTGACAAGTCTGGATAAATGAAAGTTTGATGACCCACATACCCAATACTGTTGTTTTCTACTGTAAGCTCAACCTCTCCGGCCGTAGGCTCGGAAAGACCTGCCATAATCTTAAGCAAGGTCGATTTGCCCGCACCGTTGGGACCGGCCAGTATCGTAACTGTACCCGGTTCTATGGTGCAGGAAACATTCTTGATAATCAGACGGTTGCCGTAAAATTTGGCAACCTTGTCCAGTTTAAGCAGCATCCGTTACCTTTTCAGATTTGCGGAATCTGGTAAATCCGATGAACGGGAAGAGACACATAAGCGTACCACCAATCCAGAACCAGTTAACCATCGGTTCAATACTCAATGTAACAGTAATGTTACCCTGAGCGTCTGCACCTAAGAGAGAAGAGTAAAGCTCTTCGCCAAAGGACGGGATAATGGATACTTCTGCGAAGGATCTGTCCTTGCCGAATTTATTGTAGAGGCGACGCTGAGGTTCAAGCGTTCCGACTAGTTTGCCGTCTTCATAAACATCAATCTCAGCTTGCAGGAAGACATATTCTTTTGCTTCACCTTCATACAATTGTTTGTATTTGAATGTGTACTGATCAAGAGTCACGGTTTCGTTACGACTGATCTGAGTCTGAATTTCCTGCTTGTACGAGCCGGAAAATGCAATACCGATAACGATAAGTGCAACACCGATGTGTACGCCGTATGCGCCGATAGCACGGTTGCTTTTACGTACAGATGCGTCTGTAGCAAACAGCAAGACAATGCCTACAATACATGCAGCAGCGGACGCTACAGCAAGAATGGAAACAGGAATCTGGTATCCGGCAACATACATGCCCACGCCAGTGGCGATAAATACGCCGACAGCAGTGCCGAGCATGGTTGCACTCTTAACACCGCCGTTCCATTTCATCCACGGGCAGAGCATCAACAGTACGGAGATGATTGCAGCCAGTGGCATACAGACTTTGTTGTAGAAGTTCTGATCAAGTCCCTGCGGGTTGCTTGTAAAGAATTTGGAGAACACCGGCCACATTGTAGCAATGAGGATGATAGCGCCAATCGCAATAAGGAACCATGCCGCAACCAGAAGTAAGCCTTCGCGGCTGAAGAGTTCAGCCATTGGTTTTGCTTTAGGGTTCTTGCTGGTTATTGCCGCAAACAAGGACAGAGCGGTAAAGAAAATAATAAAGATGAGCAATGGAGTACCAACGCCACCGTCACCGAATGCATGTAAGGATTCAACAACACCACTACGTACAAGGTAGGTCGCAAACACAGCAGAAATGGTTGTAAGTGCAACAAGGAAGGTGTTTGTTCTGTGCAACTTGCCTCGGCGTGATTCGATAACAGAGGTATGCAGGAATGCAGACCCTACGAGCCAAGGGATAAGTGATGCGTTTTCTACAGGGTCCCATGCCCAGTAACCACCCCAACCAAGTTCCATGTATGACCACCAGCAACCGAGGATAATACCTGCGGTAAGGGTTAGCCACGCAAACAGAATCATGTTGCGGGATGCGTCTGTCCAGCTTCCTTCGTCATGTTGGCTTCTGTTAAGAGCCTGAGCGAGAGCGAGACAACTAGGAATGGTGAAACCACCGTAACCAAGGAACAGAAGTGGTGGATGAAAAATCATACCCGGGTTCTGCAACAATGGGTTCAAGCCGTTACCATCAGCAGGAACTGGGCTGATAAGTGCAAACGGGTTGGACCATGTGGTTAACAGGAATAAGAAGAAACCGATAAACGTAAGGAACAGCATCCAGAACCACATTTTAGTGCCGTCTGAAAGTGCCTTGTACGCGTTAGTGTAAAGAAAAATGATGCCGCATAAAGCTACAGACCATGCCCAAAAGAGCAAGGAGCCAGCTTGACCAGCCCAGAAGGCGGTTATGCGGTAGAAGAGTGGAAGGTCGAGACTGGTATAACTTGATACATAGTAGTTAGAGAAATCAAAATTAACCAGTGCCCAGAGAAGGATGAATGAGCTCACAGTGATGAGAGTTGTGATCATCATCTGTGATTTTTCGATCCAATGCAGCAGGGTAGAGCGTCCCTGCCAAATCTGCAACGCAGCGGCAGTGCCGAAGCCAATGGCAAACAGCAAAGACGCCACCAGCAGCAAAAATGCTAAGAGATGCATAATGCTCCTTCAGCCGATAAACGGCGACGTGGGGGAAGTAATACAGGTGAAGTACAACCGATGTGCAGCCGGTTATTCCCTGTTTTTCTTTTCGTATTTCGATGGACATTTAGTCATCAGTGTACGCGCCTGAAACGCCTTTGTGGCGTTATCGATATTACCTTCAATAATGACTTCAGCACCGGCCTTAAATGTGTCCGGTACAACGCCATTGTATACAACAGGCAATACAAGCTTCTTATCATTAGCATCTTCAAGAATGAAGGTTACACCTAGACCCTCCTCATGTCGCTCAATTTTACCAGACTTAACAGTACCGAAAAGTCGGGCAGAACCAAGCTGGTCCGGCGTCATAGCTAATGCTTCAGAAACTTCCAGGAAGTATACGCTGTTCTGTGAAAAACCGGTGAAAAGCAGATACCCAAGGCCTCCTAAAAAAAGAAGCAGGGCAGCAATATATACGCTTTTGCCGTTTTTCTTTGCCATAGTGTCTCCTGACAGTGTCGAGTTTATGGACAGAAATGTCCTGTGCTATCTGAGCCTTTCTCCCCCGGTTCAGATGCCTTTTTCGAATAATTGGTTTGGTGGTTCATTGCAACAAATAGTTTTTGGGTATCGGAATGCTACGCCCTGTTTATATGCCTTAAAAAGATGTGCAGCGGCATAAACAGGGCGCTTGAATACGCCTGTTAGTCTTCTGGTATAAAATGATATACATTACTATTAGCGCGTAATCAATTTACCTTTACCTAGCTGTTTTCTTTTATTTCTTGCATGAAGTTGCATGTCATCAATGCGGTCGGTTTCGTCCACAATTTCTTTACCAAGAATTTCTTCAAGCACATCCTCAAGTGAAATAACACCGCTTATGCCGCCATATTCGTCAATGGCAACAAAGAGGTGGTCTCTGCGTTCAAGAAAGTTTCTAAGTACTTTATCAAGTGTGACTGAATCGAGCACAAAATGCACAGGACGCATGAGTTCTGAAAGCTTTGTTTCAGTTCGACCCGCAGCAAGTTCTTCATATATATAGCGGCGCATAACAATGCCCACAATATCTTCATTATCTTCAGCATACACAGGAATACGGCTGTGATGCTTGATGTTTAACTTTTGCTGCGCTTCTTTTACAGTAAGATCTGCTGGCAGGGTGAAGGTTACTGTGCGCGGAGTCATAACTTCATTCACGTGCTTGTTATCGAGTGAAAGAATATTCTGGATAGAGATAGCTTCGCTAGGTTCGATTTCTCCTGCACGACGGGACATGGTTACGATTGCGCGGATATCATCTTCAGTGGCGTTCGGCCCTTTATGAGAAGGTGTAAGTTTATGCGTCATCCATGAACATATGTAAATTATCGGACCAAGCGCAAGAACGATATAGTTTAATGGTTTTGCAATAAACCTGCTTATCTGGTTTGCGTATGATACTCCGAGTGTTTTAGGCAGTATTTCTGAAAAAAGTAAGATGCTTACCGTAAATCCGATTGCAAAATATGGCATGTATTCTGCCCCGTACACTTTGGTGAATGCGGCCCCAGCCAGCGTAGCACCAGCAGTGTTGGCGACAGTATTCAGTGTAAGGATGGCAGTGATAGGGCGTTCCACATCACTACGGAGTTTAAATAGCAGATTGCCGGCTTTAGAACCGGAGCTACGAAGCCGTTCAATATGACTCCACGGAACGGAGTATAAAACAGCCTCAGCAATAGAGCATGTAGCCGAAACGACGATCGAAAATGTTACGGCGGTTATTAACTCAAACATGTAGTTCCTTCAGATAGATTAAATAAATCGTACGGTGTTCATATAGATATCGATAGGTAGTTACCGTACTGTTGTCGCAGGGCTTATTTTTTTGAAACGTGCTTAGCATTTTGTGTCGTGCTTCTTGTTGCGTCAAGAGTCTAATGGAATGTTTGTGCCCATAAGGCTTGAGGCCTGCATATAAGTGACCGGTCTGCCATTTGCCCGCGAGTGCAAGTACTGATTATTAACTTACTAACAAGATAGCAATATTTTAACGATGCAAAAAAAATATATTGTAGAAAAATATGCTAGACAGTTCAGCTATCATTCTGCCGTTATACAAGATGTGATCTCTTTCTCATTTTCTTGCAAAAAACTGAATGCCGTGCGAAAGAGTCGCGAACGCTATTCTAGCATAACTGATAACAGAAGCTCAGGGAAAAAATAAATGGCGCAGATTAAAAATATACTGCTTGATCGTGACGGTACAGTGATTGTAGACAAACATTACCTCTCTGATCCGGATGGCGTAGAGCTTGTTCCGGAAGGAGGCAGAGCTCTTGCCGCGCTTCAGCAGGCAGGTATGCGCATGTATGTTCTCACCAACCAGTCCGGTATTGGGCGTGGATATTTTACTGAAGATGATCTGCACGCGTGCACTGTTCGGCTTGATGAACTTACAGAACTGTTCGGCGCTCTGATCGAAGATACAGTCTTTTGTCCGCACGCACCTGAGGATGAATGCACTTGCCGCAAGCCACTTACCGGTATGTGGACGCAGCTTCAAGATATGTATGGATTATTGCCGGAAGAGTCCATTATGATCGGTGATAAGCAAGCGGATGTTGATCTTGGGAAAAATGCCGGATTAGCAGCATCTATTCTTGTTCTCACAGGTAAAGGCGAAAAAGAACGCCTGAGGCTGGAACTTCCTGAAATTGACGAGACAACAGGATACGTGACTGTTTCAACCGAGAATGGATGGACACTTGCCGTTGCTAAAGATCTCTCTGCTGCGACACGCTGGATTGCTAATGAGCTGGTACAAGGGGACAACTAAATGGGCAGAATAGGTATCTGGAATACCGCTTTTCTCGGAGATGCTGTTTTAACGCTTCCGCTTATACGGACAGTAAAGGCTGCATTTCCAGATTCTCCGATAGATTTCTATGTCCGTAAGGGCGTGGAGTCTCTTTTTACTGCTCAGCCGGAACTGGACAATGTTTATGGATACGATAAGCGCGGAGCACAGAAATCTATTTTCGCTGCCATGTCCTACGGTCGTGAACTTGCAAAAAAAGAATATTCGTTATGGATTTCTGCTCATACCAGCCTGAGAAGCGGTGTGATAGCGCGGTGGACATCTGCTCATACCCGTATCGGTTACAACAAACCTCGGTTTAATAACTGGCTCTACACCACAACTGTGGATAGAAAATTTCCAGAGCTGGAAGAAATTGACAGACTCATGCAGCTTGTAACGCCACTTTCTATTACGAAAATTCTCGACTGGCCGGAAATGGTGTTGCCGCAATCAGCGTATGATGAAGTTGATGTCTTCTGGAGTAAGCATATTGACTCTCCAGTGCTCGGGGTTCATCCCGGGTCTGTGTGGGCAACAAAACGCTGGCCTGCTGAGTACTATGCGGATGTGGTTGCGAAAGCCATTGATGCGGGTGCGCAGGTTATGGTGTTTGCCGGACCGGGCGAAGAATCAATGGCTCAGGAAGTTATTGATAAGAGCGGTACACAGGATTCTGACAGGCTTATTGATCTTTCCGGTGCCCTTACATTGGTGCAGCTGGCTGCATATTTGAATAAGCTGAACTGTTATGTGTCAAACGACTCCGGCCCTATGCACCTTGCGTGGGCACAGCGGACTCCTGTAACAGCTATTTTTGGTCCTACCGTTCGTGAACTTGGATTCTTCCCGCGTGGAGAGACTTCCACTGTTCTCGAAACAGACATTAGATGTCGCCCGTGCGGTTTGCATGGCCCTAAAACATGTCCTAAAGGGCATTTTAACTGTATGCATTCCATTACTCCTGATATGGTGTGGAATGATGCTAAGAAAAAGCTGTTTGCATAGCCGTTAAAGATATACACAACGTACTTAGCTCGAATGTGCTACACTGCTCTCAATTCTAAGGAGGGTTTTTATGGCTGTTTGTAGCGAAATGAAAAAAGGCGACGTGTATTATTGTTCGTCATGCCATTTAGAGATTAAGATCGAGAAAAGCTGCGGATGCAAGACAGACGGCGAAGTAGAGCAGAGGTGCTCAGTACCGTTACAGTGTTGTGGCAAGCCGCTAAAAAAGAAATAGGTAACATTGGGTTCATGCCAATGTAACTATTGAAAGATATAAAGAGTAGAGCCTTCAGGCTCTACTCTTTTTTTATGTCATAGGAATAACAGGTAAAAAAAGAGTATGCTTACAGGATAATACTAGGAGAGCGCCCGTGAGTATACGACATCAAATTTGCATTGCATTGGTACTGATTTTACTTGGCTGTCTGCTGGTCAACGTGAGTAGGGCAGCAGAGAAAATACCGCAGATTCCCGCCAATGCGTCCAGTTCTCAGGTGGATGCCATTCTTGCGGGTATGAGTGACGAGCAGGTGCGTGCGTTGCTTCTTGATGAGCTACGTAAAGAAGCGGCAGCATCTGCTGCTACAAAAAACGATAAAAACCTTGCGTTAACATTTAATGCGAGGCTTTCTCGAGTGCATGACAGGTTTGATTATCTGTTCGGAGATGCCGCACAAACAGCTCAAGATATACCAGATATAGTGTTCAAAGCAGTAAGCGGCAGCGGTAAGGTGCCAATAGCCAACTTGGCAAGGGGCATTGCCTTACTCACTTGTGTGTGGATAGCAGTGCGCCTGCTGTACCGTAGAAAGACCCGACGGTTACGACAACTTATTGAAACAACGCCGAAGGAGTGGGGCTTTTTTAAAAAAGTTCTTCGGCTCTTTTTACGGGCCGGTCTAGATCTGCTGGGAATTATGCTTTCCAGTGTGGTAATCCTCGGACTGTATCTTGTTTATTATGAACAAAGCAGTGCGGCAAAGCCCATAATTGCATCATGGTTTATTGCTGTGCTGCTGGTGGATTTAACGGGGCTTGTTTCCCGCTTTGTACTGGTTCCAAAGGCAGAAGGGCTCCGTTATCTTCCGTTATCAAACGAAACAGCTTTGACAATTTATAAGTGGACGCAATGGATAAGCCGGATAGGTGCTCTTGGCTTGCTAATTTCATTTCTCATTTTGTTGCAAGGTGAAGCAGAGCGTTGGTATCTACTTTCACTTGCGATTACCAGTTTTGTCGTTGTGTGCGGTATTTCATTGCTTATTGTATGGGAAGCAAAAAACGGTACAGAAGCCTTGCGAGAGAATGCGCAAGAAGGTTCGTTGCGATACCAGATTGCTGGCATATGGCATATAATGCTTATTACGGCATTGTTTCTCGGTTGGCTGTGTTGGCTAGTTGTCTTGATGGTGCGAGGCTCCAGTGCTGTTATTCCAGCCATTGCGACCTTATTGAGTGTGCCAACGTATTGTATAGCAAACTGGCTTGCACAGCAGCTTGTGGACTGCATGAGTGGTATGTCCTTAAAGTCAGAAGGAGATGTTGTTGCAGATACTGGTTGTGCAGAAAAAGAGACAGCGCCTGAGCAGGCAGCAGAAGGCGATGTAAGCACTGACCAGACTTCTGCCGCTAGGGATGCCTCATCTACTGAAGAGACTTCAGAAGCTACAAATGAGAAAACAGTAGCTGATGAGAAAGAACATGCAGATGGCATAGAAGAAGTGCACAGCACGCATATTTCTACACCCGAACGGTTTCGAAATATTCTTAGAGCCAGCTTCCGTGTAGGCATTTTTTTGTTACTGTTCATGGGGTTGCTTTTCGTGTGGGGCGTTCCGGTTCGAGTTGGGCTGGATACGGCACGTTCTTTCATAGGCATACTGTTCACCGTTGTTGTGTCCTACATTATCTGGGCGTTAATCAGCGTCGCAATTGAACGAAAAATTAGCGGACACAATATAGACGGATCGGAATCCAGTGACGGAGGTGGTAGTGCGGGCGGTGACAGATTCGCAACTCTTCTTCAATTGTTCCGAAAGTTCCTGTTCGGCTTTTTGCTTATTGTTGTGTCGCTCATTATCCTTTCATCACTCGGTATAGACATCACTCCACTGCTCGCTGGTGCCAGTGTGTTCGGCCTTGCAATCGGTTTTGGGGCACAGACCCTCGTAAAAGATATTATCTCAGGCATATTCTTTCTTATGGATGATGCGTTTCGTGTGAATGACTACATTCAGGTGGGTAATTCCATGGGAACAGTGGAAGAAATATCTATCCGAGCCTTGAAGCTGCGGCATCCGCGTGGGTCGCTCTTTATTGTTCCATTTGGAACCATTGGGTTTGTGACAAACATGTCCCGTGGTTTTGCCATCATGAAGTTGCCGTATCTCGTTCCGTTCGACACGGACGTAAACAAGATCAAAAAAATTATGAAGCGTATCAACAAAGAAGTGCGTGAAGATCCTGCACTTGATGCTTTACTCCTCGATGACATCAAGTCACAAGGTGTGAAATCCATCGAACAGTACGGGCTGCGGATGCGTGTGAAGTTTATGACGGTACCAGGTGGGCAGTGGAGTATTAGAAAAATTGTATACGATAAAATGCGCGAGATATTTAAAGAAGAAGGTATCGAATTTGCGCGTCCGACAGTCGGAGTGCATGTACCAGAGGGGTCCGAGCTAACCCCAGAAGAAATAAAAGATCTCTCGGCAGCGGCACAGAATATTACTGACGAAAATGCAGCAGCGGCTGCAAAGGCCAAGGGAACCACGTAGTGAGCCTTTTGGAGATTGGTCTCCGACGGCGCTTGTCAGTGGGACTTCAAGAACCTGTTTCACTGTCGCTATCCGTAATCTCTCGTACCTCGAGAACGGCTACCGCTGTTGGAACAAGGTTCTTAAAAATCTCCAAAAACTTTTATTATGCGATAGTCGCTCGTTGTTTTCTTTAACCTCGCGGCTTATGCCCCACTACCTTTTATGAAATAAAAAAAGGGCAGTCCTTCATGTGAAGAATTGCCCTTTTTGCTATTCAAGTCAGTAAAGTTAAGCCGCGTGAGAAAATTACCTACGGGAGTTCTTCGCATAATAAAAGTTTTTGGAGAGTCCAGAGGACCTTGTTTTCAACAAGGGTCTTTGGCCGCCGGAGGTAAGCACCGCAGGTTCGTCGAAGACAACATAAACACTAACCAACGGCTATTCGTGTTTGTGAGTGACGTTTCCACCTTGATGCGTGTGGACATGTGTGTGCGGGATGAACTCGGAGGCCTTGGTTTCACCGTTTTCGACACTAAGAAAGCTGGCACATGTTCTGTCGAGAAAATCCCAGTCGTGCGAGATAATGCAGAGAGCAATGTCGAGGTCTTTGAGAATGTGTATGAGCCGCTCCCGTGTGTCGGGATCAAGGTCATTTGTAGGCTCGTCTAGCAGTAGTGCTTTGGGTTGCATTGCCAATACAGAGGCAAGGGCGACCATTTTTTTTTCACCACCGGAAAGCTTGTGGGTGATGCGATTTTCGAACCCTTTTAGCCCCACGAGTGAAAGTTTTTCTGCTGCAATGTGTAGAGCCTGCTCTGGTGTTTTCCCGAGATTCAAGGGGCCGAACGCTACGTCGTCTATGACGGTGGGAGAAAACAGTTGATCATCTGACCGTTGAAACAGGTAGCCGATTTCTGCGCGCAGGGTTCTGAAATCTTTTTCTGCTTTGAGTTGAGCATTTGCGTAAGTGATGGTGCCTTTGTTGGGCGTGAGAATCCCCATTGCTGCGAGGAAAAGTGTTGTTTTACCACTCCCGTTGTGTCCGAGCACTCCGAGTCGGGAAGTGGGGAATAGCTCTAAATTGGCCCCTGTGAGCGCTGGTATAGTGGTGCCTGCGTAGGTGTAGTGGATGTCATTAAGGGAAAGCAATGGGGTGGTCATTAGAGTAACTCCGTAAGCTGAAAATAGTCGGCAGCAAACAGCGCTGTTCCGAGGAATACAATGATCGCAGCGACTACTGCATCGGTGGATTGTGCCTGCGTACGATACAGGGAGTGAAATGTGCCGTTGAAACCGCGGAGTTTCATGGCATTGGAAACACGTTCTGCTCTGTCGTGACTTTTTACAAGCACCATTGCAATGAGATTTGCATAGGTTTTGTAGGTGTGGCTGTTGGTAGTAGGTACAAATCCGCGCAGCGTTGCGGCGGTGGACAGGTGTTTGTATTCTTCGAGGATTACGTGGATGTAACGCCATGTGAAAAGAAATAGCAGACTGAGTTTTTGTGGTACGTGCAGTTTGGCGAAGCCCGATCCGATGTCTGTGACATTTGATGTTGCGAGAAGCGCAATAAAAGTTGTGATGATGGCGTTAGATTTGAGCGTAATCAGCATCGTTAAATCAATACCTTCTTGAGTGACGGTGAAACCACCTAAAGAATATATGGGCGTTCCTGCTGTCGAGACTGGCAGTGTAAGCCAAAGAAAAGCGATGAATGCGTTAATAAAGAGCAGTCTTTTGCAAAGAGTTTTTATTGGAAGACGTGCAATGCAGAGAAGGATTATGCCTATGACCAATGCTACGCAGGCGGTAGTTATTGATGTAAGGAGCGCTGTGCAGATTGAAAAGAGTGTTGCGGCGACAACTTTGGATGCCGCATCCATGGTGTGAAATGGACTTGTGCCTTCTGCAAAGGATTCGAGTGGCATACGTTACTCTGTAGCGCTGGATGAGGTCTGTGCGGCAATAACTGGGTCTGGTGCCGTGATTTTGAAATCGAAAATTTGTGGACTCACCTTGGCGAGGAACCCGACAACTACGGCTGTAATCAATCCTTCTATGATCATAACGGGCACGCTGGAAATCAGTAATATTTTAGCGGAATTCAGGAAGCTGTCCCCACCCAGAGCAAGCGTTCCTGATGTGAGCAGGGCGGAAAATGCAACTGCTGACATGCCGCATAAAAAGGCCGCCATTCTTAGTGAGAAGGTGCCTTTACTAAGCATAGGTCGAAATATGTAAAAGCAAAGAACAGGCGGGAGAGCCATGTTCAAGGTGTTCACACCAAGGCTGGTAATGCCACCAAACTGGAATAGGATTGCCTGAAGTGCCAGAGCAACCAGAATTGCAGGAAACGCAACCCAGCCGAGCAGTAATCCGAGTAGTCCGTTCAAAATAAGGTGACCGGATACAGGGCCAATTGGAATATGGATAAGCGATGCTACAAAGAAAGAAGCTGAAAGAATAGCTGTGGTCATGATTCGATCATAATTAAGCTTTTTCAGACCGATACAAACTCCTCCTGCGGATAAAAAAGCGCAGGAAGCAAGGATGACTGGTGGTAAAACACCTTCGGCAATATGCATAATACTTGTCCAATGGTCTAATTGGTTGGTGTGATGCATACCGATACCATTGAGAGAAGGTTATCGTCAACGTGTTACGAATTTTAAAAAAAGGCACACTTGGTCGCCTAGCTTACAGACACAAAAAAAGCCCCTTGCGTGACTGGTCTGACCCCCGTCAAGTGGACAGGCTAAAAAGCCCTTAGGCATTAAGCGGCCAGTTTTTCCCGATATTCAATTGGGGAAAGCTGGCCGAATTTTTTTTGAAATCGTTCGTTATTATAAAAGGCAATGTACTCTTCAACACGAGTCACCATTTCTTTTTCAGAAAGCGTTACCTTGCGCGGCAAAGCTTCTGCCTTTAGGTGAGAGAAAAATGATTCTATGCATGCATTATCTAAACAGTTTCCTTTTCGAGAATGGCTTCCTTGAAGCCCCATCTCTTCTAATCTTTGTTTGTAATGCTTTGAAGTGTATTGAAATCCTTGATCAGAATGCAAGACAGTCTTTTCGCTTATCGTTTTTTTAAGTGGCGTAAGCGTCTCTAAAACAAGTTGAAGGGAGTTCTTCTTTCCGATTTTATAGCTAACAATCTCATTATTATGCAGATCTTGAACTGCAGATAAGTAGAGGAACCCTGAAATTACAGGGAGATATGTAACATCTGTTGCCAGCTTCTGCTTTGGCTTTGCGCTAGCAAAATCTCTATTCAACAAGTTGGGAAAGACAGTGCTTCCTTTTCGTCCAAAATGTCGACGCTTCTTGCGTATAGTAGATTGCAGCCCGAGCGTTTTCATTAGACGGTAGACTCGTTTATGATTTACAAATGTGCCGGAACGATGAAGAGCTGCCGTAATGCGCCGATAGCCGTAAAATGGATATTGGGTGTGTATGGCTTTTATTTGCAGCCTAATCTCGTGATTCTCTGACAGCCGAGAATGATTTTTCTTGCAACGCCATTTATAAAATCCTGACCGAGAAACATTAGCTGCTTCAAGTAGCAATGTTACTGAGTGCTGGCTCGAGAGGCTATCTATCACTTGATAATAATGTGTTTTTACTCGGCTCCCCATTCTTTGCCAAATCGGGAGCGATATAACTTTTTTAGATAATCTCGCTCAGCTTTAACATGAGCTAGCTCTTCTTCAAGAGATGCGAACTTTGTTCGTGAACGCCCTTTCCGCCCTCCAACATGTTTCCCCCGCATGTCTTCAAGAGACTCACCACGCTTGACCTTTGTTACCCAATTTCTCAACTGCTTTTTATCACGTATGCCTAGCTCTTCGCTTAGAGATTGGTAACTTTGATTACCGGTCAAATACCGTTGAACCGCTTCCTTCTTGAACTCGCTGCTATAACTATTGTTCTTTCTATTACTCATACAAAACCCCATTAAGTGGAAAGGTACATCAGCCTAGAGGGGCTTTTTTACCTTGTCCACTTAATGGGGTGCATACCAGACGCAAGAGGCTTTTGATTATATGATCGGTTTAAAAGAATACAAGAGTAACCAGAACGAAGGTCGGAATGAGAATACCGAATGACCAAGCCATGTAACCGAAGAAGCTAGGCATTTTTACACCCTGATCGTCAGCAATGGCGCGAACCATGAAGTTTGGTGCGTTACCAATGTACGTGTTAGCTCCCATGAATACAGCACCGGCTGAGATTGCAAGCAAAGTGCTCGCCATATCAGTCATAAGGTGTGAAGCATCGCCACCTGCAGTGTTAAAGAACACAAGGTAGGTAGGTGCGTTATCAAGGAAGGATGACAGGATACCGGTAAGCCAGAAGTACATGATGTCTACAGGGTTACCGTTTGCATCTGTTACCAGATTAATGATTCCTGCAAGTGCACCATCTTTACCAGCTTTCAGGATAGCGATAGCTGGAATCATGGATAAGAAGATACCGATAAACAGTTTGCCGACTTCAAGAATCGGGAACCAGTTAAAGTCATTTAATCTGCGACTTTCATCATCAGTGAGTCTCAAAGAAAGACCAGTGATGCAAAGGAGGAGCAGATCACGGACGAGGTTCTGTAATTCAACATGTACGTGGTAAATGTTGAATTCGATGTTTGGATCCCACATGCCGGACAGCAGTACCGCACCGACAACACCAAGGAGAAGAAGAAGGTTTACTTTGCCTTCCATGCCAAGTTTTTCGGAACTGGAAGCGTCTACACCTTCAGGAGTAGGACGACCTTCTTTGCCGAAGAGGTAGGTGTCGATGAGGAAATATACAGCTATGAGAATAGCTGCTGTGAAAAGCATTGGAAGCAGCATGTGGGTTGTTGTCCAGAAGAAGTCAACGCCCTGCAAGAATCCAAGGAAAAGTGGCGGATCGCCCAGAGGCGTAAGAGAGCCACCAATGTTAGCGACAAGGAAGATAAAGAAAACAACGGAATGTACTTTGTACTTACGGTGTGCGTTAGCACGCAGTAACGGACGAATAAGCAGCATAGCTGCACCGGTTGTCCCCATCCAACTGGCGAGTATAGTACCAATTACGAGGATAAGTGTGTTTACAATCGGTGTGCCTACCAGAGTGCCGGTAAGACGTACGCCACCAGCAACAGTGAAGAGCGCTAACAAGAGAATAATAAACGGAAAATATTCTAATAAAAGCGCGTGCAATGTTTCGTATAAAGCAAGAGAGAAACCAAACTTCACCGTAAATGGAATAAGAAAACAAAGAGCCCAGAATAAAGAAATTTTACCAAAGTGGCTGTGCCAGAAGTGTGGCGCCACGAGTGGAAGAACTGCGATAGACAGCAGCATGCAGACAAACGGCAGAACCCACAATCCGGAAAGAGTGGCGCCGTCAAGATGCGGTGCACCTGCGGAAGCTGCAAACGCAGCGCATGGCAGCAGAAGCGTTGCAAAGACTGTTAGCAATTTTGCAAACAGAACAGAAGGTTTACCCGTCAACATAAACTCAAACTCCTTTTATCAATTCCAGCGTTTTAAAAACATTTAATTTAGGCAACTACTATTAGTTTCGAGAAATAGTCAATGGATTCTCGGTGTTAGTATTTGCTTTAAGTATTAATCTAAAATGTAAGCCTACCAAAGTTGTGGTTGAATGTTTGATTTTCTAACTAAATGGTGAAGTGTTTGTCAATCAAACTAAAATAGTTTTGTTGAGTGAGGTTCCATAGAACGTACGGATTTTGGGGCGTTCAACTGATATATGATAGTAAATTCAGGAGGTTTTTTTACTTAGACAATTTTTGTATCAAGAATCAAGAATTGGGAAGTCGTTACAGAGGGGGGATTGTTAGGTCGGTACTTTTTAAGAGGTAGGGCTGGTTGTCGTGATGGTGTCGTTTTAAGAGCTGCGGGAAGAAGTGTCAGGAAGCTTTATTCTCTAGCTGTGGTGTTTGGGGAAGAAGCAAAAAAAACGCCCCCGTGCAGAACACGGGGGCGATACAGTCATTCAAGCCTAAATCTATGCAATGAAGATAAAGGTAATGAGAACGAAGGTAGGAATGAGGATGCCGAAGGACCAGGCCATGTAGCCAAAGAAGCTAGGCATTTTTACGCCCTGATCTTCTGCAATGGAACGAACCATAAAGTTAGGTGCGTTACCAATGTAGGTGTTAGCACCCATGAATACAGCACCAGCGGAGATAGCAAGAAGAGTGCTTGCCATGTCGCCCATAAGGTGAACTGCGTCGCCACCTGCAGTGTTAAAGAACACAAGGTAGGTAGGTGCGTTGTCCAGGAAGGAAGAAAGGAGGCCTGTGAGCCAGAAGTACATGGTGTTCACAGGTTCGCCGTTGCTGGTAACCATGTTGATTACAGAAGCAAGAGCGCCGTTCTCACCAGCTTTCAGGATAGCGATAGCTGGGATCATGGACAAGAAGATACCAATGAAGAGCTTGCCAACTTCAAGGATCGGGAACCAGTTGAAGTCGTTAAGACGGCGGCACTCATCGTCGGTAAGTTTAAGAGAAAGACCGGTGATGATAAGAAGAATGATGTCACGAACAACGTTCTGCAGTTCTACATGAACATGGAAGATGTTGAAGCTAACATGTGGATTCCACATACCGGACATAAGTACTGCTGCAATTACGCCAAGGAGAAGGAGAAGGTTAACTTTACCATCAAGTGCAAGTTTAGGAGCAGGACCGCAGTCGTAGATCTGACGGCCGTTTTCGAAGCGACAACGACCTGGGGTAGTTGGAGCTTCATCGTCGCAGCAATCTGTTGGAGGTACTGGTTTGCCTTCTTTAGCAAAGAGTACGGTGTCGATGCAGAAGTAAGCTGTAAGAAGTACAGCAGCTGCAAACAACATGAGTGGCAGCATGTGAGTGGTGGTCCAGAAGAAGGAAACACCTTTCAGGAAGCCGAGGAAGAGTGGTGGGTCACCAAGTGGAGTAAGGGAGCCACCAATGTTTGCTACGAGGAAAATAAAGAATACAACAGAGTGAACTTTGTATTTACGGTGAGCATTCGCACGAAGAAGTGGGCGAATAAGGAGCATTGCTGCGCCTGTAGTACCCATCCAGCTAGCGAGAGCTGTACCGATAAGCAGAATTACGGTGTTCACTAAAGGTGTACCAACAAGGTTACCTTTAAGACGAACGCCGCCAGCTACGGTGAACAGAGCCAGAAGCAGGATGATGAACGGGAAGTACTCAAGGAGAAGAGCGTGCAACGCTTCATAAAGCGCAAGGGAGAAACCGTACGCCATAGTGAATGGCACGAGGAAGCAGAGTGCCCAAAATAATGAAATTTTACCGAAGTTGTTGTGCCAGAAGTGTGGCGCCGCAATTGGACCAACTGCGATAGACAGCAGCATACATGCAAATGGAACTACCCATAATGCAGAAAGGGATGCACCATCAAGATGTGGCGCGCCAGCAGAAGCGGACGCGAATGCCATAGCAGGAAGCAACAATCCTGCTAAAGCAAAGCTAAGACCAGCAATAGCTTTAGATTTCAAAAAGGTAAACACAGCGTAAGACTCCTTCATACAAGTTGTGTATCAAAAGATACAAAGCGAAATACACCATTCAGAATGCGCAATAAATAAAGACAACTATCGACATTTCGTCGCTGCATGTGGGTGCAACGGGATTTGGTATATTCACGAACTTCTTGGATTAAACTAGAAGACAAGTGGCTCTTTTACTCGGACACAATGCACATTTCAATAGGTTGAGTGTAAAAAAATATAATTTGCAGCGAGTTAGTCCGTTTTGTTTTGAAAATCGTTCGGTTAGATCTTCAAGGATTTTCGTGAAAAATTATAAATATAACCGGTTTCAGCACTACGGTTGCATTGCGTGACAAGAGTTGTAAAAGCCTGTACACCCAATTCGCGTAACTTTACAAGAAAGAAAATCAGTTTAATGCCAATATGCACATTGGGATGAAGCAGTGCTCGAACATTTTATGTACTGTTTGTTTGGTTTTTGCGCGCATGTTTTTTATGATTGCAAAGTCTTATTCTGATGAAGTATCGCAATGCTTTATTGGGTAAGTGTTATTAATACAACAACAAACCTGTTGCTGACGTAAGTGCGGCGGATATAGACAGGATATTATGGTGTGCAGATGACAAAAGAAAGAACGCCTGAAAGAACTGCTAAGCTCGAACGAGTATTAAAACTTCGTCAGAAAGATTTGACTCTGGTTATGGCGAATGTGCATGATCCACATAACGTATCTGCTATTCTGCGTAGCTGTGATGCTTTTGGTGTGCCTAAAGTTCACCTTTATTACACAGATACTGCATTCCCGAAACTCGCGAATAAAACTTCTGCATCAGCGCGTAAATGGGTAGATGTAGAACGTCACGATAACGCAGAAGATCTTATGAAGTCTTTGCGTGCACAGGGTATGAAAGTCCTGGCAACAAGTTGTTCTCCAAAAGCAAAGCCGCTTCGTGATTACGACCTCTCTGAACCAACTGCTGTAATTATGGGCAATGAACACCGTGGTACAGATCCTGAACTTGTGGACGTTGCAGACGGCGAAGTCTACATTCCAATGTTCGGTATGATTCAGAGCTTTAACGTATCTGTTGCAGCTGCAGTAATCCTCTCCGAAGCGTCTCGCCAGCGTCAGCTTTCCGGCAAGTACGACGAGCCAACCTACACTGACGAAGAATACAAAGAAACTCTTGAAGATTGGCTTGAACGCTAATTTTCTATCGAGATATATTTATAAAAAACGCCGATCTGTTTTTCACAGATCGGCGTTTTTTATAGCAGTCCTAAATCTTTCAGCCAGCCTTCGTAGAGGGCTTGGAGTTCTTTCTCCTTGGCCTTTCGTGCCCAGTTGGCGAGTCCGGCGGCTTTTTTGGTCAGTACACCGATATCTTCAAGCTGAGCATCGATATGCGAGAGCTTGTTATTAGCCATTTGCAGTAGGCTGTCGTTTTGCGCGGCTTCTGCCACGGCAGCAAGTTTGCGATAGAGAGGAAGCATCGGGAAGAAGAATGTTTGCAGTAAACGAATTCCGCATGCTTCTTCAAACTTTCCTGTTGATTCAAGATACGCAGCAAGCTGAACGTACCCTGTTTGCCAGAGCGGTTCTTCGAGAATGAGTGCGAGGCAGGTTGATGGGTCTGGTGACTGCATCATTTGGTTGTTTAATTCTTGCTCTCGCTCTGGTGTAAGGGTCATGTAGCTCTCCATCCACGGGGAGATGGTGAACAGATACCCTTCTTTTTGTGCAACCAGATGCTTGTCGGGACCGAAGCAACCTTTGCAACGGTCATTCAGGCGCATTGTGTCGACACTGAGATCATCTTCGATGATGGATTCTGTGGTGTCTGGCTCAAGAAGGGTTGATTGCGGGATGAGATCAATTGTCTGCTCGTTGTTGCGTATTGCGCAACAGAGGTCGAGCACCTCCATACCGGTTTTGTATTTGGTATCAAATTTCTTGATGTCTTTGAAAGTATCAGCGCGCATGAACATGCCGTTTGCAGGCACGGCTTGAAAAGAGCGCTGCTTGTTTACGGCAGGATGTGTTGCGGGAAAAGATGCAAAGAGCGGCTGTGCACGGAGCGACGGCGTAAATGTTGTGCCGTAACTCTGTACGCGTCCTGATTGCGGACAAATGAGAAGTGGTGCCGCAATGCCTGCGGATGGATTCTTTTTAAGATGGTGAAGTAATGGCGCGATGGTTTCAGTTGTTACCTGAGTCCCGGCTTCGATGAGGAACAGGTATTCACTGTCTGCGGCGTCAGTTGCGAGGTTAAATGCGCGTGCTCTGCTGATTGGCGCAGTAAGCTCAATTGCTTTAGGGCGCACAGGCAGCAGCGGTGCTACTTCTTCAATAAGCGCAGAGATAACAGGTGTCGCCTCACTGGCTGCCACAATGAGCACTTCACACTCAATGTCTTTGGGCAGGTTAGTGAGTGAGGCAAGAGACAAGGCAACAGCTTCGGTTGAGCTGATGCATGAAACAAGTATGGAAAGAGTAGTTGTTGTCATAATGTGCATTCTGCAGGGGATTGAATGTGTATCGTATCGGGCGTCGCCATATATAATGATACAATTTGTAAGCAAGGCTGTGGTAGATGGATACGATCAGGAGGCGCAAGCTGCGGCGTGTAAAAAATTACTCTCTACAAATGCTAACCATCTGTGAGGCTATGAACTTATTTTGCGGCGCAGTAATGTGCCTGAATGTCATCTGTCGGTGGCAGCTGAAGCGTGTGCCCGAGTACTGAAATAATGTTCTTCTCTAGTAAACGTATCTGTAAAAACAGGCAACCGCATCGATAGAAGATGTTGGTGATTGAGGTTGTAAAAAGTGAACGGATGTAGCTGGATGTTTTTTCCGTTGATACGGTGTTGGTGGGGGGTGATACACCTTGAGACGTAAAAGTGTCTCAAGTAGTGCGCATTTGCATCTTATTGCGTAGTCATATATATCGTGTGCATCTTAACAACTGATACTGATTTTTTTACAAAAAATATCGGAAAATCAATGAGTAAGATTCACTTCGCAATAAAAACCGTGAGTTGGCGAGAGCCTTCAGTACTTTTTTGCGGAGTAATTGAAAGGGTACAAGACGTAAGTCTTGTTTCGTATCTGGTAATGTTATGCGGACGGAACGTGTAATTTTGCCGGATTTTTTATTTGTAGCTGCACGAAGAGTGCAGGAGAATCATGAGTATTTTTAATCGAAAGTCAGCAGTGTTGATTACATGCCCACGTGGCGCAGCACCTATTCTGACTGATGAAATCAAGCGACTTAACTTCCCTGTTAAACACGAACTTACCGCCGCTGTAGAAACATTTACTACAATGGCTGGTTGTATGCGGTTGAACTTGCATTTGCGCACAGCGCAGCGTGTTCAGTTCCAACTGGCATCATTCAAGGCATATACTGCCGACGATGTGTACAAGTACATTCGTGACTACATCGACTGGGATGAAATCATCACCCCGGACGGCTATCTTTCCATCTCATCTTTTGTGCAGAACGATTCAATTCGTGATGCTCGTTATGCCAACGTTCGCGTAAAAGACGGCATTTGTGACTTCATGCGCGATAAGCATGGTCGCAGACCGGATTCCGGCCCGGAGCAGACAGGCACAGTACTGTTTCTGCATTGGGTTCAGAACCGTTGTAAGCTGTATCTTGATACTTCCGGCGAGCCTTTGAACCGCCGTGGATACCGTAAACTTCCTTGGACAGCTCCTATGTCCGAACCGCTTGGCGCAGCATCCTTGATTGCAAGTGGCTGGGATGCCAAAAGTAATGTTGTAAACCCAATGTGTGGTAGTGGCACCCTTGCCATTGAAGCTGCACTTCTCGGTTTAAACAGTGCTCCTGGTCTTATGCGTGAAAACTTCGGTTTCATGCACCTTCCAGACTTCAGTCAAGAACGCTGGGATATGCTTCTCAGTGAAGCAGAATCTGAAGAACTCGGCGCACTTGATTTTAGAATTATTGCTACAGACCAGAGTGTCGAAGCTATTGAAGCTGCTAGAAAGAACGCAATTGCTGCTGGTGTTGATCGTTACATCGAATTTGGTGTGTGCGATTTCCGCGAGACAGAAATTCCTGAAGGCGGCGGCATTGTGATTATGAACCCTGAATATGGTGAACGTCTTGGTGATGTCCGTTACCTTGGCGAAGTCTATAAGGCTATTGGCGACTTCTTTAAACAGAAGTGTCAGGGCTATGAAGGGTTTATCTTTACAGGTAACTTAGATTTAGCAAAACAGGTTGGCTTACGTACCTTTAAGCGTGTTACATTCTTTAGTGCTAAAATTGAATGTAAGCTTCTAGGATACCAGATGTATTCTGGTTCCAAAAAGGCAAGCAAACAGTCTGGCTAGATTATTGTAGACTTTTATTTTCAGACTGAGAGGGTGTGCATAAAACTCTCTTAGTCTGAAAATTTTATTTGTTACCGTAATACTTCCACTTTAAATACATATTGGATTACTACAGTGTCAGATTCCAACCGCTATTCAAAGGTTACTCCTGTATCTTGGGAGTTGTTGCAACGAGATGCCAAGCAGCTTGCTTGGGATTTGCTTAAAAAAGGTACTTGGAAGGGCATTTACGCTGTTACGCGTGGAGGCTTGGTTCCTGCTGCTATTCTTGCAAGGGAAATGGAAATCTACCAGATTGAGACTATCTGTATCAACAGTTACAGCTGGAAAGATCAGGGTGAGATGAGCGTTTTGAAAGAAGCAGAAGGGGACGGCGAAGGCTGGTTGATTATTGATGATCTGGTGGACACTGGCGGAACAGCACGGGTTGTGCGTGACATGTTGCCAAAAGCACATTTTGCGACTTTGTATGCAAAGCCTGAAGGCAAGCCGCTTGTAGATACATTTATCAGAGAATACTCTCAGAATACTTGGATTTTATTCCCTTGGGATTCTGAAGTGCAGTTTACAGAGCCACTCGCTAAGCGGGTTAGTGATAGCTAATTAGTTGTACTTGGACGTTGTAGAGCATTTCTGCAGCTCCTATTAATATTCGGGATTGATGTTTCATGGGAGGAAACAATGCGTAAATTTGTGGGTATTGCAATGCTCGCGGCTATGGTTGTTGTTGCTGGTTTCGGCGCAACTGTAGCACAGGCGAAAGATTTGAAAGTTGGTTTTGTGTATGTATCTCCAGTTGGTGACGCTGGCTACTCTTACGCTCACGATCTGGGTCGTCAGGCTGTTGCTAAAATGGACGGCGTAGAAACTTTTTATGTTGAATCCGTACCGGAAGGTGCTGATGCAACTCGTGTTATCAACAACATGGCTCGTAAAGGGTACGATGTAATCTTCGGCACAAGCTTCGGTTACATGGACCCAATGCTCAAAGTAGCAAAGAAATTTCCTAATACCACCTTTATGCATTGTTCCGGTTACAAAACCGCACCGAACATGTCTGCATACTTCGGTCGTATTTACCAGTCCCGTTACCTTGCAGGTCTCGTAGCTGGTTCCATGACTAAATCTAACATCATCGGTTACGTTGGTGCGTTCCCTATTCCAGAAGTTAAACGTGGTATTAACGCATTTACACTTGGTGTTCGCGCTGTGAACCCAAAAGCAAAAGTACACGTTGTTTGGACTAAAACATGGTACGACCCAGCAACCGAGAAAGAAGCTGCTAAGTCTCTTATCGACATCGGTTCCGACGTTATTGCTCAGCATCAGGATTCCCCTGGTCCACAGGAAGCTGCACAGGAAGCTGGAATTTACTCCATCGGCTACAACTCTGATATGTCTGAATTTGCTCCAAAAGCACATCTTACTTCTGTAATTTGGAACTGGAGTGCATTCTACCCTGTAGTTATCGAGAAAGTAAAAAAAGGCGAATGGAAAGCTGACAACTACTGGTGGGGACTTTCCGAAGGCGTAGTTGACCTTGCACCGTTTGGTGACATGGTTCCTGAGAGTGTTCAGAAAATGGTTAACGCTCGCAAGGCGGAAATCAAAAATGGTACATTCAAGGTGTTTGCTGGCCCTATCAAAGATCAGTCCGGTACTGTTCGCGTTGCAGAAGGCGAAACTGCTTCTGACGCAATGCTTGCAGGTATGGATTGGTTTGTTGAAGGCGTTGAGGGCTCTAACCAGTAGCCGTTGGGCTAATCTGGAGTATCTTAGCATATGCTAGGTTTTACTATTGAAAAACGTCAGGAGCCCCTAAAGTGGGGCTCCTTTTTTATCTTTCTGGGCGCGATGGTTTTCTCCCTTGGTGTAAGCGCATTCTTGCTGGCTATTCAGGGAAAACCACCGTTAGAAGCAATGTACTTATTATGGGACGGAGCATTTGCACATGATTGGGCGCTTGAGGATACAGTCCTTAAAGCTATTCCGATCTTTCTCTGTTCGCTAGGGGTTGCAGTTTGCTTCCGTATGCAGATTTGGAATATTGGCGCAGAAGGGCAGTATGCCATGGGCGCCATTGGTGCAACTTGGGTTGTGCTAAGTATGCCGACAGCACCTGTTTGGGTGCTTATGCCGCTGATGTTTCTTGCGGCTGCGGTGCTTGGTGCTATCTGGGCTATTATTCCAGCATTGCTGCGTGAAAAGATGGGACTTAACGAGATCATTTCGACGCTGATGTTTAACTACATCGGCATCCTGTTCTTGCAATTTCTCGTCTACGGCGCATGGAAAGACCCGGCAAGTTTCGGCTTCCCGATGACTATTGTATTCCCTGACACAGCGATTATCGGCGAATTATTCGGCCGGATTCATTGGGGCGTATTAGTCTGTGCGGGCGCAGCTGCTGCATTAACCGTATTTTTAAAACATACTCGCCTTGGTTTCGAAATCATGGTCAGTGGTGAAAATCCTCGTGCTGCCCGTTACGCTCGTATGCCATACAGTGCGCTTGTTGTGCTGGTAATGGGCTTATGTGGTGCGTTAGCAGGCTGGGCAGGGCTTATCGAAACTTCTGCAACGCTTAACCGTCTGCAGCCGACAGTTGTTGTTGGTTACGGCTTTACTGCGATTGTTGTGGCATGGCTTGCGCGTCTGCGTGTTACCTCTATTGCAGGATATTCTATTCTGCTTGCCGGGCTACGTGTAGGGGTAGAAAACTTGCAACTTGAGTTGCAGGTTCCAGCGTCCTTTACCGGCATTATGCAGGGGCTTATTCTGTTAAGCGTTTTGGCCGGACAGTTCTTTAACTGGTACTCATTCCAGAGAAGCAAGCGAGGGTAATCGTGGGCTTAGAACTTATTATTCCTATTCTGGCTGCGACTATTCAGTCCGGTACACCGATTCTGTACGCAACTCTTGGTGAGATGCTGACAGAGCGTTCCGGCGTTCTGAACCTTGGTGTTGAAGGTATGATGATCATCGGCGCATTCTTTGCGTTTCTTGTCTCATACTACACAGGTAACCCTTGGCTTGCTTTTGTTTGCGCAGGCATTATTGCTGGTGTGTTCGGGTTAGCACACGCTGTTGTTTGCCTTATCTTCCAAGGTAACCAAGTAGTATCCGGTCTTGCTCTTACTATTCTTGGTGTTGGTCTTGCGGATTTTCTCGGCACAACATTCGTAGGAATGTCCGCAGTAGGCTTTTCACCATTTGATGTTCCGTTTCTTTCGTCCATTCCGGCCATCGGTGATATTTTCTTTAAACAGGATGCGCTTGTTTACGTATCCTACTGTTTACCGTTCTTGTTCTGGTTTTTCATGAACAGAACCCGCTGGGGACTTGCTCTCGGCGCGGCTGGAGAGAACCCTGCTGCATGTTTTGCCGCAGGTCTTAATCCAGTAAATCTGCGCTGGGCAGGCATTTTCTTTGGCGGCTTCCTGTGTGGTCTCGGCGGTGCGTATCTTTCTCTCGCCTACACCCACTTATGGACAAACAACATGACAGCAGGGCGTGGTTGGATTGCGGTAGCATTAGTTATCTTTGCATTCTGGCGTCCGGGGCGTGCAATGTTCGGCGCATACCTCTTCGGTGGTATTATGGCGTTCCAAATGCGGTTACAGGCCGTTGGTGCAACGTTGCCGTCATCATTGCTGCTTATGCTTCCTTATACACTGACAATTGTTGTTCTTCTTTTTTCTTCAGCTCGAGGCAAGGGGCGTCAGGCTCCTGCGGCTCTCGGCGTGAATATTGAGCCGGGGGAATAGTCGTGGCAGAATATGTTAATAATCGAACCAACCGTGACGCTTTTAAAGGGCAGACTCCGTTTGTCCGGCTGCAAGGCATCAGTAAGCATTTTGGTAAAGTGCGTGCTAACCACGAAATTACTCTCGATATTCGCCCCGGAATGATTAAAGCTTTGCTTGGTGAAAACGGCGCGGGTAAATCTACCCTTATGTCCATTCTTTCCGGCAGATTTCAGCAGACTTCCGGTGACATTCTTGTAGATGATGCTTCTACAGTTTTTGCGTCTCCAAAAGATGCGATTAAAGCAGGCATCGGCATGGTGTATCAGCATTTTATGTTGGTAGAATCCATGACTGTGGCGCAGAACGTCCTTCTAGGTCAGGAAAAGGCGTTTCTTATCAATCCAAAAGAGCAGGAAAAAGAAGTAGCAGCACTAGCGGAACAATACGGCTTGCCGATTGATCCTTCAGCAATTGTTTCTTCTCTTTCCATGGGTGAAAAACAGCGCGTTGAGATCCTCAAGCTTCTGTATCGTGACAGTCGCGTGCTTATTCTTGATGAGCCAACAGCCGTTCTTACACCAACCGAGACTGAACAGCTTTTTGATGCCATGTGGCGCATGGCAGACCAAGGTAAATCCCTTGTTTTCATTTCCCATAAGCTTAAAGAAGTTATGGCTGTGGCAGACGAGGTCGCCATTCTCCGTAAAGGTGAAGTGGTAGATGAATTCAAAGAAACAGATATTCCGAACGAAACCGTGCTGGCAAACCGCATGGTTGGTCGTGACGTTGAGCTTTCTCTAGATGCGCAGCCAGTTGAACTCGGGGCAACCGTTTTGGATGTACAAAACCTCGAAGGCGACGGACTCGAAGACATCATGCTTTCCGTTAAGAAAGGTGAAATTGTCGCCATCGCCGGTGTAGCAGGAAATGGTCAAAAAGAGCTCGTAGAAGTGATCTGCGGACTCCGTAAGCCGATCAAAGGTGAAGTTTCAATCCTCGGGTTGGAATGGCATGATTTCTACCCTCGACCTCCAAGGAAAGGGCGGTCACTCGCCTACATTCCTGAAGATCGTCAAGGTCTTGCGACTTGTAAATTTGTCGACCTTGTTGACAACTTCCTTCTCACAACGCGTCATTCGTTTACAACAGGCCCGTTTTTAAATCGCAGCAAAGCAATCGATCAAACAATAGAGATTGTAGAGCAATTTAACGTGCAGCCTGGGCACATTGATGCAGATGCACGTTCGCTTTCCGGCGGTAACCTGCAAAAACTTGTTATCGGGCGCGAATTTTATCGTCAGCCAGATATCATAGTTGCAGAAAACCCGACGCAGGGGCTCGATATTTCAGCAACCGAGGAAGTATGGCAGCGTCTACTTGAAGTGCGTAAGCGCGCAGGTATTCTGCTCATTACATCAGAGCTGAATGAAGCGCTGCAACTCGCAGACCGCATCGCAGTTATGTACCGCGGGCGCATTATCGATCAGTTCCCAAAATCAGATACCAAAAAAGTCGACTCAATCGGGCTTATGATGGCAGGTGTTACTCCAGAGTAGAGTTTGTCGTTTTTAAGTTGAAGTGCAGTTCGGATTTTATTGCCTGCGGCGCTTTTTGTTTTGACTTTTTGTGCCTTCGGCGAGTCTCCGACGGGCAAGGGGCCAGCCCCTTGCATCCCCGCGAGAGGGACGCCCTCTCGACTGCGAGTTTGTACTACCCGCTGAATTTACTATCTAGTATCTATGAAGAACAGTCCGCTGAATGTGGGCTGTTTTTTTTGGGCTATGTAAGTCATTGTGTGTGTTGGGGGGCTGCGTTGACAGTCTTTTGGTGGAATCGAAGGGATATGAATTTGTAAGATCTAATGGTGAGTTCGCTTTTTAATGTTAGTTCCAAGAGTTGCTAGCGGAAAAAAGGAAAGGGATGGAGAGGCGATCTCTCCATCCCTTTTTGTGATTCACTGGTAGCTGGTTAGTTAAATTTTATTGAGTTGGTACGCTGGTGTGGTTCTTCATAATCGAAAAGGTGACACTACTCCGACATGCTTTCTTATACCTACTCGCAAGATAACAGGGGAATACAACCTCGCGGTTAAGGGGGCGTCCCCCTTACAGGGTGCAGGGGCAGAGCCCCGCCCCTCGGAGAGCCGTCGGAGACTTGCCGGAGGCAAACAAACTCAAAATAAAAAAATCTTAAAAAGCAAATTACTAGTTAGCAATCAAGACAGGCAATGAAGTGTTTTTGAGTGTAATGCCTCCGAGATTCACAGTCCACGGGAATAGAACATCATGCGAGAGCCTTTTGCCTACTTGATCTTTGAGTGCGGCAACGTATGTCGGATTAAGTTCGGCATATTTGTCAGAGTACCAGACAATGAACGGCACGTTACGTTGCTCTGGCCTCTTGTCGTTACCGTGCATGAAGATACCGTCCTCACCTAGAGATTCACCATGGTCTGATGAATAGATGACCAGTGCGTTTTTACCTTTAACCATGTCGTAGATGTTTGCTAAGAATGCATCGGTAGCAATAATGCTGTTGTCATAGGCATTGATAACGGTACTCAGACTTGAGTAGTTGTTGTATTTGTCTGGAGTGAATGTTCGGTATTTCTCAGAATATTTTGTTGAATAGTTGAAATGACTTCCGCGGGTATGCACCACGATGACTCTGTTGCCTTGAGTGCTGGAGAGAACTTTTTGGACTACGGGTATCATCATTTCATCTCTGAATTTGGAGTAGTCTGCCTTGGTAAAGTCATTACGGAAAATGGTCTGTTGAGCATTCCCCATGATGCGAGTTGTCGGCATGTCACTGCTGTAGGCAACACGGCTGTTTGCAGAAATCCATGCTGTAGAAAATCCATATTTAACAAACAAATCGAGAAAAGAGTTTGTTGTAATATTAGGTTTTTTACTTGTCGCAGGCGTGAGCATGGCAGGAACAGATACGCGTGTCATTGCCGCAAATGATTTAATCCCACCGTATGTGATCACATTTTTTTCTTTCGCCAGTCGAGGGGTGGTGTTGCGCCCATATCCATTGATCTGAAAATGGTCAGCCCTTGCGGATTCTCCGATCACAAAAATGAGAGTTAGCGGATCAGATTGATTTTGGGACACGTATTCCGATTCAAGCAAAGCAGAACTTTGCGGTTTTGGTCGTGTTTTGTATTTAACCCATCGGATTGAAAAGTTGGCAACTGAATCAATTACGCAGAATGGGAATGCATATTTTGTTGCGATAGCAGGGCGTAATTGTTTTGCAATCGGATGCTTACTGAATTTTGACAGAGCAATATTGATAGGAATAAGCAGCAGGAGCAGCATAACTGGCCACTTTAGCTTTGGTGGCTCTTCACATTTTTTTATGCCGATATGCGCTGCTATGGAAAGAGAAAGCGCAATGACAATGGAAAGAATAAATCCCGGGGTAAGGGCTTCATTTGCTTCTCCTACTGTTGTTTCTAATAATAGAAAGAGAAGGTTGTCACTGATCTTGATGTTCAAGAACGTATACAAATATGCCCCGACAATACTCATAAAGAAAATTACTGGCAGCAGAATGGATGAGATTTTTCTGAGCCGTATCGCGATTGAAAAGATACTGTAGTTAAAGAGAACTAAGTATGAAAAAGCGAAAAGGGCATATGCAGGAGTTAGCCGTGATAGCGGCACGTACATCATGCTTGCGAAAGCTATAGCGAGTAAAGAAAGAGTAATATTCGGACGTGAAAGAGCCATGTAGAATTCCTGAATAGTTGTAAAGAAAATGTAAGAAGTAAATTTTGTTATTTTCCTTATAATGAACAGGAGGTTAATAATAGATTAAGGCGTATTTTGCTAGTGGCTTATTGACAAATGATAACATTTTAGAGGGATAATGTTTCGAAATGTTAATGTGGAAACATAGAAATGGTAGAACTTGGATGAAAGAAGCTTCTCTATCAGCACGAAAGGACAGAGAATAAGTACATGTTCTCAGCGAATAAAATTTATAAAAAAGGGATGGAGAGTTTTCTCCATCCCTTTTCTCTGTTTTTTAAGGCATTATGTTGGTTGGTTATGATTTAGGGCTAACTGTGAAGGGGGCAAGATATGCGGCACAGTTGTTCTAGCTATTCGGAAGTTATGAAGACAGTGCTGGCGGATAATGTTCGCCTGTCGGGAGCAACATAGCTCAATAAAAAATCACCGCAGATATAATTTATTTAGAAAGCGATGTGCTATTCAGCCTCAATAATACCGCGCTCAATGAAGACGTCTTTTACAGTAAACATGGCGTTCAATGCTGCCGGAAATCCCGCGTAAACAGCCATCTGGATAATGGTTTCAACTATTTCATCCGGCTTGCAGCCTACGTTAAGCGCTCCGTGTGTATGCACTCCTAGTTGCGGCTGACAATGGCCGAGTGCTGCAAGTGCTGCGACTGTCACAAGTTCACGTTTTTGAAGGTCTAACCCAGGACGTTGATAGATGTCTCCGAACGGAAATTCGATGGTATATTTTGCAAGATCAGGCGCGATTGATTGTAGGCTTTCTATGACTGTTTTACCTGCTTCGCCATCTATTTCGTGAAGTTTTTCTAGTCCGGATGTAAAGCGTTGACTGCTCATGTAACTCTCCTTTTGTTGATGAATGTTTGGTTTCAAACATCAAGCGTACAGATTAGAGTTTACTCTAAGTCAAGCGTTTTTCGAAGTAATGAGTGTGTCGTAGTACGCAATCTTTTCTTTAAGCTTAGTGAGGTGCAGTGCTTCTTGGGTAAGGCGTTCTTCAAGGGCTTGTGCGTGGTCTTTGAGCAGTTGCATACGGCTTGTTGCGGTGTGTTCGCCTTGATCGCGTAGTTCGGCATATGTGAGGATTTGCTTGAGAGGCATTCCTGTTTCTTTGAGACGCGTGATGAACTCCATCCAGAGCAGGTCGTTTTTTGAGAATATTCTATGCCCGCTGGCATTGCGTTCAATATTTTTGAGTAATCCGATTTTTTCATAATATCGGATGGTGTGTGGCGACAGGCTGGTGGCTTGGGAAAAATCTTTAATGTTCAGAATCTCGTGTACCATAAAGAAAGCCCATACAACAAATAGGTTGTATGGGCGTTTTGTCGGAGATGCAGTTAAGAAGGGTTTACTGCGTGTACTGGTTTTGAAAATTCTACAAGGTGGCCGCTTGGATCTTTGACCATTGCAGATTCAAAATTCCATGGCTTTACTTCTGGGGGTGCCACGGTGCTGGCGCCGTTTGCAAGAGCCTTGTGGTAGGTTTCAGTTACGTTTTCAACGTCAAAACCAATTTGCAGTCCCAACGCTTCGTTGTCTGGATGTGCTTTCTGGTAGCCTTGCGGCACAAGCTGTGTAGCAAGCTCATGATGGGAAAAAGCAAGAACGGTGTTGCCGGTTTCCATTTCTGCATACAAGCCACTTTCGTGTTTGAACCGGAGTGTAAGATCGAGCACGGTCTCATAAAAAGTAATCGCTGTTGGAATGTCATCTACATAGAGAGTTACATAACCTAACTTCATCATTCTTTCCTCCCGAAAAATCACAGTTGTTTGTTGCGTGGAATGGTTTACGTTTCGGATTTTTACTATTGTTATCCTAATACAATACGCAAGAAAAGAGGGTGAGAGCTGGTTCTATCCTCTTGGCGCAAAAAACGGTGCCGGAACATAGGGATCACGGCTTTGCGGTTAGTAATAAAAATTAAATAACCATGTTGTTAATTGTAAATATTCTTTTTTGGGCAACGAGTTATGCGTTTACCTGCTCTTTTGACTTGCTACTTATCATAACGAGTTGCTGGTGCTCACTGTATTCTGTCAGAATTGATCAATATTGACTTGGAGGTTCAGAATGGCTGATTTGGTGGTAATTGCATATGATACAGAGCAGCGTGCCGAAGAAGTTCGTGCAGAATTATTAAAAATGGCCGGTGAATACCTAGTTGATATCGAAGATGCAGCGGTTGCAATTCATAAGCAGGATGGCAAAGTAAAATTGCATCAAATGCATACACTGACAACCGCAGGAGCCATAGGTGGTGGCTTTTGGGGGGTGTTTATAGGACTTCTTGCGTTGCATCCCCTACTTGGATTGGTGGTAGGCGCTGGTGCCGGAGCCGCAGCCGGTGCTTTAAGTGATGTGGGTATTAGCGATAATTTTATGAAAGAGCTTGCCGGTAAACTAACTCCGGGAACCTCTGCATTGTTTGTTTTGAGCTCAAAAATGACTTCAGCCCGTGTTCTCGAAAGGTTGAAGGGAAGCGGTGGGCATGTGATGCAAACATCACTTTCACATGAGGATGAAGATAGGCTGCGTAAAGCCATTACTGATGCATAGTCGAAGTGGAGTAACTAATGATGATTTTTGATGTGCCGTTGGCGCTTGTTTTGTTTTTGGTAGCAGGAATTGCGTTTGGTTCCGATAAACTGAAATTAACTCGGCAGAAGTGTCGCGTTCCTAATTTGCTTAGGCGTGGTCGAAAGTCTGAATAGACTGTAAACTGTTTGAGGCTCCTTTGTCTTTTTGAGAAGACGATAAAAAAGCAGGTATCCGTGTGGGTGGGTACCTGCTTTTCATTAATCTCAACTATAGGCGTGCTGTGAAGGTAACATGGTTTGTTTTATGTCTGGGTATACTGGCATCAACGCTGTCATGAATAAGGGCAAGGAAGCTGACCTAACCTTTTGTGCATAGCGTCTATAGTTAAGATACGGGCACCATAATGGTGCCCGTATAAGAGGAGTCTGCTAAATTGGACCGGTGCTCATTACTGGGCTGAGGTCTTCAATTTTATTGTTTTTGATACGCCAGTTGTAGAGATCTTCCATATCTTTGTAGACCTGGAATACCTGGAAGAAACCATGCCAGTGTGAGTAGTCAGGGCCGTTCATGGCTGCACCATGACGAGCGCGACGACCACAATGGTGCCACAGGTAGTACATGAGTTCCTGATACGGGTCTTTCCACTGGTCTTTCTTGAGCAGGCCTTTCGCAGCAAGTTCTTTCTTCATTTTAACAGCGCCGTCCCAGTACTTATTGTAGAGAGCAACGGTGTTATCAAGAAGCTGACGTTGTGCTTCGATATGAGTTGCGCCATGACAGCTTACACATACCTGACGCATTTTTTTGTCGCCTTCAATGCCGTCACCGCGTTCGCCGGTACGGACTTCAGAACGCTTATGAACGAGGTCCCATTTGAGACGTGATGTTGCGTTGTGGGTAGACTCAAGTGAGCCGATACCGCTCATGTGACATACTGCACAGGTTGGAGCAGTGTAGTCGCCCGGCTGCCATGCGCCGGAAGCAGCTTCCCAATTCCATTCATCGCCGTGGGCGTTAAAGATTTGACCGTGCTTGGACTCTTCGTAGATTTCAATATGTGGATGGTCAGGGCCAAGGTGACAGGAAGCACATGCTTCCGGCTTACGAGCTTCTGCAACAGAGAACTGGTGACGGGTGTGACATACAGTGCAGTTGCCAACGCCGCCGTCAGGGTAGCGTGTTCCAACGCCGCCAGGCCAGGTCATGTTTACAGGTTTGTTGTCCGGACCAAGCTCAACATCGGTACCATGACAAGCCTGACAACCGCCAGCGCCTGAAGCACGGTTTACCATGGAGCCTTTTTTCTCACCAAGGAAGTCTGCGCCCTCTGTAGATATAAGCTTTTTGAACTTTTCGGATTCGATAATTGGTTTACCGGCAAGGTTAGCGTGAGCAGATTTAGAAAACTCTTCTGCTTCGTGCGGGTGACAACGCGCACAGGTTTTTGCGGAAACCATTGGGGAAATGTAGATGTCTGTGCCTCTAAGGCCTTCACACTGGCTGGCCATAGGGGAATCTTTTTCTACTGCGTGACAGTCGTAACAGGATATAGCAGCACTACCCATACGACCGTTTTTCCAGCTTTCAATAATACCCGGTGTTTTAACAGAGTGACACTCGATACAAGACGCAGCTTCTTTCGTGTAGCCACGTTTTATTACAAGTTTCTTTTCGCCAACTACGCCAGCATTGGCAGCAAGTGCAGTCATAATAACTCCACAGACTACAAAAATGCTTAACAGCGTAAGTTTATGCAGAAATGTCCTCACACGTTCCTCCTTAAGAATAATCAGTATAATGCGTTGTTACTTTTTAGTAGCAAAGTACTCTCTAGTGTGAATTCGCATGTCTTTATGTCCGACATGCTCGTGGCAGCTTGCACACTTTTTGCCGCTGTCGCCGCGTAAGTAATCTCTATGAGCTATAAGACCGCCTTTTGAGATTTCCTTAGGCAACAAGTTAACGTGACATTTGCGGCACGCATTATCATAGGTAAATTTAGTACGGTTACGATCGGTAGCGCCTTCCCAATCATATGTGTACGGATCAATAAGCATGTTGTTGACTACGTCAGATGTTCCGGTGATTGCTTTTGCTGTGAGATATTCCACAAAGGAGCCATGCGGCAGGTGACAGTCTACGCATTGCGCCTGAAACCCTTTGGAGTTCATCCCGCCGTGCTTTGATTCCTTCCACGAAGTTTGGAATGGTTTCATAACGTGGCAGCTCACACAGAATGTATCTGTATTGGTTGCTTCAACCATGTAGCCAGATGCAAGCACACTGACGACTGTCAGCAAAGCACCCATTATGGCTCCGCTGAGCCAGACGTTGCGCCTTGATTTTTTTCTTACATCTGCCTTTACAGGCATTAAATCACCCCCTTAACAGTTAGTAGAGAGGGGTTCTCCGGAGAGAATTTGAGCGTGGAGCACACGCTACCCTCAGGTTTCTGAGTCATGTTGTTAGGACAATGATTCCAAGAAGCGTGCCAGCAATTGTGAATGTTTGGGCAATGTGAAATTGTTTTATATTCTCATGTGTTATGATTTTGCGAATAAGTGAGGCAGGTTGACAGTCTTGAGTTTGTCAGAAAAATCTGACAATAATTCAGATAAATCTGAAAAAGACGTCATGTTTTTCTGAAGCGGGTGTGCGGTGAAGACAAAGATTTTATTCTTTCCAGGCGTAATATTACTGCTCTGGACAGGGCTGATTATTGCCTTGTTCAGCTGGTTTGTAATGGGTGAGCAGCAGCATATTGAACAAATTGCATTGCGGCAGGCCAAAGCCTTTTTCAGTCAAGTCGTGACGACACGGGAATGGAACTCTACGCATGGAGGCGTGTATGTAGAGGTAACAGGATCAGTTAAGCCGAATCCGTATTTAGAAGGGAAAGATCGGGATATTGTTACTGTGGACGGGAAAATGTTCACAAAGATCAATCCTGCCTACATGACCCGCCAGCTGTCTGAAATTATGTCCACAAGTTCAGGCGTATCCTTCCATATCACCAGCCTTAAACCCATGCGTGCTGCAAACTTTGCGGATACATGGGAGAAGAGTGCACTTCTTGCTTTTAAAAACGGTGAGTCAGAGCGCTTTGAATATCTTGCGCGGGGAACTGATAAAGCGACCTATCGATATATGGCACCGCTGTATGCTACATCCTCCTGCATACAGTGCCACTATGGTGCAGATGCAGCGGTAGAGGGCGACATTCGCGGAGGCATCAGTGTTTCCATTGCGGCAAATCCGTTATTGCTATTGGCAGATGCTAACTTAGACCGCATGGGCTTAGTTTTTCTCGTGGTCGGAATTATCGGGTTTGTCGGTTTCGGCTATAGCGCTGTGCAGATTATCCGCAAACGTGATGAAGCTGAAACAGCAAGTCGAATCAAATCTATGTTTCTTGCCAATATGAGCCACGATATGCGAACGCCGCTTACCGGCATTATCGGTATGTCGGAATTGCTGCGCATGAAGCCGGAAGCTCATGAGCAGGAAGAATACGCATCGCTGCTACAGCTTTCAGCAAGTAATCTTTTAGAAATCGTAAACGACATTACAGACTTTTCCCGCATTGAATCCGGTAGAATGTTCTTGAAGGAACGTCCTTTTGTTCTGACTGGTCTTGTACAACAGAGCTTGGACATGGTGCGTTTTGCCTGTTCCCGCAAAGATATTGTTTTGGAAAGTGTGATCATGGACGACGTGCCGGATCAACTGATCGGGGATGAATTCCGTCTTAGGCAAATGCTTGGGAATTTGCTTGGGAACAGCGTGAAGTTCACACAGCATGGTTCCGTAACGCTGGCTATCCGCAATCAGGGAGTAAAAGACGGCGTATGTACGTTACGTTTCTCTGTTCGGGATACAGGCATAGGCATCAGACAGTCGCACCTTTCCACCATTTTCGATAGCTTTTCCCAAGGCGAAGCCGCGTTGGAAGATGGACGTATGGGCACAGGACTCGGGCTGTCTATAACACGTCAGTTGACCGCCATGATGGGTGGGCGCATCTGGGTAAAAAGTAAGCTCGGTGTCGGTTCAACTTTTACGTTTGAAATTTCCCTTGCAGTACCGGATGAAGATGAGCGTTTGCCAGATGACGGCAAGACGTGTCTCGGCTTATTCGGTAACTCATCACTCCCTGCCGGATATACTGTTCTTGCGGTAGACGACAATTCGCTGAACAGGGTCTATATTCAGAAAATTTTAGAATCGCATGGGCATACAGTGTTGCTTGCTGAGGATGGTGAAAAAGCGCTTTCTCTTCTGCAACACAGGTGTGTCGATATAATATTTATGGATGTGCAGATGCCGATAATGAACGGCATTGAGGCAACACAGCAGATTCGAAGAGGTAACGACTTAGCCGTTGCGGCGGATGTTCCCATTGTGGCGATAACAGCCTTTACTGTGGATGGGGACAGGGAACGTTTTCTGCGTGCTGGTATGAGCCATTACGTGAGTAAACCGCTACAGGCGCAAGGGCTGCTCGATGTGCTTGAAGAGGTTCTTGGAAAGGGTTCCAGTGGTTATTCTCCAGAGCAAAACTCGACGCCTCATACCGTACAGAAACTGGCTGATTCTTCGACTGAAGAACACGGTGGTTCCGGTGTCACTGTTGAGCTTCATACTGATTCTAAAGACGAGGTGAATGCATTGGTTGTTCTGGACATGGAAAAAGCAATGGAAGCAATGGCAGGGAATACAAAGTTGTTCACCATATTATGTTCAAGTTTTTTACAGGAATCAGAAGAAAAAGAAGCGAATCTCGAACAGGCAGTGAACGGGCAGGATTGGCAGGGTGCTATGGTTGCCGCTCACGCCATTAAGAATTCAGCAGGGCTATTATGCGCCGTTGCGTTACAGAATGCCGCAGATAAAATAGAAGCTGATTGTCGTGCCATTGTTGAAGCGTACGGCGACTCCGGTAAGTTGCTGGATGGTACAATGCTGGCAGATGATATGCCACATTCTGAAAATGCACAGAATACCAGCCATTGTATTAGTAAAGCTGTTTCAAATCTCACAACAGTTATGACGCAAACTCGTGTTGCAATTGCAGGTGCTATAAAGGAAGTGGAACGTGGCTAAAATTCTTGTTATTGATGACGAGCTGTTAATTCGCACAATGTTGTCTGAAGTCATCGGCTCCCTTGGGCATGAAGTTGTAGTAAAGGAAAATTTAACAGAGGGGTTAGCCACGGCTAAAGCAACCTGTTTTGATGTTATTTATCTCGATGTGCTTTTACCCGACGGGAACGGGCTTGCGTCCATTAATGATATCCGCCTTGCCTCATCGTGTCCTGAGTTGATCATTATGACAGGGCATGCAACGCCTGATGATGCAGAAATAGCGGTGCGTCATGGCGTATGGGAATATTTGCGTAAGCCGTTTACTGTGGAGCACATTGTGCGCTCCCTAACACGGGTGCTTGCCTTTCGGGAACAGAAGCGCCAGCAGCTGAAATCGTCCTTGAAGCGAGACAAAATTATCGGAAGCAGTCCTTCGTTGATGCAAGCACTTGATCTTGTAGCGCAGGCCGCAGCAACTTCTGTAAATACCCTTGTTCAGGGGAAAACAGGAACCGGTAAAGAGCTGTTCAGTCGCGCTATTCACGATAACAGTAACCGTTCAAGCAAGCCTTTTGTGGCGCTGGATTGTGCCTCGTTTACAGAAACATTACTTGAAAGCCATCTATTCGGGCATAAAAAGGGTGCATTTACAGGCGCAGCCGTCGATCGTGAAGGGGTGCTGCAAGCAGCCGACGGCGGCACATTGTTTCTTGATGAAATCGGTGAACTTCCAATGCAGCAGCAAAGTGCTTTTCTACGAGTTTTAGAAACAAAACGTTTTCGCCCAGTAGGGGCAACGAAAGAAATTACGAGCGATTTTCGCTTAGTTGTCGCAACAAACAAAGATTTGCGAGAGATGGTTCGACTCGGACTTTTTCGCGAAGATCTTTTGTACCGTCTCCGCGGACTCTCTATTACGTTACCACCTCTTCGAGAACGAAAAGAAGATTTGTCGGAACTTGTGACATGGTGGCTTAACAAGCGTGCAGAATCACATGGGCAGCAAGTAAAAGTGGTGTCTGACGATTTCATGGAAACCATCATGGCATATGATTGGCCCGGAAACGTCCGTGAATTTATCCACAGTATGGATAGAGCCTGTACCACGGTAGGACAGGAAGCTGTTCTCTACAGCACGCACCTTCCTGTTGAGTTACGTGTAAGTGTTGCCAGAGCTGAGACTGACAAACAATTAGGCAAAAAGTTTGATGCTCCACGAGCTCCAGAGCCCTTTTATTCCGCACAGAAACAGCACCCCATGGGAGCCTCTTCGCCAGCATCATCTGTTGGCGGGTTTGTTTCTCAGTCGCTAAAAGAGCATCGTCTGACCAAAGAAAAGGAATACATTGAAGGTCTACTGCTGCACACCAATGGTGATATTAAGCAAGCGCATATCCTTGCAGGCGTTTCGCGTGGGCATTTGTACGAGCTTATGAAAAAACATGGGTGCTCCAAGCAGTAGGTTACAGTGATGGATGGTTGCTTCCGGCGGGCAGGTTCCACTTTGCGGGGGGTGTAGGGGGCGGAGGCCGCCTACTCGCCGAAGGCAAAAAAAAGATAATAAATATATACGGCCAGATATACTTGAGACCATCCCTTCTGTGATAGCCTCTGCTCTTTTTTTTGTTTCTGATTCGCGGTATGAGTTCAGTACAGTGTATTTCTTTTGTTTGTGCTATTTTTGCGTGGCATAGGGTGCGCTGTAACAGGGAGAATTTCAAATTGCTAACTACTGTTAGAAATAGTGTATATGTTGAAGCCCTATGCGTAGTGGGCATGTTGTTGTGCCTCGCTGTTGCTGCTGCGGGTATCTGGATCGATGTTGAATTGAGCAAGCAGGGCTTGCTTTTCTTAGCATGCGGGGTTTCCGTTGTGGTGCTGGGGGGCGTGGCTTGGTTGCATCATGGGCAGTATGCTGAGATGCAGGAACAGAACAAAGCGTTATTGCTAGAGCTGGCTGATTCAAAATTACAGGCTCATGTTCTGCAACGTAACAAGGCGTTGATGCAGTCTATTTTTAATGCTTCACAGAATATGTACTACGTTTTCGATGAGTTTTGTGTTTGTCTTGATGTCATCACATCCAGAGACGATCTGTTGAAATTTTGCCATGCAACTGACCCTGTGGGAAAAAAATTGACTGAGCTTTTCGATGAGAAGCTTTTTGATACCATACGTCGTCCGTTACTTAAGAGTCTTGATTGCAAGCGCGTCCAAATTATTGAATATTGTGTGGAGCGTGCAGGCAAAGAATATTGGCTTGAAGGAAGAGCTCTTGCATTGCCTCAACGTGGTTGTGGGCCTCGGAAAATTGTTTGGGTCGTACGTGATATTACAGAAGAGAAACATAACCGCGAGGCTGTTCGGGTGTTGTCAACTCGACTTGCTTTGTCTGAAGAACAACAACGCCGCAAGATTGCGGTTGAATTGCACGACAGTCTTGGTCAAATCTTGGCTATTGTTAAGATGCGCCTCAACTTGCTACGTCGTTATTTATCGGAAGGTGACGAACTTGAATTGCTGGATTCCAGCATGGAACAGTTAGGAAGCGGTATTGAGCTGACACGGACACTTGTGTGGGAATTAAGCCCTCCTACGTTGTATGCATTGGGGCTTGTTTCTGCGGTCGAATGGCTTGGTGAAAAACACGCCAAGGAGCATAGCATTTCGTTCGCTGTGGAAGACGAGATGGAATGCAGCATATGGGGCAGTGACTTTAAGATTATGATGTTCCGTATTGTCAGAGAACTTATGGCGAACGTGGTTAAGCATTCTGGTGCTTCAGCCTGTACAATCGCATTTTCCAGTCGGGCAGATGGTATTGTTATTACTGTTCATGATAATGGAAAAGGATTTCCAGATAAGACAACGGAAACAGGATTCCGTAAGGGGTTTGGGCTGCTTACAATTCAGGAATCTGTTCGCCATCTTGGGGGGGATGTAGCATTTACGTCTGACTGTATTGGCGGCAATGTTCTCATCTTTATTCCTTTCAAACAAACTGCACCCGCGCTGGATGTGGAAATGAGTGCAGCAACAGGAACATACAATGGATAAGACTATCCGTGTTGTCATTGCTGATGACCATAAAGTTTTTTTAGAGGGTCTTTGCTCGCTGGTTAAGGACGAAAAAGACATCGAAATTGTGGGTAAGGCCGCCAATGGGGTTGAGCTATTGGAACTTGTTGCCAAGCTGCATCCTGATGTGGTTATTTCAGATATTAGCATGCCGGACATGAATGGTATTACCGCAGCGCAAAAAATTACTCAGGAATTCCCTGATACGCGCATAATTGCTTTGTCGATGCATAAGGACACACAGTTTGTACGAGAAATTTTAAAGACAAACGCGTATGGATTTTTGCTGAAAGACTGCTGTTTCGATGAGTTAGCGCATGCTGTGCGTTCTGCAATGAAGGGTGAAATTTGTCTAAGCCGCCCCCTTAGAGATTCTGTGGTTATGGATTACATAGGAACCCTGCGTAAGCCTCAGGAAGAAGAGGTAGCGTTATCCGCTAGAGAAAGTGAAGTGCTCAAGTTAATTGCGGAAGGTAACAGCACGAAAGAGGTGGCTGAGATGTTGTGTATCAGTGCTAAGACCGTTGAAACACATCGTAGACAGATTATGCAGAAAACAAAATATACAAGCGTGGCAGAGCTTACAAAGTATGCAATTCGTTGTGGACTAACCACTGTTTAAGCGCTCAATCAATTTTTAATGAATTAAGCACGTTAAGGAAAAACCTTATTACATTTCTACCTTTCCCTGATTGAGAGATTCTTGAGTTCGACTTATCCCTTAAGACTATCTGGACTTATCTGCCGGTGAAAACCGGAGCAATACAAGGAGTTGAAAGATGAGAATTCTTAGAATTAATACTCGTACTCAGGAATATGCTTTTGAAGAGCTTGGAGAATATGCAGGGCTAGGTGGCCGCGCACTTACTTCTCGCGTTGTAAACAAAGAAGTTCCCGCTGACTGTCATCCGCTTTCCGCAGAAAACAAGCTTGTTTTTGCTTCCGGTGTTCTTGCTTGCACCAACGCTGCTAACTCAGGCCGTGTTTCTGTAGGCGCTAAATCTCCACTTACCGGTGGTATCAAAGAAAGTAACTCTGGTGGCCAGTTCGCTAACCAGATGGGTAGAATGGACCTTCAGGCAATTATCCTCGAAGATAAGCCTGAAGACGATTCAGAATTTACCAATATTTTTATTTCTAAAGACGAAGTAAAATTTACTTCTGCTAAAGAAATTGTTGGCATGCACAACTATCCTGCACAGGAAAAATTACAGGAAGAGTTCGGCCAGAAAGCTGTAACTTGTCTTTGTGGTCCTGCTGGCGAACATTGCATGCAGGCTGCAACCATCCAGTTCTCCGACCCAGAAGGTCTCCCTACTCGTTCTGCCGGTCGTGGTGGTATGGGTGCTGTTCTTGGTTCCAAGAAAGTTAAATCTCTCATTCTTGACCATGAAGTTAAAGGCAAAGTCCTTATGGGCGACGAAGAAGGCTTTAAAGCTGCTCGTAAAGAGTGGACTGACATCCTTCGCGGCCACCCTGTAACTAGCCAGGGACTTCCTGCATACGGTACTGCAATTCTCGTTAACATTGTTAACGAAGCCGGTGCACTGCCAACTAAAAACTTCCGTACCGGTCGTTTTGAAAACGCTGAGAAAATTTCTGGTGAAACTCTTGCGGACACCATCACCAAGCGTGACGGTAAAGTGTCTCATGGTTGTCACACTGGTTGTATTATCCAGTGTTCACAGGTGTACAACGATAAAGACGGCAAAATGCTTACAACTGGTTTTGAATATGAAACCATTTGGGGCTTTGGCGCGCATCTTCTCATCGATGACCTCGATCTTATCGCAACCATGGACCGTACCTGTGACGAAATCGGCATGGATACTATCGAAATGGCTAGCTCCCTTGCAATGGCAATGGAAGGCGGCCTTATCGCATGGGGTGACGGACCAGCAGCACTCGAATACCTCAGAAAAGTTGGTACAGGCGATCCTGTAGGCCGTATCCTCGGTAACGGCGCAGGCTTTACTGCTGCAGCATTCGGTGTTGACCGTATTCCAACCGTTAAAAACCAGTCTATGCCAGCATATGACCCACGTGCAGTTAAAGGCGTTGGTGTTACCTACGCAACTACACCAATGGGTGCTGACCATACTGCTGGTTACGCTGTATGTCAGAACGTTCTGAAATGTGGTGGCGATGTTGATGGTCACAACAAAGAAGGCAACATCGAAACTTCCAAGAACCTTCAGGTTGCAACCGCAGCTGTTGACTCCCTTGGTCTTTGTCTCTTCGTAGCATTCGCTGTTCTTGATGACGAACGTGGCGTACCATGTATGGCTAAACTCGTTGCCGGTCTTCTTGGTTCCGAATACAGCGTAGATGACGTAGTAAACCTCGGTATCGGTGCACTTCAGGATGAACTCGACTTCAACCGTCGCGCAGGCTTTACCGATAAAGACGATCAGCTCCCACGCTGGTTCACTGAAGAAGCTCTCCCTCCACACAACGTGAAATGGGACTTCTCTACTGAAGAACTTCAGGGCGCTAAAGTCTAGCAACAGCCTGATTTAAAGAATGATTAAAAAACGCCGGAGGCAACTCCGGCGTTTTTTTTGTTTGCCTTTGGACTCTCCAAAAACTTTTAATTGCGAGGGAAGCTCGTTAAATATGTTTTCACGCGGCTATGCGCTCCCATGGCTAACCACGCCTTATTATCCCGAAAAAACGCTAGGTTCCGTTGTTAAAAGTTAGCCCTAATAGGGGTTAAGGGGACGTGTCCTCTTGCGGGGGATGTAGGGGGCGGAGCCCTCCTGCCCGCCGGAGGCAACAACATCACAAAACACCGCTTAAACTTCGCAAGGGCATTGTTGCTAAGAATGGTTAAACGATGTGTGCTTCTTGTCAGGGTGACACGGTGGTGTTTCCTGTAGCTCCGCGATTACTTCTTTAAAATCCTTGAGCAGTAGACAGAGCATGTCCACAGATGTGCCGTGCCGCACTACGATGCGTTGTACGACGGTTTCTTCGCAGTTTGGCGGTAGCGTGTACGTTGGTACGAGCCATCCACGTTGGCGCAGTCCATCAGATAATTGGTAGAGGCTGAAGGGCATATTGGCATCATCTTTAAATTTCCAGCAGACGAGTGGTAGCCCCTTAGAACTATTGTTGAGGAACTCGAAGAGGCCGAATTGATCGAGCCCTGCGGCAAAATATTGCGCTGATGCAAATGCAGCTTCGTGTACTTTTATGTATCCTTCGTAGCCGAGACGGAGGAGGTTGTAGTATTGCGCTATGACTTCACCGCCGGGGCGGGAGAAGTTGAGAGCAAAGGTTGGCATTTGTCCGCCGAGATAATTAACACGAAAGATGAGATCTTCAGGAAGATCTTGTCTTGTTGCCCATATCACCCAGCCGCAACCGAGGGGCGCGAGCCCGAATTTGTGACCGGATGCGTTGATGGATTTAACGCGTGGGAGACGGAAGTCCCATTTAATATCCGTATGCATGAACGGGGCAAGAAATCCACCACTTGCAGCATCAATATGCATAGGGATATCAAGTCCTGTTTCTTGCTGAAACTTGTCGAGAGCTGAATGTACCTCTTCAATTGGCTCGTAATGTCCGGTGAAGGTTGTGCCAAGGGTTTGAACTACACCTATGGTGTTTTCGTCACAGTGAGCTACTACGTCTTCTGGTGAGGACACATAGCTTCCTTCTTGCATTGGGATTTCTCGCAGTTCTATTTCCCAGTAGCGGGCAAATTTGTGCCAGCAGACTTGAACAGGGCCGCAGACTAAATTGGGCTTGTCGTGAGATTTGCCGACTGATTGACGGCGCGCTTTCCAGTTCCATTTAAGAGCCATGCCGCCGAGCATAGCGGCTTCACTTGAACCTGTTGTAGAGCAGCCTACTGCAGGGGAGCATTGAGTATCTTCGGGGTCTGAACACTCTTTAGCGTTCCATAGATTTGAAAGCATAGAGATGCAACGTGATTCGATTTCTGCCGTTTGTGGATATTCATCCTTATCGATCATGTTTTTGTCGATACATTCTTGCATGAGGTCATGAACTTCTTGCTCAAGCCATGTGGAACAGAAGGTTGCCATGTTTTGCCGTGCATTACCGTCAAGAAGCAGCTCATCATGAATCATTTGGTATGCGGCTTTCGGATTACGCTCTTTGCGAGATATACGATGTACGTTCAGGGGCTTAGCCATGGATTCAACCGTGAAGATGTCATCGATATTCACTTTATGATTATGAAGGGGCATATGTTCCTCTCTACGTTTTTTGAATCTATTTAGGTAATGAATACAGTAAAATAGTTACGCAATGAAGAAAGTATAAGTTACGTCGATGAGTTACAAAAAAACTGCACAATCGCTTAGGCAACTGTGCAGTTTTTGTTTTTTGAGAGGTGAGTTATGGCTCGATTGTAGTTCCAAGCAGATCAAGGAATGCCTTAATAAAAGCCGGGTGCGCAGGCCAAGCGGGCGCAGTTACAATGTGTCCGCTGACGCAGGCATTGGAATACGTTTCGTTAAATAATTCCAAGGTGCCGCCGGATTGTAAAATTTCTGGATTAACTGATGGATATGGGCAGCAGGAAACGCCTTTGAGGATGTTTGCTGCCACAAGAATTTGTGGCCCATGACAAATGGCACCAACTGGCTTTTTCGCTTCATTTATTGCGCGAACAATTGTCAGAACGCGAGCATCAAGACGTAAATACTCAGGAGAACGACCACCGGGCAGGATCAGCCCGTCATAGTCTTCAATGTCCACGGCATCAAAACTTTTGTTTAACAGGAAGTTGTGACCGCGTTTTTCTGTGTAGGTCTGGTGCCCTTCAAAGTCATGAATAGCTGTGGCTACAAAGTCTCCAGCGCTCTTATCTGGAGAAACGACATCAACAAAGTGTCCGGCAAGCAAAAGCATCTGGTAAGGAACCATTACCTCATAATCTTCCACAAAATCACCAACGATCATAAGAATTCGTTTTGCAGGCATCTAAGTCTCCTGATATTTCAATGTGTTTGTAATAATAACACGTACTGGATCTAGGTAAAATGACAATTATTTATGCCCGATAGCGCACCTAGGGGGAAGTAGAATGAAAAAGCCCTCAAGGTACTGTGTACAAAGAGGGCTTTGCTGTTTTTTAGGAATTTCTGAGCATAAAATTTATCGTCGCCCCCCGCCGCCACCGCGCATACGCCTAGGACCGCTGCCACGACCGCCGCCACGCATACGCCTAGGACTGCTGCCACGGCTGCCGCCACCACGCATACGGCGACCGCCGCCACGAGAGCGAGCACGAGCTCGAGTTTGGCTGCTACTGCCTCTAGACCTGCGGTACTGGCTGCGATTGGAACCTCTGTTTCTGGTCCGGTTATACTTCCGGTTATGATGATGTTTGTTGTGCCGTTTGTAATTATGATTGTTGTAATAATAGTTTCGGTTACTGTAGTAGTAGTTGTTACTATTGTAGCCATATCCGCCATATGGGTAGTAGTAGCCACTGCCGCCGTAGTAATAACCGCTACCTGCGGTAACTGTGCATCCGCCTAACAGAGCAAACAGCAGAATGCAGCCGGCTAGCAAACTTATCTTTCGAAGCATGTGTCTCTCCTTGGCAGCGTCGCTTCTGAAGCATTGGCTATAGCGCCTTGGGTACGCTGCTGCTAAGTGTGTCTTGCACTATGATAGCAGAGAGAGAGGGCTTAGTTTGAGTATTAAAGCCAGTAGCGAAGTCGCGAGGCCCGCTGAATACAAGAACTTACGAGAATTGTTGTAGAATGTGTGAAGTATTAAATTCGAGAGAATGAGCGTTTGTGCGGTGTGTTGATACTCCGGCTGATTCCAGATCATCAAGAACTGCTTCTGTTGCCCAAAAATGTTGTAGTGAGAGCGTATTTGTAATGCGCACTGCCCGTATTTGTTTCGGAGCTTTTGCTAGTGCAGCATCAATAACGGCTTTGTCTGTGGGAAGAGTGATCGGTAATCGTCCGCTTGCCCACACTCCGGTTGTAAGAGAGTTTGCGTAGGTCGCAGTGGTATCTATAGAATCAGCAAGGCGTTGAGGAATGAGATCAGCCATGCCGATACCATGCGCATTACCTTGTGATTGCGGGGTAAGATTCAACACTACAAGAGTTTTGTATTCCGGCTTGCGCTCGCCTGCCATTCGACGCCATGCGCCGATGACGTTTGTGTCCATACCGGTTCCGCTGATGTTTTTTCCCATTTCATCAATGATGAGAAGGTCAAGCGAATCAAGAGGAATGCGCGGCAGAATGGCAGCGGATACAGAGAGTAGAGATGAATCTGTTTTTACTACGTCTTCTTTCGTGCATAATTTTATGCTGTGGATTTTTTCAACAGCATTTTCAACGACGGCAAGACCTGCCAGCAGGTTGATATGCTCTAGAATACGCAATGCAGCTGGCTTAATAACAGTTTCCAGTGGAAAGTTATGTAGATTGTCAGCTCCGCGTGGTTTTCCAAGCCCAATAGCAAGCATCTTGCATAGACCGGACTCCACTTCCCCATGAAAGAGCGTGTGGGGTTTTACGCGATTCATTACAAAAATATAGTCAGCTTCCAGCGCATCTTTCGCTACAAAAACTTCAGCCCCTTCGTCCAGAAAACCTAAACTCACTGTTTCTATAGACGAAACAATCGGGCAGCCTGCGGATTCTTCCGTAATTCCAAGCTTGGAGAGGATTGCTGTTTGTCCTTCCGCTGTAGAACCACCATGTGAGCCCATTGAAGGGATAATGAATGGACGTAGTCCAAGGGCACTAAGGTTGCGTACGACGGCTTGCAGCAGTGGAACAATTCGATCTATTCCGCGTGAACCTACAGTTATTCCGACTCTTGCACCTTGGGTTATTGCGGAACTGTCAAAAGAAGCAAAGACCGCACCCACGGTCTTTGCAATATCATCAATTTGGGACGTCTCAAATGTTTGTTCAACGTCGTAGAAAAGAGGGTATGTCATTATCTTCCTGCTATGCGGCTTCGGTCAGCGCGGATTCATCCAGTTGTTCATCTAGGTCGAACACTTTAGTATACTTAAGTATTGCTGTGAGAGTAGCAAAAATGCTTACTCCAATCCAGCATTGAAGCTCCGGCAGGGCATAAAGCAGAACCGCAGTACAGCCGAACGCAAGGCGAAGCAGTGGGTGGAGTCTGCGAACATATACGCCTTCAAGCGAAACAGCTGTGCAGAAGAGCGCCAGCAGGGTAATCCCGACGGTTAAAACGGTCTGCCATAGAGGGCCTAAGAACAAAATTGCCGGTTCATACACGAACATGATCGGGATAATAAAGAGCCCACTTGCCAGCTTGAAGGCATGAATCCCTGTTTGGAAGGGGTCTGACTTTGCAATACCCGCAGCAGTGTACGCTGCTAGACATACCGGTGGCGTTACGTTTGCAGATTGTGAGTACCAGAAGATAAGCAGATGTGCTGCAAGCATAAAGATTGTGGCGTGTTCCGGTGGTACCTGCGTATTAATTATGGCGAACAGAGCTCCGGCAGTCGTCGGATCGGAGACCATGTCGAGACTCAGCCCCATAGATTCAATGAACTGCGGATTTACAGCCTGTACATAACGGAGCTTGATGAGGTTTACCAAAAACGGTGCACTCAGCGTAGCCAGAATGATGTATGAAGCGGTTACAGGTAATCCCATGCCTAAAATGAGTGATGCCACTCCCACAAGTCCGATAGTCACCAGTAGGCTTGAACCTGCAACTGTTGAAATAAGCATTGAAAATTTAACACCAAGGCTTACCAGCAGTACGATGCCGATAACCACACCGGAGCAGAGCAAAATAATAGCTGTTGCCACCATGTTTTTGCCGCCGAGTGCCAATGCATCAACAATGTCAGCTAAGCCCATGCGGTGATTTTTCGTCATCCAGCTAGCCCCGACAATAGCGCCGATTGCGCAGCAAGCTGCATAGGTAGGCGTGTAGCCGATACCCATAAGTGTGATGAGCACACCAATGGGAATGAAAAACGGCCAGCCTTCTTTCAATACATCAAAGAAACGTGGAATATCTTCTTCAGCTGTTGGTTGTAACCCTTCACTGCGTGCACGGGAGTGAACAAAAAATATTACACTGATGAAATATAGAATCGCCGGAATAAACGAGATGGCGACAATTTTCAGGTAAGAAATCTGCGTCCACTGTGCCATGACAAAGGCACCGGCACCCATAATCGGCGGCATAATCTGACCGCCGGTACTTGCAGCAGCCTCGACAGCAGCAGCAAATTTCGGACTAAATCCGGTTCGTTTCATCATCGGGATAGTAATGGAACCAGTGCTTACAGTGTTTGCAACCGCGCTGCCGGAAACTGAGCCCATTAATCCGCTGGAAAATACAGCCATTTTAGCAGGGCCGCCAACGCTTCGTCCGACAATTGAAATTGCAAGTTTAATGATGAAATCACCAGCACCGGATTTTACAAGAAATGACCCGAACAGCACAAATAAAAATACATACGATGCTGAGATTGTTGCGATGCTGCCGAAAATTCCGTCAGGTGCAAAGTACATACGGTATAGTACGCGTGAAGTAGTTACTCCGGGAAAATTCCAGTTGCCGGAAAGAAACTGTCCCCAGTACAGGGCGTAGCTCAGGAAAAATACGGCGAGCAGAGGAATAATTTTACCTGCGGCGCGGCGTGCAATCTCAAGCATGAGCAGCAACGTTAATCCTGCAAAGAAGATATCAAGACTTACCATCTGCTCATTTCGAGCGTGCAGTGCGTCCTCAAAAAATACTAAATAAAGCCCGCAGACAACACTAAGTGCTGCAAGAAGCCAATCAAAATATGGTTTTTTGTCCAGACTCTTGGTGCTGAACGGGTAAATCATAAAAGCGAGTGGAACAAAGAACGCAAAATGAAGTGCGTTTCTTTGGAGCTCCGGCATTAACCATACCGTGTTAGTGAGTACATGAAACACACTTGCAGCAATACATAGGCAGTAAAAAACAGTAGCAGGGCGACCTGTTAGCTCGCGTGTGCTGACCATTACTTCACCGGAGTCTTCTGTAGCTTTGACTCCTTTTTTTCTAAGCAACCCCATACTTGAACCTTATTTTATACCGTTATTTGTCAGTAAGTATTGTTGTGCAGGATGCCTCTGTCGGAGGCATCCCAAAATCCCTTAACAGGACATTTCGGTTAGTTAGCGATCAGACGCTCAGGAATTTCGATACCGACTTCACGGTAGTACTTAACCGCGCCGGGGTGCAGTGCCACAGGCAGACCAAAGAGCGCGTTATTGAGGCTCATATTTTTGGTTGCAGAGTGGATTGTGCCTAAGAAGTTAAGGTTTTGGTAGATGGTTTTAGTAACTTTGTAGACGACTTCGTCTGGAAGGTCTGCACGTACAGCTAAGAAGTTAGGCTGTGCGATGGTACGAATTTCTTTTTCCTGACCGGGGTATGTGTTGGCGGGGATGATGTAACGGTACCAGATAGGGAATTCTTTCTGGATACGTGCAAGTTGTTCGTCAGAAAAATCGAGAACTGTTGCGTTACCGTGGCTCATGGCAAAAAGCTGAGTTATCGCTGCTGCAGGTACACCGGCAGGGATGTTTGCGCCTGCGATGCGGTTGTCGAGCATTGCCTGTGTAGAAGGAGTGTAGCCAAGGAATTCAAGTTTCAGTTTGCTCGGGTCAATTCCAAGAACACTGAGGAGAGCACGTCCGGAACCTTCTGTTCCGCTTCCGCGTTTGCCAATGGAAAAGCGTTCGGTGAGTGAACCGATATCGGAAGTTGTTCCGGTTGTTACGTATTCATTCATTAAGGCAAAGTGTTCAACGTTTGGCCATAACATAGTTATGGAACGGAAAGAATCTACAGGTTTGTCTTGATAAAAACCTTTACCTCGAGATGCCTGAAATCCGAACAGCGATTGAAGAATTGCAAAATGTGCTTCTTTGTTCTTCAGCATCTCGATGTTTTCACCGGAACCTGCGGAATTGATCGCAGTAGCGGTAATGCCGTCATTTTTAGCAAGTTTTAAGCTAATAAGAGTACCGATGCCAACGCCGACAGGGTAATAGGTGCCACCTGTTGTAGCGGTTGCAATGATGAGACGTTTATTGTTTTGAGCCATAGCGGGAATACTCATGGTCAAAAACGCAGCAATGATGATGAGAGAACAGATCTTACGCACGGTCACACTCCTTGATCGCAATAAAAATGTAGAAACAACGGGTCATTGGAAAATTTCTGTCAGGGCTTGACAAGGTTGTCAACAATTTTGTTGTATAGGTTGTTGTTCATCAATTGTGCGATAGCTGGACATAGGATGATAGATACTTTACTCAGCTTCTTTCCTTTTGTGGAAAGTTGGGTATTATCCAGACCGCCATTTTTATGGTAGTTATTCTAAAAGATAGTAATGGTAGGAATTTGGTATGAAGGACTGTCCACCTAGCCAGAGTGTTGCTGATCATTTGGAAGATTTAATTCTTTCGGGGCAGCTGTTGCCAAGAGAACGTCTTGGTGAAACAGACATGGCAGATAGATTTTCTGTTAAGCGTCACGTAATTCGTGATGCCTTCAAGGTACTTGAGAGTAAAGGACTTCTTGAAATTAAGCGATACAAAGGTGCGCGTGTTGTGAGTCTTTCTATGAAAGAAATCAGTGACGTGTTTGATATTCGCATCAATTTAGAAAGATTTGCTTACAGCCTTGCTTTGAATAATATGCGTGAAGAGGATTTTGCGGGGCTCGAAACAATTGCAAAAAAGTTCCTTGATAGCGTAGATACGGCAAGTATTGAAGAATTGAGCAGACTCAATAAAGAGTTTCATAATATTATCTACAAACGTGCGGATAATATTCCGCTGCTTGAAATTATTACTGAGTTGCATATTAAACTTTACATCACCCGTTTTGCCGCTTGGGATAAAAGGGAAAACATCATTCAATCGGGTGAAGAGCATTTAGAATTTATTGATGCATTGAGGAAAAAGAATCTTGATGCGTTGAACGATCTTGCACGTCGGCATATCTATAACTCTAAGATTGCGTATGAAAAACGTGTATCAAAAATTACTCCTCTTGCCCTGTGCGAAAAAGAAGTTCGTTTTGAATAAATAAAAAGCTACCTGTATCTACTTGGGTATTTAGTTTTTTGGGATGGATTTGTTAACGCTACAAAAGATTACATAGAAAAAGGCGGCATCGTTATGATGTCGCCTTTTTTTGTATGCTGACTCAAGGCAGGGGTTATTCTTTAATAACTGCGTTAAGGCTAGGTGCTGCCTTAAATGTAACAGTTTTTTGGCCGTCCACGGTGTCGACTTTAAATTCGCCGAGTCCACTAAGGTCAATGACTTGGCCGTTTTTGAGACCCATTACGATAGCTGCTTTAACCACATCAAATGCGAGAAATGCTTCATAATCATTGGCAAATTTGTCGCTCATTGCCGTGGTGAGATTGTTCACGATATTTTTTGTGTATCCAGAGATTGGGTCGTGCTTAACTCTTTCACGTACTGCTTCAATATCAGGGGCGATTACTTGGCAGCTTTTGTTTGAGCAAGACATACAAACACCAGGATAATCTTGGTTAGCCATGAAATATTCTCCTTTCTATACAAATGTTGGACAAGAGTACCACGCAGGATTTGTTTAGGTCTATGTGATTGCGTGTAGATTTTTTTATTTGAGCAGATATGTTCTATTTGCTTAGGAAGTAAGAGGGAGGGGCTGAATCCGTCGGTAATGAAATGAACTGGCGTAACCGTTCAAAAAACCTCATCTTCCAACATATTTCAGTTATGTTATAATCCTCTGCCATCTATGGAAGATCTATATGACAAGAAAACAGCGTTACTGGGAAAAGCATATTGCAGCTTGGTAGAAGAGCGGACTATCACAATCTGCATATTGCCGAGAACAGGGACTATCGATCAAGACCTTCGGATATTCAAACGAAGATTTTCTTGTAACTCCCTATTGCAGGAAGTTGTTTAAGATTATCCTTATAGGCATGAGGAACACGATGATGAATCAAAAAATACTACCACTAATTCAAATGACATCAGGGATTGTTTTTATCCAGTCGAGATTTCATTCCTTTTATGAGATAGATAGAAGCACTCGAAGCAACAGCAGTGAGCGAATGATAACGTCACCTCCTAAATAGAAATAATCAGGCCTTCTTGGTATACTTAGGTGTTTATGACTGCACAGAGAATAATTCTAAGTAGCAATAGGAGAAGGCCTTATGAGTGGCGAGAAAAAGTGTCCGGTAACGGGCAGATCGACTGGTCAGGTCGCCGGTGGTGGCCCTACAACTCGAGACTGGTGGCCGAATCAGGTGAACCTTAGCATTTTGCATCAGCATTCCGCAAAATCAAATCCCATGGGTGAAGCGTTCAACTACGCTGAAGAGTTCAAGAGCCTTGATCTTGATGCCGTAAAGAAGGATCTCTTCGAGCTGATGACCACGTCACAGGATTGGTGGCCGGCGGATTATGGTCACTATGGTCCTCTGTTTATTCGTATGGCGTGGCATAGTGCCGGTACGTACCGCATTGGTGACGGGCGAGGCGGAGCAGGGACCGGTAATCAGCGCTTGGCTCCTATCAATAGTTGGCCTGACAACGTAAACCTCGACAAGGCGCGTAGGTTGCTTTGGCCGATCAAGCAAAAGTATGGTAAAAAGCTTTCGTGGGCCGATCTCATGATTCTAGCCGGCAACTGTGCCATTGAATCGATGGGATTGAAGACCTTCGGCTTCGGTGGCGGACGTGAGGACGTTTGGGAGCCTGAGCAGGACATTTATTGGGGAACTGAAAGCGAATGGCTTGGCGACAAGCGTTATTCAGGTGAACGGGAACTCGAAAATCCGCTTGCAGCCGTGCAGATGGGGCTTATCTACGTGAACCCGGAAGGCCCGAACGGCAAGCCGGATCCGGTTGCATCTGGTCGTGACGTTAGAGAAACCTTTGCACGAATGGCCATGAATGACGAAGAGACTGTAGCGCTAATCATAGGGGGGCATACCTTCGGTAAATGCCACGGCGCAGGTGATGCGGCGCATGTCGGAGCAGAGCCTGAAGCCGCCGGCTTAGAAGAGCAAGGACTTGGCTGGAAGAGCAGCTTTGGCAGCGGCAAGGGCGGCGATACAATCGGCAGCGGTATCGAAGGAGCCTGGAAGCCGAATCCTACCAAATGGGACATGGGCTATCTGAAAGTGATGTTCAAATACGAGTGGGAGCTTGTAAAAAGCCCGGCTGGTGCGAATCAGTGGCTGGCCAAGGACGTGGATGAAGAGGACATGGTGGTTGATGCGCATGACTCGTCAAAGAAGCACCGCCCAATGATGACCACTGCCGACCTCTCCCTTCGCTTCGACCCTATTTACGAGCCGATCGCACGGCGTTACCAGAAGAACCCCGAGGAATTAGCAGACGCCTTTGTCCGCGCGTGGTTTAAGCTGACCCACCGAGATATGGGGCCTCGCTCTCGCTATCTTGGTCCGGAGGTTCCCGCAGAGGAACTGATCTGGCAAGATCCAGTACCCGCAGTCGATCATGAACTTATCGACGAGAAGGACATCGCAGGGCTCAAGGACAAAATCTTGGATTCAGGATTGTCTGTCTCCCAACTGGTCTCAACCGCCTGGGCATCAGCGTCTACGTTCCGAGGTTCTGACAAGCGCGGCGGAGCGAACGGAGCACGCATTCGGCTAGCACCGCAGAACAATTGGGAAGTAAACCAGCCGCTCCAACTGAAAACGGTACTGCAAACCTTTGAGGGAATTCAAAAAGACTTCAACAGTGCGCAGTCTGGCGGAAAGATGGTATCCCTTGCCGACATGATTGTGCTGGGCGGATGCGCAGGTGTCGAACAATCTGCGAAAAATGCTGGTTTTGATGTGACGGTCCCGTTTGCGCCGGGGCGAACGGATGCTTCGCAGGAGCAAACTGATCAAAACTCGTTCGCCGTACTCGAACCGGCTGCGGATGGGTTCCGAAACTACCAAAAAAAGCAATACGCCGTAACGGCGGAGGAGCTGCTGGTTGACCGAGCGCAACTAATGACGCTGACAGCACCTGAGGTGACAGTTCTCGTTGGTGGTATGCGTGTCTTGAATGCCAACTTCGAACAGTCGCAGCATGGCGTATTTACCAAACGGCCAGAGACGCTCACCAATGACTTCTTCGTAAACTTACTTGATATGAGCACGACATGGAAGCCAACTTCGGAAGCCAGCGACATATTCGAAGGGCGTGATCGCGCAACAAATGAACTCAAATGGACCGGCACCCGTATAGACCTCCTCTTCGGTTCAAATTCCCAGCTTCGCGCTATTGCGGAAGTCTATGGGTGTGAGGATTCTCAGGAAAAGTTTATGAATGACTTTATAGCAGCATGGGATAAAGTAATGAATTTAGATCGGGTTGACCTTCTGTAAGCGTAATAAAAGCCTCTTTGAGGACTTCGTTCTGAAACACATGGACCTCTAGCAACATATGAGCGCGGCGTTTCAATGCAACCTGAATCGTCGCGTTCTTGAGCATTTGCTTCCGGTAGATAGGGAACCCTGTATTGTTTTGTGATCATTGTAATCAGCCCGCAATTTAAAAGGGCACGCCCATTTGGGTGCATGCCCTTTTTTACTTTAGACACCTGAGTGAACAGCTTAGTGGCTTTGTTATTTTTAGATTAACAACTGCTCAATTTTTTGATGTATTTTAAAGGGATTCTAACTGCCCTCTTCTATAACTGATCCAGGACCTGCAAGTGGCCTAAAACTTTTTTTCGAGGCACTGCAAAATGGGCACTTCCAATCGTCAGGAAGGTCTTTGAAAGCAGTTCCGGGAGGAGTGTTAGTTTTAGGTTCTCCTTTGTCAGGATCATAAATGTATCCGCAGTTGCTTACCTGACACTGATACATATCTTTTAAGTCAGCCATGCTTAGTCTCCTATGTTGTTTGGATTTTTGGCGTACTGCTCCTCAAAAAAGAAACCAACGCTTATACTATTACAAAAGTGAGTGATAACGTCTTATTATCACTTGCTTCCTATTTGCTACAGTAGAAGCCCTTTTTGCATCTGGCATTACCGAAGATATCACACCCACGGCGTTATGACGCTTTGAAGCTTGGGGAGGTTTCATTTGTCTGCGACGCTTGCAAATCTATGAATACAGTCAGGTAATGCCACCTTCTTCTAACTCTGGTGTACGTAATGTAAGAGACACATGCTTATATTTTGAGCAGTTGGCCTAAAATTGTGATCAAGAAGATTCAGTGTGACTAGTTATGTGCAGAATATGTTGTGGGGACAAATTTCTTTGCGTACTTACAGCGCAATCTCAATGTTCGCATGTGTCTGAAACACGAGGTTGACTAATATTTTGGAACAGCGGCTGATCATGCAATTCAGAAGTGCGCATGGGACTTTCGATTATTCCGTTATGTTCGTTAAATATTGCTAAGATCCGCTTACAATGTAACACTTTCTTCCGTTGCCGTTGTGACTCTAGGCGCTTACCCTTCAACAGGAAACTGCTGCCAAGCTTGGCGTGAGTGTGTTTAGGGTAATATCCTCTCTAAATATAAAGATCTTTCACTTGACCCAAATAGTTCGGTGCGATAAATACCACTCCGCACATAAGCCAACATAGCTCAGTCGGTAGAGCAACTGATTCGTAATCAGTAGGTCGTCGGTTCAATTCCGATTGTTGGCTCCAGTAAATACAAAGGTTTATAGCATTTTTGCTATAAACCTTTCTTTGTTTTTCTAGTTTAAGGTACCACTTTAGTACCAGTTGAAAGCATTCTTCTCGCCCTCTCTTCTAAATGAAATCATATTATGTCACAGTACGTTATAGAGATTAGCACACGAGGTGACTTATGTTTTCAAAATTCTTCAGGAGAAAAGGTTCTGACCCTTTCGCACGTCCTGTTGTGACAGTAAAATCGCTATCCATTTTCGAGCTCATAAAAGAAAGCTTTACGGAAGATAAGCGTGAAAAAGAATTGCTAGCGGTGGAGCTGGCTAAATTCAAAATTATAGCCCGTGAGTTGTGCCACCACATCGAAAGGATTGAAACACACCTCGCACAGGGACTATTAACTAAGGCCTATGAATCAGCACGTAACCTTCATGTCACTGCCCTCGAAGGACTCAGACTTGATAGCATGACGAGTTGGGATATTGCGATTGATAATGATCTTCCTGCAAATTCTTTTTTGTTTTCTTCACGGTATGGGGTGTTGGAAGGGGGTAATAAAGATGATGAAGATTTAATCTTTAGGTATGCTAAAGATGTTGAGCTTCCAGATTTTATATTTATTACCAAGATGAGGCAGTGGAGTTTCTCGGAAATAAATGATGAGCGTCGCAGAAAACATAAAAGACATGTGATGCTATTTCTACGGGTTGTTATGGAGCTACGCGTTGCTACGTCTCGAATTATTCATCATTTTGAGAATGATGACGTGCTAGATGCTCAATTAATTAAAAAATTGGTAGTAAATAAGAGTGAACTTTGCTTTTTAGTTTCTCCTAACTTAACCATGAGGGTGCTCATCGACGCTGAAGAGGAAAGAGAAGATGCCTTAAAAGTAATAGCGTTAGATCAGACTGAACAGCTTGTTGTTCTATCGCTTCCAGCGGATGACTTGCTTGCCAATTCAGGCGAGAGAAAAGTTACAAAAATAGTCGAGATTCATGACACCCCAGCTGAGTTATTTATTCAGTTCATTGCAACGTTAGAAGAGCAGCATCATCGAAGAGATATTTTTTTTACAATAGCAGCTGAGAAGTACTATTTATCTACAACAAAGCCATCTTTCAAGGGATTGTGGGAATGGATGGAAGAGCATTTATCAAACAAACCTTTTCGAACTGATATGTTAGGACACCCAATTCAAATTAGCATCTGCGGCGATCTGCTTGAACATCGTGGAGTGTTGAATAATCCTGATTGGGCGAAAGAAATTAGTAAAGATAGCGTGTTTAGAAATAGTTTTTCAAAAATGAATAAGATTTATAGAGAGTTACAAGTTTTTTGTGAGGAGAATAATATTAGTAATATTAGCAGCATTATCTAAAGTCCTTGGTACCTTCAGAACAAATCACAACACTGGAGGTATTACATGGGATTTAAAAAACTGAAAGAAACTGTACAACGACCGAAGGGGCAGGACTCCTTTTTCCAAACTCTTTTAAACGACCTACCACCTATCATTCCCAGGAAAGAACTTCCTAAATACATCGGCAACCTGATTAGTGTTGGTTACTTGGCCAACTTGGATTCTGCTGGCCTTGGTCCTGAATATCGGCGAATCGGCGGCAGCGTGGTGTATGAACGGGAATCCTTTGTTCAATGGCTTGAGTCTCGTACTGGGGATTCTTAGCAATGTACAATTCCAACCTGTCGGATTTTTCTTCATCTAAGCAATCAGAACGGATAATTCCTGCGGAGGAGACTTCTCTTTTAGGGGAACCGCCCAAAGAGTTGAATGTTTTCCCTTGGCCGATAGCAGATAAGGCTATTTTTACAGGCTTTGCAGGAGAGTTTGTTCAGTTCGCTACAGAGTATTCAGAAGCTGACCCAATGGCGGTGCTAGTCACCTTTCTAGCTCGTTTTGGAGTCGAAGTGGGGCGCAGCCCGTTTATTGCAGCAGGAGAGCGTCAGCACGCTCGTATCAATGCTGTTCTTGTGGGCCAAAGCTCAAAAGCAAGAAAGGGCACTTCGTCAATTCCTGTTCGTGAACTATTCAAGCTTCCTGAAGAAGACTGGAAAGTAGCACAAGTCAGCCCGGGGCCTCTTTCCAGTGGGGAAGGGTTAATCTTTGCCGTTAGGGACGAACGGATAGAATATGTTGTTAACAAGCATAATGGATCAGGCAAGGACATTGTTATTGATCCGGGCATTGAGGACAAAAGGCTTTTCGTCCTTGATCAGGAGTTTGCCGGAGCGCTGTCTTGCTCAAAGCGTGATGGGAACACACTTTCCACGATTATCCGTGCGCTATATGATGGCCATAAAGTTGAGCCATTAACGAAGAGTAGTAAGATTACTGCTACTGACCCCCATCTATCTATTGTTACTCACATAACAACTCATGAGCTAAGCAGCAAAATGGATACAGTTGAAGCTTTCAATGGCTTTGCTAACCGTTTTCTTTGGCTGTGTGTGCGCCGTCCGAAATTGGTACCTTTCCCAAAGGAACTAGATGATAGGGCACTCTACGATTTTAAGCTCAAGCTAATCACCATTCTTGAGAAGAGCGCAAGGCAGGGTGAAGTTCTTTTTAGTCCTAATGCAAGAAATCTTTGGGCTGAAATATACGTCTCACTTTCAAAAGAGCGTTCCGGTTTACCGGGGGCTATTATGAATAGATCGGAGACAAACACGCTTCGACTCGCGTTGCTCTATGCGCTTCTCGACTCATCCTCACAGATAACCACTGCACATTTACGTTCAGCTCTTGCCTTGTGGGATTACTGCGAACAGTCCACCAATTTCATTTTTGGTGAAGTGGATGCAGATTCTACAGAGAGGCGCATTGTTGATGCGCTGCAAGACTCTGACGGACTCGACACACGCGCTTTGTACAATATCTTTTCCCGCAACATTACCAAAAGCAAACTTGAGCAAGCATTGTCTGCCCTAATTGCAAACTCACGAATTCGAGTTGAAAAGCAAAAAACAGGAAGCAGGGGGCGGCCTCGAAATATTTTTTATCTCTACGAAAAAAACGAATTAAAAGAACAAAACACTTCGTCTTGAAGTGGGATTAACTCGTTTAGTTCGTTTAATTCGTACATGTAATATAAAATAATGAAGTCTGCTGATTGGAGTCTAGATATGGCGATTCGCGCTCAATATTGAGGTCATTTGGTAGAGGGGCGTTGTTCGATTTATGTCAGAGCCAGTTTACCCAATGTTACACATTGGAACTGGCGAGTGAGCGCGCTCCCTTCGAACCCTGCGTGAAGAATTACCTCGTATACTACTTCGTGATGCTAAGGAAATCAGAAAATGGATGACAAAATTTTACGAGATAAACACGTTTCCTTTCGGGTTACTCCAGAAGAAAAAGAGAAGATTTTGCAGCTCGCTGAAATTGACGGAATGAGTGTCGGAGACTTCCTTCGAAGCCAACTCAACACACCAAGAGTGAGAAAGACAAAAGCAGAGCGCGAAAAGATTCTTCAGCTTGCTCGTATCGGAAATAATCTGAACCAGATCGCTCGATGGGCAAACACCTACAAGCATACGTGTGATGCCTTTCAGGTGAATATGCAGCTGGCCGAGATCGAGGAGCAGATAAAATGCTTATGAAGGTTTTTCGTCATGGAGTGGGGCGTGGCGCAAGTGTCATTAACTATGTGACCGATACCACTGTTCCCAAGCGACAACATAGCCCCCCTGAAGTGCTTCGTGGAGATCCGAAACAAGTGAAGCAACTCATCGATACAACAAGTAGGAAGTGGAAATACACCTCAGGCGTATTGTCTTGGGCACCTGAAGACAAGGTGACACCGAAGCAAGAGCGAGAGTTGATGGATAGTTTTGAGAAGCACGCCTTTGCAGGTTTGGAGTCGGATCAATATTCGATTTTGTGGGTACGTCATAGCCATGCAGGGCGTCATGAAATGCACTTCGTCATTCCGCGTACCGAACTGAGAACAGATAGGGCGTTGAATCCATGCCCACCCGGTTGGGATAAGCAGTACAACCCGTTATGCGAGTTGTGGAATAGGCGAAACAATTGGGCACGTCCGGACGAGGCAAAACGAGCACGCTTGGTTAGTCCTGGAGTTACTCTTGAAAGCTATCGTTCTGGAACGGCAGCGGAGGTTCGAACCGCTGTTACAGAAGCACTTATAAAAGGAGTGCAAGCTGGAGCCATCATCAACAGACAAGGGATAGTCGCAGCGCTCGAGGAAATTGGTTTCTCAATTCCGCGCCAAGGTAAGGACTATATTACGCTTGAAGTGCCGTCAGATACCACACAGAAAAAGCCACAACGAATACGATTGAAAGGAACGCTTTATGCAGAATCATGGAACGCAGCAGAACAAAGCCTTGGACTTGGCCAGCAAGCTAAATGCACGGATGGAAGAACAGACCAGCGAATCACAGCAGATCATGCAAGACGCATTACAGAGCTTGAGCAGCGAGTTGCAAAAATCCGTAAAGCACGAGCTGCATTTAATACAAAACGTTTTGGTCGACGGGGTGAAACGCAACAAAGAAGTGCAGGGCGAGATGTTTCAGAACTTGCGTCGAACCTTGATTCTGCCAGTAGGGATAACTGTTCTAGTGACTCTCTTGGGCTGCGCGGCCACAATCGGTATGACATCCCTTTGGTTCAGTTACGAAAAGGGAAAAGTAGCGGAACAACTGGAGACAAACAGAAGCTTGGAAATAGCCGGCAGGAAGATGCAAGAGAAGGTGAACAACCTTTGGGCGTGGCAGATTACCCCCCACACGGCACAGAGTGTTCGCTTTCTGAGGTTCCCCAAAGGGATAAAGCTGGCTATACGCCAGACCAACGACGGCCACCCCGCAGTCGTCTTGGAGAATTAGACAATGTCAGAACTCAAAAAACAAATTTTGCAGACGCTATCAAAGATGCACGAGGAACAAGTAGAACAAAGGGAGATGGTGCAGCACCTATCTTGCAGAGTAGGCAAATTGGAAAACGAACTCGATATGGCCAAGCAGCTTCAGAACCACTTGGACGAAAGCTTGAGCGTTGCTGCTCAACTTTCCGAAGCGTTGTCGGAAAGCTTCAGCAGTGCGTTGGTAAGCAGCTTGAAAAGACACGGAAGATGAATAGAGACGTTTGTCTCAGAAGGTAATAAGGTGCTTTTTATTCTTGTCCACTTAATGAGGGCATACCAACTCCCTATGGAGCTTTGTTGTTAGCGTGTAATGAGCATAATGGTACCTTTTGATTTTATTCGTAACACGATGTCCTTTGTTTTTGACGTGTGTTTTTTGAAGGAAAGTTTCCTAAGGGGGAGAGAATAGAATCGTGTTTAAGAAATTAGGTGCGATTCAGTATTGCTGCAAATCACCCAGCGCAAATATTAACAGTGCTTGATAATGAGCTTTTTTGTTTTGAAAGTATGGTGTAAGGGATGTGATCTTTAACTTATAACCAGATATTGAGGAATGTATGAACTTAGGGGTGATGAACTGGTTTAAGGGGCTTGCCAGTGGTGAGCAAATAGAAGCTGTTGGGGTTGGGGTTGCTATTATTACAACTGGTTTTGCTGGGGGATGGACTATTTTCACAAGATGGAAAGACAGGGCTAAGTCTGCAGCAAGGATAAATGAATCAAGTGTCCTAAACGATTCATCAGATAAGTATGAAAACTTAACTAGGGCTCATGCACAAGCTATAGGCTTATTAACAAAAAAGGAATCTCAGTTTGATGAGCAACACAGCCAATTGCAGATGACGCAGTTGAAGGTCGAAGAGCTAACTAACGCTCTTGTAGAGCTTCAAGAACGCGCGGAAGAAGAAGGAAAGAATAGTGTTGTAGCTCAAGCACAGGCTGAGTTGGAGAAAGGTCAAACTGAGTTGGCTGAGAAGTATTTTGTTGAGGCTGCTGAGACTGGGAAAAAGTCTGCAGTGGAAGCGTATTGTAGGGCTGGTGCTTTGGCATATATTAGCAATACTCAGAGAGCTATAGAGTATTATGAACAAGCTGTGGCTATAGCTCCTACCTGTTATGTTGCTTGGAATTTTCTCGTAGCTTTATATTTGCGTGCGGGGGCAATGAAAGAGGCAGAATTGGCTGCAAGCAACATTGTTTCGATTGGAGAGTCTTGTGAAAATCGTAATGTTCTAGCTGCTGGGTATAATAGTCTTGGTGTGGTAAAAAGAATGCAAGGGGCCACCTTGGAGGCTAAGGAGCTTTATTTTATGTCGATAAACATATGCGATGAACTAGGGCTACAAGATGAAATGGTAGCTCCAAGTGTAAATCTTGCACACCTACTTCAAATGGAAGGCGATATTGAAGGAGCTAAAACATTGTATATGCGTGCGTTGGAAGTTCAGGAGAGCTTAGAAAGCTCTTCAGAACTTGCGACAACTTATGGCATGCTTTCTTCTCTTTATATTATGCAAGAGAATAATTCTATCGCAGAAGAATGGCTTATGAAGGCGTTAACCATTAATAAAGAGCAAGGTAATATGGAAGGGATTGCAAATGATTACATAGACCTTGCAGTCCTTCGTCAGAGAGAGGGTGATTACTCCAAGGCAGAATCTCATTATTTAGAGGCACTGAGCATCTCAGAGAGGTTGGGACACAAGGAGGCGGTTGCTTCTATATATGGTAACTTGGGAGTTCTTCGAAAGAATTCGAATGACCTTGATGGAGCTGAGACTTATTATAATAAATCGCTAAAAATAGAGATGGAACTGGGGCGTAAGTTGGGAATTGCAACCGATTATGGAAATCTAGGAATAGTGCAAAAAATGAAAGGAAATTTAGAGGAAGCGAACACATTTTTTACTGAGTCGTTAAGTTTACATATGAGTTTGAGCAACTTAGAGGGAATGGGGATCCAATTCGGAAACATTGGAACTCTTCTCCATGAGCAAGGTCGATTTGCTGAAGCAAAAGAGCATTGGCATAAGTCTATAGAGTGCTATAAAAAATATGGAGCACAAGACAAGTCTAAGATGGTTCAAAATTGGGTTGATGGAGTTAGTGGTTAGAATAACTATTGCTTTTTATGTTTGAAGGTTTCATTACATTTTTTTGAATGTTGTCAAAGTGTAAGGCTTATTAAAGCTTGCTTGATAACAGCTCTTTGCATTTTAAGGAGAGTTCCATGTGGCATAACATTTTTAGCCCATAATAACGCATTATGGTAATTTTGATTTTACTAGTAACACGATTCGTTTTTGCTTAGGTTGTTGTACGCTTCCCAAAAACGATAGTCAGGAACGCTAGAACTCTATGATAGGTGTTCGGTTTATAAATATTTATTTAATAGACTGTTGCCTTTAGTGGTGAACTTTTTTTTGCTAAAATTTGCCTTTTTGTGTTGTAGATGGTTCACCGCTTTGTTAGTTAATTTGTAGTGGTTCATACTTGATCTGACACTTAGCCCTTTTGACCGACCACCTGTCAGATTAGTTGAGATTTACAACGTGTTGCGTCCAAAGATGCTTTGCATCCATCATAGTTTCAAATGGGGTTCTGCCGCAACACATTTTGCCTTGATGCGTTCGCTCGGTATTATATTCAAGTAACCACAGATCAAGATCTGTCTGCAATTCATCGAGGCTTGAGTATACTTTTCGTCTGAAGGCAACCTGATAAAACTCGTTTAAAATAGTTTTATGAAAGCGCTCGCAGATCCCATTGGTTTGCGGGTGTCTTGCTTTTGTTTTCGTATGCTCGATGTTGCTGATGCCTAAAAACAGCTGATAGTCGTGCTGCTCTCGATTTCCACAATACTCTGTGCCACGATCTGTTAGGATACGTAAAACACCCATGTCTTGCTCTTCAAAGAATGGAAGAACCTTGTCGTTGAGCATGTCTGCGGCTGTAATAGGTGTCTTTGTGGTATAAAGCTTCGCTGCGGCCCATTTTGAGTAAGTATCCACAAAAGTCTGCTGGTAGATTCGACCAACGCCTTTAATTGTGCCTACATAAAACGTATCCTGACTTCCAAGATAGCCGGGGTGAGCAGTTTCGATTTCACCATGGGCAACATCATCATCTTTCTTGCGTTCGAGCGCTTGTACCTGTGACTCAGTGAGCACTATTCCTTTTTCTGCAGAGAGCTTCTCAAGAGCTGTGAGTCGTAGTTTAAAATTATGCAAACCATGTCTCACCCATATGGAGCGAACTCCAGAAGGAGAAACGAAAATCCCTTTTTTGCGCAACTCGTTACTTGTTCTTGTCTGTCCGTGCGCTGGATAAGACGTTGCGAAGGCTACGACAGCGTCTTCAACTTCCTTTTCAACACGGTTCTTCAGATTCGGCTTACGGCGACTTTTGTCAAGAAGGGCTTCTACTCCACCTTCTTCCTTTGCTGCCTGATACCGATAGAAGGTGTCACGCGAATACCCCATCATCTTGCATGCCTTGGATATGTTTCCAAGCTCTTCTGCTAAGTTCAGAAGTCCGACCTTGTGCTTAATGACGTTTTGGTTGTAAGTTGCCATGAGGTTCTCCTTTGGGCGTGGTGCCCAGTTTTTGGTGGTCTTCTGATTATTCATCAAAAGGGAGAACCTCTTATTTTTCAAGAGGAAATGTCAGATCAAGTCGAAACTCTTACAGTTAATTGTTTGAATTCTACTTTCGTTTTGGTTCACTCGCCGGCGGCATAGAAAGGCGGATTATATGTCCAATAAATTAAGCTGGTCGTAGTGGTTATGTTCATGGTGTTCAGCACTGTTTGTGTTTTGGGTGCTGTCCCATTTGTAAAAAAGAAAAAGTTGCGGGTACAAGGTCTTAGTTGATCCGCAAAGGAATCATCAGATCAAAAATGAATCACACAATCAGGCAGATCCATTTTTGTTTCCAAAAATTTTGATTGCCCCAACTACGCAAATGACTATTGCACCTAATGTAGCTCCAAGCTTAGCCATGCCAGTTTTTTGTTGCTTGTTATTGTTATTCCGACAGTTAGGGCAATAGTCCTTTTCATTAGACTCTAATTCACGGCCACATCCTTTACAAATCATAGCATAATTCCTTTAATTTTTTTCCACTGATAGTAATACAGCACTCTTCTGTCTGAAGTGAAGCAACTCTGTTTAATTGTGTAAAATATTCATTCCTCTTTTCGGGAATTTTAAGCTTTCTCCATGACGTTTCTGGATAAGAAAAACAGGGTAAATGGCGACATAAATCAAGAATCAGCTGATAATCTAATGCCTCCATGAAGTGCTTCAAATCTTCAACCACCCGAACTGATGCGGAGCTTTGATTTGGTAGCGCAGTATAACATTTTATCAGTCCCTCGTACCCTTTAATCACTGCACTGAATGCCTCAACGAACCGCTCATAGAATCGTGTTAGTTCATCTGTTTTGGATTCGCCAAACCAGTTGTCAAAAAAACCAGCCTTTAACCTTGGCATGTTAGAAAGATCAGCGTGGAGCTCTTTTTCCAATTTTAGAATACCGGTTTGTAAGGGGTGAATGCATAGCCGTAACGAGGCCGGATCATTCGCCCGTTCAAGCATTTTAAGGCCGGTTTCAACGTCTGCAACCCGATCATCATGTAATCCTGACTCAATACGTTGAATTTCCGCTTTAATTTCCCGTAGTTCATTTACAATGTGAACTAGCACAACCTGCTGCCCTATCCCTTTTGCAAGTTGAGTAAGTTGTGGCCCCATCTTTTCAAGACGAACATGTCCAGCAAACTTGCCATTTTTTCTACAAGTTCCTGTTATCTCACCCGCTTTGTCAACAAATATAGTAGCACCATCAGGTATCGATTTAATCTTGTATAACTCTTCAGGCTTTAAGGCTTTTACCACATCTGGAGTTGAGTTTGCTACAGCCCTCATGATGTCACGAATAGCTTCGTTTGTTTCACGTTTTACTGGTGTACTTTCAGATGGCAGGGCATCGTATTTAATAGACAGATTATTGTTCGATATTGTTATGGCACTATTGTTCACTGGTAGATCCTTGGCTTCGTATGCTTCACCGTTAAGCTAACAGCTTAAAAACAGCTTATTTTCTGATTTCGTAGGTAAATGAGTACGAAATTGATGATGACGTAAGCTTCAGTTGTTGCGGAATATTGATTATATTCCTTCAAAGTTTAGCGTATGCTTTTCTTTTGTCCAGTGTGGTCCGCGTTGGACTTTCGTTCCCTGTAGTTCCTGTAGTAAATCTGAAGTCGTGAATATTATTTGTGTATTTTTACCATCTTTTTCTGCAAATTTTTTCATATATCGTTGGAGTGCATAGATACGTTCTTTCTCTAGCCCCTTATCTTCGATACTGTCGATTACTGTTAGTAAAGGATGGTTGAATTGGGGGGCAGCTGCAGCAGACTCGAGAAATGCTATTGGGAAAGCGATTCTGAGGTAGTGCATAGAACTAGCTGCAAAATTGCTGCGTTCGCCAACAAATATGGCATCCTCTTTAAATGAAACTCGTACGCCTTTTTTCTTTTTTAAATCTGTATCTGCTGAATCTTGGTCAATAATGGCTTGAATATTGGCTTGGATACTTACTAACGCTTTTTTTCTTCTGTTTTTTGCTTGTGTTTCATAATTTGCCTCTTTTGCTTGTAGTTCTTTAATTTCACAGCATACTTCGTCTAGATAAGAACGAATGGTTTGATAACGTTGTGAGAGCTCATTATCTTTTTCTAGCTGTGAAATTTGTTCATCAATTGAACCAAGTTCAAGCAAAAGATTGTCATAACTTTTGTCTCGGTCCGTCATATTTCTTGCAAAAGAGTTAACGTGCTTTTGTATCTTGGCTCTTTCTAATTTTCCGGCAGTTAGCTTGCTTTCAAGTTTGAGTATTTTTTCTTTATCATCATCTAAAAGTACTTTGGCATTTATGATCTGCTGGTCAATTTCAAATCTAAATCGTGATAACCCAACATTCCTGTCCAACTGCGGAAAAGGCTGATTGCATAAAGAGCAGACGCCTTCTTTAGGGAGTGGGAGTTTGTTCATACAGCATGGGCAATGGTCAAAAGATACTTTGCTAAGCAGTTCTCGAAACCCTTCGGATTGGAGTAAAGCCTCTTTTTTCTCTTTAAGAGACTTGAGAAACAGTTCGGTATCTACAAGTTCAAGCTTAGCTTGATTAAGCTCGGACTGGTGTTTATTTAATTGGGCTTGAATCTCTGAAAGCTGAGCCAATTTTTTTTCATCTTCAGTTTTTTTACTTACAGTAAGTCTTGTAATTTTTTTCTTTGCTTCAAGATCTCTGTAAAGCTTGTTTCTCTTTTTGATCAACTTTTGTTTGGCAGTTTCGATTTGATCCGGATTTAATAATGAGTTTAATTTGGCTGCAGCTTTTTCATATAGTTGTTTTTCTTTTTTTAAATCTTTTTCTTTTTCGCGAAGACTACGAAGGGCTGTTTTTATGCTATATAGCTTGTCTGAATAAGCACCGATTAATAAATCGCTTATAGTTTCTCTACGGTCATAAGAATCCCAGGAATCAACTTGAAAAATTCGTCCTAGGGGGGTCAGTTGGTCAACATGTAGTAAGCGTAGGATGTTATGCATCGTGCACAAGGAGGCTCTTTCTGAGGTGCCGTACTTACATTCAGGGATTTGCAATGCTTTCAGTAGAAGCTGTGAAAAGCTGGTTAGAGAGTTTTGGGAAGCGTATTTAAATTCTTGCCATTGCGCTCCACCGGAAGAAAAAGCAGAGTTTAAGTCGTTCCAAGCAACTAGAGTCGGGCGTTGTTCCGTTTTTTGTCGATCAATATCACGACGAACTGTCATTACGTCACCATTAATCTCTAACTCAGCAGCAACATATGAACACTCTAGAGCTTCATCTCTCCAGCTTTTAACATTTCCACCAAGTGCGTAGTATATAAAATCTAAGATGGTTGTTTTACCGGAACTGTTTTCGCCAAAGATAACATTTAGGCCTTTCTGAAAAGACTGGTCATAAAATTTTATATCATTATGCCCCATGACAACTAGTCGTCTCAAAAAGAGCGATGGGTTAACTGACATCGTATCGAAACTCCATTATACCAGAGCGATCTTTGAGACCGCCTTTTCCTTCAAGCCGAACTGTCACAAATACCTCTATAATTTTTTGGGACAAAGGGTTAATCGCATGCTTACCTGCAAACTCTAATAGTTCTGGATGGGGAGAATTTTTAGAGAGAGTAAGAACATTACTTCTTTTTTGAACTACCTCAAGTTGTAATAACAGCTCAGCTGCTTGATTATAAAGCACATTCATGTTTGCAAATTGCCTTTTTTTATTAGCAACATGCATGTAGCGATCATCAAGTTCCTTAACTTCTTTTTTCAAAGGCCTGATCGGATCCATTTGTATTGTTTCAATAAGTGTTGGAAACATACAGTAAAAGTCGATAAGCTTGACCAAATTGAAGTCAATTTCTCCTTGAAGGCAGTTCAGAATTCTCAATATCCTGAATAGATAGTGATAGAGATCGTTTGCTTGATGGTAAATGAGAGTCATTCTTTGTCCCAATCAATGAGGCATTTTTGAGCTAGGTGATAAATCATTCCAGATATTTCATCACGACTTAGCAACTCGTCATGATGCATTTTTGCTTTAATTCCATCAATGATGTCTCGTTGGATGTAAGCCTGAATTTCAGAGAAGGCTTTATCTTCATTTATCATTTCTTTAACGACATCTTGAAATCTGCTATGTATCAAGTTGAATATTTCTAAGAGTAGGCCTTCACCTGCTTTATAACGACCTAGCTTTTGAATTTGTTTATTGGCTTTTGCCTCTAGCTTTTGGGCGCGCCGCAGTTTTCTTGAGAGGCCTCCTGATTTGAGTTTTTCTTCTAATGTTCTGATATTATCACATTCATCGGAATAGAACGTTTCGAGTTTTTTACTAAACTCTTGAACTGCTTCTTTTGACATTTCGTCTTTCAGCGATTTAAGAAACATCCAGTATCCAGGATCTTCCGTTATATGAAGATGTTCTTCAAATTTATCGCCGTAGACGTTGTCTCCGGAGCCGTGATGATGGAGTAGTGCAGGCTCTGCCATGAGTTAACCTTGCACTATTTTATTACCAGCTACGTTGTCCCCTGTACCAAAATGTTGAAGAGCGACCCCTTCTTTAGGTGAGTTTTTGGAAGAATTGAGAATGATTTTGATTAGTTCAGACTGTTCTAACTTTTTCTGGATAACTTTTTCACTCATTTCATCGTTGATTTCCAATGAACTGATTTCGTCAGCTAGAGTTGCCAGTTGGGTGTCACTAAGAAGCCAGTTTCGTAATTTGTCTTTTAATGAAGTCGCAGAAATTTGAGCACCATGTTTTAGCAAGTCGTATGTCACACCCGATAGAACTGTTGCAGTGATAAAATCCATATACTCCCTCTCTGTTAGTAAGTGTTTACACTGAAGTAGCTAACATAATGTCCATTGTCTACAATGCTTAGAAAAATGTGTGGAGAGAATGGGGGGGGTATTGATGGGCTTCTGATGTTATGGTTCTTGTTTTCATTAGATCGCATTGAGTTTATTTAGAATATTTTCCGTTACATGTACAAATCGAAAGCTTGTGCTCTGCAACAAGAGATAGAACTGCCTCACGTCTGCAGGACGGCGCTAAAGCTTTTTTTCGATGAGATCCTTTAAAGCACGATTCTCGAATGCCATGTCGGCGCACATTCGCTTGAATTGCGATAACTCGTGTTTCATATCTTTCATCCGCTTCAGATCCGAAGCCTGCAAACCACCATACTTTGACTTCCAGTTGTAGTAGGTAGCGTCCGAAATTCCATGACTGCGGCAAATGTCTTTGACTTTGCTGCCTGCTTTGCCTTCTTTTAAAATCCCAATGATCTGAGTTTCAGTAAATCGCGATTTTTTTATAGATATCTCCTGACTAAGTTGTGTCAGAAAACTCTATTTTTGACTTGTGCCTTTTAGTTTACGTTAGAATAAAAAGAGCATTTGAGAATTTCTTATTCACCCATTCTCATTAGAATTATATATAATATCTTGTTTTATATTACTTAGATTGGTTAGATTGTATTTAAAAAAGGAGTTGGCAGTTCGATGATAAAAAATAGAGAAAATGCTCAAGTACGTAATGGAGAAAATATCACTCTTTACAATTTGGTCTCTCGAGAGGATCAGTTGCCACTTAGTATAGCTTTGGCTGAGTTGAGTGGTGAGCACCACAAGACAAGGAATATTGAGTCAACGAGGTATTATATTATTATCGAGGGGACAGCTAAAGTAGATGTTGGAGGAGAAGTTTGCGAAGTAAAAGAAGGTGATGTTGTCGTTATTGAAAAAGGAGTTTGGCATTCGATTGTAGGTGACGTTAAATATTATGTTGTTAATACACCACCTTTTAACTTTCAAGCCGAGGAAAAACCTTGAAACAAGCTCCACTTGCATTAGCTTCTGGCGTTATTCGAGATATAATTAATGGTATTAGAAACTTGCAAAATGATGATCATGGATTTCCCTCTGATAGCAAAGGAACGGAGAGCTGTGCGTGGGCTACAGCGGGACTGCTTTGGGCACTTGCTGAAACACGTGTTGATTATACTCAAGAGTGGATTTGCAATGCTTTAAGGTGGTTAAGTGAGCAGAGAGAGAGTGGCTGTGGTGTTCCGGCGGTCTTTAAAGGAGAGCCGTCTATAACAGATGCGACCGCAAGTTTTATCATTTCTTTGTGTAGGGCTTTTTCGCAATCAGAAGATGTTTGTTATTATAACGAGGCAAAAGAGTTGGTTAGCTATCTCTTATCGTTTGAATTGGAAGAAGGTGGTTGGCCATGGAAGCTAGATAAAGAATTGCAGAGGGAAAATATTGCTCGCACCTTTTCCACAGCCTTAGTGTTTCTTGCCTTCGTTAAATTTCAGAGGATCAACCGTGATGAGGAGATGCAGGTTCTTCTAACAGCTTCTTGTGCCCGAATAGAAAATTTATTTTTGAGAACTCAACATGATGATGGAGGGTGGGGCACAACCGAAGAAGAAGTCTCTTCATCTGCACCAACTGGAATTGTTTTGTATGCGTTGCGTGATAGTGAATTTCCAAAGGATTCCGTAGCCGTTGCGATCGATTATATTTTGCGCACTCAATTAGATAACGGAGGGTGGGAAGAAGTTGTTGAACGGCCTTGTGGGCATACTATAATTCGACTTGCAACGCCTTATGCATTTGCTGCTATTTTAACGAGTCCTCAAGAAGTTCCTTTTGATAAAGTTGAATTGGCTGTCGCATGCATTTTAAGACAAATAGACAGTGAAGGTTTATTTTGTGTTGGGAGTCAGATTCGCTCTTGGCCAACTCGTGATGGTCTGATCGCATTAACAAGTATGCGAGTTGTTAGGTCTGTCCCGATTTTTTCTAGAGCATTGACTGGAAATATAGAGTTAAGGAACATAATTGATGAAAAAAATTTAGAAATAGGAAACTTAAAAAATGAAATAGAAAGTTTAAAGGAGGAAATGAAAGTTAGGGAGCAACAGAAAATTAAGCGAGGAAATAGACGGCAGCGAAGAGAGGTGGGCTTCTTGCGCTTCGCTTCGGCTGTCGCTTTTGTGTATACGCTAAGTATTACCCCAGAGTGGGCTAAGCTTCATTTTGATTTGAGCGAGAGCTTTTTTGCAAGCTATGATGCTGCCTATATTCCTGTCGCTTGTACGGTAATACCATTACTACTTTTTAGAAGGTTATAATGATGTTGTATGGTGGTATGTATGACCAAGCGCTTTGAGTTTTCTCTGGAAAATGACCTAGTAATAGCACCATTTGATAATGTTGCGAGCCAGTTGCCATATCCTCAGTATGGCTCTGTCAGAGAATATATAAAAAACACATGCTTGGAATATTTTAATCCAAGGCAAAAGAAAGTTTTATTAAAAGTTCCTGCTAATTGTGTGCTTGATAAATTTATTCTTAAAGATCTTTCATCCGAGCAACTTCCTATGAATTCGAAACTTCTTTTTGAATATTCATCAACTGATTGTTTTGGAAGTCATTTGAGTTCAATTCATAACGAACTGTCGGCGAAGTTGCCTTCAATGCAAAGAGGAGCTTCTTCACAGTTAGCTACCCATAAAAGTAAATTAAACTGCAGAGCTAAAAGAGTATGGTACTTGGATGCTGATGTTGGCGTTAGCGAAAAAATAATAGGGAGGCTTGGAAACCGAGCTGTATTTCCATTAGTGTTGCCTATTCCTTCTCTGGGGGCTTGGCCAATATTTACTTGGTCTGACTATTTATTTTCGACTCTTACGTTTGCATTATTTCAGTCGTTAATTTTTTCTTCAGATTTGAATAATGCCGTTGAAATTGGGGAAAATTGTAACATTCATAGCTCTGCTCAATTGGTGCCACCAGTAAAAATCGGAGACAGAGTACAAGTTGGAGCTGGGGCAATTGTTTCTTCTTGTATTATTGGCGATGACTGTCGAATAGGGCAAGGTTCTAATCTTTCCTTATCATGGCTAGCTGAAGGAGTCTCGTTACCTATGGCTGGGTTATCGTTGATGAGTATCCTTCATAAAAATTCAGTTGTGAATAGCCCCGTTCGTTTTTCTGTTGTTGGAGAAAATGCCTTTATTGGAGCTGGTGTTTTTATAACTGATACCAGGCTCACTAGACGGGAGGCGCATATTTCAGAGTCTTATGTCGTGTCTAATGGCTTCAATACGAAATCTATTGTTCTTGGTTGTGCAATTGGACCAAATGTTCAAATTGGGAGCGGTGTTATTTTGAAGCCTGGAAGTGTAATAGCTTCTGGTGAGCGCCTCCTTCCTGCTTCTAAATTTTTTTAGGATAAAGGCAGAATAATGAAAGTACGTTGCTTATTAATTGAGCCTGATTTTAACTATTCTAATGTGCAGAATAATTCTGGGATGCATTTAGGGTTATTAAAAATAGCTTCAGCACTAAAGGTTAACTTTGATGAGTGCCAAGTAGATTTTTTTTCATTTCAGCTTGAAAAGTTAACTTGCGCTTCTTCTGTAGAAACTAAGTTCATTTCAGTTCTTCAAACATTTTCTCCTACTTTTTGTTTTCTTTCTTCATTAACATGCCAATTTGCAAGTTGTATTAATATCGCAGGGATTATTAAAAAATATTCTAATGCAAAAATTGTGTTGGGTGGTCCATTTCCTACTGAAAACTTCGATATTATTGAAAGGCATTATAGGTGTTTTGATTTTATAACGTGTGGTGAAGGAGAATATGAATCAGTCTCTATTATTAATTTTGCGTTAGGAAAAAGTTGCAAGAAAAAAAATTCCCTTAATGCTTTGTCAGGGAAGGAATTTTTGCCAGCAGATCTAAGTGTATTCCCTAATGACTTGGCAGTAAGAAATAATTTGTATGCAACATTAGAGACTGCGAGGGGATGTCCTTATGCATGTAAATTTTGTGCTAGGGGATCAGGAGCAACACGAACACATAGATATATATCAAGTCATGTGTATCTCAATGAATTGAATCAAATCGTAAATTATGGTTACAAAAAAGTTATCATTACAGATGACACCTTTATAGCAACTTCTGAGTTTTCTAATAAGATATCAAGGTTATTTCAGTCTGTTGATCAAAGAATACATTTTTACGTTTTAACGCGTGTCGATACAATAAATCGCGATTCTATAAAAAAACTGAAAGATCTTGGTGTGGAGGAGATTTTATTTGGTGTTGAGCATTCATCGTCTTCATTTCTTGCAGGCATGAATAAAACTAATAATCCTGAAAAATGGTCAGCTAAAGTTGAAGAGGCACTTCAGCTTTGCTCAGATTTTGGCATAGTTTCTCATCCTGTATTTATGCTAGGGTGGCCTGGAGAAAATGATGAATCATTGAATGATCTTGTTGAGTTTGCACTTAAAGTTGGTTCTCCAAAGCTAGTTGAGCCTTTTGTCTCCTTTACAACGCCTCATCCTGGAAGTTGGTTGTGGAAATCTCGAACAGATCTTAATTTAAATTTATTTCCAACTAACCTAACCAATTTTAACCACCTAGTTCCTGTGTGCTATCCATCGTCTCTTGGCGGTGAGGATGCGGCACTAGAGAAATTACTTACAGCGCACAATTGTATACGGCAAGAAACTGGCGGTCTTCAACGTAATCATGCTTTAACCCCTCAAGATGTTTTTATCGAACCTGATCTTTTAGCACTTAAAATTTGGGATACAACATGTTGATTGATTTAAATGAATGGAATTCTTTCTGGGGAACTTTAAGGCGACTCTCATGGCAAGATCGGTGGCAGGGGTATCCAAGGGGGGCTAATGAAAATATTGCTGAACATTCTTATTGGGTTACAGTTGTTTCGTTGGCAATTGCGAGTGTTTTGATTCAGCAAGGCAAAGCTGTAAATATAGAAAAGTTGTTACTTTCAGCTTTAATGCATGACTGGCAAGAGGCTGTATGTGGTGATATTCCTTTTCCGTTTAAACAAGCGAACAAGGATTTAGAAGAGCACGTGCGAGCAATTGAAGGACGAGGTGAGGAAAGTGTTTGGGGGATTGTTCCTCAAGTTTTGAGTGAATTTTTAAAAGAAAATGACTCGAACCTATTAAGTGAAAATGACATTGAGAAAAAAATTCTTAATGGAGCTGACAGGATAGCTGGTGTTTTATTTGCTAATGATATGATTGCTTCTGGGGCTGTATCTTTTCAAGCTGTCATTGACAGATGCGCGGTGGCGGTCGAACAAGAGCTTGGGCTTTTGGGAAATGAGTTTGTTCAGTCTGTAACGTTAGGGATAAAAAATGGATAGAAAAAGTGTTATTGTTACAGGCTTGAGTCGAGGTATTGGAAGAGCTATTGCTATATATTTTGCCCAACAGGGCTGGAATATTATTGGTACATATTTTAGGGAAGTGGATGAAGCTGATAAAACGCGGAAAAGTTGCGAAGGGTATGGCGTAACTTGTTCTGTTTACCAGTTAGATTTAGCGGATGTTACTTCTATTGATCTTTTTTGCTCGAATATAGGTAAGGAAGGAAATATTGTAACAATAGTAAATAATGCAGGTTTTATTTTGAGGTCTTCTTTTCCTTATGAAGTTGATGAGCATGATTTTCTTTTAACTTTAAAAGGACATGTTGTTGGTCCATACCAGTTGATTAGTTACTTAACTAACTTTGATAAAATTAACATAAAATATATTGTGAATATTGGTTCAACAGCAGCCTTTCGTGGCTCTCCCAATGTTGTAGATTACTCTGTTGCTAAAGCTGGGGTTGAAGCTATGACAAAAAGTTTAGCTAAGGCACTTGGGCCTGCTACAACTGTTAATTGTATTCTTCCAGGCTTTATTAATACAAGTATGACAGCTAATAGTCCTTCTAACTTTATTGCGGCACAACAAGACAGAACGATTATGAAAAGGCTGGGAGAACCTGAGGAGGTTGCTTCCGTTGCTTTTTTCTTAGGTTCAGGGCAAGCGAGCTATATTACCGGACAAAGTATTATTGTCGATGGTGGGCATTGGATTTCTTAGATTGTATCATTTTATGCTAGTGCTATGCATTATTGGGCTTGCAATAATTTAAAGACAAAATGTGGAGATGGCTGGCCTATTATGCAGAGAGAAAGTAATAACTTAATTCAGTGTGGTATTGCTTTCGTCTTTGACAAAAAATTCCTATATATTGCCTAACACTGCACTCATTGCTATTTCTTGGATTGATAAGGATTGAAGTGCCCTTAGTTTTGCAGACAGTGGAGAAGCCTTAGTTACCCCGCCTTGAGTTGGCTCCAATGGGCTATTATTTAAGTTAGCTGGTTTGCACCAACAAATAGCACGCAATGCATACTTTGACCTTTTGTTGTGTGCGGTACATGCGAAATCGCTGCATATTAGAAAGAAACAATCCCCCTATCTGAAGCTGAAGCCATAGGTAGGGGGATAACTATTTGATTGGGTGGAGAGAAAAAGTATTGGGAAAGACTCATAATTGAGTAATATGTTAATAAATGCTGCTACAAAATGACGGGATGTGTGTAGTGAGGGGATTATCTGAAGACTTTTAGCTAACAGTTGTATTTTTTGAACAGATGGCAGAACACCTGTGGGTTCTGCACTTTTTAAGATAATAGGTCATGGTATTTTGATGTTTTAATTGGATATTTATACTTTGATAAACAGACAGGTGCTCTGCCGATGTTCAGCCACACTAAAAAAGGGTTCACAGCAACTTGCTGCAAATCTTTGTATTCTCTGGTCGGGATGACGAGATTTGAACTTACGCCCCGTTGAACCCCACAAGTGTCCCATTGTTCCTCTTTTTAGTAGAGGGGACAGCAGGACATTTTCATATTTTGTTCTTCAGTCGTTGGGGTGCTGCCTTTGATTTGACAAGTTATTCTGAGATTTCTTTTGGCTAGAGGATGTTTTAAAAGTGCTTTTTAAGCTGTCTCAGTATCGACATTCGTCAATGTTCCGCTTTTGCCATGAGAGCGCGTTTGAAAACCGCTGATGCTTTGCGGCTTTCGGGGACCGAGTCCCTCTCTTGATTTCAAAAATTATTGAACCGAACATCCAAAAGACCCTGCTTGTTGAGCAGGGTCTTTAATGTGTCCAGCTGTGTAGGGTCTACAGCTAGGAGTAGGGAGAATGCGGCGTAGAGAGTTGAGGTGCAATTGCTTTGACAATTGATAAGAAAATTTTCTGAGCACTTCAGTGAGTATAAATTGTAGCCATCTGGTGTGATATCATTCTCGGTGACTTATGAGTATTGATATAAGTTAAGGACATTGCTTGCCGAAACTTGAGCGAGCATATTTTGATTTGCTGTGAATATGAAATATCCCAATTTGGGATATTTGTAAACACAACATACCCTTGCCTCTATCTATGTGGAGGATGATGTGGTGAAATCAATATATTCTGAGGAATATAAGGCTGTAATTGGTGCGCTTGTGACAGAACGTAAACATGCTGGAATAACTCAAGCTCAACTAGCCAGTAAATTAGGCAAGCCTCAGTCTTTTGTTTCAAAGATCGAGAGTAGAGAGCGTCGACTCGATATCGTTGAGTTTTTTTATATTTGCAGAGCTATGGGAACAGATGGCGTTGAAATCCTACGCCTAGCTGGAATTTGCTAGACATACTATATGTTGTATTTGTAAGTCGTACGATAGAATCTATTTGCGTCTGATTTATAACTTGTTTCTAGTTAGATGTGTTGCATTGTTCAAGACTCTATATGCCTATTTGGTAAACTCCTTCATCAAGACATAACAATAAAAAAAGTTCTCATCAAAACGATGAGAACTTTTTTTATTGTTTTTAATAGGGCAACTACTCTGACATAGGGGGAATGGTTCAGTTTATTGGTGAGACGTCAGATGCTTTTTCAAGATTAAAGACAGTAAAGTGCGGGTTAAGTGGCTTTCCCTCGCGAGATAGTATTTCTTTCAGATTGGTAATGCTGAGTGTCTTTATCTGTTGTTTCTCTGTGTCGGTTACAAAAGAAAGCCCATTGAATTTTAACGAACTCGAGTAATTTACAAAGCATGTGACACTGTCCCATAGATACTCTTTTTCATTGTCTTTTATTCCGACAGTATACTGGTCAGAAACGATGTCATCCCAATTTCGAAACTGGTAGAAAACCGTAAAATTATCCACTGAGGCAACTTTAAGTCGAATCTTTTTTCCATTATTTAGCGTTGCAACCAAGTTACGTTCGATTTTATCGATATCATAAAGTTTAGGTAGGTAGCCATATAAGTAGTTGAATTGCGTGTCGGGGAACAGTTCGTCGTCAGTAGGGATTGCGGTTAAATTTTTGTCAATACCGCATACAGCAATGTTCGTTCTGATTTCTGTCGGAATATTAGTGTAGTAAGCGTATAAACAATCAAGTTTTGGAACTAGTGATTGTTCGTTGAGAGTTAAATATATTTCGGAATGTGAGCGTGTATAAGATGTTGAATGTAACGCTCTTTTCTTATTGAAGAAGTCAATGCCTTGAAAGAGGCTCATTCCCTCGCTAAAGTAGTTAGGGTAGTGATAATTTTTATTTTTGATCGTCACAGTGAGGTGGCGATCTTTTTTGTGAAGGGAGATCTCTTCCGCAACGGCTGTATGACTAAAGAATAAAAGTGAAAAGAGAACGAAGACGATTGAGTTGAACTGGGTAAATTTAGACATTAAAGAACCTCGTTGCTCGAGATGAAGATTCAAGTATTTTTTCAAATTTTTCAGCGTATTGTACTATTTTAGCTGCTTGATCTGAACCATTGATGATTGCCCTTGCTTTCATATAATCGATTTTTTTTGAATTAAAATAATGAACAAAGCCAACTCCTGTAAAGGCTCCTTTGTGCATACCGAATAATGTAATAGGGACACCATATTGATGCTCTTTTGCAAGTGTTGGGTGCTCAATAAGTATATTACCAAAACCAAGCCTATGTGGAATGACTCGGTAGTTTTTTCTACCTGTTAGCTGGCAAAATCCTCTTCCTTTGAACTTTGCTCCATCTCCTATATAGATGTTTCCTAAATCTCTTGCTTTTTCTGGGTTTTTTGCCAAGTCGTATTTTTCAAAATACTTTTCTCCTGTTCTGTCTGATTTTTCTTCAATTTCATTAAAGTGAGTGTTCAGTCTAACATTGGAGGCTTCATGTCTTCCAGTGGCAAAAAAGTATGCCAAATAGTAAATGTTTGGCTCTAGTTCTTGGTGCTCTTCATAAAACGCATTGACATACTTGATAACGCTTTTGAGATTATCTTGGCTTTGAGCATTGAGCGGACTGCTGCTATCTTTAAAGTTTTCATTATAAGCTTTCACAAATAGATCATAATTGATGAGCTCTTTCCATTCTTGTGAAAGATTCACTGCGACAATGTTACTGTCGATATCAGTTTTTTTTATGACTTTAATACTTGGAGCAATGAATTGACTTGGATATTCATAATAAATATTTTCTTGTCGTTGACATTTTTTTGGGAGGGCAGAAGAGAAACTTTTTTCTTTTATGAGTTCATTTGACCCATCACTAACAATAATTTTTTTCCCGACAAATAAATTTTTTACTGTCGGGTTCAATTTTTGTATGGTTTTAACTGTGGTGTTGTAGTTTCTACGGAGTTTATTAAAGCTATCACCAGATTTTAAAATATGCTTTACTGGCTGTTGTGTATGTGTTTTTGAAATAATATTTTCTGATAGTGAATCAAATATATTGCTAATATTGATTTCGACTCCGTTGGCATTTAGCCAATCTTGATTATGGGCTGAATTAAGTTCTTCAGGTGTTAACTTATCTTTTCGGTACAACACATATTGATTAGTGACTTTTTCACCATTTAGTCGCCAATACAGTAGTATATGACTTTGAAGTTTATTAATTTTTATATCGTCAGTTAGCGTGGTTGCATAAGAGCTTGTGATAGAAAATGAGCATGTTCCTTCTTTTATCTTAAATTCTTGAATTAGTTTTCCGTTGTAAAAATGATAAAAATACCCCTTTGTTGGAAAGCCGAGTCGTTTGCCAACCTGAACAGCGGGGGTGATGGGCACAAATGCTTCATCAGCTCTTTCCGTATTTGCATCAACAAGTGATACTTCGAAAGAGAATAAATTGCTGCACGTTGAGCCTTGAGGCTTATAGTATAGCTTTCTTGAGTCATTTGTAATGGTCATTGCTTTGAGCCAATAGTGCTCTAGTTCTTCGGTATTTCGAGAGAGAGTTACCGCATCCTCTTTTCCTGAAATTTTCGCAAGGCTTACTATCCCGGGAAGATATTTTTGATGCATATCTGGAGGGCAGGCAACTTCTAGATTATATCGATATGCCGATTGGGGAGCGGGGTCATGTGGTGTATTCTCTGGTGGCAACATCTCGGGCTCAACAGCAGGGGGGAGGCTGTCAGTTGTTTCTTCAGAGAAGGTTTGGCTGAACCAGTTTGCAACGGACGCGGGAATAAGGTGATTAGCCAATGTCTGCACAGCTTCATGTGCCAATGTAATGGCGTGGTCAGTGTTTAGTTCCAAGCCGTCTTCAGTTTCAACAAACAATGAAGTGTGGGGTGATTCTGAAATAAGTGTGGATTCACCGCGCTCAAGCTCGTTTTTTATCGATGTGAGACTTCGTCCTGTTGGGGCAAGTTTTTGCAATTGCGTTGTGGAAACAGCATTTATATTACCTTCAATCTGTGTTGCCATAGATTGATCTAAGTGGTCAGTTCTAACTAGTGTATGATTTCCCATCACAAATCCTTATCAGTAAATAACGTAGTAAAATTAAGGGATTTGTCATTACATAGTGTGATCATTTATAAAAGTAAACGTTGGCAATTTCTTGCCAACGTGAGCAAGAAATTGCCAACTATATAAAAATATCGTTCAATTATAGATAGATAATATTTTTTAATTCATGTTCTGAAGGCTGTTACTCTTCAAGTACTTCTACAGCCTTACGGAGCCCGTCTGGTGCCAGGTGGCTGTATCTTTGGGTCATTTTTATATCCTCATGCCCCATGAGTTCTTTGACTTTGTAAAGGTCGACTCCGCGTTGAACAAGCCAACTGGCGAAAGTGTGCCGAAGTGTATGGAAACAGACTTTTTGGCGTGAGTCTTGAATTTCTTGATTAAACAGAACATCGGCTGTGCGGGCGAATGTTTTGGATACAGCGGGTTGTATTGTCCCAACTCTGCTTGAGAAGATTAAGCCTACTGTGTTCGACTCTTTCTCTTTTCGGCTATGAAGCATCTCGGCAACTTTTGTTGTCATAAAAGCTGTTCTATTCTTTGATTTGTTTTTGGAGTCAACAATAGTCAGGGTTTTATGATCAAGGTCAACATGCGACCATGTGAGCTTGGCAATTTCTCCAAAGCGTAGGCCACACTGTAAGGCAAGTATTGCCATATCGTGTACTTGTGTTGATTTTGGTTTAAGAGTGTTCAGAAGTAGTTTGCTTTCTTCAGGAGTGAGAAATCGAATGCGGGCGTTGTCAGCTTTTGGAATTGAAACGCCTCTACTAGGACTGTCACCCGTAACTATCCCTTCTTTTTTGGCTGTATTCCAAACCTGAGAGAATAGGGTCATCGCGTATTTGATAGTGGATGGAGATCTCTTCTGCGCTAGCATGTCGTTTTTAACCAGCGTTAGCGTGCCGGGAGTGACAGAGCTTAGAGCAAGAGAGCCAACGGCAGGTTGTAGCCAGTTTCTATAAAGGCCATCTTCGGTATTCAATGAGCCGTTTGCTTTGTGCTGTTGAGCTGGCCAGTAATGTTTTTCCCAAAAATCTGAGAAAGTAATTTTCCCAACTTGCTGTCTAGCTAATAGTTTTTCAGCTTGTCGTTTTTTTTCAGCAGCTTTTTTGCGTTTTTCGGAGAGAGAGTATTCTCCTTCTCCGAGCTTATAGGCCTCTTTAAGCTTGGCAAGTTCGATGGCTGCTTTGCTTTCTGACCAGCCGTCGCTAGCCCAGCCGAGAGTTGGCTGAAAGCGTTTGCCGGCAGCAGCATAGCGAAGCCCAAAGCATCGATCGAACTTTATTCCATGCTTGCGGCTTTCATGTTGATACCAACGAACACCGGGATGTTTGCTTGATGTAGTCCATTTTCTTTTTTCTTTGCTCATATTCGCCTCGCAAAAGCAGGTACCATTTTGCGGTACCACTTTGGTACCACTTTTTAACAATAACAAGCTGAGAAGTGATGACGTATAATGAGTATATTTTTAAAGAAAGTCTAGTTTAAATAGATTGTTGTGTGATATGCTGTGAAGTAGTTTGAAAGCAAAAAAATTGATTCGTAATCAGTAGGTCGTCGGTTCAATTCCGATTGTTGGCTCCATGTTATTTCAAGGGTTTACATCACGTTTCAGAGTGTGATGCGAACCCTTTTTTGTGTCCAACTCTCGTTTTGTCCCACTCCTGTCCCACCAAGTTATCACTGCGAGTAATTCACCAACGATTATTCAGCAGCATCTATACACATGTCGCCGCGCTAGCGGCATCCTTCTTTCACGTCGGTCGCGACCGTAGGGAAGCGTCTGACGTTATGCCCGTGCTGTCCCTCTCTTTCCCCCTCCCCCCATTCCTAAGAATCAGCGGAAACTCTAATGGACACCAGTCAGAGCCAGTGGCTCCTGCAGGTGGGCCAAGGTACTTTCCAGAGACTGAATTCATAGGGGTCGTTTGGGGCGCGTTGCGTTTGCGGAGTGGATGGTGGGAAAATTCTGAAAATTTGAAAATCGTGCTGTTGGCACGGGTTTTAGCTGCGTTGTCTATTCTGGCGACCTTGCCTGTGCTGATCTACTTGCACCTGTGGGCACTATTTCATTCGCGAGCTGTTTTAAGTGTGCAGCCCAAATTGTCTGGGCTGCACGATCCAACGGCTTTGCTCTCAGTGATGCATGTGTGGGCAGCGCTGCCTGTTGTTCTAGTGATGAGCTACGGCCATTGGATTGTTTCACGCGCTGCTCGGAAGAGTGAGCAGCGCGCTCTGTCCCTCCGATTGGTCGAGTCGCAAGGCAGTAGCGTCCGAGCATATCCTATTTCTTTATGTAGGCAATATGTGGTTGTCCCTCCAATTTACAAGATGAGGCATGGCATGCGTAAGCTGCTTGGATCTGCTTCTTCCGATCGTCAAGGCAACTATTCGTTCGAAATATCGCACGGTGAACAGCGCGCACTATTTAGCTACCAGATGGAGGCACAGCATGGGTAAGCAATCAGAATATACCTCTCCTGATATTCAAGGCAAACATCCGTCCGAAATGACGCGCGAGGAACTGCGTGCGCTGATTACCCAGCAGGTAAAGGATGAAGAGCAAGCCGCGTGGGATGAAGCGTGCGCGAAGTTTCCTGACAAGCTTGATGTGAATAGGGAAACGCCGCCTCCTTCGTATGCCATATGGCAGGGCCTAGCTCCTAAAGAGGAGAAGCCTGAAGCATACACGCGAAAGCAGCTTCAATTCTACATGAACAGAAACGAGCTGGGTGATCTTGAGATGCTTCTTAACGCGAAGAGAGGGAAGTTTTGCTTCGATAAAAAAGCCGGAGACTGGTGGATGTTTGACGAGGTGTGGCGGCCCGATGCTGTGAGTGAATTTGGCAGGGAAGTGATGAATCTTGCAGAGCATTATGACAAGGCAGCCAAGATGCAATGGAAAGTAGTGAACGACCCTAAAACTTCGGAAGAAGGGAAGCTTACGGAAGCGAAAACATTGCACAGGTCTTTTACTTCCAGGGCAAAATCTTTACGCGGCAGCTCCCGCAGAACAGCAGTGCTGCGCACAGCAGTAGTGGGGAATGACTCAATGGCGATATCCGGAGAAGAGTGGGACAAGTATCCTACATTGTTGGCAGCACCGAACGGCTATGTGGATCTGGAAACAGGCAAGCTCTATCCGCCAGATCCTAAGATGTATATCCGGCAAAGATCGCCGTATCCATACATAGGATTACACGCGCGAGATCCCTTCTTTGACGACATGGTGGAGAAGCTGCTTTGCGGTTCGGATGGCCTGATGTCCTACGTGCAAAAGGTCATAGGATATGCGGCAACAGGGAACCTTACCCATAAGGAATTTTACGCTGCGTTTGGCCCTTTGGGGAACAACGGAAAGTCCATGTTCTTTAACGCCATTTGTGACGTACTGGGCGATTATGCCGCGACGTTGCGCACAGAATTGCTGCTGGAAGGAAAGATGCTGAACAACGAAGATCCGTTTTGGATTGCCCTTCGAAATAAGCGGATGGCTGTAGCCAGTGAAGCAAAAAAAGGCAGTAAATTCAGCATGGACAGAATCAAACTTGTTACGGGTTCTGACGCTACAGTTGTGCGCGGATTGTATGAAGCGCCGACTGAGATTCGCATGCCTTGCAAGCTGTTTTTGCACACCAACTACATTCCAAGAGCGCATGGCGGAGACCATGCTTTTATGGATCGTTTACGCATAATTCCGTTTGTTGCGCGTTTTGTAAGTGATCCAAAAATGGTTGATGAGGAAAAACACATTTACATGGGAAAACCCATGAATGTCATTGAAAATCAGCTACAAAGAGCAGGTTCGCCCATTCTGTCTTATATCGTAAATGGCGCAAGAATGTACCTAAATGGAATGGACCTAACACCCCCTGAAGAAGTGCAGCAATACACCAAAGAGTACATTGAAGATGCTGATATTATTGGTGAGTTTATAAAAATGCGCTGCGTTTTAGGAGAAAATCAAAAAAGCCAAGTTAAGCCACTTTTTAACGCGTTTAAGGCCTTTTGTGTGCAAGAAAAGGACAAACCGGAAAAAGCCATTCCGGCCTTCAGTAGTTTTGTGTCCGACCTTGTTCGAAGAGATGGAATTACAAAGAAAACAACTAATTATGCATTCTTTTATGGTGTGAGTTTACGCCCTGAGTTCCATGGCGAGAAGCTGTGATGCTTAAAATTAACTCTAGAAAGCCAAAAAACTCTTTTGGCTTTCTTTGAGCATCTCTACTTCGTAATACCCTATTTTTATTTCTTTTCTTTTCTTTATCTAGATTTATAGAAAAAGAGAGAAGGAAAAGAGGAAAATAAAAAAAAGGGGAAAAGAGGAAAAAAAGAAGGGATATATTTTTTTTAAAATATCTCTGAGCGGCTCCAAAAAACTCTGTTTTCTATTTTTGGGCAAAAAGTCCTCTGGTTATCAGGGTTTGAGCGCATAGAGTTTTTTTTGAGAAGTAGATCTCGTTTTCTCAATCGGCAAAAGCCGGTGTGGGGCGTTGGAAAGGAGTTTTATATGGGCGTTGCTAAGCAGCTTCATTTTGCGGACAGGGAACGGATAGCTCGAAGTATTTTGGTGGACGATAAGCCGCTGCAGAACGGCAAGATTCCGGCGAATTGTCCGTTTCACACGGAAGGAACCCCCGGCGGGGCATTCTTCTACGACCCGACCGAGGACGTGGGCAGATGCTACAGCTGCGGTGACTGGGCAGATTTGGTGGGAATTTTCAACGCTGTGAACGGTCGCGCTTGTGACGACGGCGATGGATTCCGCGAGTTTGTTTCCACGTATCTGGACGACTCTGTGCACTTTATGCCCAAGGAGCGCAAAGCTCTTGTGGCTACTGAGCAGCCAAAGTGGGAACCAAAGGCGCACGATATGCCTCCGGAACGGTGGAGCCTGAAGGCGCAGGAGTTTGTGGACGAGTGCGTGGACGCCTTGCAGCGTAATCCGGAGCAGCTTGCCCGCCTGAAAGAATGGGGCATTACTCCGGCGGTTGCCAAGGCTGCCAAGATTGGCTGGTTTGCTGCTGCAGGTGAGCATGGCGAAATAGCATACCGCAAGTTTACCCACTGGGGCTTGCCGTTGCAGCTGAACGCTAAAGGCAACGAGCGATGCATACGTTTGCCGAAAGGCTTTGTGTTTTGCGGCTACCGTAGCGACGGAAAGCAGTATCGCATAGCGCGTATGCATATTCGCTGCGAGAACGCCGGAACGGATAATTTGCCGAGCTATCTCCAGCTTACTGGCGCAAGTTCCCAGTACTACGTTTTCGGCAGGTATGATTCCAAAGTTTGGGTGATTGTGGAAACGGTACGCGACGCGATCTTGATCTGGCAGGAGCTTGGACACTTTGGCGTAAGCGTAATGGCAATAGGCGGTGCATCCAACAGGCCGGACGAAGGAGCGCACAAGCTGTTGCTTGAGGCAGAGCTTGTTGTGAACGCGATGGATGCAGACCCTGCAGGGCTGAAAAACAGCTGGAAGTTTGACCCGACAGCGCACGGGCAGTTTTCTTGGCAGGTGGAATATCCGCACTCTGTTCGCTGGCCAGTGCCGAAAGCGGCGGGGAAGGATGCAGGCGATCTGCCACGGAGCGGGCTTTCTGTTTGGGATTGGTTCTCCGCAGGATTGCCGAGCAATGTTTTGAGACGGGTTGAGAGATTGAGAGAAAAAAAATTGCGAGAAGCTTCTGTTGCGGGCGCAGCAGGACAAACCACAGGGAAGGAGGCAGCATAAATGGCAGGCGAATTTTTTGAAAACGTGAATCAGGTTCACACGTATTTGAAAGCGCAAGGCTGGAAGGTTGCCTACAACACCCTGCGCAAGGCCATTGATGAGCGCAAGCTTGTGGAACGCAGAAAGGGCGGCTTTGCCCAGCGTACCGTTGACCAGTTTGCTCGTGTTCACCTTGCGAAGAAGGCCGACCCGACTCCGGAACCGGAACTGCCGGCTGAAGAGAAAATTACACCGGGGCTGCATGAGCAAAAGCTGCAACGGCAGATTAGCGGCATGGAGATGAAAGAGCGGCGCGAGCACTTTGCCTTTATGCGTGAGCGCGGCCTGTACACCCAGACCGTGACGGTAGAGCGCGAACTTGCCGACCGCTGGCTTTCCATAAAGCTGTTTTTAAGCTCTTGGCTTGTGGCAGAAGCAGACACCATTCTTGCCATGCTTGGCGGTGATCCGGAGCAAGCGCTGCGAGTTCTTGAACTGGTGCACGGTGACAAAGTCCACGCGGATGCTCTTTCTCAGCATATGTTTTCCCGCAAGGCGGAACTGGTGGACTTGTTCCGCAAGGGGCTTACTGAAGCGCTCAGCAAGTTTGGCAGCGGGCAGTGGTTTACGGAAGAAATGCGCGAGGCATGGGAAGAATTTGAACTGAACCGTGAAGATGCCAGCCGTGAAGCTGCGGAAGATGTGCTTGAGCTGCTGGGTGCTGACATTGATCCTGAAGCAGTGGAAGCAATACTTGCCCAGTATTGGGTTTTACCGAAGGAGGCCGCGTAATGACATACCTACCGCCGCCGTTTGAGCTACGCGAAGGGGAAAAACAAGTGCTTGTAGTGAGGGAATGGCTTTCTACGTATGACTTTTCCCGCAAGCATTTCTTTCTCGTTACCGGCCCCTTCAAAGGGCAGAATTTTAGGCACGACATAATTCCCTGGGCAAAGCACATCATGGACATGTGGGACAGGCCGGAGATTCGCGAAATCATCATTTGCGGCACATCACAGGTTGCTAAAACTTCCATTGCCTATGATTGCCTGCTTGCAAATCAGTACCGTTCCCCAGCTCCGGCGGGGCTTGGTATGCCGGATAGAGAAAACTTAAAGCGCGTGATGGATGAGAAGATTGCAAAGCACATTCTTGCTTCCAGTCAGCTGCGTAGAATGCTTTCCGACGGCGAAACCGTGAACAAGGGGCAGGTTCGGTTTAAAGGCTCCACCATTTACGGCATGTATTCGCACTCTGAAGCTTCTATGTCTTCCGTCACCATGCGCGATCTCGGTTTGGATGAAGAAGACGCGTATGCACCGTATGCAGTGCAGACCATGATGGAGCGGCAGATCTCTTACGGGGATGAAGCCAAGACCATGCGCTATTCCAAGCCACGCGGAAATGAAAAGACCTCTTCCATCTGGCGCGGCCTGAAGCACGACGCGCAGGTAATTTACCAAGTGCGGGCGCGTTGTCCTATCGAGCTTTGCGGACACCTGCAGATTATGACGGACAAGAACATTGTGGTGCCGCGTTTGTGCAAGGGCTGCGGTTGGCAGGGCTTTCCGGATGCTGAAACCTGCCCGCATTGCGATGGGAAAATGGAAACCATAAGCGACCCGCAGCGTATTCTTGTTCAGGATTTAGCTCGTTATCGGTGCGAAAAGTGCGGCGCGTTGTGGAACGACCACATGCGTGATCTGGCAGTACGCGGCGGCGATATGTACGCCGAGCGTGAGATAGAGAGGCCGACAAAGGTAGGCTACCACCTGCCTAGTTGGATTTCTCCTTTTACCAAACTTTCCAAGGTGGTTTCGGACTGGTTCAAGTCGTACAACAGCGGCGATCCTAAGTTGCTGCGCAAGTATGACAACGACCACAAAGCAATGCCGTACAAGGTGCAGGCCGTGCAGACAGATGCGGACGTGCTGCGCAAGATGGTGCGCCCTGAGTGTGACCCGATGGTTGTGCCGGAAGGTGTGCTTGCCCTGACCTGCGGCATTGATATGCAGATGGCGGGCTTTTGGTTTACCGTGCGCGGTTGGCTTCGGACTCGCGAATCTTTCCTGATTCAGTACGGCTGGCTTGATACTTGGGAAGACGTGGAAGAGCTGCTGTTCAACACCACGTTTCCGCATGTGACCCGCACAAACGTGCGTTATCCGATCTGGCGCGCAGGTATCGACATTGGCGGCGGTGAAACGGAGATAGAAGGCTGGTCGAAAACTGACGAAGTTAAAAACTGGCTTGTAACACTTCCGAGTCGTGGATTTCCGGACAACGTTGTGACCGGCATCAAAGGGGCATCCAGAACGCAGCAGCTGACAGTTCGCGCATCACGCATGCAGCTGAACCCGCTTGATGCAGCAGCAGGGCAGGACAAAATAGGTTTGTACACGCTGGATACCAACGACCTGAAGGACACGATTTTTTCAGCACGAATTGGCGAAAACGCACGGCAGCCCATGTGGCTGCACAAGGACACAGACGAGCGTTACTTCACCCAGCTAACAGCAGAAGAGCGGGTGGAAAAAGAGAACGGAGCCGTTGTGTGGCGCGCAAAAAGTGCCAACAACCACTTACTGGATTGCGAAGTTTACGCCGCTGCGTGCGCCCACGCGGACTGGATGCCGGCACTTGTGACGCTGGATCAACCGCATTGGAACCTAACGACGCCGAAAGCAGATGCGCCAGCGCAGCAAACACCCACAAAAGCCTTTAACGGTCGCATGAAACGACTAGGGAGGATTAACCCAAATGCAAGATAACAAGAAGTGTATAGCGGACTTACATAATCTCCCGAAGGAAACCTTTCGCAAGATTATGCGCGAAGTGAGCAAAGCAAAGGCAGTGGACTATACTTCTCGATATGGTGCTTTTTGTCCCGTTTGCGGCGCTGAAAGGTGTAAGGTGACCCGAAGTATAGCTTGGTATCAAAACTCGCGCGAGAGGTACCATAGATGCGCAAAATGCGGGCACTGCTTCAAGAGTGTTGAGGCTGCTTAGTGTGGTTAGGCGAATTAGCCGCTTTTTTCATAAAATCAAGTGGGTTAGAGAACGATGGTAAGTTAATGAAACACTGTGAACTGATGGCAAATAGTGACACTGTTTGCCATCAGTTTCATTGTGGAATTGACAGGGCTTTTTGCTAAAGTTCATCAATTGTTACGGCTATGGTTGGCTCTCCTGATTTGTTGAATCGTTATCTACAACTTGTTTACGTGAACTATTGGTTTGAATTTTATTATCGGCAATGTCGGTTGCTTTTGTTGTATTTTGAGGCACAGAATGATCTGTGGCACGATATTCGAAAAAGGACGTATATTGTTCTTTCAATTTATGACTTACCATTTTTTTGAAAGAGTTTAGTTCTTTTAGTTCAAGAGGAGAAGTTGTTCGTTTAATGCTTTTGATGAATGCAATATTTTTGTGTGGAGTGATAGTTATAGTTTCTTCTTTTATATTGTATGCGATGTGATATTTTTTTGTAATGGCAATTGTATTTAATAAGTAAAGACTATTCTCTTTGTGTTCCTTACCTTTTATTACGTTGCTTTCTTTAGCTTTCATATAGTATTTGGGAATATTTTCCCGTTGAACATATTGCTCTGCTTTATAAATTGCAGTGGAATAGGAGCCTGCTATTGAATACAAAAATGTTGTTAGAAAAATATAGTGATGTACTGAAGGTGTGTATATTTTCGATATCCCTCGAAACATTACTAGTGCACAAAAGTTCGATATTACAGCTAGGTTGACGAGAAAAGAAAAACTACCGATTTCAGTAGTGCTGAGGCTATAAAAAGAAGAGCATAGACAAATGAAATATATTTTTGGATGAATACTATCTGGCTTTCTTGCTAATTCTCGCTCGGTACTATCTCTAGATTCTGTTGCGTGATCATATAGACCAAAGTAGATCAAGATTAAGCACAAGCTAAATATTGCAATCACATTCCAAAAAATTTCCCAACCAAAAGCTGAAATGTAGTCTTCAAGTTCAAAGAAAAAAGAAGCATCTATGTTAAATTTGGAGAGAAATACATTGCCGTGTATATAGCACGAAGCAAAAATTATTAATGAAAAGGAAGCTAACAGCACAGAAAGAGAAGGGAAATCCATGAAGGTACGTTTTTCAGCCTCTCTCTTTTCTTTGTAATATAGGTAGCCCCTTTTTTCAGTCTCTTTTAATTTCTTGAAAAATTTCCTCCCGCGAAGATATTTGCGAAGGGTAAAGCTTTTTATTGTGTAATTTAAGGGGTTTACCCTCTTAATGTTTTTAAATAAGAGATCCAAAAATGGAATTTTATAGAATAAGAATAAGAAGTGGTGGTCATCAAATAGTTCTAGATTATGTTCTTCATCTATTCGAGTAATAAGAGTGTCGATTTGCTGAGAGTATTTTTTTACAAATGATTCGTATTCCCAAGGTACATAGTTAAGAACCAAAATAAGTTTTGTAACAAATTTGAGAGGCTCTCTTGGGATCTGCTCATCGATAAATTCTTCATTAATATAGTTTATTAAAAGAAGATCAACGGCTTCGCGCATTAATTTTCCGCGCATCCATAAAGGTAAGAACAAAAGTTTGATTAATAAGTCTTTCATGTATCGTCTCAAAAAGTGATTTATCAACGACTAGCGTTGATCGAAGAACACTTGGTTTGTGTATAGGTGTGGGAGAGGGGTTATAGTATTTACTAATGTAAATAGGCTGTTAGTTGTTTATATCGGTTGGTGTATGCTGTAAAGGGTTTGAGAGTGGCTGGCCGTTCACTCCCTCCTTGACACCCCAACAACTTCCATGCTTAATAAAAAAAGGTGCTTGAAACACACCTAACAACAAGCGGCTAACCGCTCCCGTCAGCAGTGGCTTTTTTGTGCCTTTTTTACGACGTTCCGTGGAATTGGTGCATCCAAAATTAATTTGCCTCTATATTTTGTCGGGAGTCTGCAAGCTATATAAAACCCTTATGGGAAAGGTTTGCAGGGCGCACTTGTTGGCGTTGTTTCAAGCTCCCGACATTTTTTAATTTTGGTTCTTGAAACGACCAACAACAAGGAGGCACCATGCCTAAATCAACCACACCCACCGCCCTTATTGATCACTTAGGTGACATTCTTTATCCCATCCAAGCATACGCAGAAGTTTTGCAGAAAAGCGATGTAGATCATGCATCACTCGCAGGCTACGTACTGGACGCGCTTTGCAACGATGCAGAAAGTAAGATGGAAAAGCTTACCGATGCATTCGAAAAGCAGTTCGGAAGCCTCGGCGTGAAAGGCTCTTACGACACTGAGATAGTGCAGAAGGGTGGACAAGCCTAAACATATTTTAGTTACAAAATGTTATTGTGTTTTGTCACGGTATGCTGCGCCATAGTGTAAAAAGCAAATTTGTATTGCTAACGTGGGGTAGCAAAATGATTGACAGTAAATCAAAAGTTATTAACCTAGAACTGGATGCGGAAAACTTGTTTTACCCATAAGGGAACAGGCAAGTGCGAGTATTTGTTTTTAGGAGAAGCGTATGGGAACTCAGATTAAGACTTTTTTACAAAATGCGGTGCGTATCTTCGATATGTCCGGCAATATTGATGCTGAATACAAAACCATTTTGCAGCGTCGTGAGAACCGGTATGCTAACGATCCGTTTGCAACAGATATGGAGCGGGTTGGCAGTGATTTAACTAATGCTCTTAAAAAGTTAACCGCCGAGGCATCTCGTGTCGAAGAACGAAGTAAAAACTGCCAATAACCTTCCTGAGCAATCAGGGGATGATGAGACGGCAGAAGCGGAAGTATTAAAGCCTCAGGCATCCTCAAAGGGGATGCTGATTGCAGAACAGACGATGTTTATCGGGCCATTGCCGTCTCCTGAGTGTCTTCGGGCATACGGAGAGGTGATTCCGAATCTTCCAGAGACATTGATCAATAATTTTCAGACAGAGAGCACGCATCGGCGTGCCTGTGAAAAGAAAGAGATCGAACTGGAGGAGCGGTATTTAGAGCATACCATTTGGGCAGGAAAGGCTGGAATGGTTATGGCATTTGTCCTAAGTTTGCTTCTTATTGTCGGTGGTTTTTTCCTTATTTATATTGGGAAAGACGTTATTGGGGTAATTGCAGCACTTGTCGGCATTATTCCGGCACTTGGTAAGTACTTCATGCCTCGATCGAAGCCACTTAAAGTTCCAGATGGTAAAACATCATCTACTGAAAAATAGATTTAAAAGCCCCCTTAGCTGACCTGAGGGGGCTTATTTACGGTAACATGTTAGGTAAGATGATTTAAGTTTATGGAAACACTTTCAAGTGGGTTGTCTCGTCCATAGATTTCCTCAACTGCAATTAAGGCATCAAGAATTTCATCTGCATCTTCATATTCTTTGGCTTCGCCATCACACTCGAGCTGATAACCTTCTTCACTTCCGAGTAGCGTGATAGGGCTTTCGCTGCTATCAGAAGGGATTGGCCAATCTTCGTCTTCACCAGAATCGAAAATAGTTTCGATCATTTCTATGCATTTATCTCTCACTATACTTCTCCTGTTTTTTGGGAAATAGATGCTGCAGCTATTTCTTTTTTGATATTTTCAAAGGCTTCTTCCATTGTTTCATAGAAATCAATTGGACCGATTGTGCTATCATTTCGGATAAGTATAAATTCTTGCAAAGAGTAGTAAATATCCGGTTTTGCGATTGCGCTCCAATCTGAATCTATAGCATCCATAAATACGGTGACAGTCCATCCATCAATATGGGCCATGTGATTATTTATTCCAGGGCCAACATTTGCATTTACAGCACGTAATTCACTATCATTCCATTCTGAAACAAATGATTTGTACTCCTTACTTGAGTCCTGTTCGATTTTTTCTGGGACAACATCTACTGGATTTAGAGTCATACAGCTGTGAGAAATTAAAAAACCGTTTTCCACCTGTTCATAGGTTATTTCTGTTTCGGGGTCGTATTGATGTAAAGAAATTTCGGGGCTATAAAATAAATTAGGATCGAATGGGACTTCTGCAAATGGATTAAGATAGATATGTAAACCATCTAACAATGTCTCGTCATATCCGCCCCCGTATTTGGAAATGAAATAGGGGGTATCCCAAGCTTCTTTTTGGTATCGAACTGCGCTAAAAATAGTAAAAGGGTGTTCTTTACTGTTAAGGGCTTTCACCTTTGTCATTGTCGCAGTGCTACTAAAGATTATGGCACTAATTTCCTTCATTCTGTCATCTGTAAAAAGCCCTAGAGGCAATTCAATACCGTTGTGTTTTACTACTTCATTAACAGCGGTTTCTCCAACGATGCGTACTTCACCGGTTTCTTCGTTACGTTGGTAGAGAGGTGCGTCAAATTTGTATAGCACCTTACGGATGGCTTGGTCTCCTTGAGCAAAAAAGTATGGCTGTTCGAAGGGAGCTAAACATAAAATAAAAGGGCGTCCCTTTACATGGGGGAGCTTGCCATAGTTGTTTAAAACCTTTTTATGCTTTCCGTCTATCGCCGTTAAAATACGGATCATCGCGAGTTCGATAACTTCGTGCATGAGTTTTTTAGAAAAATGAGGCTTACTTTCTCGTTCCCATTCCGGTTGGCCTTCATTAGGGTTGTTTGCAATTACGGCTTCAGCAACCAACTCAATTCCCTCTTTTGCTAGTAAGAAATCAGGTCGATCAACAGAGTAATCGAAGCTGAATCCTAATTCTGTAAAGGCAGCGTGCAGGTAAAATTCCCAGAAAGAAGAATTGAAAGTTGATTGGAATTCTTTAATTATTTTACCGTCTCTATCGATAAAACCTTTTGTCCAATCTTTAATAACAGATCTAGTGGCTGCTTTGTCTTTCAATAAGTGTTTGAAATTAGGGTGTAGTTTTTCTTCATCAATTTGTAAGGTGTACAAATCTAACATTGTCCCCCCTCCTTTTTGCCTGTCATTTATCATGTTTTCTATTTTCTTCAACAAATGAATATTGTTGAAAATCAAACGAACAGGTGAAGTCTGGTAACTTTCCACCCCCAGACTTCTACTACGCCCCATCTATCGACAAAATTTTTACCACCACCGTATGATCACACGTGAATTTCACATACTGATCATACGAGGTGGTTATGTCCGAAAAATCCTTTCCCGATTCTCTTACTCCTGAAAAAACAGAAAATGCGCTTGAACAAGCGTTGCAGCGCGGTGCTGAATATGCAGTGGATGGGCTTTCGCAGAAGAGCCACAATATTCGCGATATTATGGCGGTGCGCCGTGAGCTGATTGCTGAACAGGCTGCAGAGCGCGGCAATTTGCTGCAACGTGGCTTTAACCCTATTCCTCGCAGGGGGTAGGGCATGCGTGGGCAGGCTAATCGCGCATTCTCTCGTAAACGTTCTTACGGGAAAACCGTTCGCCGTAGTGGTGCCAGTATCCAAGGTACTATGGCCAACTATGTGAGCACGGTTATTAGCGAACGTATGGCAGAGCGGGAGAAGTCCCGCGTTGTTGAACGTGCGCTTGATCTCTATACCAACGATTCTATGGGGCATGGTGTCATTGAGGGCGGTCTTATTGAGACTGTCGGCATCGGCCTTACTCCTTCCTTTACTCCCCGTGCTGAATGGATTGGCAAAGATGCGGCATGGGCAGAGCTTTTTGAATCCCGCGCGAATCAAATGTTTAACCGCTGGGGGCTTGGCGTACACCTTTGGTGTGATGCTCAGCGGCGTTTAGACATGTACGGCCTGCAGGCGTTGCAATATTTTCAGTGGAAGATATTCGGCATCGGGCTTGCTCAGGTTGTTGTTCGTAAAGATCCGCTTCGTCCGCTCGGACTGGCGATTCTTCCTATTTGTCCTTCCCGTTTGGGTACGCCTTCCAATGCTACTGGCGAAGTTTTCGACGGTATTGAGATTGGCAAGTATGGCGAGCCTACCCATGCCTATATCCGCAAGCCTGACCGTCCAACCGGAAACACGGCAGACTGTTTTGAGCGCGTACCTATTCGCGATGAAAAAACGGGACTGCCTAAACTGCTGCTTACCTGCGACGTGCGAAACGTTGCTGAGTACAAGCAGGATTCTATTTACGCGACCCTTATTAAAACCCTGCGCGATGCAAACGACATGAGCGACGCGGTGCTTGTGGGTGCTGTAGTGCGCAACCTGTACGTTGGTTTTATCAACGCTGTTGGCGCAGTTGGTGCTGATAAGAATTTGAGCGTTGAAGATCGCATTATCCAGACTGACAACGGCACCATTTTGCAGGGACTGAAGGGCGAGTCCATGGACTGGTTCTCCCATACCGCAGCACCGCAAAATCTGACCGACCTTACCAGTATGATCCACGACCGAATTGGCGTTGGTACTGTGCGCGGGCAAGAAAATATTTTGCGCAAGTACCAAGCCTCTTATTCTGCCAGCAAGGCCAGCTTTGAAAAGGCTGAAGAGGTTGCTGCCTATGAACATACCATTCTTAACCGTGCCTTTAACGCGCCTGTAATGGCGTGGATGCTGTACGAAATGTGCCTTCGCACGCTGCTTCCTGTTGCATCCGCAGCGCATTTTATTGCCAACATAGACGCTTATTACTCCGCAGAATTCCTCCCGCAGCCAATGCGCCAGATCGACCGCAAGAAAGCAGCTGAGGCAGACGTAATTGCACTGAACAGCAACACGACTTCCCTGAAAGATGTTTTTGGCAGATCCGGCAAAGACTGGCGTGTTGAGACAGAACAGCGCGCCAAGGAAAAGAAACACCTGCAAGATCTGGAAGAAAAGTATGGCGTGAGCCTTTCTGTGGTTGCGCCGGTTGCCGAGGACGCAGGAACAACAAAAGAGGATGAGGATGAGTCTTAAAATTTTACAAGGCGAACTCTTCGCCATCTTACCGGAGAAGCTGGAAGCCATTTGCGAGATTGTTGAAGCGCATGCAGACGGCAAACCGCTTGCGTTTACCGGATCGACAAAGCGCAGCAATCGCGAAGATGAGCCATACGAAACACAGAACGGTGTTGCCGTAATCAACATGTACGGCGTGATGGGGCGCAGGCTTGATGCGTTTGAAGAGATGTGCGGCGGGTGCTCCTGCAAGACGCTTGGCAAGCACATAAATCATGCGCTGGCGAACGATGGAGTTGAGGCGCTGCTTGTTGATGTGGACAGCCCGGGCGGAACGCTTGCCGGACTGGATGAGCTTTCCGGAACCATAATGCGTGGCCGAAAAGTGAAACCCATTGTTGCCTACACGGACGCGAATATGTGCAGCGCTGCCTACTGGGTTGCCAGTTCCGCAACTGCAATCGTTTCTACCAAATCCGCCACCGTTGGTTCCATTGGCGTTTTTACCACGCACTACGACGAATCCGCCAAGGATGAAGCGCGGGGCGTAAAGCGCACCATTATAAAAGCGGGTGCCTACAAGGCCGCCATGAGTGAATCGCTCACAGATGAAAGCCTTGGATACATGCAGGACCATTTGCAGGCAGCTTACGACACCTTTGTTGAAGCAGTGGCAGAGCATCGAGGCGTTGCAATCGACGCGGTGCACCCAGCAATGGCAGACGGGAAAATTTTTACAGGCAAGCAGGCTCTGTCCGCTGGCCTTGTTGACCACATAGGCGACATGGAGTTTGCCCTGAATTTGGCAGGGCAGCTCGCTGCAAACTTTAATCTGGAGAAGAACATGGGAAATGACGCAGTCAAACAAGCGGCAGAGCAAAGCATCAACTATGCAGCCCTGACCGTGGAAGGCTTGAAGGCTAATGCACCGGATATGGTGAAGGCGATTGCCGGAGAAGCTGCAAATAATTCTGAAGCGATTGCAACAGCAGCCAAGGCAGCAACGGATGCAGAGCGCAGCCGTGCCGTTGAGATTATTAAATCCGGCGCAAGTAACGAGCTTGCGCTGAAGGCTATTGAGGGCGGTGATCCTGCCCACGATATTTACAAGCAGATGGTGGAAGCCATGCAGGAAGGCAAGGTTGATGCGCTTGCCAGTATGGAAGGCTCCCTTGGCGAAGGCGTGGATGCCAAAGGCGAAGAAAAGAAACCGGATGATGCTGGCGGTGGCGGTAAAAAGCCCGACTTTATGGCGCTGGTTGCAGACCATGTGAAGGCTGAAAAGATTGGCAGAGGCGAAGCGACAAAAGCAATGGCTCGGCAGCATCCTGAAGCGTATCAGGCGTGGCTTAATCGATAATCCCGCAACGCGGAACAAAGGAGATTTCTCATGAGTATGGGATACAAGGATCTTGGATATGTGACCCTTCCGGTTGCGGATCGTTTAACCGAAAACTTGCGCGTTAAGCAGGACAACGGCGTTTGTGTGATTGCAGGTGTGGACACTGCCGGATTCGGCACTGTGTTTGATTCCCCGTTTGATGATCCGCGCGCAACCATTGCGCTCTACAACAAGCCCGGGACGCAGATCATGATTGCAAGCGCTGCCATTAACGCGGGTGCAGATGTGTACGCAGCAGCTGACGGCAAAGTGAGCATGCTGCCTGTTACTGCCGGAACGTACTACAAGATCGGCGTTGCGCTGACTGTAGCAAAGGCTGACGGCGATGGCGTTGAGGTGGCACCAAACGGCGCTTGCCTGCCTGTTACCGTGTAATTTTTGACCGCACTATCCGCACCATAAGGAAAACACTATGCGAGCTACTGGACGATTTTTACCACGCGAAGATTTGAGCGCCATGATCACAGAGGACGTGCTCAATCAGGCAGAACATTCCGGCTATGTGGCAACACGTCTTATGCCGTACTGCTGGGTTAATCGCGACTCCGGCACGTATCCGGTAATGCCGATTAAATCTTTGTACAACACTGCGGACACAAACCGCACCTCAAGCGGTGCCTACAACCGCGCATTTGAAGAATTTGAACAGGGCAACTTCCGCACCCGTGAACATGGTCTTGAAGGGCCGGTGGATGATCGAAATGCCGCAGTCTACAAAGACGTGTTGGACATGGAAGAGACTGTTACCAAGCTGACAATGGGCAAGGTTCAACACGCGCACGAGATTCGCGTGGCGAACAAGCTTATGGACGTGAACAACTTCCCGACTCAGGCCGCCAGTGCGCCTTGGTCTGACCATGCGACTGCTGACCCGAAAACCGATGTGACTACGGGCGTAATCGACATGCGCTCCCGTGGCGTAAGCCCGAACACGCTTGAGGTGAGCTGGGCGCAGTACATGAATCTGATTAACTGCAAATCGGTGAAGGATGCCATCCATTACCTTTTCCCAGATACCAAAAAGACAGGGAATATTACCCTGACTCACCTTGAAACCTACCTTGATATTTCCATTGTTGTGGCGGGTGCGCTTTTTAACAGCGCCAACGCCAAGAAAGAGCCGAAGCTTGACGGTATTTGGACAGATGAACGCGCGTTGCTGTGTCTTACAGCTCAGCAGGATGCACAGGTGGTGACGCCGTGCGTAGGGCGTACCTTTATTTGGAATGAAGGCGCGCGCGAAGAGTTTGTTGTTGAAGATTACCGAGAAGATGCAAACCGTGCGGACATTATCCGTGTGCGCCACGATGTTGATGCAAAGCTTCTGCGTTCTACAGATCCGGACACAGACAAAGTCCTCAGCGATATTTCTCGTCGCTGCGGTTTATTGATCACAGGCATTAAGTAATCACGTAGTAATCCTCCGCAAAACCCCTGTCCGGCTGAATTGATACTCCCCCCAAGTATCAGTTTGGTCGGGCAGGGCCATAAGGAACCGCAATGCAGGAACTAGTACAGACGTATCTACAACAATTTACGAGCAACGCAGATGTAAAAGGCACTTCAGCACTGCTTGGTGCTGCGCTGGCTGCTGTGTTTGGTGGTTCCGTCCCGTTAATGTCTGCACTTGTAGCATTGTGGGTGCTGGATTTTGTTCTTGGATTTAAACGAGCATGGCGGCTTGGCAGGCTTTCTCGACACAAATTCAGAGCAGGACTTTTTAAAATTGTGCTCTACATGATCACGATTCTTGTGATGGGGCTTACCGAGTTTTCCCTGGGTAATCTTCTGCCCATACGAGATTTGATGATCTCGTATCTATGCGTCACAGAAGCTTTGTCCTGTATCGAGCATTTATCTTTTTTTGGGGTGCCGATTCCGCAAGCATTACGCGATCGCTTAAAGAATTACCGCGATTGTTTGCACGAATGTCAGCTGCCGCAGGGAGGTTCTAAATGAAGAACCTGACAGGCTACAGAACAGATCACTTTGCGTTGTATGAGCTGCTGCCCAAGTTCCAATATTCCGTACTTTCAACAGCAACCGGTTGGGGGCTTTTTGACCCTCGTATGTTGTGGACGCTTGACCGCCTGCAGGAGCGTTTCGGCACTGCCACAATGAATGACTGGTATTGGAACGGACGCAACCAGTTTCGTGGATGGCGTCCCTTTGATTGCCCCGTGGGTGCTGATCTTTCCTCCCACAAGTTTGGCCGAGCCGGGGACATAATCTTTAAGAAATATCCTGCTGAAGAAGTCCGCGTTCATATCTTAGAGAATCCGGACGACGAAGCGTATCAGTTCATTACCTGCATTGAAATGAATGTGAGCTGGTTCCATTTTGATACCCGAAATTACAATACCTCGCACGGTCTCTTAAAGATTTACCCATCAAGTTGATGACAAGCCCGCACAGTGCGGCGTTACTGCGAAGAACTCAAACTCTCATGTAGGTAGGGCTACACTTCGACCTTGAGTTCTTCTTGTGCCTTGCACTGCACAACCTTGTCTCAACTTGCAACGATTAAAAAACTTGGAGGATACCATGAAACGACTCGTTGCATTTGCATTGGTAGTTGTCTTTTGCCTGCCGCTGGCGGGCTGTGATGACTTTGCCAAGAACACTGAAACGACAATTACGGTGCTGACTACGGCACATAATGGCGTCATTACCTCCGCTTCCATTGCTTACAAATATGACCGCATTACAGAGACGCAGCTGAAGCAGATCCGCGTTGCAGGACACGCCTTTGATGCAGTGCGTGAAAGCGCAATCAACTTATTAGACAAGTACGTGCAGCTTGATGCTGAAGGCAAAGATGCCGAGGCAGAAGGTATTAAGCAAACGCTGATGAATATGCTGCCAACCGTTCGGCAGGAACTGGGCATGCTGCGTAAAGCGTTGGCAGATGCCAAGGACGAATATCAAAAAGTAAAGGATGGTGCTTTGTATGAAGAAGCAAGACATACACCTAGTTCTTGATCTCACCTCCAAGGTTGGCGTTCCCGCTGTAAAGGCATTGCTGGACGCCTTGGACGGTGACGAAGTGACAGCGGCAGACATTGCGCGCCTGCGCCGTGAAGCAAAATCTACAGATGAAATCTTTGAAGAGAACGGCATTACGTTTGAGAAAAAATAGGCAACGCCATGAACCAATCCTTCTTTGAAATTCAACAACGCGACCTTGCCGTCCTGATTGAGGAGCACGGGGAAACTGTAACGCTTACACAGAACAAGACAGATACCGCCATCAGCATGATGATCGGTTCTGTGCCCGATGCTCCCAATTGGGTGCGCGAATACCGCCAGCGGGATGAAACAAACTGGTTTGTGGCGCGTGTGGTTGGAAGTGATTTGCCAACGGGCTTGAGCGCAAAAGTGACGGTTACAGACAGCATTGGAACCAAGTTCACCATGCAGGATTTTAAGCCCATTGGCAGACCGCTTAACGGCAAGTTTGTTGGCTACATGTTGGCGCTGGTAACAGATACACGCCTTGGCGGGCTGTAATGGCAAAGTTGCATGGCAGCATGGCCTTGTGCCGAGTGGAAGATGAGGCACAAGGCCAAATGGAATGGCTGGCAAAACACTTTCCCAAGGAATTTGGCAGAGCGCTGCGCCATGTTGGTTGGCTTTATCGGCATGAGATTGCAACCGCTGTTCGCAGTGGCGGCGTAAGCACCGGAAACCGTTGGGAACGGGTAAGCCTTATGCGCCAGTACCGCAGGATGGAACAAGCCAGAAGCGCCGGACTTATGGACGGCAGCGATGTTCCGACAAAGGCGTATGACAGACTCTCTCTTAAAAAGATCAGTAAAAAACAAAAGAGACTTGAGGCACAAGGTTCAGCGTTTAAGCGCAGCATGTTTAACCGTTGGAAAGCTCCTCGCGGTGGCGTTGGGTCTGCTTCTCCTTTTGGACGATTGGGGCAGGCAGTCCGTTTTAAATATTATCCGGAAACGCAGGTTGTACGCATCGGCTTTTTAACGCCGTCCGCTGCCAAGTTTGCACATGCTGTTCAGGCCGGGGAACGGTTCGGGACAACACCGGGTGTGTACAGAAAACGGCAACGGGTAACAGATAAAATGCGTCGGGCTTTTTGGGCAGCCGGTGTTCCTCTTAGCAAAAACACAACCGTGCTCGAGCAGCCTGAGCGTCCGATTATTCAGCCGGTGTTTGATCGTATGAATCCGCAGATACCGGAGATTGTGGAAAAGCGAATTTACAGCATCATTCAGAAATCAAAGGGAAGCGTATGGCCTCTACTACCAGTTGGAAGATAATCGAAAGCTTTGCTGCTGCACTGCGTAACCACGCAGCATTGAACGCTTGGGCGCTGGCTGAATATGAGCAGCCTTTACGCATTTTGCAGGGCATCAACATGGCAGCGCTTCCGCGAGAAGAAGATTGCCCGTTGATCGCCCTTGTTCCGGAGAGTGGAAAGTTTGGACGCATTGCAGAACATGCAACAACCATCCGCGTGATCCTGACGGTTAACGATGAGCGCTTTGTGGATGATGAACTGGCGGGACTCAAGCAGCTTGCCACAAATTTTGGCTCCCTAGTTTTGCAAGCTTTGCAGGACGGGGAAGACGGTTTTTACATTGGCGAAGTGACAGACCTGTACGAGCTTTCCGACTTTCCGTTGCTGTACAGAGAACTACGCGTGACGGTTACCGGCTCCACCTGCGTTGGTAACAATAAACTGTAAGGAGAATTTTATGACACAGGCAAAAGGAAGCAGCGCCAAGGTGGTTGCCGGATTTGAGGGCGCATACAAGGCAGGCGCTGGAGCAAAGGGAACTGTTATGCCGCGCGTAAGCTTTTCCGGCGGTGCATCGCGCACGTTGAACACATCAAGCGTGGTTACAGGCAGCAGAAGCCCCTCTGCACCGAGTGCCGGCAACACGGATTATTCAGGCAACATTGTTGTGCCGGTGGATGCACAGACCTTTTTGATCTGGCTGATCGCGTTGTTCGGCCTGCCTACATCAACAGCGGATGGCGATAATTTCAAACACGTTTTTACTCCTAAAGAAACGCAGCCTTCTTTGTGGATTGAAAAACAGTTTCCGGAACTCAGTAGCTACATGCTCGGCTACGGCATTAAAGCCTCCAGCCTTGCACTTTCTGTAACGTCCGAAGGTGAAGTAACCGCAGATATCGGGCTTATTGGCGCGGGTGAAAGCAGTAATTCAGCTGCCGCTGTTGCGAACCCTGATCAGCTGACCTCCCAGCAGTACCAGAACTTCCAAGCGACTATCAAAATGAATGATTTGGCGCTTTCTGACCGCATCACAGAATTCTCTATCAGCTTGGATTGCGGCCTTGATGCTGACTCCTATTGTGTCGGCGGTGGCGGCGAACGCGGCAACATTGCAGAAGGCGTGCTTGGGATCTCCGGCAATATTACTGCGCTGTTTACAGACAAAACCTTGCTGCAAAAAGGTGCGGACAACGCAACTGTGAGCTTTGCAGTTGAGTACGTTTTAGGCGCAACCAAACTGCTTATTGAGCTGACAGAAGCCAAAATTAACCGTGCTTCTCCTGCCATTGAAGGCCCCAAAGGGATTAAAGAAAGTTACTCCTTCCAAGGTTTCGCAAGCACTCCTTCACTTGATGCTATCCGCGTGACCGTAACCAACGATGTTGAAACCTACAGCCTTACATAGGGAGTTGATATGAGCGCAGCAAAACAGCTTGCAGTGGTGGTTGGTGAAGTTGAGGTGGACGTAAAGTCCATGACCCGTTCGCAGATTCAGGAGCTGAACGCTCGGCGCAAAGCAGCACAAAAAGACAAGAACGATGAGGACGCAGCACAGGCCGTGCAGGATCACATGGAGTGGGTTTTAAAAGATCTGTACCCGCAGATTGCAAACGGCTTTGACGACTTGCCCAACAGGGAACTGATGGTGCTTGCCACTGTTACTGAACAGTTCTCCGCTGCTGTGCCGGTGGAAGTAATAGAGACGCTTTTAAAAAATGCATAGCGGTCTGGGACTTTTTTACGAACCCGGACCGCACAGAATATTGCAGAGAATGCCGCAAGACCCACGGCGGCAAGGAGTGTCCTGCCTGTAATTACATGCAGGATGCTCCAAGACTTTTACCCCAGTGCTTTGATGCATGGACGCTGTGGCTTGAGATTCAGACACAATGGCGTGTGAGTTTTGGCGTGCGCACGGGGCTTGATATGGCAGCGGTTAAGGCCGTTGCAGAAGTGCTGGATATTGAGCTTACGCCGCCGACGTACCGCATACTGCGCGGGCTTGAATTGCATGTAATGCAGAACGTGAAACCGGATAAGGATGCCGCATGAGCACCGTAAGTACTCGCATTGTAATCTCCGCTAAAGATACCGCCACTGGTGTGTTCCGCAGGACGGGCATGCAGGTGGAAAATTTAAAGCGCAAAGTGTTCAGCCTTAATTCTGCTGTTGCGGGGTTGGGGCTTGGGCTTGGTGGTATGGAGATGTACCAGCAGGCGCGAGACTTTGAAACAGCACTTACGGATATGAGCAAGGTTACTACCCGCGATCTTGGCTTAATCCGTACAGAGATCATGAGCCTGCCGCCGGAGCTTGGCAACGCAACAGAGCTTATGCGCGGGTACTATCAGGTAATTTCCTCCGGTGTGACAGACCCTGCCAAGGCTATGGAAGTGCTTGTTGCTTCCGCAAAGTCTGCCAAGGCTGCCCATACTGCGCAGGACGATGTTGTAAAAGCCCTGACCAAAACAATGGCAGGCTTTGGCGGCGAAGTAAAAAGCGCAGCCGAGGCAAGCGATCTGCTGTTCTCCATTGAGAAGGTAGGTCAAACCAGTTTTGCAGAGTTGGTTCCGGTTGTGGGTGATCTCTCCACGTTATCCCATGCGTTGGGATTGAACACGGCAGAGCTTGGCGGCGCACTTGCCCACGTAACGCAGACAGCGGGCAGCACTTCGCAGGCTGCCACGCAGTATAAAGCAGTTCTTATGGGCTTGTACAAGCCGACTGAGAACATGCAAAAACTGCTGAGTAAAATGGGCTATGAATCCGGCAAGGCCCTTGTTGCAGACAAAGGCTTTGTGGGTGCGTTGCGTGCCGTTAAGGAAGAATCTGAAAAGTCCGGCGTTGCCCTGGGCAAAGTGTTTGAAAGTTCCGAGGCGCTTATTGCCTTGAATGCGTTGTTCTCCAATTCCTTTGAGACGCTGACCAATAATATTGCAGCAGTTGAGCAAGGTGTTGGCGGCAGTAACGCTGCTTGGAACCGTTGGCTCACCACTTCTCAGGCAATGGAAGAAGCTCTTAAAAATCAACTGGGGAACACTCTTGTTGATTTGGGTACGGAGCTGCTGCCGCTTGTTAAAAGCGGCATGACAGATCTTACAACGTGGGTCAGCCAGAACAAAACAGAGATTGTTGGTTGGGGTGAAGATCTTCGGGTGGTGCTGACCTCCGTTGCCAGTGAGACAGGAAACATTTTGAGCATCTTTCATTCCCTTCCTGACTGGATGAAAGAAGGCACCGGCATGGGATTGATTGGCGGTATGTTGTTTGGGCCGAAAGGTGCTGCCGTTGCAATGTTGCTTACAACAACCTTGGACGCTGCCGAGAAGTTTTCCAAAGGGCACAGCGCATATAAAGACGGTACAATCTCGTTTGGAGAATGGGCTGGTTCCGATGATAAGGAAATGGCCGAGCTGCTTGCAGAACGCAACAGCACACAGGGTAAAATAGCGCAGCTTGAAATTGAGCGGGATAAGTACGTTAGTTTTAGCCAAAGCCGATACTACGCGAATGATCAGGAATTGCTGCAAGGCAAGATTACAGAAATAACCCGCAAGATCGATGCGCTGAAGCTTGATCAGGAAGCCCAGCGCTTAGAGCTTGCCTCGCGTCAATTTGCGAACAGTGCTCCACCAGTTAATCCCACACAAAAAACAGCCGGCGGAAAGACCTCTCCCAAAGGCACAAAGGCTGACCCGCTTACTGTAAATATTTCAGGTGCAGAAACGCTTTGGTCAAAGGTAGGCATAGATAAAAACTCCTCCTACGCTTACGACCTGAACAATATGGACTCCTATTATTCAGATCGTGATGAAGCAATGGACAGAGCTTTTGAGCAGGCAGCAAAGCGTCAAGCCAAAGCCATTGCCAAGGCGCACAAGAGCGCAGCAACGGATGCAGAAAAAGCTTGGAAAGAAAGCACCAGTTCCATGCAGCAGGCCAGTGAAAGTGTGGCAGGCACCGTTGGTGATGCTATGGCGGAAATGGCCAGCGGCGCAGAAGTAAATTTTGAGAACATGGCCAACGCGATCATTCGCTCCTTAATGCGCATTTACGTTACTCAGCCGTTAATTGATGGATTGGGTGGCATTTTTGATACGTTCACAAAGTCACTCATTGGCGGCAACAATGTGGGCGGCGCAATTGGTTCTTCTACCGGCACAGGCGGCGGCTACAACATGGGCAACGGTGTTGTAACTGGACTTCACACTGGCGGCCTTGTCGGTCAGTCTTCAACATTTACTCGAAGCGTTCCTCTTTCCCTTTTCTCCGGAGCCGACCGCTACCATTCCGGCGGCACTATCCTGCGACCGGGTGAAGTTCCGATTATTGCAGAAGTCGGCGAACGGGTTCTTACCCGCGAACAAAACGCAGGGTACGAGCGCATGCGTAATACCCCCTCGGCAGCACCTCAAATCAACATCAATATTACCAACGAAGATGGCACAAAATCCGAAGTAACCAACGAAGAATCATTCTTTGATGGTGAACGCTGGGTGTGTGACATGTGGATGCGTGGCTACAAAAACAACACCAACGGTATGCGCGATAATTTGGGAGGCAAAAGATAGCTATGGATAACTGGCCGAACATTCCATTACCGACCACCTGCCCGCTTGGCATTCGTGATCCGCTCCTTGAAGACGAATTTCAAAGTGGAGACGATGCAGCAAGGCCGCAGTTTGCTGCGCCGCGTTGCCTGCCCGTTACCTTGTCGTGGAACTGGATGCATAAAACGCAGCTTGCCACCTTGAGGAACTTTCAAAAGACACACAGGGCAAGCCTGTTTTTGTGGACAGATCCTTTCTCCGGAGAACAATGGGAGGCTCGTTTTTCCGGTGAAGAGCCGATTAGGTGGAACCCCATTGCGAAGCTGCCTAATTATGCGCAGGTGACAGCCGTGATTAAGCCCATAAACGAGGTGAAGTAGTGCCTAGTTTATCTCAGTGCATTGAACGCAACCGCACGCACTCCGAGCACAGCTACGTGCTGCTTGCCAAACTTACTTTGCCGGATGGCGATGAGATACGCCTTGCACGTAATCCGCATTCTCTCGTGTTTCCTTCCAGCAAAGGGGTGCAGCAGTACGTTGAACAAGTCGCGGATGTGCTGACGGTGACGAACACCAACGCCGAATACGTGGAAGCATCCGTTACCGGAGAATTCACCGGAGAGATTCTTTTTCAGCAGCTGCAAGGCGGCACATGGCACACCATAGAAACCTTTGTTACGCCTTCTTCCAGCACTTTTGCTGCGCTGCCGAATACGCAGTACCGCTTGTTTGTTTCTCGGCTTGATGCAGGGAAACCATTTTGCGTTTTGGCAGATCAAGGCGGTCTGTGGCAGGCAATGGACTTTTTACCGGGAGATATTGAGGAGTCGGACTCGTATGAGACTCGCGGCCTTTCTCTTTCCATCGGCAATGGCGGCGGCGTTATGCAGCCATACCTTGAGCAGCTGGATGCATGGCGCAAGCTGCACGGTAACGAGTTTGTGCAGATAAGCTTGCTGGTGGTGAACACGGGCCTGCTTGATGATCCGGTTCCCGTGGGTGAATGGCATTTTATTGATGACGGTATCAGCCTGCCTGCCCCAATGGACAAGTGCGAAATTAAGCTTGGCATTGATGATGTGGGCACAGCTCCCATTCCGGCCCGTGCAATTAACCGAGATTTCTGCCACTGGCGCACCGCTGAACAATGCCAGTATTACGCGCTGTGCAACCATACCCTTGCCATGTGCAGGGCTGATTACAACCGCAGTGAATACATTGGCGCGTTTCCAACGGTCGAACAGGGAGGCGTGTATGGATAATGCTCTGCGCGCGCTTTGCAACGGTCGCTATGTTCCGGAAGGACGCGGCGAACTGGATGCACATGGCGTTCACCAGTTCGATTGCTGGGGTTTTGTTATGGCTATCTTTGCACACTTTGGTGTTGAGGTTCCGGATTACACAGAACATCCTGACAACTTCGATCTTGTAACCAAGCGTTACGAGGCGGCTTGTGTGTCTCCGTTATGGGAGCGCATCGATACTCCGCAGGTTCCGTGCCTTGTGGCAATGGCTACCGTTCGACCGGATGTATGTAATCATTTTGGTGTGTTTCTTGGTAACGGCGTGTTTGTGCATGTGCAGAAGAATCGCGGCGTTCATACCGATCGCATAGACACCGCCCCGTGGCCTCGATATCTGGATAGTTTTTGGAGGTTCGTGGGATGAATGTTCTCGTATATGAGCAATTAAATTTTATCGACCCACTTTCCTGTCACAAAAGCGCTATCTCTTGGCAAGCTGGAATGAAGCTGCACGACCTTGTTCCGGATCGCATCGATGTGCCTTGCGGGCTGGACGTAATCTGCTCTGTAAACGGGCATGACGTGAACGATTTTGAAGCAGAGCTGTACCGCGTAAAGCCGAACGATGCCGTGCTCTTTCGTGTGGTTCCGCGTGGCGGTGGAGGCGGCGGTGGTAAGAATCCGCTAAAGATGATTGCAATGGTGGCAGTTGCTATTGTGGCTGCATACACAGGCCAATGGTACGCAGCAGGCTTGCTCAAGGCTGGGACAATTACGGCTGGCAGTGTTTCCGCAATTGCAGGGGTTACAACCGCAGTTGTGGGCATGGCGGGTACAATGTTGGTCAATGCCGTACTTCCACCAGACAAGCCTACCCAAGCCGGTGCAAGGGATGTAACAGAGGATTCCCCCACGTATTCATGGCGTGCTGCTAACCCGAGCAAAAACGGTTCTCCCGTTGCTATCGTGCAAGGTGACTGCAAAAACATACTGCCATTCAAGCTCTCGCAGTACATCAGCACTGACGGCGATAAGCAGTTTATTAATGCGCTTTATGGAGTGGGTGAAGGTGAGCTCAAGCTTTCCAATTTCTGCATTAAGGGAATGCCGGTTGATCAATACAATGATGTGACTATTGAGCAGACCTCCGGCACTGCGTTGCAAGCGCCGCTAGCAGGCTTTCAGGATGGTGTGTTTGAACGTGCTGTTTCTATGAAGTTAACCCACACCGAATGGACATATTTTGATGGTGAAGGTGATGCGATTCAAGCGGCAGGTTTTGGAATTTCCTGCCCTTCCGGTCTGTACTACGCCAACGACAATGGCAGCTTTGGAACAACACAGGTGCAAATTGCCATAGAGCGCGCACCGCACGGCACAACAAACTGGCAGCGTCTTGCAACACACACAGTATCTGCGGCGCAGCGTTCTGCTGTTCGCAAATTCTGGCGGTTTGATCTGCCAAAAGCACGGCACGCGTACAGGGCAAAACTTGCGGCGCAACCGCCTTCCGATGCTACCCGCTACGTGAATGATGTGTGGTGGGAATACGTGCAGGAGATTGTTCCGGATGATTTCCGGCATCCGTACACCGCATGCTTTGCGCTCAAAGGACTTGCTACAGATCAATTTTCCGGCTCATTCGACAGCTACCGTATTACCTGCAACGCAAAGCGTATGACTGCCCAGCTGCCGGATGGCAACGGCGGCCTTGTGGAACGCAGCTTGACCAACCCTGCTTGGATGGCGTTGGAACTGGCAACAAATCCACGATTCGGTGCAGGGCTTCCAGAGTCCCGCGTGATCGTGGATGAGTTTGCAGCTGCTGCCGAATGGTGCGACAGCCTAGGCATTTCTTCCAACATGTACTGGGACACGCAAACAGATCTTGCAAGCGCTTGGGATGAACTGGGACGCTTCGGGCGGTTTCGCGTAATCCCCCGCGGTACTCGTTACGGCGTAATTTCAGACAAACCCGTCCTGCTTCCGGATCAATCCTTTATCGCGGCAGATTCCAACTCGCTGCTCGGTTCTACCTCTATTGACTATTTGCCCGTTAAAGAACGTGCGGAGGCGATTGAGGTAACGTGGTTTCATCCGGAAAAAGGCAGACAGATCTTGCGCCGGCACAGCCCATATTTCCACCAGCTCAAAACTCGGCTGCCGTCCACAGCAAAGATTACGCTTGCAGCGTGTAACAACTTTGAAAGTGCATGGCGTTACGCAGGCTACCGCCTTAACTGCAACAGATTCATTACCCGTACCATCAAGCGCACCATGTCTGTGGATGCCGCAAGTGTTCAGCCCGGGCATGTTGTTCAGGCCGTTGTGCGCGACTGGAACTGGGGAGAATCTGCAAGAGTACGTGGCGGCTCCACAACGCAGATTACACTTACGCAGCCGGTGACGCTTAAAAAGAATACGTCGTACTCCCTGCAAGTGAAGCATGGCGGCGTTCAGAATGCTAAAGGGCAGGAACTGATCGACATGGCGGATATTACGCCAGTCACAGAGGACACCGTAACAACCTCGCTTACGCTGTCCGAACCGCTTTCTGCCATTCCGCAGGTTGGCAGCGTTGCCACTGTGGGCAAGGCGAACGATGCGCTGCACTTGTTCCGTGTTTCTTCCATCCGGCGCACCAGTAAAAACAAAGTGGAGATTACCGGCATCGAGTACGCAGAAGAAGTGTATGCCGATGAAGGAGATCTGCCGGTTGTTGATGGTGATGCGGGCAACATTGGTGCGCGTAATTTGACGTGTAGCGTTCAGGCCGTGGATGAAGACGGGCTGCATAAAAAACTGGTGCATCTTTCTTGGCAAGGCAATGCCATCACATGGCGCATTTTCGTCCGCAAAGTGGGTGCAGGTGTTACGCCTTGGCAGCTGTATGGAACAACCCGCAATACGCAGACAACCTTGCGCGGCATTGAAGATAAAAACTTTTACCGCATAGCAGTAAGCCACACAGATAATCCGGCAGACGGCGCAGTGACTGAAGTCCTTTATGATCCAGATGTGATGGGTACAGGCACAATCAGGCCGCTGCGTGTGATTAAAGAAGATCAAACCGGATTCGAGCCGCTGATGTATGAAACTGAATCGGGCGAAATGCTGCAACTTATGGAGGTATTTTAAATGAGTGGATTCCACAGAGACATTAAAGGGGATCAAAACCACGTAATTCACTTTCGTGAGTATGCCGATAAAGATGCCAGAGAGGCTGCTACGGGATTGGATGCATCACATTTGCATAAGGTCGCCTTACAGATGGATGAATGCACATATTGGGTTCTGGCAGGGCTTACTCCATTAAAATGGGAACCAGTTGGAGACAAGCAGGAACTAAATAGAATTTCCAGTGCATTGGCTACTGTCGAAGAGTTGATTTCGGGAGGCTTGGGTGTATCTGTAACTAAACGTTTATTCACCTCATCCAGTACATGGAATAAGCCGAATGATCTCGTGTTTCTTATTGTTATGGGCGCAGGCGGTGGCGGAGGCGGCGGCTCTGGTCTTGATGGTGGCAGAGGTGGCGATGGAGGTTCTGGCGGTGCGGGCATAATGATTTACACCGCAGATGAACTGGAAAGCACTGTAACTGTAACAGTAGGGGCAAAAGCTGCTTCGCAAAGTTCTAAAGATTGTGGCGGGCGCACTGGTGGGACTTCACAATTTCATACCGCTATATTCAGAGGCGGCGGTGGCGGAGCTTGGAAACGATATAGTGGAACAGGTTCACATGGCCAAGGTGGTATAAGCAATACACCGGGAGCAAATGCGTCATCAGTTGGGCGAGGATACTGGAGTATGTTGGGCGGCCAAGGTGGTGTAGGAACAACAGGCCGATACGCAACCGCAGGAACCAGCTCCGGCTCTGTGCTATTACTGGAGGTTTGTAATGCCTAGTTACTATAGCCCTGAAGGGAATTTGGAGCTTTGGAGCGAAAAGCCCGACGGCTACCTTACTGTTGAAGAATGGAGCGCAATTCATCCAGAGCCAACAGTTACCTTGGCAGAAGCAAAGACCGCCAAGCAGGCAGAAATACGCGATGCCCACAATGCCTTCTTACTGGAACGCGGTGTGGAATATTCAGATATGGAGCGGCAAACATGGGATACCCAGCGGCTAGAATCGCAAGCTCTGCTCGCTGATCCGCAAGCTGCTGCTCCACTGGTTCGCGCGATCGCTAATGCCAGAAGCATGGAAGTGCTTGAGCTGGCGCAGCGTATACAAGCGAATACACAAGCATGGTCAGTTCTCGCAGGCCACGCCACAGGGCAGCGGCTAGCGTTTCAAGATGCGTTGGAAGCTTGCACCACTGTCGAACAGGTTGAGGCCATCTCTATTTCATTCACTACACCGGAGTAATCAATGAAACTACTCGCACCTACTACCTACTTAGAAGCCTCTGACGATCTTAAAAACCGAATCTGCAACGGCTGCGGCCCAGACGGATTGATCGGCAAACTTGTTCCGGAACATCTTTTAGGAGCAAGCATTGCCGAGGCTTGTAACATTCACGACTGGATGTACCAGGAGGGAGAAGATAAGCAGAAAGCAGATCTCTATTTTTTGGCCAACATGATCTTTCTATGCACCCAAAAAAGTAAGTGGCTTCTGCCAGTACGAGCACTGATGGCTGTGCATTTTTTTCTTGCTGTGTACTATGGCGGGGAGGAGTATTTTGTGGTGGATGAGGCTGCGTAACGCTTCATTCTTGAAAAGCAAAAATCCCCTTGGAAGTCTGTTAACAAACTTCAAAGGGGGACTTTTTTATTTTACTCATTGAGGCGGTGCTACCCTTTTGGGGGAATATATAGCTAGTTTTTTGTAACGGGTGGATAGTAGGAATCTATTTCAACAATTTTTAGTTGAGGATTTTCAAGATCCTTGAATTGTATGCTGAGCCAAGCATGCAAACGACGCCATAATGAAGGTGGGAAGTAAACAGGTACTCCATCACTGGTTTGGATGTCGTGCTTGTAACAGTCTGAATTGTCATCACCACAGAGCCAAATACTGGTACGAGCGTCTATTTCAATACCTAATGGTTTTGGTACAATGGCGATGACGTCATTGTCTTCCAATGATGAAAAGACCTGCACGGTTCGTCCAGACTGTGGATAAATGTAGTCAAGCCGATATCTTCCATCAGGGGAGTAGCTGACATAAGACTCACCATGACGGTAGTCAGGAACACGCCAAATTTGTATGGCCATGGTTGCTACAACTATGAAGGGGATGGCAATAACTGTTAGTTTTATCCATTTTTTGAGATAGTACATTGTAATGATTTGATTTCTAACTAGTTTTTTTTGTGACAGGTGGATATTCTGTACTTATTCTAGCAATCTTCAGCTGTGGATCTTCAAGGTCTTTGAATTTTATGGTGAGCCAAGCATGAATACGTCGCCACCATGAAGGAGGGAGAGACACTGGGTAACCGTTACTTGTCTGAATATAATGTTCATAGCATTCTGAATTATCGTCGGTACATATCCAAAGGGTGTTAATGTCTCCCTCATATCCTAATGGCAGTGGGACAATAGCGATTACCTGTTTGTCTTTTATAGTTGAGAACACTCGAACATTACGTCCTTTTTTAGGGTAAATGCGATCAAGTCTGTATCGTCCATCAGGAGAGTACTCTACATACGATTCTCCATCTCGGTAGTCAGGGACGCCCCATACTTGTAAGGCCATGGTAAGAACGACCAGAACGGGGATGCTAATGAGTATTCTTTTTGTCCATTTTTTTATTTTATTCATTATTGTGCCGATATTTTGAAGTTGATGTCTACAGGGAGTGTTTTTACATCAGAGAAGAGTAGTAAGTCTCCTCCAAGCCCTGTTTCTTCGCGGTACTGTCTATAATCTGCATTGCCAATAGCATCAAAGTATTCTCGACTACCAACAGAAATTTTAGGGATATTGTACTCAATATCAAATTTGTTTAGTACGCCACCAAGATAGTTCAGCCTTAATCCATTGTTCCCCCAGTGTCCAAGGTACTGCTCTCCAATAAATTCATAAGTGTCTCTCATGTATAGTCCAACCTCTGTGATATGCACGGAGAAGTTATTGGGGGTCAGCTTATGATTTGTTGTTTTAATTATGGTCGCTTTGGTTATTGCAGCATAGAGGGCAAAGTTTCCTAGAGAGCCGTAGAGGTCGTTCATAACTTTGCCATACCCCACATCACTACGTTGAAATTGCCAGTTTGAATGTAGTTCAACGGGAAGCAGTTCATTTGTGACCTGATAGGTCGTCGGCTCCAAATGGGGTGTGCGTCCAAGGTAGTTGATGATGAGTGTTTTCAACTCATTTATTGCGTTATTTGTGGATAGAGTGCTGATAAGTTGATCCCGAGCTTCAGGTACCTGTTTGAATTGTTCAAGCCAGCTCCACGTAAACATAGTCGTATTGACGTATTCCTGTGGGTACTGATTTGCTCTAGTGTCGCCAATTTTTTCACCTTTTTTCATCGCTTGTGCAGGTAAACTGAACCATAATTCCATGAGCTCTGCAGATTTTGGCCAGTTCCTTGTTTTGCGCATCAGATCAGGAATGTCTGTAAGTTCAAACGGTTTTATTTCCTTTGGGTCAGGACGCGGCCCAATGGTGTTCTCGTGACCTTTGGCGGCTCGCTGAAGCATATCTTCAAAGTCATCTTTTGGAGCTGGTGAGGTTGTTGTACTAGCCGTACCGTAGAGGGATTCATTAGCTGTCTCTCCAAGTGTTTCTGGTACTGAGGCTATTGCTGAAGCTTGAGAAGGGGGGGGTGGTACATCACCAATGTTTACCGTACCAGTTCCGATGGTCACGCCGCCGCAGGAGACGGCTCCGCCCGTCAGGGCTGCTGGTTTTCCATTAATAAATACCGTCGATGATCCTGTGGCAATGGCTCTGCTGTGCATTGGACTATTCGGCTTATCATGAGGTTCTAACGGGTCGCCAACTCTCGCTGCTGGTAGGCCATCAATGAATACATCCGGTGAGCCTGCGGTTACCTTGGTTGGTGGATAACCGTCATGATCTGTGCCTATATTGCCTACTTTTACTGCTTTCATATGAAACCTTGTCGTATTGAAAATGAAATATTAGAGGGTATAGCAATAAATATTCCATACAAAGGAATGGCTTGGCTCAATGAGTTGCGCGGCATAATTAAACAAACAGGCAAGAAGTTGCCAGAAATTTGGGCAAGAAGTTGCCAAGTGAGCAATATGTTGCCCACTCTGTATGAAAGAACGTTTGGAAATTAAAAACGTTCTTTCAAGGTATGTTACCAGCTAACTAATTTCATATTTTGTTCACTCAAAGCGTTGCAGATTCGCCTCTGTAACGCTTTTTTGTTTTTTGCGTTACCCTAGGCCGTATGAAACGAGCAATGTTATATGATCCGGTGAAATTTCTGCTGGATAAGGGCGTGACTGTTCGCCTTGGCCTGCCACAGGATGGCAAGCTGCAGATAAAAGAGTTAGAAAAGAAACGCTGTGCTTTTTAGTGCAGCGTTCTTTGTTTGCAAACAATAGCTACTGTCAAAAGATTGTCTATATAGAATTACTTTATTTTTATTTTTCCGCATGATACGCGCGTTATTATCCCATGATAACGGAGTGATAATGCGAAAAAAAACTTTATTTCCAAGATTACTTAGAAAGGCAAGTACTTTCCTAAGGTGGAAGTAGAAGAGGTTCAAAATAACATTCCGGCAACTCAGCTAGCTGTACCAATCACTCCTGATCAGTTAGACAAATATGGACTTTGGACTAAGTGATGAAATTTGGAAGTAAAATAGCAATAAGTGTTTTAATGATATTTACATTTTTAATATCTCATGGACTAGGATACTATATTTACACCCACTATATAGCAGAGCCGGTTAGTAGGGGGGTGACTTTGATGTTGATAAGTCTTTATGGTGTAATCATTTTCCCACCTTTCTGTTTAATTATTCCTTTTTTGCGGGGGATTACAAAATATATAGTCATGCTGCTCCCTCCGGTTTTTATGATTTATGATCAAGGTTCTTCTTTTCCTTTAAGAGTTACTTTGATCGTGATTTGTACATGCATTAGTTATTTACTGATGTTTCTCCTAGAGCGGTTAATGAATAAACCTGTCGTAAAGAGAGTACAAGCGTAGTTTTTTGTTATGTATTTGGGATAGTACAAAAGTAAAATGAACCTTACAAAACGTTGCAGATTTCCATAAATCGGAAGAAGTTCTCTTTGGGAAAGAAAATGATTAAATGGATACTACTAACTAGTGCTGTTGTTGGTTTATTTTATATTTTTATGACCTTTTTTTCATTCTCTATCGCTCCATTAAGTTTTCCATACTACTACGAATGGATGTATGGGCATTATCAAGAGGGTGCTGCTGATTATACTTCAGACTTTTTGAATTATTTATTCATAGTCTTTGTTCCCCTGAGCCTTTTACTGGGAATTGGCAGTGCCACGCTGCTTAAAAAGCAATTTAAAAAACAATATAAAAAAATATTCATATTGCTTGGCGTGATAGGGGTATTAATTACAGCTTATTTACTTATTGCTCCATACATGTAGCCAGCTCCTCTGGAGGTGTCTGACTAATGAAATTTGTTAAAGAGCTTCTTAAGGCTACTTGCTATATTGCCCTCGGTGGTGTGCTTGCCTTTGGATTACTTGCTAAGAGTAGTGATTCTCCCCAAACGCCTGTTCCGACCGTTGCAGAGGGGGTGATGTGGATTCATGCACCTGATGATTCAACAGGGATTGAGCTGATTGAATCTAAGCCTCCTTTTTATAAAATCAGAGCGTACCATTCATCAGGCAATGTGTGGTTTGAAGGGACTGTTAAATATATTTGTAAAAGTAACGGTTCAATCGAGTTGGAAGATATTACAGGGTTTGATGGTGAAACTTTCTATTTAAGACAAGGTGGCTATCTTCAAGAGGTTGATAAGAAGTAGAAAAAGTTCTCGCTTCAGAACTGGGCTGCTCTGTTACAAGAGAATGAAAAAGTGAGTACGTTACTTGGGATTACTAAAGAAATATTGAGTTTGTTCTTAAACTGTTTAATTAGTTCGTTTTTCTTTTTCCTTGCGGGCGAAATTCTGTGTGATCTCTTATGTCCTCCGATTATGCCTTCTGATTTTAACCATGTGAGGTTAATAGGTATTTTTTATATACTCCCTTTTTGCCTAGTTGCAGTTTTTTTGGGTAAAAATCCTTTATGGCCCTGAGCATCATTTTCAGCCGAGTGATTACCTCTCGTTGTCATTTCTTGAATAGCGGCACTCATCCTTTAAGGCATTAGTAATGGTACCGTTTGAATGAGAATGGAAAATGCCATTGTACAGGATAGTTAGGAGAGGGAACAGATGGTAAAAAAACGGCAGAAAGTAATTGAGCGTACTTTTCTGAAGTTCGTTTTTTTGAGTTTTCTTTTTATGTTCTCAATGGGGTTAACATGGCTTCTCAGTAGTGAACTTAGCCAACCCTATTTCCCTTTGGAACCACGAGTAAAATTGGTATCCTACTTTACTTTTATGGTTGGTTCCGGTGGAATTGTGATGTTATGGGGCCTTACTGTTGTGTCGTTATACTGTGGGCTTATAAAAAAAGAAAAAGAACGAACTGCTGTAAAAGCAAATATGGTCGCGTTACTAGGTGTGATTGTCTGTTTTTTGAGCTTCTTACCTAGATATTATGTCGAAAAAAGAGTTGATGATGCAGGGTACGTTAAGTGCATAAATGAATCCTATAGTTCTGCCCGATCTAGTTGGGATGTTTATGCTGCAGATGAGTCTTTGTGCAAAGAGAAATGGCAGCCAGAAAGTGAATAGTAGTACAAAAAAAGCGTTGCAGATTTGCCTCTGTAACGCTTTTTTGTGTTTTGCGTTAAGCTAGGCCGTATGAAACGTGCAATGTTATATGATCCGGTGAAATTTTTGCGGGATAAGGGGGTCACTCTTCGGCTGGGCCTGCCACAGGATGGCAAGCAGCAGATAGAAGTGTGCTTTGACAATCGTTACAGAGAAGCCGACAAGGTACAGGCCATCTACAGGCGAGTGCAGCAGAGCTATAACCTGATTATGATGCAGCTGAAGGTAGATAAGGGCATGCCGCCCCGATCGGTAGAGTCGCTTATTGCAAAAGGATTTATCCGCATAGAATATAATGAGCAGGGTAAAAGACGTTATGTGATTACGGAGCGGGGGAAGAGGTTGTAAGCATGAATAAAAAGGTGGCATATAGCGATTGGTTATTAAAAAAAAATTTAAAAATATTACTATGCAAAATCAGAAATAACAAAAAAAGACCACCTTCTACTGAAGGCGGTCTTTTTTTGACGACATGAAAAAACGCTGTTTCCATTTTAATCTAACTGGTTGCTATTAATAAGCAGGAATATGAACACAGCGTTTCTTATTCTTAAGTTTTATCGAATTAACAAGCGAGGTGATTCGAGGATGCGTTGTGACTCATTCAGCTTAGCGGTTATTTTATCTTTTATTTGCTGTTTGCATGGTCGCATATTAAAACGCTGATGCACCATGAATTTTGTAATAGAATCCACGCAGATATTACTTCTGCCAAAAGGTATAAGTGAATATACTTCATTTATTGGAAAGTCCTTGTAACTATCAAGTCTAATGCTCAAGTCGATTATTCGAGTTGCCAGTTCTTGATCTTTATTAGATTCGAGCACTTCTTTAAGAATGTCGTTATATACAATACCTAATTTTTCATACCCAATAGTTAGTGACATTTTCTTAACAAAGCTCAACGAAACTAACGTAATTAATGTAAACAGAACTCGCTGAACCCGTTGGTCAAGGTCCTTTGCTGAAAGATTTGGGAATTTTTCCGATAGTGCTTCATGAACATTTACAGTTAGTTCTTCAAGGTCTTTTTCCGCTAGCTGCACAACCCAGCTAACCCCTCGAAGGCCAAGCTCATAGCATTCTTTAACAATCTTGTATTTGTACTCTCCCGAAAACCTAGCCGAATAATTTCGTAAAATTTGTCCTAAAATATCTATTGTTCGGAATGCAACACATTGTTTAGCGGTTTCATCCAACTCGGTTGTCTCTTCTTCTTCTTCTTCCTCTTCTTGAATATTACAATATGAACAAGTCGAAGCAGTGCCGTTAACCGTTTCGTCTATCTGATCGTAACATTTTAATGTCGACTCTCTAGAATTTTTTCCATCAACTGACTGAATATCTAGCTTTAAAGGCTTTTGATTTAGCTGACATAAGAATTCTACATCTTGATTAAAATCACATGGAGAAAATTCAGAATATAGAGTTCGTGCCAAATCTATTACTTGGTCAACAATAAACTCTCTGTTGTCAGAGAGGTACGCTAAGAATAATAATAAATTAGAGTTCTTATCCATGTACAGACGTTGCACCATGTTGGAAACCTGTTCTTGAACTTCAGGCTCTTTTGCAATCTTTATAGCTAGATGCTTTGCTGTGAAATAATAAAAAAAGTATTGATATTTAAATGAGTATCCTCGTTCATTTTCTAATAATATAAATGAGTTGCATAGTTCGCGGAGTATTACGACAAGATCTATAAACTCTTTTTGATAATTACAATAGTTGAAGTGAAATGTATGAATTTCTTCACGAGTTAGATATTGTTTTTTCTCTTTAAACATAAAGTATGCTAGGTGTTCTAGAAAATTTCTTTTAGCCAAAAGCTCTATTGATCCCATATTTGCATAAAGGCCTTGATCAATAAGTAATTCGTATAACTCTCCATATGAACCATGAACAATTCCGGCACCATTGGCTTGAGTCGTCAACTGTTGAACAATTATTAAAATATTGATTGGAAAAGGAGGAATTAAACGAGTTTCAAAAACTTCATCAAGTTGTTTAGCATATTCAGCTTTAATGTGCCCTAAGTCCTCTGAAGAGAGTTGATATTCATCAATAGCTAGCCACTTCTCTAATATTTTATCTCGTAACTCACGTCCAAATATCTGAACTTCAAGCCGTTTAAACTGACCTAGAATGTCACCAATATCCGCGAATGACTTAAATTCTTCAAGGTCAAAAGTATCGTCAGAGGAAATTATGATTGTTCCAAAATACATATCCAAGAGTGAAAGCAAGTGCCCTCGTTCCCGCTCTACGCACGAAAGTTTGTGCAAATCATCCAATAACAAAACACGATCAGCTTTATTTAATTGATTGTATTGAGAGAATAAATTTGAAGGGTACTGACGTTGGAAGTTCTTCTTAATATCGTCGAAGCAATTTTTAGCCTTGCGACTCTTTATTTCAGAACATTTTACTATGCAGGGTACTTTATCCAATTTCATGAATTTTAGTGCTAACCTCTTCAATAATGAAGTCTTTCCGCACTGATCTGCACCTATTAAAACCGAATGGCTGACTGAATCAAAATAGCTTAGCTCATCATCTAGCTGAATTGGGTGCTTATCCTTATCAAGAGGCGCATGTAATTCTCTTTCCCTTAAGTGTGGAGGGACATAGATATCTGGTAAAGATAAAACAGCTTTTTTGGGATGAGCGAAAACAGCCCCAGCATCATTTAATCGTTTTTCAAACTCGGGAGTAAAGTAAAAAACATTTTGTAATCGCCTGTTATTCCGTATGAACGGCGAGTGCATGACAGGGGATGCTTCATAGAATCCATCGGTTAGTTCAAATGAATGAATATTGAATGTTCTTGCTGACGGTGAAATGACAACATAATTAAATCCACTGTGATGAGGATTTTCAGAATCTTGAAGTACTGCTCCTTCAATGTACTCTGCAGCCACTCCATTTTTATGTTCGACACGATAAAAGTCAGATTTGTGCTCATGGCCAGTAATAATAATGTCTGAATTTGTTTGTAATTCTCTAGAAAAATCCCTTTTACAACTCTCTGAAAACCATGACGAAGGATGGTGACAAATACTAATAACAATATCGGCAGTTGAACTTTTTGTTTCTAAAGAAACATCCTTAAGAGGAAAAACCAAAGTCCCTTGTTTTTCTTTTAACTGTGATATCCATGAAGTGTTAATCAACTGGAGGATAATATTTCCATCAGTTATTCTAGTTAAGCAAGGATGAACTTCGTCAACCGAACTAGCTTCTTTATGGAAAAGGGAAGTGAATTTCCTAAAATCTTTTTGTTTTTTTGTTAAACTTTCGATTATTCCGTGATCTATATGTTCTGGGTTTGCCGTAATTGTTGAAACAATTATTCCTTCACCTGGAGATGCCTGACTGAAATCGCAATCATGGTTTCCGGGGACAGCAAAAATTTTTGAGGCAGGAAGGTGCTCATGCTTAAGAAGAGCATACTGCAATTCCATTAAAAAAGTTTCGGCGATATCATATTCTGAAGATACACCAGAAAAGGCGATATCACCCGAAATCAAAATTAAAAGTTGAGACATTTCCATTTCAACATTTGCAATGGCGTTGGCTATATTCTCAAACTGTCCAATAACAGAATTCTCTTTTTTATCCTTAAAGTGTATGTCACTAAGGTGTATCAAGCCGATATTCATCCCGAGCTCCCTAATATGTGTTGACCACAAAACATATTCAAAAAATAAACATGTTATACAGATATGAATAAATGTATTAGCAAGAAAATTAAAAGTTCAAGGTCATATTTCTTTAAACATAATAAGCTGTTAATTCTTGTAGATAATAAAAAATGAATTTCAAAAGCATGCTTATAAATTTGCTGTAAGTGGGTACTGACTTGTAGGCTTAAAAAAAATCAGGTTTGTCAGTTTAGTCTGGCGTCTTCAAGTGTTCTTTTAATATTAACAGAGTGTTATCTGTAAGTTTGAGTCAATTAGGGCTGCCAAGGATGCCAATGACCAAGTAGTCATAGTTACCGTTTCTTGGGTGAGAAATTATCCCATGGTGATCGTGATGAGGATTATTCCAGTGAGCATCGATAGCCGCAATTCCTTTAATAGACGACACAATATCGTTAGCCGTTAATGCCATACCGCTTGCTCCAACGCTTCAATAATACATGGTATGAATGAAACATGATTTCAAGAAGCTAGTTAGCAATGTATTCTTTATGCTTATTGGCAATTATCGTTTTTATAAGTTCCTTATCTTCAGAAATGGTTAAGGAGCCTATAAAGTCACCGATGCTAAGATTATTGTCGTTGTGTCCTAAATCTTTTCTCATTTCGTGAAATAACCTTTCAAAATAATAAAGGTTATTGTCTGGAGAAGACGTGTCGCCTACTTTATCAAGCCATTGAACAACTTCTTGGCTCCCCCACACCATAATTTTATTCTTAACCAGAAGTAGTTTTTTTATGAGTTCGTCTTGATCTTGCTCAGGTGCAAGCTTTTTTGTTTCAATAAATAGCTGAAAAACAACTTCAAAAATAGCCTCATAGGCTTCTGCTTTTTTAGCAAACTGGCGAGATTGGATTTCTCTTCTTTTAGTAAGGTAATGTGTGATGCATATCGCTGTAATAGACGCGACAACAGTTATTACTGTAGTGCGTTGTGAGCTTTCTAAAGAAAGGAAAAGAGTTGTTAGCCAATTACCTGTCAGGGCAGTGAAAACAAGACCAACGATTGCTGCTAGAATATTTTTCTTCATAATTTTCTGATTTTTTAGTTATCTATTGGAGTGAAAGACTGCATTTTCATTGGGCGAGACATCCCGCTGGCAATGCGGGCAGACTAGTGCTTTCTCTTTGATGATAGAGGCACAGGCAGGGCACTCCTTCCATTTGCCTGGAACGGGTGCGATGGGTTTGAGAAATGGAAGTATGAAAAGTACGATGGGGAATAGAAATGCAAGAATTCCCCAGAGTGGTGCAGAGCGTCCTTTGCTTTTTGCGATAGACGCAGCAAAGAACCCAAAACCTATCCAGATGATGAGCAAGATAATTTTTGAAACATCAAAGCCAAACACGGCTTCCCCCCTTACTGTCTCCACCTACAGCACCTAGCCCTCCCTAATTTGCAGCGGGCGCGTGGGCAGGGACATTCGTTAATGTCTACGGTTGTTTTATACTCCGATCGCGATCAATCGCGAAAGCCGGAGTACTAATAGTCTCTTCTGCCTGAGTGTGTGGCTCATTTGGTGATTCTAAAATTTTCATTATCGCTTGCTGGATAGTTTCCGGCGAAGCGCCTACCTCTTTTAGCAGTCTAGTAGCAGTTTCAAGTCGTTGGGATACCGGATCGGTAACCGCAACCTGTGTAACCTGTTCTTTAGGCTGTGCTTTTGTTTCTTCCCCAAGAAACGCACTTCCTTCGCCAGTTAATAGCCAAGTCGGGCTAAAATTAAACAGCTTTACTAAGCGTTCGAGGTCGTCAGCACTCGGACGTTGCCCATCCTCCCAAGCTCTCACTTTTCCTTGAGAAACATTTAGGTATTCTGCAATTTTACCGCGTCCAACACTTTTTTTGTGCAGCTCTTTTGCAATGAGTTTTTTAAGTAATTCAAATAATTGCTTGTGTGTAGGCATGATTCTTTATTTATCTGTCTAAATTTAGCTTGCAAATAATGCTAAAAAAAGCTTATTCGAAATTTAACGAAATGATGGAACCGAAAACAACAATTAGAAATAACCGCAAGGGGTTAATTGATGGAACAACGAAACTTGATTCCCGAATTCATATCCGATTTGACTCGCAGTGAAAAGCTAGAAATCTACATGAAACGCAAAAAGATTACCTTCACCGATATTGGTGAGGCTATCAAAGTGTCCCGTACTTCTGCGTACAAGATGCTTCATGGTCAGCACGTTTCCACCTACCGACATGCTCAGCTGCTTGGTGCTGGTATTCCTGACATTCTTCTCCCTCCTGCCCGTGACATTGCCCCTGGTCCAAAGCCGAAGCCGAAAGCTTCTGCTGAGGACACAGACCCAAATTGTATGGAGCAGGCTGCATAGCAGCATCAAGCGCCTGTTCTGCTGACTGATGCTGTCTACAATGCCGCATAGTTATGCATGGTGCCACGGTAATAAACAAGGAGCGGATTACACTATGAAATCATTAGCAAATTTAGCATTCGCCAGCGCGCTCGATCTTGCGCTGGGTGAAAGCGGGCTTACTCGCGACGACATTGGCCACGGAATGGGGTGGAGCGTTAGCAAGACCAGCCGCGTGTTCAGCCACGACGACAATTACTGGCCGAACATGCCTTCCATACCTCAGCTGTGCGCGATCCTCGGCAACGATGTTCTCTTGGATTGGCTGCGCGTGAATACGAACGAGCTGCGCCTTGGGAAGCACGAAAGAGTCCCTAGGTTGTCGGAGCTTGAACTGCTTCGGCTGCTTAGTCAGATAGGAAAAGAAATGGGCGATGTTAACGACGCAGTGAACAGAGCCCTCGCCAATGACGGCATAATCGACAAGCAGGAGAGCAGACGGATTATACGCGAGTCCTACGATGTGCTGTCCCGCTATCGTGAAGTAATTGTCGCTATGAGAGCGATACAGGAGGCAGCATGATCAATCCCGTAGTTAAGCAAAGAATGTTCATTATGAAGAAGGCTGTGCAGATGCATGAAAACGACGGCTACAGCGTTGTTTTGGAAGCATACGATGCCATGTGGGGGCGGATTGTCTCCGGCGAGGGTATTGGTGTTCTTGAAGATGCAGTTGCGCCGGATGTTGAAAAGCTTGTGGATGCTTTTATTGCTGGGTGTCTGGAGACTGCGGGCGAAAATACAAAGATTCAGGCACGGCCTATGTACACCGCGTTTTCATCCTGGTGCGAGTTGCAGGGACTGGAAAGGGAGAAGATTCCGGGCATGGGGATTTTCGGCAAAGCTATGACTCAGCGTGTATCGCGTGTGAAAACTAACTATGTCTATTACGTAGGGATAGCTTTTAAAGAGCAGGAGCAGGCAGCATGATCAATCCATCCGTAATTATTCGCCGTAAGGTTGAATGCGTTCGCAACTCTGTTGGTGTTCTGAATAAGCAGGAAGGAATTACGCCTGAGGATGAGCAGAACATTAGCAACATATACCGCATGATCGCGCTCATTGATGAACGCCACCGGCTCAAGCTGAATCTTTCCGGTCACTCTATTATCCCGCTTAATCGTCGGGCGCTTGCGGCTGATTGTTTGAACCGTGCAGCGCGCAGGGCACTTGCCAATCGTGTGGGCAGTGGTGGCGATCATGATCCCGCAGCTTGACCCGTTTCAATGGGCTGTTTTGGGGCTGGCATTAGGGCTAACGCTTAGTTTTATCATAATCCTATGCAGGAGAATGCCATGAAGAATGCAGATGCTGATTCGGGCGGCACGGCTGCCAAGGTAGAAGACTTGTTTGCCTATGCTGAACGGCTTGGTGAGCTTCCTGTTTCTGAGCTGATCCACGAAGCAAAGCAGGTGAGCGGAACAAGTAAGGAAGTGATGTTGATTACAGTTCTGGCCAGACGGCTGGAGTGTTATTCGTTAGCGGAAAAATTACGCGGAGCAATGCAGATGCAATGCGTGCGTGACGCGGCATAAGGCAGTTTTATCCTGCGGCGATGTTCCACATTAAAAGAGGATTACTACGTGCATTACACTGATCATCGACTTAAAGAACAATTTACTACGGCTTATTATGACACTCTGATGGAATATATGCGTATCTACAAGGCTGCCATCATAACCGGTAATGAACCGCCTTCTATGCCGGAGTTTGTTATTGAATCCGAACTATGGGGCGAGGTGTTTGCCACTACGCCGCCTGTTGTTAACGTGCTGCGTCCGTTGCTGTTCCAGTTGCCGCCAATCGTTAAACGTACAGAGCTTGGACGCGGGGTGCTGAATTTTGTGTCCAAGGCTAACGTATCTGTTGACGATAGCAGAGGCGCGGGGCCTCGGGTGCGTTTCAAAATTGGGCAGGGCGTTTGCTATCCCGTGGGGTATCTTCTTGAGTACCTTGAGGCGAACCCACGTTTGCGCGTCATTGTAAAGCAGCGGCTTGGGCGTGTTGCCTAATATCTAACCGAGCCGTTTGATTGACCCGTTCTCATGAGCACGGGCTACGCTTTCCACGCGGAAGCTTTCTACAAGCGGGAGATAGTTTTTACTGGTTGTGCCTATGTCACGGTGTCCCAGCTGCAGGCGAAGGTTTTCTAAATCCATGCCGCCAATAAGCATACGCACCGCATAGGTTGACCGCAGAGTGTGAAAAGTAGCGCGCAGCCGATTGTCGTTGATTCCTGTATTAAGGCCGATGGCATCGGCAATGCGTGTGAATTGTCGGGAAACACTGGCGGCTGTTCTATGGCCATCAACACCATTACCGGAAAAAAGGCAGTTACGCGTTGCATCTTTTCGCATATGCATAATTTCATCTAATACAGGCGGGAAGCTCACAGTACGAGTACCGCTTTTGGAGTCCAGAATATGGATAATTCGTCTATCAATAGCAGTAAGGTGTTCGCGATGCAGGGAGACAATTTCCTGCTCGCGCAAGCCTGTGTGCAGGGCGATCATAGTAATATGGTACTGATCGTTGCTACAGGCGTGAGAGGCTGTGAGAACGGCCTCCACTTCATCATCATACAAAACGCGCAGGTTGCGGTTGTCCTTCTTGGGGAGGATCTTGGCCGCACCGAACTTTTTATGCTTCACAGGGTTTTCACCGGTGAACAGTTTTGTGTCGGGGTATTGCGCGGAAACCTCTGTTTCAATGCAGTAGTTGAATACTTCGCGAACAACGCCAAGGCAGCCCGTAATGGTGGAAGCTGCGAGGGTTTTGCCACGGCCTCGGGTGGGCTTCTTCTTCTCAAGCTTGGCGCGCAGGCGCATGATCTCGTGCGTCGTGATCTGAGCGAGGGGAACTTGTCCGAGTTCCGGCAGGATATGGAGGCGCAAGTGCTGCTCGTATCCAACATGAGTCTTGGGCTTTGTGTTGTAGCTGGCCCATTCCATAAAGCGGGCGGCAGCTTCTCCGAAGTTCAGGTGTGTAATGCGCTTCTTTCTACGCTCTTCAGCACGCTGAGCCGCAAGGAACTCGCGTTCTTCCTGTGCTTCTGCTTGCATCTCTTTAAAGGACTGAGGGCCAATGCCGCTCCTCATGTTCTTCTTGATAATGCCAACGTACCTGGCGGCCTCTTCAATCGTCCAACCATCACTCGCCCAGCCGAGCGCTTCGTCAACAGCCTTGCCATTCTTCTTGAGACGAATGATGTAGTACACGTCCATTTTGCGACCGTGTCGGCGCGTCTTATGATCTCTGCAAAATACACCGGAAATGCCACTGTGGTATCTTTTACTCATGACCTACTCCCTGTCCCACTTGTCCCACCCCTGTCCCACCTTTTTAATACAATCAGGGGTGCAAGCAAGAAACCGCATTTTCATCTTAATGAGGTTTTTCAACTACTTTTGCAAGTCTTCATGACATTTTCATGCCACATCAAAATTTTCGTAATCAGTAGGTCGTCGGTTCAATTCCGATTGTTGGCTCCAGTAAATAAAGGCAGTTACAGTTTTTCGCTGTAAGTGTCTTTTTCTTTTTTGGTGATTTATGGACACTTTGTGGACGTTTTTTACGTGATTGATGATGAAATGTAGTGAGCTGTTTAACAGTTAGATCGTGAGATCGTCGAGTTTCAGGTGGTGAAAAAAGGGATGGCTTGTGGTTGAGTGTCTAACTAGTCTGACTATTCTTTATGCTTCCCTTGATACGAAGATTAAAGCTGTTGGGCTATTGGAACCAGCTTTCAGTATTGAGTGGTACAATTGTTTATCATGGTTATGCTTTCAGGTGCTTGTCTAAATGGCAACTAGCTGAAATTATGTTTAATTGTTTCAAACATGGGGGGGTATGTAGCAATTCCTTAATGTTTAATGATAGCTTGAGGAGGCTTTATTTCTGCCTGCTGCTCATCGATATGGCCTTCTGAAACTACACCATCACCATACTTCTTTCGGCACAAATACAGGCTGTGCGAACTTACTCCTAATCGCTGAGCAACATCTTGGACTGAGTAGCCATGTTCTGTGATCTGCTTCACCGCTTCAACTTTGAATTCATCCGTGTAACGCTTGTCGCTTATCGTATCATCCCGAAGTTACAAACTACAACTCAAGAGTGTCTACGAAACTAGGGGCGATTCAGTTCTCTTCAAGTACTTCTACAGCCTTACGGAGCCCGTCTGGTGCCAGGTGGCTGTGTCTTTGGGTCATTTTTAATCCTTATGCCCCATGAGTTCTTTGACTTTGTAAAGGTCGATTCCACGTTGAACAAGCCAACTGGCAAAAGTGTGTCGAAGTGTATGGAAACAGACTTTTTGGCGTGAGTCTTGACCTTCTTGATTGAACAGAACATCGGCTGTGCGGGCGAATGTTTTGGATACAGCGGGTTGGATTGTTCCAACTCTACTTGGAAAGATTAAGCCTACTGTGTTCGACTCTTTTTCTTTTCGGCTATGAAGCATCTCGGCAACTTTTGTTGTCATAAAAGCTGTTCTATTCTTTGATTTGTTTTTGGAGTCAACAATAGTCAGGGTTTTATGATCGAGGTCAACATGTGATCATGTGAGCTTTGCAATTTCTCCAAAGCGTAGGCCGCACTGTAGAGCAAGTATTGCTATATCGTGTACTTGTGTTGATTTTGGTTTAAGAGTGTTCAGAAGTAGTTTGTTTTCTTCACGTCGGTCGCGACCATAGGGAAGCGTTTGACGTTATGCCCGTGCTGTCCTTCTCTTTCCCCCTCCCCCCATTCCTAAGAACCAGCGGAAACTCTAATGGACACCAGTCAGAGCCAGTGGCTCAGCAGGTGGGCAAAGGTACTTTCCTGAGAATGAATTGGACACAGACGAGCGTTACTTCATCTAGCTGTCAGCCAGAAGAGCGGAGTCGTTGTATGGCGCGTAAAAAGTGCCAACAGCCACTTATTTGATTGCGAAGTTTGCGCCCACGCGGACTGGATGCCAGCACTTGTGCTGGGTCAACCGCACTGGAACGTGACGATGCTGAAAGTGGAAGCGTCAGCGCAGCAAGCACCTACAAAAGCCTTTAACGGTCGCATGAAACGACTGGGGAGGATTAACCCAAATGCAAGATAACAAGAAGTGTATAGAGGACTTACATAATCTCCCGAAGGAAACCTTCCGCAAGATTATGCGCGAAGTGAGCAATGCAAAGGCAGTGGACGATACTTCACGGCATGGTACTTTTTGTCCCGTTTGCGGCGCTGAAAGGGAAGTGTGGCTTGGTGTAAAAACTCGTGCGAGAGGTATTATAGATGGCAAAATGGGGGCACTGCTTCGAGAGTGTTGAGGCTGCTTAGTGGATTAGGCGAATTAGCCTTCTTTTTGGATTTGCTCGAGCCGTTTGCCAAGAATAGTGAAAGAGGCAACCGCTGTGAGGCTGCTGGCAGCCAGTACACCTACTGTTTGCCATAGCGTCACGGTGGAAATAGCCGGATTTGAGAGGATGAAATTAGCGCAACCCCAAAGCAGGGTTTCAAAGCACAGGATGCCCGCAATAAGGCCGCTTTGCGCAATCGGGCTAGGGGCGTGTTCTTTGTTTTCCATATTGTAGCTTATGGCAATAACGATGGTGAACAGCACAATGTTGAATAAAACCCACAAATTTGCAGGCAGAAAAGGAATAGTGACTAGCGGCGTGACAACGAACAGGAAGATCAGGAGCAACGAGACTTTTTCTTTCATAGGGCAAGTCCTAAAGCTTAATTATTTTCGACGGACTTGGTTCCTATACCTAAATTTCGTCAATTTTTAAAGCTATGATTGGCTCTCCGGCGCGTTGCTTTGAGATCTGACCAAACTTTGCATCTTCTAGATGCTCCATAAGTGCTCCCTAAGTCTTGGCAGGGACGCAGTAGAAGACGGGCTTGTTGTTTTCTAGAACAGCGATAGGTTCCCCGTTGCCTTTATGGACGTTTGTCATTTGGGCATCTTGCAGTTCTGTGATGGTGGCGGTGGTGCTTGCTGAGCACAAGCTGTCAATTTCTCAAGGCTGTTCTTGTTATGGATGGCGTATTGTCGGTTCCGAAACGACGCCCTTGATGGGGGCACCCTATCAGAATTTTTATTGATTAGCGTTGAAAACTCTAATTTCAAACTGTCAGCTTGACGGGGAAACTTACGGTATGCCCTTTTACTCCGATGAAGCGCGTGAGAGCACAATAAGCAGGTCATTGATATTCCCTTGGAGGAATCCAGCCTCACAGATGGCAAGGTAGTAGTTCCATGTGCGCAAGAAGTAATCGTCAAAGCCTAGTGGCGCAATAGCCTTCCATGATGCGTTAAAGCGTTGTCTCCATTGATTGAGGGTGTTTGCGTAGTGCAGCCCTATTGCGTCCACCTGCTGAACGGAAAGAGCTGTGTTGTCTGAAGTGACTTCGCAGATTCGGGCAAGGGAAGGGAGTTCGCCGCCAGGGAAAATGTGCTTTCGTATCCAGTCTACGCTCCAGCGGTAGTGGTTGTACTGGGCATCCTGAATAGTGATGGTCTGAATGACAGCCACGCCGGAAGGTTTGAGCAACTCTTCGAGCTTGCAGAAGTATTCTCTATGAAAATTGTGACCTACAGCCTCAAGCATCTCAATGGAAATAATCTTGTCGTACCGCTCTGAAATATTACGATAATCCTCTAAGCGGATATCTACCAAGTGCTCCAGTCGGGCATCTTTAATACGTTTGGTTGCATAGTCGTATTGGTCGCGAGAAAGGGTGACACCTGTGATGCGACAGCCTCTTTCGCGCGCGGTTTGCTCGGCAAAGCCGCCCCAGCCGCAACCCATTTCAAGCACATGGTCATCAGGTCCGATATTAGCTTTGTCAGCCAATATTCTGTTCTTACGAAGTTGCGCCGCCTCCAGATCTTCCGTGACATCGTAGGGGTCAAGAAACACTGCGCTGGAATAGGTCATAGTGGGGTCGAGAAATTGCTTAAACAGCTCATTTGAAAGATCATAGTGTGCTGTAATATTTTTTTTGGAGCCAGCTTTGTCGTTTTTTGGTGCCTTTTGATGGCGATACCGTTGTATGGCTCCTGAAAGTCTTGCCTGAGTATTGGTCAACAGGCTGCGGGGGCGGGTGTGTACCTGCCGGTTTTCAAGGAAAAAGCGAATCACTTTGACTAAGTCAGAAGAGTCCCACAGCCCCTGTGTATAGCCTTCACCAATCCCTATATTACCATTGATGGCGGACATGCCAAAAAAAGTATTCGAATGGACAGTGATGTCGGCTGGTGTGTCCGTATGCTGCTCACCAAAGTGCTTTGTTGTACCATCAGGCATGGTCAAAATCAGCTGCCCATGCTGCATCGGTTTCAGAAAGTTGAATACTAACTTTTTGGCAAGACGGTCTTTGAGATTGGGGCGGGTGTTATGGCGTATGGTCATAATGCTTATCGGGTCTGGTTTGGGGTAATAACGTATGCCTTTGCCGACATGGAGCTTTCCAGCTTCCCATAGGATTCGAGGTATTGTGATATGTGCTGTCAGCGGTCTAGTGAGCGCTGTTGTTAACAGTGCTTTATCACTGAGCGGAACGCGGCGTTCTTCGATGAGGCTGGCCTCAAAAACTTTTTGATCGTCATGGAATAGTTCGACGGTGACATCCAGCTGTTTACGAATATCCTCAAAGGAAAAATGGTACTCCCCCGTGAGGTCCATGAAAGGGGATACATGAAATTGCTTTGCGCTGCGGTAAGCGGCAGGAAAGAAGGTGTTGCCGTTAGCGACTAGCCCGTTAAACAGTTTCGAGTTTGTGAGGTTTTGAGGAATGCCGGTTCCAACTAATGGATATACATGTTTTTCCCCAAAGGTATTGTTCACTTCCGCCATGCAACCACGCAGCTCTCCATTGCGGAAAATCCAGTAAAAACAAACAGGGTTGAAGGCATAGTTCATAAAGCGGGCGGAGGTCACTAGATAGACGGTGTCTTCAGGTGACAGCTTCATTTTTTGTTCAGCGAGCAAGTTGGTAAGTTTTGCTCGTATTCCTTCTGTCCCTTGCTCGAGATAGTCTTTGTCATAAAAAGAGGTGAGGCGCAGGTTATTATACCCGAACAAAGAGAGCTTGCGGTCGAGTTTCGGTAATTCGTCAATGTCTATCATATACGTATATAGCGGGTAGGCAAAAGAGTGCTGTTTTGGAGCAAACCGCTTATGGCGTACCCGGCATGAAATCAGGCAACTGTTCACAGTGACTCTCCAAAGTGTTCTGCTACACGGGCACCAGATTTCGCACCATCTTCATGAAAACCATAACCTTGATATGCGCCGCAGAAGAAAGTCCGGTTTACTCCATTTAGTGTCAGGAGCTTTTCTTGCGTTGCCATAGCCTTGAGTGAGTATTGGGGATGAGCAAACTGCATATCTTTGAGCAGGGTGTTGAGGGTAGGCTCCCGTACTGGATTAAGCGTGACCACATACTCGTTTTTTACTGTGATATTTTGTAGCCGGTTCATATGATAGCTCACGCCTACAGAGGCGTCCGCAGCACGTTTAGGATCGCGGATAAAGTTCCACGATGCTCTTGCTGCAATGCGGGGCGGTAGAAAGCTTTCGTCTGTATGCAGAACTACGCGGTTGTCTGTATATCGCCATGGCGAAAGTAGTGCCTTTTCCCGTTCGCTAGGATCTGTAAGAAGTCGCAAGGAAATATTCGCATGAGTGGCCAGCACCACGGCATCAAATGTTTCCATGCCGTTGTCGGTGACGACCTGTACGCCATTATCGAGGCGAGTGACAGCTGACACGGGAGAAGATGTGCGCACTTCTCCTCGGAATTGTTGCATAAACGCTCGGACGTAAGAGTCACTGCCGCCTTTTACAAAGTACCACTGCGGACGATTTCGATGATCCAGTAGCATGTGGTTTTCAAAAAAACGTACCAATGCTTCGGCGGGGAACATATGTGTATCGCCTTCTGGAGCGGACCATATGGCACCTGTCATGGGTAGGAGGTAGTTATTTTCAAAATATTTGTCGTACCCTTTTTGGGTCAGGTACTCCCCGATAGTTTTTCCTGCTAGTGCTCCGGTTCGCAAATCGTGTTTTGCTTCTGCGCTGAACCGTTTAATGCCCCCGAGCATCCGCCAGAATACTGGTGATAAAAGGTTGCGTTTGCGGGCGAACATGCCACGTATTCCCGTCCCCGCATACATGAACCCTGTTTCAGGGTCATAAAACGCAAAGGACATATTTGATTTGGCTTTTTCTACCTCAAGGCTTTTGAGAAAGGTAATAAATGTTGGGTAATTGGGTTCGTTAAAAACAATAAATCCCATATCGACAGGTAATTTTATTTCAGGTGCAGACTCTTCTGTAAGAGTCACTCGGGCGGTGTAGGTGTGCCCGCCAAGCTGAGCTTCCTTCTCAAAAAACGTCACATAATTATGCCGTGAGATAAGATGCGCCGCGATAATGCCAGAGATACCGCCGCCAATAATGGCCACACGTAATGCACCTGAAGTGTAGTCGATGTTTTGATGAGACATATTTCAATCATACTACAGTAAATATTTTATTGAAAGTTAGTGATATTGTTCGGGGAAACTATTTAGTGCTTCTCAGAGTGCTTTTAGGTGATGCGTTTTTCTGCATCATGCGCTTAAGAAGGTGTTTGGTAAGAAAATAGCAGGCAGGCCCCACAATAAGCCATGCTACAATCCAGCCCAGAATGGCGTGCAAAAGCGGCATCCCTAAGATGGCAAACGAGCCTATAGGATCAGTTATAACTATTGTGATAATTTCTGGAACTGAGGTTTTAAAATGAGGGAGGCCGAGCAGGGTTTCCCCAAAGCGCAGAAAAGGAATCATCAGGATATATTGAAGGAGGTTGAAGACAATACTGATACCGCTGGTTATGGCCTTGTTGCAGCGAAAGATCCACGCGAGCAGCAAAGCCATGAGCGGGTTGGTTGCAATCTGAGGCCATGAGGCGGAAACAAGGCCAAGTATACAGGCTAGAGTGACTTTGGGCAGCGATGTGCCATGAGTCAGTTCACGCATGACCGGTTCACGGACTTTGCGGTGCCAGAAACGGACAGGCCAGCTTGACCGATTAGTTTTAGGAGAAGGCATACCTAACTGTATAACCTTTTTCCAACCCCAAAAATATGATACAGGTTGGATAGTGTCTTTATCATTCTGAACTAAGGGGCATAGGCTATGCAACATGTACAGACAATCTGGCTGACCGGTGCCACAAGCGGTATTGGAGAAGCTTTAGTGGCACGGTGTCTTGCAGGTGGAAAACGTGTGGCCATTACTGCCCGTAATGTGCAGAAACTTTCTGCCATGGCCAATAGGCTTAATGCTGGAGATCAGCTCATACTTGTTCCGGCAGATGTCAGCAACGAAGAGGAACTTCGTCAGGCGTATGAGCGTATTCGTAAGACAATGGGGGTGCCTGATTTGGTTATGGCCAATGCCGGTACGCATATTAATATGCCCGCGAGTAAAATTACACTGGAAAATTGTCGCCACCTCTTTGAGGTGAACCTTTATGGAAGTGTGGCAACATTGCTCGTGGCCTTACCGGATATGTTGGAGCGAGGCAGCGGGCATCTAGTGGGCGTTGGTTCTCTATCTTCTTATCGTGGCCTTCCCTTAGCAGCGGCGTACGGAGCAACCAAGTCCGGACTGAATAATTTTTTGCAAAGCCTCAGGTTTGATGTTGAAACCTACGGTTTGACGGTTACCGCCGTGAACCCCGGGTTCGTGAAAACTCCGCTTACAGATTTGAATGCTTACCCCATGCCGTTTATCATAAGTTCAGAGCGGGCAGCAGAGTATATCTGGAAAGGGCTGGCTAAGAAAAAAATGGAGATTCATTTTCCGCCGATCTTTTCATGGTCATGCAAGTTGTTACGTATTTTGCCTTACCCTGTGTATCACGCGCTTGTGCGGCGCATAACTGGAAGCCGGAACAGGAGAGGATGATGAGTAAACTTCTTTTACCGTTGTGTGCCATGATGCTTGCGGGGTGCTCAAATATCCCCGCCAGGGACAATGCAGCTGGGGGGCATCCCTTTGTGTTGGAAGAATTTTTTGTTGGAGAATTGGGAGCCCATGGGGTGATTCTTGGTCGTGGTGGGAAGGTGCGTCGTTCCTTTAATGCCATTATGCGTGGTGAATGGAGTGAAGAAGAAGGTGTTTTGAAAGGTGTGCTTACAGAAGAATTTGTTTTTGATGACGGCGAAGTGCTTAAGCGACGCTGGGAATTTACCCGTGTGGAGGAAGGTCGTTTTGAGGGCACCGCATCAGATGTGGAGGGTACGGCAACGTTGGAGGTGTCCGGCAATGCTCTGCGTATGGATTATGCACTGGTGGTTCCCGTGCGTGACAAATCGCTCACCGTACAGGTTGAGGATTGGCTGTGGCGTATGGAGCCTGATGTTGTGGTGAATAAAAGTACCATGCGCAAGTGGGGTTTTCGAATTGGTGAAATAATTACCACCATTATACGTAACCCCGTTGCCAGTCCGTGAGCTTTGAGCACTGATCAGCAGACAGATAGAAGTTCTTTCTCTGAGTGAAAAATAGTGTGAATTATGAAGTGAACATAGAAGTGTCTTCAGTAGCTGCCCTTGAGTTTTTTGCTGATCACTTCTCTTCTTGTTTGGCTTCATGTGCTTTAAGATCTTTCAGTTGGATGTAACGTAGTGCCTCTTTATGTGTGGCTTCAAGAATAACAGGTGGAGCCACATTGGCTTTGCGTGCTTCTTCCCAACGTAGGGCACACAAACACCAGCGATCACCCGGAACAAGTCCGGGAAAGTCCATGTTACGTGACGGGCTGATGAGATCGTTCCCTTGAGAGAGGGTGAACTCCAGAAACTCCTGTGTGACAATGGAGCAGACTGCGTGGCAGCCACTGTCCTGCGGTTCGGTGTCGCAGGAGCCACGGCGGAAGAAGCCAGTCATAGGCCGCATGCAGCATGTAGCCAGAGATCCACCAAGTACATTTTTTGTAGTGCTAACTTTCTGCTCGTCGTCTTTTTTCTCTTTTGTTTCTTCCACGATTACCTGTCCGCGAAAACCGTCCACCATCAGATGATTACCAGTAAGGATGTGTGAGGTGACGTCCGGAATGCCTGTGACACATGGAATGCCATATTCTCTGGCAATGATGGCTCCATGCACCAACATGCCGCCCCGCCGTTCTACTATGGCAGCTGCCATAGGCACTACAAAAGTCATGTTGGGGTCCAGCGCGTTGCAGACTAAAACTTCCCCTTTCTGAAAGGTAAAGAGGTCGTCCGGCGTGCGTATCACCCGTGCTTTACCAAACGCAATCCCCATGGCCGCAGCCCATCCGTTGAAGCGCTGTTTATGGGGTTCGGTGCTGTCCTTTGCGTTCCACAAAAGGCCTTTGGGGGTGTGTTGCTTGGCTTCCGGCTTGTCGTTTTTTTTCGGATGGATGCCACAAACTTTGGCAATCTCTAGTGCCTCATTATAACGAGCCTGAATTTTTCCAAGGTACAAGTTGTCATCATCACGCAGGCGGTATCCCAAGCGAGCAAGGTTTAATACGGATGCGGCGAAATCTCGTTTTTTCGGCGGAAAAGCATCTAAAAATGTGCGTTCCAGCGTTTTTGCCCGTTGTAGTGGCGCCGGGTGCGGGGAAGCCGGCGTGTCCTTTAAGGTCAGGTTGATAATGCCCCACGGGCCTTCGTTGCACCATGATGTGTTGCATGAAAGGTCTCCAAATCGATCCATAAATTCATTGAGCAAAGTAGAATAGGGACCGTCTTCCGGCAGTATGTTGTTTCGAAGATTCTCTGCCAGTTGATCGTCTTTTTTGATTAACTGGGCAAGTTCTTTAATCATGGCGTTCCTGTCCAGCGCCAAAAGGTGCTGCCCTGAAAGTAGTGTAGTGAACTCAAAGGGATCTTCAGGGGCGATTGTGTCGTTGTAAAGCATGCCGAACTGCCGCACTGTGTGAGCAAATGGGATGAGCTTATGCCAGTATACATCGCGCCAGTGGGTTAACAGATCGTTGCGGCGGGCAAGCTCTTCTTCTAATTTTTCGCATGAGAGGGCTGTTAGGTTGATATTCTTCATGGCGTTGCTGTCTGCTGTCATGCCGGGAAGGATTTCTGTTTCTATATGCTCACGAAGGTCTTCCAAATTTTTGTGGCTTCTGGTGAGACTTAGATACCATGGACGTTTGTCATCAGCATCCCAGCCTTGAGCGTCTGATTCAGCAAAGGTAGTGATGGGACGGGACTGCAGTACGGTAATGCTCTGATCCGTGGCGGTCCACTCAATGTCCTGTGGATTGCCAAAGAGTTGTTCTATGTTGGAACCGAGATGATAGAGTTCATTAACCAAGTAATCAGAAATAACCACCGTTGTCTCGTTCTCTTCCTGCCCTTTGCGCAACAGTTGTTTTCCGTTGTCCCGTCCGAGGAATAGTCTTTCTGTGTCTCTGCTGTCATCCACCACTTCGCTGGCCGGTCCGTGCACGGCTTCTACAGTCATTCGTGATTCGTCAGTTGGATCTCTGGTGAAGAGTACGCCGGAGGTATGTCCCGGTATCATGGCTTGTAGAATAACCCCCATCGCAGAGTTCTTGGCATTAAGCCCCATTTCCTGCCTATAAAGTACTGCACGATCTGTCCAGAGAGATGCCCAGACTTGCTGTATGGCTCTCAATATCGCCTCGTCACCGGAAACCTCCAGTATGGAATCATGAACTCCGGCGTGAGAGAATCCAGAGTCTTCATGCGGGGCACAGGAACGGATGGCTAGTGGCACTGAACCAAAGTGGTTGTTCACAGCTTTTAAAAGTGGTTCGGCAATATCTGTGGGTACAGGATGTCGTAGGAATCTGTTACGCAAGGCCAGTGAGGCATCCCATATTTCCTCCCAGCGTAGGGTAGTGATGTCTGCCTCTGCAAGTGCACGTATGTGGTCTGTCAGCCCGTGCCTTTCCACAAAATATGTGTAGGCCGCAGGAGGTAAAAAGAGGGTGGGCGGCACGGTAAAACCGGCACGAGCAAGTTTCTGCAAGTTGATGACTTTTCCACCGGAACCGGAAGGTACATCCGTTTCGGCATGAGGGGCTACCAGTATGGGAGCAATTGTTGCGGACGCGGATGGTTTTGACATAGGCTATTGTGGGGGGTTGAGTTAATGAACCGTACTGTCTTAGGCTTGCGCGTTAAGGAGTAGACAGTCTTGTAGTTAGCATACGACAGGCGTGAAGCAATATGAATGATCTTTGACTCATTAATCAAATGCTGGGGGTGTCTCTTGTGTTCCACAAGAAGTTCTCAGGTAACGTAATGTGTTTAATATTCCATGCTGTGTGCTGTTATGAAGCTGCATGTTGTAGAGTGGAATAACTGTGCTGCCGGACAGCGTAATGACAAAACGGTCCTGCCTGTCTGGTGGGGCTGTTTTCTTATTCGGTTTTGCAAAGAATGAACGCTGCTTCGATTATTATAATAATGGGATGATTGTGTATAACGTACACTGGGAGCAGCCTGAATCATAGATTGTGAGGGTAATGGAATGAAACGGCACCAACTCTTTGTTACATTGGTTTTGTCAGTGATCTTCACTGCCTTGGCTATGCTGCCATCATCGTTGTATGCGCAGGATGAACCACGGCATGTTCTGCTGCTGAACTCATATCACCAACGTATGACATGGGTGGAGAATTTGACCCGTGCTGTTGAGAATGTGTTGGAGCCTGAAAAGAATAATTTGATACTTCATATCGAAAATATGGACACCAAGAGGGTATCCTCACGGGACTATTTTCTTACTTACAAAAAGCTGCTTGCAGAGCGTTATAAGGGGATTTCTTTTAGCGTTATTATTTCTTCAGATAACTATGCTTTTGACTTCTTGCGCTACCATCGTGACGATTTATGGCCGGATATTCCAGTTGTCTTTTGTGGTGTAGCGGATTTGAAGTCGTACATGCTTAAGAATGTTTCATCTTTTACCGGAATTGAGGAAACGCCTTCGCCCCGAGCCACCGTGGAGGAGATACTCCGCAACCATCCTCATATCAAAAAAATATTCGTGATTAATGATTACTTGAAGACAGGTAAAAGTTGGAGACGGTATATTCTGAAAGAGCTTAGAGAGCTTGAAGATCGGGTGGATTTTGAACATAACATAGAAGAGCCTATTGGCAGCTTGCATCAGAAACTACTCTCGCTGGGAAAAGATACAGCTGTTCTGCTCGGGGTCTATTTCAGGGACAGCGAGGGACGGCAGTTTTATACGTATGAAAGCATCGGCGAACTGCTAACGGCAGATACGCCGGTTCCTGTATACTGTCTTTTGGCGTTCAACTTACGCAAAGGCGTTATCGGGGGAGATGTTATCAGCGGGTACTTTCAGGGAGAGTCGGCTGCCAAGATGGCAAAGCGTATTTTGGCGGGAACAGATATTAGCAGTATTCCCATTGTTCGCACTGGCGCAAATAAGTTCATGTTTCGTTATCCCGAACTGCAGCGTTGGAATATTGCTGAAGACTCGCTGCCCATGGGAAGTATCGTCTTGGAACGGCCCGTTACCTTTTTTGAGATGTACCGAGAATATATTATTATCGTTGAAGTCATAATTGGTGTCCTTTCTCTTATTGTCCTCATTCAGATGATACATATTGCTCGACGAAAAATTGTTGAAAAGGCATTGCGTAAAAGTCGCAGGCAATTCTTTGTTCTGTTGAAAAACATGCCCGGGATGGCGTACAGAAGCGTGTTTGGTTCCAATTGGGTTATGCGCTTCGTAAGTGAGGGGAGTAAGGAGCTTGTAGAATATTCTCCTGAAGAGTTGCTGGAGGCTGGAGGTGTCTCTTACTCGTCACTTATTGTTAATGAAGACAGAGAGAATGCCAGAATGTCTATTGATGAACAGCTTGAGCACAGTGATAGTTTTACTGTTGAATATCGTCTGCGATCTTCATCCGGTGAAGTACGCCATGTCCTCGAGCGGGGACGGTATGTGGAGGAGGTAGAAGAGGAGGCTGTGCTGGAAGGTTTCATAACTGATGTTACAGATCTCAAAAAAACACAGGCCGAGCTGGCTGCGCTAAATCAGGAACTGGAGAAGCGGGTACAGCAACGTACAGCAGAGCTGGAAAAGTCTTTAACGACTTTACGAAATGCACAGCACCAGCTGGTTGAAGCGGAAAAACTGGCGTCACTCGGTGGCTTGGTTGCTGGGGTTGCTCATGAAATTAACACGCCGTTAAGCATCGGTTTGACGAGTAGTACCTACCTGCAAGAGCGCCTCATAAGGCTTGAAGAGGAGTACAAAGCAGGAAGCTTCAAACGTTCAACGCTTGAGCAGTTTATGAAGGTAGCAGATGAGGGCTTGGAGGCTTCCGTCAATAACCTGCGTCGGGCTGCCAGCTTAGTGCAGAGCTTTAAGCAGGTCGCTGTGGATCAGACTTCTGAAGTGATGCGCGAGTTCGAATTGTACAGTTATCTTGGTGAGGTGTTGACCAGCTTGCGTCCACGTTGGAAACGTTCATCGCATACCGTGGAGCTACATGCTGAAGGAGAAGCCAAAGGGACAATTGTTAAAACTTATCCCGGTGTGATTATGCAAATTATGTCGAATTTGGTAAGCAACTCGTTGGTACATGGTTTTGAGGGAATGCAGAATGGTGTTGTAGAAATTGTATTGCGGCGAACCAATAAAGACATAAGCATTGATTATGTGGACAACGGAAAAGGCATGACGCCGGAGCAGGTTCAGCGGGTTTTTGAACCATTTTTTACCACAAAAATGGGCAGTGGTGGTTCTGGACTCGGTATGCATATTGTGTGGAATCTGGTAACACGTAAGCTCGGTGGAGCTATTGAGTGTCACAGTGAACAAGGTCAGGGAGCCAGATTTATTATCACGTTCCCAATAGTACCTGAGCCGGAAACAGAGAGTTAAACCTGAAAGGGGGTGTGGCCTGTGGTAGTAGATGAAGACCTGTTGTTTGCTGATGAGGAAGATTTGGAACCATCTGTTCGAGAACCGCAGCGGTGGCGAATACTTATTGTGGATGATGAGGAAGAGATTCATGCCGTTACACGCCTTGTTCTTAAAGATTTTACCTTCGAGGGGCGCGGGCTTGATTTGATCAGTGCCTATAGCGGCAAGGAGTCTATCGAGTTATTGCGGGATACTGAAGATATTGCCGTGGTGCTTTTAGATGTCGTGATGGAAGATAACCATGCGGGGTTGGATGTTGCAAGACGTATCCGTGAGGAGTTAAATAATCCATTTACCCGTATTATCTTGCGCACGGGGCAGCCGGGGCAGGCCCCTGAGAATAAAGTTATTTCTGAACTTGATATCAATGACTACAAGCAAAAAACAGAACTTACAGCGCAGAAGTTGTTTGTCACTGTTACCACTGCATTACGCTCTTTCCGAGATTTAAAGACAATAGATACAAACCGTAACCGTCTATTACAACTGGCAATGTCTGTTGCTCATCAAATTCGTAACAGGACCATGAGTATTGCGGGATTTGCGAATATTGCCGTCAGGGAACTTATGGCTGGAGAAGATGTTGTTCCTCAGCTGGATACTATTCGAGTTGAGGCCTCCCGTCTGGAAGCGCTGGTGTCGTCCGTTTCCGACTTTGCTTCACTCTCGCGTGGAGTGAAAGAGCATATAGTGCTGAAAGCGGTTGTGGATGAAGCGTATGCTGCAACGGAAAAGAAGCTTGCATCTAAGGATATCAGTTTTGCAGATGTTGCAACAATGAGTGTTGATGTTGATGATTTGATGATTGAGGCAGATAGGAGTCTCGTTGTCCGTATGCTGCAAGAGTTGTTGATAAATGCTGTTGTGTTCAGAAAAGAGGACTGCCGCATAACAATTACTGCTGATTCTCTTAGAGAGGGATGTATACTTAAAATTGAGGATGATGGCGTAGGAATAAGCTCGGAGATTATAAGCTATATTTTTGATCCATTTTTCTCTTCTCTTTCTGATGGTGTGGGTATGGGGCTTTGTACGGTCAGGAAAATTGTGGAAGAACACGGTTGGGAAATATCTGTCAGTAGCTATGAAGGTAAGGGAAGCACTTTTGAGATCATGATACCTGTTTGTTCCGGTAGCGAACCTAACGAGGTTGACAAACATGACTAATCTTCCTGAACAGCGGGCAGATGATTTGCCACATTTTGTTGAGCAGTTAGTAGTTTGTGTGACAGCCTCAATTTTGAATTTTTTCCTATAATACTTATTGGTTATCGTGTTCTTCTAAAGTTGTGAAGTTATAATTCAAGAGTGCCTACTGAGCTAGAGATGGCTCAGTGCTATGTTGAGATAAAAAAGACTTACGTTGTTACGTAAGTCTTTTTTTGTTTTTAGGGTTTTATTCTGTCTGCCACAATTTTAAATATTAAGGGAGACTTATGTTAGAGTTTGAAATGTTGATAAGATCTATATTTTCGAATTGTTAAGCTGTTTCTCTGTGGTTTGCTACCGCTTTCTTAAGCCCCTTCTTGTTTTTTATGACAAAGCTTTAGCTTAAGTAGACTTTTATCATATACAGCCCAACTTATTGAGCTATCATTTGGGCAAAATCTCTCATGTGTTTTTTAGTGATGCATAGGTCAGAGTATATTTAGGCAGTCTTTTTCTTACTTACCATGACCTAGTCTTTGGAAATAAATTTCGATCAGTGCTGATGACTGTTTGGTGCATGGTGTTTGACAATAGAACACTGTAAAAAGATATATGTTTTTATATTATCATTTTGCTATAATAATAAATATAAATAAATTATAGCATACAATAGTATTAATAATGTTTTTTTATGCTTAAAAAGATATTAACTTTTAAAAAATTGTATAAAGTTTTAAATAAAAAATTTATTTTAATTTTAAATTTTTTCAAAAATTAAATAGTATAGTTTTTTACTATCTATAGTGATTCATTTTTTAAAATAAAATTTTTTTTAAAGGTTTTAAATGAAAAAAATAAAAAGTAACGTTGAAAATGAGAGTAAAATGAAAGATACAATAGATAAAAAATTGACCATTAAAGAAATAGTGCATCGTATATGGCAAAAAAAAATATTTATTATAGCAACTGTAATGATAAGCACACTATGTGCTGGAGGCATCGCGTACAAGGTGCTTGTCCCTGTATATTATTCGGAGGTAGTTCTTAGAGTAGGTATCCCCTATAATTCAGAACGTCAGGCGGGTCTGGCTTCATACCGTTTCAATCAGATTGCTGAGTACTGTAACTCAATGCCCGGGGCTACATTGAGCGGGGGTGAGTATGGGGAAAAAACAGTTATCTCATGGAAGTCGGCTTCTCCAGAATCAGCAAAAAAAATGGCAGATGCCGGAGTCGAAGGTCTTCAGGAGTTTCTTCGAAACGAAAAAAATAATCCTTTAACACAGCATCGCAAAGCAATTGAAGAGCAACTGGCAACACTGAAAACAGCTATTGCTGCACTGGAAAAGAAGGTGCTTCATTCACATAGTAAATCTCAAGAACTTCGATATGAGCTTGATGCGTTGTATACAATGTATAAGGCAGCAAACAAGCAACTTGTAAGTGCACGCATTGATGAAGCAGGCTCTGTTATTTCATTGCAGATACTTTCTGCTCCTGAGCTAGGGCATCAGTCATTAAAGACGAAAAAAGAAGTTATTGTTGGGGCAAGTGCTATCGCGTCCGGAGTCCTTGCAGTGCTGATGGTGTTGCTTTGATATTTCATTGAATAATGGGCTTATCTGTTTTGATCTAATCTATATAATTTGAGGTTGTTAATATGTTGGAGTCACAGATGGGAAGCTGATGTTTTTTATGGATGAGTTGGATTCGTTTTTATGTAAGTTCTTTATTTTTAGTCAGATGAACATTCAATAAGAGTGGTGAACATGTTTAATAATAAATCGATCTTAATTACAGGCGGAACCGGTTCATTTGGGAAAAAATATACCAAAACGATTTTAGAACGCTACAAGCCGAGAAGGCTCATTATTTTTTCCCGTGATGAATTGAAGCAGTTTGAGATGCAGCAGCATGCCAACGATCCATGTATGCGTTATTTTATTGGCGACGTACGTGATGGTGAGCGTCTGATGCAGGCAATGAATGGAGTTGACTACGTTATTCATGCTGCAGCCTTAAAGCAGGTGCCAGCAGCAGAATACAACCCTATGGAGTGTATCAAGACAAACGTCTATGGGGCGGAGAATGTAATCAAAGCCGCGATTGCTAATAACGTTAAAAAGGTCATTGCCCTTTCCACAGATAAGGCAGCGAATCCTATAAACCTTTATGGCGCGACTAAGCTTGCTTCTGACAAACTTTTTGTGGCGGCTAACAATAGCGCGGGTGGAAAAGATACACGGTTTGCTGTTGTTCGTTATGGTAACGTCGTTGGCTCTCGTGGGTCAGTAGTTCCTTTCTTTAAAAAGCTGCTCGAAGAAGGCTCAACACATATTCCTGTAACGCATGAAGGAATGACTCGTTTTTGGATCACCTTGCAACAAGGCGTAGATTTTGTACTGAAAAATTTTGAGCGCATGCAAGGTGGTGAGATCTTTGTTCCCAAAATCCCATCAGTAAGAGTTATGGATTTAGCAGAAGCATACGGCAAAGGTACGCCTATTAAAATAGTTGGGATTCGCCCTGGTGAAAAGTTACATGAAATTATGTGTCCGGCTGATGATTCTCACTTAACACTTGAGTTTGATGATCATTATGTCATTCGCCCATCGATTGTCTTCTATGCAATCGAATGTGACTACACCTGTAACCCTCTTGGAGAACATGGAACGCCTGTACCACAAGGGAATGCTTATCATTCCGGTACGAACCCTGAGTTTTTGTCAGTTGAGAGAATTCTCCATTTTGACCAATACGCAGAAGAGTAAGCCAAATGGAAAATGCAGCGTTTTTACCCTATGGCAGGCAGCTTATTGATGATGACGATATTCAGGCTGTAATCTCTGCACTTCAGTCAGAATGGCTTACAACAGGTCCCCGGGTTGCTCAATTTGAGCAGGCTATTTGCGAATATACCGGTGCAAAACATGGTGTGGCTGTTAACAGTGGAACTGCCGCACTGCATGCCGCATTACATGCTTTAGGGATAGCAGCAGGGGATGAGGTAGTCGTTCCGGCTATAACCTTTGCAGCTACATCTAACAGTGTATTGTACTGTGATGCAAAACCAGTTTTTGCAGATGTTTCTCCCGATACGTTGTTGATTGATATTGAATCCGTTGAAGCAAATATCACCTCGAAGACGAAGGCTATTATTGCTGTGGATTATGCAGGACATCCTTGTGATTGGGATGCGTTAAAAGATATCGCTCAAAAACATAATCTCAGTCTTGTTGCTGACTCTTGCCATGCAATCGGAGCAGAATATAAAGGCAAAAAAATTGGAACATTAGCTGATATCACCATTTTTAGTTTTCATCCGGTGAAACATATTACTACCGGTGAAGGCGGGATGGCAGTTACTAATGACACTATTTTAGCCGAAAAAATGCGTGCTTTTCGTAGCCATGGAATAGCAGCAGATACTCATCAAAGGGAAAAAGATAACGCATGGTTCTATGAAATGACGGAGCTTGGCTTTAATTACCGCCTAACCGACATTCAGTGTGCATTAGGTTTTTCCCAGTTAGAAAAGTTGGATCAGTGGCTTGCAAAGCGGAATGAGCTTGCACAACTTTATTCTCCCAAATTGGAGAATGGATGTGCGACTCCGTTAGCATGTTCTGGTGATGTAACGAATGCTTATCATTTATATGTTGTGCGCACTAAATGCCGGGATGAGCTTTTCCTTAAGATGAGGGCAAGTAATATTGGCGTCAATGTGCATTATATCCCTGTCTATTTACATCCATACTACCAATCTCTCGGATACTCCAAAGGCATCTGCCCTAACGCAGAAAAGGCTTATGCAGAAATCATGAGTTTGCCAATGTGGGTAGGGATGTATGAATCGGATATCGATAGAGTGGCTAGGTTCTTCGATTAAAATCGTAACATTAGTGAGCATAATATGCTGAGTCGGCTTGTTTTAGGGACAGTTCAGTTAGGGCTTGAGTATGGTATAGCCAATACTTCAGGAAAGCCGTCGCAAAATATAGCAAATTCAATTGTCGCAGCTAGTTATGGTGGTGGCATTCGGAGCTTTGATACAGCGTTGGCATATGGTGAGAGTGAGGACGTTTTAGGCCGAGCCTTGAAGGAAGGAGACATTAGGGATGCTAAAATTATTTCCAAGTGTTCTCCTGAATTATCGAGCAATGGCGGGGACGAATTGCTGCGTGATGTAGAAAGTTCTCTAGACTGCTTAGGAGTAAAATCTCTTTATTGCTTGATGTTGCATGATGAAGATCACTTGGATCTACTTCAAGGGGAAATCGGTGATGCGCTGGAGCAGTTAGTTGAGCAGAGGAAAGTAAAACGAATTGGCATCTCTGTTTATACGCCGGAACGTGCACTGGAGGCATTGGAACACTCTCTAATTAATGTACTTCAAGTTCCTGCTTCGCTTTTTGACAGACGTTTTGAATCAGCAGGATTTTTTTTCAAAGCTAAGACTTTGGGAAAAGAAGTCCATATTCGTAGCACGTTACTTCAAGGTGTGTTGTGCATGGAGCCAGAAAAATTACCTCCGTTTTTGCAGGAACTCAGCCCGTCTTTGACTGAGTTTCGTTCAGTTTGTTTCGAGAGAGGGATTACACCGGCAGCAGCAGCATTAGCCTGGTGTTTGACATCATATCCGGATGCTTCTGTTTTGTTTGGAGCAGAGACAGAGCGGCAGGTTCTGCAAAATCTCGAAGCAATACCGTTGGCTAAAGAAACTTTTTTGATGGAAAAACTGACTGCTATTCTTCCACCACAAAAGGAAGAAGTACTCAGTCCGTTATATTGGAGCAGATAATAATGTCACTATCTATAAGTACACAAGAAAGAGCGAAGATATTTATTCCCGGAATTACTCAGTTGTTATCTAAAAATCCGAACCGCTTTAGTGAGGGCATCTGGCCATCGTACTTTTCAAAGGCAAAAGGGGCGTATGTCTGGGATTTAGATGGGGAAAAATATCTTGATATGTCGATTTCAGGCATAGGAGCGTGCGTTCTTGGATATGCAGATGAAGATGTAGATGCTGCCGTATGCGATGCAATACACAAGGGTGTCGCCTCAAGCTTGAATTGCGCGGAAGAAGTAGATTTGGCTGAAGAATTATGCACACTTCACCCTTGGGCAGAACAGGTTCGCTTTACCCGTTCTGGAGGTGAAGCAATGGCTGTCGCAGTTAGGCTGGCCAGAGCTAAGACCGGCAAGAGTGTTGTGTTGTTTTGCGGGTATCACGGATGGCATGACTGGTATCTTTCAGCAAATATTGCGGATGAGAGCGCTCTTGATAATCATTTGATTGCAGGCCTTTCCCCGCAAGGTGCCCCGCGGGAATTATGCGGAACTGCTTTTCCATTTGCCTATAACGATACAGCTGAATTGGAACGGTTAGCTGAAAAGCATAAAGATAATCTCGCAGCTATTGTAACAGAGCCGATTCGTAATTTTGAACCTACGGAAGCGTTTCTTACATCTTTGCGAAGCACCGCAGACAAGTATGATGTACCGCTTATTGTTGATGAGATCTCTGCAGGCTTACGATTTAACACAGGTGGAGCACACCTGACATTTTCCGGTTTTCAGCCTGATATTGCAGTGTTCTCAAAAGGCTTGGGCAATGGATACGCCATTGCGGCTGTTATTGGTAAAGAAAGTGTTATGTGCGCTGCTGAGTACTCTTTTATCAGCTCTACCAACTGGACTGAAAGAATAGGGCCGGTTGCGGCTCTTGCAACACTGAAAAAGCATCGCGAACTGAATGCTGGTGAACGTTTAGTCGCACTTGGAACTGCTGTTCAGGAAGGTTGGGTTCGATTGGCACAAAAGTATGGATTAGACATTCATGTTGGTGGAATGAAGCCAATGGGACACTTCTCATTCGAGGAAGAAGAGTCTGTAAAAAATGCATATTTTATACAACTGATGCTTGAGCAAGGTTTTTTAGCAGGTGAAAGTTATTACGCAATGTATGCTCATACTTTTGAACAGGTAGAGCAGTATCTTGATGCTGCTGATATCGCATTTTCAGCAATCGCGAACACGAAAGATATCACGTCTAAGCTTGTCGGGAAGCCTACAGTTTCTGGTTTCGGTAGGATTGCATAGGGAGAGTGGCATATGAGTATAGCTGTAATACCTGCCCGAGGCGGGAGTAAGCGAATCCCTAGAAAGAACATTCGACCTTTTTGTGGCAAGCCGATTATAGCCTATTCAATTGATGTTGCTTTACGTTCCGGACTCTTCTCATCCGTTATAGTTTCAACGGATGATGAAGAAATCGCAGATGTGGCGAGATCATTTGGGGCAGATGTTCCTTTTATGCGACCTGCACATTTAGCAGACGATTTTACAGGGACTGGTCCGGTACTCATTCATGCTTTAAGGCATTTTCAGGAGCAGGGGCAAAAGGTTGATGCTCTCTGTTGTATATATGCAACGTCTCCATTCACAACAGTTGAAGATATTACCCGTGGGTATGAAGCGTTACAAACTGCCCCAGCTGCATTTACTGTGACGAATTTTTCGGCTCCCCCTTTTTGGGCTTTGAAACAGGATGATCAAGGCCGGATGGCAATGCTTGAATTTGAATATTTGGATGTCAGATCGCAAGATCTTCCTGAATTGTTTCATGATACAGGTCAAATATATTGGGGAACCGGTGAGTTTTTCTTAAGTGGGAATGACATTCAGGCAGGGAATGCTGTAGGGATTCATGTTCCGCGTTATCGAACTCAGGATATTGATAACATAGATGATTGGGTTAGGGCTGAAATTATGTATCGAGTTCTAAAAGGGGCAGAACAGTTATGAGTGAGCTTATTGTTATACGCGCTGATGCAACCCCAAGCATTGGCACTGGACATGTGATGCGTTGCTTAGCTTTGGCACAGGCATGGGAAAGGGTCGGGCATCAATCTGTCTTTGTCGGGCATATTACAGTACCCTGGGTTCGGGAACGTCTTAGGAAAGAAGGTGTTTCTGTTACCTATCTGGAAGGGGGTGCAGCACCGGAGCAAGATGCTTCTATTCTTCTGAATGAAGTATCCGGTTACGATGCAAGCTGGGTCGTGCTTGATGGCTATCATTTTTCGCTTGAATGTCAGAAAGCCGTGAAAAATACTGGTCATCGCCTGCTGGTTATAGATGATTATAACCACCTTCCTGAATATTATTGTGACATTCTGCTTAATCAAAATAGTAACGCACCAACTATCCAATATCGTGGTGAAATTGGTACTCGTCTGCTCGGCTCTGACTACGTTCTCCTGCGGCAAGACATAATTAACGCAAGGCACTTATCTAAGGATCGAATTCCTTCTCAGCAGATAACGAATGTACTCCTTACTCTTGGTGGAGGAGACGAGTCGCATACTTTTGATCAGCTTAAACAGGCGTTGAACTCCGCAGAAATGAAAGGGCGCACCTTACGTGTCATTGCTGGTAGTATTGCAGTCGAAAAATGGAATGACTTGCTGGCTGATTCTCCTGCTACTGTTGAAATAGTTCAACAACCACACGACATATCCCGACATATGTTGTGGGCAGATTTGTGCATTACTGCAGGCGGGTCAACATGTTGGGAGTTGTCTGCTCTTAAAGTTCCCTTTGTGATATTCGGAGGTACTGAGAGTCAGAAGGAAGCTGCACAATGTTTTACACACATTTCTGGAGAGTTAGAGCAGTTTAAAAAAATTATTAACGGGGAAATTGTCCCGCACTCCATAGAGGTCCCTGTTGATGGTTGTGGTTTGGTTGCAGGGAGCATGCTTCTTTTTCCGTTCTCGTTATTGTCGGCAAAGAGTGAACATGCTCGAGGTGTATACGATATCGTCGCAGCTAAAGAAACTCGAAGGCAGTTTTTCTCACCTTCTACTTTTTCGTGGGAGCACCATCTTGCTTGGTTTACGGAACGACTAAAGAAAGATGAACCATTTTATGTAGTAATGGGTAACCAGTCGGTCGCTGGGTATGTTCGCTTTGACAAGGATGGAACTGATTATGTCGCGAGCATCGCATTAGCAATGAACGCCCGAGGCGGTGGCAGGGGGTTTAATGCGTCCCTAAGTACAACTGAATGCTTTTTTATGAGAAATCCAGACGCTAAGTTGAGGGCGTACATTAAAAAAACGAATCCCGTTGCAATACAGCTTGTTTTAACTACTGGATTTTGTCTTGAAGGTGATGCTGGTGATGATAGTACAACAAGCTCTTTTTATAGGTTTAATGGATATGCTAAGTAATTCCCAAAAAATGTTTGTTATTGCTGCACATCCCGATGATGAAATTTTGGGTTGTGGCGGAACTATAGCAAAAGCTGTTGCAGCAGGGGTGGACGTTTCTGTTTTGCTATTGGGAGAAGGGCCAACATCCCGCCAAGGTTTTTCAGTGGATTCAGAGCGAACTCATGCTACTGATTCTGCTCAAATTGCGGCGCAGAAGTTGGGAGTTACAAACATATATTATGGAGCTCTTCCTGATAACAAGTTTGATACGGTTCCGCTTTTGGATGTCATAAAAATTATAGAAAAACATGCTGATGAAGTTCAACCGGACTTAGTAATCACACATCATTATGGTGACTTGAATGTTGATCATTCCATAACACACCGTGCCGTAATGACAGCATTTCGCCCTCTTCCAGAAACGAAGCAGGTAACAGTTTTGGGTTTTGAAGTACTTTCCAGCACTGAATATGCAACACCTAATGCGATGCCAATGTTTGTCCCTAATATTTACGTAAATATTTCTAAATTTCTTTCAGAGAAGGTTCGCGCCCTAGAAGCCTACCAGTCGGAGATGCGGGCTTTTCCTCATCCTCGTAGTTTTGAAGCTGTAGAGCATCTTGCCCGGTTACGTGGTGCACACAGTGGGTGTCATGCTGCAGAGGCTTTTGTATTGTACAGAGCGCTATTCTAATCCGTAGGAGCTAGTAATGAGCGGAGCTTTCGATCCAATTTGGGAAACCATATACCAGAATGGTCATAACCAAAATTACCCGTGGGACTTTGTAATAACTTTTTATTTTCAGTATAGATCATTATTTGATGCTGCTCCGAGAGTGCTTGAAGTTGGGTGCGGAACTGGAAGTAATATTAGAGCGCTAGCATTAGAAGGAGCCTCTGTAACAGGTGTCGACGGTTCTGTGACTGCAATTGCTGAAGCAAAAAAGCGTTTTGAGCAGGCTGGGGTCAACGGCGACTTGGTGGCGAAGGATTTTACTCAAATTTCTTATCCTCCTGACTCCTTTGACATGGCGATTGATAGAGGCGCTCTTTATTGCTGTGCGAGAGAAGATGCCAGAAAAGCTGTGCAGTTAATAGCTGACTCAATGGTTAAGGGAGGAGTCTTCTTCATGCAGATATATAGCAAAAAACATACGTACTATAGTTGTGCGCAAAATGAATTGAGTGATCTGAGTCTTGAATCATTAACGGCAGCAGGTGCTTATGGAACATTTTATTCTGAAGAAGAGCTTCGTTCTCTTTTTTCTGATGATTGGGAATTTGTAGAGTTTGATGAGGTCGTGAGAACAAGTTCTTTGGATGAACTCATTCATGCAGTGTTTAACGTTGTAGCGAAGAAAAGATAGTCATGCGAATAATTATCTCTCAACCACGATATCTCCCTGTAATGAGCTATTTACAGAGATTATACCACGCCGATTTGTTTGTGTTGCTGGATAGTGTGCAGCGGCAAGGGCGAGGATGGGAAAATAGAAATAAGCTGCTTGTTCCTGCTCCCAAATGGTTAACCGTTCCGATCAGCTCTTCAAGCAGGGCATTGATATGCAATACACAGATACAGGACAGCCAGTGGATTACTGATCACATTTCGTTAGTGAAGAAATATTACGCTGATGCGAAGTACTATGACAGTTCTCTGCTGGATATGCTTGAAAAAAGAATGTTAGAGGCATTTTTTGACAGTGATGGAAATTATACAAGAGTCATTCGTAGCCAACTTGAAGTGTTGTGTTCCTATTTAGGATTTACCCCTGAGCTGGCTCTTGCCACGGATATAGAGAAGCTAGGGGCATGTGCTGACTGTGGGCCTGAAAAGATACGAGATCTTTGCGTATTAGCCGGAGCTACGGAGTATGTTTCAGGGGGGAATGGGAAAGCGTATGGTATTGAGGAGGCGTTTCAAAATTCAAATATCACCGTGCGCTATCATCACCCTGAACTTATAGAATATACACAGCAAAACTCAGAGTTTGTCCAGTTTATGGCTTGCCTTGATACGTTTTTTCACCTTGGTCCTGATAGATGTGTAGATATCATAACAGGAGATTTTTGTGTCACAGACTAATTTTTTTAAGAAAATGCTTAAAGACCAACATACGTACATTGTTGCTGAACTCTCAGCTAACCATAATAGCAGCATAGAAAGAGCTGAAGCGATCATTAAAGCAGCATCTGACGCTGGTGCTGATGCAATTAAGCTGCAAACGTACACAGCTGATAGTTTAACGATTCCTTCGTCGCAGCCATATTTCAAAATTGAAGGCACATCCTGTTGGGCTGGAAGGACGTTTTATGATTTATATGAAGAAGCATATATGCCGTGGGAATGGCATCAGCATCTTAAGAAACTCGCCAATGAGCAGGGGTTGGATTGTTTTTCAACACCGTTTGATAATACAGCCGTTGATTTTTTAATGGATGTAGGTGTTCCTTGTTTCAAAGTGGCAAGTTTTGAAGTCATCGATATCCCGTTACTTAAAAAAATTGCTTCGACTGAACTGCCTGTAATCATGTCCACAGGCATGGCAACGCTCTCTGAAATTCATGAGGCGGTCAGCACGTTACGTGAAGGCGGTTGCCCGGAAATTGTATTACTCAAATGCACCTCCGCTTATCCAGCCTTGCCGGAAGAGGCTAACCTTTTGACAATTCCAAACTTGGCGCAAACGTTTAATTGTCCTGTCGGGTTGTCTGACCACACACTGGGTTCTGCGGTAGCTGTGGCTGCGGTGAGTCTGGGAGCCAAAGTAATAGAAAAACATGTTACGCTTTCTCGGGCAGATGGTGGACCGGATTCTAGTTTTTCTATGGAACCGCATGAGTTTAAACAGTTAGTTCAAGATGTCAGAGTTGTTGAAAAGGCGTTAGGCAGTGTCAACTACGAGCTGACGGAGAAGGAAAAAGAAACTGTAGCTGTAAGACGTTCTCTTTTTGTAGTTAAGGATGTGAAAAAAGGGGAAATGTTTACTTCGGAGAATGTTCGTTCGATTCGTCCTGGAAATGGTTTACATCCTCGTTATTTAGAGACTGTAATTGGCCGAAAAGCGAGTGCCGACCTTGAAATGGGTACGCCAGTTAGTTGGGACATATTACATTAAATCTGGATGGGCATATGAAAAATATTGCTATAGTTGAAAGCTACTTGACTACGCGGACATGGGTTGAAGCTATAAACAGTTCTTCTTTGTTAGTTCCTTATATTCTTTGTGCCCAAAAGACGGAATTGGACTACTATATAAAGCATGGAATTCCAGCTGAGCGTATCTGTGATATCTCCATACAGAAGTTTGAGAGCTTACAGCATGAACATGCTGAGCTTTATGAAATAGCTCTGCGTTATGAAAAGCAGTTTTCTGTGAAATTAAATAGAATTATTTCGATGGATCGTATCCTTAAAGAAAAGAGCTATGAACAGGCTCTTTGTTATTTGGGATTTATCGCCCAAAGCGTTGATATGTTCTTAACAAAGCATAATATTAGCGTTATTTTTCAAGAATCAACTTGGGCTCAAGAAATTGTGATTGCTGAGGTTGCCAAGGTTTTAAAAATAAAAAATTACTTCCCTCAGACAGTCCGTATTCCTTCATCCCGCAGCTGTTTCTTTGAGTATCTGTCCTCTGATGACATGTACCGACGAGAAAATGCCTCTAATATGGGAGACATTGCATCTGAGGCTTTTTTTGCTGTTGTGAATAAAGGAGAAAAGCCGGATTACTTTTATTTAGAAGAACCATCTAATATTGCAAACAAACAAAATTTGATTTCACTTTTTCGACAGATTCGCATCATGCTATCTGGGAAAAAGAATTCAATGTGCACTCCTAGTTTGCGTCAGTTGATTTTTAGTAAAGTAAAAACGGCCATTTTACGAAAGGCTTTGCTTGAAACATCCTTGGTCTTCCCAACTGAAATGGTAGTACCTTCTTCGTACATATTGATAACCTTGCATGTTCAGCCTGAGTCAAGCATAGACGTTTATGGGAATACCTTTGCCAACCAGATAGAATTTGTACAGGCAATATCAAAAACGACTCCGGCAAAATATAAAATTTTAGTCAAAGAGCATCTCCCCTCAGTAGGTTGTCGGCCTAAAGGTTTTTATAAAGAATTATCTAAAATTTCCGGCGTGGTACTAGTGAGTCCTAAAGACGATAGCCATCAGCTTATAAAGAAAGCCAGCATGGTCATTTCAGTTACAGGTACAAGCTGCTTTGAGGCTGCTTTGCTGGGGGTTCCTGCCGTAACAGCCAGTAAAATGTATTTTAGTGATCTCATGGTTGTGGATCAATTTAATCCATACAAAGACTCTGTAGAAGATCTGCTTTCGTTGAGCTGTAAGATCGATAATTCTCCACAAAGCAGAATTAAAAAACTTGAGCGCATCTTATGTAATAGCTTTGAAGGAAATTTTGCTGACAGTCGTAGCTATGAGGCTGTAACAGAGCGAGAGAATATAGAAAAAATTAGATTTGCATTTGAAGAGGTAGTCGGTTGTTTTTCTTAACGTGCTACTAGCCAGTGAATGTTGCGATAAGCAAATTGGAGCATTATTTGTTTTTTCAACGCATGATCAATCTTGCCATGAGGGGCGCAACGTTAGTTTCCAAGTTGCTTCTTACACTTTTTCTGGCAAAATTCTTTTCCCTCAGTGACCTTGGTTCATATGGGTTAATTTTAGTCACGGTGACGTATTGTAACGAAATAGTCGGTGGGCAGTTCTATTCATATACTTCAAGGTTATTAATTAAGACGGAAGAAGGGCATAGCTGGATAATACAACAGCAACTTATCTTTCATCTGTTGATGTATCTACTTCTGATCCCTGTTGCTTCATATCTTATTTTTTCTGGAATAATTCCCTTTGAGTTGTTTGTATTGATTTTTCCTATCATGCTGGCGGAGCATATTTCTCAGGAGCAACAACGCTGGCTAATCGCGCTATCAAAACCTCTACAGGCAACGTTATTATTGTTTCTCAGAAGTGGAATCTGGCCGATTGTTTTGATCATTCTCTGTCTGATAGTTCCAGAATTCAGAACATTGAAAGTCCTTTTTTACACATGGTTGGCTGGTTCTGCGATCTCATGTTTCCTAGGAGTCTATTTTATACAACGAGATATTGAAGTTAAACGAATTAAGGCAATTGACTTTCAATGGATAAAAAAAGGTGTATTGAGCTCTTTGCCTTTTTTATATTCAACGCTAATTGCACAAGGAGTCTATACCGTTGACAGGTATCTGGTTGACCGTATCGGTGGATCGGAAATTTTGGGTGTTTATACCTTGTTTTTTAGTGTAGTCAGCGCGCTTATTCCTTTCTCAGACGCTTGTATTTTCCATTTCAACTACCCTCAACAGGTTAAGAGTTGGCAGGAAAAAAAATATACAGCGTTTTTTAGCCTTGCCAAAAAGATGTATCTGCACATTTTTTTACTCGTTCTTGTTTTTATTCCTGTCTGTTATCTCTTTATATACGGCTACGTAACGTGGTTGAAGAAGGATATTTTCTTGGAAAATATGTATCTGTTACCAACGTTGCTGGCTGCTGCTTCATTACAAGTAATTGGGCTCGTATCACATTATCAATTGTATTCGGTAGGTGCAGACCGAAGTATCATCGTAAATCAAAGTATTGGCGCATTAGTTTTTGTAGGCACTGTGGTTGCGTTAAGCGGTGTCCTGAAAGTTCAAGTAATTCCTTTTGGGATGGTGTTGATGAATCTGACAGTACTATTTCTCAATAGATCATCTGTAAAACATGGAGTGACGAACCTCGTTCCTGCTTAGGAGGGTGTCTTTTGAATTGTTACCTACCATATACTGCCGCGATCAATTGTATTGAACGGCCATTTTTTAAGGCTACAGAGTCCTCCGTAGTCTTGCTGGTTGCAATCGCGTATTTTTGGGCAGGCGCTGATACCATAGCGGTATCATTTCCATTTGGACAGTTGAAGCTTGCAACAGGAATATTTTTGTGCCTGTATTTTTTACTGGGCAGACATATCTATTACACAAGGGGAGAGTTACTTTGTGTAATTGGGATAGTCGCTTCGTGTGTATTCAGTTCATTGTACTCGTTAGAGTCTTCAAGAAGTATTGCCTACACCTTTCTGCTGCTGTTCAATATTGTTTGTGTGGCGAGCGTAGGTAAGGCTCTTTTTTCATTGAGCCCTGATGGATTTAAGGCGGGGCTAGTTCTTTGTGCACGGGCTCAAATTTTAGCAGGCGTTTGCATTGCCGCTTTAGGCTTGCAAGACAGAGTTTCGATTTTCTTTTACGAACCTTCCTTTTGGGCGATAGCACTGGCGCCCTATCTGTATATTACAGCTAAAAAGCATATAGCGTTAAGTTGGCCTGACTGGGTACTAATTCTCATAGCGGTACAGATAACCAAGAGCGCAAATTTGATGCTGCTAGTTTTGGTAGCAATAGTTGTAAGCAATCTGAGTTATCTTTCAGTAAAATCTGTACTGCGTATGGCTGTTTTTTTAACTATTATAGGGATTGGTCTTGGGCTGTATGCTCAAATAGGCGACGACCTAGTTGCATCGACTGTCCGTAAAATTTTGGAAAGTGATAATATTTTTCAGCAGTGTGTTGAGCGGGGGGGGAATCGCTATCCAAGAATGCTGGTTGCGCTGGATGTGTTTCAGAATAATGTCATTCATGGCATAGGCCCAGGAACTTTCGCCAGTTTTGATAAAGCTGAAGCAATCCGAAATAGCTACCCAGAGTTTTTTCCATACCATAATATTGCACACTCTCCTGCGACAAACGTATTTATTGAGATGGCCGCCGAGGGTGGGATATTTCTTTTGTTATCTTTTTTGTGCTACCTCTGCTGTGGTCTTACGAGCAAAACGTCAGATGTAACATTACGGAATATCATAGTGGTAATGCTGATTGGATTGTTTCTTGAAGCAAGTATGCAACGAAGTTATTTTTGGTTGTTGCTTGGAGCCGCTTCTTTTACGGTCAGTGATTGCCAGCCAAAGAGTGAATCCATGCGGTTGCGGCGAAGAAGGGCTTTTCGAAAGAAATTATTTGAAAGTTAAGGACAATGCTCCAGACAAGTAATGGCTCTTAAAAGTAGAATCATATGATGAATGGATAAAGAAAAAGCTCTACAGTTGTAGAGCTTTTTCTATGGGGGGTGTGGAGGATATTACCCACATGGAGGTCTGGCAGTTCTCGTTATCAATACAGTATGCACTAGGTTCAACAGTTAGCTAAGAAAGTACATACAAATTCTACAGCAGTTGATTGTAAAGTGTTAGCGTGCGGTTCACCATTACAGATGAAGAAAAGTTGTTCGTAAAGTGTCGCCGGATAGTCTGTTGAGGAATTGGATTGTTACAAAGCTCTACTATTGCATCACGCAGTGCTGTTACGTCTTTAGGTGAAACGACTCTTCCTGATATACCATCCTTATTGACCCATCCTACTCCTGAACCGGGAATGGCAGTCGAAACCACAGGTTTTCCCAAGCTCATAGCTTCTAGTTGAACCACTCCAAAGGCTTCAGAGCGTTCAATGGATGGGAGACAGAAAACATCGCAGGATGAGTAGTAATTGCCCAACTCTTCTGAAGATATCTTTCCTAAAAATTGAACTTTTTTTGTAAGACCATATTGCTCAACCTGTTGAGACAGTTCAGATGACAAGTCTCCAGTACCGCCTAGTAGTATTATATAGTTTTCAGGAAGCTCTCTGGCAGCGGCTATTAAGTATTTAAAGCCCTTATAGTATACGTGCCGCCCTAAGGAAAAAACAATTTTTTTATTGTGATATCTTGATTGGATAGCGTCAACACCGTCACTTGATGTTGTTAGTTTGTCAGGGTCGATACCAATTGGAATTATCGAAATTTTATGCAGGAATTGCTTTAAATCGGAAGAAGATTTTGCGTAGACCTCACTTGTAGCAATAATTCTGTCTGCACGTTCCAATAACCAGTTTTGAAGAGGCTGATACAGAATTTTTAATTTTTTCTGTTTAACGATATCACTATGCCAATGAACTACAACATGGGCTCGAGTCGGAAAGAGAAGTAGTGCCATATTTGCTAACGGATTAGGGCAATGTACATGAATGACGTCGTATTTTTTTCTGCTTTTTATCCAGTTTAAAATATAACTGATAGAAAAATACACACTCGCAAATTTAAAAAAAGAAGCACACCGCGTGACATGCACACCGCAGACATCATCAGAAGAACTTCTTTCTCCTATTTCATTAACGCATAAGACATCACTAATATGACCCGCCTCTTTAATTCCTAACGCGAGTTCATACGATACGCTTTCAATGCCACCAAAAAAAGGAGGGAAGAGTTTTCCTAACTGTAGTATTCTTTTGCTCATATTTTATCCGTCATGCGTTAAATTATGATGGCAAGCAGAAGATGAAGATTGGGATGGAGTGGAAGACTGCTTAAAAATAATTAACAACTTTTCCAAAGTTGCTTTCCATGTATATTTGTTAAGAATTGCGTCGTAATAACTTGAAGAATCAAAGGATGTTAAGTTGTTCCAAAAGGACTTGAGATGGTGCGGATTAAAATACGTTACACTGTCTCCGGCAATTTCATGAAAAGGGGGAATGGATGAGCAAGCAATTGGTAATTGGTACGACATTGCTTCAAGCAGTGGTAAGCCAAACCCTTCATAAAAAGACGGATATACAAATAAGCTTGCGTTTTGATACAACTGATCCAGATCAGCATCAGAAATTTTACCTGTAAAAATAATTCGGCTGTCATCAATAGCTATATCCCGTTCTTTTGTGCGGAACCCTTTATGATCGCCAACTATTATCAGGCGATGCGTAGTACACCATTTACTTTGTAAGAATGTTCTAGCTAAATTCACGATGTTCTTGTGAGGCTTAATATTGCCAACGGTGAGTATGTAAGGAGAGTCTATGGGATATGGTGATCTTGTATGATTGGCTTGCTCTTTAATGGACAAACCATTTGAGATGACAGACACTTTATCGTCAAAGAAGTTACAGAACCACTTACTGAGTTCAGAGCGTGTAAAATTTGAAATAGTAACCACTCGCTCGCTTACGGAAAGCTGAAGAAGCATTAGTGTCCAATAAGCAATCGCAACGCGCAGACCAAAAACTTTACGTTCGGAGACAGGGCAGAGATCGTGAACTGTTGTTACAACAGGAACTGAAGAGAATAGGGGGGGGATAGAGAGAAAGGGGCAAAAATAAATATCTGAGTTTTTAACGTATTTGTGTAAATATAACAAATTTTTCCAAGAATATCTGCCGAATTCAACTGTAGTTACTTCCAAATTCTTAAAACTATACTTCGATGCATCTTTTGGATTCAGTAAAACAACAACGGAATAAAATTTCTCATCAAGTAACTTTAATAATTCGTTAGTATAAACACCGATTCCAGATTGATTAATCATACGTCCGTCAACAACTATCTTCATTTGTAAAGCTTCCTTATTAATTTTTTTCTAAAGTAACTTTGCTGAAAATATATAATGGTATGTAATCAGGCAGACTTGTTCTAATTGATCACGGTACACTTAGTTATTGCAGTAATGATGCATTAATTTTTTTTTATATTAGAGAAAGTATTATCGCCCCATCCTGAATAGGACTGTTCTAACAGTCCATATAAGGATTTTTATATCTAAAAGTATATTGTAGTGCTTAATGTAATAGGTATCGTACTTGTGCTTCCATATCGCATCATCAATAGAAGAGCCGTATGAATATTTAACTTGTGCCAAGCCTGATATTCCGGGTTTTACAGTGTGGCGGAAGCGGTAATACGGGATTACTTTTTCTAACTCTTGAATAAAAACTTCTCGTTCTGGACGTGGGCCAATTAATGACATCTCACCGTTAATGACATTGATGAGTTGAGGTAATTCATCAATCCGAGTTTTTCGTATAAATTTTCCAACGGTGGTGACTCTACTGTCATTTGGGGAAGCCCATTTTGCCCCGTATTTTTCAGCATCTATGCTCATTGATCTGAACTTGATCACATCAAACTCTTTGTCATGTTGTCCTGTTCTTCGTTGTCTAAATAAAACAGGACCTTCTGACTCGTATTTGATTGCCAGTGCGGTGAGAAGGCAGATAGGTAATGTGAGGATTAGTAGCAGTAGGGCAAAAGTTACATCAAATATACGTTTGATGAAGGCATGCCGTTTGCGACATAAAATGGGAAATGCTTTTTGGTGAAGAAAATACTGCTCGTGTAATAAGTCTATTTCGGTATATCCCAAGTGCCTGTCTAAGAAGCAGGTAAGCGGTTCTACCCAAGCACCTGTTTTAGTGGCATCAATCAACTGATTTTGTAGCACTGCTGGTAGATTCCAGCTTTTAAAGTGGCAAAGAATAGAATCAGAATTAAAAGGAGCTGAATATTCGTTAATTCTATGCAAAATATTATTTTGCATGAGAGTACTATGTATCCGCTCTTTATCTTGGGCAGGGCAAAAAACGAAAATAGCTTGATCGTTTTTTTGTACGCCAGAACGCTTACAATATTCTGGCAAATGGCTAGCTTCTTTGACCGCTGTATTGAGTCGGGTAGTTATCATAAATTTCTCCGTTAGGCGGATAGCTTCAAGATATAGCTATCACCAGTTTGTTAAAATTTATTTGTTTAAGTGTTTGAAAAACATGAAGTAAAATTTACTGTGTTAACTTTTTATAAGCGCTGATGTCTTTATGCGATTTTCAAGTTCCAGATTAAATATAATCAAGTGTGAAAGCTTCAGTGAACGCATTCAGGGTTGTGCTGGGATTATTTTGTTCTTCACAGCTCGCAATTTTATGAGCTAGCCTGAATAATTTGTTTTTTTAACGATATCTGGCGCTCTCGTTTTGATCTGAATGGTTAATCGATAGTGAACATGTCTGACAGGCACGCAATTCACTTGCCGTGATTTATTATTCTCTTCGGTGCGACAACATAAAGAGATGTAAAGAAGATAATAGAATAAAAAGCTTTGCTGTACATGATATAAAATCCTTAGGCTCAGAAGTTGTAAATGAATCAAGAATAGGATTTGAAGAACGCAAAAAATAACTCTGAAAAGTAAAAGTATAATTGAATTTATCCAATAATAGAGATGATTAGAATGAAATATGGGAGTAGTTGCATTAAACTGCAATAGCTTTTGGGAGTACTGAGTAGCTGTTGCATTGGAAAAAGGCAGCAAGCTTAACGCATCATCTGCTTGGATGATGAAGGATTTTATGATGTCACAAACTCTTCGGATGGAATGTTCGTGCGCATGTGCGATGTGATTCCGCTGAACATGATGAAGTGTCTGACAGAGCAAGAACGAATTTGTGCGCAGATGTGCAAAGAAGCAGCGTTAGAGGCTGAACATGGCGAAGGGGTGTATGTTTTAGTTTGGTCAGTGAAGATAGAAAGGTGATTAGCTATCCATGATGGCAGGGATGAGCATGTTATTGTGGAAGAGACTGGGCAATAAAAAAGCAACGAGAAAACTCTCGTTGCTTTTATTAATGGTCTGGTAATGTTTTTTAAAGAGATTCGCAGTCGTGAGCAATTCTGAACTCACATTCGGCCTCGGGCTCCGGTGTGCCTGCTGCATCAGCAGCGATAAGATTTTGTTCCGGATTTTTCATGATGACGTTAAAACACGCTTCACAGATGACTTTTGTAGGGTATGCTTCACCGTCTTTTTCAGCGCACATCTCGGCAGTAACTTGAACGTATTTCATATATGTCTCCCTTACTAAATTTTCTTTGATTATAGATCTAATACGATGTGCTATCAATACAAATGTATTTTTGTTGTCTACCTGTGTACCAAAAATAAGGTGCTGCTGTTTGAGTGGGGAGTTAGTAAACTGATTTTCTTCGATACTAATAAATAACGCCGCACAACAATGTGTAACTGTTGTGCGGCGTCTGAATGTACTAAGTGTGGTGAGCTTAATAGTCGTACTGAGATGCATATACTGCATCATTGTACATGGCTTCACCGTGTTCAGCTTTACCGAAGCTTCTAAGCAGGGTTTGGCCTTCTTCGCTTTTAAGAAGCTCTATGAATTTCTTCGTCACTTTTGCCTGTGGGCCTGTAGGTGAAAGCAGAGCGTGGTATGTGTTGATCAACATAGGATCGCCCTTGAAGAGTACTTTAAGGTTTTTGATATTCTTTTTTGTAGCAACCCATGTGGAGGAATCAGTCATAAAGTAACCTTTGTTACGGTCGGCTTTAAGCAAAGTAGCCTGCATGAACTCATGGGTAGTCTGATACCATTTTCCTTCTGGAGTGATGCTTGCTTTTTTCCAGATTCGGAGTTCCTTTTTATGTGTACCTGAATTGTCTCCGCGTGAGTAGAACAGTGCACCAGCCTTGGCAATTTTACCGTATGCTTCAGCTACAGATTGAGCTTTTGCGATGTTTGCTGGGTCAGCAGCTGGCCCGACCACGTAAAATTCGTTTGAACCGATGAGTGTACGCATATCAGCCCAGCCATCAGCAACAGCTTGCTTTTCGGCAGCTGGAGCATGAACCATGATGATATCTGCCTTTCCTGCCTTCAAAAGTTTTAGGGATTTTCCTGATCCAGCTTTTTTCCAACACATGGTGGTGTCGTTTGTGCTGTTAAACTTGTCAGCTAACGCTTCAAGAAGACCTAATTCTCCCGGGCTACCTGTTGCAAGTGTAAATACAGTGTTGCCGGTGCCGTATGTGGCCTTGCAGTCGTTTGCTGTTGCTGCAAGCGGAAGGGAGAGCAGTAAGAGGGCGATGAAAAAGAGTTTGCGCATAGGAGGGTCCTTTTTGAGTATGTTAATATTCACTGATTGAGTGTTTTTTATTCTTTCTTTGTTAAATTAGGAAGAGGAATTAGTGAATGGAAGATTAATGTATTGCCGTAAAGGAAGATCGGGTGGTTCTCTCCAATGATGGGGCACTGCTCAAAAGGGGCGCCATTGAACACGGACTGCTCATCCGCTTACAGTAGTAGAAGAACAACTTCTGGAAGTCCTGCTTCGTTTCAGGACCCCGAAACGCGTGCGGGCTTTCTCTCGTTGCCTGCGCTGCAACGTTATTACCGAATCGGTGAACAAGAGCGGAATTCTGTATACCCTTGAGCCGAAGACGCGCATCCATTATCATTAGTTCCGACGTTACCCGATGTGCAAACGTATCTATTGGCACTGCATCCATTATGAAAAGCTCATGGCTCGCTTTACCGCCCTCGGAATAGGTATGTGGCATTTCATAGACTGATCTAGGAAATGAAAGAGGGAGGTTGAGAGTTCGGTAGCCTCATTTTATTAAGACGTAGATAAATAACGCAACACTTAATATTCGGACTTTTTTATCAATTTTTCGCCACAGATGACGCACTGTGATATTTGTAACATCTTGTTTGAATAGGTTATTTTCAGAAAGGTCGAATTCTCCCCAAACGGCGCAAATGAAGACATTAAGCGGCTATTAAAATGGGACGATTTTACTCACCATCTGCTGTCGGTGTCAGTTAAACTGTTTTTGGGAATTTAGTATGGAGATGCTGAAGCAACATAAGGAAGCGATGTGAAAAAATTACCATCAAGTATTTTTAATGACGTAATTGGTCCGGTCATGGTCGGTCCATCCAGTTCTCATACAGCCGGTCCTGCCCGTATCGGCTACCTTGCAGGGCAATTATGCGGTGGCAGGCTCTCATGTGTGAAAGTGATGTTTGAAACTAACGGTTCCTTTGCCATGACATATAAGGGGCAGAAGTCTGATCAGGGGTTGGCCGCAGGTTTGTTGGGGATGCTCCCACAAGATCCACGCCTGTCTGATGCACTTTCTCTTATCAAGGCAAAAGGAATTGAATTTGTCGTTGAGGTAAAAGATTTTGAAGCCGATCACCCTAACACTGTCTTGTTGGAATTGGTGGATGAGAATGGCGGAACGGTTTCTGTAAGCGGTCTGTCAATCGGTGGAGGGTGTATTGAACTGAATGAGATAAATGGATGTCCAGTTTCTTTGGCTGGCGACTACTATGAACTTGTTATTTTACAGTCAGGCAGCACTGCTTCTTCTATGAAGAGTGTGTGTGGCGAAGTGGAGTCGTTGTTACGTGAGGCGAGTGTTGTCGCGCATGGTAATAGTATAAGCGAAAATGGCAAAGCTGATGATAAATGGCGAGGCGTTATTATTGTTCACACACGACAACAGATTTCACAGAGTTTGTTGGAAGCAATAAAGCTCCGTTGTGGTGATGCCAGTGTACGTTGCATTACTCCGGTAATGCCTGTGCTTGCATCTGCTGACTGCGAGGTGCCGTTCACCCGCGCTGCGGCAATGCTGGATTGGTGTGCAGAACATAATGTACCGCTATGGAAAGCTGCTGCTTTGTATGAGGCAGCCCGTGGAGGGGTGAGTGTCTCTGAAGTTTTAGAAATGATGAAACGAATAATTAGAGTGATGGAAGAGGCGGTTGCAACTGGTCTGGCTGGTGACTTTACTATGAAGGGGTTCCTGACGCCTTCTGCAAGTAACCTTCGCGATGCTGTGAAGGAAGGTAAATTTATTCCAACCGGTATGCTGGACATGGCCACCGTGATGTCCGTGGCTGTGATGGAGCTTAATGCGGCGATGGGCTGTGTAGTGGCTGCGCCAACTGCTGGTTCGTGCGGTGTGCTGCCTGCGGCCGTGTTCAGCATGCTTGATCAGCTTAAGGTGCCGCAAGATGCTAGAGTGGAAACCGCAGCAAAGGCAATGCTTGTTGCCGGGCTTATCGGCGTGTTTATTAATGAGCAGGCAACGTTTGCAGCAGAAGTATGTGGCTGTCAGGCAGAATGTGGTTCTGCAGCCAGTATGGCCGCAGCAGCAATGGTTGAAATGGCTGGCGGATCAACAGAAGCAGCTTGCAATGCTGCGGCACTGGCTATGCAGAACTCTTTGGGACTCATTTGTGATCCAGTGGCAGAGCAGGTGGAAGTTCCTTGTATCGGTCGTAACGTAGGTGCAGTTAGTAACGCTGTAACAGCTGCTAACATTGCTATGTACGGATTTCGCGGAACATTACCTCTTGATGAAGTAATCTGCGCCATGTGGGAAGTGGGAAATGCATTGCCGGATACGTTGTGTTGTACCGGTAAGGGCGGTTTGTGTACGACTCTGTCAGGCATTAGACTTAAGGAAGAAGTAGACAAAAGAAGGTTTGGTTCAAAGCATTAAAGGCAATTGGCTCTGCGATGGAAAATTTGTAATGATGTGTGAATAAAATGCGTTGTAATACAAGTATCTAAGTTTCGAATCATTGTTTTGCAAAGAATGTTATTTTTTTGAAATTAATCTTACATTATAAATATAAAAACCCCCTGCATCTACTGATACAGAGGGTAAGTCGAAGTGTGTCACTCTAGTCGACCTGTGACTTTGTCATAGAATAGGTAGGGAGAACGACAAAGTGTAATCACTCGGTAGGACTAGTGTGTGGCGTTTTACACAGCTTTTGTACGATGCTTTTTGAGAATATTAATGAGTGGTGGCACTAACAACAGGAAGATGATGAACCACAGTACGAGTGCTTGTGGGCTTTCGAAGAAGATAGCTGCGCTACCTCTGCTCATAATAAGAGCCTGTGCAAAGCCTGTTTCGGCAATTGGTCCAAGAATAAGCCCGAGGATCAGTGCGCCAAGGGAGAAGCCTGTTTTGTGCAGAAGGACAGCTCCAAGACCGAAAAGCAGACAAAGGAAGACATCAAGTACACTGTTATTCATTGAGTAAGAGCCAAGAACTGAGAATAGGCAAACAACAGGAATCAGCAACTCGGTAGGAGTGAGTGCTATTCTTGCAAAGTGCGGTGCCATGTACAGTCCCAGAATCAAAAATACGATGTTGGCAAGAAAGAGAGAGAAGATAAATGCGTAGGTCATTGAACCGTAGGTGGTGAACAGCTCCGGACCCGGAATCAGGCCGTGAACCAGTAAGCCACCAAGCAATGCCGCAGCTACACTGTTGCCGGGAATGCCAAGAGTAAGAGTAGGAATCAACGAACCGCCAACGCAGCCATTGTTTCCTGATTCCGCAGCTGCGATACCTTCAGGATTACCCTTACCGAACAGCTCAGGATTTTTAGAGCGGCGTCTCGCGATGTTATAGGAAAGGAATGCAGCAATTGTTGCACCTTCACCAGGGAGAATACCTACAAGAGTACCCGTTAGAGAGCCGATGCTGATGAATTTAAAGATACCTTTCGGCATAGGTTCGTTTTTGATTTCGGTAACGAGTGCTGCGTTATCTACAACACTTTTTTTGCCGGTCAGGGAAAGCATCTGCGAGATAGAGAACAGACCGATAAGTACCGGCATAAATGCGATGCCGTCATACAAGTCTGTCAGCCCTGCTGTGTAGCGGAGCATTCCGGAGATAGGGTCAGTGCCGACAACAGCAATGACCAGACCAATCACACCGGAAATGAGGGACTTGATAAGGCCGGTTTTTTCGTCTGCCATGGAAACAAGACCTGCGAGTCCGAGAATCGCAAGCAGGAAGTATTCTGGCGGTCCAAAAGATAGTGCAAAGGTCGCAAGGATTGGAGCCAAAATTAACAAAATGATTGTTGAAAATACGCCCCCGACGCAACTGGCAATAACAGAAATTTTAAGTGCTAAACCCGCACGACCTTGTTGTGTCATCGGGTAGCCTTCCAGTGCGGTTGCGACTGCTGCCGGAGTGCCCGGTGTGCGTAGTAGAATCGCTGGAATAGATCCGCCGTACATGGCACCACAGTACACGCCACCCATAAGAACAAGCCCGATGAGTGGATCAAGAGTAAAGGTAACAGGGATTAGTAGCGCAACTGCCATAGTCGCTGTTAGACCCGGCATACCGCCGATAACTACTCCGGAGATAGTTCCGAGAACTACAGCAAGCAATGGCATGGGTGCCATCAGGGAATATATTGATTCTAAGATCATACGATGTATCCTTATCCGAACAAGCTACTTGTCGGGAGAAAAACTCCAAGCAATTTTTCGAAAACGAGGTAGACGAAAAGCAAAATTCCTCCAGAGGTTAGGCTGATAAGAATTGGTTTTCGTGCTCCAAGTAGAAGCATGGCTACCGGAAGAAAAACTGCTGATGCCAGATAGAATCCTAAGAACTCAAATGAGGCAGCATAGAGAAATAACAGGATGCATAGTCCCCAGAATCTTCGGGGAGCGTCTGCCATGTTAAGAGGTGCCTTCAGGTTGTCTTGTCCTTTCTTTTTGGACGCAAAGAACAGTTCTGTAAGGCATAGAATGCCAAGACAAATTCCCAGAAAGCGAACATATGCGGCTGTCGAGCCCTGAACGAATTTTGGGTACGCTGCGGTGCTGTTGTAAAGCAGCACCGCAAGTACCAAAAATCCGCCGAGAAGCAATAACTCAGCAAATCTTTTTGTCATATTTTATTACCAAGGGTTCTTGTCGTAGAAAGACTGTGTTTCTGTCTGAAGACCTTCAAGGTATGCACGGTAGTCTTCGCCGGACATTGGCAGCTGGCTGTATACGTTTCTTTTGCAGTCAGCGATGAAGTTAGGGTCGCTGTTAACTTTCACGAGAAGATCATCAAGTTTAGCAAGGATGTCTTTGTCGATGCCAGCAGGAGCAACAAAACCGCGTGTAGCAGTCATGTTTACCTCGTAACCCTGTTCAGCAGCAGTTTTAACGTCAGGAAGAACGTCGGAACGTTTTGCGTTGAGGAGAGCGATAACACGAGCGGTGCCAGCTTTGTGCTGTGCCTGCATCTGGGAAAGGTTCATGAAGCTTGCATCTGCGTGACCACCAAGGATCAGCGCTTTCTGCTCAGTAGAACCTTTTGTTGGAAGAAGGTTGAATGTTACATCAGCTTTGTTTTCAAATTTTTTGGCAGCAATAAAGTCATCGGAACCAATGCCGTTAACAGCAACAGTCAGCGGGTTTTCTTTTGCCATTTTGATGAAAGACGCGAGGTCGGTGATAGGGCTGTCTTTAGGAACAGCAATGAGTAATGGATCATCTACAGCGTTGCCCATAACGTGGAAGCTGTCGAGAGTGTAGCGAGCACGTTTGGATACAATGTGAGATACAATCTGAGTTGTAAAAACTAAGCCGATGGTGTGACCGTCTTTTTTAGCACGAGCGATAGCTTCAAAACCTTTCTGACCGCCAGAACCAGGAACGTTCTGAACTACAAAGTTTGCGTCAGGCCAGTAGTTTTTTGCTGCATTAATAAAAATGCGAGCAGTTGTATCAGTTGATCCACCAGCTTTGGAAGGAACAACAATTGTGATTGGTTTGCTTGGGTATTCAGCCATAGCATACATAGGGAAGGCAAAAACAAGTGCCATAAGTAATGCTAAAATTCTTTTCATTACATACTCCGTGCTTTGTGTGCGGCATATATCCGCCCGTTAACAATTACAACCGGCAATCCATCAACCGGCAGCATCATAATTGTGCAAAAAAAAAGAGAGTTGGTTATTGCTCCCCTCGTCCTACCGTGACAAAATTTTTCGCGGTACTTGTCATTATTAATCAAATATTGTGCCATTAGCAGAGGTGAAGGTAATGCACCAGTTTTGTTGTAATTGACCAAAACGGTTACATTTTTTTAGGATATGGTTTGGGTCGTTTTCGACACATGTGTGTTCAAAAATGACCCGTTATTTTTTTTAAGGTTGGCGTTTGGTGAAAGACCGCTTGTATTGAAGGCTGAGAGGAGGGCAGGGAAATTGTATGAAGGCTATATAGTGTTACGTGAAGTTTGATTGAAAATCCGAACGTGTTCTTGACCCATGTTAGAAACATTTTTATACTTTCGAGATTGCCGCTTAGTGTTATTATAAGTTTTTATATAAGTCATTTTTACAGTAGGTTATGTGTAGCACATCCGAATGCAGGTACACTGTTCATGCTGGTTTGCGGTACCATCTGGAGGTGAGTAATGAACGTTGGCTTCTTAAGGGGAGTTCGATACGTCTGCTGGTGTATGGTCGGAGTCGGTTGTGCTCTACTTGTTTGCGGGATTGTACCTGCTGCGGCGAAAGCCGTTCAATCGTCTTCTTTACAAATAATTACTTCTTATCCTCCCGATTTCTATGAACCGTTTACTGAACGGTTTAAATCTCTCCATCCTGGAATCAAGGTTTCGATTTTAAATAAAAAAACGACTTCTGCCGTTGCGGAACTGTTGCGTGGAAATAACCGAAATTTTGATGTGTTCTGGTCATCTTCGCCCGATGCGTTTGAGATTTTGAAGCAGGGCAGGATGCTGAGGCGCACAGAGCGGGCGCGGCAGTACAAATCAATGAGTGTTGAAGGGTTTTCTGTAAATGATCCTGATGGTTATTTTTACGGATTTGCGTTGTCCAGCGTGGGATGGATGTGGAACGATTCGTATTTAAAAAATGAAAATATTGATGCTCCGAAACGCTGGCAGGATTTAGAAGATTCAAAATATTACAGCCATGTGGTCATGTCGACTCCGTTACGTTCTGGAACGACACATCTTATTGTAGAAAGTATTTTGCAAAAGATGGGGTGGGAAAAAGGCTGGGCGTATCTGCTACGTATGTCCGGTAACCTTGTGACTCTTTCTGCCCGTAGTTTTAGTGTTACAGAAGGGGTAAAGAGCGGACTGTATGGTGTGGGACTGGTCATTGATATACTGGGTCGTGCGCCGGAAGTAAAAGATGTTAAGTTCCGGTACGGCGAACCTGTTCTCCTTATGCCTGCGGGAGTTGGGGCATTAAAAAATAGTACTAATTCGCGCGAAGCAGAAATTTTCATCGATTTCATGCTGTCACCAGAAGGGCAAGCTATTCTGCTTAAGCCGCAGACACGTCGTCTTCCTGTTGCTCAGCAGATGTACGACAACGGCAAACTTGCACAGTCTCAGCTGTTTAAAATGATCAAAGAAGGCAAGGCAAAACCGTACAATGCGTATCTGTCGCAGTTGCGCTACAACCTTGTGAATCACCTGTTTGAAGAATTTATTACATATAAGTTGTTAGAGCGACGTCAGCTCTGGAAGCGTTTGCTTTCGCTAGAAAATCAATATGCTGCGAACGATCCGTATTTTCTTTCAGTAAAGAATAAGACTTACAGTCTGCTTAGTGAGATTCCAGTAACTGAGAAGCAGAGTCTGGATCCAGTGTACAACGCAATATTTTCTAATTCGTTTACAGGAGCGCCGAGAAGTCCTGAACAACAGCAGCAGATAGAGCAGTGGCAGCATTTTATAGAAAAGCGATTGAAAAAAGCCAACAAGCTGTTGGATACAGTGCAAAGAAAGTAATGATACCATCGTTTTTTACTAAATTAGGCATTTGGGAGCGATTGCTTCTTGCCTTTGGTGCAATTGCGGGAATGACTGTGCTAGCGGTGCTGACTGCGCTTTTTCTTTTGGAAAGTTCAAGCGATATTTTTGCGACAATCACAGAGAAAAATTTACCAGAATTAGCGCAAGTAGCTGATGTGGCTGAGACTGGCGGGCAAATTATTGCCATAGCGCCTAATCTTGCCTCGGCACCGGATGAAGAGACTCAAAAAAGGATACGTACCGATCTGGATTTGTTGCTACAGCAATTCAGTCGTGAAGTCGGCCTTCTTGAACATACAAACCCTCAGCTTCGTCGTGGAATAGATGACTTGCTTGGGCGTTTGAAAGACAACCTGTTCTCACTGCAGATTGTCGTATCGGATCGATTACGAGAGGAAAAACTTCTCCAAAAGCATATGGAGCGCTTGCGCTGGCTCTATTCTGATATTCTCGAGGAGATTGAACCGCTTAGTCAGGATTTAAACTATAATCTTGATGCTGAAATTGATCGAATCCGAAGTGCAGCAGGGCAAGGTGAGAAAAATATTTCTGCTGCAAAACTTCGCTCTAACCGTCGGTTTAAGAAGATTGTTGATCGTATCGGTAGTAATGGTGATCTGCTGGTGAGTTTGTTGTTGCAGGCTTCATCGGCACAACAAGATGCTCAGGTTGATAATTTGGCCGCGCTTGCAAGTGACACAATTGCTTCTTTACGGTTTAGTCTAGAACATTATTCTGACGAGGCAAGCGCGCTTACACTGCATCAGGTGTTCTCAGAAGTGCTTTCTCGAGCTGAAGGGCCGGACGGTGTTTTTGCTCTGAAAAAACGAATTATTGCGAACAGTATCAAAGGGCAGAATATTCTTGCGGAGAATGCTCGAATTGTTGGGCAGCTGCGTTCTGTAATCAGAACGGTTGTAACACGTACGCAGGCTGAAGCACTGAATGCAGCAGCTGTGACCAAGGGGAAGTTAGAACGTGCTCGGTGGGCTCAGCTTGGACTGGTTTTCTTCAGTTTGATTCTTGCTGCCTGCGTTTTGTGGTTCTATGTACGGGGTAGTATTGTGGCGAGACTCAATGCCTTGGCGAGCAGCATGCAAGCCATTGCCGGAGGGGAACTGCAATACAGCATACCGGAAGCTGGCGATGATGAAATTGGTAAGATGGCTGGTGCGTTGCGTGTTTTCCGTGATACTGCTCAAGCGGTAGAAGAGGCAAATGCACAGGCTATTATTGATAACGCCGCGGTAGGGCTTGTTATTGCTGATCCTGATGGAACCATCCGTTTTTTCAATACCATGGCTGTCAGCTTATTCAATGCTGACCCACAGGTCATGATTGGACAGAATCTTTCATCTTTTGTGTCCGTACCGGAGGAACAGGCGTTTTGTGAGGCGTGTTCTCTTGCCTTTAATTCTGAGAATAGCGAGCAGATAGTAGGCGTCTATCAGGGCGTCAAAAGTGACGGCTTTGAATTTCCGATAGAGGTGGTCATTTGTCCTGTCCAGCAACGGAATCAGCGAAGTTTGATGATTACCCTGCATGATGTGACAGAGCGTGAGAAGGCTCAGGAGTTATTGCAGAAAAGGGTACGGCAGAAGACTGATCATTTGAGTCTAACGAACGCCAAACTCCGTCAGGAAGTTAAAGAACGCCGCAGGGTGCAGGATGAATTAGTACAGGCTGGTAAATTGGCTGCTCTTGGTCAACTATCAGCAGGAATTGCTCATGAGTTAAACCAGCCGTTGTCTGCTATTCGCTACTATCTGCACAATGCTCGATTACTTTTAGAGCGAGGCCAGATCGAAGTTCATCAGGAAAATATCGACAAGATTGATAACCTGAGTGCAAGAATGGCTCAGATGATCAATCATTTGAAAAAGTTTGCTCGTCTTCCTTCAAACAAACTGCGTCCGGTAGAAGTGGTTCCAGTTATCGAACAGGCACTGGCTCTGCTTAAGGCTCGAATTATTGAAGATAACATTGTTATCGAGCAGCGCTACAAAGAGCAAGCATACATTATTACTGCAGAAGATATTCGACTCGAGCAGGTGCTGGTTAATATTATTGGTAATGCCATTGATGCGGTGGGGCAACAGGGCGAGGTGGAACGGAAGATCTTTATTGATGTCATTGAAGCAGAACAGACCATTTTTATTGAAATTACCGATACAGGGGCGGGGATTCCGCCAGAAGTTAAAGAATCAATTTTTGACCCGTTTTATACGACCAAAGAGGTCGGCAAAGGACTCGGGCTTGGACTTTCTATCTCCTATAACATTGTGAAGGATATGAGAGGGGAGATCAGTGCCGCAAATGCTGCAACAGGTGGTACTACGTTCACTCTTTCATTTCAAAAAGCTGCTGGATAATTATGATTCCGATTGGTGAAATTTTCTTAGTCGATGACGAAACTGAAATTCGACAGGCATGTCAGCAGACCTTTGAACTTGAAGGGTACGCAATAAAAACCTTTAGTTCAGGGGAAGAGGTTCTTCTGCATATTACACCCGACTGGCTTGGGGTGGTAATCAGTGATGTAAAAATGCCGGGGATGGACGGGCTTACTCTTTTAAATCGCATCAAAAACATTGCGCCTGATCTTCCGGTTGTGATTTTGACCGGTCATGGTGATGTGCCAATGGCGCTGGATGCAATTCGTTCCGGAGCGTATGATTTTTTAGAAAAGCCGGCACCGCCTGAATACCTGATTGAGGTTGCTAAGCGTGCGCTAGAGGCTCGTCGTCTTTGTCTTGAGAACCGTAATTTGAAACAGCGTCTTGCTGTTGATTTTGATTTAGAATCACGAATTCTCGGTTCTTCTGCTGAAATCAAGCAGCTGCGCCAGACTGTAAGTTCATTGGCATCGATTGATGTTGACGTTCTTGTCTTAGGGGAAACTGGCGTAGGTAAAGAGCTTACAGCACGGTCGTTACATGACTGCGGAAATAGACAGAGCGGGAAATTTGTTCCTTTGAACTGCTGCGCTATTCCGGGCAGTTTGGTGGAGAGCGAATTGTTCGGTCATGAGCGCGGTTCGTTTACAAACGCTTCCAGTCGACGAATTGGTAAGATTGAATTGGCACAGGGCGGTACTCTTTTTCTCGATGAAGTGGAGTCTATGCCTCTTGATATACAAGTGAAACTGCTAAGAGCGTTGCAGGAACGTGTGATCGAACGCGTGGGCAGTAATCAGCTTATCCCTGTAGATTTCAGAGTTGTTGCGGCGTCCAAAATTGATTTGCGCGAAGCTGTCAGTAATGGAACATTCCGAGAAGATTTATTTTTCCGTCTTAATGTTGCCCGAATTAACGTACCTCCGTTACGCGACAGAGCTGAAGATGTTATGCCGTTGCTTCATTACTTTATGGGCGTGATGGCAGACCGTTTTAATAGGTCTGCACCAGACCTTGCGCCAGAAGTGAGCAATCGCCTTCAGCAGTATCCATGGCCGGGGAACGTGCGTGAGTTACGCAACGTTGCTCAACAACTGGTTCTCGGATTGCCGTTGGATCTTTCCGGTGAGGAAGATACTGATTCAAGCGATGCTTCAGCCTCCGATGTCGCCGTTCTCGATGAGCTTATGGAACACTATGAAAAACAGCTTATCGTTGATGCGTTGGTTCGTAATGACGGTCGCATTGAGAAGACCGCAGTAGAGCTGGGCATTCCGCGAAAACGACTATATTTACGAATGCGAAAATATGATCTGCGAAAAGAATAGTTAGACATGCAAAATTGCCTTTATTTTTTAGAGAAAGGCAATTTTTTTGTTTGATGATCGGCTGGCTAGTTACTCATGAGTGTGTTGGGATCTCTTTTTTAGCCCCTGACACGCTGTTTATCATCCCTGCTAATCTGTTAGCGGGGATTTTTTTATGAAAATGTGGTGGAAATAAATAATTTCACCTACATAAAAATGATTAGCTATACGGTGTGAAGTTAGAGAGTTAGGACGGAAAGAGGATGTTTTTTTTTAAAAATTGTGAATTTTTTATTTGGAGAACATTGTTCACTCCACGCTATCTTCTGATGTAGCAAGATGTTCTGTGTGCTGCTATATGTAGTTATCCATGCTGTTTGATTTAAGATAATTGTTGTACTGTATCTCCAAGTATTGACGACGAAAGACAGATTTGACGAAAAGTATAGCAACTAGTACTTACCGACGATGTGCATTACGCAATACTTGTTATAGATTTCCTGACTGCTATGGAAACAACAAGAAATTTTACTGTTATTATAGATCATTTCGCGTAGTGCTGTAATTTTATACAGGATGTAATTATGTACTATACATGGTGCCTGGCGATTTTGCTTATATTTAACACCACAACAGCCTTTGCTCAGTTTCAAGAAAATGTATCCTCCTCAATTTCCTCTCAAGAAAATGTTCTGGTAGTAGCTTCTGCTGCGACTGAACATATTGAAAAAAATAAACTTATTGCAGGATACGTAGAGACTGCTTCCATTAGCATTTGTGGCCAAACGCTTCCTATCGAAATTGATGCGAAGCTTGATACCGGTGCAGACAGCACTTCTTTTCACGCCACTGATATCGTGATTAATAAGAAAAAGAAAAAAGTTACCTTCACCATTATTGATGGTCACGGTGAATCTCGGCGTATTACCTGTCCGTACATACGTACTGTTCGGGTAAAGAAACGTCCTTCAGGGATTGATGAACGACCTGTTATTGCGGCACAAATCCGCATTGCATCTAAAGTACTTGATGCTCAAATCAACCTGACGGACAGAACTAATTTTACCTACAAACTCCTCGTCGGACGCAAGGACTTGCGCAAGGGTTTGCTGATTGATTCCTCACAACGGTATCGGTTTGGTAAACCTGACACTCCTTAGTGCTGGTGCTATTTTTAGCGCTAATGTGCTAGCTATTCTTATCTCCTCGGATCAAATTTAATGAATAAATTTCAGTTAAAGCTGCTTGTCGGCATATTGCTGGCAATTGGGCTCGGCGTTTTTAGTTACAAAGTTTTTGTGTTGGGATTCCCGCTGGTTCCTGCTGAAAAAACATCAGCATGGAATGTGGAAGCTCATGTCGCTTTTGACGGAAAAGACAGTCCCGTAAAGGTAGTGCTCCAGACTCTTAACCGTGTCTCCGGCTTTGCTGTTACGGATGAGTTTTTTATTGGTGCAGGGTACGGGCGTCAGCGTGTCAGTCAAAAAATTACAGATGAACAGCTGACTAACGAAGCCTACGATCAGAACTCTGTAGTCATCTGGTCAAAGCGTTTGGCAGACGGTAAGCAGGATCTTATTTATTCTGCGGTACTTCGTCCTGAATCTTCAGATGAGTTTCCGACATGGAGCCCGCCGCAGGAAATTCCGGAACTTCGCGATCCGCAGTTTGCTGAAGCGGAAGGCGTTGCTGCCAATGCACTTATTTCCAGAATCGGTAAAGAATCTGCTGACATGGAATCGTTTGTTCCTCTCCTTATGCAGGAATTGCAGCATCCGGAAAAGAATTCCAATGCAGCCTATCTTCTGCGTGATGCAAAAAATAGCCGCGGCATAGTCAACGTTGCCGTGCGGTTGCTGCACCTTGCCGGTATCCCCGCGCAGTCAGTACATGGTATCACGCTCGGAACATCCAGTGATGCACGTATCAGTCATTGGCTTGAGCTGTATCAGAACGATGCCTGGCATATGTTTGATGTCGCAAAAGATGTGTTCAGTACTCCGGTTAAATTCGTTCCTTGGTGGCGCGGAGATGCGCCGTTAGCTGAAATTACAGGTGGTAAAAACTTACAAGTTTCACTTTCTGTTGTGCCCGATGCCATTGATGCCATGAGGAACGTTGTTGACCGCATTGAGACCACCCATCCGACTTTCTTTGACTACTCGTTATTTAGTCTGCCAGTTCAGGCACAAGCTACCTACAGAGTTATTTTGCTTATCCCGATTGGTGCCATTCTTTTGGTATTCTTGAGAAACGTCATTGGGTTTAGTACCTTCGGTACGTTTATGCCTGTTTTGATTGCTCTTTCTTTCAGGGAAACGCAGTTGCTTTGGGGTGTAGGGCTGTTCTCTGTGGTTATTATGCTTGGTCTTGGCGTGCGTTTGTATTTGGAGCATCTAAAACTGCTGCTTGTTCCGCGCTTGGCCTGTGTTTTAATCACCGTTGTCTTGCTTATGGCAGGGATCAGCGTTGTGTGCTTCAAGCTTGGCATTCCGCGTGGTGTTTCTGTAAGTCTGTTCCCGATGGTTATTTTGAGTATGACCATCGAGCGCATCTCTGTGATGTGGGATGAAATGGGAGCAGGGAAAGCAATTCAACAGGCTGTAGGTTCAATGGCTGTTGCTGTGCTTGCGTATCTTGTGATGACAAACAGCTACGTGGAACATCTTTTCTTCGTGTTCCCCGAACTCTTTTTAGTGCTGTTGGCATTCACAGTTCTATTAGGTCGATACACTGGCTATCGTCTGCTAGATTTGATTCGCTTCCGTACATTTCTGAAAGGGTAGCCCATGTTTAGTTTTTTTAAAAAATTAAAAGCGCATGGTGTGGTAGGCATGAACGCCCGAAATGGAGGCTATGTGTTGCCTCATAACCCGCGTAAATTATACCCTCTTGTGGATGATAAAGAGACGACTAAGCGTCTCACACAAGAGGCTGGACTGAATGTTCCTGAAATGTACGGCGTGTTCCGCGCACCGCATGAATTAAAACAATTGCCAGCGATGTTGGAAAAACATGATTCGTTTGTAATTAAACCTGCGCGCGGTTCCGGTGGTAAAGGCATTTTGGTAATCACTGGGAAGCTCGGTCCCCATTTTTTGAAACCGGATGACTCTTTTGTTTCTACAGAAGAGATTCATTTCCATATATCAAATATCCTTAGTGGCATGCACAGCCTCGGTGGTATGCCGGATAAGGCGTTAGTGGAATATTGCGTAAGGTTTGATCCGGTATTTAAAGGAATAGCATATCAAGGTGTTCCTGATATTCGTATCATCGTATATAAAGGTGTACCGGTTATGGCAATGTTACGATTGCCTACCCGTGAGTCCGACGGTAAAGCAAACCTGCACCAAGGGGCTATGGGCTGCGGCATTGACATGCGTACTGGAAAGACAACTCATGCTGTGTGGAAAAATGATAACCATGTGTCCCATCCGGATACCTTGCAGCCTATTTCAGGTGTGCAGATTCCCGGATGGGAAGAATTACTCCGGCAGTCATCGTTAGGATATTCAGTAACTGGCCTTGGATACCTTGGTGTTGATATTGTGCTCGATAAAGACCTTGGGCCGTTAATTCTGGAATTGAACGCACGCCCGGGGCTTGCAATTCAAGTTGCAAACAAAACAGGTTTACAGAGCAGACTAGACAAGGCTGAGGCAGTACACCACATTTTGCACACCGAAAAAGAACGGGTACAGTATGCAATGGATAACTTTGGTTCGTAAAAGCTGGCTTCAGTCCCTGTGTACATGCGTTTTCATAGCATGTTCATTTATTGTTACAGGGTGCGCTAATTTTCAAACGGCGTCTTCTCAGCCTGATAAAACTGCACCATCTAAATCTGTCGTGGAGAAATCTTTTCTTCCAAGAATTTCTGCTGATGAAGTTGTGATGCGCATTGATTTAGCTGAATTGCCGCCCAAAAATAGCATTCGTAAAACTAATTCGCAGACAATGAAAATAGGTCAACGCGAAACTGTTGTCGCAGGTGGCGATATCTTGCGCGTGCTTCAGTATAATGAAGAGGTTCTCGTTTTACCTAAAATGAGTTCTAGTAAAGATTTTACCATTACTCTGAGCAATACTGTCGTGTCGACTGCTGATATAAACACAACAATTGTCGGTTATTCGAATGTTACATATGAGCTGTTGACCTCTTCTCTTGTGGGTGACGTTTTGCTGCTGGATACGGTTTTTGCTGTTCCGGATAAAAACGGACACCTATCAAAAGAATTTTATATGCCGACAAACAAGCCGCATGTGTATAAAAAGCTTTCCGCAATAGTAAAGCCTGCCGATGTCACCTTCAAACATATTACTCGAAGTAAGGTTATACCGGCATCTGAAACACATTATGTAATTAGATTTGTGAAGAAAGAAGGTATGGCTGTTCTCTTTGAAGTAAGAACGCTCAAAGGCGGTAGCAGGCCGCATGTTATTAATAGAAAGCCTATTTCTGTGCCTCTTGGGACGCCGCTAATTACGATTAATGGGCACCAGTTTAAGGTGCATACAATTACCCCTGACTTTATTGATATTGAACGCCTAAGTTAGACGTTCGGGGTCGTTTATAAACCAAAGCTTATTCGTAAAACGGATGAGCAGCCGAACATCAGTAATAAAGGATGTAAATTCTTTGGTGCCGTAGAATTAGAAGTCTGTAGAAAGATTTTTATTCATAAAGGGCTCGCCATGGAAGCATCTAAACACAAGCTTGGTCTTGTCGGAGCTATATTTTTTATTGTTGCCAGCCTTGCGGGGAGCGGAGTGATCGCTCTGCCGCAGCAGCTGGCGGCTATCGGCTCAATAACCTTGCTCTCGTTTCTGCTTGTAACAGCAGGGGCGTTATGTCTCACGTTGGTGTATGTGAGGGCAGGGGCATTGTTTGATGATCCCAGCCCAACCGGATTGTCCACATATGTGAACCCGATTCTGGGCGCAAAAAGCGGGCTGTTCTACGTATATTCAAACCTCATTTCCAACGTTTCTATCCTCATAGCCGGACTCGGCTACATCACATATTTTGTTCCCTCCTTGAATCATCCCATTATATTGGGGCTCGTTGTTATCTGCCTCATATGGGTGTTTACACTCCTTTCCTTACGCGGAGCCAAGTTCGTTACGCTTGTTGTCTCCTGTTCCGTTACCGTCCTTCTTTTATCAGTCTTCCTGACAGCTCTTTTGGGCTGGCTCTCGTTTGATGTTCATCTATTTGAACAGAATTGGAATGTGACCAACTTGCCTCCGGGCAAGGCTGTTCTTTCCGGTTTTGCCGTGCTTCTTTTTTCCTATGTGGGAGTTGAAGCCGTTGCGAACAACTATGAACATGTGAACAATCCTAAAAGAAATGTGCCTATCGCCACAATTGTCGGGTTCGTCATTGTTGCGATACTGTATATTGTTTCAACAACTGTGATTGAAGGAATGTTCACCGCTAAAGTTATTCAAAATCAGCCCGCCTCGTTTTCATTATCCATTGCCCATATCTTTAATTCGGAACTGCTTGGTCAGTTGTCATCGATTGTTATGGCGATTGCATGTCTTTCCAGTTTTCTTGTGTGGAATATCTCCGTGGTCAGTGCTGCGAAAACAAGTGCGGATAGGGGCTTTTTGCCCAGAATTTATTCGTACACCAACAAGCACAATGTAGGCAGCCGTGGTCTGTTGCTTAATGCAGCAATTATGACGGTTGTAGAGCTTGGGCTTATGTTTTTAGGCAGTAATATTGCTGTGGCATTTAATCTGACAGTAACGATCTCTGTCCTCCTCGTACTGTTCCCGTATTTCTGGTCTGGTATTGCCCTTATTAAGAAAGGGTTTGAGACAGGCAAACACTCCTATTTTGATATTACGATAGTTTCGCTTTCTTCCATTTTCATATTGTCTGCTTTTGAATCAGCAAACTTTGCAGAATTGTGGCTTGTAATTGCGTGCGTGATGGGTGCCCTTGCTGGGTACGTGTTGGTTTTTGCCATCCAATCAAAATAAATTAAAATCCAATATACGTTGTTGAAAGCAGGAGAGCTGAATGAAACTTACAAAAGTAGATTGGCCGATACTTATTGTGTCCAGCCTCTTTGATGTAAAGAACGATGCAGGGAACAGAGTTCGTGAGCTGGAGCAAGCGCTGGTTTCAGAGCAGAATTGTAGCGTGCTCCGGGCGTATTGTTATGAAGATGCAGCGAATATCGTGCATAGTCGCGCTGATATTGGAGTCATAGTCATAGATTGGGATATTAAAAGAGAGCCAATGTCTACGGTGTTACGCGGAACGCCTGAAGCGTTGTTGAAAGAAATTCGCACCAGAAACAAGAGTGTTCCGGTTTGCCTGCTGACGGATAAAGCAACAAAGGGCAGCGTTTCTACAGAATTACTTGGTATGCTTGATGAAGTGTTATGGAAGCATGTGGACACAGTAGATTTTCTGGCGGGAAGGATTGAAAATTTGCTCCTAGAATATATTAAACGCATCAATCCTGTGTTTTTTTCTACGCTGGTGCAGTATGCAGAGGCATACAAATACGCTTGGCATACTCCCGGGCATATGGGAGGCGAAGGATTTTTGAAAAGCCCCGCAGGGATAGGGATGTATAAATTTTTTGGTGAAAATGTATTCCGTGCAGACTTATCGATTTCTGTGCCGGAGCTTGGATCATTGCTCGATCATGACGGAGTTGTCGGTGAGGCTGAGCGTAATTCAGCAAAAATATTCGGTGCAAACTTTACATTCTATGTGCTCAACGGGACATCAAATGCCAACCAGATAATATGGCGTTCGCAGGCCGTGCGTGATGATATAGCCGTTGTTGACCGTAATTGTCACAAGTCACTTAACTATTCCATGGTCATTACAGATATCTACCCTGTGTACATGCAACCGCGTCGTAATCATCTTGGTATCATCGGCCCGTGCAGACTTGCAGAATTCAGCAGAGAAACAATTCAGAAAAATATTAAGAAAAGTGCGATTATTCCTGATACTAAAAAAGCGGCTGTTCCTGTCATGTCCGCTCTTACCAACTCCACGTATGATGGCATGTGCTACAACGTGTCTACCATCAAAGAGAAGCTGGAAAAGAACGTAAAAAATATGCATTTTGATGAAGCATGGTATGCGTATGCGAAGTTCCATCCCCTGTACGCAAATCATTTCGGGATGGCTGATACTCCGCATAAACATCATCCGCCAATCTTCTGCTCTCAATCCACACATAAATTACTTACAGCATTTTCCCAGTCGTCTATGTTGCATGTTAAGCATGGCAGTCATGTTGAGATAGACCAGACGGAAATGAATGAATCGTACATGATGCATGGTTCTACATCTCCTCAGTACAGCATGATTGCATCATTGGATGTTGCGACAAAGATTATGGAAGACAGCGGAGAAGTTTTGCTTGCTGATTGTATTCATGATGCCGTGGTGTTGCGGCAGAAAATAGCTAGCATTGCTGGTGAAATGAAAGATAATGACAGTTGGTTTTTCTCCATGTGGCAACCGGAGCAAGTGGAGTTTGAACATACCCTTGTTCCATTTACACAAGTTCCGGCAACGTACTTGAGCACAACGCAGGAACCGTGGGTTCTGGATACTAAAAATAACTGGCACGGCTTTGATGATATTGAAGACGACTTTGTAATGCTTGATCCTATTAAACTGACGATAACCACACCGGGGTTGAACATAGACGGCACCTATCAGCGCACGGGCATACCGGCAATGATCGTAACGGACTATTTAATCCGGCACGGTATTGTGTGTGAAAAAACGGATTATTATTCGTTTCTGCTTCTCAACTCCATAGGTACAACAAAGGCTAAGCAGGGTACGCTGTTGACTGCATTGCTTAAATTTAAAGAATGCTATGATCAGAATATGCCGATGACTGCGGTCTTTCCTGATCTTGTTAAGCAGTACCCGCATGTATACAAGGAGTTAGGATTGCGGGATCATTGCGACAAAATTCATGCGTATTACAAGGAGCATGATCTACTGGGTAAAATGCACGATGCATTCGAAATAATACCGAATCAAATTATGAAGCCTTCTGATGCTTATCAGCAAGTGGTTAAAAAGAATGTAGAGTATGTAACTCTGAAAGAACTGCCCAACCATGTGGCTGCTGTTATGCTCGTTCCATATCCTCCTGGAATTCCGATTCTTATGGGTGGTGAGATAGTAGATAGCGCGGCACAGCCTATCTTAGATTATCTGAAAACTCGGGAAGCGTTTGAAAATAACTTCCCGGGGTATGAGAGTGATATTCATGGCGTGGAACGCATTGAGAAGGGCGGTCAGAAGTTCTTCAGAACGCTTTGCGTAAAGGCTTAGTACAGTGTTTTTACGAAGTTTCGGTTAATATATCAGAAATGAAACTCCCCCTTAGCCTTACACGTGGTTTGGGGGAGTTGTTGTTACAGCAAAAATGACAAGCCAGCGTGATTATCTAGTCACGCATGATGCGTTGAATTGAGAGTATGTGTATTTTAGAGGCGCGAATCGATGAATTGTTGAGATGTGTTGGTGAAGACTTAGTATATATGAAATGATGAGGTAGTAATGTCACAGGGTCAAAGTTTAAGGTTAATTGAGCCTACAGAGTTGTCGGAACAGCACCTTAGAATAATGCAAGATGCTGTGAATATTGAGCCGTTCATGCCTTATGATGAACGAATACGGCATTTACGTGCGTTGCGAAAATTGTTGGTTGTTCATCAGCTTGAGATAGCAGAAGCGATAAAGAAAGATTTTGGCACTAGACCGGAACAGGAAACAAAACTTGCGGAAATCTATGGGTCTGTTTCAAACATTGATGATGCAATGCGTCATTTGAAAAAATGGATGAAGCCCAGAAGAAGATCGACAAGCATATGGTTCAAACCGGGGAAAAGTCGTGTTATTCCCCAGCCTAAAGGCGTAGTCGGAATCGTTACACCTTGGAATTATCCTATCTTCTTAAGCTTTGGGCCGTTGACGTCAGCAATTGCAGCAGGAAACCGTTGCATGCTGAAGATGGCTTCTAACTCTCAGCATTTAAAAAACGTTCTTGAACCGCTGTTTAAAAGATATTTTTCAGAAGATGTGATTGCGTTTTTACCGCATGCTTCTGCACGCACATTTTCAGCGTTGCCGTTTGATCATCTTATTTTCACAGGCTCAGCTAGTACCGGTAAACAGGTTATGAGTGCGGCTGCAAACAACTTAACTCCTGTGACGTTGGAGCTTGGCGGCAAGTCACCAACTATTATTGATAAAGGTTTCTCAACGAAACTGGCGCTTAAACGAATTTTATTTTTGAAATATCTGAATGCAGGGCAAACATGCATTTCTCCAGATTATCTTTTTGTACACAATTCAAAGGTTGAAGATGTTATCCGTATTGCCCAAAAGATAATGAAGAAGCGGTATTCGAGTATACTTGATCCGAATTATACCTCGATCATAGATGAAAAAGCTTTTTTGCGTTTGCAGTCATATATCCGTGAAGCAGAAGGGAAAGGGTGCGCTGTTCACGATCTGCTGACTGGTGAGAGGTTTGACGAAAGCGCACGAAAATTTATGCCGATGTTTGTTGAGACAGAACTGCATGATGATCTAGCGTTATTGAATGAAGAAATTTTTGGTCCGATTATGCCTATTATCACCTACGATTCTATTAATGAGGTGTTGGACTATATCAATGCACGACAACGCCCGTTGGCTTTATATCTCTATTCCAACGATAAGGCATTGGTTGAGAAGGTGTTGTATTCAACATTGTCTGGCGGAGTTTCAATTAACGACTGCGGCTTGCATGCGTTACAGCATGATATGCCGTTTGGCGGTGTAGGTCATTCGGGGATGGGGCAGTATCACGGATACGAAGGTTTCTTAGAATTTACAAAATTGCGCCCCGTTTTTTATCAATCCAGATTTTCGCAGATACCCTTGTTGTATCCTCCTTATGGGAAAATCTTCAATAAGATATACAAACTGATGGTTCGTAAATCATAAGGTCTTGAAAAAACTCCCCCAGCCTTATGCGGTTTGGGGGAGTTTTTCGTTGCAGATAATTGCGTGCAGTTGGTCGACAGCCAACTCAATGGTACTGTCATTCATGACAATGGCAGTTTGTCGTCCATTGTTTGAACCAGCGGAACAGGTAGCATTCAGTTCTGTGTTTTGACGCAAACGATGAATAATTTCTGCTTCTGTTTCGCGTTCCCGCCTGTAGAGACGTTCTGCAATAATGCCTTCTGGTGCGGTAATAAGTACAGGCTGTAATGCAGGGTACTCTTCGCGTGCTTGAGGAAGATAGGCACGGGAGCCGTTGATAACGACAGATATGTCTTGATTCAGCCAGTTGTTGATTTCTATACCGATGCCGTAATTGCGTTCGTGGCTGCCACTGTGAGTGACACATTTGAAACAGCACGTGTACCATTGGGATAGACTTTTATCAGTCCGTTTGTGGCAATGGCTGGTGTTTGTTTATTAATGGTTACCTGTGTAAAATTTTGCATACGTCTTTTCCTCATGAACCGTTCAAAAAAGAGTTTTTTGTTTTTGATGTGATGGTTCTACGGGGTGAATGTGGTGACTTTTTTACATAAATATTGCAGGGTGTTGACTGCCATTGATAATCTAGACAAGTGGTGAATTGGTCTATTGGCAGAGGTTGGTTAGGACACGGTAATGATGTGCACACATGAAATTTTACATAAAAAAAGGGTCATAGATTTGTATCTATGACCCTTTTTTGTGGGATGGTAAGATGGGGGCAGCCTTTAACTTATGTGTAAGTTTGTAGGACAATCTTACCTGTATTTTGTGTGAGACGTTTGAATCCTCACCATTATATATAACCAGTTTGTGCTAGCCCTTTTGAAGTTCCTGAATCATGTTTTTGAGTGATTCGGAAACAGTACTGAGGTCGCGCACAGAGTTTTCAGCATCTCGCATTTTTTCAGCAGTGATGGTTGAAATGTGACTGATTTCTTCGATTGCCTGTGTAATTTCTTCACTGGCGGAGGATTGCTGCTCAGCCGCTGTGGCAATAGCTCTTACTTGGTCTGTTGCTGGCGTAACTTTTTCAACAATGCGCTCAAAAGCATGGCCGGATTCTGTAACAAGTTGAGTGGCAGCTTCTACCGCATTGGCAGTGTGCGTCATTGCTTCAATGTTCTGATAGGTGCCGGACTGGATAGACTGGATGGCATCGCCAACGTGTCTTGTGGCATCCATGGTTTTTTCAGCAAGCTTGCGCACCTCGTCTGCTACAACAGCAAAGCCGCGTCCTGCATCACCTGCCCTTGCTGCCTCAATGGCAGCGTTCAGGGCGAGCAGGTTTGTCTGGTCTGCAATGTCACTGATGACATTAAGAATATCGCTAATAGAGCCAACCTGTGTTCCTAGGTCGCCCATTTCTTTCTTCAGATGTTCACTTAATGCATAAACGTTTTTGATGGTTGAAACGGACTCTTCCACAACCAGCAAGCCGGATTTTGCTTCATTGAATACAATATCTACGCTTGTTGCTGCCTCAGAAGCATTACGTGCAACTTCTAGAATCGTGCTGTTCATTTCTTCCATAGCCGTGGCTGTCTCGCTGTTGCGCATGTCTTGCTGACTTACGCCTTCTGCTGTTGTGCGGACGCTTTCAGCCATGTTGGAAGATACTGTTGTCAGATCGCGTTCAAAGACTTCCAGTTGTTCAGCCGCGGCAAGTTTGCCCTGACTGTGCGCTTGAACAGCTTCTTTTTCTGCTTGCTCGGCTTGTGCAGTTGCTCTTCTGGCTTCTTCAGAATGAAGACTAACTTTTTTCATGTTGTCTTCAATTTCTTTCATGTTTTCTTGAAGCTTGGCAGCCATGGTGTTTACGGCTTGCTGCATGTCTGCAATTTCATCTTGTCCTTTAACGGTACAGCGAGAATCCAGTTTGCCATTTGCGATGTCGCTGATAACCTTGGATGTGTCGACGATTGGACGGGAGATAAGGCCTGCAAGATAGAAAATGCCCCCAAAGGCGACCAGAAGGCAGACAAAGCCAATCATAAGCAGAGTGCGTGTGAGATTGTCTGCTTCAGCAAGAACAACGTCCATAGGAACAGAGAGAGAGACGACCCAGTTTTTTTGAGATTTACCGAATTGAACAGGCATAAGGACTCGCAGAGTCTCATCTGTTTCGCTGACGACTGTTTCACCATCCTGAGCGCGGGTAAGGAACTGGTGACCATTTTTTACTAAGTCGTCGTACGGCGTTCCAAGAGCACCTTGACTATCGGTTGCCGCTTGTACTTTTCCGGTAGAATCAACCAACGCCATCCGGCTTTTACCTTCAAATGCTTTAATATTGTTTACGATTTTATTGAGGAAGTCGGCAGAAAGGTCGACCCCGACAACTCCGATAGCTCTTCCGTCCACGATTGCCGGCACGGAAAGGCTTGAAATGGTAAAGGTGAGGCCTTGTCTATCTTTGTACGCGGTAATAGCAGATGCGCTTTCTTCTTTTGTGTCACGGCTGTAGGTGTACCACGGCTTATCTAAGTTGTTGCAGGAATAAAGAGCGAGTGCTCCATTTTTCTTATTCCAATATGGCGCAAAAATCCCCTGCTCTGTGCTGTGAGTCATCTCCGTGAGATTGTCAGAATCGTTTCCGTATACGTTGGGTTCAAGCACAGCCCAGACTCCAAAAAGCTCGGAATTAGCTTCGCCGGTTCGCTGGAGCATTTCAACAATTAGATCACGGTCAGCAGGACGGTTAGACTTAACAATAGCCTCGATTGATTGGGAGATGGTTCTGCCAATGGTGAAGCTGTCATTAAATCGCTCTTGAATGAGTAAGACTTGTTCTTGAGCAATTTTTAAGCTGATGGCTTGAGCATCTCGTATGGCGGCGGAGCGCGTAAAACTGATGGATGTGGTCAGTAAAACGGCAAAAAGTACGATAATGCACGTCGAAATTTGAATGAGCAGTTTAATTTTTAGAGAATTCAATCGCATGATGCCTCCTAGACATTAGTGTGAGAGAAACAGCGCGGGTATGGAAATAGCTAAGCAATGCGTTTAATAGGAGGAACGTTGAGAGTGTCGGGGCAATCATCGATCTGAAAAACGTGACGTTACTTTTCTATGTTTGATACTGTTTTTACAATTCGCTCTACAGGTTGGGCAGAGTCGGGGAAGGCCGATAGCTCCAGATGTAATCTGTTTGCAATGAAACATATGAACTTCGAGTTAGTGTGTTTTGTATGAGAAAATGTGTGTCATCAAATATGAGCTGTCTTTACAGGTAGAACTAACTGTCGAAATTTGTTGAATAATTATAGCAATAGGTATGCCAAGAAGATGTTTCGCGTTATTTTCTTTAGCCCATTAAATTTAGGTAGTTACGGCTTGTATTGGTTGTTTGATCATATAGCGTTGTAATATAGGTGAGTATTTATCGACTCAACTATGCGGCTATGACCGCGTAGTAAGCCTTACAGGCTGAACCAAATTTGGTTCTTAGAGTCGTAAGTGACTCGCTATTGTAGGTTTCTTATGCATGAAAATAGCTAATATCTTTGGCAGAAAAGTATGAACATTCCTAAGAAGAGAGACTTGTGTGATGGAGGTTGTAGGGTTTTGTCCGCCTAATGTGTTCTATTGAGACGGGATTGTATGACTTGTCAGGCTAAGGTGGGCACATGTGACGCGTTTTTTTGAAGAGATACGTGTTGGAATGAGGTGTTGTAACTCTCTGTTAGTAGTACTTTTTTTGTTTTTTCTATATATGACATGATACGAGTATGCGGCAGTTAATCTTGGAGGAATAATGGAATCGATTGTCAAACTTTCTGTAGAGAATATTGGTGACGAGCACATATGTTGCGCCATAGCAGATAAGAAATGTGTACATGGATATCATGCAAAAAAGGACTGGCTGGCAGGGCAGTTTCAACATGGGTATGTTTTTAAAAAGCTGGATGTGCGCGGTAAGGTTTTTATTGAATATGTTCCTGCAGAACATGCTTGGATACCTGTTGATGCACCTAACTATTTGTTGATCAATTGTTTTTGGGTTTCAGGTAAGTACAAAGGGCAGGGGTACGGGCAAAAGTTATTTGAAGAGTGCTTGGCAGATGCCGAAGGCAAAGACGGAGTTATTGTTATTACTGGCAAGACAAAGCAGCCGTTTATGTCCGATAAGCGCTTTTTCAAAAAGCAAGGCTTTGAACTGATGGATGTTGCGCCACCGTACTTTGAACTGTGGGGGAAATGCTTCTCAGCAAAAGGAGCTCGACCTGCATTTAAAGCTTCGGCTAAGTCTGGTGAATGTGCTGTCAAAGACGGCTTAGCAGTGTATTACACAAACGCCTGTCCATTTACAGAGTACTACGTTGAAGACTTGGTGCGCGTGGCAACAGCGCGTGGCAAAAAAATTACGGTTTGTAAGCTTGAGTCAAAAGAAGAGTCACAAGCGCATTGTGTGCCATATACAAACTACACAGTTTTCAATGATGGTGTGTTTGTTACTCAGCGAATTCTTTCTGAAAAAGAATTTGATAAGATTTTTTGCAGATAGCGATGCTTTTGCGGTTTCTACGGAGGGAATCTATATGGCAGCGGCTGGTTCTGGTTATCAGTAAAAAAATGCAGCACAACCTAATGTTGTGCTGCATTTTTTGAGTTTTTAGGCTTAGAAGAGCGAGTGCAGGTTGGCTGCATTATGCTGAGTTACCTGTTTCAATGTTGTATCGTTCAAAAAGGTTGTTGTACCGCTGTTCGACTAAATTGATTTTTTTGGCTTTGGCTTCCAATGTAGACTGCAATATTAAGTCTAGCGTTTTTTTGGAAAGCGTTTCAAGCTCTGCGGATATGTATCGGGTAAACCCTTCGTGATTTCCATTGAAAACATCGGTTTTCTGTTCTGCAAATTGGCTCATCCACTGGACTTCAATAGCTGCGATGGTCTTAATGGCCGGATGCTCATTGAGAGGTGGAATTTTATTTTCCATGCGAGCATATTTCTCAGTCATTAAATTTCGACCATGCATTCTTGCGACGGTAAGATCGTAAAGATGTGATTCCAGTGTTTCTTGTGTGGCGACAGAATGGTGCATCCAGCGCATACTCCTGAACGTTTTAATACGTTCCTGACATGGCGAATGAATAGTGGAAATTGCTCCTTGAAACATTTCAAGTTCAATATCTACAATTTGTTCTATTAAAGTGTCATGCGTATCTTGGTTGTTCATTTGTCCACTCCATGATGTCGTTGCATGAGTATAAGTTGTCTTAAAAAGGTGTTTCCCACCCTGTGAAGCAAATGAGCCCTTCTTCTTCAGCAATCTTTTTGAAGCGCTGCATATCTTCGTTGGAAGGTGGTTTCTGGTCCTCAAGCGCATAGGTGGTACCAAGCTGGCGGTATTTGGATTCGCCCAGTCTGTGGAATGGAAGCAGGTTCAAAACATCTAAGCCAATGTCTGCAATAAATTTTGCAGTTTCTCTGATGTTTTCCTCACTTGCATTTAATCCCGGAATAACTGGGATGCGAGGAACCATTACGCCTCGGTGCTCACTTTGCGCTGCTGCTTTAATGTTATGAAGGATAAGTTCGTTTCCTACGCCTGTGAGTGCTTTGTGGGTCTCGGAATTCATGTGCTTGATATCAATAAAGGCCCAGTCAACGTAGCTCATTGCTTCGAGATAAAAATCTGTTGCGACACATGAGGTGGTCTCAATGCATGTATGAATGTAGCTTTCTTTACAGCGCTTCAGCATGGTGAGAATGAAATTTCGTTGTAGTAGAGGTTCGCCGCCACTGAATGTCACACCGCCGTTACTTCCCCAAAACTGCCTGTCGCGTTGGAAAATTCGCATCAGTTCGTCAATGGTGTATTCAACACCGCTTGAAACTACACCTTCGTGATAACAGGTAGAGATGCAATCCATGCTTTCGCACACATTACAGAATTCGCGATTGAAGTTGAGTTTGTCGTCAACTAACGACACAGCATCATTCGGACACGTTTCTATACAGTTTCCGCAGCATTGACAGCGGCTTTCTCTGTACATCATGACAGGCTTTCTGAACAATCCTTCCGGGTTGCTGCACCAAAGACAGTTCAGTGGGCATCCACTTAAAAAAACGGTTGTTCTAGTTCCGGGGCCGTCATGAACTGAGTGTCCCTGAATGTCGAAGATAAGACCGTTAGAATTAATATCATGAGCGGGTTGGGTGGAAAGTGTGGCTTGCGACATTTCTCTCTCTCAGTCTGGACGTTTTTGAAACGGGAAGCTGAATGAACAGCTCCCCGACAATCTCTTGAACTAGTTCGCAGGAAGTTCTTCTGAAACAGCTTCACTGACTTCTGGCGCTGTGGAAAGCGGCAAGCTGGAAGCAAAGAGAACGGAAACACCAAATGCACATGCGGCAAAGACGATAGAGTACTGGTAGCTGCCGTATGTATCTTTCATGTAACCACCGATGAGAGGACCGATGAATGGGCCGATACCCATTACGATAAGGGTAGCAAGGCCCCAAATTTTACCAAGAGTAGCTCGTCCGTAAACGGCACCTGTGTAGCCTACAACACCACCCGGAACGATTGCCCAGTAGATAGCAAAGATGAAACAGGCTGCCATGCCCATAATTGTGCTTTCCGGTGTCTGAAGTAGCAGTAATCCGCATGCTAAAATGCCTGTTGCAGGGCCGAAAATGAGCATTTTTTTACGTCCCTGTGATTCACAGGAAGAGAACTGAACAACTTTGTCTGCAACGATGCCGAGCAGTGGCATGGAGAAAATACCAACGATGCCGATAATGATGTACATGTTGGTAGCTTTTGAAAGGGTAAGACCAAGATCCGCTGTCCAGTAGCTGACAACCTGTGTCCATACAAGAAATTCAGCAAGCATACTGGTCAGAAAGGTGAGAATGACACCCCATATTGGATATGTGGAGAATGCTTCTTTAATACCCCATACGTATTCAGGTTTACCAGAGGCAGATGGAACTTCGCCAAATGGCTTCATGCCATAATCTTCGGGGCTCTTTTTGGCGAGTAAGGTTGCAGCAATAAGACAAACAAACGTTAATCCGCCAAGCAAGATCATTGCAGAACGCCATGCGTCGCCTTCTGCACCGGCAAGGCTCTGTTTTACAAACAGACTCATTACAACCTGTGAGAGCGGGGCACCGGCAAAGGCAATGCCGAACATTTTAGCGTATTGCTTTCCTACATACCATTTGCGGATGGATATGGTTGAAGAAACCCAGAGCATACCTGTAGCAACACCGGCGAGGATACCGTAGGAGGCATAGTAGGCATACAAGGAATGGACCTGACTGGTTACACAAAAACCGGCAGCTCCAAGAATTGCGCCAAGGAAGAATACAGGTTTTGTGCCCCATTTATCGAGAATCATACCGCAACCGAAAGCTGCGAGCGCGTAACACACCATCATGAAAGAATAGCCGAGTGTTACTTCTGCCTGACTCCAACCCATATCAGTACTCATAGGCACCTTAAGGATTGAGAAGGTTGCGCGGTATCCGAATAGACAGAACATAGCCAGACCTGATGCAGCGACAACAGACCAGCCGTATTTATTTCGCTTATCTTGCATATTCTTTTCCTGCTTTTATGAGGCGGAAGCATTTCTGCTCCCGCCTCGGGCTGGTTATTTAGATTTATACATTTCGCAGGTTACAGCATTCATGTCACCGTATGCGATGAATTTTTGTTCTTGCTCACTAGCTTCACACTTCCCAATGTACAGATCTGTTTCTGTGTAGTTTCCACAGAACTTGCATTTAGGCATCATTGTGTAGTTTGCAGGAGCTGGTGCATCAGCTTTTACCCATTCACCGGTAAGGCGATCGAGTCCTTTGTCCACGTCAACAGGTACAAATTCACGGGTATCACGATATGTAAGTTCCATAATTAGATTCCTTCGTATTCAGTACGTGCAATAAGTTCATCCTGAACGCTCTTACCAATCTCAACCCAGTACTGGGTAAATCCGGCAACTCGAACCATGAGGTCGCGGTAGTTTTGTGGATTTTTCTGAGCGTCGACAAGCATTTTGGAGTCAACAACGTTGTATTGAACGTGGAAGCCACCTTTACGCATGTACGCACGGGTAAGATCGATAAGTTTGCGTGATCCAGCTTCGCCGTTAATTGCGCTTGGGTGGATCTTAATGTTGAGCTGTGAGTTCTGAGACTGGGAGTGATCCCAACCAGCAGCGGAGCTCATCAATGCAAATGGACCATTGCGGTCTGTGCCCGGGTATGCTGACAAGGAAGCATCAGCGAACGTAGTACCGGAAAGACGACCGTCAGCAGACGCGATGGTTGCTGAGCCCATTGCACCGTGTGTAGATACAGAGATCTGACATGGGTACATTGGATGGCCGTAAAGGGATTCGTAGTTTGAACAATCCGGACAGAAGAAGTCTTCCCAATCTTGCAGGATGGAGTCGGCATACGCAATATCGTTGCCGTACTTAGGTGCCTGTAGACACTGGAAGTGGAGTTTGTCCCACTCGCCGTGATCCAGATCTTTTTTCTGCTGGTCAGCAATGGAGAAAGAGTTAACTTCGTGTGCTGTTCTAAAGCCAAAGTTGTTTGCCATTGCTTCTTTCAGACCGTCAAGGGAAACTGTTTTTTCTTCGAAAACAAGTTTCTTGATAGCTGCAAGAGAGTTGATGGTTGTGATGGTACCGGCAGATTCTACGTTGTAGGTTGCATTGTAACGGTAGCCAAGCTCGTTAATGAGATGACCAGTTGCAAGGCAATCCGGTTTCAGCATGGAGTGGAAGATGCCCATGTTGTTTTTACGCCAAACATCATGCTGTACGTTGTTGGTAAGTGCCAGAACATCACAAGCTTTCTGCCAGTACAACTTGAACTGATCCCAAATGGTATCGTAGGAATCAAGTTCACGGTCATGCGGTGCAAAAACCTGTTCTTTTGTTCTTTGATCCAAACCATTCCATAATGTGAGCTCGAGAACTTTAGGCATGGAAACAAAGTGGACACCAACAGAAGTCGGCTGACCTGCACCACCAGGAATCCAGTATTCTTTGTCATTCAGGTGCAGAGGTTTCCAGCAACATGCAGATGTTTCGAGACAACCACCGATAGCCCATGCACGTGCTTCTTCTTCTGTCATACCTTCTGGGCCGTACTGCTTCATAAGGAAGCTGTGAGCAACAGGGGTATTCATAAATGCAGGGTAGCCTGCACCGGTTTTGATTACGTCAGCAGCGAGCATGAGGAAATCTTCCGGTAATTTTTCATCATAAAGAAGAGCGATAGTTGGCTGCGGCATCGCGTTGGAAGCAGCAGCACGCAGAACAAGGTATTCAAGTTTGTTGGTTGCTGCGCGGCCGTCTTTATCAAGACCACCGACTGATACGGTGTTGAATGTGTTACCGGACAATACGCCGCCAACAACACCCATTGAAGCGAAACAGTCAATTGAGCTTTTAACAAGGCGATCTAATTCGAGAAGTTCAAGAACTTCATCTTCAGTGATGCGTCCTGCTTCCATATCCTGTTCAAAGTAAGGGTACAGAACCTGACCGATACGTCCTGGAGAAAGGCCGGAGATAGCATCTTCGTTCAGTACGGAAAGGTGTACAGTTTCGATGAGCTGGAAAGCTTCACGGAAGGTGCGAGGAGGATTGTGTGCAATCCATTCTAAAACTTCTGCTATTTCGCGATATTCAGCGCGTTGCTGGTCGTCTTTTTCAATAGCTTCCAGTCTGCGTGCTTCTTTAGCGTAGTTCAAAATCCAGTTCTGAACACCTTCAATAGCGTAAATTACTGCATGGTAGTTGAAGAGACGGTTTGTGCCGACCATACCGTCGCCATCTGCACGTCCTGCAACTTCGTCGCGTAATTCTTTAGCCATGTTGATGAGGCCGTCAAAACCGTACTCGAGAGGGAAGTAGTAGTTAATTACTTCACGACCCTGCGGAAGAGTGTAGCCGGAGTCGAACATACAAACGATGTTACGCATAATGTTTTCTTTAACATTATAGTCTGGAACCATCATTTCGTATTTGTGCCCGAGATCGTCGACTGATTTGCCAACCCACATTTTAGCGAGTTTAACAAGCGCTGGGATTTCTTCCTGACGCATGCCGAATTTACCAGCAATTGAAACTACATTACCAAAACTTGCAACAACGTTACCGCCGCCTTGACCAAATTTGGAATGCTCATCAGCGGAGGCAGACCCTCTTTCCAATGCTTCCTGATATAATGCTTCTTCCTGAGCAACATAGAAGCCTTCGGACAACCATGGCATCGGGAATGAGCCACGGAAGTAAGATGCTTTATGCATAACAAGTTTTTCACCAGGGAAGATTACCGGAGTCAAATTAGAGAAGGCGCGTTTGAGTGCTTTGGCACGGCGAACAACAGGAATTTCGCCGTCGTTTTTCATGTACTCACGAGTGTACCAGTAAGAAAACTCGTTGTTTGCACTGGAGAGAGTCTCCATGAAAATATCTTTGAGTTTTTTTACTTGTGGATGTGGTTCAATTCTAATTTCGCGGTCTACAATTTCTTCAGGTGCTTTACCGCATGCCTGAAAGTCCATTGAAATACCGGCATCTGCCATGACTTCTTTGAAAGTCTTAGCCATTGCTGCCTCCGAGTTGATAATTGTCTAGTAAAACTTAATTTATCAATTGATGTGAGTACTCATTACACAAAGTGTGCCAAGAGATGTGCTGGGAAAATTTTTAGAGAAAGCTGTATTATTTTGGGTAGTTGTGTTATAAAATCGTGTTTTAGAAAAAAGTCTTGTAGATAGCAGGTGTTACAAAGCGTGACAGTTGGACGATGTCACTTGATGATAATAGAATGATTTATTCGAAGATATGGGCGATGCCCCTTGTATACAGGGGATAATTGTCCGTGTAATGAAATCCGACGGCAGGTGTAATGATATGTGACAGGTGTCTCTATTGATTACACATAAATGTTTCGGGGAGTGAGCTCATGTTTCAGCAAGTCGATATGTTTCCTGAATTGTGGCAGTTTGTAGAGTTTCAGAGCAAAGTATTAGATTACTCTGCAGACGGCCTGATGGTTGTAGATCGTTTTGGTAAGATAATCTTTGTGAATAACAGTTTTTGTGAGCTGCATGATGTGGACAAACTTGATGTGCAGGGTATGCACGTAAGTGATGTTATTGAGAATACTCGTATGCATCTTGTTGCCGAGTCTGGTGTGAGTGAACATGATGACGTGCAGCAGATTAACGGAAAGACATATGTTGTTTCCCGTGTACCAATCGTTGAGGAAGGCGAGTGCCGTGGTGCTGTCGGAATTGTTCGCTTTCGATATGTAGATGAGGTTGCTGCACTTAGTGACAACATTAAAAGGCTGCAGAAAAAGATTTTAGCCATGCGGGAAGTTCGCCGCGTAAGTGCTGGAACAGAATATTCTTTCGATGATATTCAGGGAAAGACGCTGGCTCTGAAGCAGGCAAAGCAGACGGCAATGCAGGCAGCAATGGCGCAAGCCACCGTGTTGCTGCATGGAGAATCCGGTGTGGGCAAGGAATGCTTTGCACAGAGTATTCATAATTTAAGCCCTCGAGCACAAGGGCCTTTTATTCGTCTGAACTGTTCTGCAATTCAGGAAACGCTTTTTGAGTCCGAATTATTCGGTTACGAAGACGGTGCTTTTACCGGAGCACGTAAAGGCGGCAAGAAAGGAAAATTTGAGTTAGCTCACGGCGGCACAATCTTCTTGGATGAAATCGGAGATATGCCTCTTGCAACGCAGGCAAAGCTGTTGCGTGTCATTCAGGAAAAGGAAGTCGATAGGCTGGGTAGTGAAAAACGAACTACCGTTGATGTGAGAATTATTGCCGCAACAAACTGTGATTTGCAGAAAATGATTGCTGAGAAGCGATTCAGGGAAGATCTGTTCTACAGGTTGAACGTCATTCCTATTACCGTTCCTCCATTGCGTGACTGTCAGAACGATATTCCATTGCTGGCAAAGAATATTTGGCGTCAGCTTTCCATTAAAAATGGCATTTTTCATAAGCGGCTGACGAATAAAGCATTTCAGGAATTGCAATCGCGTCCTTGGAATGGAAATATTCGCGAACTGAAAAATGTGCTCGAAAGAGCGCTGGTTATGATTCAGCATAATGAGATTACAGAGCACGATTTACAAAATATTCTTATTGAGAACGAGGCTCGCACAGCTTCTGCACATGACGAACTCGACGGTGCGCCATTCAGTTTGACTGTTCTTGTTGAGAATACAGAAAAGCGTGCGGTAAAGCAGGCGCTGAGTGTTGCGGAAGGCAACAGGTCAAAGGCTGCCAAGCTACTGGGGATTTCAAGACCGTTACTGTACAAAAAAATGCATAAGTACAATCTGGATGATGCGGAATAGTGCTTAGCACACGCTGTGACAATGAGCGTGGATAGTTTCAAGTATCATTTGCGTTGTCCAGACTACGCCTATGTGTGTACGTATTAAACTAGAAGAGCCTGTGGTGAGTCCTTCAAGCCGACCTGCATAGACTCCGAGAAGTTGGTCAACAATAGGGTGGGAAGTGAGTACGCGCGTTACGTGGTTATTTGTATCTGTCCGCAGGTAGCCGTTTGTATCGCGGGCTATGACCATTCCGCCGGAGCAACCGGATGATGTGTAGCCGGAAAGCAGTATTGTCGGTTCGTCTGGATCATACGCTGCTATTTTACTTCCGACAGCGATGGGACGGCCGTTGTAGTCTCTTCCTCCGGGATAGCCATACACGAGTACATTACTTCCGGCAGGCAGAAACATGTCTGTTACAATCTGGTGGGGCAGTGTTAGGGTTTCTTGATTTGAATCAACGTGGAATCCGAGCGTGTTATTCCAATCGGTGATTGTAGTCTCTTCCGGAATTATTGTGTGTAAGTTTAGTGTGGCAACGTCGCAGCCACGTAAATGAGTTGCGGCGGGGTGCACTGTAAATAAGCTTTTGTTGTGAACGTATGGAACAAACGAGAGTAACAATTTGTCCGCGTAATAGAGTTCAATACGGGACGGGCGGGGGGGAAATTTTTGTTTGAAATGTGCTTCAGCAGATATGCCGCCACTCAAGTTGTGGAATGCAGTAACAAGGTATTGTGTTTTTTTGTAGTATAGTATGAATCCGGAACCCACAGCCCAGCTTTCATCGCCAAGGTCAATAATGATCTTGATTAAATAGTCCTGAATGGGGTCTGGAATATACGAATTGTACTGCATAGTGTTTTTTGGGGTGAAAGGTTCTCCCGCATTATAGTAGGGTAAATGGTGGTGTGCTCGTTGTAATGTATATGTTGTGATTGAATTAATGGAATGTGCTGTATGAGTTGTCTATATAAATACAGAATCCAGACACGAAGCATGTCTGGATTCTGTAAAATATAGTCAAATAGAGCGGAGCTAGCGATTGTCTAGAACTCGCTGTGCCTTGCCGGGAGATTTCGGGAGGCTGTTCCGCTGCACGAGCTCAATGCGTGGTGTGATGAGGATTTCGCTGCGAAGCTGATCTGCAATTCTATGCTGAAGTCCCTGAAGCACGCGCATATCTTCCACGAAGTATTCTTCTTTTATCTCAACTTTGACACGCATCTGGTCTATGAAACTATCGTTTTCAAGTTCTATGACGTAGTTTTCTCCAACCTCAGGGAAGTTCATAAGAACTTCTTCCACCTGCATCGGGTAAATATTTACCCCCTTGAGGATAAGCATGTCATCAGCTCGTCCCAAAATTCTATCAATTCTTCGATGTTCTCTTCCGCACTCACATTTTCCGGGAATAAAACGTGTTAAATCTCTGGTGCGGTAGCGAATAATCGGCATTGCTTTTCGATTGAGTGTCGTCATAACCAGTTCACCGATTTCTCCATCAGGAACAGGTTGTAACGTCATTGGATCAACAATCTCTGCAATGTATGCATCTTCCCAAATATGTAAGCCTGACTGATAGGTGCATTCAAACCCCACACCCGGCCCGTTCATTTCTGAAAGACCATATGAGTTGTACGCTTTTGCGCCGAGAAACTTTTCAATGCGCTGACGTGTTTCTTCCGTATGTGGTTCAGCACCCGTGACGATAATTTGTAACGGCAGCTCTTCAGGTGAGTACCCCTGTTCCTGTAGTGAGGCTCCTAAGTAGAGCGCGTAGGATGGAATTATGTGGGCTGCGTGTGTATTGAAGTCCTGCATGAGTTTTAATTGCCGTGCAGTATTACCGGGGCCTGATGGAATAGTGAGGCAACCCAGTCGTTCTGCACCGTAATGTAAGCCAAGCCCGCCAGTGAAAAGGCCATATCCAGTCATATTCTGGAAGGCATGAGTAGGACGTACACCCACCATATGAAGACATCTGGCAACAAGGCTTGTCCAGTTATCCAAATCCTCTTGGGTGTGATGAATAACAGTAGGCGAACCTGTGGTGCCGCTTGATGCGTGCATTCGTACAATTTCAGTCCGTGGAACTGTGGTCATTTTGTCTGGATACTGTGACCGCAGATCATCCTTCGTCGTGAAAGGAAGTTTTTGAATATCTTCGGGAGTAGTTATGGATGTAGGGGTAACACCAGCATCTGCAAATTTCTGTCGATAGAATTGTGCTTTTGCAGCCTGATTCATTGTTGATTGAAGACGTTCAACTTGAATTTGAGAAATCTGGTCTCTGGACCAGCCTTCAGCAGGGTCGTAGTATTGCATGGTATACCTCTTTTAGATCATGTAGTTATCCTGTTGCCTAGACTGCTGTCTTGCTTTTTTTGTGTCAATTAGTATCGGTATACGTTGTATAGGCTAGGGCTGGCTATCTTTTTCAAGCAGTCTTTGTGAAGGGTTGTGCTGCTTGATCCCATTGAGCTTTTCCTTTGAGAAAAGATCACCCATGCTGGGGTATGCAATTCATGTAACGGTTCAAAAAAAGCCCCTCACCATTGGTGAGAGGCTTAATTTGTCTTAACGTATCTGTCGGTAGTTTCAGCGATGTACACTGAAAGACAGAGTGCTGCGGTTGCTACATGTTTTCTTTTTCGAGGAAAACAGCTTTGCCGACTTTAGAAAAAATACTTTGGTATGTTGCGGCATTATATACAGGCTGTGACCAGATATTACCGCCAGCGTTACTTACGGCTTTTTGCACGATGCTGATTCGCACCTGAACATTTTTTCCGTAGGATTTAATAAATGATGAAGCCTCGGAGCGGAGTGTTGTCTGATATGTGCCAGCACCGGCACCAAGGTTGAATTCTGCGGCAAATTTTGTACTGCTATCAAGTTCGTAAACTTCTTTAGCGGCAGTAATTACGCCTAATTCTTTGTCTGTTGAGCTGATGCTGAAGCCTTCATCCATAAGCGCAGCAATAACAGCTTTAACTACTTGCAGTTCAGTAACACCAGAGTATTCGCGTGTCTGCATCTGGCGAATTTGTAGCTGTGTCATATCAGGTGCTGGTGGCGGTGTAGGGGAGTGCGCACAGCCTGCAAGAAACATAAGACAAAGTGATATGAGAAGCAGTCTAGAACTTACTTGAGTGATACGAAATCTCATCTACGAATCCTTCAACAAATTTGATGATAACAGTGAGTGTGTTCTGGGAAGACTGCACTGCACCTGCGCTGCCTTCACCACCAAGGAGGATCAGAAAATATCCATTGGAACTGTTAGAATAGCTTTTTGCAGAGCTAACTTTATCCCAAATGTAGGTTTCTTTACCGGAAGAGTCTCTTGTTACGATGTTAGGTGATCCTAACGCGGCAATAACGTCAGGCTGACTCATTCCTTTCTGAATTTTAGCTTGCACTACACCAGGTGTAAGCTTTTTCCCGTCTTCAATTCCAACGCCTTTCTGGTGATGCTGTGCACCACATCCTGAAGCAAAAATAGTCAGGATAACAATAAGGCTGAGTGTGGCTAATCTATACATACGTTCTCCTTAGCGGATCTTTTAGTTCTTTTATTGTTTATGGGCAATTTTTTTTCTTATTTTTTTAAGCGATCTCAAGTTGTTAGGATCGATGTTGTTGTTTTTCTGTAACTACTTGTACTGTTAGGAAAAATGAACATGCGACAACGGAATGTATATATGTCTTACATCCTCTTTTATGTCATATCCCATACAAGTCGTGATGAAATTTTCGCAAAAAACAATTTGAATAGCGCGGAGAGTAAAGAGGCGGTGGTTATCGTAAGGGAAAGATGACGGCTATGGTGTAAGAAAAATACAAAAAAACGGCACAGGTCAGTAGATTGTGCAGTATTGTACAATCTTGCTTTTCCAATGGCGAAGCTGCATATATGAATGGCTAATAAAAAATTAGCGTTATTTATTGTTTCTAATATGTTCAGATTGTTATCTTGCGCCTTGACTTTGTGCTAAAAATCACAATAAAGTATTTATATTCAGGTATAATAAATTCAATGTGTTGTGTGGTCGGTCAGGAGGGTGGATGCTGAGACTTAACGTTCGACAGCGGATTATCGCAGGTTTTCTCATCCTTTCTATTTGTTTAGGGGGGCAGACCTTCTTCTCCTATAAGCAATTACTTCTCGTTGAGGATAAGACATACTCTGTTGAATTTATTGATGATGTTGAAAGTTCTATTCTGAATTTCCGTCGACAGGAAAAAAACTACCTGCTGTATGGAGAGGAAAGTAGCTATGATCTCGCCCTTGAGGAAATAGAAGACACGTTGCTGTTGTTGAATAAGCATTCTGATCTAAATTTTGATGCGACAATGACCGACAACATCATTAAGCTGAAGAAAACTATTTCCGATTATCGGGAAGGCATCATTTCCATGTACACTGTTGCAACACAACAGGGTCGGAATTTGCAGACTGAGATAGTAAACCTGCGCGAAATCGGGCAGGAACTTGTTGTTCAGGCACAGAGTATTGCTACGTTAGAACGTGAGAATATTCTTAAAATTAACAGGCAGTTGCGTAAGCAGTTGCTGTTTTCTATTTTGACAGTGACCTTTTTATTCCTGTGTACCCTGTATTTCATCACCAAACGGATTGTAAGCCCGCTTAAAATTATTGAAGAAACGACAACACAAATCGCGCAAGGTAATTTTTCACCTGTTGAAGTGGAAAATGTGCATGATGAAATCACACAAGTTCAGGTCGCTTTTAACCGTATGGTTTCTGAACTGGAGCACCGGCAATCGCAGTTGGTTCAGGCTCAGAAAATGTCTTCCATTGGTACGCTAAGTGCCGGTATCGCCCATCAGGTGAATAATCCCCTCAATAATATTTCTACTTCAGCGCAAATTCTTCAAGGTGAACTGAGTAGCTCTATCGATCCGTTCGCTAAAAAACTTCTCGATAATATTGAAACAGAAACCGCGCGCGCGCGGGATATTGTCCGTGGGCTGCTTGAATTTGCACGTTGTGCAGATTTATCCGTGCGTACTGTGTCGTTGAAGGATGTTGTGGATAATGCAGTGCGGCTTGTGTCCTCGCAGATTCCTTCTGGAGTGAGTTTGGAAGTGGATGTGCCTGAAGATATTTTTGTGCATATCGATCCTCAGAGAATGGGGGAGGTGCTGATCAACCTCATCATCAATGCTATTCAAGCTATGAAGGTGGATACACCAGGCTTTATCACCATAACTGTGCTTGAAGAACGTGCTGAGGAATCTGTTACACTTATTGTGACTGATTCCGGTAAGGGTATTAGCGAGGCTGATTTACCCAAGGTGTTTGACCCGTTCTTTACACGTAAAGAGGTGGGTGAAGGCACGGGACTGGGGCTTTCCGTCGCATATGGCATAATAGAAGAATTTGATGGAGAAATCCGCGTAGAAAGTACTCTCGGCGTCGGCTCCAGATTTTATATAGACTTACCGCTGGTGAACAGCGATGAGAGTGTCGCCTGAAAGAGCCATTCAAGCGGCTGGCAGCTACCGTAATAATGCACGGTGGTGTTCGGCTCAAAAGCATATGTAGGGCGTTATGAATGATGCGAAGATATTAATTGCTGAAGACGAGTTGATTGCTCGTGAAAACTTAGCGCATGTATTAACACAACAGGGTGCAACTGTTACCGCTGTAGAAAACGGTGCGCAGGCACAGGCCGCTGTGGAAAAAGATCAGTACGATGTCGTGCTGACAGATATGCGTATGCCCGACATCAGCGGGATGGAGTTACTTCAGTTTATCAAGGCCAAGTCTCCGGATACAGAGGTTATCGTGCTGACAGGATACGCCACTGTAGATAATGCCGTGCAGGCAATGGGCAGAGGCGCGTTTCAATATCTTGCAAAACCGGTTCGTCTTGATGAAGTGACTTTGCTGACGCAGAAAGCGTTGGAAAAGAAGCGGATGAAAGAAGAAGTCGCAATGTTACGACAGCGGCTGGAAACTTCAGGTTCTGATAGAATAGTGGGGCACAGTACGCCGATCAATGTTCTGAAGCGTCAGATAGATCAGGTCGCGGCTGTTGGCTGCACGGTGCTTATTCAAGGTGAAACAGGAACAGGCAAAGAGCTTGTTGCTAAAGCCCTGCACATGGGGAGCCCTAGAAGAAAAAATTTATTTTTCGCCATTAACTGTGCTTCGTTTAATGAAGAGCTGCTTGCGAATGAATTGTTCGGACATGAAAAATCTGCGTTTACAGGTGCCCATAGTGCGAAGAAAGGTTTGCTTGAATCTGCGGACAACGGCACATTTTTTCTGGACGAAGTCGGAGATATGCCGCTGAGTATGCAGGCGAACCTGCTGCGAGTTCTTGAAACCAGAAAGCTGCTTAGAGTTGGCGGAACTATAGAAGTGCCTGTTGATGTACGCATTATCGCAGCAACAAACAGAGATTTGTTGAGCATGGTGGAGCATGGAACATTCCGCCGTGACCTTTATTACAGGTTGAATGTAATAACGCTCGAGGTTCCGCCGCTTCGTAAACGCAAGGACGACATACCTCTGTTGGCTGGCTTTTTTGTGAACAGATTTGCGTCCGTGTTTAAGAAAAAAATTACAGATATTGATGATGACGTGCTGAAGATTCTGTCTGGATATGCTTTCCCCGGCAACGTTCGAGAGCTAGAAAATTTAATGGAACGTGCCGTAGTGTTGTGTAACGGAAAAGTTATCCGTGTAGCACAGTTACCGCCTGATTTATGGGGCGATAAGTTGCTCCGGTCAGCTGCGCCGTCCCCTCCCGTTGAGTTTGATGACGTGGTGTCGCTTGAAGATAACGAGCGCCGCTATCTGCGTTGGGTTCTGGAACAGACAGAGGGCAACAAAAGTCGTGCAGCAGAATTGTTGGGTTTGAATAGAGGTTCTTTGTGGAGAAAAATGAAACGCCTCGGCCTTGAAAGTTAATTCAAGCGTTGTCTTTGGTTTTCATATTTCCCCAGCATTGTTTCAACTGCGCTACTTTTGCTATATTGCCATGCACTTGGCCTTTTAATCTTCTCCCTGCGCGTGTTGCAACTGTGAAGGCGGCAAGAGTACCAGATCTACTACTTCATTGATTGAAGAGATGAAGTGCAGTTCCGCTGCGTTGCGTACTTCATCATTCATTACGAGCACTTCTCTTTTATTGCGTTCCGGCAGCAAGATAGTGCGGACTCCAGCCTGCTGCGCTGCCAAAATCTTTTCACGTAACCCACCTACAGGCAATACTCGTCCACTCAGAGTGAATTCTCCCGTCAGGGCAACGTCCCTACGTGCAGGCCGTTTTGTGAGCAGTGACAGCAGCGCCATCGCTATTGTGATTCCTGCTGATGCGCCGTCTTTTGAGATATCGCCAGCGGGAATGTGCACATGAATATCCGTTTGTTCAAACATATTCTCATCAATTGAAAACTGCGTAGCATTGCTTCGGATGAAACTAAGTGCTGTCTGGGCGGATTCTTTTAAAATGTCCCCAAGAGAGCCTGTCATCAGCAGTTGCCCAGTACCTTTCATTTTGGCTGTTTCAATGTAAATAAGCTGCCCGCCGTATTCGCTCCATACCAGACCCGCCGTGACACCAATAAGCGGCTGCGCTGTTGCTGCCTCAAATGTGTATCGCTCGTACCCCAGTAGTGAAACAATATCATCGCTAGAAATAGAGATGGGTGGCTGCTTGGCCTGTTGCAGAATATGTAAATTGATCTTGCGGCAGACGTTACCGATTTCTCTGTTCACACTGCGCAATCCTGCATCTCTGGTGTAACCGGAAATGAGTGTGGACATGGCTTCTGGTGTGAACGAAATCTCGCTTTGAGAATACCCGAGGGTGCGTAGCTGACGCGGCGCAAGATAATCCAACCCGATCTGTTTTTTTTCATTCAACGTGTAGCAGGAGAAAGGGATAATTTCCATTCTGTCCCTCAACGGCGCAGGGAGATTTTCCACCACGTTTGCTGTTGTAATAAACATGACGCGGGAAAGATCGAACGGAGTATCAAGATAGTAGTCTAAAAAATGCCTGTTCTGTTCAGGATCAAGAATTTCCAGCAGGACAGAGGCAGGATCACCTCGAAAATCCTGACCAATTTTATCTATCTCATCCAACATAAAGACAGGGTTGTTTACACCGCACTTGTTTAGTTCACTGATGATGCGGCCAGCCATTGCGCCTACGTACGTGCGTCTGTGTCCGCGTAGCTCCGCCTCGTCGCGCATCCCGGCAAGTGATAATCGAACAAATTTTCTGGAAAGGGCATTGGCAACAGATTTACCGATGGATGTTTTGCCGGTACCCGGAGGGCCCGTAAAACAGAGAATTGGGCCGGAAACGGAACATGCTTGTTTCTGCTGCTCTAAAATTTCCTGAACGGTGTTGCGGAGAATCTCCAGATTGATAGGCTTAGGCAGGTAATGCAGTGCGCCTTTTTTGAGTGCGCCGATGGCGTTGTCTACGGTTGCATAGCCAGTAACAATAATAAGCTTGGTGTCCGGCCATTCTTCTTGAACATAGTTGAGTAGCTCAAGCCCATCCATTTTCTGCATTTTAAGGTCGGTTACAATGCAGTCCACATTGCGTTCTTCCAGAATACTTACAGCCTCCAGACCATTTGAGGCGACAAGGATTTCGCAGGAAAGTTTGCCAAGTGCGTACGCCATGTTGTCGCGGGATATTTCTTCATCGTCCACAACAAGTACGGTACTTTTTTTAATATGACAGGTGATGTTGGAAGCTAAGTATTCGAGAATACGTTGCTTAACGCCATTCAGTCCAAAGTGTTCCTGATTAAGCACGGTGACAGCGTTTTCCAGTTCCAGATTATCCTGAGATGAAATATTCCACGGAAGCGAAAGCAGCAGTTCCACATAGGTAACACCAACGCCAAACTCCGCTATGGACGGATCTGTTCTGTCCAACTTGGCGATTTCTTCCAGTGCAATGTGCCGCACATTTTCAGGCAGCTTTGCCTTTTCAACGGCGCTACGCAGCTCTTCCTGCGTGGTTGCGGTCGCTTCCGGTACAGGGGCAATGTTCTCTGGTCTGCTAAAAAGTCCCATCTTTCCCGCCTTTTGTTTATCTATGTATATCAGGTTGATATTTGTAAATCTATGTATTCCGTTGCTGCAATATGCAGCATTTTTTTTGCGATATAATCCCATGTTGCAAATGAATTGCTGCAAATTGCAGCGATCTAATAGCAGTTGCTGCAATTCGTAGCGTTTTTTTAGGTAGCAAAAACGCATCTTAAAAATAAAGTAAATTAAAATAGATAGTTATAGTTTGGCACGAATGCTGCTTTGTTGAGTGAGATAACCCCGAGGAGAATGGTGAGATAATTCATGAAGATACTGAAGATGCTGGAGTCCGTAACAACCGCAGCAGCTTTTGCGGAAGCAGGTGAGTGGGATACGGCTCTGGAAATGATGAAGGCAGATGAGAAGCAGAAAAAGATCATCGTTGCCTATGATGGAGAACCAGCCGAAAGACAGGTTATCCAAGCTGCGTTGCCTATTGCAGCACGTTTAGGATGCGAACTGTTGTTCGCCTGTGTGCAGGGCAAAGCAAAGACAGGGCAGCTGAGCAAAAAGTTTCTTGAATCATCGAACCGTTCTTTCAAACAAATTTTTAGTGAGGAGGTAGCCAAATTACCGGGTTCCACCCCAAACATTAATGCCAGGCAAGTTGTTGTGTTTGCGAGCTTTTGCGAGGCAGTGCGAAATATTTGCAATGAAACGAGAGAAGTAGAATTTGTTCTTCTGCGATGTGAAGAATGCATACCAGCTCAATTACACATAGATGTGCCCTATTTTTTTATGACGAATACTTAGCATGGGGAGATGCTGAGTAACGCAGAGGTCCTACGCTTTAATAAAGGAGGGCGTTGTGAATCTGTTTAAAACGCTAGAACGGCTATTTGTAGCGGTCGTGTTTGCTGAGAGTGGCGATAGTGATACGGCTAATCGTATCGTCAACGAGCATAAGGGGAAAAAAGCAACTTCTGACAGACAGGCTTCAGAGAACGCAAAAAAAAGACCTCAGTTACGTGCGTAATACCATAACGCACGTAGTACCGAAGGAGATATAATGAACGCTCACGATAGAAAGAAAAAAGCTAAAATTAATGCTCTGTTATTTGGCGCAGTAAGTATCGGCTTATACGCAGCTGCTTTTATATTTGCAGATCCTATGGTTGCTTTGTATGCAAAAGGTGGTGCGTACTGTTTGCTGCCTGTTTCAACTGTATTTTTGTTTTCCTATGTACATGGGAATTTCGCCAGCAACGTCTGGACAGCATTAGGCATTGAAGCTTCTTCAACTGCTGAGAGAAAGACTAAAAAGGCAGAAACAACCCAGCGTAAAGACACCCGAAGCCGCGCGGCTATGAATGCGTAGCAGTGACGAATAGTCAGGAGATATACCATGCATGATTTATTATTAGATGGCGCGCGCTTTGTAGACTTGTCCCTTGCGGGTGTGCTTTTTCTCTTTTTTGTAGGTTTCGTAGGTGGACTGGTAAGTGGCTTTATTGGTTCCGGTGGTGCATTTGTTCTTACACCGGGTATGATGAGCCTCGGCGTTCCGGGACCTGTCGCTGTTGCAAGTAACATGTGTCATAAATTCCCTAAAGCACTTGTAGGCGCATTAAAGCGTTACAAGTACGGTCAGGTAGATATCAAAATGGGTTTGATTGTCGGTATTTCAGCTGAAGTTGGCGTACAGATTGGTATTCAGATCCAAAAGTTAATTCTTGAAATGTGGGGACCTGCAGGTTCAAACTTATATGTTTCCTTAGCCTTTGTGTTTGTACTGGTCACTGTTGGCAGCTTTGTTATGAAAGATGCCATCACTACCAAACGTAATGGTGGTGAAGAAAAAGTAACCAACCTTGCTAAAAAACTGCAAAGCATTGAACTGTGGCCGATGGTGACCTTTAAAGGCAGCGACATCCGTATTTCATTCTGGTTTACCGCACCGGTCGGCCTTGCAGCAGGTTTGCTTGCAGCTACCATTGCTGTTGGCGGTTTCGCAGGCGTACCGGGAATGATCTACATTATCGGTATGTCCAGCCTAATGGCGTCTGCAACCGAGCTTGTTGTTGCATTTGTAATGGGTCTTGGCGGCACACTTATCTGGGCATTCTATGGTATGGTAGACATTCGCCTTACCCTTATCATTCTTGCCGGTTCATTATTCGGTGTTCAGCTTGGCGCAATTGGTACTACGTATGTTAAGGATTATGTAATCAAATACGTAATGGCGACTATTATGTTGATCGTTGCATTCAGCCGTGGTCTTGCAATTCCTAAGTACTTAAAACAGCTTGATGCTATTAACTGGGATGCTGGTCTTATCAGCAGTATGAGTCAGGTAAGTTTTGGACTTATGTGTTTTGCTTTGGGCGTAGGCGCTTACATTATTCTTAAATCTATGATCGTTGGGCGTAGAAAAGAACGTGAAATGGAAATGGGTGCAGGCTCTAACGCATAAGCGCGATATAATCTAAGTACATAAGGGCGTTACGAATGTATAAAAAAATGCTTGTAGCTTTTGACGGCGCAGAATCATCCGTGGATATAGTTCGGCAGGCAGCACGTTTTGCACGTTCTGAAAATTCCATGATCGATATTGTTACGGTTTGTCCGGAGTATCAGGGTGATTTGCGAATCCAAGGTGATACAAGTGTTCTGTATAATATGTACGAAAACATTCGTAACGCTCTTAATAATGCAGTCTCTTTGTGTGAAGCAGAAGGTATGAGGGTGCGGGGACATTTTTGCATAGGAAATCCCGCAGATGTTCTTGTGGAGCAGGTTGCGTCTCTCGGGTGTGACATTGTGGCACTCGGCACGCACTCAAAAAAGCTTTTACAATCCATAATGATCGGTTCTGTTGCCGGTACTGTAGTGCGTCAGACTGCTTGTGATCTTCTGATCATTACCGGAAGTAAGGAGCTCTCGTTACAAAGTATTTTCCTAGCATATGACGCAAGCGCAGAGGCCAATGCTGCAGCGCAACAGGCGTGTGCGTTGGCAGAACGCTATGGCGCTCAACTTACAGCTGGGATTGCCTACGAAATGGACATGGAGGCGTTCAGCCTTTCTCCAGTGGTAGAAAGTGCTGTGGTTGAGAAAACAGAGCAGGCTGTCGAATCTGTCAAAAGCATATTTGATGCCTCGGATGTAAGGGACTTTGATGTGGCAGTGCGCTACGGTAATCCTGCACACGAGGTCTTGATCGAAGAGGCACAGAAAAAGAACGCAGGGCTAGTCGTTATTGGGGCGGGGGTACGCAGTAAGCTGTCCCATCTTCTAGTGGGTGGCGTGGTACATAAACTTGTATACAGCAGCGCTTGTCCCGTACTTATTGTGAAGGAGCATATGCAATGAGCGTAGAAGTGATAGCAAACGAATGTGATGCAGCGGCAGATCTGGAATATGCTGCCGACGACAATATGCGGTTCAGCACATACACCTTTGTTAATGTAACGACTAATGAGCAGTATGATTTCGACCAAATGGTTCTGGAAGAGTCTTTAGTCGTAAAGGGTGGGCTTGTTGTGTTTGTCTTGGAATCTGATAAACCGCGTTTTTATATGGTAGAATTGGTGGATGACACAAATCGACGTGTAGAGCTGACAAAGGCTAAGAATGGCTTCAGTAAGATTTTGTTACTGTTTGCGCTACTCGGTGCAAGCTGGTTTGTCCTCGACTACATTATGAAGCTCTTTTTCTAAGACGAGTTTTAGTCAATAATTTTTGATTGAAAACGTAGTGCATAAAAATTTTATATAGGCTTTCAGGTTGCTGAAAAGCGTAGAATGACGATGTCACGATATGGCATTTTTTCCCATGCTTTTCCAAAAAATCAGCTATGCACCCAACCTGCAGCTGCTGACCGCACAGTAAGAGTATGTAGCTCTTAGCGTAGGAGCTACATACCTGAAATTTACCCCCAGTTCCGTACTGGCTGCATGAACTTTTTCCTCCTGCAGCCCTTTGCCCCCTTTTCAGTGTATGAGAAGGGGGCATTTGGTTTTACGAGGGACGAAAACACAGGCAAGGGGATGCCGTTGTGTATGGTGGTTTAGTTACATAGCAGCTTCATAAATCTCCATAACTTCTTCATGAGTAAGTGTACGTGGATTTGTGAGTACACAAGCGTCTTTTTGTGCATTTTCTGTCATAACCGGAATATCAGTGAGCTTCACATCTTTACCGTAGCGTTTGCCAAGTTCTTTTAATCCACTCGGAATACCGACATCTTCAGATAGTGCTCGGATTGCTTTCATACATTTTTTAGCAGCATCGCGGGTGCTGATGCCGTTGGTATCTTCACCCAGCCATGCAGCCATTTCTGCAAAACGATCCATTTTAGCGATCAGGTTCCGTTCTTCAACAAATGGCAAAAGAATAGCATTACATTCACCATGCGGCAGGTTGTAATAGCCGCCCAACTGGTGCGCCATAGCATGAACATGCCCGACACTTGCATTATTGAAGGCCATGCCTGCCAAATATTGAGCATAGCACATGCCTTCGCGAGCCTGAATATCCTGCCCGTTGGCAACGGCTGCGCGCAGGTGCTTTGATACAAGCTTAATTGCTTTTTCCGCACAGGCATCAGTCAGGTGTGTAGCTGCTATGGATACATATGCTTCAATTGCATGAGTTAATGCATCCATGCCGGTTGCTGCTGTGAGGGCGGGTGGCATTCCCATCATCAGCAGCGGGTCATCTAGCGCGATGGCAGGTGTTACGTGCCAATCAATGATGGCCATTTTTACTTTGCGCGCTGTGTTGGTAATAACACAACAACGAGTCATTTCTGAAGCAGTACCGGCAGTGGTGTTAACTGCTATGTATGGCGGCATGCCTTTTTCTGATTTATCAAGCCCTTCATAATCGTGAATAGTACCACCGTTGGTGCTTACCAATCCTATGCCTTTGCCGCAGTCGTGCGCGCTGCCGCCGCCAAGAGTGATAAGGGAATCACATTGTTCTTTTTGATATACGGCAAGTCCGTCCGCTACGTTGGTGTCCGTAGGGTTCGGTACTGTTTCGTCAAAAACAACACAGTGAATATCGTCTGCCGCAAGTAGGTCTACAATTTTTTGAGTCATGCCGATGGCAGTCATTCCCTTATCTGTTACCAGCAGCGGCTTGGTTCCACCCAACGAGCGGACTTTAGCAGGGAGCTCTTTATGCGCTCCGATGCCCATCAAGGTAACGCTTGGAATAAAAAATCCATTTACTTGTTTGCATATAGGCATAGCAGTCTCCATAACTTAAGTTAATTTGAACTGACGAAAAGAAAGCACAAAAGGGGACCTGAACTCATTGCTGTACTATTCTTGTTTCCAACGGCTAGTGAGGTGAACCCGCACATCGGAGTTAAAATAGATGCAGAGTACAGACATTCATTAGAGATACAGAGTGTAAACATTATTGGGCGACACGAGGTGTCGCCCTTAACATATCGGTGAGGGTGAACACGTTCTACTTTGCAAGTATTGCTCTTGCTATGAAACAGTAACGGCTCACAGTTTTTGAAGAAATATCATCGTCCTAACATGTTAGAAATAATAACCCCCGCAGTAGTGAATCTGGAAAGTATACACATCGCCTACTGTGCGGGATTGGTGTTAGAACTTTACGATGAGTTTAAGTTTCTAACTGTTTGAAATTGTAAGCTGTTGCTGTGTGAGCTCTTAGTCGTATTATGACAGTTGGTTGAGACCACAAAGGCAGGGGGGGATGTCACGGTTTTTATTATTTACGTGACTCGGTTGTGTTTAAAGTTGGCTTTACATAGAGAATCAGCGTTGTACGTCATATTTTTTTGTATCTATGTAAGGATAAATATTATGAATTTATTTCGAACTGCTCTCATGGGTGTGTTTTTCTTTGTTTCCTCAGTAACAGCATGCCTAGCTGACGATGTTGTATTGGCATCCGGTGCTGGATACAAAAAAATGGTAAATGCCCTTGTTGCAGAATATGCGCAGCAGACAGGGGACTCTGTAGATCTTATTTTTGGCAATATGGCTCGTGTTATCACGTTGGCAAAGCAGGGAGACAAGGTAGGGCTGGTTCTTGGTGACTCCGGCTTTTTGAAAAAAGCACACCTTCCCATGCAGTCAATGCAGGAACTCGGATACGGCAAACTCGTGCTGGCGTTCTCTAAATCCGCAAAGGCATCAACTGTTGAAGGTTTGGATAATCCGCTGATAACCCGAGTTGCGTTGCCAGATGCTAAGAAAGCTATTTATGGCAAAGCAGCGCGTGAATTTTTGCAATCAAGCGGAAGAATTCCGACAATTCAACCTAAGCTTGTGGAAGTTTCCACTGTTCCGCAGGTGTTTTCCTATTTAGCTACTAATGAAGTTGATATGGGGTTCTTAAACCTCACCCATGCGTTGAATGTTGCGGATAAGCTTGGCGGGTATGTAATGGTGGACGAAGCGTTGTATTCCCCCATTTTAATTGTTGTGGGTGTACTTGCCAACGAATCGCAAGCAAAAGAGCAACAGGACTTTTTGAAATTTCTGAATACGCCGGAAGCACAGGCCATCGTCCACAAGCATGGGTTGTAGTCTGCATGGATTTTTTTGCAATATTATCGGAGCAGCAAACCACTGCTCCTTTGTATCTTACGTTAAAGACATTATGTCTTGTGGGGATACTGCATTTAGTAAGCGGAGTTTTGCTTGGGTATTATCTGACCAGTAAAAAAAGCATGATGCGTTCTGTTGTGGATTTTCTGGTAACACTGCCGCTGGTGTTCCCTCCAATAGCCACAGGCTTTGTACTTCTAATGCTGCTTGGACGCTCAGGGCTTATAGGCACAGCGCTCCCTGTAGATATTGTGTTCAGTTTTACAGGTGTGGTCATAGCCTCGTTTGTGGCAGGGCTGCCGCTTATGGTAAAGTCTGTTGAAACGGCACTACGGGGCGATGTTCGCCGATTGGCGGAACTTGCTCATGTGCTGGGAAAGAATGATTGGGAAACCTTCTGGCAGGTTCTTCTTCCTAATATTCGTCGTAGTATAGCGACCGGTTGGTTTCTTGCCCTTGGGAGGGGACTCGGTGAAGTGGGAATAACTCTCATGCTGGGTGGAAATATTATCGGTAAAACCAACACGCTGTCTCTTGAAATTTACAACGCTGTGTTCAGTGGTGAATTTGATAGAGCAATAGTGCTGGCATCAATTTTGGCTGTTTTTTCCTGTGTGATCTTTATTGCGTTGAAAAAACTTTCGTCACCTAACCTGTTATAGGCGTACTGAATAAAACACTGATGATCACAAATACATTTCTTCATATTAGAGGGATCAGCAAACGGCAGGAGGAAGTTCTTTGGCAACAGGGGGTAACAGACTGGACGCTGTTTGCGAAGGATGCGCCGGTTTCACGCCACAGTGCGTTGAATGATTCTATCGATGCACTTAGTTCAGGCGATGCAGAGTTCTTTGCCCGTGCCTTGCCAAAGGCAGAGCATTACAGGATTGCTTTGGAGTTTCCTGAAGATGTGCTTTTTTTGCGTGTGGAAACTACCGGAACCAGCCTGTATTATGATTCGCTAACGATGGTCGGCTGGTCGTTGGGCAGAACATATAATGTGTATGTGGCGGGGGAGGATTCGACTTCTTTTGTGGAGGCAATGCGCCGCGCAAAGGCTGTTGTGACATTTAACGGCACGGTGCACGACTGTAAATTTATTCAGAAGCATTTTCCCGAAATGGTGCTGCCGTCTGTTCATATTGATCTACGATACTGTGCAAAGCGGGCGGGGTTGTCTGGCGGCAGAACAGCCATTGAACAGGCCGTCGGGTTGGTACGCCTCACGGCTGCTGAATCCGCACCTGTGTTGTGGCATCGTTATCGGCGTGGAGATTATGCTACGTTGCGGCGGATGATCACGCATAACCATGCGGATGTTGAAGCACAGAAAGTGTTGCTGGATGCCTGCATCGCTCGTTTGTATGCAAAGAAGTCCATTCCTGTTGTTGTACGTTCCTCAGTTCGCTTTGCAAAATCTTCAAGCGTAATCAAGTGGGCAAAGGGTACGAGCCGTGGTTTTAGTTCCGGCATTAAAATTTCTGCATACAAAGGCGATAAAATTCCTGCTGTGACTTACAGTTTATTGCAAGCGGAAATGCCGCTTGATGAAGTTTGCATTGTGGGAATTGACCTTGTGGCGTCTGAAAAAAGAGAGTCCGGATTTTGTGTTTTACGTGGAAATGTTGCGACGACAGCACGTATGAAGACTGATGAAGATATGATCGAAGCGGCACTCGTTGCCGGAGCAAATTTAATATCTATAGATTCCCCACTTGGTATCCCGCATGGGCGAACATCGTTTTGGGATGATGACACCATGCGTGAGCAGTATGGCATTACTCGTGAATGCGAACGTGTGCTAAAGCAACGTGGGATTTCGAGCTATCCTTGTCTTATTCCCAGTATGCAAAAGTTAACGCAGCGGGGCATGGCGCTTGCTGCCAAATTTAAAGCACTTGGTCTGGAAGTTATTGAAGGTTACCCCGGCGGCACGCAGGATATTCTTTCTATTCCGCGCAAGCAGGCAGGTTTGGCAGATCTTGTTGAGGGGCTGATTGAGTTCGGCATAACAGGCCAGTTTGCACAGGAAGCAGTTAGGCAGAAAGATGAAGCGCAGGGTGCCAGCTCCATCCTGAATAGTCCTAAAAAGATACGTGCTAAAACCAGTTGGAGTCAGCACGTGGATAACCGGACACCTGTAGATGGTGATTCGGCGAAAAATATTTCACCACAAGCTTCTTCCTCCAAAAAAGCTGTCACACAAAAAAGAATAAAGATCAGCCATGACGAATTGGATGCTATCACATCTGCCATCGTAGGATTATTCTATCTTTGTGGCAGATACGAGGCATTAGGCAATGCGGAAGAAGGTTATTTGATAGTACCGTGCCTCAGGGGAGTTTCTTGCTAGTATCCATCAACGACTCTGATCTTTGAAGTGGAAGAAAAATGACTAAGCGGAACTGGCGTAAGGCTTAATGTCATTGGTCTGATAACGCACTACCTTGAAGGAAGAAACGTGTTTGAGGGTACTTGAGCTACATCCCCACTTAGAAAAGCTCCATCTATAGACAACGTAGATGGAGCTTTTCTTATGTGCAGTGATTACATAAGAGCTTGAAGAGAAGCGTAATCGTATGCGGATGTAATTTTTTCATGAATTTCTTTGGAAGAAATTTCACGGCTGATTTTGAGCTGCGTGGTTGTTTCGTCTACGCCGTTGTTCCATGTGATGTCTACAAAGTAGAACTCTGTGAAATTCTTCGCAGTAGTTACAACTGCTTTTGCATACTTAATTGGCTCTTCAGGAAGTGTTCCAAGCGCCGCCTTAACCTCTTTATCAAAAGTGGAAATATCCATATTCCCTCCTATAAAAAATTCCATATCGTACCATTGTAATAATGCGCTGATAGTTAGTTAGACGCAGCCTTTGTAGTGTACATAGTGACCAGTGGCAAGTATGCGTGTCTCAATAAAATTACGTATGAAATTGTACGTAATTACTCTGTTTATATTGTTGATGCACTCCATTACAAGGTAAAAATATAGCTATGAAAGAAAACGATCCATTTTATACGAAGTTGGCTTGGGCAATTATGCTGGCAGGGATTGCCATAGGCGTAAGTGTTTTTGTTTACTGCGCTAAAAAAGGTCTGTAACTGCAGATTGATGACAAATTAACACACTGTGCGCCGGATACTTGTTTCTGTATGGCTTTCTTACTTCGCGCGATCGCCTGATCTAACTTCAAAAAAATCAAATTGTTACATGTGTATATGTTTTCGGTCTTGGATTTTATAGTGCCGTACCCTAGCTCAGATTTATTCCGATCCAAGGGTGGGGTATCTTGAAAGTATGTGCAGGGTAAATAATCGTCAGTGCTATTTTGTAACGGGTACTGTAGGCTGAACCTTTTTGTGGTCTGCTTTTGATCAGTAGTGTTTTGAACTTTGGGTACATGGAAAGATATGTCAACTTTTGTTTTTATTACGCTTCTGGCTGCGTTTCCAGCGCTGTCCACGGATATGTATCTTCCTGCGTTGCCTATTATTCAGGAACAGATGGGGATACCACTGGCTACCGCGAATTTGTCGCTGGTACTTTTCTTTGTGTTTTTCAGCTTTTCGCTGTTGATCTACGGTCCACTATCAGACCGTGTCGGCAGACGTCCTGTGCTGCTGGGCGGCATTACCATCTATATTCTTGGCAGCCTGCTATGCGCACTGTCCCAAAGTATCTGGCTGCTTGTTACTGCACGTATTATTCAGGCAGCAGGGGCGGCATCTGCATCTGCGCTTTCTATGGCACTTGCTAAAGACTTGTACACCGGTGCAGAACGTCAAAAAGTACTGGCGTATATCGGGGTTATTGTCCCGTTGTGCCCAATGCTTGCACCGTTGCTCGGTAGCTTTGTGTTGGAATACGCATCTTGGCACTGGATTTTTGTATGTCAGGCGGTGCTTGCAACGCTGGCAATGTACGGAAGCATTACTTTTGACGAGCCGGAGTTCGAAAAAATACGCGGTTCTGTGTGGAAAGTTGTTTCCCAGTACTCTGCGGTATTGTCTAATGTACCATTTTCATTAAGCTGTTTTACCTTTTCCTTCATGGGGATCGGCTTTTTTGGCTTTCTCGCTGGCTCCGCAGACATTTACATTTTGTCTTATGGACTGACGGAACAACAGTACGCAATATTTTTTGGCTTTAACGCTTTAGGGTTTATGCTCGGCTCTTTGCTTTGCTCGCGTTTGTGCGTTGGCATGACTTCTATGGAAATATTGCAAGGTTCGCTTCTCGGTATTTTGGTTTCAAGTATTGCATTGTTTTTCTTTGGCCACACCGCGATAGGATTTGCCATTACCATGTTTTGTATGACCTTCTCAATCGGCGTTAGTCGACCTGTAAGTAACCATATGATCTTGGAAACTGTGGATTCTGACGTAGGCACAGCCGCATCAATTCTCACATTTACCTATTTTATTCTTGGCGCATTTGCCATGCAGTTCATTTCCTTTGATTGGGCCAGCAAGCCGGCTGTTATTTCTCAAATGGGTATTGCAGCTGCGATTATTCCTCTTGTGGCGCTTTACTCTATGCGTAGACGGCATAAGCAAGCACATCAGGTTGAACAGGAACAGGAATAGAAATTGTTGGTGAACAGTCAATTTGTAGGAATACACTTACGGTAGAGATTTTGATTCAATAGTTCTGTGAGTAGAATAAAGCACCATCTGTGCCCTTGAGCAGGCAACCACTGCCTGACAGTGTGGTATAAAAAATAGAACGAGCGTCCCTGTTTCGAATGAGAACAGGGACGCTTTTTTTGTGGATGAAATATCTTTTGGCAATCCAGCATGACAAGGCTGCGCAAAAAGTTGTGAATTACTGATTGCAGATATGGGGAGGGCTGTTCGCTTCGTTTCAGGAATAAGAGGATACACAAAAGGCCATAGACGCATAAAACAGCCTTGGAAGAATTTGTAATGTAAGGAACTCGGCAAGAAATATAGAATAAGTGAGATTGGATGTTGTGTGCGCTGGCGTAATATTTGCCACTCTTACAAAGAGGATTCAGCATATGGGGCGGTTAGTCTTTTTCTTCTGTTTTTTATGGGTTCTTGTTTTTCCAGTTTTGGCTGTTGCTCAAGATGGGGATACTTCGTCCAATTTTGTTGACGCTGGCCGCCTTAATGTTCTGGCTATCCTCGAAGACGAAGAAACTTCTTTGCGTAAAGCAGGCGATATTAAGCTGACTGAAATTAAGGAAGAATTACAGGCTTTGAACTCTGGATATCGGCAGATAGTTCTAAGTATGGGGATAGCGAGTACCACGCCGATGGTGCTTTGTGAGTTTTATGCACATCTTTCCAGTATCAATGAAAAAAGCTCTGCTCTCTTCGGTTTATTAGAGGATTTAAAAAATCAGGTTCAAACACGACTTGATGGCTTGAATAATGCGTCAGGTAATTTTTCCAGTAAAGACGAAACGCTATTGTCATCCGAAGATAAGCTGAATTATCAAGGGTATATCGCGCGGTTAGACGCACTTCAGGTAACACTAAAGAGACAATCCGTACGAATAAAGATAGAGTTGGATGTTGCAGAGAAGTTAGAAAAGAAGTCGATGGCTCTTTTGACGCGCATGGAAAAAGAGATTCCTTCCAAGTGGAAAAGCTATTTTTTGGTAGGGAAAAATCCGCTGCTAACCGTTGGGTTCTGGACAAGTGATTTTTCACCAAGTCACTGGTTTTCGTTACGACTTCCTGTCTGGTTAGGGCGCCTTTCTATGGTTTCAAAAGATTTTGGCAGTATAGTTCCCTTTTTTTTCTCGGTTTTTCTGCTCATGAGCGGGCTTGGGGTTTACCTTGGAAAAAGTATTTTTCATAAAAGTGAATATCAGTCTGAAATACCAAGATTTATCGCAGCCAGTGTTGTGGTAGGTGCCGGTGTATCCATTATGGTAACAAAATACTTTTTTTATCCCCATGTGACAGGGGTAGTCGCAATCCTGGGGGTGAGCATTTATAGCTTCGGCTCAATGTGGGCGGGAAATATTATTCGAAGTACTTTAAGTGACTACGATAATCCTTCAAGAACTCCTTTAACGTGGTTGTTTACCGTAGGTGGTCTTCTGCTTGTAACTGGTTTGCCAGAGCAGCTTGTTATTTTAGTGTGGATTTTATTGGTTGTGATTATTGTCGCCGTTATGAAACGTCGGCTGTCTGCTTATTCGCTTAGAATAAAAAAGACTCTATGGCTATGGGGACTGATAGCCTCTCTTATTATGGCATTGCTAGGGTTCGGTCGGCTTGCTGTATTGTTAGGAATGCTGATTTATGCAGGCTACTATGTGTATACTATTGGCATGGCAGGAACGACCCTCGCTGGACGTGGAATATCCCGTTTGCCGGATTTTGGATTGTATCCGTTTATTCGTGCACTGCTTATGGGGGTATTATCTCCATTAATATGGGCAGTTTCAGCAGCACTTGCCGGCGTTTGGTTCTACGATTTTTTTGGCACAGGCGTGTTCAAAGCAACAAGCGATTTCGAGTTCGGTTGGAAAGGTTTTTCCTTGCAGCTGTTTAATGTTGTCATGGTTGCGGCACTTTTTTTCCTGACACGTACAGGAATTGCAGTGGTTAAAACGTATATTAACCGTGCGGGGAAAAAGTTGCCAAGATCTAAACGAGGTACAATACATTCTTTGGAAAGTATTTCGGTATATACCTTCTGGGCGTTGTTTGTCTTGTTAACCATGGGGGTTTTAGGCGTAAACTTAACAAGTTTTACGGTTATCGCAGGTGGTCTTTCTGTGGGGATTGGCTTCGGTATGCAAGCGATCTTTAATAACTTTATTAGCGGGTTAATTCTGCTTTTTGGTCGCTCTATTCAACAGGAAGATATTATTCAGGTAGGGCAGTTGTGGTGCACTGTAAAAAAAATTAATATTAGAACCACAGTTGTTGAATCGTTTGATAATGCGAGCATCATAATTCCCAATTCGGATCTGATTTCAACGCAGGTGACAAACTGGACAAAAGACGATCCTACATTGCGGCGGGATATTCTTATTGGAGTCGCGTATGGTTCAGATACAAAGCTTGTTGAGAAAACTCTTTTAGAAATAGCGAGCGCGCATCCGCATGTTTTGAAAACTCCAACCGCGTGGGTTTTGTTCAATGACTTTGGAGCAAGTAGTCTGGATTTCATTTTGCGCGTATGGATTGATGACATTGATTTCACGTTAAAAACGATGTCAGACTTACGGTATGAGATCGATAGAAATTTCCGCGAGTTGGAAATTGAAATAGCATTCCCGCAAATGGATCTGCATGTGCGTTCTGCTGAAGGTTTGAAGGTATTAACAGATGCGCCTTCAAGTTAGAACAAGTGGCAGGAGCATTTGGCCCGCGATTTGGTGATGGTGGTAAATGGGATGATATAAATTAGATAGTAAGTACATAAAAAGTCCCGCACAGCGAACTGTACGGGGCTTTTTATCTGCGAAAAATCTTATTTTTCTTCTTCTGGCTTGCACCAAACGCAGAAGTTTTCTTCACGTTCGGTAACTTTGCCGCCGCAAGTTGGACAGCCATTTTTAACGCCACCAGCTTGAACAACTTTTACTACGTCGCCAGTGTTGGCAACCCATGCGCCATTAGGACCTTTGGAGAATCCAAGCATGCCACATTTTTCACAGTAGTAATTTAACATCTTATTGTCGCCACAACGCATACATCCGTTCATGTGTAATCTCGCTTTATGGTACGAGCTTGACGGCTCGAGTGTTTAATTTTGAACTTCCATAATAAGGTGAGGAAAACGGCAAGTCAACGGATACCCAAATTGAGCGTATGGTTCCTGCTTTTACAGCTGTAATTAAGAACAGAACTCTAGTTAGAATTTGCTGAGCACTTGTTGTAAACCACAGTCCGCTACTGGCTACACTTTAACCGGCGTTGTTGAGAGATTCGCTTAATTCATCCAGCAGGGCCGTTTTTTCGGTCGCTGTGCATTCCTGTACAAACTCTTCCAGCAGGCCGATTACTTCTTCAACACACGGGGCGTTGTTGTCTTGTAAAAGCTCTGCAAGAAACACCGTCATGGCCATGCCGTCAGCACGGTTCAATTCTGTACTTTGTTCTGCGGAAGTGGTTGTAGCATCATCCCAAATGTATTTTTCACAGTATGGGCTGTCCTGTAATACGTCTTTAATGATGATTTCGCATTCTGAAAGGGTACGCATAAAGTAAATACCTTTTACTTAGAGGTTATGTTTGCAGTACTCGTAATAATATGAGGCAAGAAAGTAAAGTCAACATGGGTTAAAGATAGAATATAAAAGAGCCGCCATATTGAAAAATCAATATAGCGGCTTCAGCAGTATAGAGAACATTATTGGGACTAAATAACGATGTTCACCCATAGCAATTTGTAGATTACCAATAGGCAGGGATTTTTTTGGTATTGAGCCTCTTCAACGTTTATTTTTAAAGACAGCGTTTATTCCGCATGCCCATGGGTCTTTAAGGATATTTCTTTCTTATGGAAAAACACCGTGCGGATGAATCCGATAATGAAGGAGAGCATACTGATGAAAAAAAATAGCCAAGTGAGGGGGATCAGGAAGAAAGGTTCGATGAGAAAGCCGTTTTCATCGATATGAGATCCAATGACACTGTAGCTAATGCCGCAGACCAAACTTGCTATCAGAAATAGCCAAGCAATCTTGTTTTTTAAAATGCACATACTGTCCTTTATCAATTCATTTCTACAGTAGCCAGAAGTTTGGTGTATAAGGTTCTACGGGCGGTCTGAGCAGTAGTGTAAGCGGGCAGCGTGTAGGCATTACACTTTTCTTTACGTCGTTCTTACAACATGAGGCTGGATATTGAAAAAGCCAAAATCTTACATGCAATGGTGTTAGACTTTGGCTCTTTCTAGTGCCGTTGCATTGCACTTGTGAGGATCACGCTGGGCAATACTTTTTGTCGCTAGGCGGAAAAAATTAGTGAGAAACTGTTCCTGCTACCAGACGCGCCTTATTGAAGGATGGAAAAACCGCTTCTTTCGGGAAGAAAAAGAGTGCGTAGCGGAGAGCAACGTAGGAAACGATGATGGTTGCAATGTACAGTTCCATTGTTGCAAGGCCTGCTACCTGTTCTACAATTTCCTGCTGCCATCCCTGTGCGCTCATCCATGCACTGGATTTGTACAGTGCGGTAGACCCGATTACGAGCGGGAATGTGAATGCGGCGAATCCAGGGCTGAAAGGAAGACGAAGAAGCTTTGTAAAAGCTACATAGAGTACAAATGTCATGAGTACCGCAATGCCGAGTAATACTGCAACAATCAGCGCAGAAGGAGAGCTTGTCATGGACAGGTAGCCTGCAAGTGAGAGACTTGCCGGTGCTGCCATAATCGCGATGGTTGGCTTTGCTGCGTCTGCAATTTCGTTACAGAAGATGAGACGGTAGATCATGATCGGCAACATGATGGCGTAAGCTACCATGCCGAAGTACAATAACAATGTTGCAAAAGAGTAGAAGTGAGTTCCAGCGAAGCTTACGTTAGCTACGATAATGCCTACTGGTGGCACAAACCAGCTCGGAACCATTTTCTGTAAAGAAAAGTCGTTGATTTGGTGAAAAATAAAAAACGCAAGAAATATAAGGTGAATTCCGACAGCTGCAAGCCAGAGGGCTTCGCCTGCTACCGGAGCAAATTTTGAAACTGCGTTGGAGATAACCATAGTTGCCATGGCGAATGTTGGAGCAACGCTGCCAACAACGGGATGAGCAAGATCGTTCAACAACGTTTTAGGGTAGAAAACAAAACGAGCGAGGAGTGCAACGAGTAACGTGGCAGCAATAGCTGCACCTGTTAACTGTGCGTAGCCTTGTAAAGGAGCTGCATTTTCCCAACACCAACCAAGACTGGCAATACCAAGAGCAAGACCGGCAGTAGGAGTTGGAAGATCAGCGACTCGAATAATAGTTTTCGGATGGTTCATGGCGACCTCATTTGTGGTGAATGTGTAAGGTCGTTATAGGGAGAGTTTTTTATGTAGCATAGTTTAATGTTTTTAATTTTTATGTAAGAAAAATTTAATATCTAAAAATATATGACAGAATTTCTCATTACTGTCTAAAATTCTTACACTTTATTGCTTGCTCATTTTTTGTGCAGATGAAAGTTATAGCATCCCCGTTTTATTATTATTTTTTACGTCTCTTTTGTGGACGCAAAAAAGCCAGAATCTCACAGCTGCTATACATATGTGATTCTGGCTTTCATGACATCTCTTACTGTTTCGAGGGGGTGGTAGTTAAGGGATATACCGACAGTAAGGATGAAAGAGGTTCGCTGCTACTTCACAGGTGTGCCTGTTTCCGTAGGGTTAGCTGGATTCATACTCCAGATATGCCAACCATCATCATAGAGGCTCGTTTGGGTGAACCCCATAGCCTGAGCATACAGCAACGCTTCACTTGCGCGCCAGCCAGTGCCGCAATAAAATGAAACTTCTTTGTCTGGAGTAATGCCCCATTCTTTCCAGAATGCTGCAATCTCGGTGTAGTCGCGCATGGTGTTATCAGGGTTGCGGAAGTCATCCATGTTGTAGGAGTCTTTTCCTGCATGTCCCCATGTGGCACCTTTGATGCGCCCTTTAGGTTTAATGTAGGCGTAGCCGGTTGTTTTGCCGGTGTATTCATCCCATGTACGGATGGAAACAAGCTCAGCATTTTTGTCTTTCAAAATTCGCTTTGCTTCTTTGATATCGATAACAAGGCTGGTGTCCGGAGTGGCTGTACCAAAATTTGTAGCAGGAGTCGGTGTTACTTTGGTTCGTTCAGTTTTGAATCCGGCTTCTTTCCATGCGGAAAGTCCGCCGTTAAGGATTCGAACATCCTTTACACCGAGGAAACGCATGGCAACGGCTGCGCGTGCTGCGTCAATGCCTGCTTCACCGTACAGCACTACTGGAGTGTCTGCGGTAATGCCAAGCGAGAGCAGGTTAGCGCGAATTTCATCAGCTGGAAGGTAGTTCCATCTGCGTGCTTCAGATTCAAGAAGGTCTGTATTCAAATGAACAGCCGTTGGGATGTGGTTCTGATTGTATACTTTCCCTTCGCCCCATGAGGCTTCCACAACAAGAATGCTTTTCTCTGTAATACGTTTTTGTACCCATTGGGCTGGAACGATTCTTTCGTAATGCGGCAGACGTTCAAGAGGTAATCCTGCTTGCGTCCATGCTGCAAAGGAGTCTTTGTAGAGAAAAATTTGCGATGCGTTGATGCCTTGCTCTACAAGCCAGTTAGCTACAATGGTAGCCTGTTCAAGCGTGTAACCGTAGACGATGATGGATTTTGCAGCGGAAAGATTTTTTGCCGCAGTTACTTCAGCAGTGCGGGGAAGATCTTGCGTAACCCAGGAAGCGGAAAGGTTGGTTGCAGCAGGAAGGTGTCCCGTGCGGTTCTCACCCTGCAATGCCCAACCATTAAATGCGTTGGGATTACGGGCATCCACAATGCGTGTGCCTTGTTGGCTGCGTAGAGCATCAACCTGTGCAGTTCCAAGCTGAGGAAATGCGGCAGCAAATGATGCTGTGGAAATAAGAAGAGCAAAGAATGTATATATGATGGTGCGAAACGCCATGGATACTCCCGAAATAAATTTTCAATTTGATAACCCACCTGAGAAAATAGAACAAATTGAATAAACTAATAGAGGGAGTGGGTAGGTATAGATGGATGTGATGGAATGGGCTTGCATTATGCAACTCACTAACTTACTGAATAAAGTTTGTGAGTGCTAACACGTTTTGACAATGAGAAAATAATGAATTTTCCTCCTCAGCTTGCTCGTTATGGTGGATACCTGTTTGCGTTGATGTCCACCGTTATTTGGTCCGGTAATTTTATTGTTGCCCGTGGATTATCCAGTGAGATTGCTCCGGTTACTCTTGCTTTTAGCCGCTGGACAACCGCGACAGTTGTTCTGCTGCCGTTTGCAATCGGTGCATTGTATCGTCAGCGTACAGAATTGCTTTCAAGTCTGCGTCATCTTATCCCCACAGCATTTATGGGTGTTACCGTCTTTAACACCTTAATTTATATTGCAGGACATAAGACTACTGCGCTGAATTTGTCGTTAATTGCTATTTTCTCACCAGTATTCATTATCATCTTGGCACATATCTTTTTGAATGATCGAATCACTGTTACACGCCTGTGTGGTGTTGTGCTTTCTGTGCTGGGCGTTGTGATGCTCACAACCCGTGGTGATCTAGGGTTGTTGTTCGAATTACAGTTTAATGAAGGCGATTTGCTGATGCTATTCGCCACACTTATTTTTGCAGTCTACACTATTTTAGTACGCCGTAAGCCAGTTGCGTTACTGCCTACAGCGTATCTTTGCGCAAACTTTATTCTTGGTTGGATAATGTTGTTGCCATGGGTGTTGTGGGAATGGACATACGCACCGCCTGTAATGCCTGCCCCGCATGTTTTAGGATCTATTTTGTATATTGGTGTAGGTGCCTCGCTGTTAGCATACCTCTTCTGGAACTATGCCATCGCAAGCATAGGCCCTGCAAAAGCGGGCATAGTGTATTACAGCTTGCCTTTGTTTTGCGGTATTGAGGCGTGGCTTATTTTAGGTGAAGCAATCACATGGGTTCATGGCTTGTCAGGCTTCCTGATCGTATGCGGTATTTTTATTGCGAACCGTCAGTAGCTGGCGGTAGCGAAGCAAGGTAGGTTTCCGCCACGGACAGATGTTGTTGCAGTTTGGCTTCGTCCATACGTTGCAATCCCCATATCATAGGGCGTGTGCGGTTGTTACCTTCAAATAATTCATAATGCGTGAAGATAAAACGCCAGTATAGCCCGTCCCAAATGGAGCACCATTCCTCTTGAGGGAAATTGCTCATTTTACGTACGTAATTGCTGCTGCTCACATACGGTTTGGTAGTAATGAGTCCGCCATCCGCGTACTGACTCATGCCATACACGTTGGGCACCATAACCCAGTCGTAAGAATCTATGAAAAGCTCTAAAAACCACGTGTACACCTGCGTGGGATCGAACTCGCAGAGCAACATGAAATTTCCCAGAATCATAAGCCGTTCTATGTGATGGCAATATCCGTGTTCCAGCACTCGTTTGATGACAGTATCCACAGGAGTAATTCCTGTGGTGCCTGTGTAGAACGATTGCGGAATTGGACGGGTATGCTTGAAAAAATTTGATGTACGCTGCTGCACCCCTAACTTGCAGTAAGTTGCGTGCATAAATTCCCGCCATCCGATAAGTTGCCGCACAAATCCTTCTATAGAATTGAGCGGAATATTGCGTTCTTCCCATGAATTTTGAACCGCATTAAGCACCTGCTGCGGGCTAAGTAATCCAATGTTCAGTGCCGGTGATATGAGGGCGTGAAAAAGGAAGTCATGGTCGTGCATGATGGCATCTTGATAGATGCCGAAGTGGGGCAGCTTGTGCTCAATAAAGTCATCAAGCCATTGCTGTGCCTGTTCATGTGTGTGCGGGTAAAGAAGCTGTAAGTCTGACCCGAATGCGTTCGGGTAAGTTGCTGTTACATGTGCGTATGCCTCTTCGCCAAACGGAGATGTAACATCCGGCGGAGGTGGGGGAATCGGCACAAGACCGTCATACGCATAGCGATTTTGGGTATCCATTGACCACTTACCGCCCATCGGCTTTCCATTTTCCTGTAGCAGGACTTGCAAATTTTTACGCTGTGCAGAATAGAATGATGCCTGACGCGGCTTGTCACCTAGCAGTGCCTCGGCTTCGTCTTTTTGCAAAAGGAATGCGGGCGTTGGCAGTGTGGTTAATGTGATGTTGTGTGCAATGCATTCGCGCTGGAGTCGTTTTTCCAGCAGATAATCCGAAAGGGCGGCGATGTAGATATGAGTAATTTCTGCTTCTACCAATGCTGCGAACAGATTCTGCATATCCGGCGATGGTAGATGGGGAATATACGTGGTTGAGTGCCCCGCCTGTTGCAGGCGGTGTTCATATGCCTTTAAACTGGCGCGATGAAGCATGAGTTTTTGTCTATGGAAGTTGCTTTGCCAGCGGTGGTCGCCAAACATAAGCTGTTCTTCCAATAAAAAAACTGGACGGCTCTGCACAACGGCAGGGTGATCCAAAAAAAGCTGATGGGGAAATATTACTGCTGCTTCTCGCATATCAACACCTCTACAGAGCAGTGTAACAGGTAGTATTGGTTACTTCCATTATGCTCAGAGAGTTTGTTGGTATGCGAGATTCAGCAGGATAAATTGGTAGGTTGTGCCTTATTCTTAAACAACGGCTAATTCCATTTTGCCCCATACGCTGACTTTGTCGCCGCACTGAGCAAAAACGCCTTCAATACCATGATGCTGTAGGCGCATGGCTTCTTCTGTAACACGTTCAACGTCACCGGGAAGTTTCAGCATATTACAAAATGAAGTTGCACATGCATCCGCAAGGCTGCCGTTTTTAGATCGAACTGCAACAAGATCGCCTGAACCCAAGCTGATGGAATGCCCGATGGTAGCGGAGGAAGAACAGATTCCCACAGGGAAATCAGTGTCATCCAGCCTGATACCAATAGTGGCATCGCTGTTAGGGTCCGGTAACAGACCTGCAATTCTCGGTTTAGAAGAAAGCATGTATACATCACCGCCGTTCTCAACAATAAGCTCGGGGCTCTGGTATGCAAATTTTTCACACACCATCTGTGAGATGGTGCCAGCTACTGCTGCCATAGGTCCAACATTGGCGATACTGGCAGATTCAGCCATACGTTTAATGATGAGCGCCGCGTGCTCCGGCACTGCAACAGGTGAAAAGCTTTCCAAAAACTCGGGGTGAAATGTGATGTAGGACTTCAACATGCCGCGTAGTTCTGTCACATATGCGGCAATCTCTAAAGATAGGTTCTTGCAAGCGGTCACATGCAAGTCCGTCTCTTCGACTAAAACTTGAAATGCCTGTTCATCATCGTGCCGAGTATACTGCTGCCGATAATGTCGCAAGGGATTGCTGTATGCTTTTGTACTCATTGTGAACATATACCGAGGCTTGCACAGTTTTGCAACACTTCAAAAATGGAACCGTTTGCATATTGATGACAGAGGCATAGAGCAATGCCTTTTGACCTGTGATGCGTGCTCCGGACAAAAAGAGGTGCTGTTGTAGCGCAGGGCAGTGTTCTACGTGGATATTCCACGAGAAATTAATACGGTGTGGGTTTACAAGATTGGGCATTCAGCCTAAAACATCTGCTTCAGGTTATTTTCGGCAAGGATATTCCAGATTGATGACAACCTTGTACATTGCTTTGCTGTTTTATAAAAACCAACTACCCACATACATTTATGTATGCATAAGTATTGGCTTTTTCAGCACTTTGCACTGCACAGCTTTGCTTCACTCCGGCAATAGAAGCTTTAAAAGCTGCAAATTCTGCTGAAAGTCTGAGACTATTTTTTAAGGATTTTATTGGGAAAGCACATAATTACAGGGGGTCATGATGACCAAGCACTTTACACGTATCAGAGATTTGGGTTGCCAAGCTGCATATGACCTTATTGCCCGCGCTAAAGAGATGAAGGACACTGATCACCGCAGTGACCTTATGGCTGGTAAAACAGCGATTATGCTTTTTGAAAAGGCATCCACCCGTACACGCGTTTCTTTTGAAACTGCTGTATACCAACTTGGCGGTAAAACCATTTTTATGACTCCGGCCGAAAGCCAGTTGGGTCGAAGTGAACCGCTAAAAGATACTGCTCGAGTGCTCTCCCGATACAATGACTGTATGATTGTTCGAACCTTCGGTCAGGAAAACATTGAACAGCTGGTACACTACGGTGATATTCCGGTTGTAAACGCGCTTACTGACCAAGGGCACCCATGTCAGATTATGAGTGACCTCTTAACTATCCACGAGCGCACTCCTAATTTTGACGCAGTACGTGTTGCATGGATTGGCGATGGCAACAACATGGCCAACTCATGGATTGAAGCTGCAATGTACTTTCCGTTTGAGCTGTTTATGGCGTTTCCGGAAGGCTACGAGCCGGATAAAGAGCTGCTTACTTTTGCGTTGCAGGCTGGAGCTAAAATCTTCTGTACCCACGATCCAAAATTGGCTCTTGACGGTGCACACTACGTGAACACAGACGTATGGGCATCAATGGGACAGGAAGAAGAGCAAAAGCGTCGCGAAAAAGCATTTGCAGGTTACATGATTGATGAGAAGATGATGGCTCTTGCTCACCCTGAAGCAATGTTTATGCATTGTCTGCCGGCACATCGCGGCGAGGAAGTGAGTGAGGAAGTTATCGAAGGTCCGGCTTCAATTGTATGGGATCAGGCAGAAAACCGCCTGCACATGCAAAAAGCAATTCTCGAATGGGTATTCAAAGCAGATTAAGACAAACAGACAACTGACTGTGTCGCTGCCGGGAATATACCTCTAAAGCAGCATGCACATTACGTTGCTGATTTATTGAGATTTGTTGCTAGATAGTATGCGGGGCATGTAATGTGCTCCGCTTTTCAATAAAAGAATGGAAGGTACGAAATGGCTAATGATATTAAAAAAGTTGTGCTCGCATACTCCGGCGGGCTCGATACTTCTGTAATTCTCAAATGGATTGCACTTACCTACAATTGTGAAGTTGTTACTCTTACTGCTGACTTAGGTCAGGAAGAAGACCTCGACGGCGTAGATGAAAAAGCATTGGCTACCGGTGCTACCCGCGCATACGTTGAAGATCTTCGTGAAGAGTACGCACGCGATTTCATCTTTCCGATGATGCGCGCTAACGCAATCTACGAAGGCCGCTACCTGCTCGGTACTTCCATTGCGCGTCCGCTTATCACCAAACGCCTTATCGAAATTGCACACGAGGAAGGCGCACAGGCAGTAGCCCACGGCGCAACCGGTAAAGGCAACGATCAGGTTCGTTTCGAACTTTCAGCAATGGCTCTTGATCCATCCATCAAAGTTATTGCTCCTTGGCGTGAATGGAACTTCCGTTCCCGTACTGATCTCACCAACTTTGCAGAGCAGCACGACATTCCGCTTCCAGTTGCTGAGTCCCGTAAGCTGTACTCCATGGACAGAAATATGCTTCATTGCTCCTTTGAAGGTGGCGAGCTGGAAAACCCTTGGCTTGAGCCTGGTCCAGGTTCCTACCTCATGGCAGTTCCAGTAGAACAAGCTCCAGACGAAGCTGAGTACATTGAACTCGAATTTATCAGTGGTGACCCTGTTGCTCTTAACGGTGAAAAATTAAGCCCTGCCGCAATGGTTAAAGCGCTTAACACTGTTGGTGGTAAACATGGCGTTGGTCGTCTCGATATGGTTGAAAACCGCTTTGTTGGCATGAAGTCACGCGGCGTGTACGAAACCCCGGGCGGCACCATTCTTCACGTTGCTCATCGCGATCTTGAAGGCATCTGCCTCGACCGTGACACCATGCACTTGCGTGATTCTTTGATTCCTAAGTATGCAGATTGCATCTACAACGGTTTCTGGTTCGCTCCAGAGCGTGAAGCAATGCAGAAACTCATCGATGAAACCCAGAAAAATGTTTCCGGTACTGTTCGTATAAAACTGTACAAAGGTAACGTTACTCCTGTTGGTCGTAAATCTCCTTACTCTCTTTACCGCGAAGACCTCGCAACTTTTGAAGAGGACGATGTTTACAATCAGGCAGATGCAGCTGGCTTTATTAAGCTTCAGGGCTTACGTCTGCTCGGCTACAAAAAGTAGGTTTTCATCATGGCAGAAAAAAAGATGTGGGGCGGACGTTTTCGTCAGAAAACCGCTGCGCTCGTAGAAGAATACACAGAATCTGTTTCCTACGATAAAAATCTCTACAAGCAAGATATCGCAGGGTCTAAAGCCCATGCGCGTATGCTTGCTCGTCAGCAGGTTATTTCTCAGGCAGATGCAGATTCCATCGTATCCGGCCTTGATGCTATTCTTAAGGAAATTGAAGACGGTCAGTTCCAGTGGAAAACTGAGTACGAAGATGTTCACATGAACATTGAAAGCCGTCTTTCTGAACTTATCGGTGATGCTGGCAAACGTCTGCACACCGGACGTTCCAGAAACGATCAGGTGGCGCTTGATTTCCGCCTGTACGTGTCTGACTCTATCCGCGAATGGCAGGATCTTATTAAAGGCGTAGTTGCTGAGCTTGTTAAACAGGCAGAAGAGCACGTGGATACTTTGCTTCCAGGTTGCACTCATATGCAGCCAGCACAGCCTGTATCCCTTGCACATCATCTTCTTGCCTACGCATGGATGCTTCATCGCGATTTCGATCGTCTTGTAGACTGCGACAAACGCGCTCGTGTGTGTCCGCTTGGTGCAGCAGCACTGGCAGGCACCACATACCCGCTTGATCCTGCTTCAGTTGCAGAAGAACTCGGCATGTACGGAACTTTCAAAAACTCTATGGATGCGGTGTCCGACAGAGATTTTGTTCTGGAATCCTTGTTTGACGGTTCACTCGTTATGACGCATCTTTCGCGCCTCAACGAAGAACTCGTATACTGGGCAAATCCTAACTTCGGGTACATCTATCTGCCAGATGCATACGCCACCGGCTCAAGCATTATGCCGCAGAAGAAAAACCCTGACGTTTCGGAGATCATGCGCGGTAAAGTAGGCCGTACTTTCGGTTCTCTCATGAACCTGCTCGCTACCGTTAAAGGTCTTCCAATGACCTACAACCGTGACATGCAGGAAGATAAAGAGCCGTTTATTGATACTGACAAAACAGTATCAACATCCCTCGCCATCATGGCAGGTATGCTCTCCGAATTGCGTTTCAATACAAAACGCATGGAAGAAGTGCTCAAACAGGGCTTCCTTAACGCAACAGAACTCGCTGACTATCTTGTAGGCAAAGGCGTTCCGTTCCGTGAAGCTCACCACATCACCGGCGCTGCGGTGGCGCTTGCAGAAGACAAAAATAAAGGACTCGAAGATCTCAGCATCGCAGAGTTCAACACTGTTTCTGATCTGATTGCAGATGATGTGTACGAAGTACTCTCCTACAAAAATGCTGTTGCTCGTCGCAGAACTCAGGGTGGTACTGGCCCCGATGCTGTAAGAGCACAGATTGCAGAATTGAACGACTGGCTTAGCTAAGTCGAACAATATAGATTCCCAAAGGGGGCAGCGTTAGCTGTCCCCTTTTTTGTTCTTTTTTTGCGATGGTCACGGGTGGGGAAGCCTCTGGCGGCGCTTATCAGCGGGGTGTCTCGTCAGTGTGATGCCTCTGGCAGCGCCTATCAGCGTGATGTTTCCGACGGTCAGAGAATCCTGTTACACTGTCGCTATCTGTAATCTCTCATTCTTCGAGAACAGCTACCGCTTTGGAAAAAGGGTTTCTCTGGACTCTCCTAAAACTTTTATTAGCGAGGTTAGCCCGTATATTATGGTCTCACGCGGCTTATGTGCCACTACCTCGGATTGTTAGTTTAACCTTTTATTTTCGTTTGTCTGGCTTATGCCTCACGACCTTGGGCGTGGGCTGTTAGGTGGCAGTTTTTTTGGTTTGATTAGTTTGATTTGTGTCTCGGTTACGTAGTTTTTTTTGTGTCGAGAGCCATAGCTGTGTAGAGCTTGTAGGTGGTGCAAGGGGATGTCAGCACAGGGTAAGGCTGTGGAGGAAGAATATTCTGCGGGATATTTTGTAGGGCGTATATTTTCGTTGCGACCACTCCCAATTTCGGTATATTGCAGCAGAACCACGGGAGAGCCGTGAAATTTTATGGAGAATCAGATGGTAAAAAGTATTTTTGTTGGCAACCTTGCATGGTCTGCTGAAGATGACGACTTGCGTGACTTCTTTGAAGAATGTGGCACCGTAATCCGTGTACGCATTATGAAAGATCAGGAAACTGGTCGTTCCCGCGGGTTTGCCTTTGTAGACATGGATGCTGATGAAGCAGACGCTGCAATTGAAACCCTTAATGGAAAAAACTTGATGGGTCGCCCAGCAACTCTTTCCGAAGCTAAAGCACGCGAGCCTCGTCGCTAGTAACTGCTTTTTAGCTACTACAACAAATTTCGGTGTGTAAAACCCCTGTCTCTCATAGGCAGGGGCTTTTTTTATTTTGATAGTCAGAGGTTGGTAAGTGAAACTAGTGTGTTTTTATGAGTATATTTAGAATACTCAATCTGGATAAGGGAGCCGGAGGTCAATTTCTTTTAAAAATAAGTGGTAGCTATATATTGAATCAAACAGGTCATCAGTTGTTCCAATTGAATTAGATGGCCGTGCTTGGAATGCATGGATGATATTTCTATGTTTTTGAATGTTGTTTAAAAAAGAAATTGTAGTTTCATCGAAGTTGGCATGTTTGCTTGAAAGGATTTTGAGTGGTTCGAAAGTTAGCTTGTCTGGTGTAATAATTCTTTCATTTCTTTTCTTATTCGGGTGCTTAAGATAATCATTCAAATATATACAGTAGAATAATTTTAGCGTACCTTCGACTAAGGCTCCAAGGTTTGCCCAAGCTAAAATTAATTCTCCTGATGATAAATTGGAATGGTCTATCCATTTCTTGAGACAGTGAGCTAGAGATATTTGCCAATCTAGTTGAGCTGTGTCCAATAGGTCAGCTGAGTTGTCAGGAGCCCACCCGCGTGCATTTGACCAAAAGTTTTTATGCATCTCGTTTATCATTATGATGTCATCAACAACTTCCTTCATATATTCTCCCAGTGATAAATAGCACTGATAAGGTTTAAATACGACAGCTGTAGGTAGCTGCCTATAATGTTTTTATCTTTTATCATCAGGTGTTATATAGTAAATAAGAATCGCGCTGGTAAGTTAGGATAGAACAAATGAAGTTCGTCGCGTTGTGCTGTCAAGAGGGCTCCTCTTGCGGGGTGGAGGGGCAGCGCCCCCCTCGCCGAAGGCATTCAATACAGAACTAAAATTGAGTTAACCACAAAAAAAGGCGCCCAAAAGGACGCCTTTTTGATGATCTAGAGCGGGTGGTGCTAGTAGCGAGGAACCTGAACGAGCCAGCCTTCTGGAGCTTCGGTATCGCCACGCTGCATGCTTACGTATTTTTCGTAGATAGCGCGGGTGTGTTCACCAATTTCGCCGTTACCTACAGCATATTCTTTGCCATCGTCGGTTACGTATTTACCAACTGGGGTAATTACTGCTGCGGTACCGAAACCGCCAGCTTCGATGATGTCACCGTTTTCAATCTGCTCGAGGAAATCAGCAATTTTGATGCGTTCCTGACGAGCATTCGGGAAAAGTTCCAGCACTGACTGAGAAGTGATGGACTTAAGGATTGTGTCAGTAAATTCAGGGATGATGATAGATCCGTCCTTCATGATGTGGAAGTGGTTCATTGCACCAACTTCTTCAAGGTAGGTATTGGATGTATCAAGGTAGAGTACCTGAGCACAATTTTTTGATTTAGCAAATTCCTGTGCACGCAGGGACGCAGCGTAGTTGCCACATGCTTTAGCAGCACCGGTGCCGCCTGGTGTAGCGCGGTGGAATTTTTCTGTTACGAGCAGGGTAACTGTGTTGCTGAAGCCGCCAGCGTAGTACGGGCCACTTGGAGAAAGCATGATACAGTAAGTGTATTTAGCACTTGGATGCACGCCAAGGGAGTCCTGTGTCGCGAACATGAACGGGCGAATGTACAGAGAAGATTCTTCAATGTTTGGACACCAGTTACGTTCAACGTCGAGTAGACGATTAAGTGCTTCAACCTGAAGATCTACTGGAATTTCAGGCATGCAGAGAATTCGTGCAGATTCGTTAAGGCGTTCTGCATTTTTATCGAAGCGCCATGTGAACAGCTCATCATTGCGCTGAAATGCTTTTGCACCTTCAAAGATAGCCTGACCGTAATGGAGTACCATTGCGCCAGGGGCAATAGAGAAGTCCTGATAAGGAATAATGCGCGCGTCTTTCCATTCGCCATCTTCGTAATCGCAAACGAACATATGGTCACTACGCATTTGGCCGAATGAGAGTGTTTCAAGCTCTAACAAACATTCGTGATTCCGTTTTTCTTCAGGGAGCAAATCAAGTTTAAAATCCATTCCAGAATCCTCTTCTATCCGGTTGCATACCGTTTATAATTCAAATTGGTGGTTCACCAATATGCAGTCAATCTGAAGAATATTTGAACAGATTAACATATGTTGTCAACGACTTTTGTACAAAAGTGTAAGGACAGCTACGAGTTCTAATTGTGTAAAAAGTGTGAGGAAAAAAGAAAGCCCGACACTATCCGCGTCGGGCTTTCTTAAAACTCGCAGTGTGTTGGACGCTAGCTAATAACTATTGGCTGAACCATGGTCATCATGATGCCAATGTAGGCTGCGAACAATAGACTGATGTCGGCAATAACCATGACGATTCCGGCACAGTATATGCTGACTTTTCTGCGCATAGGTGTTGCGCTTACTACAATAAATGTCCAGAGAATGCAGGCAAAGACAGGCAGAATAAGGGCAAAAGCCCACGCCATTACAATGGGGTTCTGCAACAGGTCGTTAAACATACTCGTGGTTATGAGTTCAGTAAGGACGGACAGGTGGGTAGCTGTAAGCAGTGCAGCGGAAGCTGCAAGCTGAAGCATTGTGCCACCAATGGCCCATTTTGCTGCGTATGGTATTGCAAATTTGTAGTAGTCACGACCGAAATCGTCCTTTTCTCTACGGGATATCAGGTACATTTGCCCGAAGGTGCCGCACAGGGCGAAACCTGTGATGAGACCAAGACTGATATAGGTGATGAATGCTTTTGAACTTGCGGCTGCCACAAGCGCGGTCAGTATCTCGAGTGGTGTTCCAACAGAAGGAAGGAAGTGCTCAACGGACTGAAGCACGTTTGCAAACATTGCAATGCAGATAACTGCACAGAACAAGAGAGCAGAACTTGTCAGTCCAAGAGTTATATGCGCGCCTTTTTGTTTGCGCATTGCTTTCCAAGCCTTGAAGTACACGATCAAGACGGCTGAGGCGAGTGCGGTAACGCCGATCGTCATAATCAGCGGCAGTTGATACGGGCCTTGCAGCATAATCGGATCAACTGTCAGGTAGCGGGCAACTCCAAGGACGAGTATTGCCAGCGTGGTGCCACCGAAAACGAGACACATACGTGTAAGCTGCTTGCCGAATTTATCGTAGAAACTCTTTTTTTGAGATTTTGCGATGCTCTGGCTGATAGCAGAAATAAGAGGAAGAGACGGCACGGCGAGAACAGTCATGATGACTAAAAAGCCTGCAAGTCTAAGTCCTAAAAACTGAGGGTCGTTGAGTAGCCCATTCATGCTACAAGAACTCCTTTGGATGCATTTGCACGGCTTCTATGCCGAGCAATGGTTTATTGCACCATTTATACACGAAAAGCAAGTTTCCCTGTGCTTGTCAGTATGCACTAAAAAAGTTGTAACAGGTGTTCTTTCTTGAAAAAATAACTTCAGTTGAAAACAGATTGAAGGTATGCTGCGCGTTATATTGGGTTGCAGGTGTAGTTATCACTGCTGCATTCGGGAAATAGCTTGGTAGTAATAGGCAGGCATAGAGGAGTGGCAATGATTCGGCGGTTATTTGTAGGTAGTATAATATTAGTATGTAGCGGGTGTAGTACTGCGACTATGCATACTGATGTGGCAAGTACTAAGTGGCGTATGGAAAATTTGGAGCAACGTTTTCTGGATTTTAGGGAGAATGCTGCGTTGCGCGAAGCTGGTCTTTCGACGCGTATTGCAAATTTAGAGAAGCAACTGGGCCTTCCTGTGCCGTCGCAAAAAGAATTGATCGGCTCTTCTGCTCAGCTAACATCGGATGTGCATGTTTTTACATCACCTCGCAGTGCTAATGCTCCGAAACAGAGTGAGGGAGACGACCTTAGCGATTCGACATCTATTCGCGGAACTCAAAAAGCTGTTAAGCGAAGTTCTGGCTCAAAAAATGTTGATGCAAAAAAATTAGTTGTAGCAAAATCTCTTGAATCGAATCGAAGTCCTGCTGCTTTGGCGAAAGCAAATGCACGCGTGCCTTCCGTGTCTTCATCTGTAAAGCCATCTGCAACGGCCTTGGTTCAGCCCGCCAAAAAGTCTGTACCAACTCTTGTTGTGAAAACAGCCACAGTACCAAAATCTACATTGGCTAGTTCTGTGCCGCGTATTGCTCCTCAGACTCCTAAAAGAAGTGTTCGCCCGCCTGTAAAGAAGACCGGTTCTACTTCCATGTATAAACATGCCTTGCAGCTTCTTGAGAAAGGAAGCTACATAGAGGGGCGCGAGCGTCTTGAAGAGTTCTTAACTGAATTTCCGGATGATCCACTTATACCTAATGCTGTGTATTGGGTGGGTGAGTCCTTCTATTCGCAAAAAGATTATCTCATTGCTGTGGACTTGTTCCGCGAAGTGCTACGCCGTTTTCCTGATAACAGCAAAGCACAGGCGGCAATGTTGAAAATTGGTTATTCCTATGAGCGGCTGGATGATTTTTCTGAAGCGCGTCGATACCTTCTTAAAGTGGTTGAGAAATATCCAAAATCGAACGAAGCGCGTCTTGCCCGCAAAATGCTTTCCGGTATTTAATATATAGATATGAATGCAACTCCTGTAAGCTGCCTTGCGACGTTGTCGGAAGATAGACGAGAAGATTTTTGGGCGTCATTGGCGCTACGGTATACTGCTGGCATAGGATTTAGAACTGCTAAGCGGCTTCTAGTTGAGTATGGTTCTGCCAACGCCGCCATGAAAGATATTAAAGGCTGGTCTGCGCGTGCTTCTATTTCCGCAAAGGTAGTACAGGCTGTGCTTAGCAACCAGTGGCGGGAACAGGCACGAAAAGAGTGGGAGAATGCTGCGCAGGTTGCCTGCGAAGTGCTGCTTTGGTCTGATCCGATGTACCCTGACCTATTGCGTGAAATCCCTGACCCTCCATTGTTTCTGTACTATAAAGGCGATGTTTCGTTGCTGACGAATCCGTCCATCGGGGTTGTCGGCTCCAGACGTTGTTCTAAAGACGGAATACGCACCACGGAGATGCTGAGCAGAACGTTGTCTGCCTCCGGTGTAACGACTGTTTCCGGCCTTGCGCGCGGTATTGATTCTGTTGCTCATGCCCATGCTCTTTCAGGGTGGGGAAGCACGGTTGCTGTACTTGGTACTGGTATTTCGCATGTGTACCCGCCTGAAAACAGAGATTTGTTTTTTGATGTTGCAGAGCGCGGCATCATCGTTACTGAATTTCCTCCCAATATGCCGCCAGAAGGACGTAATTTTCCTTTACGAAACCGTATTATCAGCGGCTTGTCTCTTGGTGTGCTTGTTATCGAAGCTGCACCTAAAAGTGGTAGCCTGATTACTGCACGCCATGCGTTGGAGCAAGGACGCGAAGTTTTTGCTGTGCCGGGGCGTATGCAGGCTCGCTCTTCATCCGGATGTCATGACCTGATCCGTCAGGGTGCAACCGCTGTGTTCGCTTGCGACGATATTCTTGTATCTATTGCCCCGTTGCTCGGAATTTCGCTTGATAACTTCACCAGAACAGGGAATATCTCGACCACAAGTTCGTCTAAGCAGCTTTCTGCTGTAGCTCCGATGCCAGAAGTCCCAGAAACGGAGACTGCTGATGTTGTATGTGTTGGAGTCGAACCTCATGACGTTGACGAAAACCGTGACGTTGACGAAACTGCTAAGCTTGAAAAAATTATTAAGCCAGAGAAAAATATTAAGCTTGAAGATATTGTTAAACTTGAAGAATCTACTCAGCCTGCTGAGTCTATTTTTGATGAGTCTGATCCCGCTGCACCCGATTGTAATGAACAAGTCATGGAACGCGAACTGAGCATTGAAGAACAGCTTCGAGCGATTCCTGAAGTAATCGAAATTCCTTTGACAGCGCCTATTGCGGGTGATGATTCTGGAATAACGGGAGCTGCTTCACATGAGCTGAATCTAAGCACCGTGAATGCAGATTCTGTTTCAAGCTCTAAGAATGATGTCGTGCTTCCTAAGGCTAAACTTTGGGTACATTCCGATATTCTGCCGTTGGACGAAAAAGTTATTGATCCAGATGCGCCGCTTGATGACCGGATAATTTTGCTACTAACAGGCGAAGAGTCTGTGCATATAGATGTGCTTAGCAGAATGCTCAGCGTACCTGCATCGCAGATAAGCACTGCACTCTTAATGCTCGAAGTGGCGGGGATAGTGAGGCAGGTTCCGGGAATGAAGTACGCAAAAGTTTAGTAATCCTCTGGTACATCAGTATTTTTCAGATACCAATTTTCTACTGTTAACGGCGAATAATCGTCTTTCAAAGTTTATTGTTTCTATAAAAAGTGACGTTGCGACATCTCAGATTAGATGGAGAAGAACATGTTTGCGGACGATACGTTTGATAGTGAATTACCCGACCTGCCTGATATGGCGGAAATGTATATAGGGCACTTAAGTATTGAAAAAGGATATTCAGGTGCGACTATTGAAGCGTACGCACGGGATTTGTTCCAGTTTGAAACGTATCTTCATCGGACTCAAAATACACTCGATACGCCAGAAAAAATAGGGCGTGAGCATATTCGCGGTTTTTTAGCTGAACTGCATCGTGTACAAATTGGCAAAACTTCCATGGGGCGCAAACTTTCTGCGCTGCGTGGGTTTTTCAAGTATATGGCAAAGCGTAAGCTTATCGAAAATATCCCAACCGAGGGTGTCCGTAACCCTAAAGCACCGCAAAAACATCCGGTAGCTCTCAACGTTGATCAAACTTTTGAAGTACTGAATAAAAAGAAGCAAGTAGCAGCAGAATCCACCCGCAAGCGCGCTTATGGTGAAGAGCAATTGTTACGCGATCTCGCATTAGCCGAGCTTCTGTATGGTTCTGGATTACGCATATCTGAAGCGCTGCGACTCGACCTGTATGATATCAACGTGAACTCAGGCATAGTGCGAGTGACAGGCAAAGGTGAAAAAGATCGCGTCGTGCCTCTTTCAGACACTGCAAAAGATGCCATGAACGCATGGATCTCCGTTCGAAGCAAACTCGACGGAACAGGGCAGGAGCCTGCGTTGTTTCTCGGTGCCCGCGGTGGCAGGCTTAACCGGCGTCAGGCATTACGGCTCATAGAAGACCTCTGCAAGCGCGTAGGGTTGCCGCAAGCCGTATCACCGCACAGTCTGCGCCATTCTTTCGCAACGCATCTACTTGAAGCTGGAGCCGACATGCGTAGTGTTCAAGAGCTACTCGGTCACGCACGTCTCACCACCACACAGCGCTACACGCATCTTACCATTGCCAAACTCGTTGAAGTTTACGACAAAGCACATCCTGGTGGGAAAGAGTAAGCGCCGTAGGTCAATAATAGAAAAGCCCGTCACATTGTGACGGGCTTTCCTTCTTCTATTAACTTATTTTTGAATCAGCTGCTAAGGCATGTGCTGATCAAGCTTGGTCATTTTAAAATCAAGGATGTCGAAGCCTGGTGTGATGGCTTTAACTATGTTGACTGGTGACACGTAATTGGTTGTCCAGTCGAGGGTGATGGTGATGTTGTCTTCGTTGAAGATAACCTTCGCGAACACAGGACGTACGTCCATGGTGCGGTCACCTTTTTTGGTAGGACGTGTCCACATGATGGATTCTTCTTCAAGCATGTCTTTGAATGCCTGAATGAAATCGTCTCTGCGTGCTTCGTCACCAACGTATTCAACACTAAAAGTTTCTGCGTATGGCTGGTCTTGTTTTTTGGACAAGGTGAGCTTTTCTACGGCAACTGGGTACATGCCGGTAGGTAACGCAGGGATGAGCTTTTTGAAGACTTCTTCTGGTGTGAATGGCTCACGAATGAAGATGTTTACCCATTCTTTTTTGCTTGTTACGCCGATTGGCAGCGCGCGACCGAATGAAATGAGCGGCAGCGGATGGAAGCCCTGAGAAAAGGTGAGCGGAAGATCTACACGACGGAAAATACGTTCGAAGATGGATTGCAGTTCCAACTGTGAGAGGAAAATGGCTGCGCCTTCTTTGCTGTACCAGATGCGCAGATGCGCAGCTTTAACAGTGAGATGTTCTGCAAGCTTTGGCGGCTTGTTTGAAACAGCGGACTTAATGACAATTCGGCCTTTTTCGTCCAGTTCGATCTCGTGTGCTTCCTGATCTCGTGCATCGTTGTTGAGAATGTTCCGGTATGTGGTGTCTTCGGTAAGACGTTCCAGTTCGGACTCAAGTGCACCTTTGTCACAGGCACCACAGGCACGGCATGCTCCGTATCGACAGTCGTCAGTAATTTTTTCTTCTTTCGCACGTTTGAGTTCACGAAGGAGGAAGTCTTTATTAACGCCGTTGTTGAGGTGATCCCACGGAAGGGCTGCTTCGGTGTCGCGACCGCCTGTGTACTCTTCAATGGTAAGTCCGTGCTCTTTGAGTGCATCGAGGTACGGATCAACGGAGAAATGCTCAATCCAGCTGCTGAATACAGCACCTTTGGCGTAGGCGGTTTCTACAACGTCCGCGAGACGACGATCACCACGGGAGAAGATGCCTTCGAGAAGGCTGGATTCTGGCTCATGCCAACGCATACGCATATTTTTTTCTTTCTTGAACTGGTCGCGAAGGTAGAAAATACGGTTGCGAATTTCTTCGTAAGAAATTTGTGGTTCCCACTGGAACGGAGTGTTCGGCTTTGGAACAAATGGGGAGATGCCTGCGGTTACCTGCATTTTTCTGCCAGCTGCGCTGCGTACTTTGCGGCAAAGCTCTACAATTTCATCAAGGTCTTCGTAGGTCTCAGTCGGTAAGCCGATCATGAAGTACAGTTTAACCTGCTGCCAGCCGTGCTGGTAGAGTTTACGTACGTGGGTTATGATGGCGTCTTCTGTAATGCCTTTGTTAATTACGTCGCGAAGACGTTGGCTGCCTGCTTCCGGTGCAAGGGTCGCACCCGTGCGGCGGATGGATGCCATTTTTTCCATGATGTCATCATCAATGGAGCCAACGCGCAGAGAAGGCAATGATACGGAAACTTGTTCCTGTGTACAGCGATCTACGGTGTTCATAAACAGCTCTTTAAGAGCGGAGAAGTCACCGGTGGATAAAGAGAGGAAAGAAAGATCGTCGTAGCCTGTTGTTGTGAGGCTTTCCTGTACGATTTGCCCCACGTTCGTTACGGAACGTTCACGTGCAGGGCGGTAGGTCATACCTGCCTGACAGAAACGACAGCCACGAGTACAACCGCGTGCGATTTCAAGCGCAAGGCGGCTATGTACGGCACCGAAAGGAATCGGCTGGCTGGTAGGGAACTTAGCATCATCCATTTCCGGAACTACTCGGCGGGTAGGACGTGCGGTAATGTCTTCCGTCGGCACGAGCATGGCACCTGCTTCTTTTTCTTCAAAGAAGGAAGGTACGTATACACCCGGGATTTTTGCCGCGCGAAGGAGAAATTCGTGTCGTGATGAGTTTTCTTTTTTGCACTGCTCAAGGGTTTCAAGCAATTCTACCATCATGAACTCGCCTTCACCAAGAGTCATGAGATCCATGAATGGTGCAAGCGGTTCGGCAGATAAGGTGCAACCGCCGCCAGCCATAATGATCGGTGTGTCGAGTGTGTCGCCACGATCTGCTGTGCGGTACGGGATATTGCTTAAGTCGAGCATGTACAGAATGTTTGTGTAGCAAAGCTCGTGAGTAACATGGAAGCCAACCATGTCGAGGTCGCCAAGAGGTGTGTCGGATTCCAGCGTTGCAAGCGGTGTGTTGTGGTCACGCAGAACTTGTGCGGTATCTACACACGGGGTGAAAACGCGTTCTGCCCACCAGTTTTCACGCTCGTTGAGAATTCCGTAAAGAATCTTTTGACCAAGGTATGACATACCCACTTCGTACATATCTGGAAATGCAAGTGCGGTGTGGATGGAAATGTCTTTACCTTGTTTATGAACGGTTCCTTCTTCAATGCCGAGGTAACGGCTTGGCTTTGGAACCAATTGCAGCAATTCACGCATGGAATGTCCTTATTTTTATACCTTTGGCAAGGTAACGGCGCTTTTTATTTGCGACACGTTCTCACTTTCGAGAGGTATCGTAAAAAGTTATGTCGTGCAAAACAGGTAAGAGGCGACAAAAATGCCGCCTCTTAGAAACTGTAGTAAAATAGCGTAATTATTTTTTCAGAAGCTGAGAGATGTTACTAACATTGCCGCCTACGCCACCCTGAAGGTCGAGGTTGCCAAGACCACCGGTGGAAACGGTAAGGTTAGAAGTAGCTTCGAGATATTTTGTTTTAAGATCTTCCGGACACTCTTTGTATTCGTAGATTACGTGTGCGGTAGAAATTTTAGCGTCGAAATCTTGCTCGAACGGGTACCCGAAAGGCAGGAGCATCATCTGTACGCCTTGCTGAGTAGGAACGGTCTGTAACACCGCAACATCGGTAAGCATGTTATCTTCAACGTTTGCTTTGCCAATGAGCATGTCGCCGCTCACCAATTTAACTAATTTAATTTCATAAGCCATGTTCTGCTCCTTAAAGTAAGTTCCGGCTTTAGGTAGGTATTCGTTCTGCAACTGTCAAGTTATTCAGTGTGCTAATCTTTTGATGGCGTAATGAATAGCGCGAGCATACTTGCGAAGGTAAGCGCGCTTAGTATTCCAAAACCAGCCTCAAAGGAGAACACGTCGCCGCAGTACCCCAAAAAGTTCGGCATGATACCTGAGCCGATGAAGCCAATAAAGGGCATGGTAAATGCGAGAACAAGCGACTGTTCTTCCGGTGGAAAGAAATCCGAAAAAACCTTGAAAATGACCGGAAATAGAATAGCTGGGAATAGTGGTTGTGCAATTATTGCTGTTGTGAGGAGTGCGCCTTGCGTTGTTGCCATGAGTGTAAGTGATACACCGCTTAACAACAGTCCTGTGAAAAGTAGAGGTTTAACCCCTGTTTTGCTGGATACAAAGCCGGCAGAAAGCGCCATGAATGGTGTTGCCAGTCTTGATATGGCAAGCAGGTTGTTTGCTTCTGGACTTGTCATATTCTGTTGATCAACCAAAAACAGTGGCAGCACATAATACGGCGCAATTTCTAGCGTAAGACCGATGCCGGCAAGCACAAAGAAGATCCATGTGTTACGTCTGGTGATGATGCGTTTGAGGGTGGCAAAGCGTGGCGGTGCTCCGTTACCTGTGCCTCCTTTGCTGAATAGCGCAAAGATAATGGCAAGTAGCATTGCCGATATGCCAACATACCGCATGGAGCCGCGCCAGTCTGTGAACATGAGCATAATTTCTACAATGAACGGTGCAGTGATGAATGCGAGATTGGGTGCGAGTTCATGGATGGAGAATGCTTTGCTTAGATCGTCTTTTTCAACAAGGGAGGCAAGTGTTGCCATGCCGGATGGAAAGTATAGCCCAGCAGAAAGCCCAAAGAACAGTAAACCAAGCTGCAATTGCAGATAGGTTGTTGTGAGGGACAGCAGGGCAAAGCTTGCACCGGAAAAAAATATGGATGCAGTAATGATGTGCTTATGTGTGAAGTGGGTAGCAAGAAAGCTGTTTGCGAAAAGGCTAACACTTAATCCAAGCGAGCGCACAACAAGTAAGCTGGTTGTCAGTGTGTAAGAGAAATGAAATTCTTTTTGAATAGAAACAAGCAGTGGTGATAGGAGTGCCCGTTCCACACAGTTGAAATAGAAAATGAGCGCAATTAAGCTAAGATAAGGAAGTGCTGTACGAAAAGGTAGCGCGTTGTGTTGTGGGCTAGTTGTGGACATTCATAGTTCTTGTTCAGAATGTTGAGATGCTATTGATGACGGGATATCCTGAAGAAATTAAAGAGCATCGTGAATCCGTGAAAAATCTGTGTGCGGGTACTTGCTGCTGCAAGTTTTTGAAAGACGGCTGTGAAAATCTAGCGTTAACAAGACTTCCCCAGCCGTCTGAGCAACAAACTAAAAAATTATCTGTTAGTCAGTCCCATACGTTCTTTGATGTATTCAAAATCGATTGAGGAACTCACAAGCTGAGCGCCCTGACGGATTTTAATAACATCGCGCAATTTGTGTCTGGAAAGGATTGTTTCCATCTTTTTTGCCACGGTATAGGTATCGTCGCGAACAACAACAATAGGGATATTCAGCACCTCTGAGCGGGTGAGAATAATGTCGTTAGGGTAAAGGTTACCGGTAAGCACGAGGCACGGGCAGTTGCCTTCAAGGGCAACAAGCTGCACGTCGGAACGGTCACCACCTACAATAACGGCGGAATTTTTATTCTTTCTAAAGTGCGTCATGAAGTTTTCAACCTGCATGGTGCCGATGAGGAAGTTTTCAACAACTTTCCCAGATTTGGACGGGCAGGAGATAACCTTACCGCCGAGGCGTTCTGCAAGGTCACTAACTTTGATCGCGCCCATAAGCGGATCTTTTGGTATCACGCCGAGTACTTTAATGTCATTACGTTCGAGGAATGGCTTAATGAGTCCATCCACTTCATTCATAAAGCTGGAAGGAATATCATTTAAGATAACGCCTGCGAGGCTGTCCCCGAGAACATCTTTGAGCACGACGAGGTAGTCGTAGTTCAATTCTTTATCGAGTCGATCGATAACGATGATTTGCAGGCCGAGTGCTTTGGCAACGCGCATGCCGTCAATGTTGCAATAGCGGCCAGAGTACATGGAGCCGGAGCCTGCAACAATCATGGCATCTTTGCCCTGTGAAAGCTGTTCATAGCCGTGCTTAATTGACGGCATAAGGTCATCAAACTGCCCGCTGAACGCACGGACTTTAAAGTCCTGTGTTACTACGACCGGACTGACGAACTGCGGTGGTGCGTCTTGTCCAAGAATATCCTGAACAAAAAAAGCATCCTGATCACCAAGCACTCCGTCACGTTCTTCCGGTACAGCGCCCACTGGTTTCATGTAACCTACATCAAACCCTTCTTTTTGAAGACGCAGACCAATGCCCATAACAACCATGTTTTTACCGGAATATCCGGATGTTGAGCCAATGTAAATTCCTGCAGCCATTGCGTCCTCCTGTCAAAAAACTATATAACCGTACTGTGTTACGTATGCGCAATTGAGCAGAAAGTGCTAACACAGATCTCGGGACAATATCATAAAAAGTAGTCAGTCGTGAATAGACGACGGACTAAAAAAGTATAATAAAACAGACAAAGCAGTTTGAGCTAAAATGCGAGTTACACTTTGCCGTATTATATCAGAGAAAATCAAGGAAGATATTCACTGTTTTTCGGTTCAGGCTGTCCGAGGAGCCGTCTGTTCGTATATCTAATTGAGTGTATGGTATGAATGTGTAGTGTATGTTGCACAATTGCAATGCTTATTACGTGTTTTTAGACATAATTGATAGAAAAATAGCATCTGTATTTACATAAGGACAAAAAAAAGATATCCGCCAATGCAAACTTATACGATCACAGTATGCTGTTGATAAGAATTGTGTAGAAAAGGCTGTTATTTTCTTTTTTACCCAGGCATTTATTAGCAGAAAAGCACCGTTGTGTGCGAGAAGGATAGTATGCTCGAAAGATTGCAAGACCATATTCGTTATACATTTACTGATATTTCATTGCTTGAAACAGCTCTTACGCACAGTTCATTTGCGAATGAAAATGGTGGTGCGATAGAACATAACGAACGATTAGAATTTTTAGGCGACGCAGTACTTGAAATTTGCGTTTCCGAACGCTTGTTCGCCAAGTTTCCTAAGGCTAGAGAAGGCATATTAACCCGCATGCGCGCGAAGCTGGTAAGTAAACCGTCTCTCGCGAATCTGGCAATTGAAATGCAGCTTGAGTTATATTTGAAGCTTGGCAAAGGTGAAGAAGCACAGGGCGGGCGTGACAGACATTCTTTATTGAGTGATGCGTTCGAGGCAGTGCTTGGTGCGGTATTCCTTGATGGCGGATATGACAGCGCGCTGGCGTATATTGACAACGTGTTTGAAGGCAAGTGGCCTAATGAACCTGAAAACACAAAAGCAAAAGATTACAAAAGCCGTTTGCAGGAACTGACACAGAAAAAATTTAAAGACCGTCCATCATATACGCTTAAAAGCAGCAAAGGCCCTGAACACGCAAAGGTGTTTGAGGTTGAGCTTGGTTTACCAGATGGAACCGTGATTATCGCGGAAGGTCCTAGCGTAAAACGTGCAGAGCAGTATGCAGCCAGCATTGCACTCGACAGGCTTGATGTATAGCTGACGATATACGAGCCAATAAAAAAAGCCGGAGAATTTCTCCGGCTTTTTTTTATTCTTTGTAATCTGATTAGGACTGACTAAGCAGTTGGCGTGCTGTTTCCGGCAGAGAGTTTGCTTGTACCAGAATAGACATAGCAGCATTTGCCATGAGCTGCTTACGGTTAAATTCAACCATTTCGCTTGCAACATCTACGTCGGAAATACGAGATTCAGATGCCTGAGCATTTTCGCGCTGGATGGCAATGTTATCAATGGTTGCTGCCAGTCGATTCTGCGTTGCGCCGATGCGAGCACGGATAGCATCTTTTTTAGTGATAGCTGCTGAAAGATTGTCCAGTGCTTTGCGTGCGCTTTCTTGTGTTAATACAGAGTCGCCGGCATCGTTACCGATACCTAATGATTTTGCACTGACTTTATCTATCTTAATACCGTAATGATCTGTTGATTCGTTACGAGCGCCGAAGGTGAATTTGATTGTTGCAGCAGAGTCGGTTTTGATATTGCTCTGTACTGTTGAGAGATCTTTCTTAGCCTGTGCACCATTCTCATCAACTTGTGCTTCAGTGAGAGTTGGTGGAGCTGTGTGCAACGGTACGGTGGTATAACTTACGGTGTGGGTTGCAGCATCATATACAAATGCTATTTTTCCATCATCCCCAGCAAGTGCAGGATCAGTGCTGCTTGGGTCAACAAAGGTTTCAGTGATTTCACCCTTAGGGTAATCTGCGGTAACGCGAAGTTGTTCACCGGCGTTTGTTGCTACGGTACCGGTGGTAGGCAAATCTTTCCAAGTTTTGCCGCCGTCTGAAGAAATTTCGTAGCGAACGCTTGTGGCGTCGCTTGGTTCATACTGCTTACTCAGGCTATACACTTCAGTGCTTACAAGTTCCTGATCACCAGCAACAGCTTGCGGTTCAGGTGTAATAGAAGTGGTGCCATCTGCGTTGTAGGTATAGGTGCCATTCGTTGGAACCGCGCCGCCTGTTCCTTTGTGTGAGAATGTAGCAGTAGTGGTAACAGCAAAGCCGTCTTCGTTTCTGTTTGTGAACGTAGCAGTGTCACCAGCGCCGATAGTGGATATAGCTTTGGTCGTCGCATCAACAACAGCTGTACCAGTAACCGTTGGCGTTGCATTTTCTACTGTGAAATTGTGCTGGTAGCCATTCAGTAAGTGTTTAGTGTTAAATACACTACTCTCGGCAATACGGGTAACCTCTAAAGCTGTTTTCTGGTATTCCTGATTGATCAGCACACGTTGAGCATCAGAGAATGTGCCGGTAGCTGCCTGTGCAGCCAGCTCTTTCATGCGGATGAGCTGAGCATCAATAACACCAAGTGCACCATCTGCTGTCTGGATCATGGAGATGCCGTCGTTTGCGTTACGCAATCCCTGACCGAGAGTTTTAATATCTGCACGCATAATCTCGCGAATGGCAAGGCCTGCTGCATCATCTGCTGCTGTTCCAACACGAAGACCGGAAGAAAGGCGCTCGGTAGATTTTCCTATGCCGCCGTAGCTCTGGTTAAGGCTGTATTGGGAATTTACTGCCAGCATATTGTGGTTAATGGCCAAAGACATATTGTATAACCTCCGTGTTCTACAAAGCTATCTACAGCAGTGATGGTGCCGTTTAGAAAAACGACTCTATGCAAATGCGTTGGAAAAAAAGCCGAGGAAATTTCCCCGGCTTTTATATGTATAAGGGGGACGTTCGCTATTAGCGTGCGTCGAGGAGTTTCTGAGCCATTTTCGGCAGGGAGTTAGCCTGTGCGAGCATGGATACTGCAGCGTTTGTCATGATCTGAGTTTTGTTGAATTCAGTCATTTCAGTTGCTACGTCCACATCAGAGATACGGGACTCAGAAGCCTGCAGGTTCTCTTTCTGGATAGACACGTTTTCGATGGTTGCAGAGAGGCGGTTCTGAGTGGAACCGATTTCTGCACGAATTTCGTCTTTTCTGCGGATAGCGATAGTCAGGTTGTCCAAAGCTTTCTTTGCACTGTCCTGAGTCTCGATATTGTCGCCTGCTTCTTCACCAACACCAAGGGACTTAGCAGTCGCCATGTTGATGTAAGTATTGTAGCTGTCGGTTTCCTGGCTACCGGAACCGAAGTGTACGTTTACAACAACCAGATCTTCAGATTTAACGTTCAACTGGGTAGAAGAATCCTGTGCACCAGCACCAGTAGTCATTCCCAGATCCATACCGTACTGAGTTTTGGTTACGGTAAACTTGCCACCTGTGTTGTTAGAGAATGTGTCGCGAACCATCTGGTTGTCGCTGAATTCAGCAGAAATGCGGAATTTTTTAACAGACTCAGGAATATTGAGAGTGTCTCCAATGGCACTTCCAAGAGAAAGCTTTTCCCAACTATTTGTAGTTTCGTTGTAAGCTTCAATTGTAAAGTCTTGTACTGGGGTTTTTTCAGAGCCGTAGCTGCTTGTCGCAGAAGACTGTACAGTTTGAGCTTCTTTAATCTCACCGGTTTTTGCATCATGTGTAAAGTTTGCTTTAGCAGGGAGAATGTTTTGTGAGTTGTTCTCAAAGAAAGAAACAGCGTCGTTAGTAACTGTTACTCCAGTTTTTGAAGTGTGCTCAAAGGTTTTAGAGGCGGCAACTTCTGATTCAACTTTGATACTTGTGGTTGAGTCGGCTGTAGTTGCTAAAGAAAAACCAGTGCCGGATACTGCGATAGTAAACGTACCACTGCTTCCTGAGAAAGTGTCTCGGATTACGGAACCATCAGCTTTATTCATTGTGAAACGAATTGTGGCACCAACTCCTGTGACGCCTGCACCAATTTCTGTCCACTTCCCATCGACTCCAAGTGATTCCACTTTGGTTGTGGCTCCAGCTTCAGCATACGTAGCGTTTGCTGCTGTAATTGCAACTGCAAGACCCGTGAAGCCAGTGCCAAGCTCGCCAGTCTTCATGTCTATTGTTGCGCTGTCGGTTGTCGCCTGATTTACTGTATTGGTGATTTTTGCGATTCCGGATCGAGATTCATAAGTGAATGGCTTGGCAGCAACAGCTACGGCAGGAGCAGCAAAAGTTGTAATGCCATCTGCATCAGTTGTTTGAGTGGCAAAAGCCACGTCAACTGCAGAGAGTTTTTCGGCTACAGTTCCTTCACTAGACCAAGTTTCAGTATTCCCGTCTTCGGTTACTTTTGTAGCTTCGTTTGTTCTTGCTGCGTTGTTTTGAGCAACACTTTTTTCAACTTCAATTTCCTGACCGGAACCAGCGAGTAATTTTCTGCTGTTGAAATCCGTATCTTGTGCGATACGAGTGATTTCTTTAGCCATGAGCTGGTATTCTTGGTTGATCATTTTGCGCTGAACGTCGGTGTAGGTACCGGTAGCTGCCTGTTCGGCAAGCTCTTTCATGCGGATGAGTTTGGCATCGATAACGCCAAGACCACCATCAGCAGTTTGGATCATTGAGATACCGTCGTTTGCATTGCGCAGACCCTGACCAAGGGTTTTAATATCTGCACGCATAAGCTCGCGCATTGCGAGGCCAGCAGCATCGTCGGCTGCGGTGCCAACGCGAAGTCCTGAAGAGAGTCTACGGGTAGATGTTGCGAGTTTACCGTAAGATTCGTTCAGGTTGCGGGTTGCGTTCATTGCCATCATATTGTGATTAATAACTAAAGACATATTGTATAACCTCCATGTTTTACTGCTATGTATAAAGCAATGGAGGTGCCAACTTTAAAAATGTCAATCTAAACAGCGTGTTAATATTTTATAAGGAAAAATTAAGTCGTTCTTAATAAAGAATTCAGGTCATTTTTTCCTTATAATTCGAGCACCGAGTCTATAGATTATAATAAGGGGGCAGGATTTGCAGGGTGGCAGGAGTGGAAAGAGCTGCAGGGCGATAATGGTAATAAAGTACCTGTTGATGATGGTGTGTGGTCTGTCCCAATCGCTCTATGAGGGCAAAATACTAACTGGGTTTACATATAAAGATAATGTTCAGATTGTATTGAGATAACTGGCTTTGATTTTGTATTATGACCGATGTGATGCGGTCGTACATAAAAAAAACGGCAGACTTTGCAGTCTGCCGTTTTTTTGCTTTGTAGTATTGCTAGGCAACTAGGTACAGGCCGTTTTGTGAGCTGGCTGATTGCTGCGCGAGGGTGTTACCGTTGATCAGGTCATCTTTTGTATCTTTGAGCTGACGGAAATGCTGCTTAGCCATGAAGCGCTGCTGTGCCTCCTGCTGTGCATTGTGCTGTTCTGCATCGTTCCACCCTTGATCATTGAGATGGTTATGAGTGCCACTCTGAACATCCAGCTTTTCAACTTTCAAGCCATGTGCTTCCAGAGATGCACGAAGGGTCTGCATGTTTTCCTGTACTACTTTGGCAGCTTCAGGATTTTCTGTACGAATGCTTGCGGCAACTTCACCATTCTTAGTTGATACCAACACGGTTAATGGTCCAAGGTCGGCAGCATCAATTTTCAGTGAAAGCTGACTTACTCCACTACGCAGGGATCTGAATACCCCGTTCTGGATTTGTTCCAGAATAGTTGTGTTTGTCTGCTTCATTGAAACGTTTTGATTAAGAAGGTCAGTCATTGTAGCCGTCGTGGATTGTCCTGAGGAGGCAAGATCTGCCACTACAACATTATTAAAGAAGTTCATCCATGTGTTGCCAGTGCCGTTCTGGTTGCTGTTCGATGAGGTATCTGCATCGGAACCAGCTGTTCCTGCACCAGCAGCACCTGCAACTGCAGCAGCGGTGGCGGTAGCCTGTCCGTTCTGCGCATCCACAGTATTTGCTGTAGGCTGTGCCTGCGTTGTGCCTTCTTTGCTGTTGACACTGTGCATGAAGCCAAGGCTTTTTTCAGTCGCTTGATCAGCCCGTAAAATTTGTGCGGCATTTTCTTCTTTTGTGGCGTGAATACCTGAAGAAACCTTTTCACCATTTTCAATGGCTTTTGCTATCAGAGGATTAAGCTGTTGCTTAATCTCTTCCAGTAGCTTTTCGCCTGTGGCACTCTGCGCATCTATAGAAGAATCAAGTAGAGCAGCAAGCTGTTTTAAATCAGTGCTGTTCATTGTGCTATTAGAGTCGGTGACCATGCCTTTAAGCTTGGCAAGCGTGTTGTTGTCGAGTTGAAGCCCTTTACCAAGAGCAAGTAACTCTTCCTGTGTGATGGAAAGCTCAGTCGTGCCGTCAGCGTTCTTCAATGCATCAGAGATACTGTTCCAAGCTTTATCAGTTTTACCTGCCTGAAGATCTGTGAGGATATCGTGTGTCTGAGTTGGGTCAACTCCGGCTTGCTGCAAGAAAGATGAAATACGATTCTGCGCATCAGGAGTGAGTGTGCCTGTCTCGGGCTTGAATTCAAACTTTGCAGTATGTTCAAGAATACCGAAAAGGCTATCCCATGTAAGAGACTGCTCTTCGGCCTGATCTTGTAAACGTTTGAGCGTTTCTTTTTGAACTCCAGCTTTTTCAAGCTTCTTTTCAATGGCGCTAAAATCGTCCGAACTGATAGGAAGTTTTTTGATCGAGGCGACCTCGTCGTGGAACGACTGTCTTACTTTCTCTTTAACCTGATTGTTGCTGTCACGATACTTAGCACTGTTTTTTTGAACGGTGTCAAAGATAGCGTCGAAATCAGTTCCTGTGGAACTGTTCGTCGTAATTCGGCTAACCTGTTTGGTTAGATATGCAGTAGGCGAAATTTGCATCATGGCACTCCTTGCTGTGATAAAAAGCAAGAAGCGTTCCATAAAAATAGACAATGAAGTCAATGTATTGACGTGTGGTGTCGTGGGCAATAATTGCCGATAGGTAACTTTAGATTTAGTGCTTCGCTTAATTTATAGCAAAAGGTGCTTACTGTTCTCTAAAGATTCGTGCAGCAATAAAGGCGACTTCGAAGGAAGCCGCCTTTATATTTGTAAGTCTATGTCTAGCTGATTTGAAGTAAATCAGTAGAGTGTGTTACCAGCTCTTATCTTGAGGACGGTGAATGTAGAATTCCATCCTGTTATTAAGCTTTTTGTTTTCTTCTGTGGTGTTTGGCAATAACGGACGCGAGTCTGCATAACCGACAGCCTTCAGGCGTGACGCTGGAAGCTTGGAACGGGACATGATCGCACGTAGCAAGGCCGCGGCACGGGCTGACGAAAGCTCCCAGTTTGTTGGGTATGCATCAGTTTCTTCCACAGTATTTGAAGTATGCCCGCGTACCACCATGTTAACGGTGTGCTGCTTAAGAATGTTGATGGCACCATCCAGTAGCTTTTCACTTCCCGGTTTCAGAGTAGCAGAAGCAGGTACAAAAAAGTTTGTTACTGGAATACGGAGAATGAGCCCTTTATTGTCCGCAGTTACTGTTGCCACTTTGTGAAGAGATGGGTCTTCGAGCATGTAGCTTTTAATTTCAAGCAGCAGACCTAGTATCATCTGATCGTCTTTCTCAAGCTTAACGTCTGATCGGTCAAATTTTTCTGGTGAAAACGCTGCAAAATTTGCCGTTTTTCGTTTTACCTGAATGCCGAATGCGTTCTTAACTGAGCCAGCAAGTGTTTTAAATTTATTAGCATCTTGCTGTGCAAACGAGAGCAGAAGAACGAAGAAGCAGAGAAGTAGCGTCACAAGATCTGCAAAGGTAGCCATCCAAAGCGGTAGCCCTTCTTCTGCTGGTGGTTCCCCCCCACCGCGTTGTCGAGAATCAGCCATACTATCGTCCCTGACGTTTTGATGGCGGAAGGAAGGAGTTTAATTTCTCTCTCACGATGTTCGGGTGCTCGCCATTTAAAATAGAAAGCACGCCTTCAGTCATCAGGTCCATGTTCATGGCTTCTTCGTTGGAGCGTTCTTCCAGCTTTTTTGCAAGCGGGAGAAATATGCAGTTAGCTAGAATTGCGCCATAAAAAGTTGTAAGCAGCGCAACCGCCATAGCAGGTCCAATAGAAGACGGGTCATCAAGCGCCTGAAGCATTCGTACCAGACCGATAAGAGTACCGATCATGCCGAATGCCGGAGCCATGTTGCCCATGCCTTTGAATACTTCCTGACCAGTGCGGTGACGTTTCTTCATGATGTCAACTTCGATCTCCATAACGGAGCGGATGAGTGACTCTTCTGTACCATCCGCAACAAGGAGAACGCCGCGTTTTAAAAATTCATTGTCGATACTGACTTTTTCAAGCGAAACGAGGCTTTCCTTGCGTGCCCGTTCTGCAAGATTAATAACAATGTCGATAGAATCCATAGGGTCTGGAGGCTTAGAGAAAAAAGCCTTCATGCCGACTTTCATTGACCCAAGCACAGTGCCGAGAGGGAACATAATGAAAGCTACAGCAACGGTACCACCAAATACAACGAGAATTGAAGGTACGTCGATAAAACCTGCAGGACTGCCACCGACGGCGATAGCACCGACGATAAGTGCTAATGAGCCGAATAGGCCGATAATTGTTGCTATGTCCATGTAATTACTTCTTAATAATTGCTGGTGATGTAAAGCGAAGTTCACCGTCTCGTAAACTGACAGCTACATTTTCCAGATAATCGTTAATTTTGGTGTAGTGCCCGCCGATACTAATTTCCACTCCTGGGCGGATGGTACCCGGCACGATGACACGGCAAAGTTCTGAGTTGGCGTTTTTTTTCATTAATTTCATAATGCGCCGTTGTTCTCTGCGTAATGAACCCATTCGTTTCTCTTCAAATTCGAGTTTTTCACGGGTTTCAGTACGGTGAAGTTCACTTTTAGCGCTGGTCTTCAGCAGCTGTTTAATGGTTTCATTAACAGTATCTATCTTATCCTCAATGCACTCAATTTTTCGCATTAAAGTAGGGGGATAGCCCATTATGATGGACGTAGGTGTGTTGATACCACCGCCAAGCTGTTCACCAACATATACCATGTTGTTGGCGTAAATCTTACCGCCTTGCAGTCTGCCTTTGACGATAAGTGTCCCGTTTAGTGACATTTCAGTGTGAAGAGACGACCCCTCAATATAAATGTCATTACCTGCTTGCAGGTCGCAATTTTCACAGAAACCAGCACGAATATTGCTTCCCGCATCGATGACACAGGATTTAGCGCCTTTAATCCCTCTTTCAGCAGTGAACGCATCCAACGCACGAATTGTTGCACCTTCCACAATATCTTTTGCCAGAATATTACGCGCCTGCAGCTCAAAGCCTGTGCGCACGGTTCCGTGAACACAAAGATCGTTTACGTAGATAACGTTCCCTGTGCTGAAGTTTACATCACCATGAATATTCAACAGTTTTTTAACTGAAATGAGATCTTCGTGGTAAAAAACATACCCGTTTTGTGCGGCAAGAAGTTGCTGGCTGTTTTCTGGGTTCACTACCGTATTAGGCCCTGCAGGAAGTACGGGTGATTCAAAAATAAATTGTGGGTCGAGAAATTCTGTGTTTTCCGGTGTTGGTACGAACTCGGCAATGATTTGACCGGAAATAACGTTCTGTACGTATCCAAGGCAATGATGATCGACACGACCGCGAGATACGGCAGCTGGTGAGAGCTTTGTGTGATTGAAAAAGGGGTCGAAGTGGTGGCGTAAATAGTATGTCATACGAAAGCATCCCACTAGAGAGGAAGACTAGAAAGCATATCGTCCTCATTCCGAAAAAGATTAAAAAAACGTAACAGTTGTTTTTTTTGCAGTAGTTCAAGGAAATGCCGCGGAGGGGAAAGCAGGTACAATATTTTCCCGTGGCCGCGCACGCGTGAGTTTAAGTGCACAAGCAGATGCAGCCCGGACTCGTCAATGGCACCCATTTCAGACAAATCCACTACAACGTGTTGATAGTCTTGTACTGCTACAAGGGTTTCAAAGTGTTCTTTAAGAGGCTGACATAATTCATGTGTCAGGTCATTCTTGTATAGAAGCACTAAGGCAGAGCCTAATCTGAACGTGTTGGCTGGATTCATATAGTTCTCGATTCTTGATGCCAGTGTAGAAGCGGTACAGGAGCAATGGCATGAAACAGCCGCAGTACCTGTAGTATTCCCAATGTGAACCATATCGGTTTGTTTTGCCTTTACCTTATAGACACGTATGATTTCTAATATAAAAAGTAAGTAACCGCAATTTAAGGATTGACTCAAAAAAGCGAATAATTCTCAAAAAAAAGCGGGTTGCTTCTATATATTAAGGTGTCTGCTAGTGTAACATGTGGCGCGCGCCTAGTATTGGGTAAGCATTACTTAAGGGTAAGACATAGAAAAAGGCTGAGTAGGTACCTACTCAGCCTTTTTGGGATTTGATTGTGCTTTGCTATGCAAAGTCGTCAGACGAAAGCATGATGGTGACTGGCCCCCAGTTGGTGAGCGATACATCCATGTCTGCTCCGAACACACCGCATTGTACTAAATCCGGCAGTTCTGCTTTGCAGTGTTCCACAAAGGTGTCGAACAGCTTGTTTGCGATAGCAGGTGGACATGCAGATGTGAATGATGGCCTGCGTCCTCTTTTGCAGTCTGCATAGAGAGTAAACTGAGGAACTAAGATTAAGCTGTTGCCTGTGTCTTTGAGACTCAGGTTCATTTTGCCTTGTTCGTCAGAGAAAATCCGTAAGCCAATCATTTTTTGCAGCATGGTATTCCATACAGCTTTAGAAGGCATGTCCTCAGTGTCCTGTTCGCCAAAACCCACAAGGACAACAAGTCCGGTAGTTATGGAAGCAACAGAAGTTCCGTCAATGTGGACAGCACCGTTTTTGACTCGTTGTAATAGTAATTTCATAGTTACTGTACAGTCTTGATTTCAGCAGTCGCTTCAACAGCAATGTCAGGTGTGGCTGTAGGTATAGCCTTGGCTTCATTTTGTGTCACTTCTGCGTGAATCATCTGTTCTTGTTGAAGTGTTGCTTCCGCTTGAGCTTCTTCATCTGTAATTGGCTGTTGTGTCGCTTGTCCCTTTACAGTTTCAACGCATTCACATTCAGCTTTAGCGGCTGCTTTTTTGCTTTCCTGTTTCAGCTCTTCCTCTGTACGCAGCGCACGGCGAAGGACTTTACCGACAATAGTTTTCGGCAGTTCGTCACGGAATTCAACTTGCTTAGGAACTTTGTAGTTCGCAAGTTTTTCACGACAGTGAGAAAGAATTTCTGATTTGGACAGCTCTTCGCCAACTTTAGGCACAATGAAAACCTTGATGACTTCACCACGGGTTTTGTGCGGAACACCGACAGTAACAGCTTCCTGAACTTTTGGATGCTCGTAGAGTACTTCATCAATTTCGCGCGGGTACACGTTGTATCCGGCAACAATGATCATGTCTTTTTTACGATCGACAATGTAAAAATACCCTTCTTCATCCATAGTGGCGATGTCGCCAGTGTACAGCCAGCCGTTACGCAGCGTAGAAGCTGTTTCATCCGGTCGGTTCCAGTAGCCCATCATAACCTGAGGACCACGGAGGACAAGTTCGCCTATTTTGCCGGTAGGGAGCGGGACACTGCCTACTTCCATATCAACAATGCGAGCTTCAGTATCTGGAAACGGCAGACCAATGGAGCCGTTTTTAGATACACCCATGAGCGGGTTCAAATGTGTTACCGGAGAGGCTTCTGTAAGGCCGAAACCTTCAAGCAGCTTGGAACCGGTAATCTGTTTGAACTGTCGCATTTGTTCAATAGGCATCGGTGATGAACCGGAAATACAGTACTTGATACAGCTTAAGTTATACTTAGAAAGACTTTTTTGCTGCATAAGCGAAATGTATACAGACGGTGCACCCGGGAAGATGGTCGGTTTGTACTTTTGAATTCCGTCGAGAACGTCTTTAGGCACGTACCGAGGGAAAGGAATTACTGTTGCGCCGATGACGCACGGGAACAGCATGCTAACCGTAAGACCAAAAACATGGAAATACGGAAGCAGTCCGAGGAACGTATGATGTTCTTCGGAAATTCCTGCCAACATGGCATTACACTGCTCGACGTTAGCTGTAAGGTTGGCGTGAGAAAGCATTACACCTTTGGAAATGCCAGTAGTGCCGCCAGTATACTGTAACAGAGCAATAGAATTTTTAGGGTCCTTAACAGGGACACTTAATTGTTCTTTAGATGCGAAAAGAGTTTTCCATGGAAATACAGACTTGTTGTCGTATGGGATATCGATATGCGTTTTCTGCCACTTGTTTTTTAATGTATAAACAGTGTTTAGCGGAAAATTAAGCGCATCAGAAATACGTGTAACAAAGTACTTCTCAATAGGAAGTTTTTTGCGCAGTTTTGCGATTTTAGGCCACACAAGGTCAAGCGTGATCATGTGTTTTGCGCCGCAATCATGAATCTGATGAACCAGTTCCTTCTCCATATAGAGAGGGTTGGTCATAACAACTATGCCGCCAGCCTTGAGCACTCCCCAAAGTGCGATCATGGTCTGTGGCAAGTTTGGCATCATGATAGATACGCGATCACCAGGCTTAACGCCTTGTTCACGCAGATTCGCCGCAAAGCGTTCTGCCAGTGTGTGTAGCTTTTTGTATGTAAGCTTGTAGTTTTTAAATACTACAGCGTTACGTTTCGGAGTTTTTTTTGCCGCCTCGTCAAGAAGACTCGGAATGGAGACATTCTTGTACTTCAGATTCGCCGGCACGTCCGGATCGTAGTTGTCCAGCCACGGGCGTTCGAGTGGTAAATCTTTTTCATTCATATCGTATTGGTATTGCTAGAGTTGATATGAGTTCAGTCGTCATTTTTGATATCGTGTAATACCTCGTGAGGCGCGATAGTGCAACCCCCGAAGATAAAATCAATGCCTTATTAAATGAGTAAAGCCCGCATTTGCGGGCTTTACATATATACTATGAGGTTACGTTTTACAGCAGACCGGAGTCCACCATAATCGCTTTAAGTTTTTCTAAGTTTTCGTCAGCAAGTGGCACCATAGGCAGTCTGAAGTCTGTATCCATTTTGCCCTGCAAAGCAAGAGCAGTCTTAACTGGAATAGGGTTAGACTCCATAAACATGGCTCTGTTCAGTGGCTGCATTTCAAAATGTAGTTTGCGTGCTGTTGAAATGTCGCCTTCGTTCCATGCGTTGCACAGATTTGCCATTTTGTTAGGCAGAAGGTTGGACACTACGGAGATAACACCGGCACCGCCAATTGAGAGGAGCGGCAGCAGGGTGAAGTCATCACCGGAGAGCACGTTAAGGGAAGTTCCACACTGTTCAATGAGGTCAGAAACTTGAACAAGATTGCCAGTTGCTTCTTTAATACCAACGATCTGAGGAATATCTTTATGCAAACGTGCAACTGTAGAAGGCATAATGTTGCTGCCGGTTCTGCCCGGAACATTGTAGAGCACCATAGGGATGCTGATTGTGTCAGCAATATGCTTAAAGTGCTGGTAAATGCCTTCCTGAGTCGGTTTGTTGTAGTAAGGGCTTATAAGAAGAACGCCGTCCGCACCCGCGTCTTTAGCAAACTGGGTGAGGTGAACAGCCTCTTTCGTGTTGTTGGAACCGGCACCGGCGAGAACCGGCACACGCTTGTTTGCCTGATCCACACATATCCGGATGGCTTCCTTGTGTTCATCATGGGTGAGAGTTGCAGATTCGCCTGTGGTGCCACACGGTACTAAGCCGTGGATGCCTTCAGTAATCTGCCATTCAATGTGCGCACGAAAGCGGTCTTCGTCAATTTTGCCATCTCGAAATGGAGTAACCAGTGCAGTATAGGCTCCGGAAAAATTCATATAGCCTCCTCATGTGGGCAAAAGTGCTGCCCGCAGCGGGTTTGTAGTGTTAGTCTAACGTAAGTCCGAGTGATTCAAGCACAGCATTGCCGGAGTAAATGACAAGCGCTTTACCCTTTAAGAAAACGCTCTTACCTTCAATGGATATGCTCAGAATTTCTCCGCCGGAAGACTTTACACGTACATTAGTGCCGGTCAGCCCAAGGGCGTTTGCTACAACAACGCCAGCTACAGCACCAGTACCGCAGGCAAAAGTTTCATCTTCAACGCCGCGTTCGTACGTGCGAAGATGTACGTTTTCGCGGTCAATAACACTCATAAAGTTCGCATTGGTACCAGCAGGAGCAAACACATCGTGGTAACGAATAAGAGCACCAAGCTCTTTTACGTTAAGCGAAGATGCATTTTCTGCAATGTATACAGCATGCGGAACACCGGTGTTAACGAAATGGATTTCTTCGTCACCGTCTTTCAGAGTAATTGGTTTGTTTAATTCCAGTCCTAAAGGCGGGGTGAGTTCAACTTTGATCTCACCATCGTCGCAAAATTCTGCGCGAATTGGGCCTGCGTCTGTTCCAAATGTGTGAATAGGACCCGCAAGGCCGATCTGGACTGCAAGCTTGGCAGCACAACGCGATGCGTTGCCGCACATCTCTGCTCGGGAACCGTCTGCATTGTAAAAATGCCAGCGGTAGTCAAGAGTGGTGTTGTCTGATTCTTCTAAGAAAACTAGGCCGTCTGCGCCAACGCCAAATGCACGGCGGCAGATTTTTTTAGCCCACTCACTCATATGCGAAACAGGCACGTTGTATTCCCGATTGTCAATGAACACAAAGTCATTGCCGCAGCCCTGCATTTTGAAAATAGCTACGTGATCCATGGTAGGATTCATGTGAACTCCTGGTGCCGGCAGAACGTGCCCGTGTCTACCGCGCTACCCAAACTAAAAACATTACGTATGATTTTTCGTACCCGTAAAGCAAATACCGGTGCAAAAAAATGGATGAAAAACTTTCATCATCAAATCAATATAGTGTGTGTAAGACAGGCCGATGGTGTGCAACATCAGGTGTCTTGTTTATCTACTCATTATGATTCTGCTGTACAAAAGGGAGAAGGTCAACCCGTTACCCGCTAGAGATGAAAAATGTTTTATCACATACAGATATTAATCAAAGTCTCTAACCAATTATCAAGAGTAGTGCTCGCCTCATTCGATTTTTTGTTCTAGCTACTTATGCCTTAAACGGAGTAGAGGCGAATGTTCTGCGGGTTAGGATGGATCTATGTTTGTCCACGGTGCGGTATGAAAGATTGCTGGAGAGATGAGATATGCCTTCTGAGGGCTTTAATTAGAAATGTGATGTGGTATATAGGAAAGTAGTTTTTGTATGACGTAAACACCGTTCATCGAGCAAAAGAAAAGCGCAGGCCGAAGCCTGCGCTTTCACAGAGATATATAAAACAGACTAGCTGTTCAAAAACTCTTTAAGTTCTTTGCCTGCGCGGAAGAACGGAAGATGCTTAGGATGTACTGTTACAACGTCACCGGTTTTTGGGTTGCGGCCGGTGTAGCCTTCGTACTCTTTCATTTTAAAGCTGCCGAAGCCGCGAATTTCAACGCGGTTGCCATCAGCAAGTGCATCTTTCATGCTATCTACAAAGACGTTAACCATCATGGTTGCTTCTTCAATAGCAATGTTATTCTCTTCAGACAAATTTTTAATCAGTTCGCTTTTGTTCATTCTCAACTCCCACTGTACAATACAGCGTAGATGTTCTGGATTTATGTTTATGTAAGTATGTGCTTTCTAGCTGTGTGATATAATTCATTATGCAGCAAACTGTTTAATTGTTCAAGAATTAATTGCTGATATCACTCATACTTTCTGTAAAAATTGATTTAGAAATGTCATCTAACATGCTTTTTTTGATTTTCTGTAACTTAACTGCAATAGAGAAGATATCTTTTGCAGCACGACTGTTAGGAGCATGTTTCATTAATGGAGTTTGTTTTCGGACAGATTCAGGCACCATTTTGTCCTGACAAATGCCGCCGAGGAACTGAGGAGTAAAGCCGAGGAATCGTTCACAGGCTGTGGCAAGTCTGTTGTAAGTGCTTGTTTCTTCTGTTTTATCTTCAGCTTGGTTCACAATGATGTAAAAGTCCTTTACGTTGTGTTGCGTAGAGAGAACTTTCATAAGCGCGTAACTGTCTGTAAGAGACGTCGGTTCTGGTGTTACAACTACAACACGTATGCGTGCCATTGCTGCAAAGGCCAGTACAGTAGGAGTAATGCCTGCGCCAAGATCCATTAACAGATATTCATAACTGCTAAGCAATGGATTAAGACGTTGGAAGAGTAGGGCTCGCAGGTCACTATCCATTTCTACAAGTTCTGGCACACCGGATGCTGCCGGTAAAAAATCAAACCCGTCGGGTTCAATAGGAAACACGACTTCAGTTGCTGGAGTATCTGTGTCTAACAGGCTCTGCATATTAGTATCCGGGGTAACACCAAGCAGAACATCAAGGTTGGCAAGACCCAAATCACAGTCCATCAGCATAACAGGGAAGCCGCCTCTGTACATGCAGTAGCCAAGGTTTAGAGCGATATTGGTTTTCCCCACGCCGCCCTTGCCGCTTAGAATAGAAATGGTGAGAGTATTGTTGGCTTTCATACGGGGTAACTGCCTTATTTAGATCCAGAAAAAAGGAATTGTTTTTCGTTAGAATGCACCATGGTGGAGCGGTCATATTCGAATTCAATGAGCTGACGGGTGACGCGTACTTGGTTCTTACCGGCATTTTTTGCCTGGTACAGAGCCTTGTCTGCCACCTCAAAAAGGTCTTGCCCGTTTGCTTTGCTGCGCCCTTTCAGGGAGGCAACACCAGCAGAAAAAGTGCACTGCACACTGGCATCCTTGCACTTTATGAAGGTATCAGCGAATAGCGAACATAGCCTGTCCAGCATAGCTTTTGCTCTGATGGGGCCGGCACCTGGCAATAGGAGTGCAAATTCCTCGCCACCTACGCGTGCCGCATGGTCATATCCGCGAGTCGATGCGTCCAACAGATCAGCAAGTGTTCTGATGACTTCATCGCCGCAGTTATGACCATAGGTGTCATTGATGTTTTTAAAGTTATCGAGGTCAATCATAGCTAGGCTTAACTGACCATTACTGCGTTCAACCCTCTGCAATTCCATTGATAGTTTATTCTCAAAGGCTTGCTTGTTATACAGTCCAGTTAAAGGGTCACGTTCTGACTTATGGGTAAGGTCATCGATAACCTTTTGCAGGTTAGCAAGATTGAAATAGGTTGAGTTGTCTAGATCAAGCGCGAGCCATTCGGATAAACCGTACCTTTCGGACAGGGAATTCCAGCTATCCATAGTCAGACCTGGGACGAGTCGAGTAAGTGCTAGTTGCTGATCAGCCTGAGATATCGGGGTAGAGTGCGCATGTGTCAAAATAAGCTGACGCAGCGTATCCAGTTCGGCTGTCAGATTTTCTAGCCCTTCTGGGCGTATATTATGTAGTCTTTTCTGCATGTAGATAAAGCAGGAAATCACGCAGGAACTGGTCCAGTTTTCCATCTAAAACCGAATCAACATCCCCGATCTCCGAGTTTGTCCTGTGATCTTTCACAAGACGATATGGCTGAAGCGTATATGTACGTATTTGACTACCAAAACTTATATCCAATTTCCCTGCGTATTCTGCCTGACGTTCGTCCTGTGCTTTACGCAGTTCAATTTCATACAATCTGGATTTAAGAATTTGCATTGCAGTATCTTTGTTTGCGTGCTGCGATTTTTCGTTCTGGCACTGCGCGGTTACGCCTGTTGGAACATGCGTAATTCGTACAGCAGAACTTGTTGTGTTAACGCTCTGGCCACCAGGGCCGCTGGAACGGAACACGTCAATTCGCAGATCGCTCTCTTTAAGATCTACAGTAATGCCTTTGCCGGCATCTGGAATAATATCAATGGATGCAAACGAAGTGTGTCTTCGTCCTGAGGAATCGAATGGTGAAATACGTATAAGCCTGTGGATACCTTTTTCCCCTTTAAGGAATCCGTAAGCATTGTCACCCTTTATGCGCAGCGTAACACTTTTAATGCCCGCTTCATCACCATCGAGTAAGTCAAGATACTCGACTTTAAATTTATGTCTGTCTGCCCAACGCGTGTACATGCGAAGAAGCATTTTAGCCCAGTCTTGAGCTTCTGTGCCACCTGCACCGGGATGAATTTCCAGAATTGCGTCGTTCTGATCTTCCGGTGCGCCTAGCAGCAGATTAAGTTCAGTCTGCTCTAACAGTTCTCCCAGAAGTGTGGACTGCGTATGCAGCGTATCCAATACTTCTGTGCTTTGATCTTCTTCAGCCAGCGCAAGCCATTCCGCTACGTCATCTTTAACTTGCATAAGTGTTTCCAGACGGTCAATTTGTGACTCCAGCTGACTTTTTTCCTGTAATACAGGTGTCAACTTTTCTGGATTATCCCATGCACCGGGGCTTGAAAGCTGTTTTTCGATTTCATCAAGGCGGTCTTTACTGCCCTTTAGGTCAAAGCCTCCTCCATAAGGAGTTGAACTGTTCAGTTAGAGCGTTACTCTTAGTTCTTAAGTCTGCTAATTGAAGCATGTTATATTTCTTTCTTTTTGTTTGTATAAATTGAATAGGCCAATAGTGCTATCGCTCCGGCAATAATGAGTGCTCGGATTAACGAAAAGAATCGATGATAGAATGTAAAGCCGGTTCGTGTTCCCACTGATCCAAAAATAACGTCCGCACGGAAAGACTTCCCTTTGGTTGTAATATTCCCTTTTGGATCAATGATAGCAGTAATGCCAGTATTTGTTGCACGGGCAACATACCGACCTTGTTCCACAGCTCGCAGGATTGTCATATCCAAATGCTGCTTCGGTGCGGCAGTTTTTCCAAACCATGCGTCATTACTAATATTTACCAATAAATTCGCACCGTTTTCAACACTGGCCTGTGCAAGTTCTGTGAATGTAGCTTCATAACAAATCAGTACACCTATTGCAAGATTTCCAACGGAAATAGGCTGATACACGGTACCCGGTACGAACGAGCCTGTGCCTTGAAGGAGTTCATCAGCAAAAGGTATGTAGAATGGAATATATTCACCGAACGGAACAAGATGCATTTTGTCATACCACGAAAGCATAAGGCCTTCGGAGTCTACTAAGTATGCTCTGTTGAAAATGTCGTATTTGCGTCCCTCTGTTCCCTTGGCAAAGCCGGGAGTGCCGATGAGATACGGTGCTTTACTTGCAATGGCAAGGCTTCGTATCAATGGTAAGTAGTTTCTGCTGCTTTGCAGATAGAACGGCATAGAGGTTTCCGGCCAGATGACCAGTTCGACAGGATGGCTGAGTACTTGTTCGCTCAAGGTTACGTAGCGTTCAACTGTGCCGCGCATGTAACGTTTGTCCCATTTGGCTCCCTGATCGACATTGCCCTGAACCATAGCAATTTCAATGTTGGCGGTAGCATCCGCAGGCTGAATCCATGAATAGTAACTGCCTGTAAAAAGTAAGGCTAAAGCTACAAGGGCAGTAACGGAGTGCTTAACGGAACTTGTGATTAACGCTGCTGTAACATAACAGGCAAGTGCTGCGAGCAGGGCGGAATAGCCTTCTGGCCCCAGAATGCTTACCGGTTGAACAAATGCCGGCCAGTCAGCAAAAGCTGCGGCGAGCGACGCCCATGAGAAGCCGCTGAGAATAACTCCGCGTCCCAGTTCTAGCGTACCCCAGATAAAAAATGTGCTTATCCCTAAATAGATCGGGGAAGCTTTTCGTAAAAATTTATAGCAGAGCCATGAAAAAACCGCGCCGTAAAGACCCATCACAAACGAAACACCAACAGGGCCGCTTATGGCGAGATACCAAGGCATGGCAGTTTGTTCTGCGAAAGGAATGGCAATCCAGTACAGGCAGGCGGTAAACGCTGCGGTACCTGTTAGCAAACCTCTTCGAAACGCAACTGCGCTTGATTCTGCCTGTAGACCAACGAGATATAAACAGGCTGGATAGAGCAAGACAAGAGGGGGTAACTGGTAGATAGTATTGGCTGAACCAATAGCGAGTCCTACTGTACCCATGGCAAGTAATGGGGCAAATTGAAGCATTGCTGCACCCTGACGTTTTTTTGTGCTTCGGTCAAGAAACTCAAATTGCAGTGAATAGTTACTACAACGTGGAAAAAAGCCGACAGTAAAAGAAAACACCCCGCGAAAGCAGGGTGTGTATCGTTTTATTCAGATCGAGACTTAATGTTTTTCCGGCAGGCCCTCAGCTTTTGCAGTCCGAATAAGTCGGATTTGTTTGGCGTCCGCATCTTCAATGGTAAATTCGTATCCGGAAAGGCGGAAAGATTCACCAGACTGCGGGACATGTCCTGCAAGTTCACTCAAGTATCCACCAAGTGTTTCCACCTGCTCAGATTCAAGCGTGATTGAAAGTTCTTCACTCACATCATCAAGGTCTGCACGACCTGTAATAATGTAGTTCCCATCCTCTGTGATGCGAATATCTTCAAGTTTAGGGGTGTCGTATTCGTCTTCAATTTCACCGACAATCTCTTCGAGAATGTCTTCAATAGTGATAAGGCCGGATGTTCCACCGTATTCGTCCACAGCGATAGCCATATGCTGTTTTCTGGTACGGAATTCCTGCAATAGATCTGTGACTATTTTGGTTTCCGGAACAAAAAACGGCTTACGCATAAAGTTTATAAGCGGGGTGTCACGCAGGGTCGGGTCATGTAGGTGAATAAGCAGGTCTTTTGCGTAGATAAGACCAACAATATTGTCCCTGTTTTCTTCGTACAAAGGAATTCGTGAATGTCCAGATTCAACAATGAGTTCAACAAGGTCGCCAATGGATGTGGTTGTCTCAGCACAGAAAATGTCGGTGCGAGGAACCATAATCTCATGGACCTGAGTTTCATCAAGTGAGAGTACATTGAGGAGCATGGAACCCTCTTCGGCTTCAAGCTCACCTTCCTCACGGGCATCGATAATGGCTTTTTCAACGTCCTCTTCAGTTGTTTTACTGAATAGATTTGCGAGTACGTTCCACAATCGACTCTCAGAACCTCCGTCCAAGATGGGTCTCCTTTTTAAAGTTACTATAAAGTGGGGCACTATACATTATGCATACTGTACCGATGAGTTTCATCTTGTGCAAGCATTGGATGCGTACATATGCGTTTTCTGTACGATCCTGTGGTTAGATACCTTTTTCGCGGTACAGTTCCAAATGTCTGCGCATCACCCAGTTACCAATGCTGTCCAGCCCCGAGCCAATCGGCTCTTCGTTCCAGCGTAATTCCGCAGCATTTTTTGCATCTGGTTGTGCCAAGTAGAGGAACTGCATGCCAAGCTCGGCATCATGCGTAACAAAATCGATAAATGGATTTTGCACTCTGCACAACAACCAGTATCGAACACGTTGACCTGTGTCAGGGTCCCACATGTCGAGCAGTAAAAAGAGCTTGTCGCCAATTGAAAAATCTAAATTACAATCACGCATCTCAGATCGTGGTATGCGAACTTTGATGCCGCCTGCGGAAATATTGTCTAATGTGATTTGATAATTTTTTTCGGGAAGATACGTTAAAACAGGGCGCCCCCATTGGCGAATATCAAGTGTGCCTTTTGCAGAAATATTTTCCGGTGCAGACCATACTGCGAGGCCCATGACGTACTGGCTCGGCGGTGAAATACGCAGAGAAGCACGTTTTTGTCGTTGCTCCAGTTTGTTAGGAGTCTTCAAAGTAAGCACGACAGTGCCGTCTGTACAGCCCCGAATTCCGATAATTGGTGTTGTGAACATGAAAAAGGTATTTCCGGTACTGGCTTTTTTCACCTGAAAATAGCAATCCACATCTTTGCCTACCCACGTACTTTGCAGATTCGTAAGTCCGTTGCACTCGATTGTGAGTGCCTCTGGAGTAACCTTTGTCAGCAGGCAAGAGGTAGAGCGGCGTTTTTCGCCTTTGGAATGGAATTGAACTTCAAATTTTTCGTGTTCGTCGCGTGCCATACCTAAGGTGTTGGAAATATGGGAGGGGTGCAAAACCCAGTCGTGCGGGACATATTTTGCGTTTTTGCGGTTTTTGAACCACATAAATATGATCACTGCAATCAGTGTAACAACGACTAAAAGCAATGCATAAACAGTGTAAAGAGCCGTTTCCGTTCGAAAAGACGAAGCAGAAAAGTTATTCCCGATCTGGGTAAAGAAGTTATTACTTGTAGAGGCGCTGAATGAGAGATAGGGCAACGTAATACTCTGCTTATTGTACTGTTAAACGCAAAATTATGCTGAGACAGGTCTCGGAAAAATATACTGAAACTATAATAATGTGAACAGGTTTGTTGTATATCGCAAAATTGGCAGTAAAGCTCTACCTGAATACTGTTTATTCGATTTATGAAATAAAACTTAAAAAGCAAAAATTGCACCAAGATTGAGCTCTGCCCTCCAAGGCGAGATGTTAATGTTGCGATTCTAAGTGTTCTCTGAAAAAAGATCAAAAAAAACAGCCACCGCGAACGATGGCTGTTTTTTTATTGATGTACTAAATTTTGCCAAGCTTTTTCAAATGGACTTCCAGACAGGAAATTGCTGCCGGGGTAACACCTGAAATACGTGATGCCTGACCCAGATTAAGCGGTTGCACAGCTGCAAGTTTTTCCTCAACCTCGCGGGTGAGTCCTGCAACCTCGGTGTAGTCGAGATCCTGAGGAAGAGGAACGTTCTCCATGCGGCTAAAACGCAGTACCAGTTCGTTCTGGCGTTTCAGGTAGCCTGCGTACTTAACAACGACCTGTGCTTCCTTTTTTGCATCTTCAGGGAAGTCTACAATTTCAGCCCAGAATGGTTTTAAGTCATCTATCGTCAAAGCCGGACGACGTAGCACTTCAGCAAGACTGAGACTTTTAACAGGATGCGCTTCACCAAGTGCGTCAAAAATAGCGCGAACTCCTGCATCAGGTTTGATGCGGCGCTCGTCCAGTTCTACCAGCATGGTAGAAAGTGCAGTGCGTTTTGCGTCGAACATTAGCCACTGCTCATCTTTTACAAGACCAATCTTGCGGCCAATCTCAGTGAGGCGCATGTCTGCGTTGCTTTCTCTCAGCAGCAAGCGATGCTCCGCGCGGGATGTAAACATGCGGTATGGCTCTTTCGTGCCCTTGGTAACAAGGTCATCGATGAGAACGCCGATGTATGCCTGATCGCGTCCCAGAATAAATGGATCGCGTCCGGTAAGTGCGCTGAATGCGTTAAGCGCAGCCCACAGACCCTGCGCGGCAGCTTCTTCGTAACCGGAAGTGCCGTTGACCTGGCCTGCAAGGTACAGACCCGGCAATACTTTGGTTTCCAAAGTAGGGCGCAGTTGGGTCGGGTTCGCGTAATCATATTCAATAGCGTAACCCGGACGGATGATCTGTGCATTTTCTAGACCTGGAATGGTCTTCAGCATTGCTTTCTGAATATCCAGAGGCAAGCTTGTGGAAATGCCGTTAGGGTAGCATTCAGGACTGTTCAGTCCTTCAGGCTCTACAAAAATTTGGTGTCTGATTTTATCAGGGAAGCGTGCAATTTTGTCTTCAATAGAAGGACAGTAGCGTGCGCCGGTTCCGTCAATTACACCCGTAAACAACGGGGAACGGTCAAAACCTGTTTTGATAATTTCATGCGTCTCTTCGTTTGTCCAAGTTTGGTAACAAGGCAACTGCGGAAGAGGGATTTCTTTCGTGCGGAAGCTGAACGGAGGCGGCGGGTTGTCGCCTGGCTGCACTTCCATCACGGAGAAATCGATACTATCTTTAAGGATACGCGGAACAGTACCAGTCTTTAAACGACCAAGTTCCAGACCCACACTTTTTAGGGATTCAGACAAGCCGCTGCTTGCCGGATCGCCAAGGCGTCCGCCGGAGAAGTTGTTTAAGCCAACATGAATAAGGCCGCGCATAAACGTGCCAGTGGTAATGATAACAGTTTTAGCCGCAAATTCCTGACCCAGCTGTGTGCGAACACCAGTACAGCGTCCGTCTTCAGTCAGTAAAGAATGTGCAGTGTCCTGCCAGATCCACAAGTTCTCCTGCGCGAAAACGTCACGTTTAACAACACGCATATATTCGTCGCGGTCAATCTGTGCGCGGGTTGCGTGTACGGCAGGTCCTTTACTTGTGTTCAGTGTACGGAACTGAATACCGGACTGGTCTGCCCAGACCCCCATCATGCCGCCAAGTGCATCAATCTCGCGAACCATGTGGCCCTTAGCAAGGCCGCCAATGGCTGGGTTGCAAGACAATGCGCCGATGTGATCCAAGTTGATCGTCAGCAATAACGTGGTCAAACCAAGGTTGCTCGCCGCCATTGCGGCCTCGGCACCTGCGTGACCTGCGCCTACTACAACGACATCAAAAATAGCTGGAGGGGGTGTTTTTATCATAATTTCTTTCTTCGTTATTTCGAAATACTACCAACAGACTTTCATCTGTCTTCGACGAGCCTCTGGCGGGTCTGTGACACTTGCCTCCGGTGGCCAGTAACAAGATTTTCCCCAGCCGCCGGAGGCAAAAAAGATCGTCGAAGACAACTTCTAATAATCACAGATCTGCCAGAGGCAATATAAAACGTACTTATTTGGTTGTATCAAACAGCATGGTGGCGATAACTTTCGCATCACCGATGTTGCAAGATATACGGCTTTTTTCATTCGGCACGTGCGCGTTAGGAATGAGCTTGCTCCAGCAAGCTACTGGGAGCCCTTCGTCACGCAGATGTGCTGCCACGGTGCCGCCGCCAACACCTTTTGGTTGCGGAGTAACATTGTAGACTTTCTTGATTGCGCGGTCGAGCATAGTTACGACTTCGCTATCGACAGGAGTCTGCACTGTGGACTGGTTTGCCTGATCTTCTTCGTAGCGAATTTTTACGCCGTATTCAGCGATAACTTCGTCACCAAGTTTTTTCATTTCACTGCGGATATCGTTGAGGTCGTAGCCCGGGAGGATACGGCAATCAACGTAGAAGACATCGAGACCCGGAACGGTGTTGATGTTCGGTACGTTTGCTTCTTTTTTGGTCGGCGTGAAGGTAGAAATAGGTGGATCGAAGAGGTTGTCTACGCGATCGAAGATACCGTGCAGCTTTTTAACTTTGAGAATGAAAGCGGAAGCAGCTTCGAGGGAGTTGATGCCTTCGGACGGTGTAGAGCCGTGGCACTGCTTGCCGATTACAGAAATTTTTTGCCAGAGGATGGACTTTTCAGCAACTTCGATCATTGTTCCTTCAGCATCGCCGATGTCTGGAACGAGGATGAGATCGTCTTTTTTGAAGAGTTCAGGGCGCTCTTTTACAACGTATTCAAGGCCGAACTTACTGCCGGTTTCTTCATCAGCGGTAAGGATGAGGCCGAGAGTGTATTCTGGGGTAATCTTCTTGTCCACAAGACCTTTTGCAACGAGAAGGCCGGAAACGATAGCCTGCTGGTTATCTTCTACGCCGCGACCGTAAATGTAGTCACCGTCTACGCGCAGTGTCCAAGGATCGCTTTCCCACAGGTCATGATCACCGGTTGGTACAACGTCTGTGTGGCCGATGATCCAGAGAGTTTTTTCAGATTTACCCGGAATGCGAGCGATAATAGTTGGGCGGTAGCCGCAATTAACGCGGGAATCCGGAGCGCGCATTTCTTCTACATCTGTAATGTTGTTTTCCTTAAGCCAACTGAGCAGGTAATCTGCTTTGTCCTTTTCGCCCTGTCCGCCACTCGTTGGGCAAAGTGCAGGTCGTGCGGTCATCTCTTTTTGTAATTCAATTACGAGATCATGCTGGTCATCAAGAAATGCAAGAATTTGTTCGCTCATGGAAGTTCTCCGTCAGGGATCGGGGTGTTTAATTTAGCAATATGCCTGACAATACAATGTTCAGGAAGAGAGGATTGAGTGCAGTGTGTTGTCATCTGGTGCTGAATGTGATGACAGAGCGGATGATGAAGCGTGAAAAAATCCAGCTCAGAGTGTAGCAGGCTACATAGGAGTTGGAATTTTTAGAAGCAACGCATCAATGTAGACTTCCCTGCGCTGAATTCTGTCTTCCTGAAAAAGAAAAAGGGAAGGTTGTAGTCCAACCTTCCCCCTCTCTAACCAAAATATAGCAGCTTAACGACCGCGAGCGGCACGTTTGGAAGCCTTAAGTGGGTTAATTTTTACTTTACCAGATTTATCCACAGTAGCTTTGATGTGGGTAGCAAAGTTACAAGCGCCAAGAGCCCATTTGGTGGTAGGGTTTGGGTAGCTTGTACAGTATGTCTGGCCTTCGAATTCACCGGTACGATCGCAGCCCTGACACTGTTCGACCACTGGCTGGCAAACAAACCCGTTAAAGAGCATGCCTTCTTCAGTCATTTTAGCATCGGCGAAGCTTACAATAGCTTTTGCACTCATATTAATTTCCTCCTGAGGTCGCGCGGGCTACGCGCGCATATTATCTTTGAAGCGATGTCCAATTATATTTTTTTGACGAAAAGTCAACTAAAAACATATGGTCAGTGTATTTTGACAAGGTTATAAGGAGCTCTCCTTATAACTTATTACTAAGCTTTTTGTTGCCCAGATTGAGACGACTTTGCGCAGTGTGCGGCGCGAGAAAAAAGCTCGTTTAACGGACGGAAGTTGTTCTCGAGTCACCTAAAAGTACGGTTAGCGAGCCAAACTCTATGCTTAGTTGTCTGTTAAATTTCGCATTTTTCGAAGTTGCGCTACAATGCGCGGATTCGTTTCACTCTGTTAGCTGCGTTTCTGTATCTTCTTTTGTACCCATTTAGCAACATCTTTCGCAGCATCAATTAGGGCAGGATAGTCAATTTTCAAATATTTGCCGTCTTGATACAGTACTTCACCCGCTACCATGGACATATGAACTTCTGCTCCAGTCGTTGCGTAAACAATCTGTGAAACAGGATTATGCATCGGCAGCAGGTTAGGCTGTGTGAGATCAATTGCAATGATATCTGCCTGTTTTCCAACGGCAAGCGAACCAATGTCGGCTTGTCCCATGGTGCGTGCGCCGTTGCGGGTCGCCATATCCAGAACGGACTGAGCACTTGCCGCAGTCGGATCAAGAAGCTGGACTTTATGCAAAAATGCGCAAGATGCCATTTCGGTAAACATATTCAGCGCGTTGTTGGAAGCAGCGCCGTCAGTTCCCAAAGTTACATTCACGCCTTTAGCGAGCATTTTTTCAATTGGTGCCATGCCGGAAGCCAGTTTCATGTTGCTCTCAGGGTTATGCGCAACATTAGTATTAGTCTCGGCAAGCAAAGAAATTTCGTCATCTGTAACATCAACGGCATGAGCCACCGTCGTGCGTCCGCTCAGTAAGCCTAAGCTGTGAGCATATTCAACAGGGCGTTTGCCAAAGCTCTCAACGCATGCTTTGGTCTCGGCAGGTGTTTCCGCTAAATGGATATGGATCGGGATGTCCAGCTCTTCAGCAACTTCGCGGCAGGTTGTGAGGATTTCCGGTGTGGTTGTGTATACCGCATGTGGCATGACAGCCTGCCGGATGCGCGGGTGCTTGTTCCATTTTGCTTCCAGCTCTCGAACAAGCTTTATGCCTGCGTCAAAGTCTGGATATGCAGGAGACGGGAACATAAACATTGCTTCGCCGCCCAAAACGCGTAATCCGGATTGATCTACAGATTTATATGTTGCATCTTCAATCAGATACATATCACAGAAGGATGTGGTGCCGTAACGAGTCATTTCTGCGCATGCCAGCAAGGCGCCAAGCTCGACCTTTTCTGCCGTTAAATTCTGCTCTACAGGGAAGATGTGGTTGTTGAGCCAATCCATAAGCGGTAGGTCATCTGCAGCGCCTCGAAGCAGTGTCATGGCAGCATGAGTGTGGCTGTTGATAAGCCCCGGCATAAGCAGGGAGTTGCCAAGCTCCATAACATATTCTGAAGTGTATTGTGATCGCACGACGTCTGCCGTGTCTATGCATATAATTTTGCCTTTAGAAATCGCTACGCTACCATTATATATGATGGAACGCGACTCGTCCTGAGTGACGATGATCTCTGCAAATAGTAAAGTGTCGCATGACTGCATTCGAAAACTCCTCATTATCATCCTACGTTGTGAGTGCGACACTGTAGTGTATTGTTGGAGCTTAAACAACCCGTGGGGTACAGTCGGTCTTCGATGAGCCTTTGGCAACCCTGCGGGGCATGCCTCCGGCGGCCAGAGAACCCTGTTATCGCTACCTGTAATCTCTTATTCTTCGAGAACAGCTACCGCTTTGGAAAAGGGCTTCTCTGGACTCTCCTAAAACTTTTATTAGCGAGGTCAGCTCGTTTATGATTATGTTGGAGAGTTTGATAGGAGCTACCAGTCGTGGGCATACGATTTCTGGTTATGTAAAGGTCGTGGTGCATAAGCCGCGAGGTGTAATTTAGGGGCAGTAGTTCTCGCAGATAAAAGTTTTTGGAAGGGGGTCTGGGGAATAACCTTTCTACAGAGCCTTAGCCGTTCTCGAAGAATGAGAGATTACGGATGAGGACAGTGTAACAAGGTTTTCCCCAGCCGTCGGAGACAAAAAAAGAATCTAAGAAGACATAAGAACATCAAAAAGTAAGGAAAAAATATGAAAGTAGGCTGCTTGCTTATCCACGGTTGGACAGGGAGTCCTTTTGAGATGGAGCCACTGGTCGCCCCGTTGGAATCGGAGGGGTATGTGGTTCGTAATATAATGTTACCCGGGCACGGAACGACCTTTACAGATTTTCAAACGACGGGCTGGGGTGATTGGGAATGGGCAGCGCATAAGGAGTATGAGGCACTGGCGGCGCAAGTTGATGCAGTTTTTGTAATAGGTCTTTCCATGGGAGGCACGCTTGCGTTACACTTGGCGTCTAAATATCCGGTCGCAGGTGTGGTATCGTTGGCGGCACCGTTGTTTCTGTACTCGCTCTTTCCGTGGCAGATGAAAGATTGGCGTATCCCTTTTACACCTATCATAAAGCACATTAAGCCAATTTATCCATTAAAGAGACGTGATGATGAGCACTTACAGATAGCCCCGTGGGTGGGATATGACGAATTTGTAAGTATGCAGCAATTGCATGAGCTTATGAAGGGGGTAAATAAAGTCCGTGGTGAAGTGAATGCTATTACTGCACCAGTTCTAGCGGTTCAAGCTCCGACCGACAAGAGTGTTCCTCTCGAAAATATTTTTTTAATCGCAAAAAAAGTCTCTTCGAAAGAAATTACGGTCAAGTTATTACGTATTCAAGAAAAAGTTACAGGACATCACGTGATTACGACTCATGTGGAGACATCTTCGAGGGTGGTCGAGCTAGTGCAGGAGTTCGTAAAAAGGGGTATTTATACAAAATTGTAAAATCAGTGTGTATTTAAAATATTGACAAATTTGTATAAAAAGTAAGTAAATAACTAGTTTTTAATAATAAACTAACTAATTATAGAAGAATTTGAAAACTGAATATTACAATCTTGACAAATTTGACCGTTTTTCGGTAAATATAATCCACGGCAGTTGCCAGCTAGTGGTAGCTAACCGGTTTTAAGATTTAGCTCAGAAAAAAATGCGAATGACGCGCGCGGGCGCTTTGTGTCACGAGGAGATATTACTTTGCTGTTTAAGCCTATCAGTCAGAATTTTAGCGACTTTGTTATTGTTCGTGAAAACGATCGCTGTATCAATTGCGAAGTTTGTGTGCGTCAGTGCTCGTATGAAGCCCATTACTGGGATGATGCTCGTCAGTGTGTGAGTCATGATCATACTAAATGTGTAGGTTGTCACCGTTGTGAAGCATTCTGTCCTACCGGTTGTCTTACTATTAAGAAAAACCCGGCAGACTTCAGAGACAATGCTCTTTGGACTCCTACATATATGAAGCACGTGTACAAGCAGGGCGATACCGGTGGTATTTTGCTTTCCGGCATGGGGTCACCATGTGATAAGCCAATCTACTGGGATAACCTTCAGCTTGACGCCAGTCAGGTAACTAACCCGTCCATTGACCCGCTTCGCGAGCCAATGGAACTGACCACCTACTTAGGCTCTAAGCCGGATAAGGTGAGCTTTGAGGATACACCTGACGGACCGAAACTTACTACCAAAATCGGGCCACAGCTTAAGCTTAACTACCCGCTCATGTTCTCTGCTATGTCCTTTGGTTCAATTAACTTGAACCTGCACAAGGCGATGGCGATGGCTGCTACTGAGCTTGGTATTGCTTACAACACCGGTGAGGGTGGCTTGCACCCGGATCTGTATAAATACGGTGAAAATACCATTGTACAGGTAGCATCAGGTCGATTTGGTGTTCACAAAGATTATTTGAACGCCGGTAGTGCCGTAGAAATTAAAATTGGTCAGGGTGCTAAGCCGGGTATCGGCGGCCACCTGCCAGGTGAAAAGATCGACGAAGAGGTTTCTAAAACCCGTATGTGTCCGGTCGGCTCAGATGCTATTTCTCCTGCGCCTCACCACGATATTTATTCTATTGAAGATTTGCTTCAGCTTATCTACGCAATTAAGGAGTCCACAGAATATAAGGTTCCAGTATCTGTAAAAATTGCGGCTGTACATAATGCTCCGGCGATCGCTTCCGGTATTGTACGCGCAGGTGCAGATATTGTAGTTATTGACGGCTTCAGAGGTGGTACAGGTGCTGCACCTACCATGATCCGTGATAACGTTGGTATTCCAATGGAACTTGCACTTGCTGCTGTTGATAACCGTCTGCGTGACGAAGGTATTCGTAACCACGCATCTCTGGTTGTTGCAGGTGGCGTACGTTGCTCTGCGGATGCTATTAAGGCAATCGCTCTGGGCGCGGATGCAGTGTACATTGGTACCGCAGCCTTGGTTTCTGTTGGTTGTACTCTTTGCGGACGTTGCTACACTGGTAAATGTCCTTGGGGTATTGCTACCAACGAAGCTCGTCTTAAAAAGCGTCAGAATCCAGAAGTTGCTGCTAAGCGTCTTGCGAACCTCATCCGCGCATGGGGACACGAGATTCAGGAAATGCTCGGCGGTATGGGACTCAACTCCATTGAAAGCTTGCGTGGTAACCGCGATAAGCTGCGTGGCCTTGGTCTCAACGAAATTGAGCTGGACATTCTCGGCGTTAAACACGCAGGACGGTAGTAGATATGCGTAGAGTTTATCCGAATAAAGATGTCTGTATTGGCTGCCATATTTGTGAAGTTGCCTGCTTAACAGCACATTCCGCTAGTCAGGATGTTGTTATTGCCGCTAATGAAAAAGCGGTAACAGGTTTACAGCCATGTAAGGCAGTATACGACAAGGGTCAGATTTCTGTAGCTCTCAGTTGTCGTCATTGTGACAGCCCATCTTGTGTATCCGCCTGTATTTCCGGCGCGTTATACAAAGATCAGGAAACAGGCCGCACTTGTTATAATGAAGAACAGTGTGTTGGTTGCTGGTCATGTCTGATGGCATGCCCTTACGGCGCGGTTCGCCGCAATGTTACGAAGGGTAAGATTATTAAATGTGACCTGTGCGAAGGCCGCGACATGCCAGCATGTGTGGAAGCCTGTCCAAACGGCGCACTGGTTTTCGAATCTCGCTGATAGCAGGAGCTCGTCCATGTCGTATATCATAGTTGGAAACGGTGTTGCGTCTGTCGGAGCTATCGAGGGGATTCGCAAAGTTGATAAAACAACTCCGATCCTCGTTATAAGTGAAGAAGATACTCCTACATATGGACGTCCGCTGATTTCATATTTTCTTGCAGGAAAAATCGGTCTTGAAAGAGTAAATCTTCGACCTGATGAATTCTACGTGAAGAACAACGTTGAAGTTAAGCTAAACACCCATGTGGCTGCCATTGATAAGGCAGCTAAGACCATTACCACTGAAGCCGGAGAGCAGATTGAATACAATCAGCTCTTACTGGCAACAGGCGGTGTACCTTTTATGCCTCCACTTAAAGGCATTGAAGGCAGCGGAGTATATAACTTTACTACGCTGAACCACGCACACATGCTGTTGGAACTTTCTAAAAGGATTCACAGAGTTGTCGTTATCGGTGGTGGGCTTATCGGTCTTAAGGCCGCAGAAGCACTGCGTTACAACGGTCTTTCCACTGCAATTGTTGAACTTGGAAGCCGCGTGCTTTCCGCAGCATTCGATGATGTAGCCGGTGGCCTTGTAGCTCAAAGGCTCGAAGAAAAAGGTATCGCTATTCGTTGCGGTACTACTGTGGAAGAAATTCTGCGTACAGAGCAGGGCGAAGTTATTGGCGTACGTCTTGCCAATGGTCAGAAACTGGCTTGTGAAGCCGTTGTTGTTGCCATTGGTGTTGTGCCAAGTCTTTCCCTTGCTAAGGATGCCGGGATTGCTGTGAACAGAGGCATCAAAGTTGATGACAACATGTGTTCCAGCGCAGATGGCGTATACGCCGCAGGTGACGTTGCTGAAGCACCTGATATGATTGCTCAGGAAGCCAGAGTTACACCAATTTGGCCTAACGCATTCAGTCAGGGCTACCACGCTGGCCTTAATATGGCGAGCGAGGACGCATCTCCGCATCCTGGCGGCTTACCAATGAACGCAATTTCTTTCTACGGGCTGCCAACAGCCTCTCTTGGTCATGTTAATCCGGCAGAAGACGAGGGTTGCGAAGTCTTTACCGAACTTGACGAAGAAAACGGAACATATCGTAAGCTGATTTTCCGTGATGAGAAGTTGATTGGTTATGTGCTTGTGGGAGAGGTCGATTTTGCAGGGTTGTACACAGGCTTTGTTCGCTTCGGTCTGGATATTACTCCAGACGTGAAAGACGAGCTTATCGCAGGTCAACCATCTGCACTGCTCTGGCCGGAAGAAGAATTTGATACAAAGTGGACCCCTGCTGCTGAGTAGAGGGCTTTGGAGATAGAGTATGAAAGCTCCCAATGATTTTTGGCATTTTGATAAAGACATCTCTGGTTGTGGTGTCTTCGGGGTAATTGATAAAAAGAGAAAACTGATACCGGGTACTATGCCGATTGATGCAATGGCAACTATGCACGATCGCGGTAACGGTCTTGGTGGTGGCTTTGCTGCATATGGTATTTATCCTGAGCATGCAGATTTGTATGCCTTCCACCTGATGTGTGATGATCAGGCAGGTCTTGACCGCGCTGAAGAGATCATCAAACAGTACTTTGATATTCAGATTTCTGAGCCGATTCCTACCCGTAAGGTGCTAGCCATTAAAGAATCCCCGCTCATGTGGCGCTTCTTCCTTTCTCCAAAGGCAGAACGTCCGAAGTGGCAGGATGTTGGTGAAGATGATTACGTAGTAAACATCGTCATGCACATTAACAACAGAGTGCCGGGTGCTTTTGTATTCTCCAGTGGTAAAGACATGGGAGCGTTCAAGGGTGTTGGTTTTCCGGAAGACATCGCAGAATTCTTCAAATTAGAAGAATACAGCGGTCATATGTGGACTGGTCATAACCGTTTCCCGACTAACACTCCGGGCTGGTGGGGCGGCGCTCATCCGTTTACCCTGCTGGACTGGGCGATTGTTCATAACGGAGAGATTTCCTCTTACGGTATTAACAGACGCTACCTGTGTCAGCACGATTACGAATGTAACATGATGACGGATACTGAAGTGGTAGCATACCTGCTCGACCTTCTAATCCGTAAGCACGGTCTTTCTCACGAAATGGCATGTAAAGTCTTTGCACCGCCTTTCTGGGATGAAATCGAGCGTATGCCGAAAGATGAACGTGAAGCGTATGAAGCGCTGCGTATGGTCTACGGCCCGGCAATGCTCAACGGCCCGTTTGCTATCCTCGTAACCGACAAGAACGGCATGATGGGACTTAACGACCGCGTTAAGCTTCGTCCGCTTGTTATCGGTGAAAAGGACGATATGGTATTCATGTCCAGTGAAGAGAGCTCCATCCGTGAAGTTTGTCGAGATCTCGACAGAGTATGGGCACCAAAAGCCGGCGAGCCGGTGATTGTGAAACTGGAGGACTAGGCATGGCTAAAAAATGTACTATCAACGCTGAAGGCGTGTACTACCGCCAATTGAACGAGCAAATTCGTGAAGCTGTGCGTGACGGTGTAACAGAGATTGAGTTAGAAAATATTCGCGGTCAGCGATACATTGGTAACTCTATCGAAGGTCCCGTTCACTTCCTGATTCACGGTGTTCCAGGACAGGATCTTGCGATGTTTATGCGCGGCGCAACTATGCGCGTAGAAGGCAACGCACAGGACGGCGTAGGCAATACCATGGATGATGGAGAGATCCAGATCAACGGTATGGCTGGCGATGTTCTCGGCTACGCAATGCGTGGCGGTCGTATCCTTATCAGACAGGATGTTGGTTACCGTGTAGGAATTCATATGAAGTCTTACATGGAAAAACAGCCTGTAATCGTGGCTGGCGGCAAAGCTGGTGACTTCCTTGGCGAATACATGGCGGGTGGAGCAATTATCCTTCTCGGCATGGATTCAACCATGGACGAAAAAGCACCTATCACTGGTAGAAGCCTTGGTACCGGAATGCACGCGGGTATTATTTACATCCGTGGTGACGTTCCTGATTACCAGCTTGGACCTGGTTTACAGCTCGAACCAATTAATGAAGAAGATGTCGCTTTCATCCGTTCCCATGTCACAGACTGGGCTGAAGCATTCGATAAGGATGTGGAAGAAGTGATGCAGGGCGAATTTAAAAAAGTAACGCCGTTCTCCCACCGTCCATACGGCAACATGTACGTGGGAACTAACTAGGTTGTCAGAATTTTTTTCTGAACATTCCTAGCAAGCAACGGTTGGATAGTTTCTTTCAAACTGAGGAAACTTCTCCTAAGCTTGACTGATAGACGACCAAAACGGATGGCCCCCATGATTGGCATGGGGGCTTTTCTTTTTTGCCAGAATGTTGGTAGCTGCATTGCGCATATTTTAAAACGTTCAAGAGTAATGGTAGAATGTGTCGTATGGATATTTTTTACCGGTGCATATTTTTGTTGTTGCGCAAGAGTAGCGGCTAATTGGTAGTGGATAATCTGTACTCATGTAAAGACAGAATGTTATACTCCAGCATGATGTACAATAGTTATTAAAATCGACATGTAGCAATGGTGTTGTAAAAAAAGGGGCAAATAAAAGGTGGCATGCATTGTAAATGCATGTTCTTTTATTAGAAACACCGACAGTTAAAAATCTTGCATGTTTTTTGACGAAAAGGTACTTGATTCAGGTTTATAGCTTTTTCTCATTACGAGTAAAAAACAAAGCCAATTGGCTTTAATGATTATGGGTCGCATTATTTTTTGAGAGTATTTCGATAATCATTTGATTTAATGGAAAACTCAGAGAATATTTTGACTGCGACGTTACGATTTTTTGATAACCGTTAAGGAGTTCTTATGTTCTTTCCAGAAGCAGCTTGGGCTATGGGCGCATTAGGCGGTGGCCAGACAGGTCAGGAAGGCAACCCGATTGCGGCCTTCGTACCACTCGCTTTAATGTTCGTTATTTTTTACTTCCTTCTTATTCGTCCTCAGCAGAAAAGAGCGAAAGAGCACAAAGCTCTGTTGGATAATCTCCAGAAAGGTCAGTCTGTTGTAACTGCTGGTGGTCTTATTGGCACCATCGTAGGAATCAAAGACGACGTTATTTCTGTAGATCTTGGTGACACTACCGTTAACGTAGGTCGTCAGTACATCTCCGGTCTTAAGTCTTCTACTCCTGCTGCTGATAAAAAAGCAAAAGACGGTAAAAAGAAATAATTTGTTGAGCAGGAAATTGGATTTATCCAGTTTCCTGCTTGTTCAGCACAACGCTGTTGTTGTCCCGATCGGTTTTCGTATCGGGTTTTGCTGTTTGAATAGTATCAAGGAGTTATAATGAGAGAGGGGTTGCGATGGAGATTACTGATCGCGATTTTTGTGCTCGTAGTTGGCGTAGTATACGCGCTACCAAGCATTCCGGCGATCGGAACATCCCCAATCAAAAAGTTCTTACCTGAAGAAAAGGTCAGCCTTGGCCTTGACCTGCAGGGTGGTATCCACCTTGTTCTCGGTGTAGATGTTGATAAGGCACTTTCCAATAACCTTTCCCTTATGGGGCAGGATATCCGCACAGTAGCACGCGAAGATAAAATTTTCATTTTACAGCCGCGTCTTGTGCAGGGCGAAAAGCTTGAGTTCGTACTTCTTAAGTCTTCACAGAAAGAAGCTCTTGATGCTTTGCTTGAAAAAAGCTTCAGCCGTTTAGATGCGGAATCTACCGTTCTTGATAACAACAAGGTTCGTTACACACTGACCTACACGCCGGAATACAGAAAATACGTGGCTGATCTTACTTTGGATCAGGCTGTAAAGACTATCCGTAACCGTGTTGACCAGTTCGGCGTTGCCGAGCCGGATATCCGTAAGCAGCAGGGGTATCGTATTCAGGTACAGCTCCCTGGTCTTACAGATACCGAGCGTGCAATTAAGATTATCGGTAAAACCGCGCACCTCGAATTTAAAATGGTTCGCGAAGGGGTAGACCCTGAAAAAGCTGCTAAAGGCATTGTTCCTGCTGGCACAGAAGCTATGAAGCAGATGCACCGTAACCCTGACGGAACTTACACAGAGACTGTTATTGTTGTGAACAAAGACGCAGCTCTTACAGGCGACACCATTTCTGATGCTCGCGTTGCGTACGACCAGTTCAACAAGCCGTATGTTGCTATAAATTTCAATAGCAGCGGTGCACGTCGCTTTGAAGAAATTACCGGCGAATACGTGAAAAAACGTATGGCTATCGTGCTCGATGGCAAAGTTTATTCTGCACCAGTAATTCAGGAAAAAATCCGCGGCGGTCGTGCTTCTATCTCCGGTAGCTTTACCACTGAAGAAGCGCACGATCTTGCTATCGTACTTCGCGCCGGTTCCTTACCAGCACCGGTTAAAATTCTTGAAGAACGTTCCGTAGGACCTTCCCTTGGTCAGGAATCTATCGATCAGGGCATTACCGCGACACTTATTGGTGGCGCGCTCGTAATGGTCTTTATGATGATCTACTACGGTTTCAGCGGTGTTATCGCTAACTTTGTTCTCCTTATGAACATCGTGTTTATCGTTGCTGGTCTTGCTGCATTCGGTGCAACTCTTACATTGCCTGGTATTGCTGGCATCATCCTTACCCTTGGTATGGCTGTTGATGCTAACGTAATTATCTTTGAACGTATCCGTGAAGAAATTCGCCGCGGTCTTACTCCGTTCAAAGCAGTTGATGAAGGCTTCTCCAGTGCGACTCTGACAATTTTTGATGCAAACGTAACTACATTGCTTGCGGCAATCATTCTCTACCAGTTCGGCACAGGCCCAATTCGTGGTTTTGCGGTAACGCTTAGCCTCGGTATCTTGGCTTCCATGTTCACAGCTATCTTCTGCGCACGCATCATCTTTGGTCTTTGGATCAATGGTAAGCCGGGCAGAAAGCTCAGCATATAAGGAGATAGATCATGGGTCTGAGCATTATTAAACCAAACAGCAAAATTGATTTCATCGGACTGCGCAAGTACACCGTTGCATTGTCCCTTGCGTTCATTTTGCTTGGCCTTGGCTCCCTCATCCTTCATGGCGGCCCTAAGTACGGCATCGATTTTTCCGGTGGTGTGCTCGCACAGGTTCGTTTTGAACAGGCTGTACAGCCTGAGTATATTAAAGATAGTCTCGCAGGCGCTAAGCTTCAGGGACTTTCTGTACAGCGTTTTGGCGAAGGCGATACCGAATATCTTTTGCGTATTTCTTCCGTTGATGAAGTGGATAAGCGCCTTCCAGAGATTCTGAAAGCGCAGTTCGATCAAAATTTGCCGAATAATCCATTTTCTATTGAACGTCTCGATATGGTTGGTCCAAAGATTGGTGCTGACCTTCGTTCCGCAGCTGTAGAAGCGTTGTACTTTGCGGTACTTCTTATCGCTATCTACATCTCCGGTCGATTCGAACAACGTTGGTTTACTGCGGGTATCATGGCCGCAGGACTTGCAACCGGTATGTACCTCCTCGACTTGATGGGTACTCCGAAGCAGATGCAGGTTCTCATCGCTATGCTGCTTACGCTTGGTATTTGTTGGAAACTGAAGCTCAACTACGCACTCGGTGCGGTTATTGCGCTTATTCACGACGTTATTATCACTGTAGGGGTTCTGTCCCTTCTTGGTAAAGAGTTTGACCTGACCATTGTAGCAGCATTGCTGACGATCGTTGGTTACTCTCTTAACGATACTATTATCGTGTTTGACCGTATCCGTGAAAACATCTTCCAGCGTACCGCACCAACTTACGGTGAAGTAATTAACAAGGCTGTTAACCAGACGTTGAGCCGTACGTTGCTGACTTCCTGTACTACAATGCTGGTACTGATTTCTCTTTTCCTCTTCGGTGGCGGAATTATTCATGACTTTGCACTGACACTTCTTGTTGGTGTAACCGTGGGTACTTACTCCTCCATCTTTGTTGCAAGCCCAGTGCTTTACGCATTCAGTCCGAACGAAATTCCAGAGCCGGAAGTGGAATCCCACAACCATGCAGACGGTACAGTGTAAGTATCTCTCGTTTTGTTGATGTAAAGACGCCCCTTTCGGGGCGTCTTTTTTTTTGCCTTGTGCACGGCTGTCACATTGCTCTTCTTCATATGGTTGGAGAAAGTCTGTAACACTGACTTTGGCTGCTGATTTGCCTGATATGCGGGAGAAATTTGAAATGTAAGGGGTGGAAGAGTTATTAGTGAATGTTCTATTGATCTTTTTCCATTGTTGGTGGTATGTTATGGCTTAAATCTATATTTCACGAATTTAACGGAGAATTATATGAAAAAAATGGCATTCGGTTTTGCAATTTGTAGTTTCCTGTTGGTCTGTGCTTCCCTGAGTGTAGCGAATGGCACTGCCGGTGAACCGCTTTATAAATCATGCGCTGGATGTCATGGGCCTTCAGGTGAAGCAATGGCTCTGGGCGTAAGCAAGCCACTAAAAGGTCAGACCGCGAATCAAATTCTTGAAAAGCTTAACGGGTATGCTGCCGGCACTTATGGTGGTTCTAAAAAAAGCATTATGGTCGGTATTGCAAAGCGTCTGAAAGAAGAAGACCGCGTAAAAGTGTCAGAATACATTAGTACATTTTAGTTTGTTACAAAGATCGGGAGAGTTGCCGTGTCAGTATTTAAACAACGCGGTTTTATTCGAATATTGCGCATTGCTGTGATTGCAGCCTTTGCACTGTTGCTTCTTGTCAGTCTTTCCCGTGCTGAGGAGCCTGCTAAGGAACCGAATCAACGTACTGAAACGCAAAGTTCATTGCACAACTCTTCCAATCATATGAATCACACTGATTCTGATGCCACCGACAATGCAGGGCATTCCGTGCACATAGACGCGAAGGATCGCGAAGGCAGTGTGTTACCGCCTAACGATGGTTCCGTGCCGGATATGTCCGGTCACGTACCTCCAGCAAACTGAACCAGTTAAAAATAGAGAACTTTGGCAAACTAACTTATTGTTATTCAAAGAGTTTGCCATGATAAAGACGAAGTTTACCGATGAGCAGACCGCTTTCACGTTACGCCAAGTTGAGACAGGAACAAGAGTTAAATAGGTATGCCGTAAGATGGGCATGTCAGATGCTACGTTCTACAATTGGAAGAAGAAAGATGGTGGGCTTGGGGTAAGCGAGTTACGTCGCTTACAACAGCTTGAGGAGGGAAATAGGCAACGTAAAAAGCATGTTGCAGATTTGAGTATTGATAAGCAGATGCTGCAGGAGGTTCTTACAAAAAAGCTTTAAAGCCTGATCAATTGAAAAAAATTACTGAACATCTGGAACTGGCTTATCAAGTCAGCGTGCGTAGGCGCTGCTCAGTCTTTTGCATGAGTAGATCATTATTGCCTACACGGAAAGATGACTTTGCACCTCGTCTTCGCATTCGGGACATTGCTGAAATTCGGGTGCTGTATGCTTGCCATAGCAATAGGCGTGACATTTTTTGATGTTGGGTGGCGCTACCAATGAGGTCATTATGGATCAGCCGATAAATCCAGTACAGCAAATAGATTTTGCATTCTACGTTATCTTTGGAATATCCATCGTACTCCTGTTCGGGATAACGCTGGTAGCGCTGTTTATGGTGTATCACTACAAGCACGAGCGGCACCCTGTTGCATCTAAATTGAAAGACAATGTATGGCTTGAGATTATATGGATACTGCTGCCGTCTTTGCTTGTTATCTCCATGTTCTACTATGGCTGGATTGGATTTAAAGCGCTGCGCTCTGTACCGGACGGCGCAATGGAGGTGCAGGTTGTAGGACGCATGTTCTCGTGGAGTTTTGAATATCCTGATGGCAAGCGAAGCAACATTATGTATGTTCCTGTCGGTACGCCAATACGCCTGAAGATTACGTCTGACGATGTTATTCATAGCCTGTACATTCCGGCATTCAGAATAAAAATGGACGCCGTACCGGGGATGGAAACATATGCATGGTTCGATCCGGAAACATTGGGGAGCTACGATATTTTGTACTCAGAATACTGCGGCGTTAAACATGCGAATATGCTTTCTACGGTCGAAGTGGTGAGCATAGAAGATTTTGAAAGGTGGCTGAAAAGTGAATCTACAGCACAGCAAACCGCGGTTGCTCTGCTGGAAAACAACGGCTGCTTATCCTGCCATTCAACTGATGGCTCCATAATTGTAGCGCCAACGTTAAAAGGTCTTTGGGGCAAGCGCCTTCTGTTACAGCAGAGTAGAGTTAGCATCCGTAAAAAATTGGACAGGGCAGTTCTGGAACAAATTTTACGTAATCCGGAAACTGTGCGCGACGGGAGCTGGAAAGTCATGATGCCAGCGTATGACTCCTTAACGCCTGACGAGATAACCGCCATTGCGGAGTACTTGAAGACGTTACCGGCTGATGAAGATCGCAAAAAAAGCGATAAACAATAAACAGAGGAGGGAACATGAATGTCTATCGCTTAGAAGCTAAGACGGATACACGCAGGTTACTTTCGAATCTGGTTGTGCTTGCGCGCGTTCCAGTCGCTGTGGCCGTGGCTGTTGTGTCTATGCTTGGCTATCTGCTACATTCACAAGAGTTTTCCATATCCCTGTTAGCAACAGGTTTCGGTACCTTTTTCCTCTGCGCAGGTTGTTCAGCTCTAAACCAAGTGCAAGAAAAACGCACAGACGGGTACTTTTCCCGAACAATGACGCGCCCACTTCCTCAGGGTTATATAAGCTCTAAAACAGCCATCTTAATATCAGTCCTGTGGATTTCAATGGCTATGAGCTTTTACGCCATGACTGCATCCAGTCGGACGTTGATCGTCACCGTAATGGTGCTTGTCATTTACAACGGGTTGTATACCGCGATGAAACGCCGCACTCCGTTTGCTCTTCTGGTGGGGAGCGTGGCAGGAGCAATGCCGCCGCTTATGGGTTGGGTCGCCGCTGGCGGCAGTATGTTCGATCCGCTGATTCTTACCAACTGTGTAATCTGGTATTTTGTACAGATTCCGCATGTGTGGATGCGTATCTATATACATAAGGAAGAGTACTTATCACGCTTTAGCCCAATTCCCGTCAGTTATTTTGTTCTTTTGCATCAAAAAATGCTTATGCGTATCTGGTACGTTGCTTATGTGTGCAGTGTTATGATCTTTGCCTTAATGTGCACATGGAGGCTTGGCGTTCCATCGCTTGTAGGAACAATATTGGGGAGTGTTTTTTTAGCTGGGAGTATGCTACCGTTGACGCGGCTTACATCATTTTATCTCTTTTATATTGCCTCGATATGCATACTGTTAGGAGCAGTTCTTGTACAACTTTAGGGACAATTCCAGACACAACTTTAGTAGCCGTGGGGGCTTGTTATGATTGAGGGAGAAAAACTTCACCTGTATATTCATCCAGCCATCCAGTTGCTGGGCATAGTTTTTGGATATGTTGCTATGTATTGGGGAGCAAAACGTTTTTTGGTTGTTCATAAAAAAATGAAGTTCACGTTTCCGTGGAGTCATCATGTGTTGTACGGAAAAATTGCAATTCTTCTATGGCTGATCGGTCTTAGCGTGGGGGTGTATTTTACCTACATGGAATGGAACAACCATCGCATAACAAGTGGGCATTACATCGTAGGCATGATCTTTTTTCCGCTATTGCTCGCCACATTTCTTACCGGTTACTGGATGGAGCTATTTAAAAAGAGACGTGATTATTTGTGCATTATGCATGGTGCCCTTGGATTCATACTTTGTATCTTCGCCTTTCTTCAGGTACTTACCGGTGTTCAGATCTTCTCACTGTTTATCTGGTAACAGCAAAAATTTCAGCCCAGCCGGCGAGTAAAAAAACAAAAAAAGCAACATCCAAAGATGTTGCTTTTTTTAATACATAAATCAGTCAAAACAAAACGGGGTATACAGGTAAGCTTAGTCTGCTCTGTAGTGGCAGCCAATGCTTTTAGTATTTCTTTTCGCTGCCATGGTAATGATATACGCGGTAAGGCAGCCATGGAAAAGATCGATAAGCCTTTTAGAGAGCGGCGTGCTCTTGTAGAAGTTATGCAGGTGTTTGGAAAGATCCCTCATATCCTCGTGAGCGCGAGTTAGGCGCTGAGAGGTACGAGTAATACCTACATAGTTCCACATGGTGTTACGGATTCTGCTCCAGTCTTGTGCGATGAGAGCAGGGTCGTCGTTATGGTCGCTACCGAGCGAGTTCCAATCCGGAACGACATCACGCAATTCCTGAGTGATATTCATGTGTGCACGTTCTTTAATATGCTGAGCGGCAGTATCAGCCCATACAAGAGCTTCGAGCAGTGAGGTTGATGCAAGGCGGTTAGCGCCATGCACACCTGTGCAGCTACATTCACCCACAGCGTAAAGGCGTGCAACGGTGGTTCTACCATGTTCGTTGACCAGAATACCGCCACAGCTATAGTGCGCTGCCGGAACAACTGGCACAGGTTCTTTGCGGATGTCGACACCAAGTTCAAGGCAACGCTTGTAGATGGTAGGGAAGCGGGCCGCAAGGTCGTGCTTCATTTCCATCGTATCAAGGTAGACGCAATCGTCGTCATTTTTGAGCATTTCATCCACGATAGCGCGCGCAACAATATCGCGTGGTGCTAAATCTGCACGTTTATCGTACTTAGGCATGAAGTACTCACCCTTGGAGTTCATAAGCTTGGCACCTTCGCCGCGCATTGCTTCCGTAATCAGGAATTTTTGCCCGGAGTGGTGGTGGAAAGCTGTAGGGTGGAATTGAACAAATTCCATGTTGTGGACTGTTGCACCGGCACGGAACCCCATTGCTACACCGGAACCGATGGAGCCTTGCGGGTTTGTTGTGTGCAGGTAAATTTGACCGATGCCGCCAGTGGCAACAATGGTGTAGTCTGCTAACATGGTTTCAACGCGTTCTTCGTCTTCATTGTAGACGTATGCACCAAGGCATTCGTTTTCCAGCTCGTACTTGAACTGAGGATTGTCTGCATGGTGGTGGCTTGTGAGTAAGTCGATAGCTGTTCTGTTCTTCATGACGGTAATGTTCGGATGCACCGTGATTTCACGAATCAATCCGTCCATAATGGCGCGACCTGTGTAGTCTGCACAGTGCAGAATACGCGGTGCGTCGTGTCCGCCTTCTCTGGTTAAATCCCATTCGCATTCGGAAGGAGCCTTTTGTCTGGCAAAAGGAATTCCGAGGCGTTTAACCAGAATGTCTTCCACAGCATGTGGCCCTAAAGTCGCAATGCTGTGAACAGCTTTTAAAGAGTTAACATTGTGTCCGGCAGTGAGAATGTCTTTTTCCAGCCGTTGGCTATCGTTGTCATTAGCTTTAAAAACGATTCCGCCTTGGGCAAGAGGTGAGTTGCCGTGATCCAGAGAAGAACTGCATGTAATAAGTGTACAATGTACACCTTCGTCAGCAAGGCGCAGGGCAGCGGTACAACCGGCAATGCCGGAACCGATGACGAGCACCGTTGTGTAGTGACGGATATCACTCATTACAACATCCTGTTAAGCTTAAGAAAAAATAACTAAGCGCAGGCGATCAGCATACGTTCTAATGCGATTTTTGCGTCCTCGACAAGACCCGCTGGAATGGTAACAGGCTTAGCTGTACCGTTCTCAATGGCTTCAAGTGTTTTGAGCAACTTAGGCTCTGTCACGAGTGCCATGTGTGAACAGGTTGATTCCAGCAATGGGAAGATGTTCTTTGACCCTTCGTACTGGTCGGCAAGGCGCTCAACGAGGTTAAGCTCGGTACCGATGGCGATGTTAGAACCTTCCGGTGCAGCTTCAACATACTTAATAATAAAGGATGTTGAACCGGCAGCATCTGCTTTATCGATAACATTCGGTGCAGCTTCCGGATGGATAACAATCTTCACATCTGGGTAGTTGGTGCGTGCAGCTTCAATTTGACGTTCGTTGAAACGAGCGTGAATAGCGCAGCAGCCAGGCCACATGATGAGTTCAGATTTGCTTACGGCGTCCATATCAATCTGGGAGCCTTCGCCTCTGATATTCAAGATGTGCCACTTTTCTTCAGGAATACCGATAATGTTCGCAGTGTTACGTGCAAGGTTTTTATCTGGCAGGAAGAGAACGCTGTCGCCGCGCTCCATAGCCCAGCGCACCATTTTTTCTGCGTTAGCAGAAGTGCAAACAGAACCGCCATGCTTGCCGCATACTGCTTTAACAGCAACGGAAGAGTTAACGTATGTAAGCGGAACAATTTTGCGACCGGATTCTTTAATGCGGGAGAGCACTTTGTCTACAAGAGTGTATGGAGCCATTTGAGACATAACACAGTTGGCATCGTCTTCCGGTAAATATACATTCTGCCCTTCATTGGCGAGCAGCGCTGCTGATTCGCCCATGAAATACACACCGCAAAAAACAATGTGCTTGGCATTAATGGTTGTCACTTTACGTGCAAGTTCGAGAGAATCGCCAGTTAAGTCAACATGGCGTATTACGGCATCATTCTGGTAATGATGACCCATAATAACAAGGTCTTCACCCAGTTTTTCCCGAAGCTCGGTAATTCTTTTTTGATACTGGTTCATTATTTATTCTCCAGATTCAGTTTGCGACAAAATAGTACATTGCAGCGCACCCATAGGGTACTTGTTTCCGTACGGCTTGAAATTGTGCCTACGACTGACGTGCGTTATTTTGAAAAACAAAAAATTACATGCTATTAACTGCGCATGGATAGTAATTTTTCTCACACACTGCATTGTACAGGGCTGTTGCAATCTGTATAATGAGGACTTATTCGCTTACAAGCATGCTGAAATCTGCAATAGGAGCAGAATGGGTCAATCGTCCGACAGATATGTAATCCGGTCCCAAGTCAGAAGCAAGAGCAATACTGCGAATTGTTTCGAGTGTTACACCACCGCTGACTTCGGTTTCAATAGATTCAGGAATATGTTTAAGTGCTTCCTGAACAGCCGGAATGTCCATATTGTCCAGCATGATTCTGTCTGCATGGCAGGCAACGGCTTCGTGTACCTCTTCCATGTTACGACATTCAACTTCAATTGGAGGACACGGGGAATATGTGGCGCGCAGTTTTTTTACCGCAGCAGTCATATTGCCCGCAAGGTCAATATGGTTGTCCTTCAACATGAGCATTTCTGTTAAATCTTTACGGTGGTTCTGCCCGCCACCCATAAGAACAGCATATTTTTCCGGATAACGCAGACAAGGCAAAGTTTTGCGCGTATCCAACAAGGCAGTGCCGGAACCTTCAAGCTGATCAACATAAAGTTTGGTCAGATTCGCAATGCCGGAAAGATGTGTTATAAAATTAAGAATGATACGTTCTGCTTTTAGCAAATGACTCGCATCAGCCTTAATAGTTGCTACTACGGTTCGGTCTGGAACAAGATCGCCTTCATCGGTAAGGGCATTCCATGACCATTCCGTATCAGCACAAGCGTCCATGATAAGCGGAATAAGCGGAAGACCAACGACTAACGTGTCTTCTTTGCTGATAATTTGCGCAGATAACGTGTGGCCTGGAGGAAAAATTCCTTCCGAGGTCAAATCCGGACCATCTTCGTCTAATGCAAGTTTGATAGCATTGTTCAGGTGGATTCGGGCGTTATTTTGAAAAAATGAGTCAAATTTTTCTGTATGCATGGATTGTGTTATTGACCCTCTTAATGGTAGAGGCACAAAGCCAAGTGGGTGGGGGTCGTTCCATCCCTCTTAGGCGGTGTTTAGGTGGCTGCGACAGTTTCGTCAAGCGGTCTTGACAAATGATAAATTTCACACGCTCGTGGGTCTCAGGTGGTAGAGCATGACTGGTAAAAAAAAGCAGCATAACGAACAAGATGGAGTTGCCAAAGCTTCAAAAGAAAATAAGGTAGTTACGTCCAAAAAAAACTGCCGTGATGAAGTTAAGAGTATTTTTTCAGGCGAGTTTGCCCACCCGGCAGACGCTGCTGATCATATAGAAAATCTCTCCATTGAGAAGCAGGTTTGCATGATGGAGCATCTTTCCTCAGAAGATGCTGCGGAAGCGCTTGCAGAAATGGAGGAGCGTGCCCAGACAGATATTATTGAGAACCTCGATGTTGATGTGGCTGTTCGAATTCTTTCGGAAATGTCACCGGATGATGCGACTGACGTTCTTGATGAACTGGATGAAGAGCACAGGGATGTATTGCTTGCCAGGTTAGAAGATGACGATGCGGAAGAAATTCGTAATCTGCTCGCTTTTGATCCGGATACTGCTGGTGGTATCATGAACACCGAGATTATTATTCTCGGGCAGGAACTCACCGCAGACCAAGCCATTATGCACATTCGTCGTGAGATGGAAGACAAAGAGATTCCATACTACGCCTATATAGTGGACGATGCTGAACGTCTTGTTGGTGTGCTTTCATTACGTAACTTGCTCTTATGCCGTCCCGGTACTGTTCTTGAAGAAAAACTTTCTGATCAAAGTCTTATTTCAGTTGTCTTTGATGAAGATAAAGAGAACGTAGCGCATATTTTGTCTCGTTACAACTTTATGGCGCTGCCTGTTGTGGATTATGAAGGCAGACTGCTCGGTGTTGTTACCTATGATGACGTCATCGACATTATTCATGATGAAGCTACGGAAGATATGCTCGGCATGGTTGGTGCGGGTCAGGACGAAACAGTCGACACCCCGTGGCTGGAATCTGTAAAGGTTCGTCTGCCGTGGTTGTTTATTAATATGTTGAATTCCAGTGTCTCTGCTTACGTAGTATTCTTGTTTGAAGGCTCCATCGCACAAATGGCAATTCTTGCTGTGCTTATGCCGATTGTAGCAAACCAAGCAGGAAACACTGGTCAACAGGCGCTTGCTGTTATGATTAGGCAGCTGGCGGTAGAGCGGTTTGACCGTGGCAAAAGTTGGAAAGCAGTACTGCGTGAAGCTAAAGTAGGTGCGCTGACAGGGCTTATTGTAAGCCTGCTCGTTATGGTGGGAGTATTCCTCTTTACACAGAACCTTCTGCTTGCTCAGGTAATGGCTGCCGCTTTAGGGTTGGACATGCTATTGGGCGCACTTGCCGGTGCATCCATACCGCTGATCCTTAAAGAGCTAGGACGTGACCCTGCTCAGGCATCAAGCATTTTCTTAACGGCTATTACCGATGGATGTGGCTTTCTTATCTTCCTCGGTTTAGCGACAATGTTTCTTCTATAAGATAGTTGATTATTCCAGAGTTAAAAATGGTAAGCGCCCCGATGAATGTATTCATCGGGGCGCTTTTTTTTTGTATGAGCGTGGTGTCAGTTAAGACGCTGTCATGTCACCTACAAGGTTATGCAGTTCGTTAGACATGGCTGCAATTTCCTGAATGGAGGTTGCGGAGACGTTGATACCTTCGGCGGATCTTTGGACAGTTTCTGCAACTTCCTCAACGGAGCGGGCAATCTGTTCGGATACCGCGGACTGTTCTTCAGATGCTGTGGCAATTTCGCCCACCTGTGTTGAGTTTTGATCAATAAGGCTCATGATCGTACGAAGTGATGCTTCGGACTCACTTGCGAGGGCGCTGGCTTTTTCTACAGTGCGGGCAGAGTTGCCTACGATCTCAAAGTTGTGCTGTGCAGCAGATTGAATAGTGCTTACGCTTTTTGAGACCTGTTCGGTGGCTTGCATGGTTTTTTCTGCAAGTTTGCGAACTTCGTCAGCAACAACTGCAAAACCGCGACCTGCATCCCCTGCGCGCGCAGCTTCAATCGCGGCGTTCAGTGCAAGCAAGTTTGTCTGATCTGCAATGTCTGAAATAACATTCATGATGGAACCGATGGCATCAACCTGTCCGCTCAGCTCTGTAGTGTTCTGCTGAAGCTCTTTTGTAGTTTCGCTTACTTCAGAAATGGACTGAACTGAGTTGAATACAACAGTGGAGCAGTTTTCTGATTCCTGTTTAGCTTCCTGCGCGTTGGCGTGCGCTTTGGCTGCGTTCATAGCAACCTCAGAAACAGAAGCGTTCATCTGTTCCATTGCGGTGGATGTTTCTGCGGTGCGCTGGCTCTGAATTTCAACACCGTCGCTTACACCTTTAAAGTTGTCAGCAAGATTGTTGCTGTTTGCTTTAAGGCGAATGGAAATTGTTTCAATTTCCTGCGCTGCTGCTTGGATTTTACGCTGGGCACTGCGGATGTCTGTCTGGTCGAGCAGAACTTGCATAACACCGACAGCTTGACCATCCTGAATTACCGGCACAGCAATGTAGTCAACATCAAGAGTTTGGTTATGAGCCTGCGCGGTGGTTGAGGCTTTCTGGATCGATTTTGATTTTATAGCGTTGGTACAAGCGCACCCCACGGACTGGAAGTCTTCTGTCGCAAACAGGGTGGAAGACGGCTTCCCTTTGCATTCTCTCAACGATGTATTGGCAAGGGACAGAGCAAGTGTGTTGGCGTACAGGACGTTAAGAGAGGAGTCGAGCATGAGAACAGGAATCGGCAGGGCATCCGTAAAGTGGGTGAACATGTCCGCCATGCTGTTCGCATTGTCGAGAACTCGCTGATAGCCACCAGCCAGTTCGCACTCGGTGCTCCTCGCCATAATGTCACCGGATGCGATGGCGGTAACAAGGGTGTCTAATTCACGCTCCATTTCAGAAACCGTGTTGCCCATCTTTGTAAGAGCGTTGGCAATGGCACCGATTTCGTTTTCTTCTGTAATCACAAGCTGGGCAGACAAATTACCTCTGCTTAATGAAGTAGCAAAAGTATGGATGAGGCTCAGTGGCTTGGTGATGGAACGGGAGGTAAAGAAAGATAAGAGCAGAGTGATAAGCAATGTTGCGGCGGAGTATATAAGCAGGGCGTTGAATGATGCTACGTTGTTGGCTTGCATCTTAGGACCAAGAATGTCCTGATTGGCCATAACAGAAAGCTTCACTTTTTCAGCTTTAGATGCTGCCAGTTGTCCATGACGGGTAATGTCTTCATTTAGCTCGCGCAGTGTTGTTATACTGCCGTAGAGTTTTTGTACGACGTTTGTGTACTGAGTGAGGAGAGATGTACAACGTCGATAAGCACTGCGTTCACTTGAGTCGTACATATATTTTTCTGCAACCAGAAGTTGTTCCTTTGTACGAATCATTAAGGAATTGAGATGATCCTTATTAAGCCTAACATTCGGTGCATACAGTGCTGAAAGAATACTCATGCGTGCCTGCGTAAAGGCGATCGCGCAGTTGGACAGTGCCTGTACAAACTGTGGATTTGTTCTACCGGAAGTTTCAATAGTATCGTTAAGAGCACGATCTAACAGAATAGTGATGTTTTGCCCTTCAGATCGTTCCTGAATAGCGACGTTGTTAACATCACGATATGTTGCAAAGTCTGTGACGATTTTGTTTGCGTCTTGCTCAATAGAGTCTACAAGCGCAGCGCGTTCGGGGTTTTGAATTTCTTTTTTAGCAGTGGCAAGAAACTGTAAAATATTTGCTTCACGAGCTTGATATTCAGTAAAGGCTGTCTGTGAAGAGTTCTTTATGTATTCATTTGCAGCAATATTCATAAGCAGAATATTTGCTTGAAGCCTGCCAGCGAGGTTTGTGTCACGTGCAAGTGCACGGTACGAAGAAAAACCGTCTTTATTGTTCTGAAGGTTAACAATGGATTCTGTGGATAAGAATGCCATTGCAACAAGCACAAGGGAGAATCCGCCCCAAATTTTGACTGTAACACGTAAGTTTTTAAAAAACTGCATGTTCTCTCTCAAGTAGTTATGAAGTTAGCAATGCAATGAGAACGTAATAATATTATAAAAATTGTGCTGAACACCGTTAATATAAAGTGCAAAGCAGAGTAACTAAAAATACATGCACAAAACATATGCCCCCGCCCTCTATACTTTTTATATATACAATAAAAAGTATGTAGGCACCCAAACGCCACACGCTGTTGGGTGTGCATGTATAGGTTGATAATCGACCAGTTTATGTTTTTACTTAGGAGGCGGTGTAAATAAATACTTACTTTTCTGTAAAGCTTTTATTTTCAAATGCTTAAAGGGTTGGATTGTGAAAAAGAGCAATATGGTGCAGTGAAACAGGCTCTCCATTAAGTTCATGGAGAGCCTTTTTTGCGAATGTTTGTAAAATGATAGACGGGGTGGGTGAGTGCTTGCACAATTGCAGCCTTAGCTCATGACGCTTTACGGGAATTGTGTGTGTAACGTCCCAACCCATGAGAGATGATGAAGGGATTTTCTTTCTTCGTATTGAGGCAAGCATGAACTACGTGAAAAAGTTGAGTTACCTATGTAGCCATAGGCAATTTTTTATTTAAACTGATGTCTTAAGTCGAGACATTCGCATTATTCCGTATGGCTTAGTCGGAAATTGGTAGGGCTACACCAATTCAATTTCAAAGTTTTGTAGCAGCGAAATGGCTTCCGGCAGTGAGAATTTGGCCTGCTTAATTGTGTTTTTTGAAACATCGATGGCGTATCCGTAAGCGGTGGAGAAATCTGCTTGTGTGAGGATTGTGGTGTCGAAAAGGCAACCGCCCAAGTTGCAGTCATCAAAGACGGCGTGGGTCAAATTTGTATCAACAAAAGATGCACCGTCGAATGAACAGCCTTTGAAGATAAAATATTTTAAGTTTACATCCGGAAAGACTGCGTTATCCAAAATGCAGTCAGTAAAATCTGCCTTGAAGAGTCCTCGCACGCTACCCCAATTGATACCCATAAGTTTGCAGCCTATGAATTTAACATCAAAGACATGGGTTCCTTCGAATTTTGTGAGCGAAACATTGCAATGCTTGAATTCACAGTTGTCAAACGAACTGTGGCTGATATCTGCGTATTGAAATGAGCATCGTTCAAAGGTGCAGTTAAAGAAGGATATGTCGCGAATCTTTTCATCTGACAAGTCTTGTCCGACAAATTCTCTGTCTTCGTATTCTTCGTGCTTAAAGTAGCTCGCCATGGCGGGGGTACCCTTTTTATAAGTTGTATAAAATATTAAACTATTATGACAAAAGTGATATGTCCACCTGTTTGGCTTTGCATTGCGAAAAATGGACAAGCGGAGATTACGTGTGTTTTATCATATGGTCTGAAAAGCTTCTTCAATCCAGAACAGGCATGGCTTTCTTTTGTGAGCTGGAAGGGGAGAGCTTTCCCCACCTGAGACATGCTGCTGGCTTCTCGACTAACAGTTTATTCAGCATAAAAAAACTCCCCGAATCATACGATTTGGGGAGTTTTCTGTTGACCATTAGCCGTTACTTAGTGCGCATGCTCTGGGAGCACGGCGTGGACACGTCTAGCAAGATAGATAAACGGTGTATCCAGTACAGAAACGATAGCTTTAAATATTACTGTGGTGATGAGAATTTCCACGAGAACTGCTGTCGGAAATACACCGTAGAAGGCGATAAGACAGAAGATAGTGGAGTCGATAAGTTGCGAAACAAGTGTTGATGCGTTGTTACGCAGCCACAGCATTTTGCCGTTTGTTTTTTCTTTCCAGAAATGGAATGCCCAAACATCATGTGTTTGTGATGCAAGATATGCGAGCATGGAAGCAACTGCGATGCGTGGAAGGAAACCAAAAATAGCTTCCAGATGCGGCTGTGCAAAATCGTCTGCAGCAGGGGCAAAATGCAAAGCAATTTGCATGTACACTGTCATAAGGACGAGTGTAATAAACCCGAGCATGACGCCTTTTTGTGCCTCGCGCTTTCCGTAGAATTCGCTAAGCATGTCAGTTGCTAAGAAAACACCGGCGTACAAAATATTACCGAGTGTTGTAGTAAGTCCAAACAGCTCTACTGTTTTAAGAACCTGAAGGTTACAAAGAAGAAGGTTGAAGACAATAACGGCAAACAGGCCGACCTTGCCAAAGAACCTATAGAGCATCAGTGCAATACAGAGATCTGTAATTGCGAAGCTAATCCATAATACTTCGTTCATGACGAATACTCCTTGAAGCGATTAAAACCGGGAAAACAGCCCGATTTGTCGGCCTCGTAAATAGGCTCTAATCGTTATGAGGTCAAGTTGCATAGCCTCCGGCAACCAGCAGGCTTTTGTCAGGATACAGAATACTCATCTGATTTTTGCCTCCATCTTTAGCATGATAGAGCGCGGCGTCCGCACGGCGGATAATCTCCACCGGCGACTCTTCATGGGTATGATCAATACAAGCTACCCCAATGCTGGCGGTCACGTTAAGTATACCCTTATCAGTTACGAAGTTGTGCTCTTCAATCTCAATACGGATTCGCTCTGCCAGCATTGTTGCGTGGCTGGCAGAAGTGCACGGTAGTAATACCGCGAATTCTTCACCGCCAAAACGTGCAATGTAGTCGGATGTTCGGAGCGAACTTTCAAGAATTCTGCTCAAACCTTTTAATACGTCATCACCAGCGAGGTGTCCGTACGTATCATTAATATGCTTGAAGTTGTCGATGTCGGCGATCATCAGACATAAGGAATGACCATAGCGTCTGTGTCTGGTGTTTTCTTCCACAATACGGGCATCAAAATGACGCCTGTTGTAGAGCCGTGTCAGTCCGTCAATATCTGCATTGTGCTGGGCGGCTGTATAAAGCATGGCATTATTAAGCCCCAGTGTAAGATGCGAAATCGCGGATTGTAAAATTTGTATCTGATCTTTTCCAAGTTGCGGGTGATCATGACACTGAACCAGAACTACTCCAAACGTAGCGCCGCCATGCTCAAGATCGATAGCAAGGAGTGTGTCAGAGGAGGGCTGGATGTCTGTTTTAACAGTGCCCATGTAGTTCATGTCTGTGCTGACCACACCATCGCCGAGTAAACGCTGTGCGTGCGTTTTCAGCATTTCTGTCCATGCGCGTGCAACTTCATTTTTTTCGCTGCCTGCAACATAGATAGTGGCGTGCACGTTTTCAGAGACCTGTGGAGACCAGCAAATAGCATTTATGGCTGATACTGGAAGCAGGGTTTTAAGCTCTGTTTGCGCTGCACGTAAAATTTCTGCTGGATCAAGATGCTGTGTTACTTTTTCTAAAAACGACACAATAAAGCTGAGCATGTCGTTTTTGCGCTCAAGCATTTCACGTTCGAGACAGATCTCGCGCGTCATGTGCATTATGTCCTGATACAGATTTTGCGTTTCAACCGCGGAAAGCAAAACTTCGCGGGCACGATCTTCTGTAATAGGCGGCTTGATTATCTCAGTAAAACCACATTCCAGCAGAGATTCAAGCTCTGCAAGATCGTAGCTCCCACCCATAATCAGAATGCGTGATGTAACGTCTATATGTGCTGTGGTACTTGAAGGCAGTGTCTTAAGAGTATCCCACCCCTGCTTGGATATCCAAAGTAGACACGGCTCGTCTGTTTCCAACTGGTCCACCGTAGGAGTGACACCGATGGGAAAGCAGCTAAGTGCAAAGCGACCACCAGCGGCGTGCCGGATGACTTTTGCATCTTCATCACTGATGCCCAGTCCCCACATGAGCTTCTTAGTTTGGCCGTTCACGGTATCCTCCCAAAAAAAATTGCGGCAAGTTTTGCCGATCAAAATGATAATAGTGGCGTATGTAGTGGTAAAGCAAAGAGTGTGCCGAATGGTTCATGATCTTGGCGTTCTAGGAGGAGGATGAATAAAGAAAGCGGGGAGGAGGTGGAAAGTCAAAATAATGACTCGTAAGATTATGCGTGTTCTCAGTATAACGTAGCTAAAGCATGAGCAAGAAAAAAACCCCGAGAAACGAGGCTTTTCTAAGATTTAGCAATGTATGAAAATCTAAAAATAGGGTGAGACAGAATATAAACAGAATAACGAAAGGAGATTATGACCTACACAAAAAATAAATAAAAATTTATTTTGAAAAAAGCTCTTTTGCTGTCGCTGCAACCTGTTCGGCAATCGTTTTATTGCTCAGCATGGCAAGGTGACTTACTGGTTTTGTCTTAACCACATTCCAGCCCTTAGGAGGAGTTGAAACACTCTCCTGCGGCAAAACCATGTTGTCTACAGGGGAATAAAATGCATAGCATGGCACAATCGGCATTTCTTGCGTAGCTTCACGTTCTTCAATCTCTGAAATCAACTTGCCTTTAAAATCCAGCTGCTGACCAAGGTATGTTGCGGAAAATGTAGCCAGCTTGCTGCCAAGCATTGGCGTGCCAAGCGTAATGACTCCAGCAACCTTGTCTGCCTGTTCAGAGGTTGTGAGCCAATTGCGCAGCAACAATCCGCCAAGACTATGCCCGATAAGCACTGGTTTCGAGTTCGGCGCTTGTTTCAGCACCGCCTCCAAGTACTTGTCCAACTCAGCGCTCACCACATCAAACGGCTTACGGCTTGAGTAATAAAAGGTTGCGCAGTTCCCAAGTCCCAGCTTCCTGAACCAATGTCTGAAAAGAACCCAGGCAGAGCTATTATGAAAAAGCCCATGAACCATGATGATTGGTAATTCTGTCTTAGCAGGCAGTCTCGGGACTCGTTTGCGCCAGTACTGCAAAAATGTTCCGCCAAGATAAATGCTGAAGCTGAAAATTTCTGCGCAAAAAGCCGAAAAAACTCCAAGGCGTGCGGCGTGAAGTGCAGCGTCACGCGAAGGGAACAAACTTTCTATGCGGGATTGGTGTTCGTACCAATACAGTATGTACGTGACAACAGCCACCACGAAGCATGTAGTCATGAACAGTAGGGCGAATGTGATAAGTAATGTCATAGGTGCGCCTGTTATGTGTATTGAAGTTGAATGTGCCTGATGTTCTATTTTTTGTTTGAGAATATGGGTGGGCGTCTCCGGCGGGCAAGGAGGCGGCCTTTTGCATCCCCGCAATAGGAAGGTCCTCTCGACTGCGATAAGTATTTTGAAAGGGTCGGGAAGGCTCACTATTCGTTGCGTTGACGATGACTCATTGTGTTTAACTCTTTAAGAACGAGTTATATCAAGCTGTAATAATAAAATGTTAGAATGGAAAGCGTTTCAACGTAAGGATAATAGGTTACCATCTGAAACCACTGCGAGTAACCACCAAGCATGACTATCTAAAAATGTAGTCATGTTTCCTCCCAAAACTCATACTCATAAAAGGGGTTAAGGGGCGAGCCCCTTGCGGGTGCAGGGCAGAGCCCTTGCCCGTCGGAGACCCGCCAGAGGCATACCCTAGCCTTGCCCGTCGGGGATAAAAAAGCGCCGCAGACCTATAGACAAAAAAAGCCAGAACAAGTGTTCTGGCTTTTTGGTTATTTTATGGTATGAAACAGGCTAGAATAAGAAATTTTTAATACCTGTAAACATAATTTGTGCAGAAAGCGCGGAGAGAATGAGTCCGCTGATCTTACTCATGATTGAGAGACCGATGGTTCCGATAAGGCGCTGAATTTGCGGAGCCACATAGAGCAGGCAACCTACGGAAAGGATAGCGGCGAGGAGGCCGCAGCTACTTGCGATGCGTGTCGGAGTATCTGTGATCTGCGCACCCATAATGAGCAGGGTACCGATGGTTGCAGGGCCGATAACAACAGGGATAGCGAGCGGAACAACACTGATGTCGCTGTCTTCGTCGATATCGCCAGGGTTTTTAATCGGTGTTTTGGTTCCCTGAATAAGGTGTACGGCAGAGATGAACAGAAGTGCGCCGGCACCGATTCGGAATGCGTCAAGCGTAATGCCGAAGATCGCAAAAAGGGTATTTCCAAAATAGAACAGCGTAAAAGCTGCGATGATAACAGCAACAGTTGTGCGTATTGCTGTGTGGCGTTGCTTACATTTTGGCATATCAACAGTAAGTGCCAAAAACATACTGATCACAAAAAATGGGGTCAGTATGAAGAAGAAGCTGATGTAGGTTTCAGTAAAGGTATTTAGCATCATGGACGTTGGCATGGTTTTACCTGCTATAAAGGACAATATCGTTGCTGGGTGGTACTCTAAAAAATGTTATGAACTCTAAAGTGTGAGGACGCTTTTATGCTTGTTTGTACAACTAATCAAGCATTTTTTTAAAGTGAAAAAGTATAGCGTTTACAGTCAATTAAGCTCGTGAATAAAGGGTGGAATATGAAGAAAGTTAACGCGGTGAAAACTCCTGTATATTTCTTTGGAACTTGTCTTGCGGATATGATGTACGCAGACTCTGCAATGGCGGCAATTCGGCTTATAGAACGGGAAGGCTATGAGGTTGTGTACCCCATGGAGCAGAGCTGCTGTGGGCAGCCTGCGTATAACTCGGGATTCCCGGAAGAAGCGAAAGATGTTGCGTGGAAGCAGGTGCAGATTTTTGCGAAACATGACTACCCGATTGTTGTGCCGTCCGGTTCCTGTGCTGGTATGATGAAGGTGCATTACCCGAAACTCTTCAAAGATTCGCCCGATCTTTTCATAGTGAAACGCTTTAGTGAAAGAGTGGTTGAGTTGACCACATTCTTACACCAACACGCAAATGCACAGTATGAGGACAAAGGCGCGCCGATTAAGGCAACGTGGCACTCCTCATGCCATGCGATGCGGGAAGCAAACTGTATAACTGATTCTAAGGCATTGCTTACACAACTTGGCAATGTTGAGCTGATTGAACTGGAACGTGAACGGGAGTGTTGCGGTTTTGGTGGTACGTTCTCAATTAAACAACCGGAGATCTCCGGTGCCATGGTTTCAGACAAAGTTGCGGATGTTGTTGCAACTGGTGCTTCTGTGGTGCTGAGTGGTGACTGTGGCTGTTTGATGAATATTACAGGGCATATGGAAAAAGAAAATATTAATGTAAAGGGTCAGCATATAGCGGAATTTATCTGGGAGCGTATCAATGGCTAGTAACGAGAAGTTCAATTTTGCGCAAAACGTGGCAGAGGCGCTGGCGGACAGCCAGCTACGAGCGAACTTCCGTTTCGCTACGGATACACTCATCCAGCGGCGCGGCACTGTGTTCGCATCACCGGAAGAAACGGAGTACCTGCGCGACGTAGGTAGTTCTATGAAAAAAGATGTGCTGGCGAACCTGCCGGATCTGCTGGAACGGTTCGAGGCGCAGTGTATTAAGAACGGCATAATCGTGCACTGGGCAGAGACTGCAAAGGATGCAAACGAGCTTATCCTTTCTATTCTTAATGACCATTCGGCACAAAAGGTTGTTAAGGGTAAATCCATGGCGTCGGAAGAAATTCACCTTAACTCCTATCTGGAAAAGCATGATAAGGAAGTTGTAGAAACAGATTTTGGTGAATTCATTATCCAGCTGTGTAACGAGCCTCCGTCACATATTATTGTTCCTGCTGTGCATAAGAACAGAAAGCAGATTGCAGAGGTTTTGGCAGAGCACGTTGAAGGCATGGAGTACACGGAAGATGTGGACGTGATGCTGGAAAATGTACGTCGTACCTTGCGTGAGCACTTTAAAACAGCGGATGCCGGTATTTCCGGTGTTAACTTTGGCATTGTAGAGACGGGAACCTTGTGCCTTGTAGAAAACGAAGGCAACGGGCGTATGTGTACGACAGTACCTCCGCTGCATATTGCATTAATGGGTATTGAGAAACTTATTGAGAACGTGGAAGATATTCCTGCAATCTACAGACTGCTGTGTGGTTCCGCTACAGGGCAGCGTGTTACTACCTATTTCAATATGATCTCAGGGCCTCGTAAGAAAGATGAACGCGATGGCCCAAAGGAAGTGCATCTTGTTCTGCTGGATAATGGTCGCTCACGCATTATGAACGATCCGCAGCTTGGCGATGTGCTTAAATGCATCCGTTGCGGAACCTGTCTGAACCATTGCCCTGTGTTTACCCGTATTGGCGGCCATGCTTACGGTTCTACATACCCGGGACCGATTGGCGAAATTCTTGTGCCGCAGCTTGAAGGATTGAATCCTAAGGGCGCTATTGCAACAGCATCCTCCCTTTGTGACGCCTGTTCCGAGGCGTGTCCGGTACGCATTCCGATTCCTGAAATTATCCGCCGTATGCGTGACGAAAGTTACGGTAACGGCGTACATGCTAGTGTTGCAGGGAACGGCTATAAAAAGAGTTGCATCGAAAGTATGGTTTGGCGCAGTTGGCGCATGTCGCAGACCTGCCCGACAATGAATAAGGTTATGCTGAAAGGGCTTGCGTTGTTCGGTAAGTGGATTCCGGCTGTAGGGCCGCTGAAGTCATGGATGAGTGTGCGTAGTAAGCCTACGTTCGGAAAAAATAGTCTGAAAGACTTAGTGAAGAAAGAGGGGGTGCGTCATGAGTAGTAGTGCAGAAAGCAGAGAACGCATCTTAGGTCGCTTATACAACGCGCAGCAGTATGGACGTGATGCTTATATTCCGCAGAAAAAAGTGTGGAACATTAAGGATCGTTCTAAAGAAGAGAATATTGCGGAATTCACAGAACGCATGAGCGCTGTTCGGACAGAAGTTTTTCGCGCCAAAGGAACAGCTTGGGTAGCTGAGCTGCAAAAACTTGTGGAAGAACGTGGGCAAAAGACATTATTGTATGCTCCGGCCACACCTACAGGGAAGGCTTTGGCAGAGAACTGGAAAAAGAAGAGTTCCTGCAAGCTGGTAACGTGGGAAGGCTCTATAGAAGACTATAAGGATGAACTGTTTGCTTGTGATGGCGCAGTTACCGGATGCCTTGGTGGTATCGCGGAATCCGCTGCTGTTATTTTGTGGCCGACAATTGAAGAGCCGCGTCTGATGTCTATTGTTCCTCCATTGCATGTTGTTGTGGTGGAAGCCGACAAGATTTATACGTCGTTTCAGGATGCTATCAAAAAATTAAAATGGAATACAACGGTTGCTACGAATGCATTACTCATTTCAGGTCCTTCCAAGACCGCGGATATTGAGCTTATTCTACAGTTCGGTGTGCATGGACCTACCGACCTGATGGTATTCATCACAGAGTAGCAATGCAGGTAACAGTTTCAAAGAACAGTGTTGCCTGATCTGGTGAAAGAAAATTGGTAAGCAATCGTAAGTAATCAACACATTACAGAATGAACCAAAAGCCAAGCCCTCACAGCAAGTTACATTGTACAGGGTTTGGCTTTTTTTGCGTCAATTTGGAACAGTTCTGCTTAGTGATCTCGACAAAGGCCCTGATCATGGTAAGTTGCAGACGACAGGGGGGGGTAAGGGGTGTGCCAGTTAAGTTTCACTTGCAGGCTTTACAAGAAGTAGACTGCAAGGGTATTCTAACTCCACGGTTTGGTGTGATAGGGAAAAATTAACCGCCCTGAACATCAACCGTGTTCTTTTTTTCTTGTCAAAATTGTGACAGTCTTAGTAGATGCGCAGTAATATCATATTGTTAGAACTTTTTGGATTCGAACAGAGAGGGGAACTAGTGTACTACATGCATTTTAAAGGAAAGTTCTATCAGACTGTTGCAGAGGCGCTTGATACCACAACAGAGGAAGTAGTTGTTATCTATCGAACGCTCTACGCAAGTGATTATGCATGGTTTACGCGACCAGCAGCGGAATTTTTTGGGGAAAAAGAGTTGGCAGACGGAACACGTGTGAAGCGGTTTGCACCAATAGAGAAAGATCAGTTGCCGAATGACGTGCAGGAATATTTGATGACACACCCTGTACAGAGCTTTCTATAAAGCGTTGTAATATTCGTTTCACCTATAAAAATCAGGGCATTGAACTGTACAGAAAGTTTTTTTTCTTTTTTACATGCTTGAAAAAAACAGTTCAGTCCTGTAGCAAGTCCTAGACTGTATAGAAATCAGCACTTGTTGCTGCAGGAGGAAGATAGGATAATGAGCGAAACCGAAAACGATACCCAAAAAAAGAGCACGACTTCTTTTGCGGCCGGCAGTTTGGGAGCCGTCCTCAATGAGAAAGAAAAAAAGTCTCTTCTTACATACATTGCACTCGGTATCATTATTGTTGAATGCGTAGTAACGGTTGTTGCTATTCTTCACGGTGTTACTAATCTGCACCCGACAGCTGACGGGAATATGGAGTACCTTTTCCCCTGGAAAGCGTATCTCGTAGCTGTATTGCTCGCTCCAATTGCAGTTATGTTCATCATCCAGATTATCGGAATGGGATTCAACCGCTTTATCAACGGTGATCCTGTTATGAACGAAATCGACAATGAACATATTCCTGAAAAAATGCGAAACTGGATCCATCTTGTCAATGGTATGCCTACAACAATCCTCCTTGCAGGGTTCTTGTTTGTGGGTATGATCCTGTTTAACATGGATATGATTATCAATTTTGTTTTAAAGCTTGGGCAAGCTGCGGCGGAACTCGCCATATGGATCAGTGTGGGGCTCGTCGTTGCATGGATCACAAGCTATGTCTGTAAAATGTACTTTATGTACCGCACCCGTCGAGTTGCTGAAGAATACGCGTTTAGGCGCGAAGTTCTTGAACGCACCGGCATCGCTATCATTGATCAGAAAACTGCTATCACATCCGATGGTAGAATGTTGATTGCTGATGCAACTCTTGATGGTAGACGTCCTATCGATATCAGCCCCGAAAATGCTATCGAAGGTGGTACCGTTGTTGAACCAAAATCTCTCCCGCCATCTCAGGCGGACAAGTTGTTATAACAGCACGAATGCAAAAAAAGCCTCCGCATGCAGCGGAGGCTTTTTTTTGTGTGAAAATGAAGAAAATTACCGTTTACGATATTTTCCATACGCTTGCAGCGCTGCGGCGAGAGACCCCACAAGCGCGCTGGAGCCTTGGATGAGGTCATTTGTTGTGAGACCGCCATCGCTTGGTGAGATTTCGATAATGGAAAGAATTCCAAGTCCTACGAGCGGTATCCAAAAGCAACAAAGAACGAAAGCTGTAATGAGCTTTGCTCTGGGGATGAGTCGTGTCGCCACATATACGAGCACGAAACCTCCGACGAGCGGGGCGAAGATTCTGTCATAGAAGAAGGTGCCGGCAAGATGCACACTCATCATGCGGAAAATGAAACCGAATGAGAACATAATTGCGAAAAAAAGGGGCACAAGCAGCAGCCAGCGAATCCACTCTGGAACTTTTTGATATGATTCAAACATATGTCTCTCAGCATTGCAGGTAACTACAACGGAAGTTATAAGAATAAAATTAGAATGTTGTGCCTAGTGTTGTGTGTAGATGTTTTATTAAAATCCAGAGGTAATGCAGGGAAAATAGGCCACTCTAAGTAAAGAATATGCCCGTGGCAGTAGTTTCAGCAATTCTTATTTCCTTGTACTTGTCGGTTTATCAATGGTGTCACAAAGTAGCAGTTGAATCACCAGCGTGAGGTGCCATGCGTGGGATGACAACGGACTGAGCAGACCGAACTATTGGCTGAATAGTTTCAGCCCGATTGCACCGGAAGGAAAAAATGAAGAGCCGGATATTCCACTAGAAGGTGCTAGGTTCCGTTATGAATTCGCGCACAAGAATGATGACATTGTACAAGTCGGAAATCTTTACCGTGTAGTTATACAGATGCCGATCGCGACAGTCTCATAACCAACATAGTAGGGCACATGGAAGACGTACCGCTTCGCATCAACTAGGCCAGTGCGCCATCTTCTATCTGTCAGACAAGGATTATGGCGAACGTGTCGCGAAAGGGCTTAAGCTTAATCTGGAGCATGTTCGTAAGCTCGCAGGCATGACGCAAGAACAGCGTGTGGCAGAGACTGCCAACTTGTAGCAGGTAGCAATGCTGTGGGGATTTTTGTGACTCCGGCGGTGCTTGCCAGCGGGCTTTAAGAACCTGTTACACTGTCGCTTTATGTAGTCTCCCGTACCTTGAGAACAGCTACCGCTTTGAATAAGGGCTTCTTAAGAATCTCCTAAAACTTTTATTTGCGAGGTTTGAACATATTCTATGATATCTCGAGGGTTGTACTCCATTACCTTTCCATTAAAAGGGCTGCCCTGACTATAGGGACAGCCCTTTTTTGTGATTTATAGATAATGAATATGGTTTTTGGCTAAAGAACGTTGGAGTCATTACGAGCTTTTTTCAACGCAGCCTGCTTGTTTCATTACTTGAAGACGTAATGAAGCGGAAAACTACGGTAAAGGAGTTCATGCAAAAGCAACGTGTATGTCGCGTATTGAATCAACCTAACTTCTTTGCAGTTATGAAGGAGCAGGTTGTCGTAATTTACTTCATTATATCTATTCTGCTGTGGTTAACTGCCAGCAACGGTAGCAGCCGAGGGCGGAGCGTATAAGCATCATGGCGCCGGTTGCGAGCCAAATCCACATAACAGGCTGCGGAGGCTGAAACATTGTGATGAGCATAATGAACCCGATACCGATGATGCAGGATATGCACATGGCGTTTCGGGTAAATGCAAAATCACCGATGCCCCATAGAATACCGTCTGTTGCGTACGAGAGTGAGTTTGTAGGCTGAAAAATAGCTACAACTGTCCATGCGGAATAGAACACGGCATATGATGCAGGTGGGATAAGAAGTTCTGCGAAAAGGTCGGCGCCTGCGATCATGAGTCCGCCGGTTATGATGCCTGTTATGAAGCTGTATCCGAATGTCTGACGGATCACTTGCTTGATCATCGGGTTGTCGTTTTTGCCCTTGAAAAAGCCGGTGAGACTTTGCCCTGTGATGGCGAACGTATCAAGCAGCATGGTGTTGAATACAACAAACTGGCGGATACCTTGATGCGCTGCACCTTCGATTGCTCCAGCTTGCGTTGCTGTACGTGTACAGTAGAGCAGGAAGGCGATAACAAGTCCTGTACGGACGGTCATGTCCCAGCCGATGGAGAGCAGGCGTCTGCAACGTGGAGCATCAAATGTTGGTTTGATGCCGAGTTTTTTGTGCAGTGCGTAGAGTGTGATTGCCATGCCGATGTACTGGCTGATGGTAGTAGCCAGAGCTGCGCCTGTTACGCCTAGCTCTGGGAACGGACCGATACCGAAAATGAGTACCCAGTCGAGCACTACGTTAAGCGCATTTACAACGGTGGTGACGATGAGCGGTGTGCGCATGTCCTGTAATCCACGGAAAATCCCGAAGGCAGCCATGGTAAAGAGTACGGCGGGGCCGCCTATGAGTCTGCATGTCATGTAGTCGATGGATAGACTTTGCATGACACCTTCAGCGCCCATGAATTTTGAAATTTGTGGCAGGAAGAATATGGGCAAAAGTGTTGCGATAAACCCGATGGCGAGTGAGAGTATGAGCGCAGTGCTGGCGGTTGTTGCAGTTTCTTTTTTGTTTTGCGCTCCGACACAGTGCGCGATTTCTGTCTGTGTTCCGATGCCGAGGAAGTTGAAAATCCAGAACGCGGACGAAAGCACCATGGTGCCGATACCGAGAGCTGCTAACGGCTCTGTTCCGAGCTTGGCAACGAATGCGGTGTCTACCAGACCGGTAAGTGGCTCCGCAATGAGGGATAAGAGAACCGGAACAGACATGCTTGCAAAGGTTTTTGCAGGCGATTTCCTGTATGCATGTTCGTTCAAGGACTCTGTAGAGGTACTCATGAATCGTTACTCCAAAAAAAATTGATCAACACAGAAAGATAGTCCCTTGTGGCTTCCAACGACATAAAAAACGAGAGCTACTCGCCCCTAAAAGTTTTAGAAGAGTCCAGAGAAGCCCTTTTTTAAAGCGATAGCTGTTCTCAAGGTACGAGAGATTACAGAAAGCGACAGTGTAACAGGGTTCTCTGACCGCCGGAGGCTCGTCGAAGAACCGCCAGAGGCACAAGGCTCGCTAAACGTAAACCGTTTTGTTGGTACCCGTCATCATAGGCAAAAAAAGTCTGCACCCAATAACTTGGATGCAGACTTACTGATAGCCGTCGTGGTGATGCTATTCTTCGTCAATAAACGGGTTGAAGTACCCGAAATTAATCCAAGGACATGCCTTTTTGAGTCTTTTTCTGAAGAAGGTAAAGCCCATACTTGCACCAAAGTCGATACCGTCCAGTAACTCCAAGTACATTTCAGGATCAATATTAAGGTTACGAAGCTGGATGAAATCGAGCTTTGTATCCGTAATAAGGTTTACTAACGCTTCAAATTCCGGTTCGGAATCTGTAACACCCGGGAAGTAGAGCAAGTTGAGTGAAACCCATTTGTTGCGTGCTTTTGCTTCCAGAATGGACTGTTTTACATCCGCAAAACAGTAGCCGTTTGGACGATAATAGCGGGTGTAGACTTCTTCTCGGGCAGAGTTAAGGCTTACACGAATGGATGACAAGCCTGCGTCTGCAAGTTTTGCCACTTTGTCCGGTAAGGAAGCGTTGGTATTCATGTTGATGGTACCGCGTCCGCCTTCTGCACGGAACATGGTAATCGCTTCGATAATCATGTTTGCTTCAGTCAGCGGTTCGCCTTCACAGCCCTGACCGAATGAGAAGATTGGCTTATCTTTTTCATTCGCTGCATGGTGGCGCATTACGCCGCAAACTTCTTCCGCTGTCGGGGTAAAGTCCAGACGATCCTGCGGAGAAGCACAAATTTGGGAAGTGTTGTCCTGAAAAGAAATACAGCCGATGCAGCGTGCGTTGCAGGTACGGGACGTAGGCAGTGGTGCCTCGTAACGACCGATTGCAAGGTTTTTTGCTGCCGGACAGGAGTACTTGAGCACACATTTGTTCATAATGTGCTGCATGAGACGGTTTTCTTTGTATTTCTGCAAAATTACGTTGGCAAAACGGTTAATTTTTTTACCGGAAAAGCCTTTGAAAACCTGACGTACGTCCTGATCTACTTTTTTTGCTGCCACATAAAATTTGCCGTTGGCAAAGCCTACAGCGCCGTATGCAAATAGCGGCAGGGTAGGTGCGTCGTCATCGCTTTTGTAGGCGGCGTGGGCAGTAAGAGTATGTGCAGGCGCAACAAATGCTGCCACTGCAAATTCTTCCATCTGCTCAACTTCGCCGTCTTCTGCGTCCAGACCAAGTGCACGTCGACCCGGCAGCATGAAAATGTCACTGCCTTCAGGAAGCGGCATGAGCTCATCCGGACGCGGCTGCGCGAGATCGTTGCCACGCCGGCACAGCATAAGCAGTTCTGGATGGTCGTAAATGTTACCGTCTTTGTCTGCCACAAGAAGCTTTGGGCGAATATTTGAAGAAGCCATTATCTCTCTCTATAAAATAACAGGCGTAGCCGCCTGTGTAGTGAATTTGTTTGAGTTGGTTGTGTCATACATAAAAGTGTACATGCTGGCAAAAAGTACTTTTCTGGTCGGGTTGCATTTTTTGCACAAAAAATAAAAAAAAATATGGTCTTAAGATAGTTGAAAAAGGACCGATAGGTGTTTCAGGTCGATTTTGTCTGTTACACTCGGTGCGCAGTAAACTCGTAATATATAAAGAAGGTTGTGTTTTTTCGAGAGTGCCCTTAATGGTCATAGTCGGAGAATGCGAACCAACATATAAATACGTTCGCAGCATCGTCGGTACACATTTGCGGAAGTCCATGGCCTTACTTAGGTTATGTTGCGTTAAGCATATAAGTTTTGTTTTTTTGAATGGAGCCACTCGGTATGGAATCTATGTTTTTTATTGTTCTCGCGTGCGGTGTAACCCTGATTCTTATTCTTTTGTCATTGTTGAAAAAGTATAATGATCTACGCGATACGCTTGCAACGATTGAGACAGAAAACAATAGTATGGAAATGAAAAAGGATGCTTACGAAGCTGAAATTGGCTCATTAAGTGAGCGTATAGCAGAATATACAAAAGAATACATGCTGCTGGAACGGTCTCTTGCAGAGTCCCGACAGGTAGAAAATGAACGTATTTTAGAAAAAGAACGCTACAAATATATGTCGTTTGTTGAATACCTGCTGTCCAAAGGATATATCAATAATGAAGATGTTACCAAGGCAGAAGGGTATAAAAAGAGAAATATTAGCTCAATGGGTGTTGCAGAAGTGCTTGTGCTCTTTAATCGCATATCCGGAGAGAACATGAAAAAATATCGCGAAGAATTTCGTATTGCTACCGGACAGTAGCAATATTACTCCATAGTATATTCTGCGGCGCAGACGATTTTTTACATAAAAATTGTCTGCGCCGCTTGCATATTATACAACATTCGTTTGTAATGCCGCCGTTGTTGTTTGTTCCATAGCTCTTTCTACATACCCAATAGGAAGTGATAACATGTCTATTTTGACAAAAAACGCGGCGCTTGCCGGTTTGTTAGAAACACATATTGATGAGTTAGTAAAAAAAGAGCGACTGGAAGCTGATGTTATCAGACAGGCTATCGAAAAAGGTACCATGGTACTGCTCGGTAACCCGGAACACCCTGATGTAATTCCGACGCTGGTCGGTCAACCGGCGTCTGTTAAAGTTAACGCCAACATCGGTACCTCACCGTTGAAAAACGATGTACGCTGTGAAATGGTTAAGCTGCAAACTGCCATTAACGCAGGTGCTGATACCGTGATGGATTTATCCATCGGTGGTGATCTCGATAAAATCAGAAAAGAAATGGTTTCTTCAACCACGCTTCCATTGGGTACCGTTCCAATGTACGCAGTTGCTCAGGTTTACCTTGATAGCGACCGCGATCCTGCTGATATTCAGCCGGATGAGCTGTTTGCAGAAATCGAAAAGCAAGCAAAGCAGGGCGTAGACTATATGACCGTTCATTGCGGTCTTACTATGCGCGGTGCTAAGTTTGCTACAGACGGTAGCCGTACCATGGGCATTGTTTCCCGTGGCGGCTCCATCCTCGCTCGTTGGATGTTGAAAAACGGCAAGGAAAACCCGCTCCTCACCGGATACGATCGTATTCTTGAGATTGCACGCAAGTACAACGTTACTCTTTCCCTCGGCGATGGTCTTCGCCCAGGTGCAGGCACCGATGCCGGTGACGCAGCACAGTGGGAAGAAGTTATGGTACTCGGTCAGTTGGCTAAACGTGGCCTTGAAGCTGGCGTTCAGTGCATGATCGAAGGACCGGGACACGTTCCTTTGAGTGAAGTTGAAGCTCAGATTATCAGCATTAAAAAGCTTACCAATGGCGCCCCTCTGTACGTTCTCGGACCGCTTGTTATTGACAGCAGCCCGGGCTACGACCATATTGCAGGTGCAATCGGTGGTGCAATCGCTGTTAAAGCTGGCGTTGACTTCCTCTGTTACCTGACTCCGGCGGAACACCTTACACTGCCAAGCGTCGAAGACGTGCACGCAGGAGTAATCGCGTCCCGTATTGCTGCTCAAGCTGCTGAAGCCTGCATGGGCAGACCAGCAGCTGTAGAACGCGAAGTCGGTATCTCCCGTGCGCGTAAAGCTCTCGATTGGGAAGGTATGAAAACCCTCGCTCTCGATCCGGAAATGGTTGATAAGCGTAGAGAAGAACACAAAGACCATCGCGAATGCGCCATGTGTGGCAAATTCTGCGCTTACAAGATGATCGAAGAAGATCCTCAGTGTTCTAACTAAGCTCGTACTCTAAAAGACCTGATGCACTCTGTGTATCAGGTCTTTTTTTGTATCCTTTTCTATGGTGTCGCCTCTGGCGGGTCTTCGACGACGCTTGCCAGCGGGACTTTAAGAACCTTTCTAAGTAGAAAGGTTCTTAAAAATCTCCAAAGACTTTTATTTGCGAGGTAAGCATGTCTTTTGCGTACTCTCGCGGCTTACGCTTCACTATCTTTCTAAAAATAAAAGAGGCTGTCCTAAGATAATAGGGACAGCCTCTTTTGTTATTCTAGTCAGTGGCATTAAGCCGCGTGAGTCTTTTAGCAACGAGCTGATCTCGCATAATAAAAGTTTTAGGAGATTCTTAAGAAGCCCTTTTCCCAAAAGGGTTCTTAAGCCGCCGGAGGCTCGTCGAAGACCTCTTAGAGACAGCAAGACTCGCCGAAGGCTTTCTGTGAGGTAAAAGTAAAACTTTTACCTGACTGTTACCCCATTCACAACGTTTTGAGGCGTACCATTGATGAACGCCGTTATGTTATCCGCAGCGATTTGCATAAGCGTCATGCGTGCCTCGATGGTTGCCCATGCGAGGTGGGGGGTGATGAATGTGTTCGGGGTAGAAAGGAACGGATGATTTTTTGCAATTGGCTCTTCGCTTACAACGTCTACGGCTAGCCCGCCGAGATTTCCAGCGTTAAGCGCGTTCGCCACTGCTGGTTCATCAATGAGTGGCCCGCGGGCTGTGTTGATGAGGATGGCGTCATTTTTCATGAGCTTGAGTGACTGCTCGTTAATGATGTGCTTTGTCTCGGGGGTAAGCGGGCAGTGCAGAGTTATAATGTCTGACTTTGCGAGTACTTCGTTCAGTTCTGCGTAGGAAAAATTGTCGTAACTTGGCAGCGGCTTGGGACGCGGTGCGTAGGCGAGGATGTTCATGCCGAAACCGTTTGCAATGCGTGCTACGTTGTTGCCGGTGTTGCCAAATCCAATAATACCAAGAGTTTTTCCACCGATTTCGCGCTGTGGCGTGTTCCAGAAGCAGAACTGACCGTTTTGTCCCCATTCTCCTTGCTTTACTTGCTCGGAATGTAAGCTTATTTGTCTGTAACATTCGAAGATAAGCGCAAAGACGTGTTCTGGTACTGCATTATTAGCGTAGCCGGGGGTATTAGTTACAGGAATACCGAGATCGGCAGCGGCTATGATGTCTACAACATCATAGCCAGTGGCTAGTACTCCAATATATTTAAGATTCGGCAGTTGCTGAAGCGTTTCTTTTGTGAGCGGTGTTTTGTTAGTAAGCAAGATTTCTGCATCTTTACTGCGTTGAATAATTTCTTCTTCTTGAGTTTTTTCGTAAAGCGTAACGGGATGAATGCTTTCTATTGGAGTCCACGGATTATCGCCGGGATTAAGCGTTTGACCATCAAGAATTACCGTCTTCATTGTTCGTTACTCCATTATTGTTAGTATCCCTTGCGCTTGCATAGGGATTTATATTTAAGGCAGTTTAGCAAGAAGTGTTTTCTGCGTTCAATTTTGTTAATGCAACAGTGAACTTAGCCGTTATACTGTATGCAAGCCTTGGAGTTCGGTAAAGAGTATTTCTTTTACCATTCGTTCGGCACATATTTGCTTTATGGCCTGTGTATAGTACAGTGTCAGAGTGAAAAGCGTTAAAACATATTTTTTGTATTGAGGTTAGTAGTGCGTTTAGCAATACGTATATTTCTTTATTTCTTCCTTTCTGTAGCCGTTTGTCTCGGTGGTCTTGTGGTGTATGCGGGGTGGTATATCCAGTCCTCGAATTTTCCAGAACTGATCGAACGTAACCTCACAGAGGCGACAGGGTATCAGTGGAATATTAACGGTGACTTGCATCTTTCCGTTGTGCCGTTGGCTATTGAAGCCTCGGACGTGAAGGTTGTTGATCCTGATACAGACACAGCTATTGTCAGCGTTGGCGGCATACAGTCCAGCGTGGACATTCCAACGCTGCTTGAAGGTAAGGTCTTTATCGACCATTTGAGTTTGCAGGATTTGGAGGTTGTTCTTTCGGATGAACTGCTGACAAGAGATAAGGAAGATATGGCCAATGTTGATGTGAAGTTCTCACTAGGTGATATTGCTGGTGAGTTTGGCTTGCAGGGCATTGAAATTCAACGTGGCCGTGTAGTGTGGGAACGCAAAGCAGACAACGGAAAAGAGTTTGTTGCTGCAACAGATATAAATTTGCAGATTGATTTTGATACAAAAACAGTATTCGATATATCGTGCGGCATTGAGAGCAATATTGTGCCTACACAGGGGCGCTTGCAGCTGGTTGGCGAAACTGACTTTACGTCTAAAAACCTTACCGTAGAAAACGTGATAGGTACGCTGGACTGGAATGGCAGCGTTGAACTGGAAGGGCGCGTTGTGCCTACGGCTCTTAATGTAGTGTACGATGTAAACTGGCCTTCGGGTGTGGTAAATTTTACTGATGTTAAGGCAGAAGTTGCCAAGGGCAGACTGACCTTTAACGGTAAGCTTACAGATATCAGCAACGAGAACTGGAAGCTTGCCGGTGATGCTGTTGTGCAGGATTTGAGCTTGCCGTACTGGTTTGGTTTTACAGAGAACTTGCCGACTAGTTTGAACCACGCACTGGATAGCATCGACGGTACACTTACTGTTGAGATGACAAAGGATCATGTGTGGTCTGACAACTTGAAAGCTGATGTGCTGGGTATGAAGCTTACTGGTGTCGGCGGCGTGAAAGATTTTTCTGATCCGGTTATCTATATTGATGCCAAGGGCGACGACATTGATGTAAACAAAATTTTCCCGGAAATAGGTTTGAATCCACCGAAGGTATTGCCTAAGCCGACAGATGATTCTCCGCCAATTTTTCGATTCACGCCTGACGAACCTGCGGACGCTAAGCCAGCTGCAAAGGCAGTTGTTAAATCTGCATCTAAAACCGATCCGAAAGTAGTCTCAAAGCCGTTGCCTAAAAAGGATACAGAAAAAGCGGCTGTGGATAAGAAGCCAGAAGCAAAAACAAAAGCAAACACCAAAGCAAAAGACGACTCTCTTGCAGAGCTTTCTGTGGGCTACGATATCCGTGTAGGAGCCAACCGCGCCACGGCGTATGGCTTTGTTGTTAATAATCTTGCGTTCCGTTGCTGGCCAGCGCCGAACGATGACACGCTCACCTCCTATAAGATTGGTGACGTCTACGGCGGCAGCCTGGATTCCGTGCTGGCTATTACCGATGAGCTCCATTTGCAAGCCACGTTCAAGCAAGTAAAAACAGCAGAAATTGCCCGTATCCTTACAGGCGATGCCGTTATTGCAGGTGTTGCGGACGGCACAATCGATGTTCGTTCAAAAGCGCGTACCGTGTTTGGTTTGGTGGCAGGACTTGGCGGTAAAATTAATGCTGTTTTTAGAGACGGGTATGTAAAGTCTTTAGCTACAAAACAGCCGGACGGCACTGATTCATCCAGTCAAAACTTTTTTAAAGAACTGAAAATTGATCTGTCCGGCAACAGCCTGACAAAAGTGCCTGATAAAGCGGGCAATGACTTGCCATATTTTTGGGATCTGTCTGTGTTTTTCGACACAAAAGATTCTGCTGTTTCGTATCTTACCAAAGTTAAAGGTCCGATCAATATGAGCGCAACACGGGTGTTGCCAGTGCGCGGCAATAATATTGATTTGGATGTGACTTGGAAGGGAACTATGGCTGTAAACGAAACACCGGTTCCGCTTACAGCACGTCTGGTAAGCAAGTGTACGTACAATATGGAGACCGAAGATCTGTCGATCAGCGACGGTATATTTACTTTTGATAAACAGAGCTTCAGTATTCAGGGTACAGGCAAGCAGTTTATTACCGCTCCAGAAATGAAGGGCACTTTTGCTGGGCAGGAATTTGATCTGCGACCGCTTTTAACCACCCTTAATCTTTTACATTGGCAGCCACGTGATGAAACCGCGTTCAGACGTGCAAGCTTGCGTGGTGAATTTGATTTACGTGAGGGACGCTACGCCCTTTACAATGTGATCGGGTACGTGGATGATTCCGCGTTGAAAGGCTCTGTGCTGGTTAATCTTAATGGTACAATTCCTACGATACGTGCAGACGTAGCTCTTGGTGATATTATGCTGACACGTTATTTCCCACCAGAAAACGTGGATGTGCGTGCTAAAATTTTCAATAAGAAACCTTGGGATCTGGCTTGGCTGAACGAAGTTGATGTAAAGGGTAGCCTGAGAGTAAACTCCTTGCGCTTTGATCCTATTGATGCACAGAATCTGGTAACACCTATCAGCATAGGTGGTGGTAGAGTTCAGGTAGGGCCGATGGAAGCAGCTATGTATAATGGTACGGTCTCCGGTGAATTCGGGGGCGTACTTAACGGTAAGTTGGAAAGTAAAATTGTGGCTAATGCCAACAGCATAGACTTGGCGCTGGCATCAAAGGGTGCTGCGGGCGAGGATTATCTTGGTGGATTGGGCACAGGCTATGTGGAAGCACATGGGCTTTTAGGTTCCAGTTACGATATACTTGCAAGCCTTGATGGTATATGGGGTATTTCTGTAAAAGACGGCTTTTTCGGATTCAGCAAAGATAAAAGAGGTGATATCGAAAAAACAACATTCACCTCCGCGGTGAGTGATGGTGATATCTCACAGGGCGTTTTGAGTAGTCGCAACACAGCCGTAGTCTCACCTTTTGTTGATATGCGCGGTGGCGGTAAAATCGACCTGCCGAACAGGTATATTGATTACAAGGTAAACGTAACATACGCCCGTATCCCAACGGTTCCTGTAACCATTGTGGGTGACTGGAATGATCCTGAAGTTACGGTGGACGGGTTAAGCGTTGTTCCACGTACTGTCGGTAAAATTGGTGGCGGCGTATTCTCCATCCTTAAAGACGCCGTACTCATTCCATTTAGAGCCTTGGATTTACTCCCGTCTAGTAAATAAGTGCAATTTGTGTAGTGCAATTAGTTGCACAAACGACTTGTGCAAATGTGAAAAAAAATGCACCTTGGTCTTCAACCCTTGTGGTTGGAGACCTTTTTTTATGCTCAATTTGTGTAACAACTTGCAGTAATGACTACGGTTGTGCAGAAAAGTTCACTTTGGCACGACTTTTTCATATATAGGCATGGAAAACCTCTACATATAAATAGATTACACTACGTCCCATCAGTTTGATGAGATTAGGATATACATGGAAATTGCTGATTTAAGTAAAGAGCGAAGCACGATCATCATCGCAATTGTAACCCTGATTACAATTGGGCTTTCGCTTATTGTTTCGACAGGACAAACATTGCGTCAGCAGGAAGAAGCGCGCTTGCAGCATCTTAAATTAACTGCACGTTCTGTACTTCAGTCTGTTGATATTTCCTTGCGCACCGGCATTCTTACGCAGAATGATAAGGTGGCGGGGTTGCCGAGTACCGCAAAGTTTTTCCGCGAGTTACAGCGAAGTGGTGAAGTAATGTTTGTAGGCCTGCTTGATGAAAATGGCGGCCAAATTCTTTCTTCTCTCGAGGGTGGCGCTTCTAATACCATTCTGTTCCCGCAGCAGGCTATTCCTACAATGGTGCAGACTGGCACGTGGGACGGCATCGCCAAGTTCGGTGACCGTCGCGTATATGTGTATGCCAAGCATAGTCAGGGGTTGGAGACTCAGCCGCTGGAACCGGATGCGCCGAAGAGAAACACTTTCCTCGTTGTTGGTTTGGACATGACCAAGCACTTCGCCATTTATAAAGGGTTCAAGCAGAACGCGTTGTTTCAGGCTGCATATATTCTTATAGCCGCAATTTTTACATGGGCGCTTGCTATGGCGTTGCTTAAACGGCGAGAGCTTGCAGGCAAGGCCTTGCAGCTTGAACGTTTTCAGGCGCGTTTGCTGGATAACCTTCCGGATGGGCTTCTTATTGTAAGCCCGAATAACGTAATCCGAGCAGCAAACCCCGCCGCGCATTATATATTTAAAGCAAAGGGCAGCGGACTTGCAGGGCTCTCGGTATCAGATCTTCCTGAAGACCTTGCAAACTGCCTTAAACATTTACCGATGGATTCCAACGCAAACTGGGAACAGGTAACGGTGCAGGGTTCGCATCTGGAAATTCTTTCTGTGCCGCTTAAAGAGCACAAAGAAGCCGGTTCCCGTCTCGTTTTGATTCGTGACAGGACGCGCTTCCGCGAGCTGGAAAAGAGCTTGCAAGATGCTGAAAAAATGGCTGCCCTCGGCACAATTGCTGCTGGTATGGCGCACGAAATCAGAAACCCACTCAGCGCACTACGTGGTTTTGCACAATATTTCGCCAAGAAGTTTAAAGGGAAAGAGCCGGACGAAACGTACGCTCAGACTATGATTACCGAGGCCGACAGGCTCAACCGTGTGATTACAGATCTGCTGTACCTTTCCCGTCCTCGTGCTGTTCAAAAAGAAAAAGTAGATCTTCTGGAGCTTTCAGAGGGTATCAGCAACTTGCTGCGTTTTGATCTGGAAGGAAAAGACGTTCAGTTGGAAGTCAGCCTCGAGTCATCATACGTGCAGGCCGATGCTGATTTATTGAAGCAGACAGTTATTAATTTGATGCTCAACAGTTTGGATGCGATGGAAGCAGCCGGAACTGAGAAAAAGCAGATTCATATTGCGTCTGCTCATGGTGAAGATGGTGTTTGGATTTTTGTTCGGGATAACGGTCCGGGCATGGACAAACAGCAGATAGATCAAGCATTCGAACCGTTCTTTACTACAAAAGCAAAAGGTACCGGCCTTGGGCTTGCCTTAATTAACAAAACTATGATGGAGCACGACGGAAAGGTGTTGATTGAATCCAGTACCGGACGTGGTTGCACCATTGCACTCTTTTTCCCCGACGTGGAAGATGAGGAAAATTATGTCGTATAATAAACAGTTGTTAGTTATAGATGATGAACCGGCACTGCGAATGATGGTGCGTGCGGTTGTAGAAGATGCAGGCTGGAGTGTTACCGAGGCAAGCTCCGGTGAAGCCGGTATCGAACATCTTGCATCGCACAATGCTAACGTGGTTCTTCTTGATATGCGGATGACAGGCATAGACGGCAGTGAAACACTCGCCATTATTCAGGAAAAATATCCAAACCTGCCTGTCATTATGCTTACCGCGTTCGGCACAGTCGGTTCAGCCGTCGAAGCAATGAAACGCGGCGCATTTGATTATCTTAGCAAGCCCGCCGACAACGACGAGCTCGTAGCCGTGCTCGAAAAAGCATACACGCACGGTCGACTGCTTGCAGAAAACGATAATCTGCGCAAAAAATTTATTGGCAACGATCCATCCGAAAAAATCATCGGTGGATGTGCAGCCATGCAGGATATGCTTGAACTTATCCGCCAAGTCGGGCCAACCGAGGCAACCGTGCTTATCATGGGTGAATCCGGTACGGGTAAAGAGCTTATTGCAGAAGCACTGCATGAGCGTAGCAACCGTGCCGCTTTTCCGATGGTTAAAATTAACTGCGCAGCCTTACCGGGTAACCTGCTCGAAAGTGAGTTGTTCGGGTACGTTCGCGGTGCCTTTACAGGAGCTGTCAAAGATAAGCCCGGTCGGTTCCAGTTAGCAAAGGGTGGAACAATCTTTCTTGATGAGATAGGTGAAATGCCGATCGAGTTGCAAGCTAAACTTCTTCGCGCCCTGCAAGAGCGCGTGGTAGAGCCGCTTGGGGCAGTCAAACCAGTTGAAATCGACGTACGAATTATCGCAGCAACAAACCGCAACCTTCGTGAAGCCGTTGCAAAAGGTGAGTTCCGCGAGGATCTCTATTTCCGACTTAACGTATTGGAGCTTATTTCTCCGCCGCTGCGTGATCGTCTTGATGACCTGCCACTGCTCGTCAGCCGTCTTCTCGACAAGCTTGGGCGCAAAAACCGTAAAAGTGTACGTGGTGTCAGTCCCGATTTCATGCAGAAGCTCACCATGCACGCATGGCCGGGCAACGTCCGCGAGCTTGAGAACGTGCTCGAACGAGCGCTCATTCTTTCACGTTCAGAGCTTCTCAACGTCGAGTCTCTGCCACCAGTATTTACCAATCCGCCAAAGGTTGCGCCGATCATGCAACCGCAGTTTGCACAGCAGGAAGGCATGGCAGCAGGGCAGCAAAATTATGGTCAGCCGAATCTCAACGCGCCATCCGGTGCAGATTTCTCCGGTCAAGGAGCAGCACAAAACGGGTTTGGTCAGCCTGAATTTGCCCCTACAGATTTCCACCGCACCGACTTCAGCAGTCAAAGTGGCTACAATAATCAAGCAGCTTATAACGCGCAGCAGGGTTACAACGGGCAACCAGAGCAAATGCCGCCTCAAAATGCTAATGGGGCGCGGACTATCTCTAGACCAAAGACTCTTGATGATGCAGAGCGGCAAGCGCTTATTGAGGCGCTCAACGCTAATGGTGGGCACCGTGAACGCACAGCAGATGCGCTTGGCATTAGCAGGCGTACGCTTCAGTACAAGTTGCGCAAGTACGGGTTGACCAAGAGAAGTTAAACGGTTTTTTTGGGCTTGGAGAAAAAATCATCTGAAATCTTGAAGCCCTTGTAGGAACTGACGTAAAAGCACTACGCAGTGCTCAATAAATTTCTGGAATAGAATGTACGTAGAAAAGACCTGACACGTAATGTGTCAGGTCTTTTTTTGTAAATGTGATCTAGGTTTCAGAAAGTGCATCGACAGGCGGTGGTGCTGGTTACTGATGAGCGGAGGGCTAGTTCTGTGTCGATTGCGCCTGGATGCGTGTTTCGTTCTATTCCCAATGGCCGTTTTTATATTGGCGGATTTTTGTAACGCGGTTCTTTCCAACAACACGGAACTGCTGCTGCATAACCTCTTGCTTTGAGCGTCCCATCGCTTCGTACGTTACTTTTATATATTTGATGGTGCCAACATAAGACCCTGAGTTTTTAACCTCGTGGACGTTTATCTTAATACTGTCTTTCTTTAAGTCGCAATAGGAACGAGTCCATGTGCCGTCTGAGCGTTTTTCAGTTTTCACTTTTCCGCCGCAATTAGGCATTTGCCTGCACATGTTGTCAATATGTTCTGTTGCATGTAGGCGCAGAGTCTTTTCGAGTTCCTGCTGGGTAATAGCACTGGAAGGTGTGGTGAGCAGGCAAGTGGCACAAGCCATAATGAACAGAACCAGAACCTTATTCATGAGAATCTCCTGAAAATTGGATGACAAGACCAGAGGTCGCTGCTGCGAAAATACCTGCAGGGGCTAACTGCTAAGGGTGTTGTCATGGTCAGTTGTAATTTCTCTTGTTAGGATAATGTAGTGCAGTGCCATTGATTGTGAGCAGAGATGATGGCTGTAGAATGAATAGTAATGGAACATGAGATTTTTAAAAAGAGGACAAGATGAGAAGTATGAGTTGAGTATGTGTCGTATATGCAGTCGAGTGTTTGTGTTAAGTAAGGCACAATGCGAATTTTAATAATCAGAAATGCCCGACAGGGCTTCCTGCCGGGCATTGGTTGTATGTACTATTGGAGCACGATGTTCACGCGACGGTTAAGTCGGCGGCCTTCGGCTGTTTCGTTTGTGCATTCAGGCTCGGATTCACCACAGCCAACTACTTCGATTGAGTCGCCCGGTACGCCTTTTTTCATAAGGTAGTTACGGACAGACGTTGCGCGACGAAGTGACAGTCCCATGTTGTATTTGGCGGTACCGATGGAATCGGTGTGACCAATAACGGTTGTGCAATTTCCGCTAGCTAAGATCATAGCTGCTGCTTCATCTAAGATGCAACGGACTTCAGGGCGGAGTGCAGATGAATCAAACTTGAAGAGTACGTTATCAATTACGATAACTTCGTCAGCAACTTCGATTGGTGTGTAGAAAACGTTAACCATAAACTCGTTGAATGCAACCGGATCATTAAGTAATGTTTTACCGTCTGCCATTACTGAACAAGAATTAAGGTTAAACATTTCCATCAATGTTTCACTGCCTGATGCTGTGTCTGCAAAAGAGATGAAGTGTACGCAAGTCTGCGGGTTAGCGTTGTAGAAGCCCATAAGGGATTCCACTGGGTCTGGCCCCATATTGCTTTCACCGTCAGTAACAAGGATCACTGCATTGCTGCATGCCATTTTGGTTGCCATTGGTGTGAGCATGTCAAATGCTTCACCAATTTTGGTCCAACGTCCACGGATCTCTTTGTCTGTAGTAATGGAGTTAACTGCTGCTGCCATTACTCCAGCATCATGCGGTCCGTAGCCAACGATAGGTTGGAAAGGAGTGAAGGTCTGGGCTGCTGCCATGTAAGGTAGCGGCGGCATAGCTTCGTTGATCATCAGCACAATGTTCTTGGCAAGGACGATCTTTTTCTTTCCTGTTTGCGCTTCGTGCATCATCATGGAGCCAGAGTCGTCAATAAGGAAGTTGAAACTGGCAACTTTAGGTTGAAGGATGTACTCTTGCGCCTGGACTACGGATGTAGCAAACAACACAAGAGAAAGCGCGATAAGCAATGTTCTCTTAATCGTCATACTGGTCCCCTCCGGCTAGTATTGTTTTTCTGGTTTAGGTCAAATTATGCGTGGTCAAGATGTAATATATGGCAACCAGAGGAGTGCGACAAGGATGTTTATGAAACTATGTGCTTATTTTCAAAAGAATAATTAGAGTAATGAAATTAAAGCCTTACAAAAAACGATGATTCTGTGCAGATTTTTTCCTGTAGGCACAGTATAAGGCTACAGATATTACTACCTTGGAGGCTGTTAGATTTACGTAAGTTTTTTTTCATTTTTTCAGCTCCGTTAGAATGGGTAGTAGAAGTAGTCCTGTGGGCGCGAATGCGGCGCATTGAACTACATGTGGTATTAGGTCGTTTGTATCACATAGAATTCGTATCCATAGTGCCCTCTGAATCGCCTGTAGAGCTGGATTTCTCGGTGTATGAGCGCCAAAATGTCCTCTGCGTATGGCTCTTGAAGCAATGCAAGGGGTAAATTTTGTATATGCAACTCAAGTTTATCGTAGAATATGTCCCAGTCTGAATTCGGTATAACAAAATTCCCCACTAACGTGTAACTCTTTTCTTTTATTGCGTTAATGTTCTTTTTCGTATTACGCATTGCAGGGTACGCTTCTTTCCAAAAACTCTGCAATTCTTCAGGGTTATCGTTACGCAACCATATTGCTTCACTTATTACAAGATATCCCTTCGGGGTGACGAACTGCTTCCAATAGTCAAGTGCAGCGTCAAACCCCATTATGTATGAAGCACCTTCCGACCAGATAATATCGAACTCTTCAGCCTTAAACGGCAGTTTTGCCATATCTTCTTTCTGCGTGGCAATTCGGTCGCCCACACCGGCAGCACGAGCTCTCTCCCTTGCTTCCTGCAAAAAAGGCTCATAAATATCTATTGCCGTAATAGTGCCAGCGCACATTTTTGCAAGGTCAACGGCATTGTTTCCGCTACCGCAACCAATATCTAAAATATTTGGTTCTGCTGGAATATTGGTACAAAGCTGTAGAGCTCGATATGTTTCCGCGTAGTTGCCCGGCCCTTTTCTATCAAGCCCTTCATAGAAACGGAAAAAAGTTGCCATAAATTCTTCAGACTCTTGCTGTAGCTTTAAGATGGACTGTGGTGCGCCTGCCCATGAGCGGATCATGGAAATTTCTTTTTCAGGCATATGCAGTCCTTTGAGGAATTGAATATGCTCGTCAGGGCTCATACGTTCAAAGTCTGCATGCCAGCGGCGCATGTCTTCTGTGCTTAAGCCTGCCTCTTTAAACATGGATGTCCATGTGTCAGTGTCCATAGAGGTATTCGGCAGGGCAGATTTTTGGAGCAAACCTGCCACAATCCGTTGCTGATTCTGTAAGACTGCCATTTCTTTACTCAGCGCTTGCAGCCGATCTTCGAGCACAGCGGCTGTTTCAGATGTTGTTTCTGAAGCTAGAATCTGAGTAATGTTTTTGAGGCTTACCCCAGCCTCACGATACACGCATATACGGCGTAGTTTTTCTGCATCGTCTTCTGAGTACTGGCGATAAGCGCCTTTTGTATGATGAGTAGGGGAAAGCAACCTTATAGAGTCGTAATAGAGGAGCGTACTTCTGGATAAGCCAAATTTTTTGGCAAGTCTGCCGACTGTGTACATGGACTTCACCTTGTCTAATTATTCCCGCCAGTGTTCCGGCTTGCCCAGCTGATCTGAAACAGTAACATTTCCGCTAATGGACTCCGGCGCGGTATCATCCAGAATCTGCATCATCCAAGCATCGCGATACTCTTCTGGAATTGGGTATGGGGCATTGATAGCATGAGGATGAACAGGAGCAAAACCGTACTTTGGATAATATGAAGGGTGTCCTAGTACAAACACTATGCTGGCTCCTGCTTCCCGTAATAAATTTACCCCTGCATTAATAAGCTTGCCGCCTACGCTTTTTTTTTGAAATTTAGGTACAACCGCTAGGGGAGCTAAAATTGAGGCCGTAATATCATGACCCTCAATTTTGACAGCCGTGAACAAAATATGCCCAATGGCTTCATCTCCATCAAAAGCCAACAGCGATAATCGCGGTTCCGCTGTTGGATCATTCAGCAGATCCTGTACTAACTGCGCCTCTTTCGGGTATCCAAATGCCACTTCTTCAATGCGCAAGATATCTGAAAGATCGCTATCTGTTGTTTTTCTAATTACTGATATTCATCGTTGTATTCTCTTTATATATTGTATGAATGGTTCAGCTTTCTACGCTGGATTTATCGCACATATACAGTATGAAGCTATAGACAGGTCAACGTCTGTCTTTTAAATTAATGACAGCCCTTTTGGTGTTGTATGAAAGGTAATAGAGCATAAGCCGTGAGACTACGTAAAGAACGTGCTGTCCTCGCAGATAAAAGTCTTTGGAGATTCCTAAGAACCTTTCTACTTAGAAAGGTTCTTAGGCCGCCGGAGGCTCGTCGAAGACAAAAAAAGAAGAAAAGAAAGAAAAAAAAGCAATAGATATAAAAAAAGACCGCCTCAAAGAGACGGTCTTTTTTGTATGTAGTAGCTTATGCAGGCTTACGCGGAGCGAGCAGCGCCATTTCCAGCGCTTCATCGAGCGTTGGGTGTGCCCAGATGATGGAGTGTACATCTTCTGGAGCCCATTGTTGTTTAACAATGATGGTTGCTGCGGCGACGAGGTGAGATACCCCGTGGCCTACTGCTACGATGCCGTGCACTTTGTTATCCACCCAAAGAGCTTTTACGAACCCTTGCGTTGACCCGTAGGACTGCGCGATAGGGTTTGCAACGAGCATTGAGGTAGATGTTTCTACGGAGTGGCCTGCCTTCTGCAATTCAGCAGTGTTAGGGCCGACGCGCATAACTTCAGTATGCCCGTAGATACATGCTGGCATTGGGCCGGAGTCGTACGCTGCGGTAGTGTTACCGGCGGCGTGGGCTACGGCGTAGCAAGCCTGATGATCAGCTGCGTGTGCGAGCAGGGTGCGACCATTTACGTCACCAATGGCGTAAATGTTCTCTGCTGCAAGCAAATGGTCGTCTGTTGCAATCCAGCCTGCGCCGCTGCATTCAATTCCTGCCGCAGCAGGGTTGAGTGATTCGGAAGCAGGTTTTCTGCCGGCGGCCATGAGTGCTTTGTCCGCAGTGAGAGTTTCGCCGGATTCGAATGTGAGAACCGCTTTACCGTCAACGGTTTTGAGACTCTGCACTTTTTCACCGGTACGAATTTCCCATTTCTCACGCTTGAGGATCTTACGGAAGGTTTCCCCAACGTCTGGATCTTCTGTAGGAGCAAGCCCTGGCAGAGCTTCGACGATGGTGATCTTTGTGCCGAGTCGGCTAAAGAAGTCACCCATTTCGAGCCCGATAGCGCCTGCACCTACGATGATGAGAGACGCTGGAGTCTCTGTAAGCGTAAGTACATGGGAAGAGTTGAGGACACAATCCCCGTCTGGCTCCAGCCCCGGAAATGCGGTTGGCATGGAACCTGTGGCAATGATCAACTTATCGAATGCAACGTCGCTTGAGCCTTCATCGTTAGTAACGGTGAGGGTAGTCGGGTTGCTGAAAGAAGCAGTACCTTTGAGTATGTCTATTCCGAGGCTTGCCAGTTGCTTTTCTGCAGCGGAGCGAGTGCCTTTAATGAAGCGGTCTTTTTTCTGCACGAGAGTCGGCAGATCAAAATCAAGGCTTCCTGTAGCAGTTTTCGCTTTTGCTTGTGTATGCAGGAGCGGGCTGGCAGCCGTTGCACCAAGGAGCATTTTGGTAGGAATACAACCCCAGTTGAGGCATGTTCCACCAATATCGGCTTTTTCAACAAGTGCGGTTTTCAGTCCGGAGGACGCAGCACGAGTGGCTGCTTTAAGTCCGCCAGGGCCGGAACCCACTACAACAATATTATACTTCATCGACTAACACCATTTCACGTGCTGCCTTAGTTTCGTCGAGGCGGCGAACAGGAGTATTGTGTGGTGCAGAGAAAAGAGCTTCAGGATCTTTTTTAGCTGTTTCGATGAGGTCAATAAGGTCATCAAGGAAACCGTCGAGGGTTTCTTTGCTTTCTGTTTCAGTAGGCTCGAACATGAGGCATTCTTTTACGATGAGTGGGAAGTAGATAGTAGGAGCGTGGTGTCCTTTTTCTAACAGACCCTTCGCAAGATCGAGTGCACGCACGCCGCATTCATCCTGCAACTTGCTGGCTGATGCAACGAATTCGTGCATGCAGATGCGGTTGTAAGGAATGTGGAGATGGTTTTCTAAACGCTTACGCATGTAGTTAGCGTTAAGAACTGCACGTTCTGTTGCCTGAGTAAGACCTTCACCACCGAGGCGTACCATGTAGGCAAACGCTTTGAGCATTACTGCAAAGCTGCCGTAGAATGGAGAGATGTGCCCGATGGATTCAGGAATGTCGGTATCAAGGTAGTAGGTGCCATCAGCAGCTTTCGCAGGACGATGTGTCGGGAGGAAAGGCACAAGACGTGCACTTACACCAACCGGACCGGCACCTGGGCCACCGCCGCCGTGCGGGGTAGCAAGGGTTTTGTGTACGTTCAGGTGAACTACGTCAAACCCTACGTCGCCGATACGCATTTTACCCATAATAGCGTTGAAGTTAGCACCATCGTAGTAGAGGAGTGCATCAACTTTACGCAGTTTTTCAACAATAATAGGAAGATGACTTTCGAAAAGACCAAGAGTGTTCGGGCAAGTCATCATAACTGCTGCAACACTGTCGTCAAGAACGGCTTCGAGTGCTTCAGGGTCTACAATGCCGTCTTTGGATTCGATGTTAACAACTTCGTATCCAGCGAGTACAGCAGAGGCAGGGTTGGTGCCGTGTGCTGCATCCGGACAAATGATCTTGGTTTTTTTGTTACCCTTGTGCTTGTGGTACGCAGCAATAAGCAGCGCGCCGGTAAGTTCGCCGTTAGCACCTGCCATAGGCTGGGAGGTGAAAGCTTCCATACCGGTAAGTTCACAAAGCATCTCTTCTGCTTCGTACATTGTCTGCAAAGAGCCCTGAGTGTACTGGGCGCCTTTAGGCAGCTGTGCGAGAGCTGGATGCGGGGTAGTGTAGCCTGACAATGCAGCAATAAATTCCGTAAATTTCGGATTATATTTCATTGTGCAGGAGCCAAGCGGGTAGAAGTTGGAATCAACACCGTAGTTGAAAGTACTTAATTTGGTGAAGTGACGTACAACATCAAGTTCACTAACTTCTGGTAGTACTGGGCGTTTTGCACGCATCAGCTCTTTAGGAAGAAAACGCTCTGCGCGTTCTTCCGGCATTGGCGGCAGGCAAGCGGTACGACCCGGAACGGATTGGGAAAAAATGGTTTTCATTAGAGAATACCTCCCAACAGTTCGGTGAATACACCAATCTGTTCGAATGATTGCAGCTCAGTACAAGCAACGAGGAGAACATCGTCCATGTCCTCGTAGAAACGGCCGACAGGGAAGCCGGTAACAAAACCTTTGTCCATAAGTGCTTCAATAGCTTCTTCAGCATTGATAGGCAGGCGGATGGCAAATTCGTTACCGAACGGAGCGTCGTTAATCAGCTCAACGCCTTCGATCATAGAGAGGCGGTCTGCAAGGTAGTGAGCGCGTTCCATGCTTAACTCAGCGGTGCGGATAAGACCTTCAGGTCCAAGCAGGGACATGTGGATAAGAGCGCGCAGCGCACACAATGCTTGGTTGGAACAAATGTTGGAGGTAGCTTTTGCACGGCGAATATGCTGTTCACGAGCCTGCAAGGTAAGTACGTAGCCTGTTTTGCCGTCAACGTCTTCTGTACGACCAACGATACGACCAGGAATCTGGCGGAGCATCTTTTTAGTACAGGACATTACGCCAAGGTAAGGGCCACCGAATGAGAGAGGCTGACCAAGGCTCTGAGCTTCAGCAACTGCGATGTCTGCTCCCATTTCACCAGGAGTTTTCATTACAGACTGCATAACAGGGTAAACGGAAATGATACCCGCAGCTTTATTAGCATGAGCGTGTTCGAACAGTTCAGTAAAGTCTTGAACGTTACCGAAGAAGTTAGGGTTCTGAACCACAACGGCGGCACAATCAGAATCAATAGCAGCTTTAAGAGCTTCTAAATTTGATAAGCCTTCGGTGTGCGGCACTACAACGATATCAATATCAAGATTAGCGGTGTAGGTGTCGACCATTTCGCGGTAGAACGGGTTAACGCTTTCATCGATAACGATTTTATTGCGTTTGCGTCCTGCGCGTACTGCCATCATGATTGCTTCAAAGATAGCGGTTCCACCATCGTAAACAGAAGCGTTTGCAGCGTCCATTTCGAGGAGGTTACAGACGGCAGTCTGGAATTCAAAAATAGCCTGAAGAGTACCCTGAGAGGATTCAGGCTGGTACGGAGTGTACGCAGTGTAAAATTCACCACGACCAACGAGGTTGTCGATGGCTTTAGGAATATAGTGGTTGTAGAAACCAGCACCAAGGAAGCTCACGAGATCGGTTTTGTTTTTACCGGCAAGCTTTTCAAAGTAGGCACAGGTTTCCATTTCGCTAAGACCTTGAGGCAGGTCAAAACTCTTTGGACGCATCTCAGCAGGGATGTCTGCAAAGAGATCGTCAATGGTTCTAACACCGATAACATCAAGCATTGCTTGAGTTTCTTCAGAAGTATGCGGAGTATACGGCATAACGTCTCCTTTTTTTACTAGTGTGCTTCGTTAGCTACCAGTTCTGCATATTCAGAGGCAGAAAGGAGACCTTTAGGCTCTTCAGTAAGCTTAATTTTAATAAGCCAGCCATCTTCAAAAGGAGATTCGTTTACTTTTTCCGGGGCATCTTCGAGATCTTCGTTAACAGCAATTACTTCGCCGCCTGCTGGCATGTAAAGTTCACTTGCAGCTTTAACGGATTCGATGGAACCCAACTCGTCACCGATGGAGAGAGTATCGCCCACTTCAGGGAGTTCAACAAAAGTGATGTCGCCAAGCTGTTCCTGAGCAAAGCTTGTAATACCGATGGTAGCTTCGTCACCTTCAATTTTTGTCCACTCGTGGCTTTTGCTGTAAAGAAGATTATCTGGGTAGGCCATGGAGTCCTCCTGAAAAGGTTTGTGTTGTTGTGTAGATATGGTTTGTTTTATCGTTATGACATAAAGATATTTCGTCTAACAGATACTTGGGTCATAAGTCTAATTTGAAGGAAAAACAATGGCCAGATCACATAAAATGTAGGATCTGGCCATTTTTTTATCAAAAATTGATGGATTGTGCGCTCTATCAGGACTCCAAACAAACCCCGAGGTTTTGGATTTCTTCGAGTAGCGCTCGTTTTCTGATTGGTTTAACAATGAAACTCGTTGCATTGCCTAAGAAAAATGCATCGTGCACTTCCTGGCTGTCATCGAGTCCGGATATCATGATCACTTTTGCACCTTGCTCCGGAAGAATCCCATGTTCCTTCTCTAGATCGCGAATCTCGCGCAGGGCTTCTTGCCCGTCAACGTTCGGCATCATAATATCGAGTGTAACAACATCATATGGTTCACCTGCTTTCAGCGCCTGCTGGAAAGCTTCTATGCCTTCTTCGCCGTCTGCTGCTAGGTCGGAATAACCGTATGGATGAAGGATTTTTTGCACGAGTCGACGACTGTCGAAATCGTCATCAACAATTAGAAACTTCATTTGGGAAACCTCCATATAGGACTATCGCTATACCATCACACTCTTTTTTTGCATAGAGCCTGCGGGTTATAACCTGAGGCAAAAGGCATAGTTACAGTTCGGGCAAGATTAGGCAAGGCACCCAAACGGCGTAATTGGGTGATGTGACTATACACCAGCAGTCTTAAACGCTTCAGAAACCATGTCCTGTGCTTCTTTTTGCAAGAGTGCTAAGTGGTCTTTACCCTTAAAACTTTCTGTATAAATTTTATAAATATCTTCAGTTCCAGAAGGGCGGGCCGCAAACCAGCCTGATTTTGTCACGACTTTCAAGCCTTCAATGGATGCGCCGTTCGCCGGTGCCTGTGTCAGCTTTGCAAGGATAGGCTCACCCGCAAGTGTATCGGATTTCACCATATCAGGAGAAAGCTTTTTGAGCGCAGCCTTTTGCTCCGGTGAAGCTGGAGCCTGTAAGCGTTCGTAAATTGGAGTGCCGAACTTTTCAGTCATGGCATCGTAATGCTGCTGCGGGTCTTTGCCGGTTACAGCCAGAATTTCCGCTGCAAGCAGGTTCATGATGATCCCGTCTTTGTCTGTAGTCCACACTGTACCGTCTTTACGCAGGAAGCTCGCACCAGCGCTTTCTTCGCCGCCAAAGCCGTAGCTGCCGTCAATAAGACCCGGCACAAACCACTTAAAGCCTACAGGTACTTCGGCAACTTTTCTGCCCAGTGATTCAACCACTAGATCAATCATTTGACTGGAAACCAGCGTCTTGCCCACAACCGCATCTTTTTTCCACTGAGGGCGGTGTGTAAACAAGTATTCAATGGCAGCAGCAAGATAGTGGTTCGGGTTCATAAGTCCCTTACTGCACACAATGCCGTGTCTGTCAGTATCTGGGTCGTTTCCGCACGCAATATCAAAATGCGGCTGTAATTTGATCATATCCGTCATTGCCCATGGTGAAGAACAGTCCATGCGGATTACGCCGTCTCTGTCCATAGGCATGAAGCTGAATGTAGGGTCAATTGTCTTGTTCACTACTTCAATATTCAGCCCGTACCGTTTTGCAATTGGTTCCCAGTACGCTTCACCAGCGCCGCCAAGTGGGTCTACACCAATATGGACGCCAGCTTTCTTGATTGCTTCTACGTCGATAATATTCTCAAGGTCGTTTACGTACGGAGTAAGGTAATCGTAGCGCTGGGTGGTCGGAACAGCTAATGCCTCAGCCCGCGCTACACGCTTAACATCCACGTTACCCTGACGGATAAGTTCGTTTGCGCGGTCTTCAACCCATTTTGTAGTGCCTGTATCAGCAGGGCCCCCGTTAGGCGGGTTGTATTTAAATCCGCCATCCTGCGGTGGGTTATGCGAAGGGGTAACAACAATGCCGTCAGCAATGTTATCGTGGTCACGATTGTACGTAAGGATAGCATGGGAGATAACTGGCGTTGGGACATACGCGTCGTCTTTTTCAATCTTCACAGTCACACCGTTCGCTGCCAGAACCTCAAGCGCTGTCTGATGCGCCGGTTCTGAAAGCGCATGGGTGTCTTTGCCCATAAACAACGGGCCGGTGTAGCCTTCCTTTTTACGGTATTCGCAAATTGCCTGTGTAACCGCAGCGATATGCGGTTCGTTGAAGCTGCCGCCAAAAGCTGAGCCACGGTGACCGGATGTGCCGAAAGCAACACGCTGCTGTGGGGCATCAATATTCGGGATAACAGTGTAGTATGCTGTAATCAGCTTCTGGATGTTTATCAGGTCAGATGGAAGTGCCTTTTTACCGGCCTTTGGACTGATAGCCATTGTATGCTTCCTTGTATTTTATTCTTTATATTTCAAAGCCTATCAGGTGAGTTCTCTTTGGGCGGAATTTTACCACGGCTGAAGCAGCACCTGAAGGATAACTGATTTTGTGTTTAAGAAAGTCCTACCGACAAGCGCCGTCGAAGAACTTCCCTAAAATCGTAGCCGCTTCGAAAATTTGAAAGCGTTACGAAACGCGTTGTTCATTTTGCTGTTGAGCAAGGTAGTCGGTAATTTCTTCAAGCGACTGTTCTGCTTTGGTAATAAACTGGTGTAGCAGCGGTAGCGCGTTGTGGAGTTGCTTATCACGGGCGTGGCGTTCTATTTGCTGCGCTGTTTCTGCAAGCGGCATTGCCCCTACGGAGCCCATAGTTGCTTTAAGCATGTGTGTGAGTCGCGCTACTTCGTCCGCATCGTTTTCATCAAATGCATTTTCCAGTAGCTCTAAAGACGCTGGCAACGACGTTAAGTATGTGCTCAGGACAGTCTGAATTATGTTCTGTCTGCCATTCACCATTTCAGAAATAGTCTCAAAATTTATGACCATTGGAGTAGTGTAATCTGTAGTATTTGGCAATGCGCAATTGTTTTTGACGTCTACTTTGCGAGCAGTTGAACCGTTGTTAAAGATAGAACGCAGTACTTGTTGCAGTGCATAGAGAGTGATTGGTTTTTGCAGCCATTCGGTAACTTCGCCATCGTGGAAGTTGTCTTTGGATGTAATAGAATCGTGCGCGCTGATTGTTACGATCGGGATGGTGATATCGAGATTCGGCACGCTGCCCGCACGGATGCATTTTATTGTCTCTAAGCCGTCGAGAATAGGCATTTGGACATCCATGAGTATGATGTCGACGGTGATGCGTGAAAGCATGTCGAGCACCTGCTCGCCGTTTTCAGCAAGGTATACGGTGTGCCCGTCCTCTTTAAGCATCTGGGTCAGAACTTCCTGGCTGAACTCGTTATCTTCAGCCACGAGCACGTTGAGAGGTGCCATTGGTGCAACGCCTTTTTGAGATTTGGCAAAGAGCTTGTGCGCGAGCTCAGCATTTCTTGCAGAGACATGACACGGGATCTGTACGGTGAATGTGGAGCCTTCATTGACATTGCTTTCTACGGTGATGCTGCCACCCATGCGCACTGCAAGTCGTTGTGAGATGGCAAGCCCGAGCCCGACGCCACCATGTGGTGCAACGTTGAATGCTTGTAGCTGCGCGAAGCTTTCAAAAATTTCTTCGAGATTGGCGGAAGGAATGCCAATGCCTGTGTCAGACACGGCACAGGTGAGCATAACCTTTTCTTGAGGCGTGTGGCGGCTGTTGCTCGCTAACGGGTTGTCGTTTTGCTGCGAATTTTTGCTCGGCAGAGATGTTGCCCTTGGTTCCAACAGGCTTGAAGGGCTGGATTCGTCATTAGGTATGGGCTGGGTGGTGCAGGTAACACAGACTTTGCCGTTGTTGGTGAATTTGAGTGCGTTCCAAATAAGGTTAACGAGAATTTGCTTAACACGTTCCTTGTCGCCGGTAAGCAGTGGTGGAACCGCTTTGTCCGTCGTTACTGTAAAATTGAGTTTCCTTTTTGACGCTTCTCCGCGCATGAGGTCACGGACATTTCGCATCATGTCGGTTACAGAAAATGGCGCAAATTTGAGCGAAAGAGCGTTGGATTCAATGGCGGAAAAATCGAGTAAATCATTCAGCAGTGTGAGTAGTGAACTTGAAGCCTTGTAGAGCACTTCCATGTTGTGCTTGCGCTCGGGATCTTGTTCAGACCGGAGGCTAAGCTCGGAAATGCCGATGATAGCATTCATAGGCGTTCGTAACTCGTGGCTGATATTTGCGAGGAAATTGTTTTTTGCAATGTTTGCGGCCTCTGCTGCCTCCTTGGCGGCGATGAGGTTGTGTTCTGCTTCTTTTTGTTGCGTGATGTCTCGTACAAACCCTTCAAAACGGATGGAACCGTCCGGTGCTGTGCGAAGTCGGGCACTTTCCATTACCCATAAAAGCCGTCCGCCGTTGGTGCGGATTTGTGATTCAAAGTTGGACACAAACCGTTTTTTGAGCATGGTGTTGACGAATTCAGCACGTCGCGTTTTGTTCACGTAAAAATGGTTTTCAAACCCGCGGAACGTGCTGCGCATTTCTTCTACAGACGAGAATTCAAAAATATTGAGGAACGCAGGGTTGGCGTTAAGGATTTCGCCGGAAAGTGTGCTTTGGAAAATCCCATCCTGCGCGTTCTGGATAATGTCGCGGTAGTTTGCTTCGGTTTTAGCAAGTGCAGCGAGTGTTTTCTGCTGGTCTGTGATGTCTTCAAAACATTCAATTAAGCCGATAAGCTGCCCGAAGCCGTCCAACATCGGTTCTGTATTTTTGACGATGGTACGTAGCTCGCCGTTTTTCTGGCGTAGCGAATGCTGGTTGCCGCATGCGGCGTGCTGCGAATGTGAATACAGCGCGCATTCGTCTTTACAGGTATCCAGAAAAATAGCGGAGCAGGTTCGGCCTATCATTTCGATCGCTTTGTAGCCTGTAAGTTCTTCTGCACGCTTATTCCAGCTGTCTATCTTTCTATCCATGGTGATGGTGAATACGGCACTCGGCACCATGTGTGTGAGCTGCTCTGCTTTTTGCCGTGCCGTCAGTGCGCGGATTTCTGCATTACGCCGCACCACAATTTCTGATTGCAGTTTGCTCAAGTGTTTGGCTGTTGTTTTTTTGCTATCTGCCGCTTCTTTGAGGCTTTTTGCAAGAGACATATTTTTTATGATCATATGCGCAGCAACTGCGATGCTTGAAGCAGCTGCGAGAAATACGGCGTAGAAAATGAGAAGAATGCTATCGGAAAACTGCCCGCGTTTGAGCTTAGCGACTTCAATAAACGACACCGCTGTAATTGTTCTGTTTAACACCGGCATAAGCCGTACCTTCATAGGGATGGGTAGGTCGTTAAGATGAGCGGCTTCGTTTAGTTGAAATGAGGTATTTGGTGGTACTGACGCGAGTTGTTGCACGTTATACGTAAGGTTTGGTGTTGTGATGATGCTTGTAAACGGAATGTCATTGTATAGCAGGATGATGTTAAATTTTTCGGAATTCTGGAGCAGCTGTAGATATTTTTTAATGGCAGAGGACGAGATAGTCGCCGTCAGTTCGCCAACATGCTTGCCCATGATAAAATAAGGAATAGCAATTTTTAGCTCACGGCTATCTAGATGCTGTTGCAGATTGAGCGGAGCGCTTGGAGCAATTGATAAATCATCCGTGATGGTTTCAATAGAAACAGGTTCATCGATTTTAGGGTTCGCTGTTGCCCGAATACGCATGTTGTATTTGTAATCTGTAAAGGCGACTTCGGAAAAAATGTATTCGCCCTGAACCTTATATTCTACAATGGATCGTTGCAGTACCTGTTTGATGTCAGAAATGATGACAAGCATACCGTAGTCAAACGATATGCCCAGTGCTTTGTTGTGGAAGTAGCTGGAGAATGCCTGAGCAGAGGCCAGGGTGCGCAAATCTCTATTACGTTCTGCAAAATAACCTTTGAATGCGCTGGAAACTTTTTGCGAGTCATTAACAAACTGTTCTTGTTTGATTTGTTGCAGCGAAAATTGGGAACGGTGTAACAGAATGCCCAGTACTAAAAATGCGCATACAATGACGGCACAGAGCATCAATATTAGATTGAACGATTTTTTACCCGAAAAAAGTTGTTCAAGCGGTTTGATCATTATGGCGAACTCTTCGTGAAGAATTTTTTAAAGTACTGGAATGAATTTGGGTAGTAGTTTTTAACGAGCTTTTCGTATTCCCCGCTTTCCCATAATGTTTTGAAAAAACGGTTAAATTCGTCTCTTAACTCTAAGGAGTCTGGAGCAAAGGCTACACCCATATTTTGTTGCTTTGCTACTGGGCCGATTATCTTAAAAGAATAGGGCCACATCCCTAATGCCATTAAAGCACTGGGAGATTCCATGAGAAATATGTCATATGGGGATGTTAAAAAAGAAATTGGCTGCGGAAGCGTATGAAGTGGGACATTTACAGCAGTGTGTGCCGTCTCTAATAGCTTTGGGAAAAGTTTTACGTCGATACAAAGGTCTTTGATGCCGAAGACTGTTTTTCCCACAGTCTTCGCCAGCGTCATATCTATATCTTTTTCCACGTTTCCGGTAGGTTGAATAGGTACAATTTCTGCGTCGGGTTTCGCCAGTAGCCATACTTGCGCGGTGAACGTAGGCTTGGAAAAGATTACATACTTTTGGCGTACCGGAATCATACTGAGGCCGTTCGCGAGTATGTCGCCACGGATTGTTGTAACAGGCTGATCAACGCCGGATGGAGTGGGGCGCATTCCTATAAGATCGGGAATGGCGTTTCTCCAGCTTGTGGGAATGAATGTGTATTTGACACCAAGATATTGTGCAAATCTGCGTATTAGAGCGCAATCAAGGCCGTCAGCGTCGTTGTTTGCAAAACGGGCGTAGGGGACGCCGAGATGTTGTAGCTCTCCGCGGGCGCGGATCTCTGTAAGAGTAATGCTATGACTTGTTGAGTAGAAAAGAAAAATCGATAGAAAGCAGAAAACTGTAGCAGTAAGTTTTGCGTATAGTTTGTTCACAAGTTCCTCCCAAACAGGTTACCCTGTTAAAACAGGGTAACCATATCAGCTTGGAAACTTTGTACTATACATTAAAGAGGAAGTGAACAACATCCCCGTCTTTAACGATATATTCTTTACCTTCAGAGCGCAGAGCGCCAATGGCGCGACAGGCTGCTTCGGTTTTGTTTGCTACAAAAGCATCATACGCGATAACTTCTGCACGAATGAATCCGCGTTCGAAATCGGAATGAATAACACCCGCTGACTGCGGTGCAGTGAAGCCGTCTTCGATGGTCCATGCGCGAACTTCTTTAACGCCTACGGTGAAGTAACAGATAAGACCAAGGGTTTTAAAGCTGGTCTGAATTACCTGTACAAGTCCGCTTTCGCTGATGCCGTAAGATTCGAGGAGTTCCAGTGCTTCGTCATCTTCCAGACCCTGCAACTCTTCTTCAACCTTAGCGCAGATTTTTACTAATTTGCAGTTACGGCTCGTTGCGAATTCACGCAGAGCGTTCACATGCTCATTGTCTTCTGCAAGGCCGTCTTCATCAACGTTTGCGCAGTAAATAATCTTTTTGTCTGTAAGCAGGGAAAGCTCGTTGAGCTGGTCTGCCAAAACATCGCTGTCGCGTTTTGCAAAAGTAGATGCAGGATTACCTTCGTTAAGGTGCTCAAGCAGCTCTTTAATGCCGTTTACAACAGGGATCATTGCTTTGTTACCACGAGTGGAACGAACCAATTTGTCGTAACGTTTTTCTACAGACTGTACGTCTGCAAGCAGTAATTCAGTTTCAATGGTCTCAACGTCGCGAATCGGGTTAACAGTACCGTCAACGTGTGTGATGTTTTCGTCTTCAAAACAACGGACAACCTGCAAAATTGCCGCTGCTTCGCGAATGTTACCAAGGAACTGGTTACCAAGGCCTTCGCCCTGGCTTGCGCCGCGTACAAGACCGGCAATATCAATAAAATCTACAGTCGCGTGCAGTGTGCGCTGCGGATTTGCAATTTCTGTAAGGATGTCAATGCGCTTGTCCGGCACAGGAACAGTCGCTTTGTTGGGTTCAATTGTGCAGAAAGGATAGTTCGCAGACTCTGCGTTCTGTGCCTTTGTGAGGGCGTTGAAAAGGGTAGACTTACCCACGTTGGGAAGCCCAACGATACCGATGCTCAGTGCCATAACTTTTTTCTCCAGAATAATTTCTAATTCTTTAGCTCGCGCGGCTATAATTCTTTTTAGCCCGAAACACAAATTCTTTCTCTCGTCAGCCATTATATAAACGGGCTTTTTGGAGCCATTTTACATGGAATGTGAGTTGACAAAAGACACTTATTAGGTATTATTCCTAATAATAAAACTTGTTATACAAACAAGGAGCATTTACATGACTACAGTACAAAAAATGGATGCGGCATCGGTAGCGAAGTTGCTCCAAGAAGATAAAGCGGTGTTGCTTGATGTGCGAACCCCTACAGAGATTTTAGAGCGGGAGATTCCTGATTCCGTTGTGATGCCGTTCGATTTGGTATCTGCGGAGCGGATAAAAGAGACTATAGGCACAGATAAGAAAGTTGTTTTTGTCTGTCGTTCCGGCGGTAGGGCAATTCAGGCTGCGGAAGCAGTGGCTGGTTCCATAGATACTGCCGTGTTGGATGGCGGAATCGTGGCATGGAACAGCGCAGGGCTGCCGGTAAAGGATGGCGTAAAGCGTATTCCGCTGGATCGTCAGGTTTTGATCGCGGTTGGTACCTTGTTGCTTATTACCTTGTTGCTCGTGCTGACTGTTTCAACAAAATTTGTAGCACTTGTCGGTTTCTTCGGCGCAGCAATGATATTTGCTGGAGTCAGCGGTAGCTGTGGTATGGCGCGTATCCTTTTATTGATGCCGTGGAATAAATCTCCGCTCTGTTCTCGAGCAGCGTGTGGGGCGGTGTATAAGAAATAGCAGAATGGTTCTTTTGATGCTGATCTTCTTTTTCATAGTTCTATAGAAGTTGGTATGTTGCATATTTTTTATTTAGAAAGGTACGGCATGGGGTACAGAACATACTATTGAAGTAGTTTTATATAGGTAAATAGTCTGTTACATGTAACATGATGTAACTTTTTAACATTGTATGCTTTTTTTGCATATCTATTTCATGTCACTATTGTATCAATATATACAAACAATAACTCTATACTGTTGAAAATTGTGATATATACATTGCGAAGATACACGATTCAACGAATGGGAGTTACTTATTATGAAGAAAGAACTTATCGCAATTATTACAGCAGTGCTACTAGTACTTACCGGATCTATTGCTTTTGCTTCTAATAGTATACAGAAAGGAGATGGCTACACGCTTGCTTCTTCTCATGATCAGATGAAGCAAAAGGGTGATGACATGAATCAAGGTCATGACCAGATGAAGCAAAAGGGTGATGACATGAAGCAAGGTCATGACCAGATGAAGCAAAAGGGTGATGACATGAAGCAACATGGTCAGGACCAGATGAAGCAACATGGTGATGATCTGAAGCAAAAAGGTAATGAAATGAAGCATGATCATGACCCTAGTACCTCAGGACAGTCATGACCGAGAGGGTAAGGTCGAAGGATATTTCGCCCCACCAGATAAGAAGTGGAAATAAAATATAGCCCATTGAGGCGCAAACTATATAGCATGGCCGGATTTGCAATTAAGCAAATCCGGCCTTTCTTTATATGTAGTGGTGCAGACTTGAGTTGAGATATTGAATCGGTCCTAGTTGAAGGCACTCTTGAGTTATAGGTTGTAACTTTAGGAGAATCGGTGAGTGTTAAGCGCTATGCGGAGGGATTCAAAATTGAGGCTGTGAAAGCATGGCTAGGCTATTCGTTTTGATTGAAAGAAATTTTTGAGGTAACATTTTGTTTATAAAGGAAAAGCATGAAAAGAATAGGGCTCATACTTACGGTTTTTTATTTGTAAAAAAACAAAATGTATAAATTTTACGTTAAGAAAACTTCAGGTTGATCGATACATATATAGATAGTGTAAAGAGAATTAAATTTGTATATTACGATATATGGTTAGGAGAATGTATGTCTATATCAATAAATTCTATGGGGCATGATGAACTGGAGTCTATTGCTAAAAAACTTATCACAAAAGAAAATGAAATTAAGACTTCTGAAAATAAAGAAAATTTGAATGCTGAATTGAAGAAGGATGTAGTTACTATTTCTGAAGAAGGACGCGTGCTTTCTCAGGATAAAGAGAAATCTGGTACGGATGCAAAACAGGGTTCTGAAAAGTCAGAAGATTCAACGAAATTCGGTAAAGCTGACAAAGCTGAGAAGGATGACAAGGCAGAAGGTGGTGTTGGAGCAGAAGGAACAGGAGAATCTACAAGCGAAGTTGATAAGCTGATTGAAAAGCTGAAGAAAAAGATCAAACAACTATCTCAAAGTATTCAAGAAATCAGTAATTCTAATATGCCTGATGAAATGAAACAAACTTTGATGGGGGTTAAGTCTGAAGAGCTCGCTTTGCTTAACTCACAATTACAGCAGATGATTGCACAGAAAGCCAAAGCATCAAAAAGCGCTGGTGGCGCATCTTCAAACTTTTCTGTGAAAATTTAAATTGTATGTAATTTAAATTGTATGTAATATTAAATTGTTTCGGATTGTTAAATCAATTTTGTACATATTTTTTTGCTGGAATGATCCGACATTACGTTGTCATAATATTTCTACGAAACGCCGCAAATCTCGAAAGTACGGCATCCCTTGCTGGTTTACGAGATTAACGATGTGTGCCGGTATCTACAAGCGTTTTCGCTTCTTATATACACCAATGAAAAAGCCCCTGACGTTTTGCGTCAGGGGCTTTTGCGCTCATAACAACACTACACAGCGTAGTGCAGTTAAGAAGAAAATTATTAAGCTTTGTGGCGTTTCCACAGATCCAATTCAATTGGAATCAGTGCAAGAATCTTGGAATCAACACCGCTGGCGGTCATAATTTCGTTGCCAACGAGTTCTTCCAGACAAGATTCTGCTTTTTTAAATTTTGCATCAGATGTGATGTCGTTAATAGTCATGCGCCATCTTCTTCTTTCGTCAAAAAAGAGTACGCAATCAATGCCTTCGCGTGAGTATGTGTATTTTCCAAACGGCGGTTTTTTAGCCGTTTTTTGCTGATGATCTTGTTCCATGCGGGGTATATACGCCATAAAAACATTGGAGTCTACGGTTGGATAGGTCTGATGAAATGTTAACTTTTGTTGTTCGAGGCAAAAAGCTTTTTTGCTATTAAAAATAAGAGTGTCGATACTCTGCGTAGCATTACTCAGTATTCCCGTGAAGAAACGTTAAAATATAATGAGATACGCAATGTCCTACTTTGCATATTGCATATCATATGATAGGTTGACGCATCTTTTTTACTGATGGAGGGAGTATGCTTCGAGTTCAATACATACTAATGAGCTTTCTTTGTTGTTTTTTACTTGCAGGGTGTGGGCCTTCTGCACCGGATGGTAACTATAGTAAACTTGTTTATTCTGCATTATTGCCGACTGAAAAAGATAAAGTAGATGTATGGTCTGAAGATGTTTTAGACAATGGTGTACTTGTAAAGGCCGATCAGGGTATTTTTTGGGTTGATGCCAGCAGTCGTGTGTTTGCGCTTAATAAAGAAGGAATTGCTATTACAGATTCCCAGAGCGGAGTAACAGATGCAACTCCGGAGCTACTGAAAAACATTAACCGTGCTCTTGCCGCCGCAGGTAAGAACAGGCTTAATGCACAGGGTGGCTGGAAGTTGTTTAAGTGGAATGACAAAAATTAAAGACTGTTCGTTTGCTGGAGATATTGAAGCTCCGACGTGTTTATTGAAAAGATTTGTGCCTCAAGCGGGTCAGTGCCAAGTTATCAACGGTTTTGCTATGGTCTTGTTGTTGTGCATGTATTGCATACGTACTTGCTGTGAAGACTGATTGTCAGTTTGTTACTACAATGTGATGTTACTTGTTACTGTCTTTGAGGATCTCATAAGTTTAGGGTGGAGTTTTAACTCCACCCTTTTTTTGTTTAAATTTCAGCAAGCAGGAATGTGTATTTTGAGCTTCAATGAACGCATTGTCGCTTCTAGTTCAGAGTTATCCCGAAAAATTATTCCCAGTTAAGCAGACGTTGTTCGCCTGTAAGAGCACGAATGCCGGTTACATCCTGTGATGCTTCCAGACAACCGAGGTAGGTTCCATCCTTGTCGCGTACTGCGTAGTAGCGGATATGGATGAATACGCCGTTGAGCTCCAGCCAGAACTCGGCAACGTCATGTTCCCCTGCCTTGAATGCTTTGAGGATATTTTCCACCATGTAGACACTTTTAGGCGGGTGGCATTTGGATACGTCACGCCCGATGATTCCTGCGCTGCGCGGGAATACACGCTCTTCTGTCTGAGAGAAGTAGGCTACTTTGCCGTCGGCATTAACAAATGACAGATCAACAGGGAGCGATTTAAGAATTGCGTTGATGACGTGCGGCTCAAGTTCGCCTCTGTCTAAAGAAATTTTACTGGATTGCGGTGTCTGGATGGTGGCTCTTTCGACAGGCTTCCAGTCAGTGCCGGGGGTAATCCATGCGTAGCCTATTTCCATTTCTCCTGTGTAGACCTGAGCCCAATCTTCATCAGAAAATATTTCGAAGACCATCGGGAAGAGAATGTTTTCTTCTTTATGGATCATATCGCAGATAGCAACTGTAAGATTGTGCACAGTGTCGAGTGTGCTGTTCAGCTCATCTTCTGCAAGTTCTTTACGTGCTTTTTTGAAGAGGGCGCGGATGTCGTCATGCAGTTCCCACATAACTTGTGGAGGCGCTGTGAGTCCGTGGTTTTCCATGATAGGGAATAGCTGATTTTCCTTGCGCTCGTAATGTCTGATGATTTCAGCAAGGTTTTCAACTTCTGCAATAATGCCGTGTTTGGCTGCAAAGAATTCAAGCGGGTCATTGGCGCCCTTGATTACTTCAAGGAGAGCTTTGCCTTTTTCATCTGCAATTTTGTTTTCTTCTTGGAAGCTATGCAGAGGATGCCCTGCAGGAAGCTTCGGTAATGCGCTTTGCGCTACCGAGTTTTCAAATAATTCAACATGCAGAGCGCATAATTTCTTAATTTCTGTTTCCGGTATGCCTTCTGCTATGAGCTTTTGTTCCATCTGCCCGATCTCAGCAGGGGAAACATTGTGCAGGAGCGTCAGAAATTCTTTACGGACATCATCAATAGAGGCTCCGTTATGCAGACGCAGAACGATGTTTTTTAGTACTTCAATGCGGTCTTCACCGGAAGAGGATGCAACCTGCGGGCTTTCGTTGGGGTTGATTATAGTGATGTCGTCGCTTGTGTAGCGATAAATTTGCGTTGCGATTTCTAATAACAACTCGCTAAGGTCAACGTTACCCATGCCTGCTGCTTGTTCCAGCGTGGCAATGCTGCCGATGGTTTTACGCATGATCGGATTTTTGAGCTTAGAAAATTTGGGGGATTTTTCTACTAAGTAATCTAGTAGGAATGGGTATTCTTTAATCAAACCGCCGATTTTAGTCTTCTTCGAAAGTTCCATAACGCTGCTCCATGAATAACAGTTGCAAGACGAAATTATCTTACCACAGAGCCGTCAGGATTGGGTGGAATTACTTTGAGTTTTTATTGGGCGAGAAGAAGATACTAAAGGTGCAGAAATGGCAGCCTCAGAGAAAATGTGATCCCTAAAAGGTTATAATGGGGGCGGGCGGGGTGATGTTGTTCTCACGCATTATTTTGTCTACCAACTGGCGGACATCGGAAAGACATCAGCGTCCTTTGGGATTTTTAATAGCGCACTGACAGTTACCGTCTTTCTTTTCGTTTATGATGCGCATAAAAATTGTGGATTTTCCGTTGGCGAGAATGTCCTTTTCTATGTCATCGACAGTGTATTCAAAACAGTAACAAATAAGCTCCGACATTCTTTAGCTCCTTTTAAAATATGTTTTGTCCTAAGATGTTACCGTGCAAGCTTGGCTATTGCCAGAATATCCATATCGCAAAGTCACATATAAAATATCTGCAACTGTCCTACAATGTATTTCCCTTCACATAAAAAAAGGGCGGAGCTAAAAAACTCCACCCTTATATATCATTTTATTTAGTTACGTCTGCCTTGAGTAAACCTTTCTGCAAGTAAGCCGAGAACAATCTTTTATAACGCATTGTTCTCGCTAATCCGCAGTCAAGAGGGCGTCCCTCTTGCGGGGATGCAAGGGGCTGACCCCTTGCCCGCCGGAGGCATAAGTTCTAGGTGCCGAAGGCATAACACCCTCAAAAAGCGCCGCAGGCAAAAAAGATGCTAATCAAACGGCAACTTTACACCGCCCCCGTCTATGTATTTGACGGAGGATTCTTTTTGCGGCGCAGGCTGCTTTTTCTTGCTGCTGTAAACCTGCTTTGCAGGTCGACAAATATCACCTTTGTCGATGGCACCTGATTGATGCTGTACGGTTGCTACAGCATACTTTGTTTTAACTTCAGTAACCTTGATGGTCGCGATCTTCGCTTCGGTGCGCCCGATGGATTCTTTTGTGTAAGGATCAATGAGTCGCTCGCCGAGATGATACACGCTGTATCGCTGGCCTGCTTTCACGTTCACGCCGCCCATGTTCAGAAAAATCTGGTTACCTGTAACCTTGATTACTTTGAGGGGATAGATGGCCTGTAACAACTGTGTGCTGATCTTTTGTGAGACCATGTTGGACAGCCGCGCGGAAAGCGCACCGATGGAGGTTGCAGTTTCCCTTTCGTAGGTTTTGTCTACGGTGACTGTGGATGACCACTTAACCTGCATGGTGGCGGGCACGATTACTTTGTAGGAGACTTGTGCCGCGATGCGCTCTATGTAGTAGCTTTCGCCGGTGACTTTGATGTCTTTGCGGGTACTTGTTGTGACATAGGACAGGATTTTTCCTGTCACAATGTAATCAGCACCAAGGCGCATTCCAAGCTTTGCCTGTTCTTCCACAGCAAAATCTTCATTTTTCCACATCGCCTTTTCACGCTGGTAGAGGGCTTCCTCTTCGCGATCAAGAACGGTGAAACGCCTGCTTTGTACAAGACTGTCGGTAAGCTTTTGCTGGAAGGCCTGCGGCACGCCGCGCTTGCGGGCAGCTGTGGATGCTTTGAATCCCACGATGGCGAGTTTTCGACGAGTGGTCGGGGATAAGCCGGGTGTCTCGTAGACGTTTACTTTCGCATCTAAGGTTACATTCCACAGTCCGTTTGACTTGTTCTCGTCTACAATATCGTAGCCTTCGATTACGCCGGAACTTTTCATGCCGGTTACGGAGGCGTTTTCTGCTGTAAAGTTTGTGTTACGTTTGCCGTTTTTTGTTTTGGTCTTACCTGAACGTACAGCAACAGTGGCAGATTCCAGACTGACGCCTTTACTCTGGCGCACTGCTTGAATAAGCGCATCTTCAATAGCTGCTTCGCGTGACGCTGCGGTGCCTGTGGCGGTAGTGCGTACGATCTCTGCATGGCTTTCTATAGAAAAAATGAGAAGCATCATGCAGGTGATAGTAAGAACGCGCAGAATAATTTTGAGTGGTGTTTTTTTAGAAATCGTCAACATCCATCATCTCCTGACCTGTAACTGCGTTTGACGAAGTGTGCTTTTTCGCCTTGGGTGTTGCGGTTTTCTTCGAAGTGATAACAGCCTTTTTCAAGTCATTTGCAAGCTTGTTTGACTGCGGTGACCATGTGTAGATGACGCCTACAATTTCCTGATTGTATTCAGGATGCTTGTATATCCATGTGGTGAGCTTGCGCACACCCGGAAGATTGCTGACGCGACCTTTGGCGTTGATGGTCTGGTTGAGAGTGCTGATGAATTGCTTGGAGCGTTCCTTGCTGCTGAAGGTGCTGCCGTCCGCCTGCTGCTCTATGGTTCCGATGGTCTTTTCAATCTCTTTGCGTCCGGCTTCCTGACTGAACATGCCGTGGGATTTGAACAGGAACGCAAAGTTTGCGTAAGCCTGTGCATCCGCATGACGCATAGCCATTTCGCGGCCTTCTGCGCGCTCATCATAGTCGGAGCCGGTGTAGGCATTGCCTGCCTGACCGTAAGATACGAGCACAGGGTAACCGGCTTCGTTGTAGATACGGCGGATGCCGAACTGCTGGAAGAGTGCGGCAGGATTGTTGCCGATGATGTTACGGACAGATTCGCCGCCAGCTTTACGCGGGTTAGGACGCAGATCGCCTTTGTTTGCGATGATGGAATTCACCCAGCTTTTGAATTTTGGAGACGCAACAACGGCAACGGCAACTTCGTGTCTGCCTTCGGAGTTGTTGGCTTCAAATGTCTGCACTGGAATCATACCGCTGAGCTCTGCACTGGCTGTGGTGATGGTGCGCTTTTCAATGGCATTGCGGAGAAGGTCTTTTCTCTTTTCCTTCGGCAGTGCTTTGAATTTTTCTGGATCAATACCATTTTCATCCAGCATGGTGTCAAGCTTACTGCCCATAACGGCAACAGCTTTGTCTAAAATTTCTTCAAATTTGTTGGTGCTACCAAGTTCCTCGCGGGTGAACTCCGGCATGGTAGGGTCTTGTTTGATAATTTGCAGGGCTTGCGCACGTACAGTAACACCAAGGTATTTCATGTACTCGGCCTGTGCCTTCAAATACGCTTCTTCAAACGCCATGGTGCGGAAGTTTGCCCAGTCCGGATGGTCTGCGGCAACTTTTACGCGTGCTGTGCTGACTGTGTAGAAGAGCTGGCCCTTGTCCTGTCTGCGTAGGAAGAGGGCACCTTTGCCAGATTCATTGTACATGGAAACGAGGTCATCAAGTTCTACTTTTGGATCAAGAACCTGCGGTACTGCGGTTTCTGCAACGGCTTCTTCGATGGCAATGGCTTCTTGCTGTGTTGCCGGTGCAGGTGCTTCAAGGCTTGTTACGCCTTGTGCAAAGGATAGAGTCGGCAGAATGAGTAATGTAACAAGTGCTGCAATGCAGCACTGTGCGGAGCGTGAAAAGTGTGTCTGCATATTGAGATTCTCCTAATAAAAAAGGGGCTGAATGACTTCAGCCCCTAAAAAACAGAATGTTACCAGGAAACTGTGCCGGAATCACCGCGTTTGATGATCGGAGTTTCGCCTTCCCAGAAAGCAAGGCCGGTGTTGATGTCTGTAAGTGTGAGCATGAAGTAGTATTCAATCTGGTCTGTGCCAGAATCAATGCGATGGTTACGCTGAATGATCTTGCCGGATAAGCTTAAGTCCGGAGCAACAATCTGACCTTTGCGTGCCACGTTTTTCTGGTTCACTTCCTGAGATTTTCTCAGCTTACGAGCTTCTGCAACCATAGGATCTTCAGCACCGTCGATGCCGATAGCGGTGGTTGTTACAACTTTGCCGCTGCGAAGCAGGTCGATGCGGATTTTTTTAATGAGCTGGTCGGTGTCGATGTTCTGCATTGTGTCGTTGATTACACGGGACACAACCATAACGTAACGACCTCCACCCGGTTTGGATACTGCGCCGGAGGAGAGCATTTCGTTAACAGCAGTGGATGCTGCCTGCTCGAAGTCTCTGTAACCGAGACCCATAATGCGTGCATTGGTGTCGTTATTTGGATCAATCATGGTAGCAGCGTTGTGTTTACCACAACCGGTGGTAGCTGCCATAAGAGCAACCAAGAGGAGGAGTAAAAGTTTTTTCATTATAAGCTCCGTTGTAAGGAATGAATAAATATATACAGAGTACTGTATGAGCTAGTTTCCAAGAGGAATAGTCTGCACGTACGGTATGCTGCCAGTTTGCGGCATACGGACGTGTACAATGGAATATTTAGTGTCCGGCAGTGCTACTGTTGCCAGTGGGCTGCCGTTTGGTGCCTGAAGGCGTAATGTGTTGTTTTTTGGCTTCGGTATGCGCATCAGTTGGACATTTTTAGGTAATGAAAGCCACGAGCGGGTGTCTGCCTGCGTCATTATTGATGTAAAGATGCCCGTGGCAAGACCTACAAGCTGTCCGCCACTGCGCTGTGCCAGATACTGCCCGAAAGTTTTGGTCGCAGTGGAAGCCACAGCTTTTGTGATTGTTGACGTTAGATGCGCTTTATATTCTGCCTGCATTACCCTGTCAAAGTTGCAAAGCATCTTTGAGGCGTATTTTTTAGAACCTGATGTGGTTTGGATAAACGGCAGGGCTGCGTCGCGTGTTTTTAGTCTCGGCATAGCAAAAGAAACCATGGAGACTCCCGCACGTTCGCCAGCAATAAAGAGCGGAATGTCAATCCGTAACTCGTCTACTTCCGGCGCAAGGCCGTTTTCAAAAATAACCCAGACGGTGGGTTTACGATATTTGCTAGTTTTTCTTCCGCGTGCAAAGTCTCTGGACATAGCGGCATCCAGCGCTACATATGAGTTATTTGGAACCATGCCCTTTACGCGTTTCAACATGGTATTACACTTGTTGTAGTCGCTTTTCATTTCGCCGTTTACACAAAAGAACAAACCGGAAAGGTATGTTGCGTACGGGTTTACAAAATCTCCGTACCCTGTCCAGTGGTTAATCTCCGGCATGGATTCATTCACAGATTCTCTTGCAACATCCTGAATACGGAGCAAGTCGAGTACTGGAGCATCACCTTTCTTACGGGACGAAATTTGTTTGTTCTGTTTTGCACGCTGTTCTTTTGCTTCGTTCTGTAGCTCTTTAATTTCTTCTTTATATTCTTCTACTGCCCGGCGTTGGCGGTCCAGTGTGCGGTTAAATTCTACACGTGCTTTGCTGCCCTTATTAAGCGCAAGCAAAGAAACACCTTTGTACATATTGATGAGAACGGTGTCGCTTGTCTTAGGCTCGTAGTCCATGAATTCCCTGTTAAAGAGAACTTCCCCCATGACTTTGGATGCCGCGTAAATATCGCTTTCAGTCTCATCACTTTTTACTTCGGCTTCAGACTCATTCAGTAGTGTGTATGCATCCTCAAAACGCCCCTGATTGAAGCGAACCATACTTGCGTCGAGTAAAAAAGGCAGCGCGTGGTCGTATTCCGCATCAAGGATTGTGGAGGCCGTTGTGCTGTCGCCCAAGTAGTACGGTTGAAGCAAAGTTCTTTGGTCTTTCTGCTGCATAGCAGCGCAACCGCTTAATAGTGCTACTGATGTCAGTAGCACGCACAATAGTCGTTTCATTTCCCACCCCATTACCAGTTATAAAAAGCACCGTGTCTCTACAGGATAGGGGAAATGAATTCAAGTTAATGGCATTTTTCTGGCGTGTATCAGTTTTCATATATGATAACATCAAGTTATCTATGTTGTTGTGTGCTAATTGATCGCGTGCATCATAAGGAAAAGTAGGTTTGCACAGGGTTAAGGAGTCATTATCGGTTGAGAATAAATACTAGGAGGCCGGCTCGTGAATGCGATACAAAGATCAGTAGTCGCGAATACTTGTAACTGAAGTATCTTTGAAACCATTGTATATATAGGTGGTAAGAATACGTTTTGGAGGAGTAATGAAGAAGAAAAATATGATAACGTTCATTTTGACTTGTACCGTTTTTTGTTTCGCAGCCGGTGCCGCCGTAGCAGACGCAGCACCTTGGGATTCCTATAAAAAGCCAAGTGACGCAGAAGTTAAAAAGCTTCTTACTCCGTTGCAGTATAAGATTACGCAGGAAGACGGAACGGAAAGACCGTTTGAAAACCCGTACTTCAAATTCTACACAAAGCAGGGCATTTATGTAGATCTATTATCCGGTGCGCCGTTGTTCAGTACAACCACTCAATATGATTCTGGGACTGGCTGGCCCGCATTTACCGAACCACTTGATCCTAAATATATTACGTTGCGCAAGGTGTTTTCCTTCTTTGGTGAAACATATGAAGCACGCAGCAAAACCTCTGATTCGCATTTGGGAGACAGGTTTAAAGACGGCCCGCCTCCTGCCTATTATCGATACTGCATTAACTCTGCTGCACTGCGCTTTATCCCTAAAGAAGATATGGAAAAAGAAGGGTATGGCGAGTTTCTGCATCTGTTTGACAAGAAATAATTAGACAAGAGATATCCTGATAAGAAATAGACGACCGACACGAAGAAGGCTCCACGATTGGAGCTTTTTTTATGCACGGTAGAAACAAAAAAATTTCCGTCGGAAGAAGCGGCAGGGCGCAAAAAAAGGGGGTTGCTGTAACAGCAACCCCCTTTTATTAGGCTTTTAGTTTTTGAGCTAGGGTAATGCTAGAAGCTGTAAACGGCGAGGATACCAGCTTTGAATACGTTGTCTACGTTGCTTGCAGCGTTGTCGCTGTCAAAGTCGGTAGCTACGTATGCGAGGTCAGCAACGAAGTCGAGGTTGTCGTACATGCTGTATGTAGTAACAAAGTCGATTTCGAGAGCGGAGTCGTCTTCACCCCAGTTTTCGATGTCGAGGTTTGTGTTGGAATCATCGTTAGTGCCACGGATGTATGTGATACGTGCTACGTGGGAAACTTTTTCGATGAAGGTAATTTCATCAGCCTGAAGTGCGATACCCCATTTTCCGAGTGCGTTACCGAATACAGCATCAGATGTAGGACCAACAGCGCCTTCACCTACGAGAGTAGTAGCTGCAAAGTCGCCACCGTTATCGAGGGTAGGCATGAGGCCTTCGCCATCGCTGTCGTTACCGGAACCGTACCAAGCCATGAAAGCAGGAACGCAGAATTCAGTTGTGTAAGCAGCTTTACCAGCTACGAGGAAACCAGCGTCTTTGTCAGCTGCTTTACCGTATACACCGTCGAAGGAAAGAACGAGGTTCTGGATAGGGGTTGCTTCAAGAGCTACACCGTACCACTGAGTGTCGTTGTTGTAAGCTTCGCCGTTGCTTCTTTCAGCGTTTTTGCCTGCAGCAGCAAACATTGCGTAAGGAGAAACAGTGAATGTGTCGAAGTTGATGCCAGCTACGAGGCCGTAGATGTCAACAGAGCTGTCGGATTTGTCGTTGCCGTTAGCGTCTTTCTGGTCGTAAGGACGGCCGTAGAAAGCGGTGAAGTCAACGTTAGAGTAGCTAGTAGAAGCTACGATTGCACCGAGGTCGTCGTTAAGAACAACGTTGCCAGCTACTGCACCTGGAAGAGCGAAGCCCTGGATACCAGCGCGTACTTTAACAGTGGAGTTAGGAATGAGGAAGTCGAGGTAAGCACGACGGGTCTGAATGTTAACGCCGTCAGCGCCAAGAGCGCCACCAGAGCTGTTACCAGTGTTGGTAGCGTTAGTCTGACCCCATTTGTTGTTGATTTCGAAGAATACGGTACCGGAAAGAGCTTCAGAAGCAACGATGTCGATCTGAGTACGGAAACGCTGTTTAAAGTCGTTTGTTTTACCGTCGTTGTCTTTGTTGAGGTAGTCGTAACCAACCCACATGTTACCAGTAGCTTTGATTTCAGCTGCAGAAGCGTTAAGCGCTGCGCCGAATACCATGCACATAGCAAGTGCAAGAGTAATAATACGTTTCATGATAATTCCTTCTTAAATTCAAAAAAGACTCAAAAACAAAAGCCGTTCAAAATTTTATACCGAGATGTCCAAAAAATACTCACTGAACTAAAACAACATGGTGGCTACCCAAATTGTGGTCTTTAGAAAGTGAGCAATAGGACGTTTAGCATTCATACATATATAAAATAGATAACTATCTGATGTTGTGTACAGTTGTACACAAATGCAAAAGGCTATTTATATAGTACTCATGTAGCAATATGAATTTTACTGCATGAATCGAATGTCGTCTCGTTGTTGAAGATGTTTTATAAAACAAGAGATAAATGTACATCGTGTGAATTATGGAATTATCATCTGTTGAAAATATGCAGGTGCAGCAAGTATAAAGTCGTATGTTTCTACCTAGATTTATGTATAGATGTTTTGATGCTTTTTCTGGGCGTTTCTGTGTCGTGTTTATTTAACATATTGAATTATATGGTAAGATTGATACCAGAAAACATGTACTTCACATACGAGTTTCTTTGAGAATTGCGAAATCGTGAAAGATATTAATATTGAATAACTATGGCTGGATAAGAGAAATGCCTTGAATATAAAAAAGCCCCTGCAAATATTTGCAGGGGGGGGTATGATTTTAGTACTAGAGATCACATAAGAACATAGTACGTTAATTCTATGTTGGGGAATAATTATGGAGCGATGGCAAGCCCTACAACCCAATCTTGTGGAGCACCTTCTGGTGTGGTGCTTTGTTGTAACGTAATAGTGCGACGTGCCGTGAATCCGGCGAGGGTTAAGTCTTTATTCAATGCTTCACAGGTTCTATTGGTGAAGCTTCTGCCTATCTCGTCTATGGAATCCTGTTTCCCATATTTAAAGGAACAGTAGAGTGATCCTCCCGGCTTGAGGGAGTTTCTGAACGAGATCAGCACATCGTGCAGTTCTTCGTGCGGAACATGTAACAAGGAGGCATTCGCCCAGATGCCATCATAAATAGGCTTGGGCTTGAATTCTTGAAAGCGAAGGCATTTGATGTCCAATCCGGTAAGGTCTTCTGCCAGTTTTACCAGTTCAACAGAGGCATCAAACGCATCGACCTTGTACCCGTTCTTGAGGAAGTGGAGAGCATCACGGCCGGAGCCGCAGCCTGCATCCAGAATAAATCCGTTTTCTGGAAGTACACGCAAAAACTTTTCGTACTGTTCGGTCATACTGATGGGCAAGGTCTTTTTTGAATACTCGAACGCATGGTCATTATAGTACTGCATGGCAACACTCACTTGACGTATGTTACAAAAAAAAATCCTACTCTTATTATCTGAGTACCTTATGTGAAAAGTTAAGTATATTAAATTTTTAGGATAGGATTGATCTGCTTGCGGCTATGTCTGCGGCATGAGCTTTCCATTTATATTAACGACAATAAAGCTGTTGTACGTGGATGCGCCTTTGGCATCAACAGAGGCGTTACTGTTGCGGGTGGCGCATTTTGCGCAGGTGACTGTGTGTTCTATGCGGCTCTGAATTTTTGTGGGGCTGAATTGCACCTCTTCATTACATTCAGAGCACACAAAGCTGTGTGCCATAGCATTGTTCACGTCTTCCACAGGCTCGTTGCGGATAAGAATGTGTATGTTTTCTTCTTCTGTGGACTTGCGCCGGAACCGATTCCCCACCTGATTAGCGAGGCTGTCTATGTCTTCGTTGCTATTGGCAGCGTTACAATGTGGACAGATGACACTGTGGATAGCGTTGTTTTCAATGTTCTTAGTGGTGAATGAAACAGTAGAGTCACAGTTGGAGCAGGTAAATGTCGTCAGCATATGTATTTCTCCGTGTGGTGATTACGTTCACTTGGGATTGCCTGAATAATAAGGCTTAGTTTGATAGTACGTAAAGAGGGTGGGAGTTGTACAGATGAAAGTGGGCTGAGCTTCTTTGGATTCTTTATCGGCAGAAAAGTAAGGATTTTGTTGTGCTGGCACATCAAAATGCTGTAAGTACGGATATGCGCTGCATAGCAGGGGTGGTTGTGCGTGTGTTGATGGGGGTGAGCACCCCGTTTTCGGAGTGCTCTTTTTGATGTATAGCCAAAGTTTTAGGACTGACTTGGCTGGGTTTTTCGGGGGCAAGGTGCTTGCTCGAAGCAAGAAAAGTCATTGAAGCTGAAGAGTTGATTGAAGCTGGCAGTCTAGGCAGACTTCAACGAGCATTAGCATATAGCATTTTCAAAAAATTGAAATTCAGTACTCTCATTTTATTGAATACTTTGGAATATGTCGATGCAGGTGGAGTTGGCAGAGAGACATCCTGTGACAGGTCAAAAGAGCACTCTAGAAAGTGTTGTTCTCTATGTGTTAGCTCTTGCTGTATACTTCTTTTGCGGCTCGTTTCAGTACGATAGAAGCATTGATCTCTATTGCTGTGCATATGCCGTACAGCTGTTCAGGAGTTGCGGCGGCCTGACCGGAAAATATAGCGTTAATCTCGTCGGCTGAGAGGCTGGCTGTGGATGCAATGTCTGTAGCGGATATGTCGCTGTCCTGTGCGAATTCCTGTAAGATATGGCCAACAGCGCGGTTGTATGTAGACACACAAGTCGAGTTGCAGGGGGGGGCAAGAAGTTCTTCAAAAGGTATTTCCAGTGCCTTTGCATACCGGAGCATATCTCCAAACGTAGTTTTTTCTCCCCCGAATTCTTTGCTGATCCAGCGAGAGACGGTATCGCGTCCAACACCGAACAGGTTGCCAATTTGCTGCATCGTCTTGCCTTGTGCTCGTAGGGTCAGGATCCTTGTCATGATGACAGCCCATGCCTGAGCATTTTCAGGGTCATGTTTGGTGGCGGTTTTGGAGGCTGTGCGCGTTTTGTCTTGTTGTCTTAGCATAGGGCTTGACTTTTTTTGTTGTGTTGACGCATCATTGGTGCATGAACGATGTAGTTGATCGGTTATACGAAGGACTTGTAGTAATAATCGACAGAAAAAATTTGATACCACACTGCAAAGAGCAGTGTCAAAACGGCTTATAAAAATATATAAATGTATATAGTTATACAAAAATCAAAATAATAAAATAAAGTACAGCAATAAATTATTAAATAGATAAAATAGTGAATAAAAATTCATATCTTAATTATATCAAAATTAAGAATATGTGTTGCATATCAATGAAAAGATTTTATTATATAACCTTTTGTAGTTGAAATGCATTGTCACTACATAAAAAGAATCCATAACTGCTGTCTCAACATTCGTTCTGTTTATGTGTTGCATTTGGAATGAGTATTCTCTTAATGAAAAAATATATGTAAGAGGGTGAATTCTGCATCTTTTTTGGAAACAACTCAGAGTGTTGATGCAAATAGTTGCGTAGGATGCGGAGAGTGACGTGCCATAAGCACACGCCGTGCGCTTTATAACATAGGAGAGTTAGGATGTTGTTATGTCCTGTCTGCGGAGCAAAGACGCATGTTCCGCGCTCAAACGTGTCAGACGACAATTGTATCGTGCGTCAACGTGTCTGCAAGCAATGTGGACATAAAGAGGTATCTGTGGAGGTATATCTGTCTTCCATGCGAAAGGGACTTAATTTTCTGGCGCAAAAGGAAGAAGGAGAAACCCTACGGACATGATATGATTTGACGTTTTATGTGGATACGTATGTATGCACATAGCACTCTGTATTGTGCTGTGATATTTGCATATACATAAAATAATGGTGCTGTTCGTATTGAAGTTCATGTCATTCATATGAAATAGTCTATAATGTAGTAAAGGAATTATAATGAGTGCTCAGGAAACTATTAATGTCATTGCCGCAGGGTTAGGACTAGGTATCAAAGCATATGAAAGTGCACGCCGTATTGAAGCGGCGGGGTATACTGTTCCTAATTTGCTCGAGTTTGAAAACCGTATTGTCGAATTGCATAGATTACCCCGTAAAAAGGCGCTGCCATCTGGTAATGGCGGTTCTCCATCTCAATTGGGCGTGGACTATGCAGGCCATGCATAAATAATGCGAAAAAGAGCTGTCTTGGACAGCTCTTTTTTATTGCCCAAAGTGTACGCGCATTCTTAGCATGGTTTCAAATATAGTATTCGGCAGTTATTAAATAATTTGTAGTTTCAGTGTGTTTATATCCAATGTGCACATCTATATGTACTTTTTTCTTGACTTGCCGCAGATATTTCTGTTGGTGAGTGTGTACTATTTTTCGCATGGGGGCAAAAGATAGTAGCGCTATGCATAGTTATTTTGCGAAACATAACCGCAAACATGCAGTGCACTCAGGGGGATGCTTTTACGTCGTTATAGAATGATAACAAAAGGTGTTCAATAGTGTTTTTTACTTTGGCTACTGTATTGAGAATTGCTTCACTGCACATGTTGCTATTATTTGTTATGGTTCAATTTGCCTATGCAAGTAGTACTCTACAGAGTGAATGCGACATTGCTACAGGGTTTGTCTCTTCGTTACAAAAACAACACGCAGAAGATGTCGTACGTCTTACGCGACTGCGCAACAAGGTCACCAATCTCGGCATACAACGTTTTCCGGGGGCTGTGCATACTGTTAGAGATTTTACCATAAAACTGCCGCTTGGCAGCACTCTGATTCCGTTTGCCTCCAATTCCTTTGGGCTGCGGTTTGACGGACTTTCCGCCACAAATACAACCGTAGGTGCATCGTTTTACGATGTGGACTACGGCGCTGCCATTGTGGCAGTCATTCCAGATTCAAAGGATGCCGTTCAATGGGAACGCTTCCTTACCTCCACCGTGCGTTCGCCAAACGATATCCTTTTTCGCGAACCGGACGGAGTCATCTATTATGATCATAAAAGTAACGCCCTCGTTGCTGTGTACCATCAGTATGATGCAATCTCTGGTTTCCATACAGTCGGTAGAGCCGTTATTTCCGGCGGTTCCTGTGCTGTTGAAGCATCCCGTTCTAACTCCGCAACTATTAATAGTGAAGTTCCACTGAATATGGATTGTTGCAACAAAGACGCGCAGCCGTGCAGTGTGGCACTCAGAGACGCAGCTATCGTAGGTTCCGGCTTGTCCGCTGAAGCAGATATGCCGCGCAATTCTGCGTCAATGATAGCAACAGCGAGTCTCGTATCTGCAAACGCCCATAGCAGATGCTCGCACAAGCAGCCTCGAACTGGTGGTATTAAGGAAATAATTCGTCTCTATTCTCAGTTGCGAACCCTGAATCCGCAGAACCGCGACACAGCAGATACCTATGCTAAAGCATACAGCATCAAAAACTTTGGTGTGAAAAATGCCTACATTGTCTGGAACGACAAAAAAGAGGGTGGCGTGCTGCTGGCTGACGGAACAGTAATTGTTCCGCCAAAATATTGCAGTCTTTATGTCGACACCTTCGGGTACGTAGTAACAGACGATCACGGGGTAGGAATATTGGATTTTTCAGGAAAAACCGTTTTACCCTGCAAATACACGCTCTTTTCACTTAGTGACAACGGGCTACTCAAGGTTGGCAAGCAAAAAGCACCAGAAAGAAAAATGCGCTACGGGCTCTATGATCTCCAAAAACGTATATGGGTTGAACCAATAAAGATGTAAAAACATCTGCGCCGCAGCTTAGCCCGTGGCGCTTTTTTTTTGAAGATTTTTTTTGACGCTTTGTGCTTTCGGCAGTTTTATTGCCTTCGGCCAGTCACCGACGGGCGGGGTGCTGAAAAATATGTGCAGGTTGTATACTCCACAGTCAAAGAGTGGGGAGTTTTTTTGGAGTAGGAAGTCATTTCTAGTTGAAGCATAGAAAGCCCTCATGTGAGGGCAGTTTTTCTGTGTAACTAAGGCTTGATAGGTAGCTCTTCTATCTCGATTTGGTTAGGATCGAATTTCTGTGAACCTTGAGGCTGATATGCATAAATTTTAAACGGCTTAGCAGGGCTGGCAGGTGAAATTACAGTACCGTGACAGTAGAAGCAGTAATTTGTACCATTAACTACTTGTGTTGACACAGATAGCGGTTGGTATTGAACTCCAATACCTAGTACTTGCTGAAGCCTGGAGCATTCACCGTCTGTGCATGGTCTAAATTCTGTCCATTCGCCTGACATAGTAATCCTCCTGTTTTTAGATTTATAGTTTTTGTTTAGCGTTTAATGAGGTGCTGTATTATATATAGACTCATATTATAGTTAGTGAATGATAACTTGCTATGAAGAGGTTTTCTAATTTCTATTCTACTGAATAAGTTACTGTTGTATGCCTTTTTTCTGTATTTTGTATGATATGGGAGCGTTACATGTATTGGATTTTTGGTCTTATTGCAGTTATCGCGTTGGCTGTTAACAGCTGGTGGCGTAGAAGTATTGCACGTAACTATAGAGAATTGATTGCAGAGATCGTAGCAAAGCGGTCTGATGTAGTGAAAGATGTGCATGTTGCGGCACGTAAGCGTAAGAAATATGCAAACAACCGTGACTGGGATTCAAAACTGAATGTATTGTGGTCCACTAATGAAGGTTTTCCCGTAGATTTTGAGTACACCCGTAAGCGCACGGAAGCAGAAAACATAAAATTTACCTTGAAGTCAGTTGTGCAGGATACAGGTGATAACGTATATTTGCAGGGACTGGAGAGGGACAGTAAAGAAGAACGGCTCATTGATGTAACAACGTTGGCATCGCACCTTAAGTTGCCTATGTATAAGGTTATTCCATTGGATGAGTTTTTGGAAACGGTCTGCGGTCTGCGTCTGCATTACAAGTAGTCAGAGTAATGGCAGGGGGAAGCATACAGAATGTTAAATTTGTAACGTTGAATCAGCGTTGACTGCTTGTCCTAGTTTGTATTTCAGGCGCAGTATGTGCGCCTATTGTATTTGGAACAAAAAAAACCGCTTCTACATATGTAGAGGCGGTTTTTTTTATGAAAGATAAGGAAAATGAGCACTGCTTTCGTGTTTTGAGCAGGTGCCAGCAGTGCTTAAGTAAAAAGAGTACAGGTTCGGCGTTGTGGTGCCTTTACTGTAAATAAGCGGAAGAACTTAATACAAATAGAAAGGTTATAAAAAGAGTGAAGGACAGGACATAGTTGCTGATCGTTAATAAAAATCTATTTAGCATGTTCACCTCGCGTGTGACTTTAATGATTCATGCGCAAAAATTCAATATCAGATTGATAAGAAAAATAGATTTCTCTGTACGGTTGCTCTGTTTGAGTTGTTTGCATGGCAAAAGTCACCTGCGCGACGATCAGAAGGGGGTGATGCGATGGTACTAGCATGGCGTGGCATATCTTACTGAAAGGCTTTCGTTAGGGTATCTTGTTGATTGGAAGACCTTTTTCTTCTGTAATTCAACAAGACTGGGCTATGTATGGGAAAAAGACGGTATCGAAAGATTTCTGTGTGTATCTGGAACGATGCGAAATTTGTGGCGTTGTCGCATGATGCTAAACTTGTAGTGTTTTTTATGCTTACGCATCCGGATTTGACGCAGCTTGGGGCTTTGCGGGCAACGATCCCGGGGCTTGCGTGTGAACTGGGCATGGAACTGGCAACCTTTGGCAAAGCTTTTGAGGAAGTGTTGCAGCAAGGGATTGTGGAGTATGACGAAAAGCTGCTGTTCTGGTTTCCTAACTTTTTAAAACATAACCTGCCTGAGAGCCCGAACGTGGTGAAAAGCTGGCATTATGGATACCGCCAGTTGCCGGAAACTCTACTGCGGACGAAGATCCTATTGGGCGTAAATGAACTGGTAGCAACACTTACACAAGGCTTTCGGGAAGCCTTTATGTGTACTTTTGCGGAAGAGCTTGCGGAGGCTTGCCCTAATCAGAGAGCAGAGAACAGGGAACAGGAGAAAGAAGAGAGAGTCGGTGACTCTCCGGCCCCTACGTCAAAAACTCCCTTATTCCCAATTTGTTCTTTGCCAAATGCTTTTTCAAAGAACGAATTGAATATGCCTCTACGGAATTCTTCTGATGTGACACCTAACTACTTGTGCAACTCTGTTACCTCAATAGAAATACAACCAACTTCACTAACGGAGCTACCCATTGAAACCTCCTCCCAAAACTTCCATGAATTTTCCCTGACTCCCGATAACCATAATCGCAGTCGAGAGGGCGTCCCTCTCGCGGGGATGCAAGGGGAAGCCCCCTTGCCCGCCGGAGGCAATGTTGCTGCCGCAGGCAATAAAAATACTGCAAAAAATACCCCAGCCTCAGGCAGTGGAATATCATCCCAAACATCGGAGCAACCCCGCATTCCATGCCCATATGAAAAGATCCAGCAGGCTTACAATGCCACCTGTACGAGACTTCCAAAATGTAGAGAAATTACGCCTTCAAGAAAGGCCCGGCTAAAATGTCTATGGAACTCTGGTTTAGACCGGAAAAATCTGGCATGGTGGGAACGTTATTTTGCTGTAGTGCATGAAAGCACTTTTTTAGCGGGTGAAAATGATCGAGGCTGGACGGCAAACTTTGACTGGATTGTGAAGCCTGCCAACATGATAAAGATTGAAGAGGGCAACTATTTACCTAAACAGGGAAAGCCGCAGAAAGGGGCTGGTAAAGCGGCTGGTGTTAGTGCAACGAACCGCGCTGTGTATGAATCTATGATGCAGCGGGGGTAGGGATGGATTGGAATAATATTGCGGAACGTGACGTGTTCCTCCAACGTTTTTTGGGGCTGTGCGAGTTGTTCGGCGTTGCTGCTGACGAGTTTAAAACTGAATTATATTTTCGGGCGCTGAGCCGTTTTTCAGCGCAGGAAGTGGCACGGGGGATTGATAGAGCCATCACACAGTGCCGTTTTTTTCCAAAACCTGTGGAGTTGCTAGAGCTTATTCAGGGATGCCCTGAAGATATAGCCGAGGTGGAGGCGGGTAAGGTTGTTGAAGCGGTAAAGCGTGTGGGGTCATGGAAATCTGTAGTCTTTGACGATGCTGTAACGGCGGCAGTTGTTGAACAGGGATTCGGCGGCTGGGTAAAGCTGTGCAGCGAACTCACTGCACGAGATGAAAAATGGTTCCGTAAAGACTTTTGCAAACTGTATGTCAGTTTTGCACGGCAGAATGTTCAGTTTAAAGGCGCGTTGGCGGGGCAGGCTGCCATTGCCAACGGCGCGCATTGTAACGAACACGAAGAGTCGGTGGCACTGGTGGGCAATGCGCTTAAAGCACAGGTTCTGCTCGAATCCGAAGTCAAAAAACAGGGAACCCCGATTGCCATGCTGACAGGCCGTGTCGGCAAAAAACTCGCAGTGGAGGCACTGGATGGGTAGTATCTATATTCCGCAACACTTCAGCATTGACGAGCTGCTGCCGCCGCCTGCTTTGCTACCTGCGCCTTTTGAGTATGTGTACCATAGGGACAAGTCTGCGCTGTTTCGTTTGTTCGATTATCGTATGCTTGTGACGTTGGACAGACTACGTGAGCGCTATGGGCCGTGTACGATTAACAATTGGCATAAATTTTCTGAAATGGAATGGGCAGACGGCGTTCCGTCTATGTTTCGTTTTTCTGGCTGGCGACCGGTTGATTGCAGTGAAGGCGCGGCGTTGTCTGAGCATAAGCTGTTTCGCGCTATGGATTGCAAATTCAGCCACACTACACCGGATGAGGTGTGGGATGAAATGCTTGTGGATGCTAATGCGCCGCAGTTTGAGTATATGCAGCGCATTGAATCCTTTGGCGGTATGTCGTGGTTTCATTTTGATATGGGACAACATGCTCGTTATGGAAAGGCGATTTATGTGATCAGTAACCGAGGCGATCGCGCCGGTCTGCCTAGGCAGATTGAAAGGATCGGCGGGTAAAATCTCGGAACGCAGAACATGGCTGGTTCTGTCGATGAGGTAACGTATAAAAAGCCTCTGAGGCGTTGTGCTTCAGAGGCTTTGCTGTGAGCATTATATGTGTGCTCCCTTGGGTAGCATGGTGCTAAGCGGGGACGAGGTGTGGTGAGCTGTCCCTTGTTTAAATTGTTTGTAGAGACTTAGCCGCGAATCTTCATGCTACAAGTCCATCTATTGTGTGAGTTACACTATATTTTCATTAAGGATTGTAAAGCGGAGAGTCGCTTCCGGCTGGGTGAATGTCTTTGTGCAGCTTAAGCCCAGTTTCGTGCTTGGTGGAAGGATGAGCAGTATCTCTCGTGAAAAAGTCTTTTCGCCCATTGTTACGTGCACGTTCAGGGTTACTTCAAACTTTGCCTTGTGATCCGCATTGAGTAGGTAGGCGATTCTACCTGTGTTGTGCGCTCCGCAGCACCCTTCGAACCGGAGAAAACATTGATGCTTGCATTGATGGTCTTGGGGTGATTGGTTGTTGAATTTATTTTCGCGTTCGTCACAGAGAACGCGATCTGCTTCTGTAAACCGCATATTGCTTCCAAAATTCTGAGAGATTAACTCAAAAATTTCTTGTGGAGTAAAGTTTTGCATATAGTTCCCTGCATTCGCCGCCAAAGGTTATCGGAGGATATTAGAACCCTGATTCTACAATAAGCTTTTGGTTCGTGGAATTGTTTTGTGGAAAAAATGTAGCACTGCCGTATGGCGTGTCGGCAAAAAATAAATCCCCCGTATTGAGTGGCGTATGCTGTCGCTTGGGCTGGAGACGTGAATGTGACGCATTAAAAGTAGGCTGTAGATGGAATGACGCCTGTGTTATGGTGACGTAGTTGAAGTTGGGTCGACTAGACAAAATATCCAAGTGGACTATATTAGTCATAACAAATTAGTTTATTAGCGCGGACTGCGCCGTATATATTTTCACGGAGAAGAAGATGATCAAAACTCTTGAGCTTAACAACGTGGGGCCTTCTGAACATCTAGAAATAGAGTTCGGGGACAGACTCACCGTGTTTACAGGTGATAACGGCTTGGGGAAGAGTTTTGTTCTTGATGTTGCATGGTGGATGCTCACAAAGGAGTGGGCTGGCGAGATGGCAATGCCGGAATCGCTGATTACTGCTCCCTACAACAATAGTGACCATTCGGAGCCGGTTATTCGCGGCCAGTTTGATTCCATTAATAAAATAGATGCGGCGCAAGATTATGTTTTTCAGCGTCTCGGGCAGGTGTGGAATTGTAATTCGAATAAGGATGAACGGATTATAGAAGGCAACTCTCCGAGTAATTCCATTGTGTTGTATATGAAATATGATGGAACCGTGGCTATGTATGATCCGGTTAAGGCGCAGGCAGATGAATTTGCCCGGGCGCTTGTTCAGGAACGTGCGCGGCATTATGAAAACGTGAGCATTTCTTTTGCGCAGCAGACTACCCGCATATATTCTCAGGCAGAACTTTGGAATGGTGTGCAGAAGCGTCGCAGGCAGGAGTTTAATGGTCTGATTGCAGACTGGGGCGACTGGCAGCGTGAAGACAGCTTTGCCTATGAGTGCTTGAAGAGGGGCGTGCGTCATTTATCTCCGAAAGGTGAGCCGTTTTCCATTGGCAGGTTACGCAGAGTTAAGGCAGACGACAGCCGTAAATTTCCTACGATTAAGTCTGAGTTTGGTAAAGAAACTCCACTCATTTATGCATCAGCAGGTATCCGCAAAATTTTGTCTCTTCTCTATGCCATGACATGGGCGTGGAATGAGCATGTTGAGCTGTGCGCAAAATACAAAATGAAGCCTGCTTCAAAAATTATCCTCATGATCGACGAAGTGGAAGCGCATCTGCATCCGCAGTGGCAGCGCAGTATTTTGAAATCGCTCGAATCCGTCATGGGCAGTCTGCTTACGGGGTACGATGTTTCTACGCAGCTCATTTGCACCACGCATTCTCCGTTGGTTCTGGCATCGCTTGATCCTATTTTTGATGAAGAGGAAGACGCACTCTATACTTTTGATATGAACAAAGAAAAGTGTGAAATAGAGCTGAAAAAAGAAGAGTGGGTACGACGCGGATCTTCCGCTGCGTGGCTTACAAGTTCTGTTTTTGGATTGGAGACTGACTCTTCAGAACAACGTGAAGAAGCGATTAAAGAGGCCAGACTTGCAGTGCGTAACCGCGTTAGTGAAGCAGAGGCCAAAGTTGTTCATCAAAAACTGGTCGCCGCGTTGCATCAGGCCGACCCGTTCTGGTCATTTTGGCGTACCCGTGCAGAGAAACGGGGCTGGAATTTATGATCCCAGTGACCCGTGCTCCGGAGCCAGCAAGTTTTAATAAGAAAGTCAGAAAACCGGGGAGAGCATTTTTAAAGCGTCATCATGTTAAGCAGGGTGACCCCCCGCCTCCAAATTTTTCATGGAGAAGGTACTGGAGTCGAGCCATTCCCATGCTCCATAGAAGCTATCACGATATTTGCGCGTACCTTGGCGTGTATCTTGACCCAGCTACCGATGGTTCAGGAAATCGCGAAGGCAGCGTGGAGCACTTTATTCCCAAAGCACAGGATGCATGGATGGCGTACGAGTGGAGGAACTATCTTCTAGCGGACAGACGCGTAAATTCCACCCGTGGGCAGGAACCGTTGACGTGTCCATACGATTTGGATTTCTATCCCTTTGAGCTGATGTTGGATACCGGCATGATCGCGGTTTCTGAAGAGCTGACAATGGAGCAGGAAGACAAAGCCTACGAGATTTTAGATGCATTGAGCCTTGATAAAGAAATGTACGACATAGAGCGCGCAGAATATTACGCCCGCTACAAAGATCGTGCCCGTGATGATGCCCTTACAAACGCTCAGATTGCCCGCTACGCTCCATTTATTTGGTACGAGATACGACGGCAGGGTTTGGTTGTGGACGAGAAGAAAGAACGCAAGTAAGGCGAAAAAATAAAGATATAAGAAAAACTCACATCGTTTGATGGGATTTTTTTTATTTAAGATCGTATCAACATTGCTCGGTTATAGCGGTGTTAAACGAGAGTGCATGGTTGTAGATAGCAGGAAAGTAGAAGTGCACAATAAAGGCTTCAGCGCGCGCTGAAGCCTTTATTTGTGTATATATTAAATTGCATAGCCAGCAACAAGAAGGATTGTGACAATGCTTTGTTCGGTAACTGGGGCTAATCCAGGGGAAATCCACAAAGTCATAGTTTGGCCACCCATAAGGTTTTTGCCAACCTGCACTACGCCCATGGTTTTCTTTTTGTATGTTACTTCGTAACCCACAGGTGACGCGGTAGTTTCACCTTTTTCATTTTTAAAAACAGAACTCAGTTTGTAGCGCTTATTTAAAATATTCGCACCACCGCTAAGGGCTAGATTGGTGTGCACAAGGCTGTCTAGTCCAACATGCTTTAATACTTCGTTTTTAGTGTCAATTGACGGCATGCTGATGCCAATGTTGCCGATAATTTTGCCTTTTCTGGTAATCACTCCAACGTATGGGTTATGCAGGCGAACGCCAATAGAAGGAAGGGCGAAAGCTTGTCGCTTGCATTCGGTTTTTACGTTCCACTGTTGAGCTGCTTTAACAGTAAGGTCTATGTTTTGTGCCCCTGCATAATAGACCAGACCTGCCTGATAGCCGATGCTTTTATATGTACCAGTTGCAATATTCTTGAGTTCAAAGTCGGATGTGATTCCAATGCCAGTATACTCAAGCTCAGCGGTTTTTGCTTTTTCAGGTGCGCCGTACATTGGGGCTTTGCTACCCATGCAACCAGCTAAAAGGGAAATCGTGATGAGTGCAAGAAGTAAATGTTTCATGTGTCGTCCTTTTGAAGTGGATTACGAATAAGAGAAGGCGGAATTCTAAAGTTTTATTAATTCCGTAGGATGGCTAGATACGCAGTGTGATCTTTTTGGTCAACGACATGTCGTTATATTTTGTAAACCGAACGTAGTATGTGTTGGTGGCAGAGCTTTTTTTAAATTTTATGAACTGTTTTACATTGTGCGTGCATGCGTTAGAAATTTAATACCCTGTGCTTACAATTATTTTATGAGGGTATGCGTCAAGTACATCTCTTTCAAGTCGGCATATATTACGCCTTTCCTCAGGTAGTGTATTTTGAAAGGAGCTTTTTTAAAAAAAGAGTATGTAAATTGATATGTTATAAAGGATGATTCGAAAAAATAGTGCATAGTTTTATACATTGCCTCATGGGGGGGATATACCTTTTAGTAGGGATAGGAATGTATGAATAACTACGCCATGCACTTTGCGAGTGTTATTTTTTTATGGGCATGTCTTTTCTTGAGCCCATCCTTATCAATGGCTGGTATGAACGTGGATGTAGCTGAGGGAGAAACAGTTACTGTCACTAGCGTCAATAGAGGTGATTTTATCCTTGGAGCCGGGAATTATATTAACGACTTAGGGGTAATTGTTGCTGAGGAAGATAGCTTTTTATTTGAAAGTGCTCTCTCTCCAGTAGCAGTCGTTATTGATTCCGCGACTGGGGAGGTTCGATTTGAGAATGCAGGTACAATCAACGCAACCAATACAGATGGTAATGCCTGTGGAGTTTTTAACAAAACAGCCGGTGTTACTATCCGTGTAGATGGTTCCGCGACAGGAACTGTCACTGCGACCGCAAGTAAAGCTGCTGGTGCTGAACAAACGTACGCGCAGGGAATAGGGGGAACAAGAGTAGATGGTACCAGTAAGTTGGTTTCTGACTCGTTTAATATAAACGTCAATGCAACTGCCAATGGAAATGAATCTGCGTATGCCAAAGGAGTTAGAGTTGGTGTGGCAGAGCTAACTAATCTTGTTGGAAATATTGAAGCTCGAGCTGTATCCAAAAATAGCGACGCAAATGTTACAGCGTTAGATTGCAGAACGTCTGGTACGTTTGGAACAATTACTGGCGATCTAACAGCCATTGCAACAGGTCATAATGCAGCGTTGCCGTTGGTCTTAGATGTTTCAACACTCAACGTAAAAGGGACGACCAGCTCCAGCATCGGAATGTCTAAGGCATCTTCTGATGGATACCTAAGGAGTAGTAGGGGGCCATCGTACATTGCATCATTCGGAATATATGCGTTCGGAGGAGTCAGCATTGATACATTAGGTGCGTCTTCAACTATCACCGTAAAAACTTACTCAGACACACTTAACACTCCGGAGGGGGCAGCGTCTTACAGAGCCCTTTATGCTTACGGTGTTGACACATGGAGCGGAGATATAACTATCAACCATCTTGATGGGGTAATCGATGTTCTTACTCAGACGGAGACTAGTGGTGTTGCCACGTCAAGAGGAGTTTGCGCTCGAGAAGGTAACCTTATAATTTCAGATATGACAGGAACTGTCAGAGCAATTGCAGATACAGAGTTTTCTGAAGATTCGACTTCAATTGCGTATGCAATAACTGCGTATGATGAAAGCTCCACACCAACAAAAGGTGATTTGACGATGAGTTCGAGTGGAATCATAGAGGCCAAAGCACCACGTTCCTCTAACGCTTACGCAATATTTGCTGGAAACGTCGGGGATGTTACTCTTAAAAATGGTTCCCAGACAACAGGACAAATTTATCTAGGCGGTGAGAATAGTACGCTGAGATTAGCGAAGGGCGCGACGTTTACAAATGAAGGTAATTGCAACTCCACAACTGTGGGGGCATGGGTAAATGGTAATATAGTTAATGACGGTACTATGTCAGTAACTGGAAAAAATGCAATAGGGGTCTACGTAGCTGGTTGGAACTCCTCATTAACGAATACAGGAACAATTAAGGCGGATGGCGCTACAACAACCGCGATTATGGTAGTTGAGGGCTCTGCTCTACATAGCGGTTCTATTCTTACGAGTAATGGTGCAACGGCCTGTTCTGTAAGTTCTTCAGGAAGGCTGGATTTGTCTAGTGCTTCAACAAACAGCATTTCAGGCGCTGTAAAATTGAACAACGGAACATTGAACGTGAGCAGCGGAAAGTGGACTCTTGCTGAAATAACAGCCAGTGAAGCTGTTGGCAGCGCGTTATTGTCCGAACGATACTCAAGACCTCAAAACTTAATCACATTAAGAAGTTATGAACGAGGTGCAAGTGCGAGCCAGCTTGAAATCGGAAAGCTACGTTTGCAGGGTGGCATAATTGACCTTACTCCAAGAGGCGATGATAAAAGAATGCGACGCCCGTTGCCGCCTGTTGTAAAAAATCCGGAAGATGCCTCTATCGTTAATGTTGCTTCTTTTTCCACCCCAAACACTATTGATGGACACCTTGTAGCAGGGCAGAACGCTATTATCAGTTTAGGTAGTTCTAGTTCTCAGGATGCAATTACAGCGATTGATGAATCAGGATTGTGGGGAACAAGTGGCGTTTCGGCGGCACTTTATCTTGGGAAACCGTATGCCCTTGCAACTGGCTCAAGTATTACTATAGATGGCACCCTACCGTTTTCTCCATCTACTTCGATAAATCCTGATCTAACCTTTGGAGCTAATTCCCTGCTTACTATTGATGCAACCGTAATCCCAGAGGGACAGGCTGCATTATCTTCGCCTTCTGGCACATTAACTGTAGATGCAAGTGCTTACTTACAGATATTACGAGCAACTCCGGGTGATTTTAAAATTGCCGACTTTGCCGCAACTCGTTCTAGTGCTTGGGCTTCTAGTAATATTCTTTTGCGCAACGTACTCCTTTATCCCACCAGTCCTATAGTTAGTGGCTTGTTGACTGTAGGGCAAAAAAGTTCCGCTGATGTTTTTGGTGCGGAAGGTTCAACTAAGAGGTTCTTGGATTCCTACACAAGTGCAGGGATGTCTGGAAGTCGGGCAAGTGCCAGCGAACGTTATATGGACTTGTTGTTAGCAAGTACAACTTCCGATGCAGCATTTAATGTAGAGAAAGCTGCGAACCTTTCAGGGCTTGGTGGCGTTGCCCATACTGCGGCTGACGTAACAAGCACAAACAAGAGTCTCACCTCTCGACGTATTCCGGCGTCTGGTTCATCTTTGCTTTATCTTGCAAGAGATACGAAAGAACAACAGCATGATATTTATGTAACCCCAATCTATCAATATTCAAGAACCAAGAGTATGTCAGTGGGGCACTATTCAAACAGCTTCGCAACAAACATCTATGGACTTGCCATTGGTGCAGAAGTCGCCAATATGGATTGGTTAGTTGGTGCAGCAGTTAACTTTGGTAAAGCAGATACAGATGGCAGCAAGGCTAGCTCTGGTTTTGATACGAATAATGACTATGTCAGTCTTCTTGCTTATGGAGCGTATATTCTTCCTGAAGAATTCCAGCTTAAAGGTGAGTTCATCTATGTAAATTTGGATTCAGACATCGATGGGCAGGGACTTTCAGGTGATGTTGACGGAAACGTATATGCTGTAGGGCTGGAGTGTTCACGCCCAATCGAGCATAAATCTTTCTTTATTACACCGTATGTTGGCTTGAATTATGCCTATTACGATCAAGACAGTTACAATTCAAAAAACGATGATGGTGATCTTTTCAACGTCGAAAGTGCGGACATGTCTACATGGTTGCTACCTTTAGGAGTAACGTTGACCAAAAATTTCGACATTGATTCTGGCTGGCGGTTTAATACAAACCTTGATGCGGGTGTGACATTTGCATTTGGTGATACTGATCTTACAACAAAAGGTCGGATGAATGATTCGACTTTTACAGACGACATTTCGATAACAACAGATGTTGTTGATACTGTGACAGGTAATTTGCAACTTGGGATAGCTGCAGAAAAAGGGCACTTTACATTTGAACTGGATCTGAATGGAAATATCTCAGAACACAGAACCTATCGTGGTGCTATGCTTAAGTGTGCAGTGACTTTTTAGTGACAGAATTCTGTTCAAAATAAGTTAGAATAAAAAGATATAAAAAAAGCCCGCTAAGTTGTCTGCATCTCTGTGAGAAGGTAACAAATTGGCAGGGCTTTTTTCACTCTTCTAGCCCAATATTTTTGTTGCAAGAAGTTTCTGGATGCCAACAACGTCGCTGCCTTTTTTGAGCTCTTTTTTGATTGGTTCATGGCGACCGGAAATCCACATGGTGAGTTCTGAATCCATGTCAAAGTGACCTGCAGTTTCAACGGAGAAGGTGCTGATGGATTTATATGGGATGGTAAGGTAATCAACTTTCTTACCGGTAAGACCTTGCTTGTCGATAAGAATGAGGCGTGCGCTTGTAAATACATACATGTCGCGAACTACCTTGAAAGCGCGTTCGATTTCTTCACCATCAAACATGATTGGTGAAAGTTCTTCGCGCAGGTCGTCAGCATTAACTTCTGAAGCGTTGCCTAATAAGGCATCAAAAATTCCCATAGTATTCTCCTAATATTCTGTGAAATAAGCAGCGAGAACCTATAGTCAAAATTGTTTTAAAAGAAAACCTATAAAATTATTTAAAAAAGCTCTTACAAGTTACTGTAAGAGCTTTTCTGCATTCGTATGTGGGAAATGAAAAAGTTTCTACAATTTGGTAGAAGACTTTTTATTGTTACGCTTTGTCTGTCGCAGCGATATTTAGTGAAATGTTGGGACAAGCATATTCTGATACAAGCTCTGCAACTGCAAAGTTGGTTTCAGACATATTCGCAATAACTTTCAAGCTTGAACCGGATTCGTTAGCAACAGTGAGGAGCTGTTCAAGCTCTTCCGGGATGATGTCGCAAGTAGAAACAGTTAATGATGAGCCTTTGGAAAGTAGAAGAATTAACTTATCAATTGGGTATTCCATTGTAGTCTCTCTGTCTTTTTAGCACATGGTGATGCATGTAGTCTTATAGGGAATTTGTATAATTTGTAGCAACAAAATTGCTACGCTTAAAACCTTTTTTAGCGTGTGAGTACACTCGGTATTTATTCAAAAACTCTATCGTTTTTTCTGTGCCCGTCAAGCATACGTAAAAAATCTTTGAAATAGAGCGTCACTTGTTCCTTCTCGCTTTGGTCTAAGGGATCAATAAGTAGTGAAAAATGCCTGGATGTTGCACGTTATCTATTAAATTTTATAAAGGGAGCAGGGGGACGGTCTCTCTCTTTACAGACTGAACAGTAATGTTAACAATGAGAATATGTATACGATACGAAAAAGGAATCTTTTACTGTACAACAAAATGCTATGCTTCTACTTTGAATAACTGAATAATTATTCGGTGTTGTTATGCTTTTTTATACATGATAGTTGATTCACCCCTTAGCGAAGACGACCTTCATCAACTAATTACAAAGGATATTGCAATGTATGATTATGCTCCTAGTCATAGTGACTGGATTGAGAGAATGGATTCTTTTATGCGTTCAGGTAGAACGCTGGAAGGGACATTCGAGGAACATTCAATCAGCATTTGTCCTGATGAAAAGAAAACATCCTATGGTGTTAAAGTTGATGGGTGGCTCGTGAGTTCTAGTCAGGACGCAGAAACTGTTTTGTCTTTCATAATTGAAGCGTATGAAGAAACGATTATTGAAGAAGAGATTGAAGCAGAAAGAGAAGATGCGATAGAATTGGCAAAAGACTGGGCAAAAAGTGAAGCTTTGAAGGCAGACAAAAAGCCTGAAGATGTCGCTAAGGCTATTCTGGCAGCTGCTATAGAAGCAGAGTCTGAAGTATATGAAGTTGACCCTGAAGAGATAACAGCTCTCGTTGCTGAGCGAATAGAAGAGATTCTTGATGCTTGCGAAAGTGAATAGAAAATAGAATGCAAACAAGAAGCCCCCTAGTACGGTAGGGGGCTTTTTTTATTAAGTGCGCTTAGTTTGTTTGTGGCAACTTGGTGTTATCAGCCTTCTTTGTTCCACTTACTGCTAGTTATTACAGAATTGGTTTCCAAACATTGGCTTTTGCTAATTGAAGCATGCATATTTTGGCATTTCGTAGAGTGGTCCAATATACATAACTTCCTGCTAAGTCAGCACCTTCAAGGTTTGCGTTAGTTAAATTAACGTCTTGAAGATCGCAGTTGGCAAGAGTAGCGTATTGTAAGTTGCAACTATGTAAATTGTATCCACTTAAGTTTTTTTCAGACAAATCGGCTGAAGATAGATCGGGTTCTACTTCTGGGTACTCATTTCTCCAGTTGTTCCAAGCTGTTGGTCCGTTTGACAGTAAATCAAAATGGGATTGTCTCATTTTCTAACCTCATATTTTAGTAGAAACACTAACTCATATGTTACAAGCACAGTTTGTAAGTAAAATAAGTGCAAACTCAATGTATAAATGTCTAATCGGATGTAGTAGAAAAAATGATATAGTAAAAATATTATTTTTTACTATGTGTAGTAACAATTTTGTATGTCTGATACAAAAATAACATCATTTATTCTTTTACCTAAAATGTATAACCTATATTATTTATTCATTAATTTAGTGCTGTAGTACAAGGTTGATGGTTGAAAAAAAGTCAGTAAGTACACCCAAACTTTTTTTCTTTTTAACGCCTAAGCTTCTTTTTCTTTTTTAAATATCTAACGTGAGAAGCAATGCCAAACAGAAGCGTTCGACAGGCTAATGCCTTGGGAGACTTAGACATATGGGCTTTTGCCATGCTTTGTACATTGTGTTGTGCTAGTTTATTTACTGTAGTTAAAGAAAAAGCTCATAACCTTTAAAAGTTATGAGCTTGCGTTGTTTTTTGATGACAGACGTAAAATAGGAATGTGACCTAGATCGGTTCGTCTTCTGCCGTTTTAGTCATCAGACAATCTGGCACAGACAGTTTCCAGTAAATCGCAGCAGAGCGAATTCCGAAAATAGTGACAATGCAGATAGATCCTAATGTCGTTCTGTGTTCAGGGAAAAAGTAAGAGACAATAGAGTAGAGTATGCACCCTAAGAGTACCGGCGTTGCATAGAGTTCTCGCGTCATAATGAGTGTTGTACGCCCCGCAAGCACGTCACGAGTTACACCACCCCCAACAGCTGTAATAACACCTAACAAGATAGGACCTACAGGCATCGCAAAGTCTAATGCAGAGACTTTATCCATTGCTTGTATCGCGAAAAGAGATACTCCAAGTCCATCTATGTACAGCATGAGGGAATAGATGAATTTTCGTTTGAAAAAGGGAGTTGCTGCAAATGTAATCAGGCTTGAAACAAGACCAACCCAAATGTAGTTAAGATCGTTTGCCCAAAAGATGGGTACATCAAGAATTAAGTCTCTGATGGTGCCGCCGCCAATGGCTGTGATGACTCCGAGCACACATGCGCCGAAGAGAGCGATACGTTGTCTGGAAGATTCAAGAACGGCAGTAACGGCGAAGGCTATGGTTCCTATCATTCCAAGCGAGTAACTTAATATATCCATCCGTGTTTTCCTTTTGCAATGTGCAAGCACATTCAACTTGGAGCATGAACAGTTGGGTACCTTTGTTTTATGAGGTAAAGCTGTTCATCTTTATGTTGTCATTGTTGAATCTAGCGGTGTTTGAGTGCCTAGCTTTGCAGCAAAGGCATCCAGTACCAACATTTTCATTGCTGTGCGAATGCGGCGCATCTAGTGGTGTTGGTTTATATTGCCTAACGATTCTAAAATGTATTACTTTATATTGCCAATTGTAGGTTGTTCTTTTTACTTACCTGAATTCATCTTGAATTCATTTAAAACGACTGCGTCCGTAACAAAACAAGTTGTGATATTGCAAGTGTTTTGTGTCGAAGCTGGATTTTAGTGTTCAAGGTATGGGGCTATCGTCATGAAAAGAAAGCAGTTATGTATAATTAGTGAGTAAGGTTTAGCTAAGGAGTAGGAAGAGTTGTGCCTGCATAAGCAAGTAATTCCCTATTGATTTGGTAGACAGTGAAGGGAGAAGTTTGATCGGCAAAGCCCTGATGATAAGGCTGTGAAGGGGATACCCGTTGCGGCGGTGTGAAGTTCTTTTTAATCAGCTAGAAAGGTAGTAAAAGTTCTCTTCAGAAGAAGACTAATTATGGATGTCATTACGCCTCTTATCACCCGAATCAAGATTATCATCTTGTTTTCTCGTCATTTTTTGAGACGATGGAAGTGTGGAATAACTTTTTACAAGGAGGCAGGTATGCCTACCATTAAAAATAATTCCCTTATTGTCCCAAAGAAAATGCAGTATCGCGAGAAGTATGACCCAAAAGTGCAGGAGACTTTTTTCTACCATATCCTGCCCGGAACCTACCCTATCCAGATGGCGTGGACTACCGCTTATGTTCATGCTGAAATCATGGTTGAAGACGGGACTACCCACACAGGAACCGTTACCAATCTAGCTGTGCCTCTCTATGAGGTAATGTGCTCATCAGTACATCAAGAGGCATAGTCCCGACACTTCAAGTTGGAGTGAATCTACGTATCACTTGATCTATATACTTAGTCCTAATTTTGTGTCGATTTTTAAAGCGGCCACCGAGTCTGAAAGAGGTACCAGAATGATTGTTTTCAATTGCATTCCGGCACCTCTTTTTTGTGACTTTGCCTGTATTCATTTATGGGGAGAGCTTATGGTGTATTTCCCGCTTAGAGGGGGAGCACTGCCATCAATGCCTATTGGGATAACGGCGTTCGAAAAAATATACGTTCCGAAACAGATTGGAGCAAAAATACTCGCTCATAATATGCACAATTGATTCGGGTGGTGATGAGTAGCATGAAGCAGAGACTGAACATGCCAAAAAGAATGCGGAAAAGATTGGTGATGGCTCAGTTAGCGCACCAGCTTGTTGTGATAAATTTGAGTGAGGCGGCATGTTGTTATATTCGTCTGGTTAGAATTGACATGAAAACTAGCTTGCTTATCATTTTGAGTAGTCATCTTTCCGCCCAATATTTTTTACTTCAATCCTTTGGAGGACACTATGGATACAAACAAATTGAATCCGTGGAACTGGCTTAAAAAAGAAGATGAAGAAGAAAAAATTTTGCCAGTGAAGCGGCATGAATTGAACAGGCGGCATCGTCAGATGCACAGCCCTTTACTTAACTTGCATGATGAAATTGATAAGCTTTTTGATCAGACTTTTCATGGTGTTGAGTTTCCGTCACCGTTTTTCAAAAAGTATCCGTTTCATAGTTTGAGTGAAGGAATTTTAAAACCAGATGTTGATATATCGGGAACCGAAAACGAGTACACTATTACAGCAGAGCTTCCTGGTATGACTGACGAGGATATCTCAATTGAAATGAAAGGCGATTCGTTGATCTTAAAAGGTGAAAAGCGCCAGGAAAAAAAATCTGAGGAAGAGGGGTATTACCGCGTCGAACGAAATTATGGATCGTTTCAACGGGTGCTAACTGTACCTAAAGATGCTGATGTTGATAATATTAAAGCAAAGTATCATAGTGGCGTAATAACAATTACGTTACCTCGAAAAGCTGACGCGATTACAGAAACCAAAAAGATCAGTATTGAATGACAAGTTTGAAGATTCATCTGTATAGTTTCCCAACTTCGTTGGACTGGTCCTAAATCACGAATAAAGTTGCCAGCTTCTTTTAACTCGCATTCAATTTTTGACTATAATATCAAAGGTTTAATAATAATGCCTGAAAAGTCTGGCAGAAACTCTCTCTTTTTACAACATTGAGTTACGAGTTGAACGCAAAAAAGGCTTTAGTCAACTGACTAAAGCCTTTTTATTATTCACTAAATGGCGGAGAGGGAGGGATTCGAACCCTCGTTAGGCTTTGAGACCTAAGCACGATTTCGAGTCGTGTGCGTTACGGCCGGACTTCGCTACCTCTCCGTTGCTGGTTGTTTATGCAATTTTATGCAGCATTGCAAGTTGTTAACCGCACAATTGCGAATTGTTACGATAAACTCTAGGCTTTTTTGGATTCCTTGGCGGCTTTTATCTGGTTCCTGCGTTTTTTGAAAAAGGCAGAAAGCATACTGCTGCATTCTTCTATCAGAATGCCGGATGTGTGCCATATTGCATGGTTATGTAACGGCAGTTCGAAGCTGTTTAGCTGGGAATCTAGTGCGCCGGTTTTGTGATCCGGTGCGCCGTACACTACGCCTCTGACTCTAGCGTGAACCAGTGCGCCGCTGCACATAAGGCAGGGTTCCAACGTTACTACGAGCACTAAATCTTCTGTACGGTAGTTTTGCAGCAGATTACCTGCTTTGCGTAATGCCAGAATCTCTGCGTGTGCTGTGGGGTCATTGTCGATGATGGTTCTATTGTATGCCTTGGCTACAATTGTTCCATCAGGAGCAACAAGTAGTGCGCCTACGGGTACTTCATCTATGGCTTCGGCTTTGCGTGCCTCATCCATGGCTACCCGCATTAAGTCGTCCCAGCTTGCCCAGCCTTGCGGCAGAGCGGTCAGGGAATCGTAACAATGGTCTAGTTCGCGTCTGGTCGTCATTATCTACCCTTGCAGGCTCGGTGAATGCTCCATGATGTATTGGACCACCTCTTCCGGTGTGTCTAGAATAACCATGGCATTCAGTTCTTCTTCGCTAATGTATCCTGCGGAAACCATCTGCTCGCGTGTCCAGTCTAATAAACCTTCCCAGAATTCGCTTTTGTACAGAATAATCGGGAACGGTTTAATTTTGTTTGTCTGGCGCAGAACAAAGGCTTCTGACAGTTCATCCAGTGTACCAAAGCCACCTGGCATTACTACGTACGCCATGGAGTATTTGATAAACATGAGCTTGCGTACAAAAAAGTACTTGAAATTACACTTAACATCTATAAATGGATTGGAGTCCTGCTCCATTGGCAGGTGGATGCATAGACCGGCAGATACGCCGCCTGCTTCCTGAGCGCCTTTGTTACCTGCTTCCATAATACCGGGGCCGCCGCCAGTGATGACGCCGTAACCACCCTCACAAAGGAGCCGTGCAATTTCTTCGGCTTCCTGATACATAGGGTGGTCTGATGGGGTACGTGCAGAACCAAAAATGGATACGCAGTTTGTTAGGTCGCTTAAGTTTTCGATTCCGTCTACAATCTCAGACATAATGCGGAAAAGTCGCCATGACTCCTGCGTGGACAGAGAATCAATCACATATTGTTTTGCTGTGCTCATAGTAGCTCCGTAAGTAGGTCTGGGGAATAGGTATTCGTCAGACTTGGAAATTGTTTTAGCAACGTGTAGTCTACGTGAATACGCGCACCGGTTCTGTATCGGCTAGCAATTGTTGTTTATAGTATGGCAAGAAAGAAAAAGTAAATATACCCTTCTGGTTAAATTTTAGGGTAGTGTAAGGATATTATATAGTTATGCGCATTATTGCAGGTGAGTACCGAGGACGAGTACTCAAAACCACCAGTGCACCGGGTTACCGACCAGCAACTTCTAAAGTGCGTCAGGCATTGTTTTCTATGCTTGAATCACGTGGCGCGTACTGGCCGGAATGCAGAGTTCTGGACTTGTTCGCCGGTAGCGGCTCTTTAGCTTTTGAAGCGTTAAGCCGTGGCGCAGAGCAGGCTTGGTTTGTTGAAATGAACAAAACCGCTGCTAAGTTGATTACCGAAAACGCGGAAAAAATTAGCATTCCACAACATCGCTACCGTGTTATCGCAGACGATTTGTTCAAAGTTATTTCACGCAGAGCAGCAGAACCGTTTGATGTAATTTTTATTGACCCCCCATACGGAAAAAACTTCTTAACACCCGCCATGAAAGCTGTGCTTAGGAATGGTTGGTTGGCAGAAGGCGGCATTCTTTGTGCTGAAGTGGAAGCTAAGCTCGCATTACCGCCGGAAGCAGACCATTCAGAACTCGAACTCATTGCTAACAAAGCATATGGCCAGACAAGGATTTTGCTATGGACAACAGGGGAGAGCGAGTAGCCGTTTATCCCGGCACATTTGATCCCATGACTATGGGACATGTGAGTCTTATCAAACGCGGCTGCGAAATTTTTGATCGTGTAATTGTTGCGGTGGCTAACGACACTCCGAAGTCGCCGTTGTTTTCAATTACAGAGCGTGTGGCGATGGCGGAGGAAGTGTTTAAAGATACTCCGGAAGTAACCGTGGAACCTTTCTCCGGTTTGCTTGTGGAATATGCAGAGCGCCGCGGCGCACACGTAGTGTTGCGTGGGCTGCGAGCTGTGTCTGACTTTGAATACGAGTTCCAGCTTGCATTGATGAACCGTAAACTCAAAAAGCATATTCAAACTGTCTTTTTGATGACGGATTACCAATGGCTGTATATCAGCTCTACCATCATTAAAGCAGCAGGCAAGCTGGGCGGCGATATCAAAGGTCTTGTGCCGGATAACGTCTACCGTAAGCTTCGCGAAAAATATGGGTACCCGTACCCGCTGAACTAAATATATATGTCTAAAAAAATTCCTATTGTCTGTCTGGTAGGCCCTACCGGAGCAGGTAAAACTGCTGCGTCCTTTAACCTTAGCCGTACCTTTAACGGTGGTGTGGTTAATCTGGACTCCCGTCAGGTGTACCGCGATTTTCCAATAATCACAGCACAGCCGACAGCAGAAGAACAGCAGGTGTGTCCGCATAAGCTCTACGGTTTTTTAAAAACTGAAGATAAAATTGATGTGGGCAAGTTCATGGATATGGGGGCAGAAGCTATTCTCCAAACCCGCGAAGAAGGTTTGCTGCCGCTGCTTGTAGGCGGAACAGGCTTTTATTTGAAAGCATTGCTGGAAGGCTTAGCGCAGATTCCTCGAATCGACCAGTTCTATACAGATGTTGCTGAAGCGGAAATGGCAGAACGCGGCTCTGCGCCTATGCATGAAGATCTGGTGCAGATTGATCCGGATTACGCTGCGAAAATTCACTTTAATGACAGCCAGAGAATTTGTCGTGCATTAGCCGTGTATAGAGCTACAGGTAAGACCTTTACATGGTGGCACGCTCAGCCGATGACTCCGACACCGTTCCGCGGCATACGTCTTGGTATCGATGTAAGTCTGGACGAGCTGACTCCGTTGCTTGGCAAACGCATTGATCTTATGATTGAAGCCGGTGCCATTGAAGAAGCCCGTGAGGCGTTAAAGAATAACAATGATCCAGAATCTTCAGGCTGGTCGGGCATTGGCTGTGCAGAACTGTATCAGTACATCACCGGAGCTATGTCTTTGGATGAGTGCAAAACGTTGTGGTTGAAAAACACCAGAGCGTATGCAAAACGGCAGCTTACATGGTTCAGAAAAGATAAAGAAATCATATGGGTGAAGCCCAAAGATTTTGAAACAATGAACCGTGAGGTTACTCGATTTTTAGCTGAGTAGAGAATTTTTTGTCTCAGACGTTGCGGCGGGGGGTGACGAGGTAGGCCTCGCCTTTTCTTTCGTAAGAGGGAATTCCCTTGATCCTGAGTAGGTTTCAGGTGTGCCTGTAACGTTTTGGGCAACTCATTTAGTGACAATTCATGATGACCGCTTGTAAAAAGGGTGAAGTATGTAACTTCACCCTTTTTTTGTATCTACCATTGAAAATCATATTGAGTCAGAAAATTTGTTAGCGCGAGATATTCATCTTTTTTATCCGCGTTGCGAGTGTTGTCGGCTTCATGCCTAGTAGGTGAGCTGCTCCGGTTTCTCCGTAGATTTTTCCGTTACAGCGTTTCAAGGCTTTTTTTATGTTTGCCACTTGGAGTTGAACCTCACCTCTTTCATTCAGGATAATGGCTTAATTATGTGTTCACAATTTTGTATCAGGATCAAGGTACGAGGTTTGCGAAAATAAAGTTTCGCCAGCAGCAGAGCTGTCGGGATCTTTTGCCGTACTGTTGGTCGGGTTGCTGAGTTGATCGATTCGGAAAATGTGCTTTTTTTCTGCAATGCTATGGTTGAAAAGTAGGAAGTGGAAAGTCGATATGTCAGCCAATGTAATAGAATGTACTTATTGTAAAGACATTGACGCCTATGTTTTTTTGTGATGTTGGAATGGTTTGTTTAAATCTTACTAGTCTTCATAGAGGAATGTATGCGCAAATTTCTTATTCTACTTATTGTTATGCTTTCGTTTTTGTGGACGGGGTGTAACGCGGTACATCAAAAAGCATCACCAACACTTTCTAAAACATCACGAATTTCTGAAGAAGCTTCTAAAACATATGTGGCACGATTTGCAGACGTGTTCTGCGACAAGACGCCAGTGACAGAACAGCTGATTAATGATGCTATTCTTCGCAGTTTAGAGGTAAAAATTAATGCAATGAGTAGAATAGATGATGAAGGGGACTGGTATGTGTTCACCAATGCCAGTGTCCAATGGAAAGATGCTAACACGTTACAAATTGAAGTAAAAAAGTCATTGCGTGAAAATGGGCAGGAAGTTCAGTGGTTGGTACGCTCCTACATTGCTGAGGTGCAGCGTATTCATGATACAGAAAAGAAAGAGTTTGAGGTGCGTATTACTCCGGACAGCATTGTCACAGAGAGTACCTCGCCGAAATATTATCAATATATGCCGGATGACATGTACGTGCCTTCCAAATGCAATTTGAGTAACGTGTCGCCAGCCCCATGGGGCAGTCATGACTTTGCTGTTGTTTCAGCTCTTAAAAGAACTTTGCAGGACTTTGTGGATGAGAATGAAAATGTCATTTATTACACCCAGCCTGCAACATATACGTTCTCAAAAACAATTTCGGGCAATCCACAATCTATTCGCAGAGCCTTTACTGCCTATCTTGCAAATGAAAAAGAAAATGCTGTTGTAACTCGTGAAGGTGTTTTTTATGCAGGCAGTCAGCTTGTGCATATTATCGATTCTTCTGGTGCCGTGATCTTTATGTGGAATGTTGAGCTACAACAAGAAGTAGGGCTTGTAGAGGTGACGCATAGAAATTTTTTTTATGAATGGTCTATTCTCGCTGCAACAAAGAAATATGTAAACGCACTGTAGTGCGTGTGTAGCTCTCCTCTTTCACGTTAGTAACTAATGAGATTATCCATGAAGAAGATCATATTCAGCCTGTTTTTTCTCGTGCTTACAATATTTTGTGCGCGTGTTACCAGCTCGGTTGCCGAGGTAGAACCTGTCGCGCAAAACAAAACATCATTTAGAACATTATTCAATGAGCCACTTGTTACAACATTTGTTTCTTTAGATGCATATAAAGATAACTCTCCTGTAACCAGAGAACAGCTAAAGAATGCATTTGTAGATATGATGGTGTGGAAGTACAAAAATGGTGTTGGCGTTGTCCGTTACAAGGCCTATTCAATATTTAAAGAAATGAAAGCAGCGTGGGTTGGAGATACAAGTGCAGCCGTTACGCTTGTGCAGTCTTTATATAAAAATGGTAAAGCTATAGACGAAATTAAAACAACATACTTTTTTACATTAGAATATGTGCATGATGCCTCGAAATCTGTGCATGAAGTGCGTTGCAGTGTAAACGATATGGCTGTGGAAGTGGCGGCGAAAGCGCCTAAGAAAGTTTTCGACAGGTACAAAAATGCACCTATGTGGCCTCCTTCTGCGAAAGAGCAGGACAAGAGGGTGTTGTCTCTTTTTGACAAGGAGTATCGCTCCTTCTTCAATCACAGTATTCATTATAAAAAAATAGAAAACTATCATGCTGAGATTGTAACATCATTAGAGAATTCATATATTCAGCAGATGTTGGGGCAGCATGTGCCCGCAAAGCGTTCTGACTTACGTGTGACGGAAAATGGAGTTCTTTGGGGTGACACTCCTCTAATCACCATTACATCTGAAAACGGACAGAAGAAAATTACGGCGGATTTTGATCTGCATTACACCGTGTCAATGAACGGTAAGCGATTGGCAAAAGCTGATGGAGTTCCCTATAAATACTTACGTGAAACTTTTTCCAGATCGTTAACGCGGTGTGAATCAGGTGAAGTGCAATTAGAAACCATTCAAAAATATACTGTCGAGGAATATTTAAAGAAACTCGGCACCTTTGTTTTTTCAGAATAAAAAACGTCTATAACTTTAACCACCCGTTATTTTTTCGTTAACTAGCCGCCATAGTGCAATTAATCCTTGGGAAAAAGCGGAAATTACTCTATTTTTACAGCGCCGTCTGAGAATGTGGTGCTTGGTGTGTTTATTATGAAAAAAAATGTGGCTTCAATAACATCTGGAGATATCGATGAAAAAGTTAGTTTTACTGTGTGTTGCTGTTTTTTGTTTGGCGCTTGTAGGTTGCAATCAGGAAATGAAGGCAGACTCTTCTCCTAAAGTTGCCGTTGTAGATCCTGCAAAAGTTTTTCAGGATAGCAAACCAGGTAAAGACGGTATGGCGTACTTGGAAAAAGTAAGCGCAGAAGTACAGCAAAAATTTAAAGATTTACAAAAAGAAGCTGCTGAATCAAAAGGTCAGGACACCGCAAGTGTGAATGATCTTCAGGCACAGGTTTCAAAAATTCAGGAACGCGTATCAGCAGAACAGCAGATGGTTGTTACCAAGCTGAACGATCTTTTCCAGAAAGTGCTTGAGCAGTACCGTAAAGAAAACGGTGTGGATTTGGTAATTCCTGCTGAACAGGCTTTAAGCTTTGACGAATCTGCAGACGCAACCGCAGCTATCGTAGCAATCATGAACAAAGAAGATGTAACTTTTGAATCTCCAGCAATGGACGACGCTAAAAAAATGGCACCGGACGCAGTTCAACCTGCTGACGAAACCGTTAAGCCGGAAGAAAAAGCTGCTGACATGAAAGATGATGCCATGAAACAGGCGCAAGAGAAAAAAGACGCAGTAGTACCAGCTGAAAAGCCAGCAGCTACACCAGACGCAAAAGATGTTAAAAAGCAATAATATTATATAAAAACCGTACTGGTATTTACAGCAGGTTAATAGTATACGACAGGGAGATCGCGATAAAGCGGTCTCCCTTTTTTTATTCAAGCGGTAAATGCTTGATAGGTGTGTGCTACCTAGGGTACACAACCCGCAGGAAGACTGCTAACCGCAGATATACTGTGTCAGTTTTTTATTTTTTTGCAGCTTGAAGTTTTGTGATGTTTCACAGACTTAGATAATAATCCGCCACACATATATTTTTATGTGTATCCGCAACTCATATTTGGAGGAGACCCGATGGAAGCCGCCCATAAAAACCTTGCTTTAGACCTTGTTCGCGTTACAGAGGCAGCAGCATTGGCATCTGGCCGCTGGCTCGGCAAGGGTAAGAAGAACGAGGGCGACGGTGCAGCCGTTGATGCAATGCGTTACGCCTTTAATAACTTGTACCTTTCCGGCACAGTTATCATCGGCGAGGGTGAAAAAGATGACGCGCCTATGCTCTTCAATGGTGAAAAGCTCGGCATGGGCAAAGGGCCGCAGGTTGATGTTGCGGTTGATCCCGTCGAAGGCACTAACCTTCTTGCATACGGTCGTCCTAACGCTATTTCTGTTGTAGGTACTGCTCCGGCAGGCACCATGTACAACCCAGGCCCAAGCTACTACATGCAGAAGCTTGTTGTGCCACCAGCAGCGAAAGATGTTGTAGACATCGACGCTCCTGTTAAAGACAACTTGAACAACATTGCAAAAGCTCTCGGCAAAGACGTTGATGACCTTGTTGTGTTTGTTCTTGATAAGCCACGCCACGAACAGCTTATTGCTAAGATTCGTGAAGCTGGTGCACGCATTCAACTGCATACTGATGGTGACGTTGCAGGCGCACTCATGGCAGTTGATCCACGTAGCGAAGTTGACGTAATGATGGGTACCGGCGGTACACCTGAAGGCGTAATCGCTGCATGTGCAATTAAAGGTGTCGGCGGCCAGATTTTTGCCCGTCTCGACCCACAGTCTTACGTGGAAAAAGAAGCGATCCTTGAAGCAGGTATCGATCTTCGCGAAATCCACACTGTAAATACTCTTGTACGTAGTGACGAAGTGTACTTTGCAGCAACCGGTATTTCCGGCGGCACATTCCTTCGCGGTGTTCAGTACACCGGCAACGGCGTTGTGACTCACTCCATGGTTATTAAAGGCCATAGTGGATCTATCCGTTACCTCGAAAGTATCCACAACTGGGATCGCGTTCGTCCAGAAGGCTTATAGTCTTATATTTGTTTGTAAAAAGGCTGCTCGAAAGAGTAGCCTTTTTTTGTGCCTGAATCTTTGTCAACGCTGGTTTTCGATCATAAGCTTGAAGGAACCGACTACGTAGAAAGTCTGAATTGTCTCAGAGTTGTTGCCACAGGTGCATACAGAATCTATATGCAGTGAGTTGCATAGAGAGCGGTTTATTCCGTAGGCTCAAGATGCCTATCTTCACTGAAGGAATCGAAATAATGGAAACGTTAAAAGCTCATGGTTTGATTGTGCTTGCAACTTTTTTGATTGCAGGATCATTCATTGCGTCTGCTAATGTGACAGGGCAGGTGCATCCTGTTTCTTTGAACTTGCTTCGATTTGTGATTGCAAGTGCCTGTTCATTACCGGCGGTACTTTTGAATAAGCGATACCGTAAGCAAATTCCCTCGGTGTTTCCGCGTTCATTTATTATCAGCTTTTTTTACTGTGGCTATTTTGTATGCCTGTTCGCAGCACTGCTGACCACCACAGTACTGAACACGGGAACTTTGTACACTCTTACTCCGTTTATTACGGCCTTACTGAGTGTGGTGCTTCTAAAGCAGGCTATTGGTGTGAAACGCACGTTGGTATATATTCTGGGGGCTGTGGGAACGTTATGGGTTGTATTCAAAGGCGACTTGGCAGCGTTTAAAAGTTTTTCCCTTAATTCTGGCGATCTGCTCTTTATGTTGGGTGTTCTTTCTATGTGTGGGTACACGCTTGCTCTGAAGCTTTTGTACAGACAGGACAGCGTGGTTGTGCTGACATGCTGCACGTTGATGGGCGGAACAATCTGGATGGCTCTTGCCGCGATAGCTTTTGGTATCCCGCTACAATGGCATTTGCTGACACCTGGCGACTATGCAAACTTACTGTATCTTGCAATATGCACAACGCTGGTTACATCCTATCTTTTCCAGAAAGCCTCAATTACGCTGACCCCGAACAATGTCACCGCGTACATCTATTTAAGTCCGGCATGTGTTGCGGTGCTCGATTTCGTTGTTAACGGCATCACACTGTCCAACACAATTTTGTTTGGCATTGTACTTTCTATGGTGGCAACATTTCTGTTGCAGGCCATGAGTTATTCAAAGTTAAAATAGAAAATCGGGTGGTTGTGCCTGAACATGTAGTACACACAGCAAAGCCCCCTGTTGGAATATCCACAGGGGGCTTTGCTGTGTGTACTACATGAATAAGGTTTATAGCTGGGCTCGGTGTGAATCTAAAGGAAGTATGTTTCACGAAGCAATATGCCATTGCCCACAAAAAAAGCTGCTAGTTAAAAAAAACTAGCAGCTTGTGTAAGCATGGTGGGGATGGGAAGATTCGAACTCCCGACCAACTGGTTCGTAGCCAGCTACTCTATCCAACTGAGCTACATCCCCTCAGTGCGAAAAGAGATATATGTCTGTAAGCCGTGATCGTCAAGCACTTTATAAAAAAAGTACGGTCAATTTCGTGATACATCTACCTGAACATATTTCCAGAGCCTAGTATGCCGTGGTGTCTCTTATTAGGTAATGATTTCCTGTTCGCTTATAGGGTGGAATTATTAGTAGCCAGAATTTTTAACGACGCGTTGCGAGGACATTGCACCGTATCAGTCAGTAGGTTTTTTTGTAAGACAATGGAGTTTATGAGTAGGGCGATTTTAGAAATTGAAAGGAGCAGCGAAGCGGATTGCCTTGGCAAAGAAATTATTACAAGAGTTACAGACTCAGTATTGCGGTTGTAAAGAATGAGATGGATCAAGCGGGGTGAGACAGGAGAAATCTTTAATACACAGGTTGCACTACGTTGTTTTGCGCGAACTATTGTTCTTTACAGATCACAAATGATGGAAAACGTGGCCGTGTTGGCTTTTAGGTGCTGTATTGGTGCGTGTAATAAAAAAACAATGCATACGCGGTGATACGGTCATTTTATTTTTTTATTCTCTTAAATCGAACGCTTAGGTACGGGGTAAAGATGGCTTTTTTTATACGGGGTGATAGCGAGGCGTGAAGAGGGGGGGGAAGAGTTGGGCAATTGGCATAAAAAAAGGCTACTAGTTAAAAAACTAGCAGCCTATGTTCTCAATGGTGGGGATGGGAAGATTCGAACTCCCGACCAACTGGTTCGTAGCCAGCTACTCTATCCAACTGAGCTACATCCCCACTTGTATTGATACCAAATTTGCACATCGTTGAACAAGTTTGACTCAATCTCAATGTATATATTGTGACGAAAAAGATCATCACATGGTGAGAGCGTTGGATTACTCTCGTATAAAGCATCTGCGTAAACAGTCGCATATAATCAAGTGGTGGGGATGGGAAGATTCGAACTCCCGACCAACTGGTTCGTAGCCAGCTACTCTATCCAACTGAGCTACATCCCCACTTGTATTGATACCAAATTCGCACATCGTTGAACAAGTTTGACTCAATCTCAATGTATATATTGTGATGAAAAAGACCATCACTTGGTGAGAGCTTGGATAACTCTCGTATAAAGCGTCTGCGTAAACAGTCGTATATAATCAAGTGGTGGGGATGGGAAGATTCGAACTCCCGACCAACTGGTTCGTAGCCAGCTACTCTATCCAACTGAGCTACATCCCCACTTGTATTGATACCAAATTTGCACATCGCTGAACAAGTTTGTCTCAATCTCAATGTATATATTGTGACGAAAAAGATCATCACATGGTGAGAGTGTTGGATTACTCTCGTATAAAGTGTCTGCGTAAACAGTCGCATATAATCAAGTGGTGGGGATGGGAAGATTCGAACTCCCGACCAACTGGTTCGTAGCCAGCTACTCTATCCAACTGAGCTACATCCCCACTTGTATTGATACCAAATTCACACATTGCTGAACAAGTTTGACTCAATCTCAATGTATATATTGTGATGAAAAAGACCATCACTTGGTGAGAGCTTGGATAACTCTCGTATAAAGCGTCTGTATAAACAGTCGCATATAATCAAAGTGGTGGGGATGGGAAGATTCGAACTCCCGACCAACTGGTTCGTAGCCAGCTACTCTATCCAACTGAGCTACATCCCCACTAGATATTGAGGCCTGATTTCTTCACCTTTAGGCGCTTCAATCCGACCCAATCAAAATTTTTGTGAAGTGACTTTCGTCACAGCGAGAGGGTGTATATGTTCAACCCTCTACAAGGTCAAGTGCTTTTTGAAAAAAAGTTTTTTTTCTAAAAACGACTGCCTCTGTGTTGTCAGCTTTGCTTGCTTTTCTTTGGAAGAAAAATGCCTGTCAGAAAAAACTGACAGGCTTTATAAGCAAATGGTGGGGATGGGAAGATTCGAACTCCCGACCAACTGGTTCGTAGCCAGCTACTCTATCCAACTGAGCTACATCCCCACAACAAAGCGTTGCTAACAACGTGAGGAGGGTTATATGCAGCATTGTTCAGCCAGTCAAGACGAAATTTAAAAAAACTTGAATGTTCTCTGAATAGTGAGTGACACCAAAAGCCCTATATAATGATACAGAATCGGAAGCATGAAGGAGGAGAACTGCATTTGTTGTGTGTACGGTACTTTTTTACGTTTTTTGTCTATTGCCTACTGCGGCAGAAGTGGGTAGGGGAACAATGCTTTTGCTGTGTCTATCGTAGAAACTATCTTTGTATCGGCGCTGTTGCCGATAATTCTAATGCAGCAAATAGCTTTGTGCATATACTAACGCACGCAGATGGCACTAATTACTTGGTGTATAAATGAAACAGTCCGCATTATCATGCCGGATTGTTATCAATCAGGTATCACATCTTGATTGTATGATTACTTGTGTTACAGTGTAGCGCGACATTCAATCACTATGAGGTCTCAATCAGAGAAAATTATGCTCGAGAGAAAAATAGAAGCAGCTCGGAATGAGCTTAGACAAATAGTTGCCGAATACGGCGCAGATAACATTTCCGTGGCATGGACAGGTGGTAAAGATTCTACCGTTACTCTCCATATATGGAAGGACATTTTGGCCGAAATGGGTGTGGAACGCGTAACGGCTCTGAACATCGATACCGGCTTTAAATTTCCAGAAGTTTTGCATCAGCGTGATACGTTGGCTCAAGACTGGGGTATTGATCTTACTATTGTGCGACCGGAAGTGGATATGTCACAATATCCAGTGGCACAGAATAAGGTTACTTGTTGTGCAGATTTGAAGGTTGAACCGCTTAGCCGCGGTGTCAAACAGCAGGATATTGAAGTTTTGCTGACGGGTATTCGTAAAGATGAGCATCCTGACAGGGACCGCCCGATGCGCGAGCAAAGAGAACGGCCCAACTGCCTTATGATGCATCCTGTATTGGACTTCAGTGAGATGGATATCTGGGCGTACACAATGCAGCACAATTTACCGTACTGCCCGCTGTACGATTCCGGCTACCGCTCATTAGGGTGTGTGCCATGCACCAAACCGTGTGGCGGTTTTGGTTGTGAAACTGGCGAACGTGCCGGACGTGATGGTGAAAAAGAAGCTAAAATGGATATGCTGCGAAGCCTCGGATACTTTTAGATCCGGTCGCAGTAAACACCTTCCATAAAGGCTTCTAAAGCATCATCCATTTCACGCAGGTAAACTGCAATATCGCTTTTTTCACCGCAATGCGTGCATTCCATATACACATGCTGACAGCTGCGTTTAACGGTAAGCGGTTTTTTGCATTTTTTGCATGGAATAGTTGTCTCAGCACTTCGCTTCCAGCTAGATCCCCACATCTGTAGACTCCTGATCAGACCCAACGTACGCCTTGGCCTGAATAATTGATAGTTGTTTGAGAAACACGCTGATACCGCATAATTTTTCACACTGCAATTGACTTATGTGATGAATTATTGCTTACACCCTCACAATATACCTCGCTTGTTGCTTTTTACATCGCAACATGCCAAATATTTCGTCTAACCGTTTTGATGATTAACCTGCTTTGCACAACAAGACTGGTTCATCAAAAAATGATATCCTGCACTTCCAGTTACCATAAGGAGAATTCTGATGTTGTCTGAAAAAATGAATCAAGCTTTGAATGACCAAGTAAAATGGGAAATGTTCTCCAGCTACCTGTACCTCTCCATGTCCGCTTACTTTGCTGATAAAGGCATGGGCGGTTTCGCAAAATGGATGCGTGCACAGGCACAGGAAGAGCTCTTCCATGCAACAAAATTTTATGACTACATTAATGAACGCGGCGGCCGTGTTATTCTTCAGCCAATTGATGCGCCTCAGAACGAATGGGCAGGCACCATCGACGTGTTTGAAGAAACTCTTAAGCACGAACAGAGCGTTACTTCCCTCATCAATAATCTCGTAAACCTCGCTATTGATGAGCGTGACCATGCAACCAACATTTTCCTCCAGTGGTTCGTTTCCGAACAGGTTGAAGAAGAAGATACTGTGAATGATGTTCTCGGTCAGCTTAAAATGATTGGTGGTGAAGGTCAGGGCATGCTTATGCTCGATAGAGAACTCGGACAGCGCGTGTTTACTCCGCCTGTAAAATAAGCGCTCTTTTAGAATAGTTATTAAAAAATCCCCGCATACAGACTGTATGCGGGGATTTTTTTATGCGGTTGCTTGCTCTGCAAGCTGTGGCTCAAGTGATGTAGTACAAACAACACGAAGTAATGAGGCAAAGTTGTCAATTTCCCCATGGATAGACGTGGCTTCATTATGCAAGGTCGATAAAAAACGACCAATCGTAGTGTTTTCCTGTTGTGAAATGCGTTCAAGGATACTCCAAAAGCGCATCTCTAGGCGTATGCTTGTAACAGCTCCGTTTAGGCGTATAGAGCGGGTCTGTTGCATGTATTCTTGTGGCGGAGTAGAAGCATAAATTAGGCACATATGTTTTTCCTCGTCTTGGAATGTAAACATATTGTATCGCTTTTTATGTGAATTTTCTACCCCGACGGGTTGTCTATCTGTCAGTAAAAGCGTGTTGTTAGCTAAGGAGCGCAACAAACTGCTTGAGCCATGCAGGATGTGCAGGCCATGCTGGTGCAGTAACAAGGTTGCAGTCAGTAAGTGCGGAGTCGAGCGCGATTTCGCAGTATTCGCCACCAGCGGCTACTACTTCAGGGGCACAAGCAGGGTATGCTGAAACTTTATGTCCTTTAAGAACATCCGCAGCTACAAGAATCTGCGGGCCGTGGCAGATAGCCGCAATAGGCTTTTTAGTGCTGTCAAAGTGGTGAACCATGGTGAGAACTTCAGGGTTAAGGCGCAGGTACTCAGGAGCGCGCCCACCAGGGATTACTAAACCGGCGTATTCTTCAACAACAACAGAAACAAAATCTTTGTTCAGCATAAAGTTGTGACCGGGCTTTTCAGTGTATGTCTGATGCCCTTCAAAGTCGTGAATAGCGGTCGCAATAAAGTCACCGGATTTCTTATCAGGACACACAGCGTCTACCTGAAAACCCATAGCCTGCAATGCCTGAAAAGGAACCATCAATTCGTAATCTTCAACAAAGTCACCGCAAATAAGTAGTAATTTCTTTTCCATATGTCTCTCCTAGTTTCCATGTATTGGTGGATGGTTAGCTCTTGTAATTTGCAACATGTATATAGTGTTTTTGGGATACGATGGTAATATTCCAGTACTACACAAACAAGAAATCTCAGCGGAGACTTTTTGAAAGGTGTTGGTGAGATTCTTTTTATTCCTGAAGGATGGAGGAGACTTCTATTTGATTTGAGCAGTTTTCGATGTGTATGATGATGAAGAACTTACAGTAGATAGACAGCTAAAAAGAAAATGGCTAATCTGCTCAATAGCCTTTACTACTAGCCATCCACATCGTGCCTGAACAGCACAGATAATGCCGTATGGGGTAGGATATACAATGCAGGTAAGGACAATGATAAGAGCATTTCAACAAGCTGACATGGATCAGGTTATAGCAATATGGCTTGATGCTTCAATTCAAGCTCATGACTTTATAGCGCGTACATTCTGGGAATCCCAAATTAACGATATGCGTGAAGTATATATTCCATCTGCCGAAACCTATGTTTATGAGGAGAGTGAGACAATCAAAGGCTTTGTTGCGTTGTACGAAAATACGATTGCATTGATCTTTGTTTCCCCCGATCATCAGAGACTAGGTATTGGCAAGCAGCTCATTGCCAAATCTAAAGACGTACGTTCTCAATTATCTCTTTCGGTCTACAAGCAAAATCACAACAGCATTGTTTTTTATAAGGAATGCGGTTTCAAAATTATACGCGAACAAGTTGATACTCATACCGGAGCTCCTGAATTTGTAATGAGTTTTCCATAACCTAATTGCTAGCTACCCTTAACGCTTTAGCAATATCTCAGCACAATAAACTGAAGGTGACTTCAGATACGTTGTGGGACATAAATTTAGAAAACCGGTCAGACACATTTAACGTGTTTGACCGGTTATTTTAGATGCTCGTAGAACTATGAATTCGAGATGTTATGTCGATAGACTTAGGCTGAGAACTGTTTTCGGCAATGCCAAAAAACTCAACAATCAGCCTAAAAGCAAGTTTTAAGAATAGCTTTGAAGCGTTGCTAACAGCTCGGGTATGCAATGAAATTATTCCACACCATATCTGATAAAATTTTTCGTTAAAAGAAAGCCCTTGTTATCGATTGATAACAAGGGCTTTTGTTTTAATTGATCCCAAAATCAGCATTAATGTCCCGTATCTTGATACAAACTATGCAGGGGGCTTTTTTATGCGGTTTGAAAACTACGTATGTTGCTTACTTGCCGTAGTATGCTGTTTTGAAGAGCTCTTTCATCTGCTCAACAGAAATTTCTCGTGGGTTGGTGCTGGTGCAAGGGTCGCCCACAGCGCCTTCAGAGATAAAATCAAGGCTTGCAAGGAAAGCTTCTTCAGGCACACCAAATTCTTTTAATGAAGTAGGAATGTGGAGTGCGTTGTTCAAGTATTCTACAAAGCCGATGAGAGCGTTAACGCGTTCTTCAGTTGTGTTGCCTTCAAGGCCAAGACGTTTTGCAATGTCAGCGTATTTTTTACCAGCAACTTCTGCGTTGAAGCGAATAGCAGCTGGGAGGTAGATAGCGTTAGCACAGCCGTGAGGAATGCTGAACATTTTACCGGTCTTGTGCGCCATGCTGTGTACAATACCCAGAATAGCGTTGGAAAAAGACATACCAGCTAGGCATTGTGAAAGATGCATTTTAGCGCGAGCGTTCTCGTCACCTTCGTATGATTCTACAAGATGATCCTGAACCATTTCTATGGATTTCATTGCAAGAGCATCAGTAAGTTCGTTTGCCATAATGGAAACGTAGGCTTCCAGTGAATGGGTCAATGCATCCATGCCAGTGTGGGCAACCAGTTGGCCAGGCATTGTCTGTGCGAGGTTGGAGTCTACAATCGCCACATCTGGGGTGATGTTGAAGTCCGCAATAGGGTATTTCAACTCAGTTTCTTTGCTTGTGATGATTGAAAACGCAGTAACTTCTGTACCTGTTCCGCTAGTTGTAGGAATAGCTATAAAGCGGGCTTTGCGGCGTAACTGCGGAAGGTTGAAAGGAATGGCTGCTTCTTCAAAGGTGAAATTAGGATTTTCGTAGAAAATCCACATTGCTTTAGCTGCATCAATAGGAGAACCGCCGCCAACGCCAATAATAAGATCCGGTTGGAATTCGTTCATCACTGCAACGCCGCGCATAACGGTTTCGTCAGAAGGGTCAGCCTCAACTCCTTCAAAAAGACGAGTCTCAATGCCAGCTTCTTTAAGATAGCCTTCGATTTTTTCTAACGCGCCGTTCTTTTTGATGGAGCCACCGCTGATAACAATAACAGCTTTATTGCCATCAAGTGTTTTAAGTTCTTCAATAGTGTTTTCACCAAAGTAGACATCTCTAGGAATAGTAAAACGAGCCATGTGTAGGTCTCCCTATTGTATAAATAGTATTGTAAATTTAGTTAGGTTTCTCTTTGTGCAAATTGTATTGCTGATGCGTTTTTGTGAACCACACTGTCTTGCTGCTTGTAGGGGGAAAGAGTCGGCAATACAAAAACAATACACAAAGAGGAACAGACGATGTACCCACCTTGGATACAGAGCCAAGGTGTATAAACAGTATTTCGATTTTTCTGTAAAGTACGCACTTTTCGGTGCAGTAGTGTGCATTTAGATACTGGTTTACAAAAGGTAACTACCTAGAAATACATTCGCGGGGGTGTCCAATGTTTGGTTAACATGCTATTGATGTCTCGATAAGCATGTGGATGTAGAACGTCATGTGTATTGTAAATTACACTTACAATCGATGAATGGTCAGAAACTCTTGCGATTGCTGATTACGATATTTATGTAAAAGTTGGTCTAATGCCTGAAGACAGAACGAATAAGATTAGTTGCAGCAGCTATACGTACGAACTCGAAATTGCTTTTGAAATTCTTTCAGGCAAATGGGTGCCTCAAATTATTTCGCATTTGGCTAAAGGAGAGCAGCGTTTTGGACAGCTACGAAAGTTGATGCCAAAAGTGACGCAAAAAATGCTCACCCAGCAGCTTCGCAGTTTGGAAAAGAATGGTATTATCAATAGAAAAGCCTATCCCGAAGTTCCGCCTGTGGTTGAGTACTCACTTACGGAGATTGGAAAAAAATTAATACCGTTGTTTGATAGTCTTGATGTGTGGGCTGTTGAGTATCTGAAAAATAGAGACGGGCAGGCTGAATGATAAATAGTATATACTTAAGCATGTTGTAGTTGATTAGGGTTTTTACGAGTTGGCTGAATGTTACGGAAATATCTCTTTTCATAATATCTTTTGCCGAGCTGACTTATCTGCTACCGTGGTGACTACATTTTCTACAACCTCAGCTTTTTCTGTATGGGAGGTTTTGTGCCCACATTTGACAGAACAATCATAATCGCCGGAGCGGCAGGTCAGGGACTGGTCACTGTTGGTGAATTGCTCAGTAAGATTTTGACCCGCGCAGGCTATGAAGTATTTGCAACACAGTATTATATGTCACGCATTCGTGGAGGTCATAACTCTTTTCGAATCCGTATAAGTGATACGCCGCAGTTTGCATCAGCAGATGAATGCGACATTTTGTTTGCATTCGATCAGGAAGCTGTCGCACAATACTTTGAAATGCTGCACGAAAGCGGAACCGTAATTTTAAGCGATAAGCTTAATGCCATGAACAAGCAGTGCGTAAGCATTCCTTTTGATACGCTTGCATCTAAACCCTTATATGAAAATGTGGTGGCTTTGGGTGTGTTGTGTGCCTTACTTGGACTGGATCGTTCTTTTCCGGAACAGTTGTTGTCTGAACGCTTTACCCCTAAAGGTGAAAAGGTTGTTGCAGATAATATCGAAACGCTAGGCAACGCGTATGACTGGAGTTTAAACTCCGCAGACAAGTGTGCTCAGTTGCCTGCAATGCACATGCATTCGGAACGTATCCTCATCAACGGCAACACTAGCATTGCTTTGGGTGCTATGGCAGCAGGTGTAAGATTTTGTTCATTTTATCCTATGACACCGGGATCTTCTGTCGCACAAACGCTCATTAACCATTCACAAGAAATGGGTGTCGTGGTGGAGCAGGTGGAAGATGAAATTGCAGCATTGAATATGGCACTCGGTGCTTCATATGCTGGCGCAGCCTCCCTTGTTCCAACATCGGGCGGTGGATTTGCACTTATGACGGAAGCCGTGAGCCTTTCAGGGATTATGGAGCAGCCGATTGTGGTTGTGGTTGCCCAACGTCCAGGTCCCGCTACAGGTATGCCTACCCGTACAGAGCAGGGTGACTTGTTGTTTGCCATGTTCGGTGGACACGGTGAATTTCCGCGTATAATTTTGGCTCCAAGCACAATCGAAGAGTGTTTTGAAATGGGGCATCGCGCCATCAGGTGCGCAGAAAAGTATCAAACACCAGTTATTCTTCTTACAGACCAATTCCTCGCAGACGGTTTGCAGAGTCTTGAAACATATGACCTGCACGATCTGCCTGAGGTAGCACAACCGGACTATTCTGATACTCATTCGGAAGCATACAAACGATATTTACTGACAGACGATGGAATTTCACCGCGCCGTATTCCCGGCTATGGGAAATCCATTGTTTTGGCAGACAGCCACGCGCACAACGAACGTGGTAATATTACGGAAGATAAGCAACTCCGTAATGTGATGGTGGAAAAAATGCTTCTGAAAGAGTCTTGTATCCGTAAAGATGTGCTCCCCCCGCGGTTTTTCGGAAACGAAGATGCGGATAAGTTGCTTATCTGTTGGGGGTCAGTCGAAGGAGCCGTGCGCGAGGCAGCAGCAGAGATGACGGGACGCGGCGAGAATGTAGCAGTGCTCAGCTTCTCACAGGTTTGGCCGTTGAATGTGGATCAGTTTTTACCATATCTGGAGAACGCCACTGAGCGTGTGTGTATTGAAGGAAACTCCAATGCGCAGTTTGCATGGTTGTTGAAAGGACTCACCTGTGTTCCTATTCAGAAAATAGTAAGCAGATATGATGGACGTCCGTTAACCGCAGGCTACATTATCCGTAAGATGTATGAGGAGTAGGCACTATGCGCGATATCAACGAATATGGTCATTACAATGAAGCTTGGTGCCCCGGCTGTGGTAACTTTGATATTTTGAAAGCATTAAAGCAGACGCTTGCAGAACTGGATATTGCACCGCATCAAGCGGCCATTATCTCAGGCATCGGGCAAGCTGCCAAAGTACCGCATTACATAACCGCCAACGGGTTCAACGGGTTGCACGGCAGAGCGTTACCACCGGCACAGGCGGTTAAGATTGTTAATCCAGAGCTTACAGTAATCGCCACCAGCGGTGATGGCTGTACCTATGGTGAAGGTGGAAACCATTTTCTTGCAGCCATTAGGCGCAATGTAGATATGGTAGCAATCGTGCACGATAATCAGGTGTATGGACTCACCAAGGGGCAGGCAAGCCCGACAACTCTTGAAAGGCAGATTACAAAGACTCAGCCGTTTGGTGTAACAAACGCACCGTTTAATCCTGTGGAAGTAGCCATTGCCATGCGCGCAAACGTTGTTGCACGTTCATTCTCCGGTAATGTGCCGCATCTGGTGGAAACATTAAAAGCCGCTATTGCGCATCCGGGGTTCGCCCTTGTGGATGTGTTGCAGCCATGTGTTTCCTTTAACAAGGTGAACACTTTTGGTTGGTATAAAAAGCGTTGTTACGAGCTTGGTGAAGAGTATGATTCAACGAACTGGCATACCGCTATTGAAAAAGCAAATGAATTTGACGAACAGATTCCTATAGGTGTGCTCTACACTAATGATCGTCTAGCCTATGGTGGGCATCTTCCAAAAGATCTTAAATATCCGATTGGTTCTGGAGATGTTAATCATGAAAAGTTCGACAGCATCGTAAAAAAGTATTCCTAAATCAGATAGAATACATGGAGGCTGCTTTCCATATAGAGAGGCAGCCTTTTTTGTTTCCAGATTTTTCCTTGAAGAGAGACTTGTAGGTCTCCGATGGGTAGGAGGAAACTGCCCGCCACAAGGGACTTGGCATCCGTAGCACACGTTACTGATGAATGGCTACTGGCGCATCCCCCCCGTAAGGGGATACTGTCCCCTTACGGGGGGGATGTTTTTTTACTAATTTGGTTACTGTTAAAAAATAGCTGGATGCGTGTTTTGTCTGCTTGGACGGGCAATATATCCATTCTTTCCCTCTTCATTTTGGGTATACTGAACGTACTTTTTATAGTGCGGGAAGTTGAAAGACAAAAACGAAAGGAAGGGTGTGTATGCTTACCTATATAGAGCGCAGAGAAAAAACAGACATTGCACTTATCGAAACCCTTGTGCAAAGCATGGCTGTGTTACCGGATCTACGTTTGTTCAGCGTGCTTGAAACATTGCTCACAGATGAGGTTGTTGTTGATTACACCTCACTGGTCGGTGGAGAACCACACGAGGAAACGCCAAAAGGTGTAATCCGTCGCTGGAAAGAATCTCTGTGCGGGTTTGATGCTACACAGCATAAAATAGAAAACATTGTTGTAGAACTAAAAGGGCAGGAAGCTACAGTAAGGGCTGATGCCACCGCCACATATTTTTTGAATGAACACATATGGGAAGGGAAAGGTCGCTATGTGTTCGGATGTCGCTTTACCGCTGATGGTTGGAAGGTTAATAAACTTCAATTCAATTTCGAGAGCGAGAAGGGCACGCGGGATATTCTAGAAAAAGCTCGGGAGCTGGTAGATAAAAAAGGAAAATGCAATATGAACGAGTAAGCTCGATATGTTGTCATTAGTAATAAGAACGTCAGGCTATTTCATACTAGGTGTATGGGGTAGCCTGATCTTTTGTTCTATTCATTGCTCTTATGGAGAACGGGGGAAGTAACGGAGGAATTTTGAATAGAATGAAAAATAGGTAGGATATACAAACAGTTCTACAGGCGCTGACGAGGATCAAATTTATGTAAATCGTATTGGCTCTGAATCAGATATCCCGATAGATGAAGTTTGCGGGACGCTAACTACTGGTACTCATAAGAATGCAGATACCGGTACCTAAAGCTTTACCAAGCCTTTTACAATCTTTTCCCAAAGATTGATTAAATAAAAAAGCGTGAGCCATTAACCCACGCTTTTTTGTTTAATATCGAAACTCAGGGAAGCCGAAGCCTGCATAAGGTCGGGAGACTGACTCGCTATCCGCAGGCAATGGGACGTTCCACTTGCGTGGATGCAAGGGGGAGAACCCTTGCCCGTCGGAGGCAGTCACACATTGCTATCCAGAGGTTTCAGCCTTCTAATTGTTGCCAAGAATCTGCGTGCCGATACCGCTGTCTGTAAACAACTCTAAAAGTACGGAGTTTTCTACACGACCATCGAGAATGGTGGCGCGTGATACGCCATCATTGATGGCTTCGAGGCAGCATTTTACTTTCGGGATCATGCCACCTTGCAGAGTTCCGTCCTCGAAGAGTTCGAGAGTTTCTTTTACGGTCAGTTCTTCGAGTAGATTTTTGTCTGAATCGAGGATGCCGGCAACGTCTGTAAGTAGCAGAAGTCTTTTAGCACGCAATGCCCCTGCCACTGCACCAGCTACGGAGTCTGCGTTGATGTTGTAGGTGTTACCTTCTGCATCTACGCCTACTGGTGCGATAACTGGTGTGTACCCTTCTGCAAGCAGACCGGTTAACAGGCCAGATTCTACACCTATTACTTCGCCAACTTTACCAAGATCAATGATCTCAGGTGGCTTGTCTGCGCCGCTAACAACCATACGAAGTTTGCGGGCACGAAGAAGTGTACCGTCCTTACCGGAAAGCCCTACAGCTTTGCAGTCTGACATGTTGAGCTTGTTAACAATTTCTTTGTTAACTTTGCCTACGAGTACCATTTCTACAACATCCATGGTTGCTTCATCGGTTACTCGGTGTCCCTCGCGGAACTGGCAGGTAATATTAAGAGCATCAAGCATTTGCCCAATCTGTGGGCCGCCGCCGTGTACGATTACCGGCTTTAAGCCTACGTACTTTAAAAGAGCAATGTTCTGAGCAAATGCACGACCAAGCTCTTCGTCTTTCATTGCGTGACCACCATATTTGATGACCACAATTTCACCATGGAACTTCTTAATATACGGAAGAGATTCAATGAGAATGCGTGATGTAAGTTGTGCTTTAGCGTAGTCTTTCATGTACGTAGTTCCTGCTGCGGGGAGTGTCCCGCTAGTCTATTAGAGGATGTAGCGACTTAAGTCTCTATCCTCGCGAACATCTTCTAAGTGCTGTTCTACAAATGCCCGGTCGATAATAATTTCTTCACCGGAACGATCTGGAGCTTCAAAAGAGATGTCACTCAGAATCTTTTCCATAATGGTGTAGAGACGACGCGCGCCGATATTTTCAGTTTCCTGATTGGTCATTTCTGCAAAGGCTGCAATTTCTTCCAGCCCGTCATCTGCAAAGGTGATAGTTACACCTTCTGTTGCAAGAAGTGCAGAGTATTGAATGGTAAGGGCGTTGTGAGGCTCTTTAAGAATACGTAAGAACTCGTCTTTGCCCAAAGCAGTCAATTCCGCACGGAGCGGGAAACGACCCTGTAATTCCGGAATAAGATCAGACGGCTTGGAGTGATGGAATGCACCCGCTGCGATAAACAGAATGTGGTCTGTTTTGATCATGCCGTATTTAGTATTAACAACGCTGCCTTCCACGATTGGAAGCAAGTCTCGCTGAACACCTTCGCGTGAGATGTCTGAAGATTTGCCGCCATGCTGTGCGCTGGCAACTTTGTCTATTTCGTCGATAAAGATAATACCGGATTCTTCAACACGTTCTTTTGCCAGTTCGGTGACTTTTTCTTCATCAACAAGGCGTGCGGCTTCTTCTTCAATAAGAAGTGGCAAAGCATCGCCAATTTTCATGCGCTTTTTCTTTTTCTTGGAAGGAAAAGCTTTGCTGAAAAGGTCGCTAAACTGGCTGCCCATGGTTTCCATGCCCGGCATTGCCATTACTTCGATGCCCTGTGGAGCGATTTCAAGCTCCATTTCTACTTCACGGTCATCGAGTCGACCTTCACGGAACATTTTGCGCATTTTCTCACGGGTGGAGTTTGCTTTGTCCGCGTCAGCTGCTGGCGTATCAAAAGTAGTAACCGGTTCCTGCATCGGTCTTGGAGCAGAACCCGGAAGAAGTAAGTCGAGAAGACGCTCTTCTGCGTTGGTTTCTGCTTGTGCACGAACGCGAGTTGTTTCTTCGTTACGTACAAGGGCAACGCTCAGTTCCATCAGGTCACGAACCATAGACTCAACGTCACGACCAACGTACCCGACTTCTGTGAACTTAGTCGCCTCTACTTTTACAAACGGAGAAGCAGAAAGTTTGGCAAGACGGCGGGCGATTTCTGTTTTACCAACGCCAGTAGGGCCCATCATAATAATATTTTTAGGTGCGATCTCGTCACGTAATAACGGCTCGATCTGCTGACGTCGCCAGCGGTTACGCATAGCAACTGCTACCATGCGTTTGGCACCATTCTGTCCAATAACGTATTTATCCAGTTCGGATACAATTTCACGTGGTGTAAGCACGTTATAATCTCCTGATAAGTATGTGTACAATAACGGGCTATATTAACAAGCTGCTGATAGATTGCCAATCGCAAATTAGGTGCTGCTGTATTTAGTTGGAGCAACTGTTGCAATGGCGAATAGCTAATTTTTTCGTGTCCAACTGATTTCATGCCTAACATTAGCGCATGTTTTAGATGTCCACTGAATCTTTAAATAGAAAAGGGCACCTTCCGGTGCCCTTTTTGTCATCGGGGATTATTTATCCAGAGTCATAGTCCTGAATATAGCCTGTTGCTGTCGAACGATTTTGAGGAGAACGGCTCCGCGCTTTTCGCCCTGAGTTTTCAGGATATTCTTGAACTCGTTGACTGAGTTAACGGGAGTCAGGTTCGCTTCGAGGATAACATCACCGGCGCGCAGATCTGCGCGAGCCGCAACGCTTCCTTCAACAATATTAGTGATAAGAAGACCTTTGATCTCTTTGAGGCCAAGTGCCTGTGCTGATTTCACGTCGAGTGGGCCGAGAGTAAGTCCAAGCCCTTTCATGTCACTTTCTTTGCCCTGTGAACCTTTCTGTGAAGGCTCTTTCTGATCTTTAGCGCCGCGCTCGCCAAGTTTTACGTTAACGGTAATTGTCTTGTCTTTGCGGTAGACGGTAAACTTGGCAGTGCTACCCGGGGTGAGAGCGGAGACAGCAAGAATAAGTTCTGCTGAGTCTGCAATGGCTTCATCATTTACTTTTAAGATGATGTCACCTTCGAGAAGGCCAGCCGCTGCGGCGGGCTCTCCCGGTACTACCTGCGCGATAAATGCGCCTTCTGCTTCTTTAAGGCCGAGAGCCTGCGCCATGTTCGGGTCTACGTTGGTAATGGAAACACCAAGCCAGCCGCGACGAATTTTCTTGTCGGTTTTCAGCTTGTTGATAATGTCTTTAACTGTAGAACTTGGGATGGCAAAACCAATACCCTGAGCACGCGCAATGATGGCGGTATTAATGGCGATTACTTCACCTTTGAGGTTAAGAAGCGGCCCGCCGGAGTTACCGGGGTTGATGGATGCATCTGTCTGAAGGAAGTTGTCATATGGGTTGTTAGTGATATTACGACCAAGCGCGCTGACGATACCGCTGGTTACTGTATGATCCAGTCCGAACGGGTTACCGATAGCAAGCACCCATTGGCCTACTTCAACTTCAGAGAATTCGGCGAGTTTGAGAGTAGGGAGTTCTCGTTTTGCTTCAATTTTTAACAAAGCAAGGTCGGTTAACGAGTCTGTACCGATAATTTTTGCGTCGTATGAGTCGTAGTTTCCCTTTTCATCCAGAATGTTAACTTTGATTTCATCTGCACCCTCAACAACGTGGTTATTGGTTGCGATGAAACCGTCTGAAGAAAGGATAAATCCAGAACCGAGGGAGCGTTCTGTTTCGGGGCGAGGGCGGCCACCGCCGAAGTATCGTTCAAACTGTTTAAAGAAGTCGTCGAATGGTGTGTTTGGATTGTCTTTAAAGAACTTCTGCATGCCCGGCTGGTTTTGTTGCGGGACTGCAACTTTTTTTTGCGTGCTGATGTTAACAACAGCAGGACCTGCTTTTTTTGCTAACTCGGTAAAGTTAGGTAACTCCGCCATGGCAGGGAGAGTTGTTAGCGTAACCGCTAATACAAAAATAGGGAGTAATAGTAGCTTTTTACAAATTGTCATTATTCAAAATCTCCTAAAGGCTCAGGTGGGAACTCTATCCATGCGGTATAATAAGATCATACGCCCTTTTTACATAATATTTATTTCATCATTGTAAACGAAAAAAAGTATAAGGGATGGTTATTTTTTACGGAGGAGGAGCTGAATGTGGTAAATTTTGGACAAAAAAAAGGATCAGTTGCCTGATCCTTTTTAATTAGCGTGTGCATCAACAGATTATTTTTTCTTGTTGAGCGCGTCCTGCAGCAAGGAACCCAAGGAACCGAAGTTGGCCTGTGGTTCTGCTTTAGCAGTCTGTGTTTTACGGTGCGCTTTCCAGGAAGTGTCTTCAGAGGCTGCTACACCTTTAGGAGCGAGAGTAACTTTACGCTCAGCAGTGCGGAGCTGAGAAATAGTTACTTCAACCTTGTCGCCTGCTTTGAGTGCATCAAGGTTTGCTGCTTTATCAGCTTTAGCCATCAGAGACTTCGGCATAAGACCGGTAACGCCCGGCGCAAGGTTGATAAACAAACCGAAATCAGAGGAAGACTCTACGGTGCCTTCAACTTCAGCGCCTGCTGGGAAGCGTTCTTCAACGTCTGCCCAAGGATCGCCTTCAGCATCACGCATGCTGAGGGAAATACGACGGGAACTTAAGTCGATGGACTTAATTTTAACAGAAACGGTGTCGCCAACGGAAACAACGTCTTCTGCTTTGTGGATACGTTTGGTGTAGGACATTTCAGAAATGTGTACCAAACCGTCAATGCCAGGAAGCACTTCAACAAATGCACCGAATGGAGTGATACGAACAACTTTGCCGTTGCGTACTTCACCAGCGGTGATTTCAGACTCAACACGGTTCCAAGGGTTTTCCTGAACCTGTTTAGCTGAAAGAGAAATGCGGAGCTGACCTTTTTTGTCAGTGTCTACGCCAAGCAGTTTAACGCGCAGTTTGTCACCAACGGATACAGCTTCGTCTGCCTGAGCAATGCGTGTCCAAGACAGTTCTGAAACGTGGATGAGACCTTCAACGCCAGCAGTAAGTTCTGCAAACGCGCCAAAGTTAGTAAGGCGAGTAATGGTTACATCAAGAAGATCGCCTTCTTTAACGTCTTTCAGGAACTCATCACGAGCTGCCTGCTGTTCCTGTTCGAGCAGAGCACGACGGGAAACAACGATGTTACGGCCACGCTGTTCGAATTTGATGATAGCAAATGATAATGTTTGACCAACATACTCTTCTGCATTTTCAACAAAACGTGTATCAATCTGGCTAACTGGACAGAATACGCGACGTTTAGAAACTTCAACATCAAAGCCACCCTTACGGGTAGCAAGAACTTTACCTTCAACAGGAAGTTTTGCGTTGAATGCTTCTTCGAGCATTGCTGCCCCAGCAGGGCCACTGATAGCTTTAGAGAGATGGATTGCGTCAGCTTTGACAGCAGTAACGTAGAGTTCTACGGTGTCGCCTTCAGCAACAGTAAGTTCACCTGCTTCATCGAGGAATTCAGAGCGGTCGGCAATACCGTCGATCTTAGCTCCAGCGTCGACAAAAAGGTTATCACCGGACATACCAATGATTGGGCCAGAAATTTTGTCGCCAACAGACAGCGCCTTGTCAGCGCCAGTGTAGGCTTCCAGCATTTCTTCAAAATTTTCCATGGTGCCGTTTTGACGGCTATCTTCGGAACCGGTCATCCAGTTCTCCTTGAGAGAGGGGGTTAGATGATTGATGCACAATACGCTTTGGGCGCTATATCTTTCATTTGTCTTATATACAAGTGCGAAAACGCAAAGAGCGCCACTAAAATATGGGCGCTGAAACTCCCGCACGTTGCTTTGACCTTGAAAATACTGATATTCTGCGGTTAAAATCAAATTTCGACAAGTCCGCAGATAATTTAAATTTTTTGTGTAACACTGTACAGTTTGTTAGTGTGAATTTACTAAGTTGATTCATTTTGTATCATCTGGCATGATATGCCTCTTATATCATACATTAGGAGTTTTACCATGGCAAAAGCTAAAGCACGTCATATCCTCGTAGATTCTGAGGATACTTGTAACGAACTTAAGGCACGCATCGTTGGCGGAGAAGATTTTGCTGCGATCGCAAAAGAATACTCTAAGTGCCCGTCTGGTCGCCGTGGCGGAGAACTCGGTGAATTCTTCCCGGGTCAAATGGTACCAGAATTCGATACTGTTTGTTTCCACGAAGAAGTAGGCGTTGTGCACGGCCCTGTTCAGACTCAGTTCGGCTACCACCTTGTGGAAGTTACTGAACGTCAGGACTAGCAGCCCTCACTAAAAAAGTAAGTGATACTTGTGTATCACACTGTGCAAGATACTCCTTTTGGACTATCTTGTGAATTTTTGCCCCGTTAGTTGTTGTAAAACTAACGGGGCTTTTTGCTGGGTAAGTATCAGCAGGCGATATGTTGAAGTGAACGTAGGATTGTGGGCAACAGATTTATGGCTGGCAACCTCTTGCCTGTTTTGGCTCAATTAAAAAGTGGAGCATTATTAATAGTAGGGTGGCTGCACGCTGTTGTTCTTTTTAGTAGGGGACGTCGCTGTTCTGGATGATTGCACTTGGGCGATCTTTCAAAAAAGTGGAGAAGGATGAACCGTTATTTGACTTTGAAATATTTGTTGCAGTTCCCGAAGATAGGTTGTTTTAGTTTTAACGTGCTAATCTCCTTTTTTATTAAGTATGTTAAGTCTCTCTGTGTTTTTTATGTGGTGTTTTTTTTAACGAGCTAGAGAGATTAGCAAAAAAGTTTCGAAATATGTTTGACAAGGTCTGCAATAAATCCTTAATGAAAATCCACGACATTTGAAATGTCGACATTTTACATCTATAACCAAGGATAGATTGCTCGTCGTTGGGTAAGTGGAAGATGTCGGCAAAAAAATAGTTTTTTTGAGTGTGAGCGCTTACGTATTAAGTTTTATTCTCAAACAATTATGTCGATGACTTTGTGTGAATATTGGAAGTGTAGTTGTTTTTGTTACCGCTGATATTCGTGAAGACACTGTTGCTAATACAGTATGAGTGATTTTGGCGAAGTGTACGGTTGTTGCAAGATGCTAGTGAATGCTTCTGAGTTACAGATAACGTCACTGTATTTTTTATCGATATTAGCGACTTTAAAGAAGTTAATACCGTTTGTAGCGTTCTTTCGGGAACCAGTTCTGACCCCTTGATGATTTCGATTCAGCTTGCATTGTGGGAGTGAATATCGAAATCAAAGTTATTTTTTATTAAAATTTAACTATCTTTTTTTTAAGAGAAAACATCATGAATCTCGCTAAATTTGCACGTCGTGGCTATGTTTCTTCCCCAACTCCTCTTGAAGCAGTTCCTGCTTTTTCAAAAGCTTTGGGTGGCAAAGTAAATATCTTCATTAAACGTGATGACCTTCTCCCTGGTACCTCCGGTGGTAACAAAACCCGTAAGCTTGACTTCAGCATCGCTGACGCAATCGAAAAGGGTGCAGACACCATCATCACTTGTGGCGCTGTTCAGTCTAACCACTGCCGCCTCACTCTTGCTTGGGCTGTTAAAGAAGGCATGGATTGTCACCTCATTCTCGAAGAACGCGTGAAAGGCAGCTACAAGCCTGAAGCTTCCGGTAACAACTTCCTCTTCAACATCCTTGGTGTTAAGAGCACAACCGTTGTTCCTGGTGGCTCTGACATGATGGGCGAAATGGAAAAACTCGCTGCAACTCTTACTGCAGAAGGTAAAAAACCATACATCGTTCCTGGTGGCGCATCTAACTCCATCGGCGCACTCGGCTACGTTTCTTGTGCTCAGGAAATGCTTCAGCAGTTCTTCGATATGAAACTCAAAGTTGATCACGTTGTTGTTCCTTCCGGTAGCGCTGGTACCCACGCTGGTATGGCTGTTGGCATGTACGCAAATAATTCCGGTATCCCAGTTTCCGGTATCAACGTAAGCCGTCCTAAAGACGTTCAGGAAGCACACGTTTACAAGCTTGTTGAAGAAACCGTAGCACTTATTGGCGACATCAAGTGTGACGTTCCTAGCTCTGTAATCGAATGCTTTGATTCATATGTTGGACCAGGCTACTCCCTCCCAACTGATTCTATGATTGAAGCTGTTAAATTGCTTGCTCAGACAGAAGGCATCCTTCTTGATCCAGTGTACTCTGGTAAAGCAATGGCTGGCCTCATCGACCTCGTTCGTAAAGGTCATTTCCCAGAAGGTTCCAACGTAGTATTCCTGCACACTGGTGGTTCACCAGCACTGTACGCTTACCTCGATACCTTCAAATAGAGAACGTATTGCTTTTAAACGTGTGGAGTCCAAGGGCTCTGCACGTTTTTTTCTATAAACTTGTGATTTATTGCACAACCGTTCGATAAATCGGATAACTGGAGGGCTTATGGATAATTTGATTAAAGAGAAAAAGCTTGATTTGTATGGTGGTGTGTGGGGTGGTCTTGTTCCATTAATGGTACTGATTGTGGGGCTTATCTGGCTTTCTGTAGCAGAGCGTGGCGGAACAAAACCTTTTTGGGCGTGTGCGTGGATGGCTCTCGTTGCAGGGCTTTTCTTTGCAAAAAACAAACACGAGTATTGTCAGGCAGCAATGCGCGGTATCGGTGACTCCACAGGCATCGTTATTATTACTGCATGGTTGTTTGCTGGTGTGTTCGGCAAGCTCATGGTTGGTGGCGGTCTTGTAAAAGGTCTTCTCTGGCTTGGTATGACCACTGGAGCACAGGGCGGGCTGTTTACACTTGTTGTATTTATTGCGGCAATGCTTTTTGCTCTTGGTACAGGCACAAGTACTGGTACTTGTATCGCCCTGACTCCGGTTCTTTATCCCGCTGGTTACTTCTTAGGTGCAGATCCGGCTTTACTTGCAACAGCAATTCTTTCTGGTGCTGCATTTGGTGACAACCTTGCACCTATTTCTGACACAACAATTGTATCCGCTTACACTCAGGGGGCGACCATGAGTGATGTTGTGCGGAGCCGATTCCCCCTTGCAATCGCTGCTGCTACAATTGCCGGTGCTATATTCTTGATCTTTGGTGGTGGCGGAACAGTACAGTCACTTCCACAGATTCAGGCACAGATGAATCCTACAGGCGCGTTCATGCTCATCGCTCTTATTGTAGTTGTGGTATCTGCATTGAAAGGACGTCATATTATCGAATCATTGATCTATGGTAACATTACAGCTGCGATTATCGGTGTTTCCATCGGCAACATGACTTTGGCAGACATTTTCCATGTTCCGGCTGAACGAGGCATGTCTACAGGTATCATTCAGAATGGTATCAATAGTGTTGTTGGCGCAGCGTTCTTCGCAATTTTGATTCTTGCCGTAACTCAGATTCTTGTAGAAAGCGGCATCATGGAAAATATTTTAGTTTTCGCTGAAAAGTTCATGATCGGTAGTGTTCGACAGGCAGAGTTATCAATTATCGGCGTAACCATCCTTGCTTCTATTCCAATTTCCGCAAACGCACCTGCAGAACTGCTCGTTGGTCCAAGTCTTGTGAAGCCTATTGGTAAGCGATTTAAGCTGGCACCTGCTCGAAGAGCTAACTTGATGGACTGCGCGGTATGTACAGTCTTCTTCATCCTTCCTTGGCATATCGTAGTGGCGGGTTGGTACGCAGCAGTTATTTCTTCCTCGGAAGCTTTCGGTATTACAGCACCTCCGATTACAGCTGCTCTTTGTAACCCATACTCTTGGGCTCTCTTTGCGGTACTTATGTTCTCTGCCATTACTGGGTGGAACAGAGCATACGACGAGAACGAAGAGGGTGACGATACAGACATGGACAGCGTTCAGTCTGTTAGCGAAGCTGCGTAACACGCTGCTATTTTAGTCTAAATTCATAATGAGTCAGCCGTGCTGGTAGCGAATGTGTTGGGATGGTCGTCTTATTATGATAGTTTTGATGAGAGCAAAAGTCGTTCAACGTCCTATAAATATGCAAAATTCGTTGAAGTTTTTGCAAATAGATATTGTCTATTGTTGCCTTTATAAAAAGCTTTTATTGTTAAAGAGTTAAGAGTGTCACTTCATTTTCTGAGTGACAAAATTTTGTTACGCATTAGAGCAAAACGGAAAAAGTTAACAAAATGTATTTGACAAGCTCTGTAAATTCTTTTTAAGACAAATTGCGCCGTATGAAATGTCGACATTTTACATGTCGTAATACGGCAATTAAATTTAATCAGTGAGACTGGAGACAACATGTCTACAAAAAATCCAATATTTACCGAGAAATTGCCTGCTGCTGTAGGTCCTTATTCTCAAGCAATTGAGTCTGACGGCTTTGTATTCGCATCCGGCATGCTGCCGATCGACCCTGCAACAGGTAATATGCGTGAAGGCACTATTACCGATAGAGCACATCAGGCTCTCACAAACATCAAAGCGTTAGCTGAAGCTGCTGGCTGCACTCTTGATGATGTTGTGAAGACCACTGTATTTCTTACCGACGTTAACGACTCTAAAGACGTTAATGCCGTTTACGCTCAGTTCTTTAACGAGCCTTTCCCAGCTCGTAGCGCGTTTCAGGTAGCTGCTCTTCCACTTGGAGCGGATATCGAAATTGAAGTTATTTTCCGTAAAAAAAACTAACTGTCTTTTAAGAGAGAAAAAATTATGAATCTCGCAAAATTTGCTCGTCGTGGCTATGTTTCTTCCCCAACTCCACTCGAAGCTGTTCCTGCTTTTTCAAAAGCACTGGGTGGTAAAGTAAACGTATTTATCAAACGTGATGACCTTCTCCCTGGTACTTCCGGTGGTAACAAAACACGTAAGCTTGACTTTAGCATGGCTGATGCTATCGAAAAAGGCGCTGACACTATTATTACTTGTGGTGCTGTTCAGTCTAACCACTGTCGTCTTACACTCGCTTGGGCTGTTAAAGAAGGCATGGATTGTCACCTCGTTCTCGAAGAACGCGTGAAAGGCAGCTACAAGCCAGAAGGTTCCGGTAACAACTTCCTCTTCAACATCCTTGGTGTTAAGAGCACAACCGTTGTTGCTGGTGGTTCTGATATGATGGGCGAAATGGAAAAACTCGCTGCAACTCTTACCGCAGAAGGTAAAAAGCCGTACATCATTCCTGGTGGCGCATCTAACTCCATCGGCGCACTCGGTTACGTTTCTTGTGCTGAAGAAATGCTTCAGCAGTTCTTCGACATGAAACTCAAAGTAGATCACGTTGTTGTTCCTTCCGGTAGCGCTGGCACCCATGCAGGTATGGCTGTTGGTATGTACGCAAACAACTCCGGTATCCCAGTATCCGGTATCAACGTTAGCCGTACTAAAGACGTTCAGGAAGCACACGTTTACAAGCTTGTTGAAGAAACTGTAGCACTTATTGGTGACATCAAGTGTGACGTTCCTAGCTCTGTAATCGAATGCTTTGATTCTTATGTTGGACCAGGCTACTCCCTCCCAACCGATTCTATGATTGAAGCTGTTAAATTGCTTGCACAGACTGAAGGTATCCTTCTTGATCCTGTATACTCCGGTAAAGCAATGGCTGGTCTTATCGACCTCGTTCGTAAAGGCCATTTCCCAGAAGGTTCAAACGTAGTATTCTTGCACACTGGTGGCTCACCAGCGCTGTACGCTTACCTCGATACCTTCAAATAGAAAGTATTGTCCCTATGCCGTGCGAAGCTCGTGGACTTCGCACGGCTTTTCGTAAGAAAATAACACCTAGTGAAGGAGAGAAGTATGAGAAATGTTAGAGTAATCATTCTTGCGCTTGTTGCTGTTCTTTTGATTGGCGCAACTTCAGCTTTAGCTGCACCAAAAGTTATTAAACTTGCACACCCGAACGTGCCTCAGCACCCAATGGGTATGGGCTTTGAAAAATTCAAAGAACTCGTTGAAGAACGTTCAAATGGCAAATACAAAGTTGATATTTACGATAGCTCAAAGTTTGGTAACTTTGACAGCGTAGTACAGGGCTTGCAGCTTAACATGCTGCAGATGGGTTCTGCTGCTACACCGAACCTTGCTCCGTTTTCTGATGAGTTCCTTATCTTTGACCTTCCGTTCCTGTTCCCTTCCTATGAAGCATCAGATAAAATTACCGATGGTCCTATCGGTATGCACGCTACCAAAGCTCTTGAGTCTTCCGGTATCGTAGGTCTCGGCTACTACGAAATTGGTTTCCGTAACCTTTGGAACAACCAGAAGCCTGTTAGAACTCTTGAAGACGCTAAAAACCTCAAAATTCGTTCTACTCCGTCTAAAGCACACATCGCAACTTTGCGTGCTCTCGGTATGAACCCAACTCCAGTATCTTGGGGTGAAGTTTACACAGCGCTTCAGCAGAAAACTGTTGATGGTATCGATATCGACCTCAACCTGGCTTGGCACAACAACTTCCCAGAAGTTAACAACAACGTAACTATTGTTAACAGCCTTTACAGCCCGCATCTCGTAATGATCTCTAAACGCTTCCTCGACAGCCTCAACGCTGCTGATAAAGAAATGATTCTCACCGCATTTGAAGAATCTAAACTTTACGAACGTAAACTCATTCGTGATGGCGAAAAAGAAATTCTTTCTAAACTTGCTGCTAAAGGCGTTACAGTTGTAAAACTCACAGCAGAAGAACGCGCCCGTTGGGCTGCTGCTTCTGCAGGCGTATACAAAGAGTTTGAAGATCGCATCGGTAAAGAACTTATCGAAAAAGCAAAAGCAACTGTAGCTGAATAACAGTACTTAGTTCTGTCGGCCGAATTATTCGGCCGATAGGCTTAAGGAGAGTGCATGTCTTGTAATGGAAAATCGTATCTGGCTCGTTTTGAAGAAATCTTCTCAGCATCCTGCCTTGTTGTGATGACCTTGCTCATCGCAGTACAGGTTTTTTCACGATACGTTCTTGAGTATTCTTTCGAATGGTCAGAAGAGTTAGCCCGTTATTTATTTATCTGGGCTGTATATGTTGGCTGTAGTTATGCAACTAAGGAAGATAAGCACCTTGAAGTGACTATTTTCCGTACAGTAGCAGGTGGTCGTTTTGCAAAGCCTTTCACATTGATGGCGTATGTTTGCACAGCTGTTTTCTGCTTTGCATGCACATGGTGGGGCGTGGAAATGGTTCAATTTCTCATAACCACAGGTCAGAAAACTCCAGCATTGGAAATCAAAATGTACTGGGTTTTCCTTAGCCTTCCATTTGGTATGTTCCTTATGGGATTGCGTACCGTTGAAAGAATTATTGGCGTAGCAACTGGTAAAATCGATCCAGTTCCTTCAGCAGAAGTATAGAGGCCTATCTCATGGAATTTACAATCGTTATTATCTTTGCATCGCTTGCATTCTTTCTGTTACTTAGTGTGCCAATCGGTATTGCTATCGGGCTTTGCGTTGCGGTGGGTATCGTTCTTGGCGATATGCTTCCACCAGCATTCCTTGTTCAAAAGATGATTACTTCTCTTGATGTGTTCCCCCTTATGGCTGTCCCATTCTTTATTATGGCAGGGGAGATTATGCAGAAGGGGAGTATGGCTCAGCGGTTGCTTAAAGTTTCCCACAGCTTTGTAGGTCACGTAACCGGTGGTATGGCTCATATCTCCGTTTTAACAAGCATGTTCTATGGTGCACTTTCCGGCTCTTCTCCGGCAACCGTTGCTGCTGTTGGCGGTATCATGGTTCCAGCTATGGTTAAAGAAGGCTACAGCCGTCGCTTCGCAGCGGCAGTAAACACATCCGCTGGTTGCCTTGGTGTTATGATTCCGCCAAGCGTACCGCTCATCATTTACGGCACAACCGCTGGCGTATCTGTTGGTGATTTGTTTATTGCAGGCGTTATCCCAGGTATTTTTGTAGGCATTTGTCTCATGATTTGTAGTTACGTTATTGCTCGCCGTCATGGTTACGGTGGGGGCAAACGCGCTACCTTCATGGAACGTATCACTGCATTGCGTGAAGCTCTTGTTGCTCTCATGGTTCCGCTTATTGTACTTGGCGGCATCTACGGTGGTCTTACCACCCCGACAGAAGCAGGCGTTATCGCTGTTGTGTATGCCTTTATCGCAGAGGGTCTTGTACTTCGTACTCTTGATTGGCAGAAAGTGTGGGATATTTTCCGCGGTACTGCCATTACCTCCGCATCTATCTTTATTGTTGTAGCAACCGCTACCGCATTGGGTCAGATTCTGTTATTCTACAATGTACCTGACATGCTTGTAGAAATCCTTGTTGGCATTTCTGACAACAAATATGTTCTGATTCCAATTATTCTGGTATTCCTTCTTATTATGGGTACCTTTATGGACGCACTGGCAAACATTCTTATTCTTACTCCGCTTCTTTTGCCAGTTATGAAGCATCTCGGTATGGATCCTATCCACTTTGGTATCGTTATGATTGTTGCAGCTTCAATGGGCTTCCTTACTCCACCGGTTGGCGTAAACCTCTTTGTTGGCTGTAGCATCAGTAATTTGAGCATCGAACGCCTCAGCGTAGCTGTTCTGCCGTTCCTGTTCACAATGTGTATTGCACTCTTAGCAATCACATTTATTCCGGCTCTGTCTCTGGGACTTCTCTAGTAGAGGCCGAACTGCATATGTACGGGGAGGATATTGTCCTCCCCGTTAGAAGAGGACTATGCAAGAATATTCAATATCCACATGCTCCGAAGCCACAGGTCGCTTTGGAATTATGGGACACGCAGGCGCGGGGCACGTCCACAGCCATTCCGGTTTTATTCAGGACGATACCGCAGGTTTTGCTGTAACTGTAACCCTTATGGCGCAAGCCTATCCGGTTAATACAACTGTTAAGGCTGTTACAGTAGAAGGTGACTGGTTTACTGTAACCACAGAGGACGGCGGCACAGGCAAAGCACAGGCTCGCAGGGGAATTAATCCCTACGAGGCAGAGCTTGCACTCCGCATAGTGGGATCGGATGCCATATTCAACCAGCAGATAGTGTTGGAAGCCTTTGGTCGAATCTACGGGCAAGGCGTAAGTGAAGTGCCGGTAGCACTCCAGACTGCCTTATGTCATGCGGTCATGGATACCTTTCTTGCTAACTATCCAGAAAATTTTGTGTACGAAGATGAAAGCCTTGCAGGAACCTGCGGTGGTTGTCTTGGTACAGTTCTTACCATCGACGGGCATCCTGTTTCTGTTATGGCAACGCTGAATGCCGCAACAGGTGGAACAGGCCCCATTGAAGATGCTGAAGGGAACCTTGCATACGGTGGCAAAGGTGTTGCAATGCAGCGCCTTGGGCTAGACAAGCTGCCAACCATTGTTCTTGAAAGCAAAGCCTACGTACCTGCCGTATGCAGTGAATTGAGTGCGGATGTATTGTGGGTTCGGTATAATGAAGAGGCAGACAATCCTGTTGTGGGTAAAGCCTTATGTTGCGGAGCACATGATGCAAGTGTGGTAACTATGTGCTCCAACACCGCGTATCCACGTGGTGGAACAGAATTGAAAACGATGACTTATCAACTAGGTGAGCGTATCACAGAGCTAGGAGTTGCGCTTTCTGCCGCGCAGTCTTCTGTCGAGAAGGTTTCTCTTATTGGCGAGCTAGCCGTGCTTGTCAGCCAGGACGCTGGGGGAGTTACTTTTATGAGTTCAGCTCTAAATACGCTTGTCGGTGGTGGAGGGTTGCAGCCCGGCATGGCTGCAGTTCTCTCCATGGCCGTTTCAAGCGTGAATATTAGACAATGGCACATCCCGGCAGTATCCCCGATGGATGTAAGGCAATATCTGCGAGTAGTATCCGCAGCAACCCCCCATTTGGTCGCCAACATTGATGAAGCAACGCAGTTAGTGCGCGATCGGCAGATTTTAATGCCGCCGGACTCATTTTAATAAATGATGTTTTGCGATATAGTTAACGCCTCTTTGTCACATGGGCAGCTAGTGCCCATGTGCATAATGCGCTCAAGAAGGATTAGCTGATCGTCAATAAAAGATATTTGCCTATGCATTGTATCTTTATTATAAGTACCAAGTCCTTATAATGGGCAAAACCATTTGCATGTTCGTGTCGAAGGTCAGAGAGAAGCGTTGTGGGTTTTAAGACGTTTTCGACACAGAGCATAAAATCTCTTAATTAGAGCTTGGTAGAAGGAAAAACATGTCCGCCGTAAAAACTTATAGCGAACAAATAATCGTTTATATTAAAGATGCCATTCTTACCGGGAAATTGCATCCGGGAGATAAGGTTAATGAAGTTGTAGTGGCGTCTGAACTCTCCATTAGCAGAGCACCTGTGCGCGAAGCGTTGCAGATGCTTGTTAAAGAAGGGCTTATCACTTCCATTCCTCAGCGTGGTAAGTTTATCACAGCTCTTACCTCTAAGCAGATCCGAGACAGCTATTTTACTGGTGGTGTTTTGGAAGGTGCTGCTGTTTCTTCAACCATTTCAAAGTTTACAGAAAACGACTTTACGCAGTTACAGAAAGTTGTTGAAGACATGAAAAAAGTTGCAGAGCATGGAGAGAATGGAACCACCATGGCTGAACTTGATGACCGTTTTCACGATATCTTATTCTCCAAAAACACCAATGAGCTGATTGGTGAATTGGCACGTCGTTCTTGTCAGGGTATTTCTAAATTTCTCCTCTTCCGTTACTGGAAAAAATTGTTCACCTTAGATGCCGTGTATGAACGCCATAAGACCTTATTAGAGGTACTGCGAACAAGAGATGTTGTTGCCATTGAAAATACTCTTCGTGAGCACTATATAGAGTCCGGACGACGTATGGAGCGTTACGGCGTAGATGTTTTAGAGGATGATGAGGCGTAATTCGCCCATACTACTTTTATATTTAGTCACATCTGCATAGTATTGTTTGAAAAAATAGACACAGTTGTTGTGTCGATTAATTTCAGTGTCCACCCGTATGTTCATTATGTGTGATGTGACGTATCAAGCCCCTCTTTTGAGGGGCTTGTTTATTTTATAATGGACTTGTTTATTTTACGCTTAATATGTCGTATAACTTGCTAGAATCATATCTACAAGTTGGCGGTTGCGATACAAACTTAAGGAGCGACTAGTAATTGATGAACGCGCATAAGCGCAGGAGGTCTGTCAATGTCCAATCTAAAATCATGGAGAAACCAGCAACTGCAGCGGCTGAAGCTCGATAGCGATCGAATGTTCAATCAGATTTGTTCTGAGTTCGGATTACCTTCTGTGTGCCAGCCGCTGATGGATACAGAGTTACGACTGGTTGAAACTGATGAAGGGTACCGCATCGAGGCAGAGCTCCCCGGTGTGACTGAGGACAATTTAGAGTTAAGTATTGATGGCGCATATGTAACATTGCGATGTACTTTTTCTGAAACATGTGAGGGTGCAGAGTCTCTAGGCTCTTTTGAAACTCAGATGCGTTTACCCTGCAAGGTCAAGTTAGAAGATGTGGAAGCCCGTTTGGAAGATGGCAAGCTAACCATCTCACTGCCGAGCTGTAATATCCCTCAGAGGCGTACAATTCCAATCACTCGCGGCGACAAAAGCGAATAGGAGGCTCACATGACAGAGATTGTAGAACGCAATTTGGTTCCTATTGATAAGCTGCGGTGGAAAGTTGATCCGGCAACGCTTCCGTTTTCTAAAACCACTGACCTCGAAGAACTTACAGATATTATTGGTCAGCACCGCGGCGTTGAAGCATTCCGATTTGGTATGGGTATTGATGCTAAGGGGTACAATATTTTTGTAACCGGTGCGGCGGATGTTGGCACCTTGGGTATGGCGCGGCAGTTGCTGGAAAAGTCAGCACGCAAGGAATGCACTCCTAATGACCTCTGTTACGTAAATAATTTTAAAATTCCTGAAGAGCCTATTCTGCTTACGTTTGAAGCAGGGAAAGGGCAGATGTTTAAAAAAGATATTGAAGCATTTTTAGAAGATATTAAGCGTGAAATCCCGCAGCTTTTTGAAAGTCAGGAATATATAAACAGTAAAAACGCTTTATTAGAAGAACACGACAAAAAAACTCGTGATTTCTTTAAGGGCTTGGAAGAGCGCGTTAAAGAAGCCGGCTTTGTACTTGTAAACATGCAGATGGGACAAGTTCAACGTCCGGATATTGTTCCTGTGGTAGACGGCGAACCTACACACTTGCTTAAGTTGGAAGAGCTTGTGAATAAGGGGCGTTTTCCTAAGGAAGAGTATGATGCGCTTCAGGACAAGTACAAAGAACTTAAAGATGAAATTGATACTATCTTTATGGACGTGCGCCGCTTGCAGAAAGATGTGAAGACAAAGAGCGAAGAAGTTGATCGCTTGATGTTTATGAACACTGCCAAGGATCTTTCTGTGGGGCTGGTTGCTGCGTGGAAAGATCACGAAAAAGCATCTAAGCATATTATCGGTATGCTGGAAAATATGTCCGAGCAGCTCGACATCATTAAAATGATTGGTCAGCCGCAGATGGGTCCAATGCCCGGTATGCAGCTTCCTACCGTAAACGCAGAGGCTGTATTGCATCCGTACGGTGTAAATTTGTTGGTTGATAACGCAGAAAGTGTTGGCCCGCCGGTTATTGTCGAATCTTTCCCTAACTATCGTAACCTGTTTGGTTCCATTGAACGTGCAATGGACAGATCTGGCCTGTGGCGTACTGACTACCAAAAAATTACTGCCGGTTCTTTTATTAAAGCCAACGGCGGTTTCCTTGTCATCAACTTACTTGATGCTATTGCAGAACCGGGTGTCTGGCAGACTCTCAAGCGAGCTCTAAAAACTTCCGAATTGGAAATCCAGACCTTTGATCCGTACTCATTTATGGCTTCAACCGGTATTAAGCCGGAATCCATATCAATGGACGTTAAGGTTGTCGTTCTTGCGTCTACTCAGTTGTACCACCTGCTTAAACATTATGATCCGGAAGTGGAGATGATCTTTAAAGTGCGCGCAGATTTTGATTCGAGCATGGACAACACGAGTGATGGCGTTATAGAAGTGTGCCGCCTTGTTGCCACTTATGCAAAAAAACGTAAGTTGAAACCGTTCAGCAATAGTGCCGTCGGGGCATTGTTGGAACATAGCGTTCGTAAAAGCGGCAGACAGGAAAAACTGAGTACTTCCTTCCCTGTTCTTGGTGATGTTATGGCAGAGGCTAACTACTTTGCTGGGAGTGCTAAGTCAGAGATTGTTGAGTTAAAGCATGTTCGGGAAGCTTTGGATGCCCGAATCTATCGTTACGGTCTTGTGGAAGAGAAGATTCAAGAAATGATCGACCGTGGTAGTATTTTTATCGACACAGAAGGCGGAGTCGTAGGGCAGATTAACGGCCTTGCCGTGTATTCCACGGGTGATATTATGTTTGGTAAGCCATCGCGTATTACATGCACGACCTCTATGGGCAAAGAAGGTATCATTAATATTGAACGCGATGCAAAGATGTCAGGTCCTACCCATAACAAAGGAATGCTTATCCTAAGTGGCTATCTGCGTAAGAATTTTGCGCAGGAGAAACCGCTTACTCTTGCGGCTTCCATTGCTTTTGAGCAGTCTTATGGCGGTGTGGACGGCGACTCCGCATCTACAACAGAACTTTATGCACTCTTATCCAGTTTGTCACAGGTGCCTATTAAACAGTCTATAGCTGTAACAGGCTCTGTGAACCAGAATGGTGAGGTGCAGCCAATTGGCGGCGCGAATGAAAAGATTGAAGGCTTCTATACCGTTTGTAAGGCAAAAGGGCTTACTGGTGATCAGGGCGTAATGATTCCTGAATCTAACGTAAAAGACCTTATGCTGAAACAGGAAGTAGTTGACGCCGTAACAGAGGGCAAGTTCTCTATATGGGCAGTAAAAGATGTTCACCAAGGTATTGAAATTCTAACAGGAATGCCAGCAGGTGAACGTGATGCTGACGGTGTATATCCTAAGGGTTCAGTATACGGTCTTGTTGACGAACGACTTGTTTCCCTTGCTGAAGGTCTTCGAGACTTTGGTAAAGGCAATACTGAGAATGATAACAATGACGATTAGTTTGCTCCTAAAATAGGGGCTGTTTCAACATATATATAGTTGTATGGCGGAGTCTCTTTGTGACTGATGGTGCGGTTAGTGAAGAGTAATAAATCTTGTCACGGAGCTATGAATTGCGAAACAGCCCTAGAAAAAAGGTGTCATGTCAAATTGAACATGACACCTTTTTTTAGGCTGATTGTTGCATATTTCATCGCTCTAATGTTGTGAATACGGTTTTTTTGAAATTGTTTGCTGTAGAAATAAAATTGGTTGAATAGTCAATGTATTTTTTTGTTTTGCTAAGAGTCTGACAGTTGTGCAAGTAGAGAAAGAATAGACCATATTTTAAGCGTTACTTACTAACCGGATGAATTCGGGCAAATCAAACGGAGCGAGTGAGTCATGGGCAACAATGGCAAAGTTGTTGAGACAGTTGATCGTGTAGAAATTGTATTAACTAAAGCATGCGGGGAACGGATAGAGGTTAATGTAGACCAAGATGGTTTGCTTTACATTGACGTTGAATCTGGCGAGCAATGCACATTGAACTATGCAGAAGCATGGAAAGAGGTTCCTAGTGATCAGAAAGAGTGTCTTAAAAAGATGCTTGAGGGGCTAGTTCAAAATCTCGATAAACTCGTTGAGCAATAGAAAAGGGCACCGTTGTTGTTTGTCTAAATATTCCTATTCTACTAGTGTAGTTGAGTATTAATGTGTCAGACATTGGCAAAAGGCTTGGTGGCATGATACTTAGCCTCCCTATTTCTATGTATACATCTATGCATGCTATGTACGTTTGAGTGTCGATGCACGGCACAAAATTGTCTTATTTGCAAACAGATTTCGGGTTTAAAAAAAGAGCCGTCTAAGTACTTAGACGGCTCTTTTTTTATGGATTGTTACTGATCGGGTATTGTTATGAGCTTATCTCGATGGGGTGAAGAGTCATCCCATACACATCCGTACATATGATTTCCCAGTTCCCTATCCTGATGTTCTGCGTTCTTTAGATCATTGAATGGGCGCAGACGGCAAGTCGGACAAAACGAATCAGGATATGGGCATGAAATACAGAGCGGAAGGTAGTTGCTACACCTCTTTCGTGACTTTGTTGTAATACCGATTGTGCAAGTGCCTCTATGATATACACAACAGTTACAATCGTTGTTGTTTGAACGTGCCATTATTCCTCCGAGAACAAATTGCCACTATTAAAGTAGCAGGTGTATACAAATTCTCAAGGTGAAAAATAAGAAAATATATTTGCTCAAAAGGCTCACAGTCTAATTGAAGAGGAACGTTGGATAAATTTATTGTTGATTAAAATAGTCTGAAAAATTCATTAGTTGTTAGAAACCCTCCAGTAGGGTATAGGGAGTAGTGAAGTTACTTAGCCGACTGATATTGTCGGAATTAGTAATGCGTATCTATATTTTTTTATAGGGTATTATCATAAGGAGTTTGCTATGCGACTATTGACCAATAGCAGATATGGTACGAGATTATTGCTCGACATTGCCACTCATAGTCAGGAAAAACCGGTTCTCATGAAGGAATCCTCTGCCCGTCTTGGTATTTCTCAGAAGTACTTAGAAAAAATTGCCAGACAGTTACGTGCTGGTGGGTATTTGAAAACTCGACGCGGTCCTAGCGGTGGGCACAGAATGGCGGTTGATCCGGCAACAATTACAGTCGGTGAAGTTGTTAGACTGTTAGAAGGTGGAACCGATATAGTAGGTTGTGGACAGGATGCGGCAACATGTTGCGATGCGCCGGGTTGTCTTACCAGGCTGTTATGGAAGGAGGCGAGTCTTGCCATGTATTCTCATCTAGACAAATTTACCTTTGCAGAGCTCGTTAGCTACTCAGAAAAAGGCGTTAAATTTGGCGACTACTGTGTGCGTACTGTACAAAATGCAGCCACTGCTCCAATGGACGACGAGCAAAAACGGCTCAATTTACTACGTGAGTACTCACTGACTGGTCTTGAAGATTCGTTTTAATTTGTAGAAAAAAATTCAATAGTGCACTTTCTTTCTAAATTTATATTTTCTATAAAATTTGAATGGTTAGAAAGAAGGGGGGGCTCGTGTAGCGCTTGAAGGGGAGCTGCTGCATAGTGTGCATTGTACAAATTGCCTATCTAACGTGTATCGTTAATAAACTGATCTTTATAATTTTCCTGTAGTATATTTCATTCTGTGTGTACCGCCTTACAGGGGGTTGAGCATGTATTTCTGGCTTTCCCGTTTTCGCAATTCGTTGGCTGTAAGAGTTCTGCTGCTTATCGCGGTAGTACTTATCCTTTGTCTTGGACTGCATTCATGGGGAACCATGCATTTCCTTAATAAGGATAACGCTTCAAAGCTTTCTATTGAGGCAGACAGACTTAGTAAGACTATATTGCTTTCCGCCCGTTATGCTATGATGGCAAATTCACGTAGTGAGATAGATCAGATTGTTTCTGATATCGCAAAACATCCGGATATCACCTTTGTTAGGATTTTTGACAAACAAGGTGTTATCCGGTTTTCTAATATTCAGAAGGAAGTAGGAACGCAAGTTTCTATGGACACTCCCGCCTGTTCTGCCTGCCATGTCACTGTTCCGCCTAAGTCTGCACTTACGCTTGAAGAACGTACCAGAACTTTTGTTGTGAACCATACCGAGCTGCTTGGAACCATTACCCCGATTATGAATGAACCAAGCTGTTCGGTTGCTCCGTGTCATGCACACAGTGATGACCATACTGTTCTGGGTGAGCTGGAATTAGTTCTACAAACAGGGCAGGCTGCTGTTGGGCTTGCCGCTGTACAGAAAAATCTTCTTGGCCTTACCGGACTTATCTATATCCTCTCTGTATCTCTACTTGTCTTTGGGTTGCGGCGGTACATCACAACTCCGATCAAACAGATTATTAATTCTACGACGCGCATAAGCGAAGGTAAGCCTTCAGGGCTGGAAGAATTTCCGCGAACAGATGAACTTGGATATCTTGTGGATGCCGTCGTAGCGATGGAGCAGGCAGTCGCTAAAAAGCAGGCCGAGTTAGATAAAAAGCGTCAGGAGTATCAGTATTTGTTTGAGCAGGTTCCGTGCAGTATTACTGTTCAGGACAAAGACATGCGTATTCTAAAGTACAATAAAGAATTCGCAGAGCGTTTCAGCCCACAGCCCGGAGCATTTTGCTATGAGGCGTACAAGGGGCTGTCAGAGAAATGTCCGAATTGTCCGTTGGATAAAACCTTCGAGACGGGGCACCCGTATTGTTCTGAAGAAAGCCGCACCAATCCAGACGGAACCAAAGCGCATTGGCTTGTACATGTTACCCCTGTATTTGGTGAAAATGGTGAAGTTGTTGCAGCCATGGAAATGGGAATAGATATTTCTGCCCGTAAGCGCGTAGAAGAACGCCTTCTCACTTCCGAGGCAAAGTACCACGCAATTTTCAACCATATTCCTAACGCTGTTTTTGTTTTGGATGTGGAAGAGCATATTATTCTTGATTGCAATGACATGGCAGAACACAGCTACGGTTTTGAATCGGGTGAAATGCATAATACGTCGTTTATTCACCTGTTCCCAACAGAAGAACAGGATAAGGCCAGATCATACATTAAAGCATTTACTGCGTTGAATCGTGTTCGCCAGAAGCGTAAAGACGCCAGCACCTTCTATGTCGATTTTAGACTTTCTCCTGCGGTCTATAATGATCGCAATGTGCTTCTTGTTTCTGCAACTGACGTAACAGATCGTCTTGAAACAGAGCAGAAACTCATTCAGGCTGGTAAAATGGCAACGCTTGGTGAAATGGCAACCGGAGTGGCACACGAACTCAATCAGCCCCTAACCGTTATTAAAGCGGCTAGCGGATTTATTATGCGTAAAATTAAACGTTCGCAGCCAATTGATCCGGACATTTTGAGAACAATGGCGGAAGAGATAGACTCGCACGTAGATAGAGCTAGTCAGATTATCGATCACATGCGTGCTTTCGGTCGGCAATCTGATCATACGCTTGAGCGGGTTAATGTGAATACTGTCATTGAAAGTTCAGTGAATATGTTCATATCTCAACTAACGCTTCGCGGTATTTCTGTTACTCGAAATTTCAAAGAAAATTTACCGGAGATTCTGGGTGTAGCAAATCGTCTTGAGCAAGTTTTTATTAATTTATTGCTTAATGCTCGCGATGCTATTGAAGAGGCCGAAGCCGAGGGTAAAACCAAAGAGAAAAATATTACTCTTCGAACATATTCGACACCGAGAGCAGTCGTTGCGGTGGTGGAAGACTCAGGTGCCGGTGTACCGGCAGGATTGAGCGACAAAATTTTTGAGCCGTTCTTTACAACCAAAAAAGTTGGCAAAGGAACCGGGCTTGGTTTGTCTATTACCTATGGACTGATAAAAGATTTCGGTGGCACTATACGTGTTAGAAATAAAAAAGAGGGCAATGGCGCGCAGTTTACACTCACATTTCCTCGTAGCAGTAGTCGCAGATAGTTTGGTGCTTGTTGCCTCCGGCGGGCTTATTTTTAGAGCACTTGTTTTTGTATGGCTAAGGTCATCAACGGTTGACAGGTGCAGTCCTCCATAGGGACTGACATCCGTGGTATTTGTTCCTTTTGAACGGATACTGGCGTAAGCACCTGCGAGAGAGGCGCTCTCTCGACTGCGATTATGCGAGGTCATTATTGGATGTTGCAGAATATTTGCACACACGTTGCTCTATACGCCTTTAACGACAGCCCAACTTTTTCCTTTAGACTGACATCACAAGAAAACTTAAAACAAAAATAGAATATAAACCGCGGTCAAGGGGCGTCCCCCCTTGCGGGTGCTTGCGGCAGTGGTTGTTCATGAGGAACAAGTTGAAGGATACAAATTCCTTGTGGAGGCAGAACCCTCGCCCGTCGGAGACCCTTGTGGAGGCACAACACAGATGAACATTGCATCTAGATCATCAGTACTGTTGGTAGACGATGAAAAGGGCATCACAGTTGTCCTTGGTGCGTATATTACAGACTTAGGGTACGTGGTCGATACAGCTCACAGCGGCGAAGAGGCCATTGAGAAGCTTCAGAAGAAGTCCTACGAGGTGGTCGTTTCAGACGTATGTATGCCCGGTATGGACGGTGTTGCATTACTGAAAGAAATTAAAAAACAGTGGCCGGAAACAGCGGTTATTATTACCACGGGCCATGCAGATGTTTCTATTGCTGTAGACTGTTTGCGCCTTGGTGCGACTGATTTCATCACTAAACCGGTGAATGTAGAAGTGTTAGAGTTTGCGTTGCGGCGGTCTGTGGAGCGTGTAGTTATGCGTAGACAGCTTGTTGACCACACTATGCACTTAGAGTCTCTAGTTGAACAAAGAACTCGCGAGTTAGTGCGTGCTGAGCGCTTTGCCGTAATGGGCGAGACTGTTGCGGGATTGGCTCATGCTATTAAGAACATTGCAGGCGGACTTGAAGGTGCGTTGTTCGTGCTGGAAAAGGGGCTTGAGCTTGATCGTAAAGATTATTTAGAACAGGGCTGGGGCATGGTTAAACGTGATGTGACACGAGTTCGTGATTTGACAATGAACTTGTTGCAACTTTCGCGTCCATTGTCGTTGCGTCCTAAGACTATTGATCCAGGTGCACCTATGTGTGAGATTGCAGAATTGCTCACAGCAAGGATGCACGAAGCAGGTGGTAAGATTATCCATGCCTGTGTGCCTCAGAATTCCGCGCTGCTGGACGAACAGGCCATACATACATGTTTGATGAACCTTGCTACAAACGCGGTTGAGGCGGTCGAGGAGGCTATTCAATCGGGTCGTCGAGAATTCGGTGACGGAAAGGTTATGCTTCATACAGAATGTGACGCCTTGCATGTTCGATATCTTGTAGAAGATAACGGGCGTGGTCTCTCATCAGAACTGTTTGAGCAGCTCGAAGAAGGACTTGTGACCACTAAAGATCGTGGTTCAGGTTTTGGTCTTATGGCAACCCGTAAAGCAGTACGTGAAATGGGTGGCGAACTTATTTTGGAACACGGCATTGAGGGTGGCGTGCGCGCTGTTATTCTTTTGCCGTTTGTAGCTGGAGAATAGTTTCTAATTGTTGGAAGTATATTTCAAGTATGAAGCAGTCCTATATAGAGGGCTGCCAGATTGTAAAAAGTATAAGAGTGGAGAATCATCTCCACTCTTTTTTTATTCTGAATGTATTCGGCGGGGGGTTAGTCTACATCAATGGATGGAACGCCGCAGGCTGAAAAGAATTCATATATTGGCGTATAGAATTCAGGCAGGCGTGTCTGGTCTAGTTGATCGCCGTGAGAAATGCATATTCAGTCGCGGTAGCCATGAGAACAATTGGTACATTTTGACTTTTCTCATGGAAATTTTTTAGATCTAGTGCATAATCCAACGCTTGAACTAGCGCATGTTGTGTATGTTTTTTTTCACCTGTTTTGAAAACAACTTCAGAATGTATTATGACAACATCTACGCGTTTTCCCATGCGTGGAATTGCATACTCAAAAGCGACAAAGCTGTCTGGCAGAGTAAGCAATCGGCTTTGTAAAATTTGAATCTGCGAAATCCATGCGTTTCTTTGTAAGTCTTCAAGTGAAAACGGATGGTTCCTTGTGAGTGAAGCTAAAATAGAATCTAGATCAGTAGCTAAGAATTCGCTTTGCGTAGCAGAGTAGTAAGCGCGTTGCATTATCAATATCCAATGGACGGTATGCGAGGTAATAGTATTTTTTCTATGCTGCAGCAGGTTAAAGGCTTTTTTATCAGTCGAGTGTTCAGTGCTCGGGCAACAAGTTATTGTTTAAATGATTACTTTGATATTCATCATAAGTCGTAGGTGAAATGTACTAATGCGCTGATTGCTTTTTGATGTCTGTACGTTAAACTGCATGAATAATATTACTGGTAAATTTGCGTGAGGGCGTGAAGCTCATTTTTATAACAATACAAGGAAGTATTGATCGTGCATTGTTTGCTTATATTAATTCACGATACGAACGGCTCTTCATATGGCTTGGTTTTGACTAAGTGACAATATTAGAGGGTGGGGGGAGTCTTCTCGCCATGCCGGGCATCAAATGGATAAAGCCTTTGCGTAAGCGAGAGTGTTGGCTTCCGATGTCGTTGTGTAGTTGAGTCTGCTGGAAACAAATTTTCGATTACTAAACATATGGCTCCTTAATTGGAGGTAATTGTTGGGGAAGAGCGGTGCAGGGGTGTGCCGCTCTTTTTTTTCGACGTAGAGATAGTGATGCGTAGAATGCCGTTGAGAAGGGACGAAATGAGAAAAACTTAAGTTTTTTAGAAAAGTTTAATAAAATAATGCAAAAAAGAGTTTTCAAAAACTCTTAGGTGAATGCGGGATTTCTCGAATTGCCGTATGTAAGTGTCTGCTTTTCTAAGTGTTTGTCCTTATAAATGTGGTCGACTGCTATAAATTAATTAAGCAGATTGCCGATCAGCTGGTAGGACAGAAAGTGATACATGCGAGGTTCATTATGATTACCGCAACATTGAATGCAGAAAATGTGCTGGCGAAACCTTTAGCGCAAGTAAACGCGCAATTGGCTTCTAGGCAGGATGAACGACTGGCAATGCCCCTTGCGCAACATAACGAGATGGTTCAGCCGAATGTGGTTGATTCTGTCGAGTTGTCTGATGAATATCAGGCGTTGATGGCGGGAGAAGTTGCCGGCGTGCAGTTTGATGCAAACGCACATGCGGGAATCATGAGTACTGCCGGAGCAGTGCCCACCTCTGTTGAAGTAAGTGACGGGTATATAGAAGCACGCATGAACGCCATGCCGGATTCTCCCACTGTGGAGGATGTGAAGAAAGTAATAATGCGCAAAATGTCCCGCGCAGCCGATGAGGCCTTCTTCCGTGGCGATCAGCATGTAGGTGCAGTTAACCATGCCACTATAGCAGCACAGATGGGGGTTACAGTTCCGCAAGCAGCGCTTGATGTACAAACGGTTCAGAGTGTTCAGTCCGTATCGACTGCACAAGCTGTACCTCGTACTTCCGGAGCTGTGGGATACAAACCCATGAGTTCCCGCGCGGTTTCATCAACTGCGCAATCGAGCATCCGTGTAACAGCGTAGAATGCATGACGGTGTTTTATTGGTTTCAATCTTCATGCGTATGAATGTTTGAGTATGACGAATGGTTAATACGTAAAAAGATACAAGTAGCATGACAGGAATAGCGTTCTATAAATCTTAGCATGATGCATCTGCTAGCCTGATTTATGATACTTGTATGTAGGGATGGAAGCCTTTTGGGGAGAAGTGCATTTCACTATTTTCTCAATGACATTACCTGCCATGTGTTCCGCGTGTCCTTTTTAAAAAAGCTCCGCTATTGCTGTTTGTTGTCGTAAACAGGCTAGTGGGGCTTTTACTTTATTTGTCGAGAAGTTATGAAAAAACAGAAATGATCCGGTGGTGATGTTGTCATAAAAAAAGTGCCATTTTGCATGTGTGTTTATATATATAAACAACGGGTGAAAACATCATTTCCGACACCAAGCTTAGAATACCTCAAACTGATTAGGAGGTGTGAATCAAACTATACTATTTGTACAGAGCGTTAGGGTTGCTTTAGGAAGAAGGTACCTCGCAGAAGAATTATACAATCATGAGAAGAAAAAGGTAATTTTTTGATAATAAGCATTGGACATGCGTTGCGGCGGGGTGTGCTGTACTTAACTATGTGTGGCGGAGTGGTTTCTATCTAAAAGATGAATGACAAGGAGGTATGATTGAGCAAAAAAAGCAGACATGGTGTCCACTTAATGAAAAAAGATCGGTAGAAATTTTCAAGAGTATCTGATGAGGCGGTGCGGGCTTCACACCGCCTCAAGCAGGCACTCTGTTTAATACAGAGTATGTGGGCTATGGGCTATTTCTAAAGGAATCCAGTATAAAAAACGCTCTGAGCAGAAGCTTTTTGCGCGGACTTATTTAAAAACAACCCTTAGCCTAACTTTCTAAAATTTCTTTTTTGAGATGATCAGGAAGTTCAGAATGCATACGAACTGCAAAGCTGCTGCCTTCCCCCTGTTCGGATGCTACTGAAATTGTACCACCGTGTTGTTGTACTGTCTGATTTGCCACAAACAACCCGATGCCGGTTCCCGCAGAGCCTTTGGAAGAGAAGAAGAGCGTAAACAGCTTCTCCCGTGTTTCCTGTGACATCCCTGTGCCGTTGTCGGTAATGGTGAAATCGACCGTCTTACCATCGGTACACACAGAAAATTCTACACAGTATTCGGCTGTCGAGCGTGCTGCATCACAAGAATCAACAGCGTTCTCTAAAATATTTACAAGAGCTGAAGATAACCCTCCATAATCTGCCTCGATTGTGCCGTCTTCCGGCACGATACAGTTGAAGGTAACCCCCTTAGCCTCGGCTTTAGGACGGATGATGCTTTCAATCTCCCGTACAAAGTTTGGCAGAATAATTACTTCCCAGTTTAGCGAACGCTCTTTTGCGTAGTGCAGGATATCCAGCACCATTTTACGTAAACGATCAATGAGGTGAGAAAGGTCGTTGTAACTATCTTCAATACGTTCCGGTTTATCCAAATTGATGCCGGTACCAAGGCGGTAGATGCCACCATCCAGTGCTGTAAGCAGTCCTTTAATACCGTGTGCAGTGGAACCGAGAAGAAGGCCAAGCGTCGAAAGTCTATCCTGCAAAGCACGAAGTTGTGTGATATCTGTAGACATCTCCATAACTTCAGAAATATTTCCTTCCACATCACAAATCGGAGCCGTCCAGATGAGTACGTTACGCTGTTCGCCAGTTTTAGTGGTAATTACTGTTTCGTACTGATGGGTTTTTCCGTCTTCAAATGTCTTCATAACAGGACACTTGTTGCATGGCGTGTCCCTATGGGCATAGAGAGTGTGACAGCTTTTTCCGAGAGAGCTGCCAAAATCTTCGCGGAACCGTCTGTTGTTCGCGATAATCTTGAGGTTCTTGTCCTGTACGCTAATGTAGCAGGGAGATTCTTCAAAAAGCTGTTGGTAACGATGACGCGTAATACGCAGTTCTTCCTGCATACTTTGTACTTCTGTCACGTCTGCAGCCAATTCCAACACAAGTTCAATAGTGCCGTCATTGTCCAAAATAGGCACGGCGTTAACCTGTACTGGCAGCTTTTTCCCATTCTTATCTGTAATAATTTCTTGCGAAGATTGGGCATCACCAGAAAGAAGAACACGTTCAACAGGTGAGCTGTCAGGACGACTTACGTCATTTTCTTTGTATGCCCACCAACTTGGTTTGCCTGTGGAAGGGCCAATGCGTTCGTTGAATAGCGGGTTTGTGGAAATTATTTCGCTGTCGGCGTTGTGCACGGAGACAAAACAGGGCAGCTGGTTAAACATAGAAGCGCCGCCATCAATAAGATTTACGATAGTACGCAGTCCATCTGCAAAACCTTCTGCAATTTGCAACGCGGCAAGCTGTCGTTCCTGTTCCACAAGCTTTGTTGCCTGTTCGTCAACAAGGCGCTCAAGGTCGCATGTGTACTGGTTGATTTGACGACGCATCTCTATGCGTTCGTGTGCACGTTTAAGCGCAATTTCCAGTGCGTCTTCGTTGATAGGCTTAGTGATGAAGTCTGTAGCGTTGTTTTTGATGCTTTGGATGGCCAAGTCCATGTCACCGTGGCCTGTGATCATAATGACTTCGGTATCCGGAGCTTGAAATTTGAATCGCTCAAGCAGGTCAATACCGGTTATACCGGGCATTTTAATGTCCGTGAGCACAATCTGTGGCTCATATTTATTGAATAACTCGATGCCCTCTTCGCCGCTTGCGGCTGTGTGTACAATGTATCCTAGATCTCGCAGTGATAGACCTAAGATTTTTCGAATGCCTTCCTCATCATCCACAAGCAGAATCGTGTGCAACATTATTCCTCCAGCGGTTCTACGAGGATTTTTTGGTTTTCGGTGTTTTTTAAATTTTTGAATGCCTTCGGCGGCTCTTCGAGGGGCAAGGCTTTGCCTCCACAAGGGACTGGCTTCCGTAGCACTTGTTTCTCGTGAACGGCTACTGGCGTAAGCACCCGCAAGGGGGACGCCCCTTGACCACGGATAGGAATAATTTTTTTAAGGAGAATACATAATCTTTTGGAAGGTTACGTGTCGCCGTTACTTTAATTAGTCCTAATAATAGTCTTCGGAAATGCCTTTGGTCGTTAACAAGTCTTCGAGTTTTACTGACGAAGAGAGTGCAACGGTCTGGGGAAAACCTTTCTACAAAAGGTTTTCCCCAGCCGCCGGAGACAATTTCTTCAATAACTTAATCTTTGTCAGCCAGCGCACTTTTGATAATTTCAAGCAGTGCATTAGGATCGAAAGGTTTTTTCAGCGACGCGACAGCATTTTTGATAGCCAGATGGATACCAGGCAGACCGCTGATTACGATAACCGGAGTATTTTCGAAGCCAGGTTCTTTTACCATTTTACGGTAAAAGCGAGGGCCCCATTCTTCCGGCATTTCCAGATCAAGAGTTACGAGATCTGGTTTTTCGCGTTTCAGCACTTCGATACCTTCGGCACCATTAGAAGCTGAGCATGTTGCGTAGCCATTATCAGTTAAAATATCGATAAGGTATTTAACAATATATGGATCGTCATCAATTACAAGGACTTTGTGTGGCATTGTAGACACTCCTTGGTAGTCGCAGGTTATTCGAAAACACTTTGGTTTAGCAGATCACGTACGATAGCGAGAAGCTTTTTAGGGCTCGGGGGCTTTTCCACATAGGCTTCGGGCGGTGCGAGTTCCGTTTCCGATATACCTATCATCTTAAGAGCGTGGGCAAAACCCTCTGGAGCTACCGCAGAAAGCATCACTACCGGTACATCTGCCAGTTCCGGCGTTGTTCTAATTTTCCGGTACATATTGATTCCGCCCCATTCGGGCATCATCACATCAAGTACGATTAAAGATGGCTTATTAGCGCGCGCTTTATCGTAACCTTCACTGCCGTTACGGGCACTTTCTACCCGCATGCCACTTGTTTCGAACAGCGTTTTTAAGAACAGCCTGAAACTGAGTTCGTCATCTACTACAAGTACGCGCGGTGTATTCATGTTTCACCTCTAACCAGCTTGTGTCTTTATGCACGGGACACGCTGGCGACAGGGCAGGCGGAACGGACAACAACCTGTTCAATGGTGCTGCCAAGTTCTGCGTCTTCTGCTGGAACTTCAGCAGTATGGTGTGCCATGATGATAAGGTCGGCTTGTTTTTCCCGTGCGAATTTAAGAATCTCAACGTACGGGGTGCCTTCCCAGATTTCTACATCATAGTTGTCATAGTCTTTCAGTTTGGAAACATAGCGTTCGTCAATTTTCTTCTGTGCAGATTCGAGCTGACGTTCAATGTCACTTTGAGACGGGAACAGACCCATTTTAGAGCTGGTTATATCGAATGCGTGGAAGATGTTGAGCTTTGCGCCAATTTCCTCAGCGGTTGTGCGTGCAAACTCAAATGCATTATCTGCTGCGGGAGAAAAGTCCGTACAGTATACGATATTGGAGAAGAGTTTCCAGCAAGTTGTGCATGGTCTGTTTACGATGAGAACAGGACACTTAGCGAGACGCGCTACTTTTTCCATCGTACGGCCTACAATAGAGCGAGAACGGGCAGATTCTGGATCATCGTCACGGGTATTTGCGCCCATAACAATAAGATCGACCCCTTCCTTGCGTGCAAAGCGTAGGATTTCTGTAGCAGGAACGCCAACGGCAAGTTCCAGTGCTGTTTTTTCGTAATCAGCCAATTGAGCCGCGTATGTTGTGGTTAATTCTTCCATTACCCAGTCTCGGTAATCGGCATCAACTGTTTCTTCTTCGCCGGAGCGAAGGTCTGTTACTGTGGTGCTGAAACCTCGGGATGGAACGCCTAGAACATGCAGAGTATACAGTTTAGCATCGTTTTTTTGTGCGAGATCAAAAGAAACCTTGGCTGCGTTATCGCAAGCGGGAGAAGCTGATGTAGCGAACAGAATTTTCTTAAACATATGCTACCTCCTAAGGCTGCATGTAGGGGAACCACCTTGGAAACTAAGCTCCCAGGCAATTCCTTCGATTACTTCAAAGAGAGAGAACGTGGTGTTGCAGTAAAGCTCACTTGTTCTGTCCCCGAATAGTACATGACGCATTTGGCCAAGAGAAAATGGCATGTCCAGCAGACTTTCAAGACGGAAGAACCGTAACTCATGTCTGCCTGTATTGTTTATGCCGCGTACCAGAGTATGGATGTTCATTTCCGGCGTGCCGGGAGCACCTGTCATCTCCAGTTGTCTATAGAGCTCCAAATGCGTGAATTCCTCTGTCGTGCATCCTGAATCTTTGCAGGCAGCCGCATCGCTGCAGGCTCCCTGCAAAAATGGATTCAGGCGAAGTACGTCTGGATACGCAGAAAACAAGGAGAAGAACGAGCGCAGTGTCACTCCATCCTCAAGCACAACCTTATTACTAAGGCAGCTGATAACATCCGTAATTGCTGCATTGTTCAGCCGGAGTGTTCCATCGTGTGCGAGGGTGAGTTCTTCCATGCTGCCTCTCCTGTTTACATGCTATTTTTTAGGCTGATGGCAGGCTTTACACTGCACAGGGCCTTTGTTCTGTTTTTCGTGACAAGTAATGCACTGTAGATGGAAGGCTCTGCGTAATGGAGTTACATCTTTTTCCTTTTTCACGGTGTGGCAGTTTGCACAAGGAAGTTCTTCATCATATTCAAGAACTTGCTTGCCATCTTTACTGCCGTGGTGACAGGCGGTGCAGTCTTCATCTAAGCCAGCTTTCTCGTTATGTGCATCGTGGTCGAATACTGCAGGTGCGTACTTGAACGGCGCAAGCTGCGGAACGTCCATTTTACCTTCCGGCATGCCTTCAGCAAATGCGGATGCTACCGGAATGCTCAGCATGAGGGCAAAGACCATCAGTATCGAAGTGAATACTTTTTTCATGGTGCTCTCCATTTATTCCGGTTTTTCCATTAACTCATAAATGAGGTCGCCAAGGAATTTCAGTTCAATTCCAAGGTCATAATGGTGGATAACATCCTCAAGGCCGCCGTGGCAGTTATGACACGGTGCAATACATAGTTTAGCACCGGTTGCTTTAAGCTGGTTAGCTTTAGCAAGGTTGCCTTCTACACGAACCTTCTTGAATGGAGGGCCACAGTTAATAACGCCACCGCCTGCAGAACAACAGAAGTTGTGCTCACGGTTTGGATACATTTCTACAATGTTGTCACATAGCTGGTGAGCTACATAACGTAGTTTGTCCATAAGGCCGTAGCCGCGGATGATGTTACATGGGTCATGGATGGTAACTGGTTCCTGAATCTTGTGAGTAAGCTTGATGCGACCCTGCTCAAAAAGTTCTGCGAAGAACTCAATAGAGTGTACTACAGGTATTGGATAGTCTTTCCAACCAAGCCAGCGGTTACCGTTATCGTAAATGGAACGGAATGCGTGACCGCATTCGCCCATAACAATACGGCTTACTTTAAGCTTTTGCGCCAGTTCAAAGTGCTGACGTTTTAAGCGACCCATCATTTCAAAGTCGCCGGAGTACATACACATGTCACTGTTATCCCAGCCCGGCATGGACGGCATTGTCCAGTCGCAGCCAGCCTGGTTCATGATAGCAGCAGCCTGATAGATAAGTTGGGTACGGAACTTTGGTTCCGGTGCGATAACGGAGTAGTAGAAGTCAGCGCCTTCTTTATCCATAGGAATACGAAGATTCGGGAATTCTTCACGTGCTTCATCTTCCTGCCAGAAAAGGCTGTCTATCCACTCGTCATCTTTTACCCACATCTGGTTCATGGTAGAAGAGTGTGAGTTTGCGGTATCCTGAAGGTACTGTGGTGTTACGCCAAGCTGGTGGCAGAACCGACGGATGGTGGTCATAATGTAGGCCACGTCAATACCGATCGGACAGTAGTGCACACAGCGGCGGCACAAGTTGCATTCAGTGTAGGCAATCTGCGCCATTCCGTAGATATCTTCGGGGGTTACTTTGCCGTCTGCGGCAAGCAACTTTGTCATGGTTTCAGAAACCTTGCCTACAGGGGAGTAGGAAGGATCGTTGTCATGAGATACGAAGAAGTGGCAAGCCTCTGCACACATGCCGCAACGCATACAGCTTTCAGAGAAGGCTTTTAACTTGGCACCGGTTTCATTATCAATGAGAGCTTTGAATGTTTGCTGGATCTTATCAGTAGTAAGCTTACTTACACCGTAGGAAAGACCTGCGTCCTCAATTTTTCTGTCTTGAATACTCATTTATTTCCTCCCGCCCGTTACCAGTCTTTACAATGGCGGACACCGCCGAATTCAGATCCGATGTAGGCTCTGGTGAACAGGGCGAACAGGATGTGAGCAAGACGGGTAAACGGAATGGCAACGATAAGAGCTTCTGCTGTGAGTACGTGCAGCAGTGGCATAATTTCTCCGCCTACGCTCCATGAACCGAGTATTGCTGTAACAAAAGGAGCCGCAACAAGACCAAGGCTAACCCAGTCGTTAGTGCGGGTGACAAAGCGAACTGTCGCGTTGGTAAGGCGGCGGTACACAAAGTAACAGCAACAGGCGATAACAATAAGTGTAAGCACATCAGCAGCTTTAGTGGAAAGAGTCGGGTAGGTGATACCGAACGCATTTTCTAAAAGAATCTGATGAGGAGTTACAAAAATAACCAGAACAACAAAGCAAATATGAAACACAAAAGTAACTGCAGTAAGAACTGGATTTGCTTTCCAACCAAGTGATTTATAAGGAATAAGCCAGTTGAAAATTGAGCGAAAACTAAACTTCCAGCTCATGTAAGCTACAGATGACGCATCTTTTTGTTTAGCAAGGGAGTACATGGACCACAGGCGCCACACTGCGGTTACAGCCAAAATGATGAAGGCCGCCCATGCTAACGGTCCTACAGCGAAATTGTAGAGACTGTTCATAGCGAAATCTCCGGTCGGTTATTTAGGCACATTAGCGACAATACGCAGAGCTTTTCCATCGTGTAGTCCACGAACAAGAACTTTGCTGCCATCTGCATTAAAGATAGGGTCAAAGCACATATCAAACTCGCCGCCAACAGCTTTGCCGTTAACGAGCACAGTGTATCGCCCGTCTTTACGTACTTTAGCAGCAACCGCGTCACTGTTTGGACAGAACACAGGTTTCCACGCCATATCGTATGATCCGTCCCAAACGGAACCGTTTACACAAACACGCCAATTTTTATTCAATGTGTTTGCCAAAGCAGCAGCTTTTTTTCCGTCAGGAGAAACAGCAAGATCTGTCACAACAGGGGAACGCATAGCCCAAGGCTTGTCGTTTACTGCAACAGAAAATTTGCCGAATTCAGGAGCAACAATCGCGTAGAGGTTTTCGCCGTCTGCGCTGTACTGCTGATGCCAACAGTTAGCGTAAGTGGCTTGCCATATGAGTTGTCCGTCCTTAGCCATGCCCCATTTTCCACCCTGACGAACAGGCGCAACAACGTGCTTGCCGTTTGGTGTAAAACATGGGTTCCACACACCCTGATAGGTATTATCCCAAAGGGTATTGTCTACAATAATACTGTAATCGTAGAGGTTGAGTCGCACCTGAGCAGCAACGCGGTATGCGTTGTTATCGAATACAGGTGTCCATAAATTCATGAGATTGTTATCCCATGCAACGCCGTCTACTGCGATGGAGAAAATACCACTGCGGAAGGTTGCAAGGTCAGCCTGAGCCATAGACTTAACCTGAACGACTGCCGCTGATTTTGTACCATCAGAGCTCAACGCAAAGTTGTTAGCGTTTTCAAAAAGGTTTTCCCATATTGCTCCGTCAATTGACATGCCATACCTCATGTCTTGTTGGACAGCTGTGGCAACTTTGTTGCCGTCAGCACTGAACAATGGGGACCAGACAAAGCCGTAGGTTTCTTCCCAAGCTTTGTCTCCTACCATCATGGTCCACTCTTCGTCCTGCATTGCATAGCAGCAGAGTTCGCCATTGGTAGCGTACTTAAGTTCCCACAATTTTTCGAATGTGTTTTCAGAAACACTATCATTCGTCCGTATTGAGAACTCAGCATCATCTACACAGACAACGGCAGAAGCCTTTTCCCCGTCAGGAGAAATAAAAATCTCTTCTTGCCACTTGTGGTTACTGTCGGGTGTCATGTCCGCAATCGTGCGCTGACCGACCTCCCAATTCCACATTTCAGTTTTATACATGCTGGCCTCCTTGGCCATCCAAGGGTTAACAGACGTTCCTTTTGCCAATACACATGGCAAAAGGGAAAAATATAGTTGCAAACCATATTTCCCTATTTCGTTAACAATGTAGCACATACAAATGGAAAAACGTTCAAAAAAAATGAAATTAATACATAACAAGCGCGGTGGGAAATATCTTTGTGCACATTAATGTTTTATAATGTTCCTGAAAACAGCACGTTACAAACTCTATTATTGTGATTATAACTCTACTATTCTGGTATGTAACTCTCGGTACAGTTCGATCTACGTTTTTTTTGGCACTAAATGTATAAAGTAGAGTCAATTGGTATTAAATAGACGCATAAAAATATTTTGAATGCCCAAATACAGTTTATAAAGACTACTTAATATAACGCAGTATTCATTAGAGAAATGAAAAAAAACAATAAACATAAACTCAACAACGTTGGTATAGAATAACACAAGATAAGACGGCTATTCACGGTAATTGGGTACAGTCTAATGAAATGCCAGATGCATAAAGATAGGTGTAAATAAGTAGTAGCGGGGCAGTGTTTAATATCTACTATTATAGTCTAGAATTAAAGTATTAAAAGCTAGTGGGTTAGAAGGTGCTTGCAAATGGGACATTGAAATGAGGAGAATGAAATAAAAAACTTAGCATCACATATAATGATGTGATGCTGAGTTCAGTAACCTGGTGTGTATTTTACTGGGTGGAGGAAATGAGCAAACAGTGGCCATCATTCCACGCCATGCATTGCTCTGCCATGCATTTTCCGTGATCCGAAGTGTTGTCTTTGAAACGAAAGGCAAAGTCGGCATTACCTAGTAGAAAAGGACGGATAAGCTTTTTAGCTTCTTTGGGCGAACGTTTTGTTGTTGCATAAAAAATCTCCAATTGTTGCTTTTGCCACAACTGAAACTTGATTTTTATTATAAAGTTTTGCAATATAGTTATATAGTTTGAAAGTCTTTTTATTTTTTCGGCGCGCTGTGCGTAAAGATTTTGAGCATAACTATAGGGGGGATATGAGAGGACAAAAAAGCGGTTAGTTTTTTCAAACTAACCGCAAACGTGTTCCATGGTGGTGGGGGGAGGATTTGAACCTCCGAAGGCGTACGCCGACAGATTTACAGTCTGTTCCCTTTGGCCACTCGGGAACCCCACCCTATATGGTCTTGCTAGGAATAGGTGTCCCTGGCAACGAAAAGGGTTCTACGCATGGGCACTGAATTTGGCAAGTGAAAAGTTAGTTTTGCAGGAAGGTTCCCCTAAGGATAACTGCTAATTACAACAGAAAAATGGCTAAAATGCAAAATAATGTTTGCAAATTTGGAAAAGAAACCTTAGCCAACACGTTAGAATTTTTCGTTATGTGATTTAGATCAAAAATTACAGAGACTAGAAGTAATACAAATGAAGCAACGCATTTCGTATCGTTTTACGAATGTTCGAGCATGCCTCATAAGATCAAGATAGAATGCGCCAGTTCTTTTTTGACGCAGCCCCTACGCATGTTTTAAAAAATGAAAGTGAAACGACGGAAGAAAAATCAACTCAAGGAGGGGATAATGTCTAAAGCAACACATAAGACGGAACCCAAGAGCAGATATTTTTCAGATAATTTGTTCAGCTTGATGGCTGAACTGGCAGAAGAGATTGAAGCACTGCCATCTGGCTTACAGAAACGTTTAAACGGCGTGGCCGACCAGCTGTTAAGTGAAGTCTACAGTCAGGCTAAGTTTGAACGTTCTGTGCCTGTTACAAGAAGACCACAATAGAGGTGGAGAATTAAGTTACCTTGAGTGACGCTTTTGGAGCCATAAACGAGTCTGCTGTAGACGCGTTTATGGTTGCCAGATTGAGATAGCCGCATGAATGTGGATAGCATAACCGAGTCTTTTATGGGGCTCTGAAAAAACTGAACACTTAATAGAGTTCATAGAAGCTCAAGTGCGCAGGTAGGAACTGCTAATATATGACCGACTTTGGGGAGTCGGGATGTGTATAGACGTTTATTTGTGGTAAAATAGATTCTACTGATGAGATTACATAAAAAAGCCAGTCCTAGGACTGGCTTTTTTTAGTTTAATGGCTGTTGGCATTGTTCGAAGATTGCGTAAGCTTCCCCGTCAAGCTGACAGCTAGCCTTCGCTGGATAGCTCAAATGTCAGTTCCAATTCGTCTGCATCTTTGTCTGTAAGTAACCATCGGCAGGTGCGCTCTTCAATGGTAGCAGAATACGTTTTGCCAAGAGTCAGGGAGTTGAACCACAGTTCGTTTGTTGCAACGAGCATGAGTGTTTCTTTAGTGGTTTTAGGCTTTGAGTCTGTTCCGCCGCTGCAGAGGCTAAGAATGGTACAATCTACGACTGTAACGTCTTTACCGTTAAAAATAATGTGCTCTTCTAACATGGTGTCTCCGTATGATGAAAGTGGGATACTTGTTTTTTATATTTACAACTACGCAGGTCGAGTTTGATGATTGTATCATATGTGACCACAACCTGCTCGGTTGACATTAAACGCAAAAAAGCCAGTCTTTCGACTGGCTTTAATGACGTGGTGGTGGGGGGAGGATTTGAACCTCCGAAGGCGTACGCCGACAGATTTACAGTCTGTTCCCTTTGGCCACTCGGGAACCCCACCTGCTTGTGCTGTTGCCCGTGGAATGTATTCCCTGACAACGGAGACGGTATCTACGCATGTCGTATAAATTTTGCAAGCAAAAAAGATAAAAAAGATAAATTAATTGGATAATCAAGTTATGACTTTGATTAATCAGTGTGACACGAGTATGGTTCGAAGCATTGGTTCGTGAGTGTTTTAACTTTTTACTAGCTATTTTGACATGACATCAGGCTGGGGCGGTGTTTCTTACGAGGATGGACTATCATTCCATTGGTTAATAGTTGTTCATTCTATGAAGATGAAATAATATGTTTAACCAGAGTTAATACAAAGCTGTTTTGCAGCAACTGGAAATATAAGGACAGGTAAATGACATGGTAAATGAAAATAGCAAAGTAACAAAAGTACTTTCACCCGTAAGTGCAGGTATTCTAGCACTTGGAATAGTGGCGGCAGCGGCTGTTATTATGTTGGGGCTTGTCAATTTTCGCGGTTCTGAGCGTTATGTGACTGTAAAGGGGCTTGCTGTAAAAGATGTTGAGGCAAATATTGCCTCGTGGTCAATAAAGCATGTTGTAACAGGTGATGATCTTGCAGCATTGCAGGTGACAATTGAAGCAAATTCTAACTTGATTAAACAATTCTTGGTAGACAGTGGATTGCCTCAAGATATCAAGTTTTTTAAAACTGTTGATGTGCAGGACCGTTTTGCCCTTACGTATGGACAAGGTGCTCCTGTTGGGCAACGCTATATTGTGTCTGAAACAATCACTGTTCAGACAGATAAGCTTGATGCCATAGATCGAGCCTACCAAAATGTTGGTGAACTGATAAAAAAAGGCGTGAGTATAGTTAAAGAAGGGCAGCCTGGATCTGGCAATCCTATTTATATATTTACACAGTTAAATGAAATTAAACCTGAAATGATTCATGCCGCGACCCTTAATGCTAGAAGCAGCGCTGAGCAGTTTGCAAAAGATTCTGGAGCAGTGGTTGAAGCGATTAAACAGGCGAATCAGGGTGTTTTTCAGATGCTTCCAAGGAACTCGGGAGATATGTATATGGAAAAATTCTCACGGTACAAAACGATACGAGTCGTTTCAACAATCAAGTTCTATTTGAAATAGATGATAAAAAGCCCTTAGTTGCTAAGGGCTTTTTTGTGCTGAAGTAGTGGAGTAACAGATAACAGTCGCTACGGTAACGACACTGAGATGATAAATGGGCGGGAAGTAATTTGTGAAGAACTGGCTTCGACGCTTACGGACTGTCTTATTTTACAATACCTCTGTGAGTTAGCAAGGTTATTAGTGTGGCTGCAGCAGGTGGTGGTTGGAGACAAAGATTCTAGGGAGCTTCGTAATGTGGAATTTTGCTGGGGGAGTAAAATGGCTTGGGATAATGATCGAAAAGTAAAAGCAAAAAATGCGATGGAGAGTTGTAAGCGCTCTTTATCGCATTTTTTGAAATTGATTTGAACAAGTAATGGCAATGTGTGCAAACATGAGTGTCGCGTTACATGAATAATCAGAACGAATGTAAATGTGACCGTGTTGTGGCAAATGTTTTGAGAGGGAACGGAGGGTCTTATTCTGAGTGAAAGATATAGAAGACACAAAAAAAGCCAGTCTAGCGACTGGCTTTAATTACGTGGTGGTGGGGGGAGGATTTGAACCTCCGAAGGCGTACGCCGACAGATTTACAGTCTGTTCCCTTTGGCCACTCGGGAACCCCACCTGTACTGGAGCTGGCGATGGGACTTGAACCCGCAACCTGCTGATTACAAATCAGCTGCTCTACCAATTGAGCCACGCCAGCAACGAGAAGAGTAATTATAGATACTCAAAGTTTTTAGCAAGTAAAAAATGAAAAAAAGTGAAATTAAGTATGTCGACGGGCTGATAGGATGATAGACTCAGGCTTTTGATCGATTTTGAAGTTTGTAAAATTAGATGCGAGGTATATTTTTTTAAACGATTGAAAACTATTCAATAGAAAGTCAGCTAAGAAGATTCGTAGAGAGGAAGGTGGATCGGCATGTGTGGAATTTTGCGAAGGAGTAGAGAGTGAGGTGCTGTGAGTTTTTTTAAACTATGCACAAGAAAGAAGTGTAGGGAGATTCACAGCTTGAGAAACTCTGAGAGTTTAGATGATATAGTAAAGAAATTTGAAGCTGTGTGTGTTCTCATTTCGAGGGAATAATAATCTTATTCTGGGTGCCAAATTGAGAAGGCACAAAAAAAGCTAGTCTTGCGACTAGCTTTAATTACGTGGTGGTGGGGGGAGGATTTGAACCTCCGAAGGCGTACGCCGACAGATTTACAGTCTGTTCCCTTTGGCCACTCGGGAACCCCACCTGTACTGGAGCTGGCGATGGGACTTGAACCCGCAACCTGCTGATTACAAATCAGCTGCTCTACCAATTGAGCCACGCCAGCAACGAGGAGAGTAATTATAGATACTCAAAGTTTTTGGCAAGTAAAAAATGCAAAAAAAGCGAAATTAATTATGTCGGCGGGCTGATAGGGCAATAGAGTCGAGACTTTTGCTGTTTTGGTGATCTGTAAAATTAGATTTGCGCCATCTTCTTTAAAATGAGTGAAAAATACGTACTTGAAAATCTGCTGAAAAGATCAGTTGATAAGAGTTGAATTCAGGATGTGTTGAAAAGCACTGGTGAGCAGAAAGCGAATGCGCGATGGAAGTCTTGTTTTCTATGTAACCGGTAAAAAGAAGACGCAAAAAAAGCCAACCTTTCGATTGGCTTAAATTAGCGTGGTGGTGGGGGGAGGATTTGAACCTCCGAAGGCGTACGCCGACAGATTTACAGTCTGTTCCCTTTGGCCACTCGGGAACCCCACCTGTTTTCGGTTGTCTGTAGAAAGTATTCCCTGACAACGGAGATGGGTTTTACGGGTGAGTCATCAAAATGGCAAGCAAAACATTCAGTTTTTTTCAAATTTACGAATGGTTAGCGATAAGTGTAAATTGGCTACCCTTTTTTTATTTTAAAAAGCAATGTGTTATGCACTGTATGCATACTTGATGAGATCCACAGTAAAACTAATGAATGACATAAACAAAATCGCAGAATAGAAGCGGGCACCTATGGACCAGATAGGAGCACCCTTATATTTATTTGCGCTACGCCACAACGCAACACACATGAAGCCCGTATATAGTAGTGCCGCTAGAAGCCAGCCGACACGCATAGTGTCAGTCGTGTTTTGCGCTTCCAGAGCATATTTGTTTACAAAAAAGCTTACCACTGTCCCTATGATTATACCGAAAAACCAGAAGGTAACGTAGAGCGGTAATTCTCCGCGCCATAGTTTCTCCAATGTCCCCATATTGTCCTCTGTAGTTAAGAGCGTTCAATTAACTATAAATTGCTTGGGGATAAGTGCATTTATTTTATTTAAGTTTGCTCATAACGTTTCGGGTTTGGATGTGAGATTTGAAAATCTTGGTGCAATATCAAAAAGTCCCATGCAAAGGCCAATTGCCAATGCTGCTTCATACGGTTCGGTTCGGGGCGTTGTCTCTGCTAATTCCTTCATTTCCTGTTGCGAAAGTTGCACCGTAGGCATGCGTAGGTAGACTTCTCCGTTGAATTGTAGGTCAACGTGTACATCAAGTAACTTTAGTGGGGGAAACAAGTTGTTAAGGCAGTTTATAGCTATGCGCTGTTCCCTTTCGGGAGGTGTTATAATGGAAAACTCGGCCTGAGCTATTTGAATGGGGTCAGAAATGATCGTTCCGTTTTCCAGAAGTAGAAGGGCGTCAATAGCCGTGCTCTCATGAGTTATTTTAATTGATGGATAATCGCGTTTGAATACCGTTTTTACGGCTTCGGCTGCTGTAGTTTCTTCCTCATGACGTTGAATAATGTGCAGCGTTTGTGGGGTGCCAAGAATGGGTGCCTGTTTTAGCACGCTCAGAGGTGAGAGGGTAGCGGTGCCATTTATCAGCAATGATCCGGCGCTTCCTGTGAAGATATAAACAATGGATAGTGACTGAATATATAGACCGTCTACATCCATTCTAGCTGTTTCGGTTGGAAGAAAGCCCGCGCCGTCCGGTGTAATTTCATAATACATCCCAGTCCCTCCATAATGCAGAGTGTCCGCATGTATGCAAATTTCGGAGTGAAACTTTTTAATCCTGCTAGCCACTTAGGCTTTTAGACAATGAAAACGCTCATAAAAAAAATAAACATGAATAAACGTACGACAAAGCATATGGTCAAGCAATTGATAATTTCGATTAGTTCGGTTTGTGAGATTTTTGGAAATTATTTACAAGTTAACATAATCATATAGGCTGAAAGAGTCCGCATAGAGATACTGCTTTAGTAACATTATGAAATCGTTGATTCCTAGATGTAGGTGCAATCTGTGCATTTTAAGAAGTTGGTGGTTACTGGTTGCAAAAGGGAATAGTCTTTTAACGAGATGATGTTGCTTATCTTTGATGAAGTTAGTTCTGATAAGATGCATTGTTTTTCATGCATCCGAATTCTCATGCGAACAATGTTTTGTTGTTAGTCATACTCTCGAGTTTGTATGAGATGGAAACTTACTTTACTTCCATTCAGATGCTCACTTTAATCAGAGTAGGGAAGGGGGCTTGTGACGATTCAATGTGCTTATATTTAACCTGCTGGATGTTAAATGTCCTGCAAAGCGCGTAGATTAGATTTCTAATAAAAAACTCCCCATCGCTACAACAGCGATAGGGAGTTTCACTCAGTTTGAAAACAGCCTTTCGGCTATTTCTCTTTTACATAAGTTCTTTGCCAGCGGTGAAGGCGGCGTAGTTGCCAGCCCACATTTTAGCTGGGGTCACATTTTTAAGAGCGCTTAACCAGCACTCTTCAGGCAGTGTGTTGAATGGTGCTACGGTGCTGAGTGCGCCGAGCATTACTACGTTTGCAGAACGACCTGTTGTATCGCCAAGCTTAATAGCTTCGCTGAGGATGTCGAGTTTAATTACGTTGTAGCCTTCAAGCAGCTCAGCAATAGCATCGTCAGACGGGTACTGCTCTGCATCAAAGCCCTGCGGAATGATTGCGGTGTCAGCAAAAAGGATTGTGCCGCCGTCTTTAAGCATTCCGAGGAAGCCTGGGCGCAGGAGTTCACTTTTTTCCATTACGATAAGGGAATCCGCAGTGCCTGGGATAATTTGCGGGCTACGAACTTTACCACATGCAAAGGTGGAGATAACTGGGCCGCCCATTTGAGCCATGCCGTGTGTTTCACCTTTGATGATGTTTTTGTCGCCGTAGCCGGCTGCGAAGGCAAGCTGCGCAAGAACTTTACCGAAGAAGAGGTTACCCTGACCACCAACACCGCGAATGGCGAGGGACAGACGTTCTGGGCGTACTTCATCGGAAAGTGTAGGAACAGTAATTTCTTGTGGAGGCTCTGGAAGCACAACAGAAGATTTTTCTATTGTAATATCTTTTGGATCTATAACGGTGATAGCGCCTTTCGGGCACATCTGCATACATGCAGGAGCCTGTGATACACAGCCGGAACAGATGTTGTTCCATACTGGCTGACTGTTTTTATTAAGGCTCACACCGGAACAGATGTTACATGCGCCACAGCCGATGCATTTTTCAGGATCTACAGTGAGCTTCTGGTTGAATGCAGATTTGGGGACTTTACGGATGCAGGTACCTTGTACAACGAGGGTGGTGAATTTACCTTCGCTTGCATCTGCAAGCGCTTGTCGTAAACTTTTTCTGATGTCTTTGTAGTTGTATGCATCCACTTCAACAACATCTGTTCCCTGAGCGCGAAGTGCTTCTGCCATTACAAAGCGGTTTTTGTCACCGGCAAGGTTAACAGGAGAACTTGGGCTTGGCTGACCACCGGTCATTGCTGTCCATTCGTTATCAAGAACTACTTTAACACCGGCAACGTTTCTGAATACTGCATTACGGGTTGCGTCCATGCCGCTGTGACATTCAGTACCGTCACCAATGAGGCTGATGCATTTGCTTGCAGACTCAGGCTTGGACAGAACATAGCCGGTGCGTTTGCTTTCACTTGCGCCCATGGCAAGGCCGGTGTCCAGTGCGTTCATAAAGTAGAGCAGAGTGTTACAGCCGATATCGCCGAAGATGGCTTCAAGCTGACCGCTCTTTTTCATACGTGATGCAACCTGAGCAAAGAGACGGTACGGGCAACCCGCACAGATCATTGGCGGACGCGGGACAGGCTGTGCTTCTACGGTTTTAGAGGTAATTGTTTCACCAAGGAGTGCTGCAATGCTGGCAGGTGTCCACTCGGTTACTTTGCTGAACTGAGGTTTGCCGATAACGGTAAGGCCGGCAGCAGCACATTCATCCTGTAAGTAACGGTAGCCGTCATCCAGAACGTATACATCGCCTTCAATAGATGCACAGAAATCTTTTATTTTCTGGAGAGGAAGCGGGTTGGTGAACCCGAGTGACAGTACGTCAATGTCGTTGTCGTACAGCTCTTTGTATTCTTCCATGTACAGAGCATTTACGCCGTATGCGATAACGCCGCGTTTGCCATTACCCTTAAAGTGAACGTTAAGCGGGCTATCTTCGATGTACTGAGTGAGGGCAGGCATGCGCTCATCCATAACGCGGTCATAACTCATACGAGCAAGGTTAGGCAGTGCGTTAAGCTGTCGCATTGGTGCAACTTCTGCAAAATCGCGGGTTGCAGTTTCTGCAAGTGTTACCAAGCCTTCACTGTGGCAAAGTACGCCGCTTGGCTGAATAACAACTGCGGTGTTGAATTTGCGCGCGAGATCGGCTGCAATTTTGGAGGACTCGTACAGTTCCTGATGGTTACGAGGCTCGAAAACTGGCACGAATGTACTTTTGTATAAAAGATGCGGGTCAATTACGTGCTGAGTTGAGCTAGGGGTAAAGTCTGTTGCTACATAAAGAACAAGGCCACCACGAGGAACTGAGAATGTTGCGAGGCTTGTGAATACGTCACCAGCCTGAAATAATCCCGGAATCTTCATGGTTACAATACAGTCGCGACCGGCAAGGGTGTGCCCGTGTCCAACAGCAAGCGCAACTGATTCACTAACAGACCAGCCAACAGTGATCATGTCCTGAACCTGCGACAAGCCCTTGTCGATTACTTCAGAACTAGGGGTGCCGGGGTAGCCGTCTACGGCATGGATGCCGTTGCGCACACAACCAGCAGCAAAGGCAATATTCCCCTGCAGGACTGTTTTGTGTCCGTGTTCCTCAGTACATAACTTCTTCATAACATTCATGGTTTACTCGCTCGTAATTGAAATAAAGTAATGGTGCTGTGCGTTTTTTTTATGGCAGTGGAGAAAAAAACAGGCAAAACAGCAATGTAATTATCTGAGTGTGTGTGTTAAACACAAGTAGTACAAACTTACGTTTGGTTAGTCATTACACAGGTGTTGTTTTTATACAAGATTACACTGTGTTAAAAGGCGGTAAAAAAGCCGAGAGTCAGCGGTTTAAGCCAGTTACGTGTAACGTGGCTTCGTGTGCCTGCGTGTAAAAATATGGAAGACATTTGTACCGAAAATTACAAATTTGTCCAGTGCTAGCCGGTATGTGCTGGGTTTTGAATGAAAAGAAGTTGCAAGTCCGTCAGTGCAGTGTTGCACCCCGTGCATCTTTTGCAGTGTGTTTTCACAAATAGAGGCTTAAACTCTCTGCTGATATCTGACTGAGGGATCTTTTTTTACGTGTTAACGTTCACAAAAAACATTTGATGGGGTAAAAAATTAAGGATGTTAGAACCTCCGTAAACTGTTGAACTCTTTTTACCGAATGTGCTACAAGTAATACTTCCTGTTATAGGTGCAAAACGGAAAATTTTTGGTATAACAACATCTAACTCACCGTATTACTTGGGGAGCAATACAAAAAAGAGGGTTCCCATGCGATATATACTTTGTGTTGTCTTTGTGATGATCCTTACTGTGCTCACCGTGCAAACTAGTCAGGCAGAGATTAAAGAATTTAAGTGTGTTGCTGTGCAAAGCGAGAATGTTCAAAAGACAAATATGCGCCGTATGCGCGCAGCTGTGGTTGTACCGGAAGCACACCTTTTATCAAAAGCAGATTTAATAGATACTGCGAAAGCAGCCGCACTTGATTTGTTTAAGCAAAGTAAAATGCAAGTTATTGTGGTTAAGCTATACCCATCCGAAGACTATGCAGAATTTTTTCCGCAGATGCTGGATATGACCTATGCTCCAGATTCTATTGGCTGGGACGGTAAACCTGCCGCCACATGGGTAGCATATATAGCAGAAAAAATGCCGACAGAAGAAGAAATGTTCCGTATCCGTACGTGGATTTTGGAGCAGGCAAAAAATAAACAGACAATTATTGATCGTAAAGAAGAACTCGCAAAGAAAATGAAAATTCCGGTGGACGACGTTTATTTTCCTATCTTCAAGCTAGTGCCGTGCCTTATGGAAAGTAATGGCTAGCTAACTTTACAAGGTGTCATGAAAAACGATGCGAAGTTGCAACGTTTGTTGTTGTAATTTCGCATCGTTTTCATTTTTCTAATCAAGCAGAAAATACAAAAAATGTGAGAATGTAACGTTTCCGAGGTGTTTTATGCAGTTAGTATTCTGGGAATTGAATTGGAAATATTACGGTAGCTGGCGTGATTCTTGCATTTTCTGACTCAGGAGAATGTTATGACTAACACAGAGACGACTACTGAAAATGAAGGGTTGCAGCAGATTACTCAACTGCAACAACGCGCTGTTGAATTCGCAGAATCAGGCATGATGGAAGAAGCAGTTGAAGCTGCCTTGATATGCATTGGGTTGCAGGAAGATGTTGCACCTGACAACATGCTGCTCAGAGCAAAGCTTATCCAGAATGCAAGCCGCATTTTATTATTTGCTGGTGACATGGAGCAGGCAGAAGTTATTGCCAATGAAGGCATCGGCATTATGCAAACTGCTGAAGGAACCACTGCGGACGATATGGCGCACGCGTTCCTCAATCTTTCTTCCATTCTCTATGCGAAGAAAGATCTTGAAAACGCTTCACTCGTGCTCATGGAAGCCATTACAATCTGGACTCACGAAAATGGTCCTGAAAGTCCTGAAGTTGCGGACTGTCTAGGCAATCTTGGTCGCCTGCGCGAAGAACAGGGCAAGCCGGAAGAAGCAATCGAACTGCATCAGCAGGCAATCGATATCAAAAAGAAAGTGTTCGGCGATCACGAGCAGACTGCATTCTCACTCATGAACAAAGGTCTTGCACACATGCTTGCACAGCAGCTTTCAGAAGCAAAAGCTAGTCTTGAAGAAGCTATTGAATGCTGCAAACGTATTGGTCAGGAAGAGTCCGAAATGGCCAAAGCTTGTCAGCAGAATCTTCGCATTTGTTTAGATCAAATGTAAGTTCCGTAAGATTACTAGCGGTTCCTTGATGAGCCTCTGGTGAGAGACTTACTAGTTGGATGCCTTTGCGCTCCAGCATATTTTGCTTACGACCGTTTAGAAAAATTTAAAGGCTGTCCTTCGTTTGAAGGACAGCCTTTTTTGTTTACCTGCGCGTAATACCCCGCCTCATTTCTCCAGATCAATCGGTACAGCAAGTCCCAAGAACACTTCGAAGGCGAAAAGGCATTACAAGCTCGTCCAAGTTGTAGATCACCATTGCAGGGTAGAGTTTTTGAAGAATTTTTTATCTAACCAGTTAATTAAAAATAAAAAAAAGTGTATGGCTGACTATACATATTCCTTTTTATAAACTGTAGCTTGGTTAGGTCGAGCATGAGAAAACAAAAGTTTATTAGACGCGTCATAAAGGTTGGAAGCTTGTTGCTTGCAATTGTTGCGTTGAATGGCTGTTGGAAGGTCGGCGCTGATTATGTTGCGCCTGATCTCACGGCGTTTCACGGTAGCGAGTGGAAATCATGCGCTCCTATGTTGCAGTCTGAAAGTATGGCTATGCTTTGGTGGACACAGTTTGAAGACGCAGAATTGGATAGACTTGTTGATACGTTGTTAGTTCAAAATATATCGTTAAAAATAGCGCGCGAGCGGATAGTTGAAGCACGATCGCAGCGCGGCGTTACGCGTGCAGATTTGCTGCCGAGCGCATATTTTGGCGGCTATGGATTGCGCACCCGTGCTGCGGATGACGCACAGGGGCTTGTTTGTGTCCCTGGTGGAAATCAGAGGAGTCTTTTTGCAGGTGCTGCGCTTGCGGGGTGGGAGTTAGACTTGTGGGGACGTGTTCAGCGGCTTGTAGAGGCCGCGGACAGTACTATTGAGGCAAATAGTGCTGAGTATGGAGATGTTGCTGTTTCGTTAGTTGCCGAGTTGGCATTAGCCTATGTGGATTTGCGAGCGGCTGAGTTGCGCATGCGGGTATCAGAACGAAAAATTTTATTGTTAGAACAGCACAGCTGGCTTGCAAATGCGCGGCTTCATGCTGGGACAGGAACACGGCAGAATTATTTAGAATCACGCACGGCTGTGCGGCAGGAAAAAGTACAGCAACGGGCACTTGTTCAGGCAAAAGCTGTTGCAGAAAATAGTATTGCAGTTCTGCTAGGAATACCTCCAAGTAAGTTTATGTATGCCAACGGTTGCCAACTGACAGTACCAGTTGTGATGGGAATGGATATACCGGCAAGTTTACTTTCACGCAGGCCGGATGTCCGCAAGGCAGAGCAAGACTATGCAGCGGCTGTGGCTCTTGTGGGCGCAGCAGAAGGGGAGCGTTACCCTAAAATTTCTTTGGGCGGTGTGTTAAGTTTCCAAGCAACAAATGTGGACAAACTTTTTCATGCGGACACTCTTGTGTACACATTCGGTGGTGGGCTTTTGGTACCAGTGTTTACTGGTGGCCGTATAGATGCACAGATTGCGGTACAGGTGTCACAGGCGGAACAACGTAAGTTTCAGCTACAGCAAACAGTTGTTGAGGCGGTAGCAGAAGTGGAGAATAGCGCTATTGGCGTAGCCGAAACAGCTCGGCAGGTTCAGGAACTTACGTGCGCAATGCAGGAGTTAGCGCAGGCAACATCGCTTGCAGAAAGACTGTTGGCTAGTGGTCTTGCAAGTAAGGACACTGTTGTTATGCAAGAGTTGGAACAGGTGAATGTGGAAGATTCACTTGTTGTAGCACGTCAACAGGAGCTTGGCGAAGTTATCCATTTGTATCGTGCGTTGGGTGGAGGCTGGAGTGTGGCAGAGCCGGTTGAAAAATCTGCGCCTAATAATGTAGGCAGTGCGGGTAATGTTGAGAACAACAGTGACACAGATGTAACTGCTGATAAGGAGCAGATATATGAATAAAAGAAAGGTGTTGTTAATCTTACTTATTGTCTGCATCGGGCTTGTGTTCTGGTGGTATTTTAATCCTTCGGAACTCATGGATGATTCCAAGGAAGTAACCCTGTATGGGCAGATTGATCTGCGAACTGTTCAACTTTCTTTTAGTGAGCAGGAATATATTGAAGAAATGTACGTAGAGGAAGGCGATGTAGTGCAGACCGGTCAGGTGCTGGCTGTTCTAAAAAAAGACCGCCTTGCTGCGCAATATAATGAAGCAACCGCTCGAGTTGATGCTCAGAAAGAGGTTGTTCAGCGACTGGCAACAGGCTTGCGTCCGCAGGAAGTGTTGCAGGCACGTGCAAAGGTTCAGGCTGCACAGATTCAGTTAAAAAATGCAGATTCGTTATTGCGGCGTGTGAAAACAACAACGCCTTCAGGCGCAAGTACTCGGCAAAGCCTTGATGATGCTGTAACGGCAGTAAAGTTGGCTCAGGCAGAGCTAGCTGTTGAGAAAAACGGATTAAGCCTCGCTGAGGAAGGATACCGTAAGGAGGACATTGCAGAGGCAAAAGCAAACCTTGAAGGGCTACAAGCATCAGTTCAGTTGCTGCGGGTTCGTATGGGGGAATTGCAACTGATCGCGCCTGTGGATGGCATTATCCAAAACCGTATTGCAGAAGTGGGCGAGCTTGCATCGCCTGCCCGTGTAGCATTTACCCTTGCTGTTACAGAGCCTAAATGGGTTCGTGCATATTTACCTGAACCGGATCTTGGACTGGTTAACGAAGGTATGACTGCTTCAGTGTATTCAGATTCTTTTGCAGAACCATTTGAAGGATGGGTTGGTTTTATTTCACCGCAGGCAGAATTCACACCAAAACGCGTTGAAACTACAGAGTTGCGAACACAGCTTGTGTACGAAGTTCGAGTGTGGGTGGATGATCCTGACAACAGGCTTAAATTGGGTATGCCTGTGACAGTTACTGTGGATGCTACGGCTAACAGAAGCATAAATTCTGATTTGGACAATGCTTCTGAAGAAAGCTCTGATGTAGATTCAGGTAGTGATTCGCGGAGCCAGTAATTTATGTCGAGGCAGGAAGATCCAGTAGACCAGCCTTTGTTGCAGGCTACAGATTTGCGTGTGGTGTTCAAGCCCAAAAGCCCGCACCCTATTGTTGCGTTGAATAATTTGAATCTTCGAGTCGAATCCAGAAGTGTTACAGGTCTTGTAGGGCCTGATGGGGCAGGTAAAACAACCTGCCTGCGTCTTGGAGCTGGGCTGCTTGTGCCACAAGCTGGCAGTATGACGGTGCTTGGGCATGATGTTGTGCAGGAGGCTGACCTCATTCGCCCTCGAATCGGCTATATGCCGCAGCAGTTTGGGCTGTATGAGGATTTAACTGTTCAGGAAAATTTGGATTTATATGCAGATTTGCAGGGCGTGCCTATGGCCTCGCGCAAATCGCAGTTTGAACGTCTGCTTGATATGACGAACCTTGGAAAATTTACAAGTAGACGATCAGGGCAGCTTTCTGGAGGGATGAAACAGAAGCTCGGGCTCGCGTGTTGTCTAGTTAACATTCCAGAATTACTTATTTTAGATGAGCCGACAGTGGGGGTAGACCCAGTTTCGCGGCGCGACATCTGGCGTATTGTGTATCAACTGGTTGAAGAAGAAGGCCTGGGCGTACTTGTTTCCACGGCATATTTGGATGAAGCGGAGCGCTGCAATAACGTTGTTATCATGCATAATGGCACAAAGCTGGCTGAGGGAGCGCCAAAAAGTTTTTACAACAGGGTTGAAGGACGTGTCTTTTCTATAGCTCCAAGAGTGATGGAGACCGCTCGTACGTTGCATGGAGAGGTGCTTCAGCGGAATGATGTTGTGGACGCCTCTATTCAATCCGGCATGGTACGGGTTGTGCTTTCAAAAGATAGCCCATTGTTGGTGGATTCAGTATCTCTAAACGATGAAAATGGTGAAGATGAAAAATTTAAGGACGGGGAAGGTTATAGGATTTCTAAAACATCACTGATGCCTGTTGCCCCACGTTTTGAAGATGTTTTTGTGGACATGCTTCAGCAATATGGTGCTGCAATTGAAAAGCTGACTTTGAGCGGAGTGGAAAGCGAATTCATTGGTGACGTGGTTCAGCATGTAAGAGATGAGACGCCAGCGATCACAGTGTCAAAGCTATTGAAACAATTCGGTGCTTTTATGGCTGTGCATGATATTTCCTTTATGGTACAGCGTGGTGAAATTTTCGGCCTACTGGGCGCAAACGGAGCCGGTAAAACCACGACCTTTCGTATGCTCTGCGGACTGCTAAATGTTTCCGATGGTGAGATTGAGGTGGTAGGCAATAATATGCGCAAGGCACCTTCGAAAGCACGGTCACGTATCGGATATATGGCACAAAAATTTTCTCTGTACCAACAATTCACAGTAGTACAGAATCTTCGGTTTTACGGCAAAGCATATGGGGTAAAACGTCAGCATCTACAGCAACGGCTTGACTGGGCATTACATGAGTTTGATATGGAAGATCGCAAAGATGTTGTGACACAAAGTCTTCCTGCGGGATTCAAACAGCGGCTGGCAATGGCTGCTGCCATGCTCCATGAGCCCGAGATTCTGTTTCTTGATGAGCCGACATCCGGCGCGGACCCGCTTGCAAGACGCGAGTTTTGGGCACGTATAAGCAAATTTGCCCGCGAGGGAGTGACTGTGATTGTCACCACGCATTTTATGGAAGAGGCTGAATATTGTGATCATTTGCTCATTATGGCGCAGGGACAGCAGCTTGCAGCGGGAACACCTGCACAGATTAGAGCGCAGGCGGTGAGTGAAAAAACGCCTGACCCAACAATTGAAGATGCTTTTATACAGCTTGCAGGCGACTAGTAGGGGCACAAGGGACATTTTATGGGAATATCGTACATACGCCTTCGCGGCTTTGTCCGTAAGGAGGTGCTGCAAATTAAGCGTGACCCAAGTAGCTTATTGCTTGGGCTTGTTATGCCAGTATTGCTGTTGTTCATCTTTGGCTACGGTGTATCCCTTGAACCAACGAATGTTCCGGTTGCGCTTGTGATTGATGAGTCTAGTCCGGTTACGCAGGATTTAAAGGCGCGTTTTCAGCTATCTCGATATTTTTCACCGGTAACAGTACATTCTATGCATGAGGCTGTTCAATATCTGAATGAAGATTCCGTGGACGGAATTGTGCATGTACGTTCCAATTTTATTTCGCTTCTTGGATCCGGTGAAGAGGCTCCCATTCAGCTTATTCTCAACGGTATTGATGCAAACAGGGCGCGTATTGTTGAAGGCTACATTCAAAACACTATCGGTTTGTGGGCGCAGAATGCCGCAAGTCAGTCCGGCAGAGAATATCCCCCCCCCATTGTTGTTGAACCTCGCATATGGTTTAACGCTGCGGCAAACAGTACTTACTCCCTCATTCCCGGCCTGTTAACGCTGATTATGACGCTCATTGGCACACAACTTACCGCGCTAGTAATTGCCCGTGAGTGGGAACGGGGGACTATGGAAGCACTTTTGAGCACTCCAATTTCATCTAACGAAATTTTGTTGGGTAAACTGCTTCCGTATTATGTTTTAGGAATGATCGGTATGGGTTTTTCAATTCTTCTTGGTGTTTTTTTATTTAATGTCCCACTCCGAGGTTCCCTGTCTGTTCTTATTTTTTTAGGGAGTATTTTCCTGCTTGCATCGCTCGGATTTGGACTATTTATTTCTTCTGCTGCACGTATTCAATTTGTAGCAGCTATGGGTTCGGTTTTATCCGCGTTTCTTCCTGCATTTTTCTTATCTGGATTGATTTTCGATTTGAAAAGCACTCCAAAAATTATTCAATACATAAGTACGATCATCCCTGCTAAATATTTCGTTACCATCACTCAAACGTTGTTTTTGGCAGGCAACGTTTGGTCTGTATTGATTCCGGCAGGGCTTGTGTTGTTTGCTATGAGTATCGTTTTGCTCGTAGCCGCGCGTAAAAAATTAGGACGAAGGTTGCCGCAATGATCGAAATGCTTCAACGAATTGTTACTCTTATCATCAAAGAATTTATGCTCATTTTGATTGATCCCAAGAGTCGTTTTGTCATTATCGTGCCGCCTTTAATTCAGTTTGTTATATTCAGCTATTCAGCAACATTTGATCTACAAGACGTTGAGTATGCCATACTGGACGAGTCGAATACAGAACAGTCCCGAACATTGTTGAGTCATTTTAGCGGATCGCCGCATTTTGAACTGGTGCGCACCCTGGATACAACTACTCAGGTTCCCGATCTGATAAACACACAAAAAGTGCGCCTTGTGCTTCATATTCCAACTGACTTTGCAGATAGAGTTATAAACCATGAATCAGCTGTCATAGAGGTCATCGCGGATGGACGAAATTCAAATGTTGCCTCGGTTGCGCTTGGTTATGTACAGGACATAACGCAACAATATGGTGCTTCTTTACAAAGAAATACCTTATCATCCAGCCCACAGGTCTCGCTGGTTCAGCGTTCATGGTTCAATAGAAATATGGAAACTCGCTGGTACATAGTTTCATCGTTAGGCGGAATAATAAGTATGGTTATCGCCATGCTTTTGTCTGCACTTTCTGTGGCGCGAGAGCGAGAATCTGGAACCTTTGATCAGCTCTTGGTGTCCCCATTTCGACCAGCGGAAATTCTTATTGGTAAAGCCGTGCCGTGCATCTTTTTTGCTTTAGTTGATGCGACGCTATTGTCTCTTGGAGCGGCCTACTGGTTTAATGTGCCGTTCAGAGGCTCGGCAATTGCGTTGGTACTCGTGCTGTTGGCGTTTCTTATAGCAGTGGTGGGAGTCGGTCTGTTCATATCCTCTATGTCCGTCACAATGCAGCAGGGCTTGCTTGGTGCATTTGTGTTTATCATGCCGTCCGTACTTCTAGGGGGCTTCACAACTCCCATAAGCAACATGCCGCAGTGGCTGCAAAATGCTACGCTCATTAATCCACTCAGATATGTAGTACAGGCGTTACGCGAAATTTTTCTTACAGGTGCGGATTTTTTTGCGACGTGGCATTATGTCTGGCCGTTACTTATTATTTCCGCTGTTACTATGCCTGCCGCAGCAGTGATGTTTCGATACAGAACGCAATAGCGGCGCGTAGTAATGCGTTGTGGTTAGCACGTGGCCTACACATAATCATCTTGAATAGAAATAAGGCTGTCCATCTATACGAAGGACAGCCTTATTATTTATGGAAAAGTGTAATCGAACTCGTTTGTTTTAAGCAGTGAGCCGTTGACCTGTGTGGCGGCATGATAGAAAGCTCTGCTGCATAAGGTCAGTAACACCGTGTGTACTGTTAATCAGCTTGAGCTTGTGAAGAAGTCCCGAGCCAAATGGCGGTAAGAGCAAGAATGCCGCCTGCGAGTTCTACAATTCCGGCAGGTCGCGCAAAGAAGAGGATATCCCAGATAAAGGAGAGTGCAGGCATTATCAGAATAGTAAGTCCTGCTTGTGATGTTGGGATCTCCGGTAGACCTCGTGAAATAAGGAGCCAGCCTATCGCTTGGCTTACAAGACCATAGAGGAAGAGCCACATGCCGTCTGTAGCTGTTGGGATAGCAATTGATGTGGAATTCCATATAAAGAAAATGCCCATACTGGCGGCAGACGCGAGTGATACAAGGGCTACAACTGCAACAGGAGACACGCTAGGACTACGCATCTGAATATAGCGCACCATAAGGGTGTACAGGGCAAGCCATAGTGCAGCGGTAAGCCCGAGACCTATCCCGGAAAATTTGCTTGTAAGGAAGCTGTCGAGAGTAATACCAATAAGCATACAAAGCCCAGCAAGCGCCAGTGGAACAGCAAATACAAATCGGGCAGAGAGGCGTTCCTTATAAAACATCCAACCAGCAAGTGCCAGAAAAAATACCTGAAAATTGATGAGGATTGTCCCGACACCGGGGCCCAATATGTTGATAGAACGGTGCCATGCCATAAGGTCGAGGGTCAGAAAAAGTCCGCCTGCGCAGAGCAGTCCTGAGTGTCTTTTCAACAGAATAAGAAGTGATTCTCGGCATTGAACTAGCGAGAGAGCAAGCAAGCATGAGCCGCCAATAAAAGTACGGTAAAAAGCAGAAACGTCCGGACTGGTAGAAGCAAGTTTAGCAAATACAGCTGAAAAACTGATACAGATAGCCCCTGCTACAACGCTCAGCAAGGCAGAAGAGTTAGAACTCGTCATATGTACACTCGATATTTGCACAAGACATTAGTGAGATAGAAGAAAGGATGTATATCTAACTGTGCAGACAAAGCGTTTTGGAATCCAAATTTAGTATAAATTTAAGATAGGTGGCTTTTTAAAGCACGGTTGGTCAGCATTCTTCTAGAAGAGTGAATAAGAAACGCCAATACGTTATCAAAATAGATGATACCGAATCGCGCAGATAGCAGGAAAGAGAAAAGAACACAATCTAAGATTGTAATTGAAGCTCTAATTAGGAAGGTTTACGTGATTTTTAATAATTTTGAATGGTTATTTGATTTTGACCTCAACGTAAGAAAAGAAAGAAGCGGGAAGGGTCGTAACTCACTCTGACAAGTAAATATAAGACTACTCAGAGAACAGAGGGGAACGGTGAAAATGACTTGGGGAGGTGTACGGATTATATGGTTTCGTGTATATCCACCAGGAATAATAAGATAAATCTATAAAAATGAAAAAGTACAAGGTAAAAGTAATCATTACAGACTTTTCCTTGACCTTTCGCTAGAATTGGGAGTAAAAGTCGCATCTCACAAGCGCCTGTAGCTCAGCTGGATAGAGCGGCCGCCTCCTAAGCGGCAGGCCACAGGTTCGACTCCTGTCAGGCGCACCATTCTCTCTCTAAGAGATTCTAGAAAGTTCTTGTTCTACAAGGACTTTTTTTTATGGTTAACGAAATATTGAATAGACATAGTTTTTGCTTCCGAAAGTTTCAAGTTAAATCTTTAAATTCGGGGGCAAAGATATGAATAACACACTAGAATTCGCTTGGAACCTGTATCGCGACCTAAAACTTTCTTCCGTCCGTAAACCGAAAACTGACATCCGAGTGTGGGAAATGCATATTGCTCCCTATTTAGGTGCCAAAGAATTGGGTTCTGTCAAAAGTATTGACGTTCTTCTCTTACGGAAAAAAGCAGAAGCAAAGGGACTTAGTCCGCAGTCGGTTCATCATGTGCTAGGGCTGCTCCGGAGAATCCTCCGTCGAGCAATTCAATGGGAAGTATACCCAGGCCCCTTACCAATCTTTGATATGCCGAGAGTTAATAACGATAGAACACGGTTTCTCACAAGAGAGGAGTCTGTGATTCTATTAGCAGAGCTAAAACGCCGCTCTGAACTCTGGCATGATCTCAGTCTATTCGCATTATCTACCGGATTACGCTCCGGTGAAATTTTCAATTTACTTCCTGAACATATCAATCTTTCAGCAAAGACTGTTGCCATTGTAGACACGAAGTCGGATAACCGCGTCGTACCTCTCAATGGAGCTGCTCTACAAATCGCTGAAAAGTATCTAGCCCGTAATACGGGATCGTATCTTTTCACTACGGTCTACGGGAATAAAATTGTGTTTGCCGGTAAACTTTACAGAAGAGCTGTAGAAGCTTGCGGCTTAAACAACGGCATTCAAGATCGTCGTCAGCGCGTTGTTTTTCATACACTACGTCATACATTCGCTTCCTGGCTAGTTCAGGGGGGCACAGCATTGGTTGTAGTAAGCCAATTGCTTGGGCATAGTGACATAAAAATGACTATGCGTTATGCCCACTTAGCTCCCCATCAAGGTCAAGAAGCGGTAGCATATTTAGATGACTATATGCAAAATGGCGTAACGTCAAGGCTGTAATTGGAAGAAATAGTAAGAAATTTAAGTATGTTGTATGTGATAGAGAGTGATAGGAAGTGATAAATAGTAATAGGGAAAGATAGAGAGTAATAGTGAAGGTAAAAAGCGATAGACGGGAGTGTTTATCGCTTTTCACTCATTAGATTTTCCTGAAGTAACAATTTTAGCTCTTATGGTTGTCTATAAAACAAGGGGCGATTCAGTAAATTGGCTTAAGTATTTGATATGTTACTTTCTGTATCTGTGATTGTTGAGGGGGTACCTTTAAAAAAGTAGACCCCAGCGAAAACTCTTTCTGTTGAAGCTATTGAGTTGCAGGTGGTTATGAGGGGGAGACATCAGTATGATCGAGACTTTTGTCCTTTAGAAAAGTCGGTTTTTTATTTTGAAAGTGAACTTATGCAGAGGGCAATTTGATGACTAAGGTCTGCAAGAGCGCTGCTTTGCGTTGCAACGTAAGAACTTAGATCATTGCCATGTATTGGATGCTTCTTTGAGTATTGACTTGCTAGAAGTGTTTTTTCAGATGCAACGTCAATTATTCTCCATGTTGCTTTTAGATTAATGGATTTTCCAATATCTCCTTCAAAATGGTGTAGAGTTACAACTAGTTGGTATGTGGGGCGCAACGCGCGTTCCCACGGGAATAGAACAACTAGTGAAGGTTGAAGGAGTATTGAAAGATTTTCTGCGAGAGTCTCCACTACTTGCTTTTTAAAGGAGTCTCCCCATCGATCATATTCATGTATCGTAATCGTATTCTTACCGGATCGGGTGACAAGTTGAGTTCGATCAAAATAAGCTGGTATGGATACAGAACCTATTCCAACCGAGAGGTTACATGCTGGCGGTGTTTCCAGTTCGACTGTATTTGCGCTGTCCAAAACGTAAAATGTTGATGGCGGTGTTTTTCCGCAACCGCTAAGGGCTATGCATAGTACGGCCAGCCATGTGAGTATGAGGGGGGACCGCATTACCTATCCCCCTTTCCGAGTAATAGTGATTCAGGATGACGTTCAAGTTGGTCAGCCAGAGAGCGATAGCTTTTGCAGCTTCACTAAGTTCTCGCAGAGTGCGTTGTATTTCAACGAATGTTGCTGAGTCTTTCGCAAAAACGGCGTTGGCATCTTTTATTGCTTTTTGTGTGTTCTTGAATACAAGACGGACATCTTCAGAGCCAGCAAGTTTTTCTAGTTTCTTGCTGGCGTTTTTTATGCTTTGCAATGTTTCAATAGTACTTGAGCCAATCTCTTCCGTAGGAAGCTTTTGCAATTTATCGCTGGTTTTTTTTATGCTCTGCAATGCTTCCACAGCGCTCGAGCCAACCTTTTCCGCAGGGAATTTTTGAAGTTTTTTAAGTAAGTTTTCAAGGTTAGTGTTGAACTCTTCGGATTGTGTTCGTACTGTTGGAAGCTGGAGTAAGTCATTGCTGGTAACCACCATGGCAGGTGTTGCATTTTTGAAAAAATCAAGTGCAATATAGAGCCTGCTGCTAAGCAAGCTCCCTGTACGTAGTTGTCCGCGGAGTCCTTGTTGTACAAGAAATTTAAGTATGGAATCTGTGTCCGTTCTTTTTGTTCCTGATGCAAGTTCCATGAGACGTTCTCGTTCAATTTCTATTTTAACAGGAATGAGAAAACTGCCGCTGTTCAAGTCATATTCAATGCCGATATCGGCAACATTGCCTACAGGAAAACCTTTGAATTCAACAGCTGCCCCAATAGAAAGGCCTCGTACTGATTGGTCAAATTTGAGCAGATAGTAATCTTTCTCGATAAAAGTTCTATAAGTAGCGTAAAGAAGGGCTATTGCTATCAACAGTGTAGCAAGGGAAGCAATCCATCTAATTGAAAATTTTCTTTTTTTACGGATCGTTGCCTGGGGACAGTCTTGAGCTGGAGTTTGTGAGGGTTCTACTGTCATATATTAAACCTTGTGATCCCATATAACTTGGCATCAAAGCTTACCGCAGCACGCCTTGTGATAACAACTTTTGACCTGACGCAAAGCTCTTTTGAACGATCATAGTTTATATTGGTTAATATTTACAATATATTGTCTCCAAAGGTGGTTGGCAGCTATGATAGTTTTAAATGGAGCTCTCCCGCAACACCTTCCCCTTTAATGTGTCTCTTTATGGTTTGCTTGTGTATCCACGGATCGAGATTAGCTTGTAATGATCCTGTTAAGATGAATGATCGGGAGGGGGACAAGTTTCTGATTTAGGCTCATCTTCTTCAGTCGGCTCAGTCGAAAGTGGTTCTGCATTTTCTTCGTTAAAAGTCATATTTCCAACTGATCCGTGAGGAGGCCAGTCTAATGTTCCTTTGAGATCGCACATTCGCTTTTCTGATAATCTTGGGAATGGTAGTCTTCCTGACTGACGCCATTCCATAACTTCATTTATTGCCTCGTTGCGAAGTTTCTCGTCTATTCCTTGGTCGCGAGTAAGGTAAAGCGCCTGTGCTGGTAATGCGAAGTTGGCACCAGAGTCTGTTGCTAGATCTTTAATGCGTAGCAAGACATCTTCACGGATTGCAAAAAATTCATTCCATTCATGCGTTAGTGCATAAACTCGCATGTTAACTTCAATAGATGATTGACCAAAGTCTATTAAACGGACGCGTACTGTTTCGTTATCTATCTTGGGGTGGGCGTGGAGCATTTCACGTAATTTTACAAGCAGATGCCTAACCTGATCCGAATTCATTTCATGCCGTAGAAAGATGGTTGTAGAGATAAGCATCATGTCGCATTCTGCCCAGTTTGTGAGTTCCATGTTAGCAAACTCGGCATTTGGGACAGTAATTAAAGTGCGGTCAAGTCCCCGAATTTTTACGGTTCTAACGCCAATTTATTCGACTGTTCCCCTATTCTCACCAAAAGAACAATGGTCCCCAACACGCACTGGACGATCTAAGTATAATATTAGCCCACCAAATAAATTTTCTAAGGTAGGACGAACACTTAAAGCTACGGCGATACCACCAACGCCAAGCCCTGCGATAACGCTGTAAATAGGTAGTCCAAGAGCGTGCGCCCCTGAAGCTAATATGCTGATTATTACAAAAATAGTTATGGCTCTTCCGGTGATTAAAATTAATGGGATATTAAGTTTTGTTTCTGGATCTTGATTGAAATGTGCAATGCCCTTAAAAATGGCTTGTGAAATAGACCAAAAAAGCCAGGCTGCTGTTGAGTACTTAATTGCTAACAGGGTCTTAGTAATAATAATCCAGAAGGCGCCAAATAGATTCAATTCATAAGAAATGAAAGGCTCCCCCCATAGTACAAGAAGTAGAATGGATAGAGGGATTAATGAATGGCGTGTTTGTACTGCAAGCCAACTGGATGTGTTGTTGGGGCTACATGCTAGATACAAGATAATTATTAATATCGAAAAAATGGTGAATAAAGATAAAATAATTAGAATCTTCCAAATTGGAGTGTCCAACCATAATAGCTTGAGAGCGTCTGGTATAACATGGACAACCTCCGCAGGAATCGCTGGCCCTGTGATTTGCGGTAGAGTCTCTGTCCAGTTTTCTAATGCTGATGTGTGGGAGTCAGGCAGTTCCGAAAGTCCTAGATAAAAACGTTTGGCTTCATCAGGGGTTGATGCTGAGAATAGATATTCATCTATTCTAGTGCCTTCTGTAATTCTTACAATTCGAATAGGAGTGTTTGGGATTCGCCATGAAAGGGGGGAGTCGGCATCGTGTGAATCTGGAATTGTTTCAACGTTGGGAAATTCAACACGATTAAAAATGTCTAGTAAGTAGGCTATGGTAGATGACCCGACTTCTCGTATTGATCCTTCTGGCAGTAATGAAAGATCAACAAGTGCAATTCCTTGTTCAATAAGAAAAAGGGTACGATCGTAAATTTCTGGCGTATCGCTTGCGATGTCAAGGTTACCTTGTAAGGCTATTTTTTCTAACTCGTTGGCAATATATATGAAAGTCTCGATAGTTTGCCGGGGGCTATCAGTTTGTATTGGACGAAATTCTAATATTTTCTCTGAACTGATTTTTTCGCCGCCATTTTTAGTTGTAGGCTCGGAGGTAATCTCTGCGTTGGCTGTCACAGCTAGAAGTAACAAGCAACTCGTGATGATAAGTTGGCGAATTTTTTTTGCGAGCATTATGAGACCTCGGAGGGGATTTTTTAATACTTAAGACCCTGGGTTGCGTGGTAATAGCCCACAAAATAATATCTAAGATTAATTCGGTTCTTAAGCTCCTGAATTCGAGCATACAAAGGTTATATAAAATGGCATCTATTTATTAATTGGGAAGCTAGACCGAACAAATGAAATTCCTTCGTCGCCAACCATGATTGCCTCAATAATGGGAGTATTACAGCTCTCTTTTGCGCCCCATTCAACAATAAAGTTGGCACCAGCTCCGCCTTCAATATTAGTTTGGTTAACTAGGAACTCTAGTGCCGCCAACGGACCAATAGTCACTGGTTTATTTAAATATTTTTTTAAGGATGCTCCATCGCTTCCAAAATACTCAATACGGTTAATGGAAATAGGAAGTCTTTGGTCTGTATTTCTAATACTTAACGTCGCTTCGAGAAGTTGTGGTTTTCCACTCTTTGTATAGATATGAGAGTATATTGGTACGTAAACCGTATGGATGTAGGCGAGAGCTTTTGCATTGTGAGGTGAATCTAAAACTTTTGGTAAAGTGTATCTTAACTGTTCTTCGATATCTTCGACTTGAGTCGATAGGTTTATTAAAATCAAAACAGTAAAGAGAATTAAAAAAAGTAACACTCCGTAGAAGCTGAGAAATATTTTGTTATTTACCCAATTGAATCGTTCTTTCTTTGGTTTCTTGATCATACAAATCTTATCCAATTGTTATATGCATTAAGAATCAAACATAAGGAGCGTATACGAAAAGAATAACAATAAATGCACGGCCCCTTGTAGGATATTTGTTTTTCCACAACCAAAATTAATTGCGCTTACCAAAAGCGTTAAAGAAAGTAGAACAATATCAAGATAATCAAGCCCTAATTCAATTCGCTTGCCTGTAAAAAGACTGACAGCCAGAATGGCTGGGATAGTTAGGCCTATTGTTGCTAGTGCTGACCCCATTGCAATGTTGACCGTTCGTTGCACTTGGTTTGCAATGGCAGCCTTTATCGCACTAAGCCCTTCAGGAGAAAGAACAAGGATGGCAACTAAGAATCCTCCCAGTGCATGTGGAGCTTCTAATTCGGAGATTCCATGATCAACAAGTTTTGCCATTCCCTTAGACATAAGGACGATTGGAAGCATAGATAAGCAGAGCATAAAAACGTGATATGATATTGAATAGATTTTTAGGTCTTCATGATCTTGAATTATGTTGTTGTTTTCTTTTTCAATAATAAGGGGTTGCATAAAGAAGCTGCTATGCCTTTTAGTCTGAACTAATAAGAAAATTGCGTAGAGCCCAGAACAAACTAATAACAAATAAACGGCAAGTAGCGGACTTATTTGGCCCCCTGGAGCTGATGTAGTAAATCGGGGCACAACAAGTCCTAAAACAGCAAGAGAAGCAAGGAGAGACAAGTATGACCTTGAACCAGCTTCATTAAAATCTTGTTCAGAGTGCTTTAGTCCACCTATGACAAGTGTTAGCCCCAATATTCCGTTTAAAACAATCATAAAAACAGAAAACATTGTGTCTCGGGCGAGTGTAATTGAACTTTCACCTGTAAGCATGACTGCTGTAATCATCACGACTTCGATGCTAATGACTGAAAGGGTCAGGATGAGGGTTCCGAAGGGCTCTCCAAGAATTATAGCTAGGCAATCAGCATGGTTTACAACTCGAAAAGAAAGCCACAACATGGTTGTAAAGAACCAAATAAATAAAAGAGTAAATTTGATGGGATTTGAGAGGTCTAGTAGCCAAGCTTGTCCGAAGGTATAAATGATGGTTGTCGTCATGAGGCCAAAGAGGATTCCAATTTCGGACCGCAATAGATCAAGTTTTTTAATGGTAGATGGAATGGCCATGTCTTGCCTTATTTTTTTTTGATATGAGTATAGTTTTTTCTTTTTTTGAAAAAGCAAAGTAACCCTATAAATAATCTCATTTTTGATGAGAACGTAAAGTATAGGTTCAACGTAAACATTCCAACGGATTGATTTGTAAATATGCCTTCAGGTAGAGGCCTTGGGTTGAGCCTTGGTAACATCTAGCGATAATTTCGTTAGATGTTTTTTTGTATTGGGAAAAGTCATACGCTGGTGTGATTGGGAGTAATAATTAGTGATAAACAATGATAGGGAGTAATAGATAGTAATAAATTACAAATAGTTATCGCCAAATATTCTTGACTGTGCTTTACTCTCTCGGAGTCCAACGGCAGGACATGTGATGTGGTCCCATTCTTCGAATGTGCCACATCACAGCCTGCCACCTAAAGGTGGGGAAGAACTTATTCGCCTATCGGCTCAACGTAAGAAAACACACGATGCAGTCTGAAGACATACACAGGGAGAAAGCTGAGATGAAACTGAATGTAATGAAAATTAAAAATGCTAAACCAACAGAGAAAACATACGCATTGCCCGACGGGGATGGATTGCAATTGGAGATTACCCCAGAAGGGAAGAAGCACTGGCGTTATCGTTACCAGTTGAACGGACATCGCAATAGAATGTCATTTGGTTCTTATCCTAATGTGGGGCTAAAAGACGCGCGCGGGATGCGTATAGTAGCAGAGGAACTGATAGCGTGTGGGATTGATCCGGTGGAACAGAAGAAACAGGGCGAAAAAGAAATTCTTGTCCAATTACCAGCTTCGATTGAAGTGGAAACATGTGAACCGCTGGTCTATAAAACACATCCGGTAATTCATACTCAGTTACTAGCAACGTTTTATGGTTGTGATGCTGGCAGTATAAAGAAAAATTATAAACGTAATGAACATCGCTTTGTTGAAGGAAAGCACTTTTTTAAGCTCGAAGGAGATGAGCTAAAAGAGATAAAACGCTTGGCGACAAATTGTCCCCAAGTGGAAATTCCAATTCAAGCACCAGTCTTAATGCTATGGACAGAACGGGGCGCAGCTCGTCACGCAAAAATGCTTGAAACTGACGCAGCATGGGATGTGTTCGAGAAGTTGGAGGATGCCTACTTTAATCGTGAAATGGCTCCAGTGGTCGAGAGTTCTCCTTTGGGTAGAAGATATTTACAAAAATATTTAGAACTTGATGTCATAACTTCATTAACGGTTGCTGAGGAATTGCAAGTTGAGCACAGCCATGTGGTGGCTAATATTTGGGCTCTTGAGCAGCCTCTCGAAGTAATGGAGCATAATTTTCGTATTGGTGAAGCAGTCGTTGAAGGAAGAGAGCGTATTTCTATCGTGGCAATGACACAGGCCGGATTTAATCTGATGATGCAGCATTACTCCGGAAAACGAGTTAAAGATTTTATGCTCAATGTTGCTGAAGAGTTTGCGTTATGTCGTCCGCCAGTTGCCACGAGGAATACAGTTAGGCAGGTTACGCCTCGCGTGATTAAACTTTGCATCGATGCCAAGAGAATGCTTGCCTTAAAAGGTGCATTACGAATTTATGCCGCTATAGAAAATAGAACCTATGATGAAACTTCCGCAGAGTTGTGCGCGTATTTTAAACTGGCAAGACTAGAAGACTTGGGTCTTGAATCCTATGAGATAGCCCTTGAATACGTCTGGATGGGAATAGAGCGGCCGTATATTCCAAATGTTCAGACAGAAACACTATGCTCAGATGAGAGTTATTCCATGCTACGTGGCGCATTGGATTTATGGGTGTATCATGCTGATACTCGCTCTTATGAGGAAGTGATGAAAGAGTTTGAAAGAACAACGGGGATCGGTTCACCTGAGTTTGTTCCTGAAAAAGATGTGCTCAAAGTGTTGCTTATTGTTTGGGGTAAGTTGAGTGCGGCTCTGGCTTTAAAAGAGGTGGCTTAGCGAGCCTGTTCTATGAATCAAAAATCTCCAGAAAAGAAACGTAAGGTCTGCATGAAATCCTACATGACAGAATCAGAACGTGACCGCATTGCTGCCTTGGCCGAGCAATGCGGTCTTTCTGTATCTGAGTTCATGCGCCGTGTTGTGTTGGGGCAGGAAGTCAACTCCAAGGTGGATAAAGAAGCATTCTTAAATCTGCTGAAGGTCAATGCTGACCTCGGTCGTCTTGGTGGGCTTTTTAAATTGGCGTTAACCGATGGCGTGAACAAGATAGCGAGCCATAAGGAAGTGCGCCGAATCTTACACCAGATTGAGGACAGACAGGAAGAGCTGCGACAGCTTATTAGTACAACTGAGTGTATTGTACTGAATCGGAATTCTGGGAGAGGTCGATGATCTCAACAAAACAGCCTTCCCCTAAACCGAAGAACGACAACTACGCACGTCTGGCCAACTACATTGCCGATGCTTCGCATGAAGGCGAGAAGTGCCTTATGGCGTGGAGCGCCGGCTGCATGGCTGGGGATGATTTTCAATTAGGCATATCTGAAGTGCTAGCGACTCAGGATTGCAATACACGCACGAAAAAAGAAAAGACCTACCACCTCATTGTTTCCTTCCGGCCGGAAGACGAAGCAACGCTCACAGAGAAAGATTTTAAAGAGATTGAGCATCGCTTTGCTGAAGTGCTTGGCTTTGAAGATCACCAACGCCATTGCGGAGTACATAACAATACAGCGAATCCGCATATGCACGTTGCCTACAATATGATTCATCCAGAAAAGAAAACTCGCCATGCCCCGTATTATGACTACTGGAAGCGCGATGAGCTGTGCCGGAAACTTGAGAAAGAATATGACATAGCCATCGACCCAGGAAGGAAGCAACGCAAGGAGCTGCATTGCTACCTCACAGACAGAAAGGAGAGGATTCTGCCGGCAGTTAAAGCGGCTAAATCATGGGAGCATGTTCACGCAACAATGGCTTTGTATGGCTTACAGATGACTTGCAAGGACGATGTGCAGCTCACTCCCTTTGAAGGGGCAGGTAGAGGGGGCAGAGTTTCTGGCGTAGAGATTCACACCTCGCTGGGCAAAACAGCCTTAGAAGAGCGTTTGGGTGAATTTGAGGCGAAGCAAAAGTTCTATCAAACGATGGAAACCTTCGAGTCGAGTTCGTTAGAGAAGTCTAAGAAGAACGAAAAAGCGGAAGCGCTGGAAGCCTACACCGGCCAAGAAAGCTTTGATGGCTACCTGAAACGGCACAAGGGAATTATCGAAGCTGCGCGTGACTCTGCGCTTTCATGGAAAGACTTTCAGAATACCCTGCATGACGAACTGAACGTCACAATCAAAGAGCGCGGCCGTGGCGCTGTGGTCGCAGACCTTACTATAAGGGGAACGAGTCAGCCTCACGCGAAGTTAAGCAGCCTTGGCCGAGAATACTCACGGGCCAAGTTAGAGGTTGAATTCGGTAAGCTGATCCCACTTGAGCAAGGTAGGAAAGTAAACCCGAAACGTGAATACAGCAGTAAGCCCATGCATCGTGATCCGGAACGAGGAAGGCTCCTGCAGGAGTACAAAGCTGGCATCGTAAGACGCAAAGCTATGTTTGAGCAACAGAAGGTTGAGCGCGAGCTTGAAATGCAGAAATTAAAGCTGCAATGGAAGATCAGAATCAAGAAGTACCGCGTAGACGGCACACTAGCCTGGAAAGAAAAACGCTATCTCGTCAGCGCTGCCAAGGCCGAGCAGTTACGTCACGAAGAGCAACTTAAGAAGAAGTATGCAGAGAAGCGATCAAAGATCAAAGAAGAAGTCCCATACGGCAACTGGAATGAGTTTCTTCGCCAGGAAGCCGAAGCCGGCAACACCGTTGCTTTGGCCGTACTTCAATCATCGAAAAAGAAAGACCAAGCTGCATTTAAAGAGCGCCCTGTGGTGAAGTTGTTGGAAGGTATGACCTACACCGTCGATAATGAGGGGAATATTACTTACAAGCTTAAAGATGGTGGGGTGGTTCGGGATAATCGGAAAGAGATTATTGCCAACAAGGATAATGAAGCAAGAAAATTTGCTGAGAAGTTAAGAGCAAGACGGTTTAGAGAGAATAATAGAAAAAAAGGCAGAGGTCGTAGTGCTTAGCTGGCAATAAGTTGCCAATCGGGCAATAAGTTGCCAATCGGGCAATAAGTTGCTCGTTTTTTAAGCAATAAGTTGCTCACATGTTTGGGCTAAAGTCATAACGGTCTAATAATGTTGTCTTTTATAAATTGCATGAAATTTGCTTAGTAAAGCTCCTGTATTTTAAATTTATAAAAGAAGGACAGGTTGTTGTGACTTTTCGACTTGTAGCGTTCACTGCAATGTTTGCAGATGATGCAAAGAAAGTAGTTAATCCATTTATTGCTACTCGTAAGCTGCGTGAATCGTTCAGTACTCCTTGGGTTCATATTCAAGGTCTGGGGCAGTATGTTTCGCCTTTTGGTAATCGGGATATTCAATTAAACAAGTTGGTACGGGATGTTGAAGACGGAAGAGTCTTCCTGCTGGATGATTCCAACGGGTTCGGAACGATGACGGCCTGTGTTAGGGGCAGTGATGGCTTCTGTTCTAAGGTCAATGCAGTGAAAAGTTCCGGTAAGCAACGGCTCATGTCTGGGGTGTCTTATGAAGTTCTAGAGGATATTTTTAAGGTCGATGAATATACATCAGAACCTATTGTGCCTGATGAACCAGCCGAACAGCAGGAAAGAACAGAGTTTTTATGCGGTTGGTCTGAATCTCAAAAAGGTCAGTCAAAAGCAGATGCAATCGTCGCTTTGCTTCCAAGTAAGTACCAGCAAGATAAGCGCTCTTTCATTGATCGGCACAATGATCATCTTAAAGGCTATGTTCGCGAAGGTGAGATAATTGTTCTTCCTACACGGGAACCAAAGACAGATGAAGAATTGGCAGAGTTGAATGAGCTGAAAGCAGAGGCACAAAAGGTTTCGACGAGCTTACATTCAGTTAGTGAAGAAGAGGCTCAAATTGCTGTGCGCTTCTTTCCTCTGATGGATTATGTGGTAAGTAAGGATGGTTATAGTGATTCGCTTGCAGCATACGGAACCATCCTTGCTGGTGTTGAAGCTCATCTCAAGTCAGTTGAAAAGACTTTCAAATCGATACATGAACTTTTTTGTAATGAAGTTGTGTCCATTGGCTCAAGAAAATATTTATCGTCTGCTTTTTACTCTGAGAGAGCAAAATTATTTAAACAATTAGATTCAGCTTTGCATCGAATGACATTTAATTGTGTGGGAATACCAATATACAAGAAGCTGAAAAAAACACTGGGTCTATCAGTAAAAAGTATTGTTTATCATGGGAAAGATATATTGGACGCTAACGGAGTTATAAAAGGTTTTTCAGAGAGATTAGGGGCCATCGGAAAGTGGTTGAAGGGGACGAAAAGACTTGGTGTATTCGGAGTTGTTTTAGATTCGTTAGGCTCTATTCCAGTTATTGCGGAGGCTTTTACTTCGGAAGAAGGTAAACCTATCAAGGCGATTTCGGTACAAGCTGCAAGAGTTGGTGGTGGCTTTTATGGAGGAAACTTAGGTGCAGCAGCAGCGACAATTGTTATTGGAAAGGCAGCAGCTTTGATCTCAGCAAGCGCTGCTGCCGTAACAGTTGGTCCCTTCGTTTTAGGTGTTGCGGTTCTCGCTGGAGCCGCAGTAGGTGCTTATTACGGAGCGAAATATGGTAGTAAGTTTTTCTCGTTTCTTGCTGATAAAGCTTATGATTTGATTGAGGATGTTGTCGAATTCGGAGAGGCTCATGGTGGCTTTTTTGATTGGAATACTGAACAAATTTAATAAGTGTATGGTGGGGATATAACATGGCGGATACTACGGTCGTAATAGAAACGTTACAACGTGTGTTAGGAAATGGGGTATTTTATACATTAGGTGCAATTTTTGGTATTCATTCTTTTCATTTTATATATGTTTCAGCAAGCGGCATAAAAAAGCTAGACGCTTACTTTGAAGATGGTAAAGATTACAATGATACTTGGAGCATCGGGGCTAATTTTCGCTATTTCGGCTATTGCCAAAAGTTCATTACCGGTAAGCTGAAAGTAGAAAATCATGATATGCGGTGGTGGATGTATTTTAATGCGTTAGGGTACGTTACAGGCCTTTTTATATTACTTTCATGTGCAGTGATTGACTTCTATCTTAGTTTTCTTGCGTGATGTTTGATTGGAATGTTGAGCAACCATAAAGTAAGCGGGCAAGATGAAAGAAGCTGTACAGATGGTAATTGTGTTCATGGGTAAGGGGGTGTTTCTGCCGTTAGGTCTTTTTTTGATGATTTTTTCGTTTAATTTTATGTACATATCGGCAAGAGGTATTAAGAAGCTTGATGCTTACTTTGAAAATGGTAAGGATTACAATGACACATGGACGCTTTCTGCTTCATCCAGATTTTTTGATTATTGCTGGGGGTTTATATGCGGAAGATTGAAAGTTTCCGATCATGATATGAAATGGTGGATGTATTTTAATGCAGCTGGTTATGTCCTTTCGTGTGGATTTATTTTTTTATCATCGATAACTTACTGTTATATAAAAATATCTAGTTGGGTGAGTTAGTAAAAAAGCCCTCCAGTGAGGGCTTTTTTACTATTTCTGTTTCGAGAATGTTTTTAATTTTGTTTCAACTTGCTCTAATTCGTTACGAGAATTGATGAGATTCTTTTCATTGTATTGAGAAAAAGTTGAGGAGAGTAGGGAGAATGAGCGATATTTATTCTTTTTGAAATCATCATATTTTTTACTTGTTGCCTTAACGATTTCTATAGGAAGCATGCTAATTTTTTTGATTTTTCCAGAAGGAGTCGGGGAATAGGTAAAATCAAGTGTAACCTCAAAAGAATCCTCTTGTTGGAAATTTAAGTTATACTGATTGATATGTTTATATGTGGTCGTCTTGTGTTTAGATGACGTTGGCTGTTGAGCAGAAAACTTAATATAATATGAGGAGATTGGAAGAGGGCCTTTGTTTACTATTTTGCATGAATACGTTGCCATATCCCAATACTTTGATTTTTTCTTATACGTAATTTTTTCATTAACGATCGCTAATTGCTTGCTGATTTCCTTTTCCTCAGCGAGCAATTTTTTTTCTTCTTCAGCCTCACTTTGTTTTCTTAGCTTTTCTTTTGCAGCTTCTTTTTTTGTTTGCTCCAAGTGAGCAATGTACTCAAGAAGTCTGTTTTTTCTTTTAGTAAGACGGTTAAATTCGTATTTTTCTCTTACGACCTTACTTTGCTCAATAATTTGATCGGCTGTCATTCCATGAAGGGCAACGAGTTTATCGTTAAATTTCATGAAAGGACTCACGCTAAGGATGAAGAGATTTTCTAACTTACCTTCAGGGAGTTTTGTTGATCTTCCATCGGTAATGAGTATTGCCATGCAGCTTTCGAATTTTTGATGTTCAGCCTGGCTTAGATCTTCAGTGAGCATTTTGATAGAGGAGCGAAATTTTTCATCAGAAGAAGTATCAAGTGTTGGATGGAAATTACAGCCTGTAACTAGCACCATAAAAACAAGCAAAAAAAGAGCATGTGGTAATCGTTGAGTCATACACCCTCCCGAGAGTATTAAATATACGTAGACTGATAAAGCTATCGACTTGTACTTTCAAGATGTTTAAGCACTATATTTGGGGATGTTGCCTATTGTTACTGCGGGGGGGGGATATGTCTTTGGAGTTTTCTCAATGGCACCTGTTTGATGGTCGCTCTTTTTTGACATGCTATACGTTGTTAGACAGTTATTTCCTCTGGTATTTAAGGTGTGCCAACGTTTAGTCTTTACTAGGTTGCAGAAGCTTCCACCTTCCCCTTGCCACACATCTCCTAAAGCCATACAACCACAGCTCTTGATTATACTAATTTGATAGCCATGCTATCATGCTGAATATAGGAGTTTTTGTGGTTAATTTTACTGCTACTGCGAACTTTATCTGGGCTGTTGCTGACTTGCTGCGTGGAGACTTTAGACAATCTCAGTACGGGCGTGTGATTCTTCCCTTTACGCTTCTTCGCCGTCTTGAATGTGTATTGGAACCAACAAAAGATGCGGTATTGCAAGTGGCTGAGCAGGGTGAAAGCTTTGGCGATGCACTTCCGGCTTTGCTTTCTAATGCAGCCAAGCAGCCTTTTTATAATACATCACCTATGAATCTTGGTAATCTTGGTGAAACACAGCTTCTCGAAAACCTTGAAGCCTATGTTCAAGCTTTTAGTGTAGAGGCACGCGAAATTTTTGATCACTTCCATTTCTCTGAGTACTTGGAGATGCTGGACAAAGCGAATTTGCTATATCTGGTTGTACAGAAGTTTTCTTCACTGGATATTTCTCCGGCGAAGCTTAGCAACTATGAAATGGGTTTGACTTTTGAAGAGCTGATCCGAAAGTTTGCTGAATCCTCTAACGATACAGCAGGGGAACACTTTACCCCTCGTGACATCGTTCATCTTGCTACGAGCCTTGTGTTTATGGATGACGATGAGTCCTTAACGCAGCCTGGTGCAATTCGTACTCTTTACGACCCAACAGCAGGAACAGGTGGTTTCCTTTCTGAAGGCACAGCGCTTATGTCTGAAATGAACCAGAACGCTGTTGTGAATGTGCATGGACAGGAACTTAATCCAGAATCGTATGCAATTTGTAAGGGCGATATGCTCATTAAGAATCAGGCAGTTTCCAACATTAAGCTTGGCAATACTCTTTCTGATGACCAGCTTCCATATGAAAAATTTGACTACATGCTCTCTAACCCACCGTTTGGTGTGGACTGGAAAAAGGTGCAAAAAGTCATTCAGGATGAGCATAAAGTTAAAGGGCATGGTGGTCGATTCGGTGCCGGACTCCCTCGTGTTTCAGATGGCTCTTTGCTCTTCCTTCTGCATCTCATTAGTAAAATGAAACCGGCAGATCAGGGCGGCTCCCGTATCGGTATTATTCTGAATGGTTCTCCGCTCTTTACTGGTAGTGCTGGTTCCGGCGAAAGCGAAATCCGTCGGTATATTTTTGAAAATGACTTGCTGGAAGGAATTGTCGCGCTGCCAACAGACATGTTCTACAACACAGGTATTGCCACCTATATTTGGATTCTCAGCAATCGCAAGTCAGCAGAACGTAAGGGCAAGGTACAGCTCATTAATGCCACAGACTTGTTTGTGCCTATGCGCAAATCACTTGGTTCTAAGCGTCGGATGCTTGATGATGGGCAGATTGATTCCATTGTGAAGCAGTACGGTGAGTTTGAATCGTCTGAAAGCTGCAAGTTGTTCGATACAACCGCCTTTGGCTACCGTCGTATAACAGTCGAGCGTCCGTTACAGCTTGCGTTTTATCCTAAAGATGAAGCTCGCATTGCTGCCCTTATTGCTGATAAAGCCTGGACTAAGTGGGATGTAACATTGCAAGCGCAGACTCTCGACGCACTGGAAGCGCATGATGAAAAATATCTTTCTCGTGACGTGTTTAAAAAGGCGATCATAAAGGCTGGCGTAAAACTTTCCGTAGTCCAGCTCAAATTGTTGCAAAAGCATCTTTCAGAACATGATAGCGAAGCAAAAGCTTGCATTACTAAGGGTAAGCCGGAAGCTAATTCTAATCTCCGCGATTATGAAAATGTACCACTTACTGAATCAGTAGAAGACTACTTTGTCCGTGAAGTGTTGCCGCATGTTCCAGATGCATGGATTGACGAGTCCAAGACTGATGAAAAAGATGGCAAAGCAGGCATAGTAGGGTACGAGATTCCATTCAACCGCCATTTCTACAAGTACGTACCACCACGCCCTCTCGAAGAGATTGATGCAGAACTCGACGGCCTTAGCGCAGAGATCATGACTCTCCTTCAGGAGGTACATTCCTAATGGGTAAATACAAGCCGTATTCAGAGTATAAAGACTCTGGTGTTGAATGGTTGGGCGATGTGCCATTGGGGTGGAATTGTACTAAGGTCAAGCATTGTACTCGGTTTCAAGTGGGTTGGACTCCTCCTACAAAAAATAGTCAAAATTTTATTGGGTCCAATGTGTGGGTAAATATTTCAGATATGAATGTCTCTGTTCTTACTGATAGTGCAAAACACATTTCGGACACCGCTGTAAGTGAAGCTTCAATGCAGGTTACTCCTTCTGGATCGCTTTTATTTAGCTTTAAACTTTCAGTAGGAAATGTAGCTTTTGCAGGACGTGATCTGTATACAAATGAAGCTATAGCTTCATTTTTAAAAGATGAAGCTGGAAGCCCACTTAGATTTTTATATTATGCTTTGCCATTGTATGTTCTTCAAAATGCATCAGAAAATATTTATGGTGCGAAAATCTTAAACCAAGAACTTATTAAAAATGCTGCGATTTGTACTCCTCCACATAAAGATTGCAACACAATAGCCGCCTTCCTCGACCACGAAACAGTAAAAATTGATCGCCTTATTGAGAAGCAGGAAAAGCTTATTAAGTTGCTTAAAGAGAAGCGGCAGGCGGTAATCTCTCATGCTGTAACCAAAGGGCTGAATCCTGATGCTCCAATGAAAGACTCCGGCGTTGAATGGCTGGGGGAAGTGCCGGAGCATTGGGGGGTTAAACGATTAAAGCATATTGCAAGTCTTCAATCAGGGATTGCAAAGGGAAAAGACTTATCAAAAGTTGAGTCTATTACTGTCCCATACTTGCGAGTTGCTAATGTGCAAGATGGTTATGTGAATTTAGAGGATGTTGCAGAAATAGATATTCAGCCTCATGAGTTGGAACGTTATCTCTTGAAGGAGGGCGACGTGCTTATGAATGAGGGTGGGGATAACGATAAGCTTGGGCGTGGAACAGTCTGGAATGGCAAAGTTGCTCCCTGCATTCATCAGAATCATGTGTTTGCAATCCGACCTCATGCTGTTGAGCCAGAGTGGTTAGCTTGTGTCACCAGAGCTTCTTCAACAAAATTTTATTTCTTTTCAAAATCAAAACAGAGCACTAACTTAGCATCTATTTCAGCAACCAATATTTTAGAGACTCCTGTTACAGTTCCTCCTTATGAGGAACGGGGAGAGATTTTGAAGTATTTAGAAAGAGTGTCTATCAAGTTGGATAAGCTCTCTGAAGTTGCAAAAGCAAAAGTGGATCTCCTCAAAGAGCGCCGCACCGCCCTCATATCCGCAGCCGTAACTGGTAAGATTGATGTTCGTGACTGGAATAAGGATTAATGGAGGCGAGAATGACACTTTCAGAGTTAACTGGTGTAGTCAGTGCCGCTCTTGCTGCAATTCCTCTTCTTTGGCTTGCTTTCCAATATATTTTCCAAAAGCGGCAGGAACAAAAAAATCTTCAGTTCAAAACGTACCACGCCTTGGTTAAGCAACTTGTAGAGCGTGAGGATAAAAGCCGTCCTATGCGTCTTGATAGGCAGCTTGCAGTCGTTTTTGAGCTAAGAAGATTTGTGGAATACTATGAACCTTCCTTGCGGATTCTTCGTGGGTTACGCGATAGTTGGGCAGAGAATGGGTATGGGCCAGAAGATAAGAATAAACGATTAATTGAAGAAATGGATGTCACAATCGCTTGGATGGAGTCTCGCATTGCTGAGGTGCATCCTGTTGCACCCAGAATACGTTCAACACTGCGCCGTGTCGCATCGTCATTACGTGTTATCTATTCAGAAAAATAACTTATTCCTTAAATTCGATTGACAAATTTATATCGCCGTTCAATTTTTGAGCGGCGATATTTTTTTGAGGTAAATACTATGAGTGATATTAAGCTGTTTGACTATTCCAATGGTACTGTGCGTGAACTTGAACCGAAAAATGCTGATGTAGAAAAGAAGCTTCAGACCCTTATTGAAAACAACATGGAGTCGTTTCTCGGTGTTCGTTTTCTTGCTTCTGAATATTCAACAGGCAATCGCCATAGAGGGCGTATTGATTCATTGGGGCTGGATGAGAACAATTGTCCTGTCATTATTGAATACAAGCGTGATGTAAGCGAAAACGTTATCAATCAGGGATTGTTTTATCTCGATTGGTTGATGGAGCATCAGGCGGAGTTTCAGTTACTAGTTCAGGGTAAATTTGGTGAAGAGGTGGCTTCCAATATTGATTGGAGTGTACCGCGTCTTCTTTGCATAGCTGCTGATTTTACCCGTTACGATGAACATGCTGTGCAGCAGATTGAAAGAACCATTGAGCTGATCCGTTACCGTTTGTTTGATGAGCGCTACCTAATGTTCGAGTTGGTGAATGTTCCTGCAGAACAGAAGAAACGTAGTGTGTGTGTTTTGGCTTCAGTTGAAAAAACGGCAATGAGTGAGCATGAACGACATTTAACGAAAGCTCCTGAGCGCCTTTTGCCTGTGTACGAGATGCTGTGTGAGCACTTACGGACTCTAGGCGAAGATGTGCAAGAAAAGCAACTTAAACTCTACTATGCCTTTAAGCGTCTCAAAAATTTTGCAACGATTATCATAAATCCGAATGCAGCTGATCCGAATTTAAATGTGTACGTAAAAGTTGATCCAGAATCAGTTGAGCTTGAAGCAGGTTTTACCCGCGATGTTCGAGGCGTTGGACATTGGGGCACTGGCGATCTTGAAATTACAATTCGTACTGAAGAAGATATTTTAAAAGCAATGCAGTTGTTTCAAATGAGTTATGAAAGGAGCTAGTTAATATAATGTCACTGTATACTTTTACAAATGATGGAACGAAGCTCGACAAGATTACTCCAACTTCATTTTGTTCAGAGAATATACGGGAAGTAGATCATATTCAAGAAGCACTTGCGACTGACATTAGTGTGTTAGAAGATGGCCTATTGGTAATATCAAGAGAATACAATAAATGGGCTGGAAGTCAGAAGGCTATAGATATTCTCGCTCTTGATCTAGATGGAAACTTGGTGGTTATTGAGCTTAAGCGAGGCTGTACTGACAGTGCGCCAGATCTTCAAGCGATCCGCTATGCAGGCATGTTATCTGTAATGAGTCGGGAAGATATAATTCTTACTCTGCAAGAATATCGAGAATTCAATAGTGTCAGTGAGGCTGAAGCGGTGCTCCGTGAGTTTTTTCAAGGTGAGGTTGACGAGTATAATCTTGGAGAAAAGGTAAGAATTTATTTAGTTGCACAGAATTTTACGGATGAAGTTGTAGCAACGGTTCTTTGGTTGAATTCTCAAGGGTTGGATGTCTCATGCTATACGCTTAGCCCATACCGTTATCAAGACGTCTTATTATTACATGCACAAAAATTAATTCCACTCCGCGAAGCAAATGAGTGGCAGCAGAAGTTCACCAGAAAAAGAATGGAAGTTCAGGAGACTGAATCAAAAGTTCAAAATTGGAATGGTGAGTATTATGCTTCCCTGTGGCCTGCGTTTGAGTGGGAACTTGCATATAAATATGGTTTCATCGCCGCTGGCGGTGGGAAGTGGTATAGCAGTACTTTCCTAAAATTAAAAAAAGACGTTCGAGTTTGGGTTAAGTGGGTTCAGCATGGGTACGTCGGGGTTGGTTCAATTGAAAGTCAGCCAATCCCAATGGGGGAGTTTAAGGTTGAGTTTGAAGGGCAAGAGAAACTGTTATCAGAGTTAAGTCCGTTTATTGCTAAATTGGCAGAAAATGATGGAACTGAGTATGCATTTTATGCATTGAAGGTCAATTGGGAAAAGAAAGTGACTGGCAATAAAGCGGTATCTGACTTGGGGTTGTATGGCATAAGGAATGTGGTATGTCGTCCCAAAAGTGACAGATGGTTACCGACCTTAGCTGCTCTCAAAAAACAATGGGGCATGGCAGAATAGTTATGGCTGACGCAAGAGAGAAATTTTTTCAGCAAGATATCGTAAGTGCACTGGCAGCGCAGGGGTGGAGTGTTGGTACGGCAGATAAGTACGACAGGGAACATGCGCTGTACCCAGAAGACGCTTTAGCGTTTATGAAAAGTGCGTTTCCGGAGCAGTGGGATAAATTTTCCATCATGTATCCAGCGGATACGGAAAAGTACTTTATTCGTAGTGTATCAAAACACCTAGATAAGAAAGGCACATTGGATGTGCTGCGCAAAGGATTTAAGGACAGGGGTGCTCGTGTCCAACTATGTCGCTTTATGCCGGATCATGGTTTGAACCCTGAAACTATCCAGCAGTACTCTAAGAATATTTTGCGTGTTGTACCGGAAGTTACATATTCACCACATGGATACGGTGGCCGCCTTGATCTAGTGTTGTTTGTGAATGGTGTTCCGGTTGCTACGCTTGAGTTGAAGTCTGAATTTAAGCAGTCCATAGAATGCGCCATTTCTCAATACAAACGAGATCGTCCTCCTGTTGACCCCGCTACAAGACGCCCTGAGCCATTATTTGCGTTTGGTAAGCGAGCGTTGGTGCATTTTGCTGTCACGCAGAATGACGTTTCGATGTGTACGAATTTACAAGGCCGTGACTCGTTCTTCTTGCCATTCAACAAAGGTACGCTTGAAGGCGGTAAGGGGAACCCACAACCAAAAGAAGGTTATGCGACGGCATACTTGTGGAATGAAGTTATGCAGCCTGATAACTGGCTGCGGATACTTGGTCGTTTTCTTCATTTGGAAAGAAAAGAGAAAGAGCGGTGGGATGGCACTAAATATACTCATGAGACACTGATTTTTCCGCGTTTCCATCAGTGGGCCGCTGTAACAAAGCTTATTGATACAGCCCGTAGAGAAGGGACAGGTAACAAGTATCTTATCCAGCATAGTGCCGGTTCCGGTAAGTCTAACTCAATAGCTTGGACAGCGCATCAACTCGCATCTCTGCGTACTGAGCAGGATAAAAAGATTTTTAATTCAGTAATTGTTGTGACTGACAGAACTGTGCTTGATGCACAGCTTCAAGATACAATTGCTCAGTTTGAACATGCCAGCGGTGTTGTCTGTTGTATCAATCGGGATAAAGGCGGTGCTAAATCTACTCAACTTGCTGATGCATTGGAAAGTAATACGCCGATTATTATCGTAACGATTCAGACCTTCCCGTTTGTTTTGGAGATGCTTCAACAGAGAACAACGCTGCATGGACGCGGTTACGCGATTATCGCAGACGAGGCTCACTCTTCCCAAACTGGTAATACAGCAAGGCAGCTTCGCGAAGTTTTAAGTATTGAGCAGCAAGAAGAGGACTTAGATTTGTCTTCTGAAGATATGCTCGATGCGCTTGTTGAAAGCAGAAAGGCATCTAAAAATATTAGCTACTTTGCCTTTACGGCGACTCCAAAAGCAAAAACACTTGAAACCTTCGGGCGATTGCCAAATCCAGCATTACCACCGTCAAAGACGAATCTTCCCCAGGCGTTCCATGTGTACACAATGCGCCAGGCAATTGAAGAAGGCTTCATTCTTGATGTGCTGAAAAATTACACCACCTACAATATGGCGTGCAAATTAGGGCTGCAAAATGGAGATGGTGATGAAGAAGTTGATGCTAAAAAAGGCGCAACTTCGATTGCTAAATGGGTAAGGTTGCACCCGCACAATATTAGTCAAAAAGTCCATGTTATCCTGGAACATTTTAGAAAAAATGTAGCGCCATTACTCAACCAGCAGGCAAAGGCGATGGTCGTAACAGATTCTCGAAAGGCTGCCGTGCGGTATAAATTGGCTTTTGATAAGTATGTCGCGGAGAATCGGGACGTATGCGGTAATATTTCTGCAATGGTGGCGTTTTCGGGTGAGGTTATAGATCACGATAATGCACCTGAGCCGTTTACAGAAACGAGCATGAACCCCGGATTGCTTGGCCGTGATATGCGCGAAGCATTTGATACGGACGAATACCAGGTCATGATTGTAGCGAATAAGTTTCAGACGGGATTTGATCAGCCTAAGCTTTGCGCAATGTACGTTGATAAAAAACTTGGTGGCGTTGATGCCGTACAGACGCTTTCTCGTTTGAATCGTACGTATGCTGGTAAGGATGCGACGTTTATTTTGGATTTTGTGAACGATCCAGATGACATTTTGACTGCATTTATGCCGTTTTACAAAACCGCAGAGTTAGCAGACGTTTCTGATCCGAACCTTGCCGCAGATCTGAAAGACAAACTAGATGAGCAGCATATTTATTTTTGGAATGAAGTAGAGGCGTTTATTGACGCATTCTTCGACCCTAAGAGTACTCAAGATGTTTTGATGAAGCATTGCCATCCTGCTCAAGATAGGTTCCGTACACGGTACTCTGAAGCAATGGAGGTTATCGCTAAGGCTGAAAGAGCGGTCCAGGTCGCTAAAGCAGCTGGTGATACCATTGCAATAAAAAATGCTGAGTTTAGCCAGAAAGATGCGTTAAAAGCAAAAGATGTGCTTGATACCTTTAAAAAGGATTTAGCAAGCTTTATTCGTTTTTATGAGTTTTCTAGCCAGATTATTGAATATGGTGACAGAGAGTTTGAGTCGTTAACAATTTTCGCACGTCATTTAATTAAGTTGTTGCGGGAAGAGCATTTATTCGAAGATGTTGATCTTTCGGATGTTATTATGACTCATTATCGCCTGTCTAAACAGCGAGCAAACCAGCTGATCCTTTCAGAAGGTGAAGAGGTGCTGTTGTTACCAACAGATTCAATTGGCTCTCGCACTGCAAAGGATCGCAAGAAAGAAGCCTTAGCTGAACTTATTGAAAAGATGAACGCAATCTTCGTGGGTGATTTCACAGAAGGTGATTTGCTGAACTATGCCTATACCATTAGGGACAAAGTAAGCGAAAATCAGCGAGTGATGGAGCAGGTTGCAAACAATGCACCAGACATTGTCATGAAAGGTGATCTTCCTAATGAAGTACAAAGCGCTGTCATCGACAGCATGGGCGTTCATAAGGACTTAGCAATGCAGGTGTTGAGTAATGACCAAGTGCGTAGAGGCTTTGCTAGGTTGTTGCTGGAGTTGTTGAGCGGGGAGAATTTATAAAAAGTTTAGTCGGATAGGTGGTCTTTTTATGTTCTAGAGTAATCCCGTGTCACATAAATTTAATGAGTACATAGCTTGTCCCTGTAAGTATGTGAGGGGTGTGTTAGGGGGGAGAAGTAATAGACAAATAGTGTAGTGAAAAGTTGTCCTCTTTTTTGTTCGAAAAAAGATAGTGAATTGGAGGAGTAGTGTCTCAACACCCAGTGTCGAATTTAAAGTCTCAACTTCAGTCTGATGAAGTTTATTCTTTTTTACAACAAATTGCTAAAGAAGAGATTTCAGACTCTACATTTGTGAAATTGGTGACTGCGACTAATTTTTTAAACATTCTTCCGCAGGTTGTGAGCTTGGTTTGTGAAGAGGCCAGATCTAGGTCAGATATTGTGAAAGCCAAAGTATCTGCTCTTACGAGCATTAGTGATAAGTTGTTAGAGTTTCATGATAAAGGGCTCGCAACTTTTTCTTCTGACGAAGCTAAGCTAGAATTTGCACGTGAAGTAAGAACGGTTGTTTTTGAAATTGCGAGAATGATTGCTTCAATGGAAATACCTAAAAGTAGAATTCCTTGGGGTAAAATAGGAGGGGTTGGAGCGCTAGCTGTTTTAGGCTGGCTTCTGTGGCCAGAAGACACAACGACAGGTAATTCCGCTTAAAATCTAGATATGAGGTTTAACTATTTCTTTTTAATCCGTTGGAAGCATTATATTTAGTTTTTAGAATAATAATCTTTGTCAAGTTGTTGCTGCTATTTGATAATATTATATTAATTATTTGAAAAAAGTGGGGGGGGAGTTGCGGTATAGCGAAATAGACGCAGATTTTCAAAAAGCTGCTTTTGATTTTTATTATTGGTTTTCACGTTTTGAGTTTGTTCTTAAGGAAGATAGAAAATTTAGAAAAACAGAAGGTAAAAAAAAGCGTGTTAAACCTGACTGGGAGGCTTTTGAAAAAAAATTTAAGCGAGAATACAGGGCGTCAGAAGGAGCAATCAGTTTCATTGCACTTCGCCCTAAGTATCAAGTTGAAACGAACGGTGAACTTGCCTGGGTTGAAGTCGGTTTTGAACATTGCCGGAGAAACTGTTTAGGCCAGATTATAACCTGCTTAAAGACAGTGAGAAATAACTTGTTTCATGGCGGAAAGCATGGAGATATGGAGCAAGATGATGTTAGCCGAAATATTCTTTTACTTAAGCTCGGCAAAGAGGTTCTTGATGAACTTGCGGTGCTCGCAGATGTAGAGGGGGACTATCTTAGGTACTATTAAAAGGAAACAAACTAATTTTCATATGGTGTGCTGTTAGTTGGATGAGAGGGTGGCATGTCTGTATTTCAATAATACGTACCTTCTTTTTTTCTTAAGCAACCAAGAATTGTGGGTTAAAAATGATTATTTTTGGTGGGTTAGCATTGTATGTTGGGGTTGGTTGGTTTTTTTGGTTTTTCTTTTTTCATGAATCTAAGGAAAAGAAAGTTCTGAGATTGAGAAAAGAGCTTAAAAGAAATATTTTTGATAGAAGTGGGGTGTATTTTTTGGATCCAGATTCAGGGGGGCAGCTGTCAAAAGCAAGAATTGTTGCTGTACTTCATTCAGATGAAATCTGTTGCGTTTTTACCCCGAAATTAGCGGATCAGAAGTATGTTTATGGGGTAGAAACAATTTGTGTTCAAATGAGCTTTGAAGAATTAAAAAAATATTTTCAAAGCAGGTGGGGTGGGTATTATTGTCCTTCAATATGCCAACAAAAGTTTAAAGATTTTCTTACTAAGCGAGAAGAAAAAAAGAAAAGTGAGTTGCTGAGAAAAGAAAAAGAAAAGCAGGTTATATTTGTTAAGAAAAAGAGCACGTCCTCAGGCTATGTCTATTGCTTGTCTAACCCAGCTATGCCGGGTTTGCTTAAGATCGGTTACACAAAGCATAGTCCCAGAAAACGAGCAGAGCAGTTGTTTAAAGAAGGTGGAACAGGTGTGCCTGCTCCCTTTAAGCTAGAGTTTTATTTTTGTTGTAATGACCCAAGAATGTTGGAACGAGCGATTCATGACGATCTTTCGGAAGTAAGATATTCATACAATCGAGAGTTTTTTCAAATATCGGTGGAGAGAGCCAAGGCCGTTTTTCAAGGCAATTTACCAACACAGAGCAGTATTATAATGGATAAAATTTAATGCTTTTTTAGATAATCTGTCTGTATGTCAAAGTTAACCAGTCCATTGAAAGATCGGCTGGCTTTTTTGTGCGTGAAGATGCGAGGAAATATGGCTCGGTTACCCGTGACTTGCATTTTCGTGCAACTCACATGAGGTGGTAAGCGATAGAGAAATATCATTAAACGTAACCTAAGCTTATTATAGAGCCAGTTTCCGTTTTTTATAATGGAGTCAAGATACCTGATGAAGATAACGGCTTAGCTATTACCAAGTATTTTTCAAATCACTTAGGTTACCTTTTCTGTTATTGAGAAATTCGTTCTTACATTGGTGTGAAAATGAAAGGAGTGGTAATGTGTGAAGTTTAAATTTGTTCTTTTGTGTCAATATGTTGACTGAATGCTTGTAGAGTAGATAGGTTAGCCTATTAGGAGGGGGTTGTGAAATATCAAAATGTAGGTCAACGATTACAGCAATATTATTTTTCAAAAGAAATGGGGGGTGATGAGCCCGTTTGCTGCATTGATGTCTCGAACTCAGAACTAGCAACGGCACTTGGCTGTTCTGAAGGAAAAGCAGAAGACACGCTTTTAGCAGCTTGCCACGAATATGCACGAATTTATAAACTCGGAAATCCTTATCTTATCTATTCTCTTGGTAATCTAGATATGAGAGGAACTGTGATTTTTTTGTTAGTCGCCTGTAAGGTTGCCCAAAAAGCAGGAGAAAATGATTCAAAAGATTTTCAAAGTTGTCTCAAGGATACTTTTAACTACCCTAGTAAAGGGCACCCACCTTATTGTCTTAATTTAATGTGGAACAAACTGGTAAGTTGGTGCAATAACGAACCTCGATATAGAAAGATTCAGTTGCCCAACGAAGTTCCATCAAGAAAGCATATAGGTAAAACTCAAGATATTACATTTCCAACGTGGAGGGATGAATCAACGTTGAAGGCTATGATTCCATTTGCGAATCGTTATTCGCTACATGAAATTGAAAGAGACCTGCTTGCCACTTCTCATTTCTCTTCTAAAGCGACTCCTGCATTCAGGGAATTTTTTCTTCAATATATAGATTTGCTAAAAGAGAAAGCCCCTCAACGTTATGATACTCTTTTTGGTAGGTTCTTATGTAAGTTTTTTAATATTTCTCATCCAAATTTTTTGAAGGAAAATCCTGACCCACTTGATTTAATTTTAGTCATTACCAACCGTAGCAAGGACAAAGAATTGTTCTATGGTGACTACAAGTGGACCAATGTTGCAAGTGGGTTAAGAGCGTTGGGCAAGAAGTTTGCCAAACAAAGCACCCTACGAAAGCAACTTGCTAATAATTTTCTTCTTTTTGAGAAGACAGGCTATGGAGAATATACCGCAACCTGTTCACCAGAAGTTGATACTATTATTATGGCATATCGGGAAAATAACTATAGTACTTTTGCTCGATATGGCACGCATGACTTGGGTGGACAATGGTTTCTTACGAACGAAATGAATTATAATAAGCAAGAGGTGCGAGAATTAATTCGATCTGTTTGGAATTACAATGAATCGTACTTTTGTCTAGAGGGAGGCCTAAGGCGTCGCTTTTCGATTTTACGGCATGATCGCTTACTTCCTCAAATAAAAGCCCTGCGTGACGGTGAAATGCGTATTGGAGTCCACTCCTTATTTAAATGCCACGCTGGAAAATTATATTCATTTCCTAAAAATCTAAAGAATGATGAACTTCCCATTTATATTTATGGTACTAATTCAGCTGAAAAAACATCACGAATTCGAAACATAAAAGTATATGATATTGCACCGATTACTCCAATTTCAAAATTATCAGATTGGGCATGGGCAGCGTATGAAGAGTTTCAAGATGACCGGAAGTGCCAACTTAAGCCCATCTCAGGCATAACTGATCAAGTGGAACCTTGTACTGAAATGAAGGTGCTGCAAGAGGCACTTTATTTTACAGGACAATCTGGATGGAATACGAAAGAATTAATTAATCTTTTTCGACTGATGGCAATTGAGAATGGACCAAGTCCATGGGATATCTTACGTAGTTTTGTTGAAGGCGGGTGGCTGACTCCATATTGGGCAAGGCGTTACGGTACCATGAGGTTTCAACTTGTTCGTCCTCATTTTGTTAAATTTGAAGACAAAGTTTTATTATGGGGAGCGCGGCCTCAAAGTATTGTGGAGTGTTTTAAAAAACGTGTTGAAAGTCGTGGAGGGACTGTTTCAGTTTGTAATGGAGTAGGGGCTTTTTCGCCGTCCATTTTATGTGCAAGTGGGGTTAGACTTGCCGAACTTGAAAAAAGTTGTACAGAACCTCATGTGTGGGGAATAGTGAAAGAATTTTCTCATTTCCCTTTCTCAATACATAAAGATTTTTGGCCAAAAACTTCGGAACTCGAACGTACTGATTTGTATAAACCTACATCTTATTGGAACTGGAAAAAAGGAGCGTTCTCCAAATATAAAAATGATCATCGTGTAGAATTAAAAATAATGAAACATCTTGATCAAGAAAATGGTTGTTCGAAGCGTAAGCTTCCCATAAAAAGACACAAGTCAAAAATAGAGTTTTCTGGCATAACGCAGTCAGGAGATATCTATGAAGAAATCACGATTTACTGAAACTCAGATTATTGCGATTTTGAAAGAAGGCGAAGCCGGCAGCAAAGTCAAAGACATTTGCCGCAGTCATGGAATTTCAGATGCCACCTATTACAACTGGAAATCTAAGTATGGTGGCATGCAGGCTTCGGATCTGAAACGGATGAAAGATATGGAGCACGAGCTGTCGCAATTTAAACGAATGTATGCTGATATCGCGCTCGAAAATCGTGCTTTGAAGGATCTCATCGAAAAAAAGCTTTAGCGCCGTCCCGCAGACGTGAAGCAGTTCTATTTCTTGTTGCTGAGCACAAGCTGTCGATTTCTCGAGGCTGTGCTTGTATGGGCTTGTCGCGGACGGCGTATTATCGGTTCCCACAGATCCGCTCAGATGAGGATGTCATTAATGCCCTCAATGAGTTGGTAGCCAAGCACCCTCGCTGGGGATTTTGGAAATGCTTTCGTGCGCTACGTCGTGTTCATTCATGGAATCATAAAAAGGTGTATCGAGTTTACTGCAACCTTCGTCTGAATCAAAAGCGCAGAGCGAAGAAACGGCTTCCTAAGCGAATTAAACAGCCTCTGCTAACTCCGATCCAACCTAACCAGACATGGTCTGCAGATTTTATGAGTGATTCTCTTTATGCAGGGAAACGGTTCAGAACTTTCAATGTGATTGATGATTTTAATCGCGAGCTTTTACATATTGAAATTGATACTTCAATAACAGGAAGGCGGTTAATACGCGTGTTTGAGCGGCTCCGCTATGAAAGAGGATTACCGAACACTCTGCGTACAGATAACGGGCCGGAATTTCTTTCAGGAGAGTTTGTCGCGTGGGCTGAATCTGTTGGAATGCATATTCAGTACATCCAACCCGGTAAGCCAAATCAGAATGCGTACATTGAACGGTTTAACAAAACCTATAGAACGGAAGTCCTGAATTTGTATCTCTTCCGTAACCTCACCGAGGTTCGAGAGATCACTTACTGGTGGAAGCTAACTTACAATGAGGAGCGACCACACGACGCCCTTGATGGGCTTACCCCATCAGAATTTTTATCGATTAACGCTGAAAACTCTAATTTCGAACTGTCAGCTTGACGGGGAAGCTTACGATTTGACAAATGATATTGAATTTCATTATCTGGATTCAGGTGTTAAGTTTTGAATTTTGGAGGGTTATTGAGGATGAATCTTTCTACTCACCCGTTTGATGTGGCTTATCAGCAGCCAGTAGTGAATGTCGAAAGCCCGAACTGCGCTGCATGCCAGTCTTTGGTTCAAATATATAGTTCCAACCATGAACATGACAGTGCGTATCTTAATGAAGGAACTCTTCAAGGAGAGTATACCCGCACATCTTCTGGTGGGTTAGAACTGTCAGTTATTGATGTGACTTTTCTGTCAGACATGACGCTTGCAAGCGGAAAGGGTAAACGTGATTTTCGGCTTGGAATTACCTGTTGTCTTGATGGTGGGATGACGTGGAAAACAGGTGGAGGTGATACCTTTTCATTAAAAAAAGGTGAACTGCTTGTCACTACATGTCCTTTGGCTGGGGTGTGCACAATGTCTAAGGGACAGTATGTACGTTGTGTTGATCTTGCAGTTACGAAAGACGTTATGCTGCCTTCAAAAGGGCAAGATCATATTGAGGACAGCATGTTTTTTAAGAAGATCACGATGAGTCCGCGAATTCGGGCAGTGGTTGCCGATATACTTGATGGCCGACCTGCTCAATCTTTTCGCAGCATGTATTCTCAGGGGAAAGCTCAAGAATTGCTGGCAGTAGTACTTGATAAGGTCTCTATGCTTGATAGTCCTGTTGAAGCAGCGAGCCTTCCAAACGATTGGGCAGATGCTTTGCTCCAAGCCAAGAAAGTGATTGACGATGACCTTGCGAATGCTCCTTCTCTTACCCAACTGTCTCGAGAAGTTTGCTTAAATGAGTACAAGCTTAAGACTGGGTTTAAGAAACTTTTTGGGCTTCCAGTGCATGCATACATTATTGATCAGCGGTTAGAGGTTGCGTACGATCTTTTGCAACGTGGGGGCATAACCGTTACCCAAGCAGCACATCAGGTTGGGTATACTGAACTGGGGCGTTTTGCTGGAACATTTCGAAAAAAGTATGGAATAACCCCTTCAAAGGTGCTGAAAGCGGCTGTGGCGCTGTGAGTATTTAATTTTAAATATGCTTTTACCATTGTAGCAGAGGTAGAGCATCGTGAAAATTTGCAATGACATAAGAAAGAAGTCGGTTCAAAAGAACCGACTTCTTTGTAGTAATGTTTTGTAGGTTAGATTACTTAAAATGCTTTAATTAATTTGAAGTCAATCTGAAAATCGTCTGAACCGGCTTTGGTTTCCTGATACCAACGTTTTACAGGAACTTTGAATGCAACCCCTGCAAAAATTCCCCATGGATTGTATTTGCAGACAATTTTAGGGCCTGCATACCATTCAAGGTAAGCGTCATTTTGCCCTTCACCATATTTATGGGATTCGGTGGACATTTCAAGGGTTGATTCTACCCCGATATCCCAAAAGTTACTGAGAGCATAGGCGTATGAGGCATTCCAGCGCATTCTGTTCCCTTTCTGGTAGTCGTGTGCGCCTTCGGCAAAGACCGTATAGTTTACTTCAGTATCAAAACGGTTGGCATAGATAAAATAGGTTGCACCTAATCCGCCTACAACTCCCCATGTAGCGTTGCCTGCCGGATCTGAAGAATGGGAACTTACTGTTCCTGTAGGAAGAACCGCGCCAATATCAAATGCAACAGACAGTGGATCTCCTGCTTTCTGACTTAAGAGTCGTTGGTGAAATGCCATTGTGGTATCACCAACACCGTAGACGTCAAAGTTTGGAGCAGCGCTTTTGTCAAGATGCACATTGTAGATCGGGGTTGCGAAACGAACATCTAAACCGTCCCAGATGCCATAACGCATTTTGATGATTTCATTAATCTTTCTGGTTTTTATATTACCATTGATGCGCTTGCTATGACGCCATAACCCGTCACTTTTACCAAATAAGAAGTTACCACCAATAGCAAATTTTCCGGCAGGCATTGTCAAACCGGATGGCCCGAATGTCGCTCTCACGGGTCCCCATGCTACTGGGTAGCTGTCTTCAGCATAAGCTGTTGTTCCAACGCATAACATCATCACGACGACAAGAAGTCGAATCATCCTCCGAGTCATTGTTTCCTCCCATAAAAAACAAAGTGTTATCTCATCCCGTTAAGCTTTCGACAGATTGCGGAGCTGTTGACGTGACCGCATTGTCAGAACAGTTCGTAATGATCGTCGAAGGTTAATGATGGCAATGTTGCGGGCACTGTAGGGCACATACTTTGAGCGCTTATCCCTTCATTGCCCTGATGAATCTAAGTCATTCAGAATCCCTAATGCTTGTATTGATGACAGCAGTAGAACGGTTTAAAAAAACGCCCATTCTGTATGAGCTACTCACACCAATGCTCCATTGCCTTTTGGGCATAAGAAATCTTTACCCTTAAAAGAAAGTAAAGCTGCCATAACCACTTGTTAGGGAATATGCCGATTCTAACGTGCAAAAAAAGTAGTTCAGACTAGGTTGTGAAAAAAAGAATTTGCAAGGATGAATACCTTCAACGTCGCATTCTTGATAAATGTTAAAGAATGCGGAGTGATACAAGTAGGGCTAGCTGCGAAGTGATCTGTATTTAAAAGAAAATATTTGCGGCGTTAAGAAGGAGACTTGTGCTTTTACTTGCGCGTATGAGAAAGGTGGTGAAGAGGTGGGTTGTTCTTAATGTGTTTTTATTAAAGATTTTTTTGTTTATGCATGTTGTTTTGTAGTGTGCTTTTAATAAAAATCACAAATAAGCGCTTAATGTTGTTTATGTGATGCAAATAAACAACATCGTGTGCAATTTTATTCATTTTAAATAGAACATCAGAAGAATTAAGGACTATTTTCAAGCTGAAGGAGTATTTGAGCATTGTTTGTGAAAACGTAATCAAACTTTTTGTTTTCTCTTTAACTTTTGCCACAAAGCCGGCAAGAGATTGTGTAAGTAGCTTGGGCTGTGCTGCCCCTAATTTATTTAATTTCAAGTTGTTTTGATTATCGTAGTGTCAGATATTGGAGCTAACATCTCAGCATAAAATACCATAATGCATACTAGAAAATCCTTTTTTGCATAGTCCTACTAATTGAAAATAATTATCAAGTTGTAGTTATTTTTATGAAAGGAGCGGGAAGTATTTATGCCCAAATTATCACAAAAGCGGGCGGGCTTTGTAAGCCTGCTCAGTATGACCGCTGCGCACAAGGGTAAAATGGCGCTTGCATGTGCCTTTTCTCTTGCCACGCAATTGTGCGCAGTTGCGCCATTTCTTATTTTATTTCTGTTGGTAGACAGAATTGCAAAACAAGGTGGCGCACATGTAACCGCAGATCAGGTATGGCCGCTGGTGTTGGCGGCTGGCGCCTGTGTTGTTTTACGCTATGTCTTTTTTGGTATCTCTAACATACTGGCGCATCTTTCAGCGTATGCTATTCTGTTTGATTTACGCTTATTGATTGCCGAAACCCTTCCAAAACTTCCGCTTGGTTTCTTTAATGAAAGCGCTAGTGGACAGATTAAAAAAGTGCTGCTGGAAGATGTAGAGCAGATGGAAATTTTTATCGGACACAACCTGCCTGAATTAATGGGAAGCTTACTGTATCTGGTAATCTCCTCGGCTGTACTTTTTTGGGTAGACTGGCGCCTTGCGCTGGCATCTTTGTGTCTTCTTCCAGTAGCATTTCTTGCTCAGTCCCTGACAATAACCCGGAACAAAGAGACCCGCGCAAGCTATTTTACTGCAAATGAAAAAACCAATGCTGCTATGGTGCAATACATTCAAGGTATGCCTATCATTAAAGCTTTTACCAAAACAAAAGAATCTTTTAGCGGATATGCCGACAGCGTTTCTGAAACTGCACGGTATGAATCAACTATGTGCCGTTGCTGGGCATTTCCTATGGCAGCGTTCTCTGTTGCGCTTAATGCAAACATGCTAGTTCTTTTGCCTTTAAGTTGTGCGTTGTACCTTAGCGGAAGCATTCCACTTTCAACCGTAGTATTGTTCCTGCTTATGGGATTAGGGCTCGGAAACGCCCTTCAGCAGTTTATGACGCTGGGTATGATGCTCGAGCATCAGACAGAAGGGCGAAAGCGTATTGACGACCTACTGGCTCAGCAGCCGCTGGTTGAAAAAGAGACCTCAATACTCCCCAAAGATAGTTCCATAACCTTAGACAATGTTCGATTCTCTTATGGCGAAAAACAGGTGCTGTTCGATGTATCTGCTTCGTTAGAGCCGGGGCGTTTCCTTGCGTTAGTAGGACCGTCCGGCGCTGGTAAGAGTACACTTGCCCGTTTGATTCCCCGCTTTTGGGATGTCAATGGCGGCTCTATTTCTGTGGGGAAAAGTGATGTTCGTGACATGTCAATTGATGATTTAATGAGCAGAACGACGTTCGTTTTTCAAGATATCTTTCTTTTCAATGACACAATCGAAGCAAACCTGCGCATCGGCAAGCCTGATGCAACACAGGAAGAATTGGAAGCCGCTACAAAGGCAGCCCATTGTCATGACTTTATTATGAGTCTCCCTGACGGATACCAGCATGTGGTCGGCGATAGGGGGGGGATTGTTTCTGGTGGTGAAAAACAGCGTATTTGCATCGCAAGAGCGTTGCTTAAGGATGCTCCGATTCTTGTTATGGACGAGGCGACTGCCTTTATTGATCCAGAAAATGAAGCAGATATCCAGCAGGCGTTAAACGCGCTCGTGAAGGGGAAAACTCTTATTGTTATTGCCCATCGCCTGTCCACAATAACTGCTGCCGATGAAATATTACTTGTCGATCAAGGTAGAGTGGCTGCCAGAGGAACCCATGAATTCCTTCTTGAAGTAAATGCTCTTTATGCTCGTATGTGGCATGCCCATATGGCCAGCCAAAACTGGAATCTTAACGCCAAGGAGGTAGCGTAATGCTTCGCCTCATGCAACGTCTTTTGGCTCTTCTGCCGCGGCTTGTAAAACGGATGCGTATCGCGGCTATGCTTAAAGCAGCGGAAGCTCTTTTTATGGGAGCACCATACGGCGTTATGTTGCTCACGCTACACAAACTTCTTGAAAATACATTAACTGCTTCTGATGTATGGATTGCAACAGGAACGATGGCTGCATGTTTTGTTCTTCAGGGGTTCTGCTGTTACCATTTTAACAGGGTGGCGTACCCGGTTGGAACGGAACTGTGTGAGCAGATACGTATTATGGTTGGGGCGCATCTTCGCAAGTTGCCAATGTGTTTCTTCTCTGGTCGTAGTGCAGGGGATGTGACCGCACTTGTGTCTGATGACCTTATGCACCTAACTTTGCTCCCAAGGATGGCGTTCCCGCAGTTTATTACTGCATTTGTTTTACCGGCAGTGCTCGCACCATTTCTCTTTGTTGTGGATTGGCGTCTGGCTCTGATTACCCTGCTTCCTATTCCCTTAGCGCTTCCGATGCTTAAGCAATGCCGCAAGGCGCTCAGCAAAGGTATGCGTGAGCGTAATAAAACCATGGTCGCTGTCAGTTCTATGGCTATTGAGTACGTGCAGGGGATGGAGATCGTAAAAGGGTTCCGAATCGTTGGTAAACGCTTTAGTGCCTTTGCAGACCTTCTTGAGCAGTTTAAGAACGAAAACTTAAGCCTACTGTTCCGGTCTCTTCCGTTTATGATCGGCTTTCAGGCAATGCTCGATGCGGGTTTTGTGATCTTGCTGATGTTTGGTGCTTACTTGTTTATTGGCGGCGAAGCGACATTGTTTGCCTACCTTACCTTCCTCGTACTTGGTTTGCGAATTTACGAACCGATTAAAGCACTTGGAACCGTATACGAAATAACGCAGTCTGCTGAGGTCACAATTGAACGTTTAGAAGCGTTTCTTGATGAGAAGCCGCATATTGCAGGTACTTCAAGTCCTGAAAAGAAGATGGAAGACATTACCTTCAAAAACGTTTTCTTCGGATATGGCGATAAATCGATCCTTAATGATGTAAGTTTCACCATACCCGCGAATAAGGTTACTGTTATCGTAGGACCTTCCGGTGCTGGTAAAACAACTATACTGCGACTTATTGCGCGGTTCTGGGATGTTGACTCCGGTAGCGTGTGCATGGGGAAACATTCAGTACAAGAGCTTAGTGAAGAAGCATTGTTTGATCGTTTGACCATGGTTTTTCAGGATGTCTACCTGTTTCAGGGAACTATCAGAGACAATATCGCCTTCAGCACGCCTGATGCATCTGTAGAAGATGTGATTGCTGCCGCACAGGCTGCTCAATGCCACGATTTTATTGTGAACCTTCCTGAAGGATACAATACTGTTGTGGGCGAGGGGGGGGCAACATTGTCCGGTGGTGAGAAACAACGCATTTCTATTGCCCGTGCAATCCTTAAAGATGCTCCAGTTATCTTATTGGATGAGGCAACAGCGTCTGTAGACCCTGATAATGAAACTCAGATTCAAAATGCAATAAACAACCTTGTAAGCACAAAAACCGTGGTGATGGTTGCACATAGACTCGCAACCGTGACTGAGGCTGATCAAATTATTGTGCTTGATGGGAAGGGAGGAGTTGCTGCTACAGGAACGCACTCAACGCTACTTGAGGAGTGCAGCCTGTATCAACGGTTGTGGAATAGTCGTCAAAAAACTTTAGGTTGGAAAGTTGGATTATAATTAGGAGATTTCATACGTGAAAAATTTATTTTCATTATTTTTTTCTCGTCGGGGGATGATCGCTGCTGCGCTTTGCTTGGTATTAACGATTCCGTGTATTGCCTTTGGTGCAGACGATGAGTCAGCTGCTGTAGATCAGAAAAAAGACGAGTTTGAATTACCGACTGTTGTTGTAACCGCCCAAAAGCGTGAAGAAAATGTTCAAGAAATTCCGATGAGTGTTTCGGTTTTTTCTGATCAAAAACTTGAAGCAAGCGGCATTGATACGACAAACGAAATGTTGCGCTACGTCCCTAACGTATACGTTCGAAGCGTTGGTAACTATTCTCAGGTGTCCATGCGTGGTTTAAGAAACTACAACGCATCGTTAACCTCACCGGTAGCGTATTTTATTGATGATGTTAACTTGCCAAGCGTATTTATGCAGAATCCTGAACTTTTTGATATTCAACGCGTAGAAGTGTTGAAAGGGCCACAGGGAACACTTTACGGGAGCAATAGTGAACTTGGTGTAATCAATGTCGTAACAAAGCAACCCTGTAATGAAGTTACAGGGCGTATTCTCACCGAGTACAATGCATACGATACAAGCCATGGTTTAGGTTCCGGTGCACGGCTTGGAGCAGCCTTTAGTGGTCCGTTGGTTCAGGATAAACTTTATGCTGGTTTTACCGGTGTATGGGATTACTCTCAGGGGTACATCAAAAACGTATATACTGGTGATAATGAATCGATTTCATTGAGTGACTTCACTGGTCGCGCTACGTTGCGTTGGACTCCAACCTCAGAGCTCGAGATTCGTTTTATTGCTGATGGTGAGCATAATGATGATGGATTGGGCTATGGTAGAAATATCGATGGTCCTAATAAAACGGGTCGCAATACAGTTAATCATGACATAGACCCGCGCGACAATTTACGTGCTGATGGTCAGAATCTTCGTATTAAGTATGATAACGACAGCGTTGTATTTACCTCTATCACTGGTCGCCGCTTCTTTAGAGATAAATACACCATGGATATGGAGTCTGCACCGGATCCAGAGTATTTAAGGCATGCTAATTACGACATGGAAGATCAGCTGTGGAGTCAGGAATTCAGATTGGCCTCATCAGAAAACACAGGTCCATTCGAGTGGTTAACCGGTGTCTATGCTCATCGTGAAGATATTCGTGTAAACAATGTGTTTGATTTGGCTATGCCATTCCCGGGTATGGGGATAGTTTCTGCTGCTGAAGGTCGTGATACCAAGATAGACGGTCAGGGAATCGCTGGCTTTGGACAGGGTACGTATACTCTCTTTGGGAAACTTCATCTTACAGCCGGTGTCCGGTACGACTACATTGATATTAAAGGTAAGCAGTCTTATTCCTATAAAAGCAACCTACCTTTCCCTCCTACCCTTTCAGATTATGATTCACAGATTAGTGATGGGGTAGTGCTTCCAAAAGGTTCAATCTCATACGACATTACTGACGCTGCAATGGTGTATGCAACAGTTGCACGAGGCTATTTAGCAGGTGGTTTTGACGTTAACATGCCTAATAGTGCGGAAACATTTAAGTATGATCCTGAGTTTACAATTAACTATGAAGTAGGTGCTAAAACTTCTTGGTTTGATAATAAACTGCTTCTCAATGTTGCTCTCTTTTATATCGACGTGAAAGATAAACAGGTTTCACAGTATATACAGGGTGTAACAACCATCTCTAACGCTGCTAAGGCTCATTCAAAAGGTTTCGAAATCGAAATGCAGGCTTTCCCGTACGAAGGCTGGCAGCTGTTCGGGGGCTTTGGTTACACTAAAACAGAAGTTGATTCATGGACTGGTGAGCAGCAAGTTGGAAGTGATCCCGCCACAATGATGCCAATCCTTGCTCAGTTTGATCGAGCCGGCAACGAGCTGACCTATGCTCCAGAGTACACATACAACTTGGGTGTTCAATACACACATGAAACCGGTCTGTTCGGTCGTGTTGAGTTGCTGGGCACAGGTCCTTTCTATCATGATGCTGACAACGAGATTCGTGAAAGTGCTTATGAACTCGTGAACATTCGCCTTGGGTACGAAGACGATACCTACATGGTCACTTTATGGGGTAAAAACGTATTCGACGCTGCATACAGTGATGTTAAATTCTCATCCGGCTCCAGCACCATTGCATTTGACGGTAAACCTCGTCAGTTCGGTTTAACTGTGGGCTATAAATTCTAATCCATAAAAGTCATAGGTGGTGTAGGCCGTTGTGCCCTGCACCACCTTATTTTCCCTAAAGGGTTTAGCTATTTTCATGTAAAATATTTTCTAAATTTTTTAACTGATGACATCTCTCAATCTATCACTCCGCATCATTAATGTTTGATGCGTCTTGCTTCCAAATTTTCTGTAACTACTAAGTGTAGTTCACTAATTCTGCATAGAAAGATGGATTTTATGTGTAACTGTATGGTGCATAAAGCTGTCTTCAACATATAAGTCTGGAGAATGATATATGGATAAAAATAGACACAGTCTAGAAGAGCTTTATATTCAAAAGGGTTACTGGCGTCCTTATTCGCTTGCTCAAGAGTTACAGCTGTGGGCTGAACAGTATGGAGACGCGATTGCTGTTGTGGCTGACAAGCAGAGGGTTACATATTCACAGCTGAATATTGAGGCCAGTAAATATGCCGCCGGATTTCGTTCTCTAGGTATTTGTTCCGGCGATAAGGTGCTGGTGCAGTTGCCGAATGTTTTAGAATTTGTCCTTTGCTGCTTTGGACTTTTTCGTTTGGGAGCTATTCCCATCTTTACTATGCCAGCAAGCAGGGAAGTAGACATTAATGCTTTATGTGCAAAAGCAAAACCGGTTGCGTATATTTCCCCGACTATGTTTCAGGGGACAGATTATCGCCCGATTGCGAAGACACTGAAAGAAAGCCACACGTTTTTACAACATGTTATCAGCCTTGATGGCGAAATAGAGGGTAGTATTCCACTCGAAACGTTACATAGCTCAGAATCCGTTGAATTTATGGATCCAGATTTTCGTGACACTGCGCTACTTCTTATTTCAGGCGGAACAACAGGTACCCCTAAACTCATTCCGCGCCGGCATACTGACTACATGTACGTTGCAAGAACATGTGCTGAACGTTGTAAAATTACATCAAAAAGCGTTTACCTTACCGTGCTGCCTTCAGCACATAACTTTCCACTTTGTTGTCCCGGGATTCTTGGAACCTTATCACAAGGCGGCACGGTCGTTATGTGTCCTTCTCCTGCGCCGGATACAGCCTTTGAACTGATCGAAAAAGAGAGAGTAACGCATACAGCTTTGGTTCCAGCGTTGCTCAACTTCTGGTTGGAAGCACGGAAATGGGAAAAGGCCGACCTTTCAAGCCTTGAATTAATTCAGGTTGGAGGTTCACCAGTTGGTAAAGATGTAGCTGAGCGAGTCGAGCCGGAACTTGGTTGTAAGTTGCAGCAAGTGTTCGGGACGGCGGAAGGACTTATCTGCATGACCCATCCTGATGATACGCTTGAAACAACTCTAAACTCACAAGGTACGGAGATTTGTGAGGACGACGAGCTCCGTTTTGTAGACGTAAATGGTGATGATGTTCCTGAGGGGATGGATGGCGAATTGATTGTTCGCGGTCCGTACACAATTTATGGATATTATGAGGAGCCGGAGGCAACGGCGACTGCGATTACTTCAGAGGGATTTTACAAAACCGGCGATATAGCACGGCGCCTTTCTGATGGCACGATTCGCGTAACGGGAAGAGCAAAAGAGCAGATTAATCGTGCAGGTGAAAAAATTGCACCAACGGAAGTGGAGCAGGCTATTCGGACTATTGAAGGTATTCAGGATGTCGTCGTTGTGGGCGTGGAGGATAAAGAGCTTGGTGAGCGTATTTGCGCATGGGTTATCGCAGAGCTTGAAGAGTTTACCCTTCAGGATGTTAGAGCGATTCTTCTTGAAGGCGGCATGGCACCATTCAAGCTTCCCGATCAGCTTAAACACACGGATAGCTGGCCGTTAACCAGTGTCGGCAAAATTAATAAAATTGTTTTGCAGTCACAAAGCGTCAACTAGACAAATTTTTTCAACGATACCTAACGTAAGAGATGGAAAATGCGCTCTGATATTTCCCCAACACACTCCATAAATAGAGAATCAATTCGTGCGGCGATTCAGAAAATGCTCAAGGAACCTGTTATAATACAGGATGAGGATAATCTGATCAGTCTCGGTCTTGATTCGCTAAAAATTATGCGTCTAGCCAACCTTTGGCGAAAGGCAGGCGTTTCTATCAATTTTGCGACACTGCTTGAGTCCCCGACACTGGGGCAATGGGCGGCATTGCTTGCTGACACCGCAGCCCCTGCTACTTCAGTAGGGTCTGAATCTGTACCTTGTAACGCTCCCGTAATGAATGAGCCTTTTGCTTTGACGGATGTTCAACATGCCTACTGGATTGGGCGACGCGATAGTCAGGTATTGGGTGGTGTGGGATGTCATGCTTATATTGAGATTGATGGCAGCAAAATTGATCCGGAAAAATTACGTAACGCATGGAACATCGTGCAAATGGCGCATCCTATGCTTCGTGCCCGATTCCGTGATGATGGAATGCAGGAGATTATGGACACTCCTGTTTCTGATAATTATACCGTTACTGACATTCGTCACCTTTCTTCCAATGATGTCGAAGCATATTTAGAGAGCACTCGGAACTCCCTTTCGCACTATCGTTTTGAGATAGAGCGGGGGGAAGTTGCGGCTATTGAATTATCTTTGCTGCCTGAGGGAAAAACGCGATTGCATTTCCATATTGATTTGCTTGTTGCAGATGTTCATAGCCTGCATATTGTGTTGCAGGATATTGCTGAAGCGTATCAGTCAGGCTCACTTCCTGAAGGAAAAGCTCAGTGGAATTTTAATGCGTATCTTGCTGAACAGCAGGTGCGAAATGCAGATGCGTTGGCGAAGGCCGCAACTTACTGGGCAGCCAGAGTTCCGGAGTTGCCTGAACCACCTTCTTTACCAATGATTACTGATTGTTCAACTGTTCGTAATCATACCTTCAAGCGCCGCACCAGCAGGTTGTCTTCTGAGGCGTGGGCATGCTTTAAGGCGCACGCGGCTTCATATGGCTTAACGCCTGCTATTGCGTTATTGACACTATATTCTGAAGTGCTTGCGCATTGGAGCAGTAATCCTCATTTTCTCGTTTCGCTTCCTTTGTTTGACAGGCAGTTTGATGTGGAAGGCATTGAGCAGGTAGTAGCAGATTTTACGAATTTGCTTGTTGTTGAAGCTGACTGCACTGAAAAGACAACCTTTTTAGAGCGTGCGCGCCAAATTCAGCAGCGCTTTAATAAAGATGTCGCGCACTCTGCATATTCCGGTGTGCGTGTGCAACGTGATCTTGCCCGTAAACGTGAGGGGCGTGCTCTTTGTGCACCGGCTGTTTTTGCCTATAATGCAGATGCCCCGTTGGTAAGCGCAAAATGCCGCGAAGTGTTTGGTGAACTTCAATATATGATCTCACAGACTCCGCAGGTTTGGCTTGATTTACAGATTTATGAAACAGAAGCCGGCATGTTGTTTGCGTGGGATGCTGTTGACCAACTGTTTCCTGAAACTATGCTCGACAGCATGGTTTCCGCTTTCAGTGATACCGTGCATGCTCTTGCTGAAAACACAGAGCAGTGGGGAGCTCCATGTTCTCCAAGAATTGCTCATGGTGAGCCTGCTCGGGAAGATGCCTTACACATTGTACCGGCAACACTGCATTCATCTATATTTGATGTGGCAGAGGCTTTTCCTAAAAAGGTTGCTCTTATTAACCCACGCACAGGTGAAGAACGTACGTATGAGGATCTTGTTGAAAAAGCGTTGCAAATTAGTCGTCTGTTAAAGGCATCTGGTCTTGTAAAGGGTAATTCTGTTGCTATTACCTTACCACGAGGAGAGGAGCAGATTATTGCAGCTCTGGGTATTTTAGCAGCAGGTGGTGTTTATGTTCCTGTTAGCCCTGAGATGCCTTATTCCAGACGCCAAAGAATTCACGCACGAGCTGAGGTGAAGTTTGTAGTTACTTCAGAAGAGCTTGAACGAGATGGGCAGTGGCCGGAGGGGACCGTCTGTGTAGTTCCAACTTGTGCCGATGAATTAGAGGTTACATGCGATATAATTTGTAACGATCCTCAGGCTCCTGCGTATATAATATTTACGTCCGGCTCTACTGGTGAACCTAAAGGCGTATGCTTGCGTCACAATGCCGCGAGAGCAACAATCGACGCTGTAAATACATTGTACAATGTAGGCGATGCAGATCGTGCCATTTGTGTTTCTGCATTAGATTTTGACCTTTCTGTGTACGATATCTTCGGCCTTCTCGGGCGTGGAGGTTCATTGGTTCTGGTTGATGAAGAGGCTCGCCGTGATGCAGAATTATGGGGTAAGTGGATTAGTGAGTATGGCGTAACTCTCTGGAATTCTGTCCCGCTTTTGTTGGAAATGGTACTGCCATTTATTGATAATGAAAGCCATGTTCAGTTGCGGCTTGCACTGCTTTCAGGTGACAGAATAGCCAGCACTCTGCCAAAAGCAGTATGGGAGGTAATCCCAGCCTGCCAAATTATCGGAATGGGAGGAGCAACGGAAGGCGCTATTTGGTCAAATCACATTGATATTCCACGCGAAATTCCGACAGACTGGTTGTCCATTCCGTATGGCCGCCCTTTACCGGGGCAGGCCTACAGGGTCGTAGATTTCAGAGGAAACGACTGCCCTCCATGGAAAGCCGGTGAGCTTTGGATTGGTGGCTCCGGTGTTGCAGACGGGTACGCAGGAGATACAGAGCGTACAGAAGAGCAGTTTGTCGAGTACAAGGGCGAGCGCTGGTATCGCACTGGCGACAGAGGGTGTTTCTGGCCTGATGGCACTATTGCATTTTTAGGACGTGAAGATCTTCAGGTGAAGATTCGCGGGCATCGCATTGAACTCGGCGAGATTGAAACAGCATTGCGTCGTTCAGACATGGTGATCGAAGCCGTTGTAACTGTAGCAACTGAGGGCGTAAGACCTTTTCTTGTAGGGCATGTTGTACCTGCCGCCTTTAATGCTGATGAGGAGCTGTTGGTCAAAGAGCTTCTCGCACATCTCAGAGATTGTGTCCCAGAGTATATGTTGCCGTCCCGCTGGTCTTTTTTAGAAAAATTTCCTCTTACTGCCAATGGCAAGGTAGACCGCAAAGCGTTACATGTTCCTGCTTCTAAAGAGTCCGCAAGCGAGGTTGGCTATGCGCCGATGGAAAGCGAACTTGCGATTATTTGGAAGGAGGTTCTCGGGCAATCTGTTGACCGTCATGGAAACTTCTTTTCTCTGGGCGGCGATTCACTATTGGCAACACGCCTCATTGCCAAAATCAGGCAGACTCTTGCTCCTGAGTTGCCGCTTGATGCATTGTTCCAGACTCCAACAGTTGCAGGGCTTGCTCAGCATTCGGCGTTTAACGTGAACAAAGAGGACAAATCCGAAACTGTTGTGAAACTCGTTGCAGACCCCGCTAATCGTTTTGAACCATTCCCGCTTACAGATGTTCAGTACACTTACTGGATTGGTCGTACAGGAGCGTACGCGCTAGGTAATGTTGCAACACACGTTTTTTTTGAGTTTGACAGTAAGCCGATTGAATTGGGTAAACTCCAGAATGCATGGCGTAAGCTTGTTGCAAGACATGACATGCTGCGTACGGTATTTTTACCTGACGCTACACAACTTGTTTTAGAACATGCTCCTGACGCTGCTTTTACCATTACAGATTTGCGTGAAGCGCCGGAACGAGAAGTTGGTGAATTTCTTGCGTCTCAACGTGCATTAATGGAGCGTCAGGTTCTCCCTGAGACAACTGGTCCACTGTATGACATCCACATTGTGCGTCATACTACACCTGTAGGAGAGCGTTTACGCATATTCTTTGATATTGATGCGTTGATTGCTGATGCGTGGAGCGTCTTTTTACTCATTGATGAATGGTTCCTCTTTTATGATAACCCTGAGCATCAATTACCTGTACAAGAGATCGCATTTCGCGATTATGTCATGATGGAGCAGAAAAAAGCAGAGCGTGAAGCATACAAAATAGACCGCGATTACTGGTTTAGTCGTGCGCCGCATTTGCCAGCTGCACCCGTGCTTCCTGTTAAAACTCTCCCTGATGCATTTTCAGCAGAGAACTTTATTCGTAAAAATAAAGTCCTTTCAAAAAGTGTATGGTCAAATTTGAAGGAAAAGATTCAGGAAGCAGGACTTACCGCTTCCGGTTTTCTTATTGCTGCGTATGCAGAAGTGTTGGCTCGCTGGAGCCGAACCCCTCATTTTACGCTTAATATAACCTTATTCAACCGTCCGCCTCTTCATAAACAGGTTGAAAATATTGTTGGTGATTTTACCTCATTGCTTTTGCTTGAGGTGGATTTGCGCAAAGCAGAAACCGCACTGGAGAGAGCGCGTGCTGTTCAAGCACAGCTGTGGCGTGATATGGACCACCGGCTCGTGAGCGGAGTTGAAGTGTTACGTGAGATGACACAGCTTGCCGGTGGACGGACAATCACTATGCCAGTTGTCTTTACAGGTGCAGCCGGGCTTGGTGGTTCCGGTCGTGATGCGTCTTCATTAGGACGTCTTGGAACGCTTGTTTCCGGTCTTGCGCAAACGCCACAGGTTTGGCTTGATCACCAGACTTATGAGCAGAACGGCGCGCTCAACATCAATTGGGATGCAGTAGAAGGGTTGTTCCCGGAAGGCATGCTGGAAGAAATGTTTGATGCCTATACTGGGTATCTTACACGCCTTTCATCAGATGCAGAGGCATGGAATAAAGCCCCCTCTATTGCTTTGCCTGCTCAGCAGGAAGCTGTCCGACAGGCTGTTAATGACACAGCTCAATCTATACCGACGGCAAAGCTGCATGAACTTTTTGCTCACCAAGCGGTGAAAACTCCGGATGCTCCTGCGGTCATCACGTCTGAAAAAACAGTTTCTTACAGAGAGCTGCTTACCAGGGCAGACAGAGTGGCGGAAACGCTTCGAAGTCGTGCCATTGGAGCAGGGCATATGGTTGCAGTTACCATTGATAAGTGCTGGGAACAGATTGCTTCAGTACTCGGTGTTCTCGCAACGGGTGCTGCGTACATTCCATTTGACCCGTCACTTCCTGATGAGCGTGTGGCAACTATTTTGGAAGACTCAGGCGCATCTATTGTGCTTATTTGCTCTGAGATACCGCTGAATACTTGTATACCGTATCTTGATGTACGCTCCTTGTTTAATGAACCATTTTCCGAAGCAGAAACTCCTTTTATTTCATCATGGACGGGATGTTCAGCGGATGGAGATTCTCTGGCTTACGTTATTTACACGTCTGGTTCCACTGGCCGTCCTAAAGGTGTTATGACCGGACATCAGGGCGCTGTAAATACTGTGCTCGATATGAATGAGCGTTTTAATGTTACTGCTTCTGATCGTGTGTTTGGGCTTTCTGCTCTTACCTTTGACCTTTCTGTGTACGATATCTTTGGGCCACTAGCTGTAGGTGGAGCAGTAGTGCTCCCCGATGCAGACCATCTTCGTAATCCTGATCATTGGCATGAGATGATGATTCGTCACTCTGTAACAGTGTGGAACTCTGTTCCTGCATTGATGCAAATGTTTGTAAGTACCCTTGGATTTCATAAAACGAAGTTTCCGGAATCCTTCCGACTGGCGTTGCTGAGTGGTGATTGGATTCCATTAGATCTTCCTGACACAATTAAGACTCTTGGGAACGTAAATCCTGTGAGCCTTGGCGGTGCTACGGAAGCTTCCATCTGGTCTATCTATCATGAAATCGAAGAGAAAAAAACAGAGTGGAGCAGCATCCCGTATGGTCGTCCTCTTGGGAACCAAACAATGCATGTATTTAACGATGCGCTTGAAGATTGTCCCGACTGGGTGACAGGCCACATTCATATCGGCGGAACCGGACTTGCTAAAGGGTACTGGAACGACGCAGAAAAAACAGCAGCGGCCTTTATTCAGCATCCGCTTACTGGCGAACGGCTCTACCGTACCGGCGATATGGGGCGTTATCATCCTTCTGGTGATATTGAATTTCTCGGACGAGAAGACACACAGGTAAAAGTAGGTGGTTTTCGTATTGAACTTGGTGAAGTAGAGGCCGCCCTTGGTGGCAGTTCTGCTGTGCGCGAAGCGACTGTTCTTGTGGGAACAAACGAAAAGCTTATTGGCTTTGTTGTACCACATCCTGATGTTTCTTTTGAAAAAGCAGTTCAATCTGCTCAGGAGCGTGCTGCGCAGCTTCTACCTGAATATATGATTCCTGCCGTTGTTATTGCTGTCAGTGACTTGCCGTTAACTGCTAATGGTAAAGTTGACCGTAAAGAACTCGCACAACGGGCACAGGTGGAAGAACCCGAACCTGCTGCGTTTACCCCGCCGCAAAGTGATACTGAACAATTTATTGCAGATATCTGGAATGAACTTTTGGAAATTGAACGTGTTGATGTGAATGCGCATTTCTTTGAAGTAGGAGGAAACTCCCTTCTTGCTGTTCAGGTCATAAACCGTTTGCGCTCGCGTACTCCGGAACTTTCCGTCGTGACATTATTTGAATATCCGACTGTGGCATCCTTGGCTCAGATTATGGATTCATTTGAGCCGTGCTCAATGCAAAAGGCATCAGGGATGACAGAAAACACGTTCCCTGAAAGTTCTCGTGCAGCTCTACGAAAAAGCAGAAACAGGCAAAAAATTAGCTCTCGTCGCAGATAGATTTAGTTTAGTTGTATAGGTTAATAATCCTTATTTGATAGGACATAACAATATGTTGCAAGAATCTACCGTCTCAATGGTATCAGAGGGGGCAGACAATGATGGGATTGCCATTATTGGTCTAGCCGGACGTTTCCCCGGTGCCCCTACAATTAGCGATTTTTGGAATAATCTGATTGAGGGCAAAGATGCCCAACGTCAGTTCACCGATGAAGAAATATCTCGTCATGTTCCTGAAGAGGTACGGAATTCAAAAGACTTTATGCAGTCTGGTTACCCATTGGATAACACAGATATGTTTGATGCAAGTTTTTTCGGGATTCCGCCACGACAGGCGCGATTAATGGATCCGCAGCATCGACTGTTTCTTGAGTGCGCATGGGAAGCTCTTGAAGATTCAGGATATGGCAATCCCGAGGATAGGCCGACTGTCGGCGTATACGCGAGTAGCGCGTTAAGCACATACTTGATGCAGATTTCAGATAAACTGATTCCATGGGAGCCGACTTCATTCTTTGAAGTGCTTTTGGGAAATGACAAAGATTATCTGGCATCTAGAGTTAACTACAAGCTGGGCTTAAACGGACCGGCAGTGGTTGTGCAAAGTGCGTGTTCAAGTTCTATGCTGGCAGTTGCGACTGCGTGTCAGGCACTTCAGGACTATCAGACAGACATAGCTCTTGCTGGTGGCGTGAACGTTGAATACCCGCAGGAGCATGGTTGCATTTGTAAAGAAGATGACGGTTTTATTTCCCCTCATGGCCAGTGCCGAGCTTTTGATGCGGATGCCTCAGGTATTGTTCAGGGTAATGGCTTAGGGGTTGTTGTTCTCAAACGTTTAAATGACGCCTTGGAAGATAACGATACTATTTATGCAGTCATTAAAGGGCATGCAGTAAATAACGACGGTTCTGACAAGGTGGGGTTCACTGCTCCCAGTGTAGCGGGGCAGCGTAGCGTTATTGCAGAAGCATTGTATGTTGCGGATGTTGATCCGCAGAGCATTAGCTATGTGGAAGCGCACGGGACTGGTACGGCACTAGGTGATCCCATTGAAATATCAGCTCTTACTTCCGCATACGGTTCACCGTGGGAGGCAGGTAAGTCATGCGCAATTGGTTCTGTTAAAACAAACATCGGTCATCTTAATGTGGCAGCAGGCGCCGCTTCTCTTATTAAAACTGCGTTAGCGCTTCATAATAAGAAGATTCCGGCAAGCTTGCATTTTAAGACTCCAAACCCGGAAATTCCGTTTGAAAGTACCCCATTCTACGTTAATACGGAGTCTGTTGAGTGGAGCGGACCGTCACCTTTGCGTGCAGGCGTCAGTTCCTTCGGATTTGGTGGAACAAACGTGCATATGGTTCTTGAAGAGGCACCAGCGATATCTCGTGAGAATCGTGAAGGTGCTCCACAAGTGTTGCCTGTGTCTGCGAAGTCACAAAGTGGGCTTACCAACTACCTCAAAGCACTTGCAGCGTACCTTGATAGCAATCATATGCTTTCCCTTGCTGACGTAGCCTTTACGCTGCAATGCGGCAGGGCGGCTTATGCTCATCGTGTCGCATTTGTTTGCCGTGATCTTAACGATGCAGTATACCAGATCAAAAAAGCTGCTGAACAGTCCGGTGATGTGATAAATACTCTTCACAGCGATGCCACTGTTGTAGAGAGTGATCTTCAAGACTTGGCTTCCAGATGGGTAACAGGCGAGAACATTCAGTGGCAGACCGAACAAGTATACGCGTTGTCTTCACGTCGTATCTCACTACCCACATATCCATTTGAACGTCAGCGTTTCGTACCTGACACTGCCGTACGGCAGATAAAGCCAGAGGTGGATTCCATAAAACGCCCTGTATCAGAATGGCTGCATAGCCCCACATGGTTACGGCTTGCAGCTGCTCCTGAAGCTGCCCCCAGCACATGGATTGTGTTCCTCCCTGAGGGGGAACAGGCGGTATTTGTTACGGAAGAGCTTCGTGCAACAGGCAGTAGTGTTATTGAAGTGCGTTCGGGAAGTGTGTTTAGCCGCACAGAAACCGGTTTTGTAGTGAATACACTGGAAGACAAGCATGTTAATCAGCTGTTTGCAACACTTGCAGAAGACGGTGTGGTGCCTGAAAACATTTTGTACCTGCGTCATGCCATAGGAGAGCAGGCTGCACTGCATCAGCTTGTCGAGACTACGCGGAATGCCACTACTGAGCTTGCAGTGCTGGCACGCAATATACATCAATATTTTCCGGCGGCATCAATTTCAGTTGTCACGAGTAACCTTTTTGCAGTGACAGGAGCAGAAACTTTACGCCCGCAACTCGCACTGCTGACAGGACCTGTCAGCGTGATTGCTACGGAATATTCAGGGTTACACTGCCGTTTGATTGATGTTGAGGAACCAACGTTTATCACTAAAGAAAAAATCCGTCTTTTATTGCAGGAGGCTGCTTGCAAACGTGATCAGTTGATTCCCGGTAATCAACTTGCGTTACGTAATGGTCACACTTGGGCACGGTGCTTTGCTCCTGTTGCAGCGGCAACTACAGGACAGGCCGTTCGTACCCATGGTGCTTATATTATTACAGGCGGTCTTGGCGGTATGGGGCTGGCTTTAGCTAAGCATCTCGCAACATCTTATGCTCCTAAGCTTATTTTGACTACCAGTCGCGCTTTTCCTTCTAGAAATGAGTGGGAGGAGTTTATTGAAGATAAATATACCCCGCAAAAATTAGCTGACCGTTTGCAGGCATTGATAGCTATTGAAGAACTGGGAGCAGAAATTCTGGTGCTGAAAGCAAATGCAGACAGTGAAACGGATATGCGTAGAGTTTTTGAAGAAGCAGTAAAATGCTTTGGCTCTGTCAGTGGTGTTATTCATGCTGCTGGTGTAACTGGCAACGGCTTGCTTGATGCTTACCCGTTATCCGAGAACAAGAGTAACTTTGCTCCAAAAGTTCTTGGAACCATTGTTCTCGATTCATTGTACCGCGAATTTTCTCCTGACTTTGTGTTGCTATGCTCATCGTTGGCAGTTTTTGGCGGGGTGCGAGGAACCGCAGATTATATTTCGGCGAATGCTTTTATGGATGCATGGGCTGAAAGGGCAGCAGAACAAGGTATCAACGTTATTTCCGTCAATTGGAATACATGGAAAGAAACGGGTATGGCGTCAGCGCTTGATGCTGATGCTGCCGGTGATGTGATGACAGCTGAAGAAGGGGCGCAAGTTTGCATGCATGCACTTGCCTCTGGTCGCACTCGCCTCACCGTGTGCACCCAGCGTGTTGAAAGTCTTCTTAATGAAGCTGAAGTAGCAAATTTTGCTACAGATGTTGCAACATGCGGTTCATCTTCTTTGGAAACGAACTCTGCAACAATAAATGATGACTTGGATGATAATGAAATTCATCATCCTAGACCTGAAATTGATGAACCGTATGTTGCGCCAACTAATGTTGTCGAAAGCACTCTTGCTGATATTTGGGCAGAACTGCTTGAGTTAGAGAAGGTCGGAGTTAATGACCCTTTTATGGACATTGGTGGTGATTCCTTGATGGCACTTTCACTCGATACAGAATTGCGCAAGATTTTTCCTATCAAGCTTCCATTAAACCTTATTCTTAACCATGGAACTGTAGGGAAACTTGCTGAATATCTGCTTGCTGATGAAGAAAGCCGTGAGGAGACTTTGCGCATTGCAGAATTGTATCGGCAAGTTTCTGTGCTTGAGGAAGATGAGCTTGAAAGCCAGCTTGCTATGGTGAGCGGAGAGGAAGAATAATGGCGAACCAACTATCATCTCAGGTCAAGAAGAAGCAGCTTTTGGCTGCGATTTTGAAGCAAAAAGGCGTAGCTCAACAGAAAAATAGAATTATTCCTGCGCCTGAAAACCGCTATAAGCCATTTCCGTTGAATGGGATTCAACAGGCATACGCAGCGGGGCGTAGTGCAGACTTTGACCTTGGGAACATTGCAACACATGGCTATCAGGAGTTTGAAGTCGAAGGGCTTGATCCTGCACGCTACCAGTCCGCATGGGATCGCCTTATCAGACGGCATGACACTTTGCGTGCTGTTGTTCGTGATGAGCGGTTTCAGGAGGTTCTTGAAAACCCACCTTATTACAAGCTTCCTTTGCTTGATTTGCGTGAAATGGATGAAAATCAACGCGAACAAGCGTTGGTGGCAGTGCGAGAGGAAATGTCTCATCAGGTTATTCCTCTTAATACTTGGCCGATGTTCGACGTACGTATGAGCTTACTGGATGGAAAAACAACGCGTCTCCATTTCAGTTTTGACGCACTGCTAATGGATGGGTCAAGTTTCCCTGTTTTGATGGAAGATATCCGTTGGCTTTATGAACATCTGGGAGAAGAGTTACCGGAACTTTCTCTTACCTTCCGTGACTACATACTGGAAATGGAAAAAAAAGAGAAAAGAGCAGAACAGGGCGATGATGCAGCCTACTGGCGCGAGCGTCTTCCAAGCCTTGCTCCTGCCCCTGAGTTTTCTTTGGCGAAAAAATTAACAGATGTTGAACGACCTGAGTTTGTTCGTTTACATGCTCCGTGGTCTCTTGAGCGTTGGAGCGCGTTGGAAAAAAAGGCAACGGCAAAAGGTTTAACTGGCACGACTGTTTTGCTTACAGCTTTCTCTGAAGTGCTTCGTCGCTGGAACAGACATGCTTCTTTTAGTTTAAATGTCTCTTTCTTTAATCGTCTCGACCTGCATGACGAAGTGGAAAAGATTATTGGTGACTTTACAGACATCATGCTTTTCAGCGTTGATTATGTTGAAAACACTACGTTGCTTGAACGTGCAAAAAAGCTTCAGGAGCGCTTTTGGGAAGATCTGGAGCACCGTTCCTTTAGCGGTGTTCAGGTCATACGTGAACTTATTCAAAGCAAAGGCGGTGCAGGCAGTGCAATCATGCCTGTTGTATTTACCAACCTGCTTAAAGTTGGTGATGTGAGCCGCGGCACTACGCTTGACGGCAACCCGTTTAAGCTTCGTCATTCTATTAGCCAGACTCCGCAGGTGCTCATTGACTTGCACGTATATCAGTACGGCGAGGTGGTCGGTATTAACTGGGATACAGTAGAAGAAGTTTTCCCGGAAGGGCAGCTGCGCGAAATGTTTACAGCATTTTGTGACCTCCTTGAACGCATGGAGAGTGATGATGCTGTTTGGAGTGAGCAACGGGTGCTTGCCATCCCTGAAGAGCACATGGCGCGTCACAACGCTGCAAACAAGACAGAGTGTGCATTCCCTCCAGTCCTGCTTCATGAACATGTGGCAGCAGCGGCAAGAAAATATCCAGAAAATCCGGCTGTGATCACTCCAGAAAAAATATTGTCGTATCAGGAGCTACATAACCGTGCACTTTCTTTAGGTGCAAAATTACGTAGACAGGGCGTTACTCCCAACGCTCTTGTGGCGGTGTTTATGGAAAAGGGGTGGGAGCAGATCGTAGCAGTGCTGGCTATTCTTGAAGCAGGCGGAGCGTATCTTCCTCTCGATGCTGATTTTCCCACAGAGCGTGTTGGTCAGATTTTGCGTGATGCAAACGTGAAGGTCGCGTTAACCCAATCCAGACTTGAGGATCGTCTAGCGTCCTTTGATGATCTTATGGTGATTTCGGTTGATACAGAGTCGCCGGTTGCTGAAGCACAGCCCTTGTCCCCGGTGCAACAGCGTGATGACCTTGCGTATGTGATTTACACTTCCGGCTCAACCGGAATGCCAAAAGGTGTGATGATATCACATCAGGCTGCGGTTAACACCGTGCTTGATATTAACAAACGCTTTTCAGTTAATGAGACAGACAGAGTGCTGGCACTTTCTGATCTGAACTTTGATCTCTCAGTGTATGATATTTTCGGTGTACTCGGAGCAGGCGGTGCCGTGGTTATGACTGCGCCTGATAAGACGCGCGAACCTTCTCATTGGATTGAAATGATGCAGGAGCATTCTGTATCGCTTTGGAACACCGTGCCAATGCTGCTTCAGATGGCACTTGCTCATATGGAAGGTACAATAGCTTATCGCACGATCCCATTACGTCTGGCGCTACTCAGCGGTGATTGGATTCCGCTGGATTTACCAGAACAATCAAAAAAAGCGTGGCCATCCTCTGTACTCGTTGCACTTGGCGGTGCGACAGAGGCATCCATTTGGTCGAATTTCCATGTGGTGGAAGACATTCCTCCACATTGGAGCAGTATTCCGTATGGCAAACCGCTTGCGAATCAGCGCTACCATATCCTGAATGATAACATGGAAGAATGCCCTGATCTCATCCCCGGCAATCTCTTTATCGCAGGTGATGGTTTGGCTGACGGGTATTGGAATGACCCGGAGCGTACCGCCAAAGCGTTTGTTACCCACCCGGTTACACAGGAGCGCCTGTATTGTACTGGCGATATGGGACGCTGGCTGCCGGAAGGTATTATCGAGTTTCTCGGTAGAACTGACGCGCAAGTAAAAATTGGTGGATACCGCATCGAGCTTGGTGAAGTTGAAACAGCCCTTTCCAAGTGCAATGGCGTTGTTGAAGCCGCTGCTCGTGTAATCGGCGAAAGTGCGCATTCTCGACGGATTGTCGGGTATGTTGTGATCAAATCAGAGGAAGTGTCTTTTTCTCAAGAGCCTTTCCTTGAAGTTTTACGCAAAAATCTGCCTCGCTACATGGTTCCGTCAGTCCTTGTAAAGCTCGATGCGCTTCCTCTCTTGCCTAACGGCAAAGTAAATCGAAAGGCACTTCCTGTCCCAAATGGCGATGCGGCAGACTTGTCTGATGCAGAGGTGTCTCCGGTAGAGCAGGCTGTTATTGATGAATGGCAAAGTGCTCTTGGAAGCGTCCAAATACGACCGGCGGATAACTTCTTTGAAATAGGGGGCAACTCATTAATTGCTGTGCAGACATTGAGCATGATCAAACGCAAGTACGGCATAGAGATATCCCTACGAGAGTTGTTCAACTCCCCGACAGCAGCTGAGCTTGCTACTCTGATTACTCCAATACTTGAAGATGATGACGAAGCCCTTGAGGAGGGATGCATATGACCGCAGCGGAATTGTTAACTACCCTTGAAGATAAAGGTGTAACACTTTGGGAAGATGAAGGAAGTCTTCGTTATTCGTCGCCGAAGGGAGTAATTACACGTGAATTGCTAGGCGAGCTTGCAGCATGCAAACAGGAAATGCTTGCAATGTTACAGACTCGTGATTCATTTACCGCTATTTGCATGCCGGAAGAGGCGCATACACCTTTTCCACTTACTGATCTCCAATCTGCATACCTTATTGGTCGTGGCGATGGCTTTGATCTCGGTAATATCGCGTGTCATGTGTACCTTGAGTTTGAAAAAGAAAATCTTGATGCGCAATTGCTTGCTAAAAATTGGAATCACCTCATTCGGCGTCATGGCATGCTCCGCGCTATTATGCGTACAGATGGAACTCAGCAAGTGTTGGAAGAGGTTCCCGAGTATCAGATTTCGGTTGAAAATATTGTAAGCGAGAATATTGAGGAACAGGAAAAAGCCCTTAAGAGCACTCGTGACGTCATGTCTCACCAAGTATTCAAGACAGATGTCTGGCCTTTGTTTGAATTAAAAATAAGCATGTTACCGGAAGATAAAAGCAGACTTCATATTAGTATGGATCAGCTTATCGCTGATGGATACAGCCTTGAAATTTTGTTCCGTGAACTAACGTTGCTTGAGCAGGAGCCGGATACAGAGCTTCCAAGTCTGGCTCTTTCCTTTAGGGACTACGTTCTTGCAGAAGAGCAATTCGAGGCGACTCGCGAATACAAGAAGGCAAAAGAATACTGGCTTGAAAAGGCTGAAACTATGCCGGCGGCTCCAGCGTTGCCTCTAGCGTGTGCTCCTGAAAACATTGAAGTGCCTCGTTTCTCCTGCCGCAGCTTCACGTTGGCAAAAGACGGATGGACAAAACTTAAGGCACGTGCTGCAAAGGCCGGTATTACCCCAACAGCTACTGTCCTTGCTGTGTACTCCTTGGTACTTGGCCGATGGAGCAAAACACCGGATTTTACCGTTAATATGACTGCGTTTAACCGCCTTCAGCTTCACCCTGAAGTCATGAATGTTGTGGGTGAATTCACCGCGGTTAACCTTGTTTCAATTACGCAAGGTGATGCTGGCACCTTTGAAGAGCATGCACGTAATGTTCAACAGACTCTTTGGGAAACAATGGATAATCGTGCTTACAACGGCATTCAGGTCATGCGCGAACTTGCGCGGAAACGAGGACAGTCCGGTGAGGCTTCCATGCCGGTTGTATTTACGAGTACTATCGGTGTTGGTCCGTCCGGTGAAGAAGATTTTGATTTGGGACGCTTCGGCAGGGTTGCGTACCATATTTCTCAGACTCCACAGGTGTGGCTTGATAACCAGATCGTAGAAGTGGAAGGCGCGCTTATTTGCAACTGGGACTCACTGGAGGAGTTGTTCCCGCAGGGCGTGCTTGATGCTATGTTTACTGCTCTTGGTGATATGCTGAATGCTCTTGCAGAAAATGATGACGCTTGGAGCAGCGCAGTTACACTGACATTGCCGGAAGAATCCATTGATGCGTTAGAAGATATTACACCTGCATTGTCTGGTGAAACATTGGACAGTCTGTTCAGAGCAAGCGTGCAAGCGTATCCGAATAATTGGGCAGTAATCACCCCAGATAAAAAACTGACCTATGAAGAGCTTGCCCGTTATGCAGACTCCATCAGCATTTTGCTTGCAGACCGTGTACAGCACAACACACCTGTTGCGGTAATCCTTCCAAAAGGGTGGGAGCAGGCTTCTGCAACGCTTGGCATTATGCAGGCTGGCGGCGCGTATTTACCGGTACCTGTTGATGCTCCGCAGGACCGTATTCAGATGCTTTTAAAGGATAGCAAGTGTGAACTGGCGCTTACCACTTCAGCGGTGGCGGAATTTGTTGAGTGTCCTGAAGGTGTTGAATTTATATGTGTAGATCAACTTGTACCACAGACTACGGTACGAGAGTTTTCAACTTTTTCTTCTCATCCAGAGAAGCTTGCATACATTATTCATACTTCCGGTTCCACTGGTAAGCCCAAAGGTGTTGCAACAACACATCAGGCGGCTGTGAATACTCTTCTGACCATCAATAAAAAGTTTGATGTTACTCCGCAGGACAGAGTCTTTGGATTATCTGCGTTGAACTTTGATCTTTCAGTGTATGATCTGTTTGGTGCATTTGCCGCTGGTGCAGCCGTTGTTATTCCAAAAGATGGCGATATCAGGGATACTTCATTTTGGATTCAGGCTATGTCCGCTGAACGGGTGACAATTTGGAACTCTGTTCCGGCCTTAATGCAGATGATGCTAGAAGCGCCACTTTCAGAGGGACAGGAAGACCCGATGCAATCACTTCGTTTAGTGATGATGAGTGGTGACTGGGTGCCGCTTGACCTCCCGGATGCTATCCGCAAACGCGCTCCAAAAGCACAGCCTGTGAGTCTTGGTGGTGCGACAGAGGCAGCTATTTGGTCTGTGTTTTACCCCATTTCTGAAGTAGATGCTTCATGGAAGAGTATTCCATACGGAACCGCTTTGGAAAACCAATCACTACATGTCCTTAATGCACGCTTAGAGCCATGCCCTACATGGGTTCCAGGTGAGCTGTACATTGGCGGTGCTGGTCTTGCTCAGGAATATTGGGGAGATGAGGAGCGTACTGCGCAGTCCTTCATTATTCACCCCGAGACGGGTAAGCGCCTCTATCGAACAGGTGATTGGGCTCGCCTGCTTCCTGATGGGAATTTTGAGTTCCTCGGCAGGGAAGATTCTCAGGTGAAAATTCGTGGACACCGTATTGAGCTTGGCGAAATAGAATCTGTTCTCAAAGAGCATGAAAGCGTTACGGATGCTGTTGTCACTGTCATGCGCGAGACTGGCGGCTCTGACAAACTGGCTGCCCATGTTGTACCATCCTATGAAGGTGAGGCTTTTGAACAGCTTGCACCTCGCCTTAATTGGAGATCTATTCTTCAGGCTGGTCGCGAAAAAGCGCAGCGCATGCCGGAGACTGCATCAGACATTCCTACATTCCTGCGGTTTTGCGATACTCTTGATGGGTTAAGTATTGCCCATATGTGCCGTACACTGCGTACTTTTGGCACCTTTGGACAGCCGGAAACATTGACGCTTGATGAAGTTATGGAACGTGGACGTGTTATTCCTGTTCATAGGCGTTTGCTGCGCCGGTGGTTAATGGCACTTTCTCGCGAAGGGCTTTTAACTGATAACGGGAAAGACCGCTTCACAGCAGATGAGGCACTTCCTCTATACCCTGTAGACTCCCTTTGGAAAGACCTGCACGAAACAAGTAAAGGGATGGGTGAAACAGAGGTTCTAATTCGCTTCATGGAACGCAGTTACGATAACCTTGTTCCTTTATTCCGCGGCGAGAACGAGCCGCAGAAGATTCTTTTCCCAGGTGGCGACATGGAAGTTGCTGAGAGCGTGTACCAGACAAACCCTATGAGTGCGTATTATCATACCATCCTTGAGGGGCTTGTTCACGCTGCATCAACCCTTGCTACTCCTGAAAATCCATTACGTGTTATGGAAGTGGGTGCAGGGGTCGGCAGCTCAAGCTCTGTAGTGCTTCCTGCGCTGCCTAGATCTTCAAGCAGATATCATTTTACAGATATTTCAACATTCTTCCTCAAAGCTGCGCAGGAGAAGTTCGCTCAGTATCCGTTCATGTCATATGGTTTATTCGACATTAACACTCCGCTCGAAAAACAGGGGTATGTACCGCATAGTTATGATGTGATCATTGCAAACAACGTGCTGCACAATGCGGTACATGTTGGAGAAACCTTACAAAACCTTCGTCAACTGCTTGATGAGGGTGGATGTCTCTTCATCCTTGATCAAACTGGTGACTATCTGCCACTTATGACAACGCTTGAATTCCTGATTGATTTTGGCGAGTACGAAGATGAGCGCACGGTAACGCAAACCCCGTTTCTTTCAAGTGATCAATGGCTTACTTCCCTTAAAAAAGCCGGCTTTGGACATAATCGTGCGTACCCGTCTCCAGGCCATCCGTGCGGTGCTGTTGGGCAGCATTGCCTAATCGGTCAGTCTACAACGCCGGTTCAGGGACCTCGTCCTTATGTTTTACAGGACTATCTGAAAACAAAACTCCCTGATTATATGGTTCCATCCAGAATGCGTTTTATTGACAGCATACCCTTAACTCCAACTGGTAAAGTGAATCGTAAAGAGCTGACTAGTTCTGTTACGGTTGAACAGTTAGCGCCTGCAACCTCTTTTGTCCCACCGGTAACAGCTGAAGAAAAAGCATTTGCCAGTTTGTGGGAGGAGCTGCTTGAGGTTGAACGAGTCAGTCTGACTGACAATTTTTTCGAGCTTGGCGGTGATTCTTTACAGCTTACAAAGCTTTTGAGCCGTATGCGTGAGCTGTTTGGTGATGGCGTAGATTGGGAGGCAATTTCTTTCCGTCATCTTTTTGAAGCACCGACTGTTCAGGGCATGCTTGAAACATTACGTAATAGCGGGATGCCACAGGCGCAGATCCCACAGGCGGTTGCAAAGGAGTTGTTGTCCTTTGGTAAAGACAACAGAACTTTGATCCAATTGAAAGCGTCTGGCTCTAGCACACCGTTATTCCTTGCTTGTGATGCGCGCAACACAACCTACATCTACCGTAACATTGCTTTGCAGCAAGATCTGGATAGACCTGTCTATGCATTGCGCCTTCCACCGCACGCGAATCCAGATCAGTTAGGCATTGAAGGGGTCGCAGCCGCGCATATTGCTGAAATGCGCAAGGTGCAGCCAACAGGACCATACCAGCTTGGCGGCTTCTGCATGGGCGGCATTGTGGCCTATGAAATGGCACAGCAACTATTAGAAGCAGGGGAGGAAGTTGCAATGGTTTCGCTCATTAGCTCGACCAGATCACATTTCCTTATCAACGATGATACGCTTATTTGCTTTATGCTTTGCACTGAGCTTGAAATACCACTCACAGATATCGGCTTGCAGATAGAACCTAAGGTACTTTCTGAAGTTTCCGATGCACTGCACGGCTGGTATTACGAGGGGCAGATGGGTGGAGATTGGAAAGATAATTTAACTGAAGAGCGCCATGGAGCTTTTTTAGAGCCTTATAACAAACTTGCTGCAATGTCTCAGCGGGAACGCTTGGGGCTTATCCATTCTATTGCGAATGATCAGAACCATCCGTTTTTAGAGAATCTTACTCTTGATGACTTTGAAGATATGTTCCGCATCTACAAAGCGGGTGTAGCGGCCGTAAGTAAGTATCGCCCACAGCCGTATAGCAATCCAATTCTTGTTTTGAAGCCCCGTGATATAAATCCTGTAATTGCACAGCTTGTTGACAGTGCTGAACTTTGGAAAAGCGTAGGGCAAAAGTCCATGAACGTAGTGGAAGTAGATGGCGGTCATGAAAGCTGCCTTGAAATGCCGCACGTTCATAGCCTTGCCTCAATGCTTGAAGTAAAGCTGAATGAAGCAACTAACGCAACGCTTACAGCAGAGTAGCAGTAAACGCATTACTCCATCGCAAATTAAAAGGAAAACACATGGCCTTGATAATAATAGGAGTCCTTGGCGGTTACGGGCGTGTTGGCTTTGCAACATGTAAGCACTGCCTGACCATCCCTGAATGCCGAGTGCTTGTGGGAGGGCGCGATGCGAAAAAGCTTGCAGCCAGTATAGCAGAGTTAGGCTCGCTGGCTGCGGGTATGCCTGTGGACATTTTCGATCAGGCTGCATTGGATGCTTTTTGTGAGCAGTGCGATTTGCTGATTAACACTGCAGGACCCGCAGCAAAAATTGGCGATAGAATTGCCCGTGCCGCTTTAAGAAGAGGCATTAACTATATCGACGCAAGCGGAACAGAAGCATTGTATGCTGACTTGGCTCGTACGCTTCCTGAAATACAAGAAAAAGGACTGACGTTTATTATTGCAGCAGGAATTTTCCCCGGGCTTTCCGGGGTGTTCCCTGCATATATTGCAGACAGTCAGTTTGATTCTGTAGATCTTATGGAAATTTGCTTTGCAAGTGAGGGCGATACTATTTCGTTTAATGCTGCATACGATGTAGTGAGTAGCCTGTCTGACGGTTATGCGCATGGTATGTGCCAATACGAAAAAGGACGTCTTACTTCAAAAGGTATTACGCCTAAGCAGATGGAGTTACCTGAGCCTATTGGAACGATTCAGGCATACCCAAGTCTTTCTCAAGAGCTTGTAACGTTGGCAGATAATCGCTCTGTTAATACCGCAAGGGCATACCTTGCCATTATGGATAATGCGCTTGGAGCAATGTTTCAAATCCGCTCTGGCAGGTTGTTTGAAACTGAAGAAAAACGGATTGCTTCCTCAAAAATGATGATGAAAGCTACTGAATTAGATGTAGTTAATAGTCGTCGCTGCACCATGTATCATCTGTACGTAAAAGGGATGTACGATGGTGTAGAGAAAGAAGTGACATCGGTTCTTGAATTCTATGACGCTGACGATGCAACGTTAACCGGCATCGTGGTAGCTGAGACTGCCCGCGTGCTGTTGCAGGAAAAAAAGCCGCAAACTGGGCGCTTCTTCCTGTGGGAAAGTGTGTCCCCGACGCTGTTGATGGAAGCTCTTTCACGGCATTCAATCATTCCATCTCTGGATATTGAGCAGGACGAAATTTTTGAAACAGGTATCATTTAAAGGAAGTTTATCCCGTGTACACACAAAGTAATGCTGTTCAGAAACAGCCAATTGTTGATTACTGGTTTGCACGTAAAGCAAGTAGTGCAGATTCTCAAATTCGTTTGTTTTGCTTTCCGTATGCAGGGGGCGGGGCATCAATTTTTCGGGAATGGTCGCATGCCTTGAATGTTCCCGTTGAGTTAGCCACCGCGCTTCTTCCCGGCCGCGAAGCACGTATGGGAGAAGCTCCCCGCTCCGACATCATAGAACTTACACGCGAACTCGCTACGGCAATAGCCCCGTTGCTGGATTCTCCGTTTATGTTTTTCGGGCATAGTATGGGGGCGTTGCTTGCGTATACCTTATGTCAGGAACTGCAATGCCAAAGACTTCCTCTTCCAGAGCGGCTTATTGTTTCTGCTGCGCGCCCGCCACATATTCCGGAGGCAAATCCGCTACACCATCTTGATGACGCAGCATTTATTAATGCATTACGTCGTTTTTCTGGTACCCCTGAGGCAATTTTGGCAAATGAGGAACTTATGGAGTTGTTTCTTCCCATGCTGCGTGCTGATTTTGCTTTGGAGGAAACGTATAAGCATTATCCTCAGGCTGCGTTGGATGTTCCGGTAACCGCCATAAGCGGTACGCAAGACCAGGAGGTTTCTCCTGAAGAAATGGCTCAATGGGCAAACCACACTTCGTGTGATTTTGAGCAGGTCGTAATTGAAGGAGGGCACTTCTTTATTAATGATCAGCGTAATGAACTTCTTGCAAAATTAAATGATTGTATAGCGTCGCATTTACCTTCATCCACCCCTAGATAAATGTAGATGCTTTATACAGACTACAGTCCTACTGCCATAGTTTATTGTTGCTTGTTAATTGTGGCGGTAGCGCTGTAGTCCATTTTTCCCCAACTTCATGTGAAGGACGTACTATGAACGGCCCGTATCCTGAGAATGCACATCCTATTACTGCCGTCCCTGAAATTTGTTATCTTAAAAATACGATTAAAAATCCTAATATTATTGTTGGAGATTATACATACTACCATGCTTCAGAGGCGTCGCCTGATTTTGAAAAGAATGTTCAGTATCATTACCCTTTTTTAGGTGATCGACTAATGATAGGGCGGTTTTGCGCTATTGCCCAACAGGTTACATTCATAATGAATGGCGCGCACCATAGGATGGATGGTATTTCTACATACCCGTTTCATATTTTTGGAAATGGATGGGAAAAAGTTATGCCCCCGCTGGGGGATTTACCTCTCCGTGGTGATACGATCATTGGAAATGATGTCTGGCTTGGTTATGGGGCATTAGTTATGCCCGGAGTCCACATTGGTGACGGAGCAGTAGTCGGCGCAAGAGCCGTTGTAACAAAGGATGTTCCCCCGTACACAATTGTAGGTGGAAACCCCGCATGTGTACTTAAGAAGCGCTTTGAAGACGATGATATTGAAAAACTTCTTGAAATTGCGTGGTGGAACTGGTCGATTGAAGAGATTACAAAACATCTTCCAGCCATCGTCACTGGCGAGGTGGGAACTCTTTGGCAAATTGCTCAGCACGAAGGGTTGTATTCAGCGGTAAGTAGATAATATACTAGTGTATAAACAAAAAAAATCAGAGGGTTTGCATAATCCAACTCTCTGATTTTTTTGTGCTTTTTTTGAAAATATGGCTATGTGTGGAATACCTGAAGATCGAAATTTGGTTTGCAAGCCACTACATTGCACTGATGGTCTTTTCCGACGGAAAGATCATGCGATGTCCAATTGGTATTGTTCATTGTGCTGTCAGGGTTTTCTTTAATGTGGTGGGCTAGGCTACCAAAGTTTGCAATCCAATTTTTTTTCCGACCGTCAGTATAAACCTGAAAGCTGTTTAACGATGCAGATAATCCCACGCCTATCGCTTTAAGAACAGCTTCTTTACGAGTCCAGCAACGATAGAAGGTAGACAGGCGGCTGCTTTCTTGCGCGAACATTAGTTCCTGGTATTCGCCAGAGTGCAATATCTCGGCAAGTTCAGTTAAGTTGGGAATGGGGCGCTCCTGCTCAACATCAATTCCAACTTGGGCGCCGCGGCATAAGGCGACCCAGAGCATGTTACCGGAGTGCGAAATTGAAAAATGAATATCACACTCCGGTGCAAAAGGTTTTCCATATGGTGTATAGGAGAAATCATTGCAGAAAGGTTCATCAAGAGCAGCCGTTAAAGCACAACGAACAATTGCCCTGCCAGTAAGGTGACGTACAGCATCAATAGCATGCAAATAGCGCTTAGAGGCCGCATATTCACGTTTGGTAACATAGGGACGGATCGTGTCTTTCCAGCAATCTGAAATACTGTTCATTTGTTTTCCGAAACAGATAATAGTCTGTTCAGGAAGCTCAGAGAATTGACAGAACGTACCGGAATTCAATTGAATGTTTTGATACTCAGGATGATTCTTCTGACTCGACAGCATGGTGCTATTCCTTTGTCTCCATGATCTCGAGTGCGTTTTCTACCGTCTGGTTTTCATGAATTATTGAATGCAGTGCTCGGATAAGGTTAATGCGATCTGTGTGCTGAAATACGTTGCGTCCAACAGAGACACCGGAACCACCAGCATGAATGGAGTCATACACAATTTTGAGAAGCTCACGCGTTGACCCTAAACGGGAACCGCCGGCGATCAGGAGAGGAATACTGCAAGCGCGCGTCACTTCAGAAAATGCTTCTTGTGAACCGGGATAGGATATTTTAACCATATCAGCGCCAAGTTCCTGACCTACTCGCGCACAATGTGCCAGCACATCGACGTCCGTGCTATTTTTAACTTCCGGCCCTCTGGCGTAAACCATAGCAAGCAGGGGCACACCGTGCAGCTCGCACTCCTCACCTACACGTCCCATGTCTGAAAGCATTCGATATTCTTCAGGGTCGCCGAGGTTTACGTGGATTGAAACTCCGTCACATCCGTTCCGTAAAGCTTCCTGAACGGAGCCTACAAGAACTTTTCTTCCGCATTGCGGGGTAAGAGCTGTTGAGGCGGAAAGGTGCATAATGAGCCCCGCGGATTTACCGCAAGAGCTTTTAGGCTGTTGCAAAAAGCCTTTATGCATCAAGACTGCATTAGCGCCACCTTGAATGACGTCGCTGATGGCCTTGTTCATATTGTTTAATCCCTTTACAGCGCCCAGTGTTACACCATGATCCATAGGCACAATAATAGCGCGTCCAGTATCATTATTCATCATACGTCCAAGACGTATTTTTTTACCTAAATTCATAACTCGCCTTCTAACTTTGGCGTGTATGCCAAAATAACTATAAGATAACGAAGCAGAGATGTTTTTGAGTTCAGACTCGTGCAGTTTTCATCCGCAGCAAAGATGAGGCCGCAGTGACACGCGCAGAACTAATTTGCACACTCTACAGCCAATCCATCGAGCATTGTCGAAAATTTAAGTTGTGTTTCGTTGAACTCTTTTTCAGGGTCAGAGCCAACAACCAAGCCACAACCAGCAAATAATGTAGCTTCTTGCCCGCAAATTAGACCGGAGCGTAAGGCGACCATAAATTCACCATTATCGTCTGCATCAAGCCAGCCCACAGGTGATGCATACCAGCCTCGATCAAATTGTTCGTGATTACGCAAAAATTCCAATGCAGGAGATTGTGGCAGCCCGCCCACAGCCGGAGTCGGGTGGAGTTGTTCAATCACATCTAACAGCGTGTTTTCTTTGTGAATGGCTCCTTCAAAATGTGTAACCAAATGCTGCAAGGTGGGAAGCTTATGCAGGGAAGGTTCTGTATCAATGCTAAGGCGGGAGCAGAGAGGTTCAAGCGCCTTAAGTATAGTGCGAACAACAAAATCATGTTCCAATCGCTCTTTATTGCATGCCAATAATTCGCGCCCTAGCTGCGCATCTTCCTTCTCATCTGCACTGCGCCTGGAGCTGCCAGCCAGAGCCATGGTCTTAAATTTTCCTGATTGTGCACTAAAGAGAATTTCCGGTGTTGCTCCTACAAAGTATGTGTCATTACGACCAAACGCGAATACACACGCGTTCGGGTTGTTTTGATGCAGTCTTTGCAACACGTTAGCAACGGAAATAGATGACTCAGATTCAAGGTGAAGGGTGCGTGCACCAACAATTTTTTCGATGTCACTCTGAGCAATGGACTCTAACGCACAATGGACAAAAGAATTCCATTGGTCTTTAGTCTCAAGAGATTCGCAGGCTATAAAATTACCCGTGTCATTGAACGTTGTGTTTTCAGGGGTAAAAAGTTCAGTACTGAACGCAAGCAGTTCGTCTACAAGCTCTGAAGTTGCTGACTCAGCAGTAACAAGAATAGAGGCCAAGATTTGGCAGGAATTGTCTTTGGTTCGTACAGTGATGCGTGGGATTGTCAGGCTTCCGTCAGGGAAACCTTTCCATTGTGTAGAAGCAGGGCGTTTTTGATCAAAGCGGAACCCACCAAGTGCAACTGGGCAAGCGTGCTTTTGTGTTACTACATCGTCTATAATGGATTGCCATGTTGCAGCAATACTTGCAAAGCGTTGATCACCAAGTGCATTGCACTCAAACGCTGTCCCTAATCCAAGCATAGAGCGGTCTTTTTCACCAAGCCATAGACTTGTCTCTGTATGCGGAGAATATTTGGAGAAAATGGAAAGAAGGTTAAGTTGAGGGACAGTGAGAGCAGTGGTTGCTAAAATAGGGTGTCCTACATTTTTTGCCCGTTGCTTAGCATCGTGAACAGCAGTTGTAAGAGAGGATCTTAACGTTGCGGTGCTCATTGTTCATTCTCCTCGTAGCCGTTTTTTTTGCGCCAAAAAACGGTCTGCTCTGCAATGTACCATGATGTGATGCTACGAAAGAGCTCTGTGACAAACTCATCTGAGATATTACTCTCTTGTGCCCACACGCGGCGGTCTTCAAGCATTGCGGCAACGCGTTCTGGGGCAGGAATACTTTCCTGGGAAGGCTTAAAGGCAGACGCTGCATAAACATATTCAAGACGTCTGCCTAGAAGGGTAACAATTTCCTGATCAATTGTATCGATTTCATGCCGTATGTCGTTTAGGCTAGAGCATTCACTCGGTTTCATTGTCTTCTCTATATAGTTAAATGTTAAAATGATAATGAAATTGATTTTCAATATCTTTACAAAAGTGGTATGTCAATAGGTTCTGGAACTATAGTTTGCTAATATTGTAAGTATAATTTTTTAAAAACGATAAAGAGGTCGGTATATGGACTGTTCTGGAGGATGGCATTGTTAGTAACAATGTCTTGTGACTATGGTGGACTTACTTAATGGTACTGCACAGGATATCTAGTGTGCTTTCATAACTCGGTGCTCAGTGGTGTAACCAATTTTTTCGTATTAGAATAGTGTGTAACACAGGAATATGCCCCGTAAAAAAGGGCATATTCCCATAAGTTGTTATTGGTTATCATACAGAGCCTGTTTTTCTTTGAGTAAACGTTGCTTTTGATCCAAAAGCATAATTCCGTTTGATGCGTAGGCTCGGACTTTTTTAAATGTTAGAGCTTTTGTGAACATTCTTCTAGAGTGCTCTGTCTCATTGATCTCAAGATAGCTTTGTCCAAGAAGGTAGTAGGCCATTGCTTTGAATTCTTTATGCTCTGTTGTTTTTTCAAAGAACTTGATAGCGGCGTCATATTGCTGATTGCGGAAGTATATTTTCGCAAGTTCGAAGTGGCGCTTGGCTGTAGGCTTTAGCTCTATTGCTTGTAAAAGAGCTTCTTCTGCCAGTATTGGGCGCCCGCTTTTTTCCTGTGCGATAGAAAGCAGATCAAGCTGACGAGTGGTCAAATCCTTTTGTGAATCTAAAATAGATGCAACGGCAAGAAGTGGCGAATTAATTTGCAGATACACTCTTGCAAGCCGGATTGATTCATCTGCTGTCGGTTTTTTAAGTTTATAAGCAATCTGTAGCGCTGTAGCAGCCTTTTTTAGCTTATTTTGCTGAATTTGAACTTCTGCAAGCAGTTTCCATGTGGCCCTGTCATCTATATGTACTTTAAGAAGGGTCTCTAAACTGGAGGCTGCCTGCTTCCATTTTTTTTGCGCAATATAGGAATGAGCTATAAGCTGTTGTGTATCCGTATACGCAGAAAGATCATGGTGGCTGACAAGCGGTTTCAATACTTCAAGTACCTTAGAGTACGCTTCACCTTTGTAGTAACAGGCTCCAGCTTGATATTGGCTGCTATACCAGTTCGGTGGACTTTTCTTTTCAGCTTTATTCTTGGTATTACGTGATTGCTCCTTAGATTCTTTTTGAGACCGCTGAAGTTTGCACAAAGCTAAAAAAGCATCACCCGCTTTAATAAAGTCTTCCTGATGATATAGGGCTACAGCTTTGTTCTGAATAATACTAAGATTGTTTGGATAGAGCTTAATTCCCTTTTCATACAACTCCAACGCTTTTTTGTAGTTATCCAACTCCATATAGGCATTGCCGGCAATGAGCAGTGCATTAAGGTTCGGTTTCGATTTTGTGATGAGCCTTTCCAGTGCCGTAAGCGCTTCTTTAGGCTTGTTTTCCTGCAACAACTTCAACGCGTTGTTAATAGCAATACCCGGTTGTGGTGCAGCCAGTGCCTGTTTCCCTGTCAGCAATGCAATACATATCACGCCTGTAATTATTAGTTTGTGCATGTGAACTCCAGAGGCAGCGAAACAATAACCGCAACCGCTTTTCCTTTTAGGCGCGCGGGCTTAAAACGCCACTTTTTTACAGCGCGCAATGCAGCAGAACTAAATATTTCTAGGTGCTCACCGTTAACGATATTAGCTTTAGCAACCGTGCCGTCAGCGTTAATAACCATTTTGACAGTTAATTTTGTTTCGACTCGACGTCTCCTTGCTTTTTCAGGGTACATCGGAGGCGGGGTATACACCGGCACAGGTGCTTCATCTACATTTCTAAGACTAAGTGCCCCAGTCTGTTTGGGAATACGTACTGGAACTGCCTGTGAAAGGTTGGTTGCGATGTCGATATCAAGTAGCTCCGGCTGAATAGGAGACACTGGCGGTGCGCTTAGTTCCATTACTGCAACAGGTTCTTCCATAGGTGGTTCAGGCTTTTGTTCCTCTTCTGGTGGCGGTGGTTCCTCTTCTTCTGCTTTAGGAGGGATTGAACGCAAAGAAACATGGGATTGAAAACGGGTAATAGTATCCGGTTCAATGTCCTGCTTTAAAAAAGAAGGGGCGAGAATCAGCATTGCTGCAATAGCAACAGCGATGATTCCTGAAAAAGCCCATTTAAGTCGGGAAAATGGAGTGCGGATCATTATGGAGTCCTGGCTGCAACGCTTAGGTTGGTAGCTCCTGCTTCACGACAGGCGTCGAGGACTTTAATTAGAAGTCCGCTTCTACATTCTTTGTCAGCAGCGATAACAACCGCACCTTCAGGAGTCTCTGCAAGAAAACGGTTCATATATCCGCGAACAGACCTGACATCATAGACCTTTCCTTCAATCCATACCTCATTGCTGTCGGTAATGCCGATTACCAGACTCGTACTTTCGTTGGTCACAGCAGTGTTGGCTACAGGCCGGTTAATTTCTACACCTGCTTCCTTCACAAAACTTGTTGTAACTATGAAGAAGATAAGAAGAATGAAAACCATATCAATGAGCGGTGTCATGTTTAATTCACTTTGCTGGCGGCGTGCTCGCTGTGAACGGATATTAGACATGGTCAGCACTCCTGTATGCAGTGAGTTCTTGTTGAACAGATTTCTGCACGGGGGATGTAAGCAGCTCTGCATCGATGTAGGTTAGGTATTCTCTAATGCGTTGATTCAGCCTATTAATTCTTCGTTGCAGAAGGTTCATTGCTACATATCCCGGAATAGCCACAAGCAGTCCGCCTTGGGTTGTAATGAGTGCTTGAGAGATCCCTTCAGCAAGCCCGCGGGCATTGCCTGTTCCGAACTCTGAGATGGTTGTAAATGTTGTAATCATACCTGTAACGGTTCCTAGAAGCCCCATGAGCGGAGCGGCAGTAACCAGAAGAGAAATCGTTGAAAGCCCCCTTGCCATGCTATCGGAGCAGCTTGTGCTGAGGGTTGCCATGATAGCGACATTAACATCGTCGTTATGGCAACGTAGTTTTTTATAGGAATCAGCCAAGTTTCTTTGCCAGTGCCATGCTGGTGGCGGGTTAGTAGTAAGTTCATAGGATGTTCGTTCATACTTCCTGAAATGAATAAGTGTGAAGAACTTGTTAATTATGAGCCACCACATAACGAGACCTGTTAAAATAATCGGCACCAGCACAATGCCGCCAGCGTGGAGCTGTTCAGATAGTTGAGTGAAAAGCTCCATCGTTATCTCCCGTTAAGAATGGTAGCGATGAGGGCGGTTCCTTTTTCTTCCATATCGTTAACTAAAGAATCAACACGACTGTTAAGGATGTGGTGGAGCATCATGATAGGAATTGCGACAGCAAGACCAAGTTGGGTTGTCACAAGCGCCTCGGAAATACCACCGGAAAGCATATGCGGGTCGCCGGTGCCGAAAAGCGTGATCACCTGAAATGTGTTGATCATGCCGGTAACGGTTCCAAGAAGCCCAAGAAGTGGTGCAACAGCAGCTAGAGTTTGCATGGTAGGAAGGAAGCGTTCCATTTTACTGATTTCAAAAAGCAATGCTTCCTGCATCCCTTTTTCTAGAGCAGCAGAACTACCTGAAGATTTTTTTAAGGTAGCCCAAAGGATGCGCTTAGTAGGTGTTTTTTTAGTGGAAAGTTTTTCGTAACAGTTTGCCCAGTCTTTTTTCTCTGCAAAATCCATGATTGCTTCAAGCTCTTCGGAAGAAGTGCGTTTCATGGAACCAAGAACAATAAAGCGTTCAAGGGCTAAGAGCAGAGCAATGGCGCCAATACCAAGAATTGGCCATACCAGTGCACCGCCGTCTTTGATTTTAGACCATAAGTCTTTTTCTGCCACAAAACGTACAAAGGCTGCACCATGACTGAAATCAAGCGGTACAACGCTGTTTCCGGAGAACACGTCCTCAATGGTTGATGATAAATCAGAAGAAATGCCGCTTACACTTTTTGCTTCAAGACCGTTATCAGTTAACTCAAGAAAACCGTACGCGTTATCAGGTGTGCGATAGAACGCAGAAGCTGTTCCAGCACGGATAACTTCGGCCTTAGTTTTTTTGCCGTCAGGGCCAACAATAAAACTGTTGTAGCGTTGTAGCGTTGCTGTTCCGCTTAATTCATTGAAGTACATCTCAATCAGCGTTTGTAAATCAGCTAACCCCGGCATTCTGTCTGTGGCGAGCAGGGTTTTGAACGCTTGAAGACGATCAGGATTTTGCTGTGTTAAAAAGCTTGTTGCAGCACGTTCCTGCATAAGCTTGGCAGCTGTACGTACAGTACCTTCAAATGTTTTGATCTCTTCGCGTCTACTTTGAAGTTGCTTTTTCAATTCCGCTTCTTTTTTAATGAGCATATTGTAGCGCTCAATGAGGACAGCGACATTACGATCTGTTTGTTTTGCATCGCGTGTCAGTTGTTTTAACTCAGAGGTGAGTTCGTTTTGATTCTTTTTATTGTGTTGCAGGGTATCTTTCAGTTCTTCCGCATGTTTTTTGTTGAGCTTTTCGAGTGTGGTAACAGTTTTTTTCCACTGCTCTGGCATTTGTGTTGAGTGAGAAGCAGCAAAACACAGGGAAGAAGAGAGTAGAAGCAGCAGTAATGTCATACAAGTGATACTGGCACGCATATTAATTTGCCTCCTGCTGTGCACTGTTTTCAGCGACAGTTGCGGAAGGTTGAGATGGAGAGAGTTCTTGGGTTTGAACAGCAGTTGTCAGCGGGAGTGAAGTAACTTCGACAATTTGTTTGCGTCGTGCAATTTTTTGAAGTTCTAAAACAGCTAAAACATCACTTCCTTCTAACTGGATGAATTTCTGATCTTTCGTAGACCATACGCCAACGTGCTTTTTATCTGGGGAAATGCAGTAGTAAGCCAGTCTGCCGGCACGGAGAGTCGTTGCGTGAAGTTTTTGGTCGTTGAGAATGACTTCTTCATCAGCCATTTCAATATCAGAACCGTAGCCGGTCTCTACTTCAAGAATTTCAAGCATCCTTCGTAGCTGCTCAGCCTGCGGTGTATGCGGATCAGCCAGCACTTTTTTGATTCCCTCAATGCGCTCCTGACGTTCCGCGGACAAGAATGGTGTATCGTTTTCTATAAAGTTAGTTACGCGCTCCAGCGTCACCTGAAGAAGTGGATCAACTGCGTTAGCAATTGCATCTAGTTCCTTATGTTGACGTTCCATTTCAGCGATATTTGCTTCAATGGTAGCAATATACTTGGAATATTTATTCTGTTGATGCGTCAGCCAGTCTAATTCCAGTTTTTTATTTTGAATTTGCGCGATAATTGACGGTTTTGCTTGTTGCCATGAACTAATCTTTTTTTGAGCTTTCTGCTCGGACTCAATGCTTTTGTTTACAATTGCCTGCGCAGTAGAGGAGGCAAGGCTGACGCAGGGAGAAAGCAGCGTACATGCCATAATAAGGCATGTTGCATGCGATAAAATACTCATTAAACGATCTCCGCATAATCTTAAAAGAGATTATGGATAGGGTTATTGGCTCATCTGCCGGTTAAATCTTATCAACGAACAGCGTGTAAGTGTTGTTTTTCTGAAGCGAGCAGCGATCTGGCTTAAAGGTAAGTATTTACTTTAAACTCGCAAATGAAATTCATTCTCATATATGAGCAGGCAAAATGCAATTATGTCAAGCCAAAATCAATTGAAGTGACAATTGGTTAGTGCTTTTCTAATGCCTCAGGTCTGTCGTTAATGAGAAAGTGATGTCAAAAATGCTTTGGGTAAGTAGGGTGCACAGAATTCTTAGAACTAACGTCTTAACGATGGTGCCAAAATGGGACGCATCAAATTTATCTGCCATGTATTTATCGAAAACAGGATAGGGTGAGGTTTTCTATAGAAAATACCTATATTATTTTGCGGTAGGGATTGGCTTTTTCAATTGTTCTTAGGGACACGAATCAGATATTGGACAGTACTAATATTGTTTGCTGTATAACTTCAATTTTTTCGGAGCACTTTCATGCAAAGACGCAAAAATATTTTTGTTTCCTTAATCTGTTTTGTTTTTTTAGTTGCTGCTGCAACAATTTCTCTTCCTAATGTTGCATTTTCCGGTTCTTCTCTTGAACAAGCCGGAAAAGGGATGACAATTTATTTTGACACAGGTGGTCCTGTTGGCGGTACTTACAATACTATCGTTCAGAATGGTGCAGCACAGGCTGCCGCTGATCTTGGTTGTACTGTAGAGTTCATGTACTCCAACTGGAGTCCGCAAAAGATGATTGAAAACTTCAAGCAGGCTATGGCGGCATCTCCTGATGGCATTGTTGTAATGGGACACCCGGGCGATGACGCATTTGCTCCTTTTGTGAAAGAAGCAGAAGAAGCCGGTATCATTGTTACAGCAAGCGATACTGAACTGCCTCGTTTGTCTACCATGTACCAGTCCCGCGGTTTTGGATACGCAGGTGTTGATAACAAAGCACGTGGTCGCATTCTTGCTACTGAAGCAATCAACCGTTTTGGTCTGAAAAAAGGTGAGAAAGCGTTAGTGTGGGGACTGAAAAGTCAGCCTACCCGTGGTATGTCTACCCGCGGTATCATCGAGACTCTCGAGGCTGCCGGTCTGAAAGTTGATTATCAGGAAATCTCTCCTGAAGTTGATAAGGATGCCACTCTTGGTAAGCCGCTCATGACAGCCTACTTGAGCGCTAACCCTGACTGCCGCATCGTCATCATGGACCATGGTGCATTGACTGCGCAGTTGGAAAACTTCTTCCGTGCCGCCGGTGTTGGTCCTAATGATATAATCGGTGCTGGCTTCAGCCTGTCACCTGCTACAGCATCCGCAATTAAAAGCGGCTATGTAGATTTGGTTGGCGACGGTCAGCCTTTCTTGCAGGGATACCTTCCTGTATTGCAGATTGTGCTGAGTAAAAAGTACGGCTTCTCCGGTCTGGTTGTAAACACTGGTGCCGGATTCGTGCATAAAGATAACATTGCACTTATTGAGCCTTTGGCTAAAAAAGGTCTGCGCTAATACTACAAAATGGCACGGGGCATGTTTTGCCCCGTGCCTTATCTTATATATTACATGCAACATACTACTCCCCTTATAGAACTGCGGCATATCAGCAAACGCTTTGGTTCCGTCGTCGCGCTGGAAGATGTAAGCTTTAGCCTTGGCTCTAACGAAATAGTAGGGCTGTTGGGTGATAACGGCGCTGGCAAATCTTCCTTAGTAAAGATTCTGTCCGGTGTTGAACAGGCAGATTCCGGCAGCTTTTTTATTAATGACACACCGGTTGCTTTGAAAAGTTTTTCTGTAAAAAAAGCTCGCCAATTGGGAATTGAGACAGTGCATCAGGAACGTGCTCTGTGCGAAAACCAACCGTTATGGCGCAATGTTTTTGTTGGAAGACACAAGCGGAATAGGCTCGGTTTTATCGATGTTCCCTTTGAGAAACAGGCAACGGAAACTATTTTAAAAGAATTTATGGGACTGCGTGGCGCAGGGGTTTCTGCCGAAGCCTGTGTTGCAGTTCTTTCCGGTGGTGAGCGCCAGGGGCTGGCCATTGGACGCGCAATGTATTTTGCTGCCTCTGCCGTCATTCTTGATGAGCCGACCACAGCGCTGTCGCTCACTGAAGTGAGCAAAGTGTTGCAGTTTATCCAGCAAATTCGGAAAGCAGGGCGTTCTGCTGTTTTTATTTCCCATAACATGAGGCACGTATACGAAGCCTGTGACCGGTTTGTGATTTTGGATAGAGGGCGTGTCGTACAAGAATTGAAGAGGGAAGACATCACCCTTGAAGGCTTGTCCTCTCTGCTTACTGGTCTTGCATGCGGAGCATTTCCCGCCGGTGAACATACAGAATTGGGTGGGGAAGAATAACGATGCAGGCTGCAACTTTCTTAAGACGGTACAGTATTCAAATCGGCGTTACATGCATTTTACTGGCATTGTTAGCCCTGTTTATGGTGTTGAGCCCTAAAACATTTCTTGCTTCGCGCATTTATATTTCATTCCTTTCCACCATCCCTTTTACGACGTTGCTCGCTGTCGGGCTGACCTTCTGTATCGTTAGCGGTGAAATGGACATTTCATTTCCGGCTGTCATGGCGTTGTCGGGATTAGTTTTCGCTATGGTTTTTAAGATAACGGGCAGTCCGCTCCTTGGGTTTATTGCCTGTCTGGCAACGGGCATGTTTGCGGGGCTTGGGAACGGCGTACTTGTTGTGGGTTTCGGGGTTCCTTCTATTATTGCAACCATCGGAACACAATTTTTATGGCGCGGGCTTGCTGTGGTGCTTGCTGACGGCCTTGCGTTGAATATTGTCGATATTCGTGAAACATGGGTGCATCCCGTATTCGTCGGGCGCCTTTGGGACGTTATTCCGGCACAGGCTCTCTGGTGCCTGCTGCTTTGCGTTGCGGCATGGTTTGTTCTTAATCGTCATGTCTACGGTGATAGCCTTCTGTTTATCGGTGATAATATTCGTACCGCACGAATGACGGGCGTGTCTGTTTTGCGGGAACGGGTTTTGTTGTTTGCCGGTATGGGGCTTGTTAGCGCATTTGTTGCCTTTCTCATTTGTCTGGAAATGGCTAACTGGTGGCCGACTATGGGCGAGGGATACATGCTGCTGGTGTTTGCATCAGTCTTTATTGGCGGAACATCAGTCTTTGGTGGTAAAGGAACAATCTACGGAACAGCTATCGGGTCTATAATTATAGGAATTATTGAGGCGGGCGTTATCAGTTCAGGGCTTTCTGGATTCTGGACACGTCTGGTGTACGGGATGATTATTGTAATCTCCGTATCTATCTATGCACTGACACTCAAGACCCGCCGTGAGTAAGGAGTAATACGATGGCTCGATTAACTATTATCGGTGCTGGAAGTGTGATGTTTACCCGTCAGATTCTTTCTGCGGCGTTTGCGTATCCAGCTCTTCAGAACTTAGAAGTACGCTTGCACGACATTGACCCTGCCGCACTTAAAACAACGGGCAAACTTGTTCAGCGAATGATTGAGCAGGCGAAGCTGCCTGCGACAGTGACCTTGGAGGCAGATCGTCGCAACGCCTTGGCGGGTACAGACTTTGTCATCTGCTCTGTGCAAGTGGGCGGGCTTGAAGCGTGGCATCTGGATAGAGATATTCCAAAGCGGTACGGAGTAGATCAGGAAGTCGGTGACACCTTGGGACCTGGTGGGATTTTCCGTGGGTTGAGGCATATTCCAGTTTTATTGGAGATTTTGCGCGATATGGAAGACGTTTGCCCGAACGCCTTGCTTATGAATTATGCCAATCCTCTTGCGCCGTTAGTGTGGGCTGCATCACAGGTTTCTGAGATTCGGACAGTAGGATTGTGCTACGGGGTAACGTATACCGTCTCTCAGCTTGCCGGATATTTGGGCATCGGCACTTGGGTTGAACACCCGTCCACACCGGAACTATGGGAAGAGTTGCTGTTTGCAGCAGTGCCGGAGGATTTAGAATTTTCATTTGGCGGCATTAATCATCTCTGCTGGGTTTTAGAGGCTCGATACAACGGTGAGGACATGCAACCCGCAATTCGGCAGCTTCCTGAGAATAAAAAAGTGTACGCTGCCGACGGTGTCCGGTGTGAAATGCTGAAAGCCTTCGGATACTGGTGTACTGAAAACCACTGGCATTGCACCGACTACGTGCCGTATTTCCGTAAGAATCCTGAAATGATTGATCGCTTTTTACCTCAGCGGTGGAACTTGATGGAACTTGAAGAAAAGGTAAAGCAGCGCAGTGCCCGTATTATAGAAGAACAGCTTAACGGAACAGCGTCTATTCCTTTAAAACACAACGCGTTGAATGCTCCTAAAATTATGAATGCTGTTGTATCAGGCGAGCGTGTGCGTATTAACGGCAACGTGCCTAACCGATGCAAGCAGGGACTGCTTGTAGAGAACTTGCCAGCAGACTGTGCTGTAGAAGTGCCTGTGTGGGTAGATGAAAACGGGCTTGCACCGCAACAGGTTGGTGCGCTGCCGACCCAGTGCGCAGCGTTATGCTGCACCAATACGAATGTGCAGGAGCTGCTCGTACAGGCCGCGCTTACTGGTGACAAAGAAACGGTGAAACATGCTTGTATGTTGGACCCCGTAACAGCGACGATCTGCACACTCGATCAAATAAGTAATATGGTCGATGAGATGCTGAGTGCAGAGGCAAAATGGCTGCCTCACTTAGCGTGATTTAAATTTGGCAATGTCATTTGATTGAGCAATAGAAATACCTGTAGCGATTCGTGCTTGATCTGACACATAGGCGTGTTACGCGGTTGCCTGTCAGGCCAAGTAAGAACCACTACAGGGTAATGGAATGATGAGTTTGGGGTCAGCATTTTATGCTGACCTTTCTATTTGCAGTACCGGCTATGAATCAACTGTTTCATCGTGTAAAAATGGAATATCCTGCTGTTCTTTGCCAAGCAGTAAGACAACTTCTTCCTCAGTCAGAACCTGTGAATATTGTTCCTTTATATTATGCGAAAGATCCTGAATGCCAGAGAGCAGTTGTTCGTGGCTTAGCTTTCCTTCAGCGTATGCGTTTCGTAACTCTTCTGTTTTTTCTAGCAGTTGTTCATGGATAATCTGTAGTTTATCCCGCTTCTCTGTGGGAAAGTCAGAGCCAAGACGATATTCAATCATAAGGTCAAACTCTGCCTGCCTGTATCTTTTCAATAGCAGGGCATCATCTTCATCTGATGTTGACGTTGCTTGGATTTTATCAAGAAGCTCCGCCATGCATTTGCTGTACTCTTCTTCAGTCATACGTTTATTCTGCATATGAACCTTGGCAAGATTTGTGCTGTTGTTTCAGTAATAGGTTAATCCTGCTGATACTGAGCTAGAATTTGAGGGTTTACAATCTGAAAAGCGCTGTCCGGAGCCGCTCCGAACAATTTCATGTAGGTACCTTCTCCTAAATGCTGCTTACTCTCGTTGAGCAACGTTGGTATGTTGGCATTTACTTCATCAGCATACTGGGCGGCTGAGATATGTTTTTCGTTTAACTGGGCGTCCAGTCTTTCTTTTTTAAGAATCATTTCAGCTTGAACATCTTGCAAGGTCTTAATTGTTAAATCCTTCTTCATTCCGCCTAATCTGAAGTCAGCCATAAGTGCAAGCTCGTTACCCAGCACATTAATTTTGTTATCTGAATCTGTTCCTGCCTCTTTTGTATCTCTCATTTCTTCAGAGTACATTGTATCGACGTTTTCAAGATAGGCGGCAAGCCTTTCATCTTGTACAGGTGCTTTCGATAGCTCTTCTGCGTCAGATGGTTCTAGTTCATCTTTTCTTTTGCAACACCGATCTTTTCTTTTTTTCCATTCATATAGAGATATTAAATTGGCAGTGCCGTATGTTCCATATACTGTGACAGATGCCCAATATCCTTTTGCCTTGTTCACGATAACTTTTGCCGGAAACAAGATTCTATTCGCGGTCTGGTGGCATACACCTGTTATTCCATATACTAATCCCGCATGAGAGGAACTTTGGGATAGGCAGTCTGCTTCTGTAACTGAGCCTCTGCCGGAACAAATTTCATGGCCTCCGCTATCCCTTCCCCAGCACCCCCACCTGTTACCATCACTACTTGTTACATATGTATGGTCAGCATTAAGCCCTTTTATGATAACTGCATGTCCATATAGTGTAGCCACAACGACCTCCAATTAGATCAGTAGTATTGGTGTGTGAAGAACTTTTAGAGTTCAGATAAAACGCTACTTTCTCATTTCAAACACATTAGTTCTGTATTCTTCAACAGGTACAGGGAACAATGCGTGTGAATAATGGGAAGTGCCGTATCCACCAAAAGCATTTTGACAAGTAAGACATTGTGCAGGGATGATTATCACAGGAGAAGGATTCATCTATGGATGATCATTCTTGTTGCTTGGTTCGAAGATATCAAATTGAAAGGCAGGAGGGATTCGAATTATTTTTTCGAATCTTTCCTGCGTTATTGGAAGTTGGAATGCTTTGAGCAGGTTGACGCATTCTTGGGCGGATTTTGCATTGTAGGGTGTTTGATTGACGGTTGATTTAAAGGGCTGTGTTGTAACTATCATTTTTTTAATGGTAAAATCAAAAATACTTGAGATGGAGGGGGGCGTGTTTTAATATCAAAAAAATTTTATAGTCAGGAGTGTATATGAGCAAAAAGCAATTAATGAGCTACATTGAAGAGTCTTGTGATTTGTCACCGGAAAAGGCTGCGGATGTAATTGATGCCGTATCAACATATGTCGCCCTTGCAGCAATTCAGAAGCGTTCTGTTTTAATTGAAGGAATGGGCGTTTTTACGTTGGACATTAATGCTGAAAAAGAACTGCTTTCTTTTAAGTCCGATGAAGCTATGGACGCATATATTCGTATTCAGGCAGAAGCTTCTGGTCCGATTTCTGAAGGAGATGAAGAACCTACCATCAGGTGCAAAAAAACTCAGCGGTGCCCGCAATCAGTACCCGACCCTAATTTCCCTCGCTAAACATGCAACGTACTAAATTTGCGCACGTTGAAACCATGCCTGATGGCAATTCACTTGTTTTTTCAACAAAAACATGTGCAATCACCATGCTGAATCGCAAGGATAGAGCCTATTTTGATACCCATGGATATCAGGCTATAAGTCCAAACGCACTTCGGTCGCTGGTTAAGAGTGGAGTGTTAACGGGAGCCTCTCTTGGTGCACAAGGTCAAGACCAATCGGCTCATCTTGATGCAACGGTTTTTACGACGTTGCAGTGTAATGCAGCATGCATATATTGTTTTGAAAAAGGGGTGAAAAAGGAAGGAAGAATTGCTCCTGAGGTGCTTGGGGCAATTAAGCAGAAGGTGATTGACGAGGAACCGGAGTCGTTATCTATATGCTTTCATGGTGGGGAGCCTCTATTAGTTCCAGAAGCAATAGAAGAACTCTCTCTCTTCGCTGATGATCATGTCCCCTCTACACATAAAACCATTGTTACAAACGGCACACTCCTTACTTCAAAAAATGTAGAATTACTTGATCAAGCTGGAATAAATAGGGTTTTAATAACAATTGATGGCGATAAAGAAAGCCATGACAGTGTTCGGGCATTAAAATCCGGCAAGTCCTCTTTTGATGCGATAATGTCGGGATTGAAACGGGTAATGAATGGTGATGGGCGCGTTACTGTTGATGTTGCTGTAAATCTCACGCCTGCTTTTCCAGATATGATTGAGCGATTAGTAGATGTTCTTCAACCGTACCGTCCGGTGGTTTCGCATATTATTCCCTCCTGTGTTACCGATTACGATCATGGTTTAGAAATGGAAACCTATTCCAGTGAAGAATGGGCAATTACTCAGTGTGAGGCACTTTTTTATATTTTAGATAGTGGGTTTAACTCACTGTCTCCCTTGTCAACTCAGGTTTGTTCGCGGGTGCATGGACGCTCGTTTGTTTATTCTCCAACAGGATTATCCCACGGGTGTATTGCATATATTGGTCGGGAATTAGATACACAACGTTTCGATCAAGACTTGCAGCATGAGGATTGCAAATTTTATCATCTGTGCCATGGAGGCTGTCCTGCAAGTGCGTCTACGGCGTGTATGAGCCAATATTATGATCTGACGTTACGCACGTATCTCCCTATGTTGTACGAAAGGATACGCAGAAAGCGCATTACATTGGCTGGTGATTCACTGCTAGCGCTATAATTTGCGGCAACTACAGGGGCAAATTTTTTTAACCACATGCAAAAGAAGTCAAATTTTTTCCGCCGCTGTGAAAATATTTCATCAAAGACAGGGTAGATCGGGTCGTCATAAAGCTCTAACGAGACATCGTTAGGGCTTTTTTACGTATAAGGAGCAGAGAATGCCGTCAGGGCGAAAGGCGTTATGTGCTCAGATGCCGCACCCGAGCACATAACGTACATAATCTTAAAAGGTTACTCGTCCTTTGCTTCGTCTTTTCCGGAAGCGCGTAATTTCTTTATGCCTAGATAGTTCTGTTTCAAGACAAAGGCGAAGTAGTCGTAATGCGGGGCAGGCAGAAGTTTAGGGACTGCTTTTACATGCTCTAGAGTGAGAATGTAGGCGAGTTTAAAATCCACGCTTTCATTAATAAGGCTGGCACCTACAACGTTTTCTTCAGGTAATCGTTTTTCTGGCATCTGTATGTTCCTCTACGTTAGACGTGATTGGATAGTGACACCATATCACAGTCAGAAGGGATTTTCTTGTGGTGGGGAAGGGGGATTCAACTGTGTATAGAATCTCGGGTGATTGAAAAGTCATCATATTAGTCCGGTGCGCAGAGGGGGATACTAGTCCTGAAAAACTGCCAACAGATTTTTTTAACGCACAATAATTCTTGAGAATATAATAAGTAATAACGCCTGTTATCTGTATGCTTTCGTTTATAAATCGAGTTTGTTTGTGAAATGAAACATTTGTGAAGGTGGAAAATGAAGTTATGTAATCAACAAATTTCTATTGCAGCGCTGTTGTTCTTTTTTTTGCTCCTTTCAGAAGCAGGCTTTATTTCTTCTTCCTTAGGGGCAGACTTTTCGTACTTTCCTACTAGCGAGCTTGTTCTTAATTCCGTAAACGGTGATGGTACACTTACCGTTGGTTTTACCCCTTCCCCAAATCGGCAGGCATACCTACGCAAGCAGGATGGTACGTATGTAAACCTTGGTTCATTAAAGCCAGGTGGAGAATCCGAGGCTAACGGCATAAGCGGCGATGGCAGCGTCGTTGTTGGGTCAGCATCAGGTCTCAGCGGTACTGAAGCATTTAGGTGGACCTCTTCTGGTGGCATGGGGGGGCTGGGAGACCTTTCCGGGGGATCATTTTTTTCTACAGCTTTGAATGTAAGTGATGACGGGAAAGTTGTTGTAGGTAGGGGAGCTAGCGCCTTAGGGCAGGAAGCTTTTAGATGGAGTTCCGAAACAGGGATGGTAGGGCTTGGTGACTTGCCGGGCGGTTTCTTTGCTTCGGAGGCTCAAGGTGTTAACGCGGATGGTTCAGTTATAGTTGGTGATAGCTTCTCCGCTAATGGGAAAGAAGCATTTCGATGGACAGCCGCCACTGGAATGGTTGCCTTAGGAGACTTTGCAGGGGGTGGTGATCACAATTCTACCGCCGTGGACGTAAGTGCAGATGGTTCTGTTGTTGCAGGTACTGGGGAAACAGATCAGGGTTTTGATGCATTTAAGTGGACAGCTGAAACGGGAATGGTGAGTTTGGGGCAGTTGCCGGGCGGAAGTACATCTTCAACAGCTTCGGCAATAAGCGGTAATGGTGCAATCATAGTTGGTTTGGCTAATACGCCATCAGGCAATGAAGTTTTTCGTTGGTCACAAAATGCAGGCATGCAGTCTCTTAATACGTTGCTAAAAGAAGAGGGCGTAGCTCTTGACGGCTTTAACCTTTATCAACTGAGTGATATTTCAGATGACGGTACGGTTATTGTTGGTGTTGGTGAGGATCCAGACGGTAAGACCGTGTCATGGATTGCAAAATATGATGATGGATTTGTCGGACTTACAACTTTTGAAGACGTCAACAAATCTTTAGAAGACCTTTCTACTCTTACTCCTCGAATTTCCGGTATGTCGTTATTGACTCTTAGATCCTTACTTGAATCACAACGTTACTCCGAAGACTCCTTAACCAGCTTCTGGGGATTAGGAACCTTCGGTTCAGATTTTGAATTCTCCGGCGATGACATCAACGGGTATGGTGCGCTGGGTATGACTCACTTCTGGCGCTCCGGCTGGAGTTTTGGGGGCGGTGTTTTCGTTGGTAATACAACGGTTGAGTCTTCTTTCGGCGGACGACAGAACTCAACATTAATAGGTCCGGGAATCTTTGTCGGCTACATGCCTGCACCTACAGGGCTTCAGATTAAAGTTGGTGCCATGTACAACTATGTCGATTTAGAACTCGACCGTGCATACAGTAACGGTACCGGAACAACGTCATCTGATGGCGACACAGAAGGTCATGTTCTTGGTGGTGTGGCGTATGTTGCCTGGTTGTTTGCATTACAGAACATGTTTATTGTGCAGCCTTTCTTCCAGTACGAGGTACAGGAAATAAAAATTAATAAATATGAAGAAACAACAGGTCCTCTTCCTGCAAAGTATGATTCAAGATACTTTGTCACAAACAAAACCAGATTAGTGAGGTGGTCCTAAAAAACTAGACCACTCGCTAAGGTGGACATACAAGAACCACAGGAGGTTCAACTATGTCCCAAAAAAGAAGAAGTTTCACAGCAGAATTTAAAGCCCGTGTTGCCCTAGATGCTCTTTCAAGTGACCAAACTTTAGCTGAACTAGCCAGTAAATATGGTGTCCATGCCAATCAGATTGCCAAATGGAAGAAGCAAGCGAAGGAAGGTGTTGTGGCCTCCTTTTCAGGCAAGCAACAAAAGGCTGCCCAATGTACTGAAGATCAAATCAAGGATCTTCATGCGAAGATAGGTCAACTCACCGTGGAGAAGGATTTTTTGCAACAAGCCTTCGCCAAAATTTGAGCACAGTGCGAAGGTGTGATGTCGTCGACAAGGCACATCCTATGCTCAGCATCCGGAAACAGTGTGATCTTCTCAAGCTAAACAGATCTGCATATTATTCTCAGCCGGCGGAAGAATCCGTCTTTAATACGGAACTAATGAGAAAAATAGATGAACTGTTTTTAGAATGTCCATTTTATGGAAGCAGACAAACGCGTAACGCGCTACGCGACCTTGGATATGCTGTCGGGCGTGGCAGGGTGCGCCGTTTAATGCGGAAGATGGGACTGATGGCGGTGTTCCAGAAACCTAAAACAAGCACTCCTCATCCTGAACATAAAGTTTATCCATATTTTCTTCGGGGGCTTTACATTAATAGGCCCAACCAGGTTTGTTGTGCTGACATAACATATATTCCAACAGGGAAAGGTTTTTTGTACCTAGTGGCTGTAATGGACTGGCATAGTCGTGCTGTGTTGTCATGGAGGCTATCCAACACAATGGATTCTGATTTTTGTGTTGAAGCTCTGGAAGACGCGTTGATGCGATATGGGACCCCCGAGATATTCAATACCGATCAAGGAGCTCAATTTACAAGCTATGCATTTATCAGTCGGCTTAAGAAGGCTGGTGTTCGAATCTCAATGGACGGGCGAGGGCGCTGTATGGATAATATTATGATTGAACGTCTTTGGCGTTCCTTGAAGTACGAGTGTATCTACTTGAAAGAATTTCAGAATGGCAATGAGGTGCGGCATGCACTCGCAGACTGGTTCGACTTTTATAACCATCGTCGCCCACACTTTACTTTTGATGGAGATAAGCCGATGAACATATATTCTAGCTCACTGGCTACGTCCCCCACCCCTCAGAAAGTTTTTCAACAAGCGGCATGAACTATTAATTCGTCCACCTTAATTTTGCCGCAAAATGGTCCTAGAAAATGAGACCACCTCACCGCTCTTGCGCTTAAAGAAGCTTGTTAGGATATTCGTTGCTATGAATCAAAAAAAGCCTCAGAAAGTCCGTAAGGTCTGTTTGAAGTCATATGTTACGGAGTCTGAATCTGACCGCATTGTTGCCCTGGCAAAACAATGCGGTCTTTCCGTTTCTGAATTGGTACGTCGCGTTGCACTTGGGCAGGACGTAAAAACCAAAGTAGACAAAGAGGCATTCCTCAGTCTGCTGAAGGTTAATGCCGATCTTGGGCGTTTGGGTGGTCTGTTGAAATTTGCACTGACTGCAGAAGCACGAAAGGTGGCTAGTCATAGAGAAATTCGTGAGCTGCTGCATCAGATCGATGATAGACAGGAAGAGATGCGCCAGCTCATCCGCACGACTGAAAAGGCAGTGCTGAATCGAAGCTCTGGTGGTGCTGCAAAATGATTTCTACCAAGCAATCTCCGCCAAAGCCGGAAAATGACAACTATGCGCGTCTGGCTAACTACATTGCTGATGCTTCTAAGAAGGGAGAGAAGTGTCTTGCTTCGTGGAGCGCTGGCTGTATGGCCGGTGACGATTATGACTTAGGCATATCGGAAGTTTTGGCAACCCAAGGTTGCAACGAGCGGACCAAGAGAGAGAAGACGTACCATCTTGTTGTTTCGTTCCGGCCGGAGGATGAATCAAAACTCACTCTGCAGGACTACAAAGATATTGAAGAGCGCTTTGCTGAAACGCTGGGGTTTACGGAACATCAGCGTCACTGCGGCGTACACATCAATACAGCAAATCCGCATCTACATGTTGCTTACAAATATGATTCACCCAGAGAAGAAAACGCGGCTGGAGCCGTACCGTGACTACTGGAAGCGTGACGATTTATGCCGGCAGTTGGAGAAAGAATATGGCGTAACGATCGATCCCGGAAGAACACAACGCAGAGAGTTCCTTCATTACCTAACGGACAAGAAGAAAGCGTTTTTGCCGGCCGTAGAGGCAGCGCGAACATGGGAAGATGTTCATGCTACAATGGCTGGTTGTGGGCTTCAGATCTTTTGTAAGGAGGACGTGCGGATTACGCCGTTAGAAACTGATGTGAAAGGGTGTCGTATTACGGGGCAAGAGATACATAGCTCGTTGAATAAGGATGAACTGGTGCAGCGGCTTGGTACATATAAGCCCAAAGAGAAATTTTATCCGACAAAAGATGTTTTCCAGCTGGTAGCGCAAGGTCCAAAAAATGATCGTGCTGATGCGATGGAAGCCTACACCGGTGAAGAAAGCTTCATTGGATATTTGCAACGCCATAAAGAGATCATTGATGACGCGCGCGCGAACTTTGCCACATGGGCAGAGTTTCAGATGAAATTGCAATCTGAGTTGAACGTTACAGTGAAGCTGCGCGGCCGCGGAACTGTGTTTGCTGATCTTACTAAGGTTAAGGGAAAGAAAAACGATCACTATGTGAAGGTGAGCGACTTGGGCCGAGAGTATTCTCGGCAAAAGCTTGAAACAACTTTGGGCAAACTGGCACCACTTCCATATGGAAGTTTTGTGAAACCGAAGCGTCAGTATCATCGTGATCCACTTCATCGGCATCCGGAGCGCGGGAGACTGATGAAGGAATACAAATCGGGAATTGATAAGCGCAAAGCCTTATTTGAAGATCAGAAAGAGCAGCGACAAAAGGAAATGCAGGAGCTGCGCTTGAAATGGAAAATCAAAATGAAGAAGTACCAGCTAGATAGTCGGCTGGGCCGGAAAGAAACGCGCTACCTCATCAACACTGCCAAGGCCGAGCAGTTACGCCAGGAAGAACAGGTGCAAACTAAGTTCACTGAGCAGCGCAAGAAGATCAAAGAGGAAGTCCCATACGGCAACTGGAACGAGTTTCTCCGCCAGAAAGCCGAGTCTGGTAACAAGATCGCGCTGGCCGTGCTTCAGTCCTCAAAGACCAAGGAGAAGAAAGCATTCAAAGAACGGCCTATAGAAAAGCTGCTAGAAGGCATGACCTACACTGTCGATAATGAGGGCAACATCACCTATAAACTCAAAGACGGCGGGGTAGTGCTGGATAATCGAAAAGAGATTATTGCGAGTAAGGATGCTGAGGCACGGAAATTTGCTGAGAAGCTGCAAGGGAGGAGGTTTTGGAGAAGGGAGCGTATTCAGTAACATGTTGCATAGATATTTGAGGGTGATCCTGACCTAGCTAAGCCATTATCCTAAATGAAAGAGGAGATGGGGATGAGTGTTCGAAAAACGTAGATTATATGATACTAAAAAGAATGCTGTTTTACTCTATGATGAATAAGGTCGAACTGTAATAGGGGTAGCAGTGAGTTTGGGGGATTCCTAAGGATCTGCTTTACCGTTGGGATAGAGAGATAGCAGCACAAACAGAAATAGCATTTCCAATTTATGGAAAAGAGGCATTGTCAGAAGAATCATGAGAGATAAAAGAACATTGAAAAAGTCTACAACTTTCTGGAATAGCAAGTGATATCTTGAAAGATTTTGGATGTCGCTCAGCAGTGCATCGAAATGAGTATCAACTTATTGAAATCAAACTATTCTATGTTTTCGATGAAGAGGGGGTGCTAGACCCTGCAAATTTCCATGAACGAATAGCATCAACAGTGGGTAGATACGCTACTTAGCAAGCGTATTTTAACAATATACAACTGACATAATGGAATGATTGGAAGCCCTTGGTCCGGCTTGTGTTACTAAGCACATGCGAGCATTGGGACTGCGCTGTAAGTATCAAAGACATTTGTTCCTTTAACAAATTTTGCACATACGGACCCTGTTGCTCCTAATTTGCTTGATCATAATTTTACAACGTCAGCTCCATATATGGCTTGGTCACTGTTATTACGTACATCAAGGTTGGGCAAAAGTGGCATAGTTAGACTGTGGCCATCGACCTGTATTCTCGAGTGGTTGTTGGGGGAAGATTTAAATGACTCGTTAGAACGGCATTCTGTTATCCATGCTTTAAAGAAGGCTGTGGATAGACGGAAGTCATTATCCGGTTTTCTGACCCACAGTGGCCGAGGCGTACAGTCTGCAAGTAAGGCATTTTCGCAGCTGCTTAAAAAAGCCTGGCTACATCTAGAGCATGCGCCGGGAAGGGAACTGCTGGGACAACGCCGTAGCAGACCTTTTGTTCACACGATAAAAGCCAACTGATCCGTCAAAGAAAATTTAAAACTAAGCACGAAGTCGAATTGATTCTATTAAATAATATTAAGGCATACTACAATCCAAGACGGCGACATTCGAGCAATGGCTGGCTTGCCCCTGCCACCTATGGGTAGCGCAATGAACAGTATTACCTTGTGGTTAATTTGGTGTCCCCATTCTGTTGTAGGATCAGCCCGTTGCTTTTCTTTTGCAAGCTTACAATTTTCATCAGTGAAAGTATGATGGCGTATTCAACGTACTACTTTGCTCATTCATTAAGAAATAATTGTGAGAAGTCTTTCTGTGCACCTTACCGTTATGGTTTATGTAATAGATTTGTCTTTTCTATTTACCTTATTTCATTTGGAACGCCATAATATGATTTCTTATATGGAAAACTATTTATCCCTTACTAACATATCAAAATAATATTTTTCTACGACAGCGGGCTAGATGATTTCATTTCGAGCGTTACAATGGGTTGTATTTATTATTTCCACCTCATGGGGCGATTTATAATGGTTGTGGGATTTTTGTATGATATTAGTATGTTTGATGAAATTTTTTGCTGTTGAGTTTGAAAGCTTTTTTGAAGGGCGATTCGCTTGCAAAAAAGAGGCAGCCAAAATCAGAAAGCTGTGGCAGTGGTTATGCGTCAAGTTTTAAGTTATTGAAAAAATGATTGGCAGCCCTATGCTTCCTTCTGAATTACGCGATGAGTCGTTATTTTGGGCTTATAGTCAGTCTTTGTTGTAGCTAATAACAGACATTAATTTTTACGTTTTTTCGTGTGATAAATCTGTTTTTTTAATCTGCACAGGCTGTAATTTAACCGTGTCTACTTTCAGACATTGACATTATGTACCTCACGGCTGGAGAGAAATTACTTTTTCTAGTCATGATTATCGATCGAGTTATTGAACGGCTATTGTTTGGAATTTATTCGAATCATTAAAGCTGAGTTCGTAATAGACTGTTGCGCTGTGGAAATAATCTCCCGCTTTCTGTTCGACAGAGATCGACGAGTAAAGACTGTTTTTCGTCCGCCATTTTTAAGTATTGTCATGAGTAGTATGACCTTGTGCATAACTGGGGCACATTGCATTGGAGGATCATTTTTTACTTTGGCAGAAGTCAAAACCGCATAGAGCCTCGGGGTTAGAAAGGCCAGAGAGGTTGGCTCCATGACTTACCTAGAAAATTCATGTCGGCAGAGTTTCTTGAAGCAAGCTATCCTTAGATATCTGTTTCTAGGTGTAGTAACTGGAAGGCTTACAGAGTCATTTTAAATTTACAAAGTAAGGGTTTAATGTGCTTGGTAAAATAAAAGAAAAATATCTGTCCAGTCGTTGTGAAGAGTTAGCTTGTACTGATGAAGTTGGTATCAATGGAATTTGGAAGTTTTCGGTAGAGTGGCTCTGTGAACCCGAGCTCATAGCAGGTATGACATTGGTATTTAGCAATTTTCATGATGCAGGGGGCTTTCCCTGCACAATCGTCAAGATCAACTACATGTTGGAAGATGACAGGTTGTATGACGCCAATAAGCTTGCAAATGGTGTTTTCGGTATTGTGGAGGTCTTTTTTGATGAAGCACCTTTAAGTGCAGAATTCTTGTTGTCGGAGGAGTATCATTTAGTTGATACGGCAGGGAAGGTGGTGGCTAATATTCTTCCTATCTTTAAGTTGAGACGTTCACAGAATGTTGTATGGCAACAGACTACAATAACTCGAAGTCTTCGGTCTCAGCGATTAGGTCAACTTCCTTGTACTATCTGGTTTACAGGACTTTCTGGTTCTGGCAAGTCGACGCTGGCTAATGCGCTGGAGGTTCAGCTGGTTAGTTTTGGGTACCGAACAATGCTGATTGATGGTGATAATGTAAGGCGTGGCTTGAATTATAATTTGGGATTCACAGAGCAAGATAGGATTGAGAATATCCGTAGAGTCGCTGAGGTAGCGAAGCTGATGAATGACGCAGGGTTGATAGTTATCGCATCGTTTATATCTCCATTGGAAAGAGATAGATCTTTGGCAAAGTCAATTATCGGCAATGGCAATTTTACAGAGGTGTTTGTCTCTACTCCGTTGTCTGTGTGTGAAGAGAGAGATGTGAAAGGGCTTTACGCCAAAGCAAGACGTGGGAAAATTCCTAATTTTACGGGAATAGATAGTCCTTATGAAAAGCCTCATTGCGCAGACGTGAGCATTGATACGACCAACATAGAGATTGACCTTGCGGTTAAATATATTATTTCACACTGTTCCAACAAGATTACGTTGAGAGCTTGTTAGCGGTGCCTTTATACTTTGATTCTTGCTGGTTAGATACTTTTGTACCTTTAAAATGATGCATAAGGAACTGTATGAATATACCGTCATTTTCTGAACTACTTATGGTAGTTTCTTCTGTTTGTATGGAGGCTGGTGAGGCGATTATGTCCGTTTATAACGGAAGTATTATAGTTGCCGAAAAAGAGGACGCATCGCCGTTAACTGAAGCAGACTTAGCATCTAATAACATTATTTGCATGCGACTTAATGAAGTAACGCCCCATATACCGATTCTTTCTGAAGAAGATAAAGAATCATTCGGTGTGGTTGATCCTGCTTGTTATTGGCTTGTTGACCCGTTGGACGGCACCAAGGAGTTTGTTAAGCGCAATGGAGAATTTACCGTAAATGTTGCATTAATCCAGAATGGTGAGCCTGTTTTGGGTGTTGTATACGCACCTGCGTTAAACGTGTTGTACTCTGCAGCTAAAGGGTGCGGTGCCTACAAGGAAAAAGACGGAGAAAAGCATACGATAAACTGTGCCCCTGTCGCTTCTCCTTTGCGAGTCGTGGGAAGTCGATCACATGCAGGAGAGCCACTACGGCAGTGGTTGGCTAAGTTGCAGATGCCATATTCACTGGTCCCAATGGGAAGCTCATTAAAGATATGTTTAGTGGCTGACGGCTTAGCCGACGTGTACCCGCGTTTAGGTTTGACATCTCTATGGGACACTGCTGCAGCTCATGCCGTTGTGAATGAAGCCGGCGGAGATGTTCGGAATATAGAAACGGGGCAGACACTTTCGTACGCTGCTCCCTCAACATCACTGTTGAATCCGTTCTTTATTGTTGAAGCGTTACCTAACACAAATTGATGACAAGACAGTTAATCATGTTATCTCAATCGTTATTAGCTTCTACCAAAAAATTAGCAAACCATCCTCTCATCTGTGTGTTATATCCTAATGTTGAAGCGCATGCTTTTTATCCTCGTTGGGAGATGCTGTTTACCCGCTCAAATGCTGTTGCTGCTGTCGGTTGGGGGAAAAAGGCCAATACAAACCCCCTGCTGGGTTATTCAAAGCTAAAGGGTATTCCGTACGTTACTCTTGAAGACGGTTTTGTGTGTTATTCTCGGCATCCTTCCATAGAGAATTCACCGTGTTCCCTTATCTGTGACACAACTGGAATTTACTATGATGCAACACAACCTTCAGATTTGGAGATTATGCTGAATGATGATGGCTGGTTCACAGCCGCAAAGGAGTATGAGGCGCGGAGCCTTATCGACTGCTTAGTAAAGAATCGAGTCTCAAAGTATAATCATCAGGGTTTTTCTGGGTTGTCTGTAGAGTTGAAAAAACAGTTGGCGAGTAGGGATCGAAAAATTGTTCTTGTGGTTGATCAGACTGTAGACGATCTGTCCATTCAATATGGCATGGCCAGCCGTAATACTTTTCAGGAGATGTTATTAGCTGCGCTGGATGAAAACCCAGACGCTTTAGTTGTGATTAAGACGCATCCGGATGTTTTGCTTGGAGCCAAAAGGGGCTATTTAGGGGGTGTTTCGCATCCGAGAGTGTGCATTGTGGGGGATGCATGTAACCCCTATGCGCTGCTTGAGCTTGCTGCAAAAGTGTATGTGGTGACCTCGCAAATGGGTATGGAGGCCTTAATGGCAGGCCTAGAAGTACATTGTTTCGGGATACCTTTCTATTCCGGGTGGGGTTTAACATGGGACAGGCAGACCTGTAATAGGCGCCACGCTACGATCTCGATAGAAAAGCTGTTTTCGGGTTCATATCTTCGCTATACGCATTATTTTCAACCTGTTACGCATTCAAAATGTTCTTTGGACGAAATTATTTCGTATATTATCTCCTCTAGTAAGTGAGCTGGCATGGAAAAACTACCAAAGACTGCGTGGTGTGTAGGCTTTTCCTTGTGGAAGAAAGCCTTCGTAAGGCGTTTTTTACAGGGAAAAGTTGAATATATACGCTTTGTCTCAACGTATCACCATTCTGCTTTTGCCCCTGCTCCACATGATGTGCTTGTAACGTGGGGACGAAAAAATGATCTTGGAGTATTGCATGAGTACGGCTCTATGCCGCACTGGCGGATTGAAGATGGGTTTGTACGTTCAGTAGGGCTGGGGGCTGACTTATGCAGGCCGGCATCTTTAGTAATTGATACTACCGGAATCTACTATGATTCCACAAAGCCTAATGACTTGGAATATATATTACAAACACACAGTTTTACTCCAGTTGAACTTTTACGAGCTAGAAAATTAATAGATACTATTTGTGCTTCAGGACTCAGTAAATATAACTTGAAGGGGACGGTAAAACCTGTCTGGAAATCAAAACACAATAGAAAAATTATATTAATCACCGGACAAGTAGATGACGATGCTTCAGTTTTGTTGGGGTGTTCGACCGATATAAAAACGAATGAGGCTCTCATTAAACATGTACGCATGACAAATCTCGACGCATTTATTGTTTATAAGCCTCACCCTGATGTAACTTCAGGAAATCGTCAGGGTACGGTCTCGCAGGACCTGCTCGATGAGTGTGTTGATCATGTCACAGTCGACACTAATATTATTGATTGTCTGTCCGAAGTGGATGAGGTTCATACATTAACGTCACTTACGGGATTTGAAGCGTTGTTACGTGCCATCCCTGTTTATTGCTACGGACAGCCTTTTTACTCGGGGTGGGGGCTTACTGTGGATTATTTTTCATGCCCGCAGCGAACTCGTAAACTCTCAATTGAGGAGTTGGGACATGGGTGTTTAATACAGTATGCGATGTATTACGACTGGGATGCACATGTCATATCAACGGCTGAGAACATAGTGGCAAAGTTCAACGGTGTTTCTTGGAATAAGAGTTGTAAATTAATCAAAAAATTACCGCGACGTGTTGTCCGTTCTGTTCAAAAAATTCGATTTCTTATGGAGGCATTGAATGGCTGAATCGATGCCGAAGTCACAAGTGGGGAAGCGACTACTTTTTTTGCAAGGTCCATTAGGGCCCTTTTTTAAGATACTAGCACATGAGTTCCGGAGTATTGGCTGTCAAACCTATAAAATTAATTTCAATGCAGGTGATGCATTTTTTTATACTACGGGTAGTACACCGTATACTCAAAGCATCGATTTTTGGCCGGAATATATTAAGAATTACTTAATAGTGAATAAGGTGACGGATGTTTTTTTATATGGTGACTGTCGAGAATACCATCGTGTAGCTCGCAAGGTTTGTGACTGCATAGGCGTTCGGGTGTGGTGCTTTGAAGAAGGGTACTTACGACCAGATTTTATTACGTTGGAGCAAAATGGTGTAAATGCAAATTCACGATGGAATTATTTTCCTTCTACGTTGCCTGAGAGTTGGCAGCCGCCTTCTGGAAGAATTATTATTGGTAAGAACTTTCGACAACGTATGTGCTATGCCATTCTTTATTATTTAAACAAGGGTATTTTTTCTTATAAGTTTCCTCAGTATAGGCATTACCGCTTGGGTTCTATTGTACATGAAGCCTATGCATGGGGGAAAAGTGGTTATCGAAAAATGCTATATAAAATAACTGAATGCAATATTTCCAAAAAGATTATTTTAACATGGGGAGGGGATTTTTTTCTGGTTCCTCTGCAAGTTCATAATGATTCACAAATGTTATTTCACTCTTCATACGGTAGTGTCACGGATTTTATTGAAGAGGTAATAACCTCATTTGCAAAAAACTCATATGGGACAGATGGCCTTGTTATTAAACATCACCCTATGGATCGCGGGTTTGTAGACTATAAAGATATTGTTCTACGTATCTCTGAACAACAGAATATAGTAGATCGTGTACTATATTGTCATGATGCAAATTTACCCCAGTTATTGCGACATGCAAAGGGTGTTATTACGGTAAATAGTACTGTTGGACTATCTGCACTGCACCACAATAGTAGTGTCAAAGTGATGGGACTGGCACTGTATGACTTACCTGGAATTACATATCAAAAAAGTTTGGCTGAATTTTTTACTTCACCAACCCGCCCATCTGAAGAACAGGTCTCACACTTTTTGCATAGTCTATATGAACAGACTCAATTGAATGGCAATTTCTATAAGTATCAGAGCAAAACTTCTGATGCTGTTGTTAACCTGTTGTCAACATTAATAAATTAGCATTGTTAGAGGTGGGCGTTTGATGTCAGATAGAGGGGACTAAATCTGATGTGTGGGCTATGCCGCGTTCCCAGTTGACTGATCCTCTATCGGTTTAGCTTTCTTCATCGTTTTTCAGCGACTTGCAGTAGCGGCCCCCGTGATCCGCAAATTTGTGTTCGCTTGTCACGAAGCTGTGCTGAAGCAAAGCTTTTTCTCTGGAATTAGTCGTCCTAATGCTTAGATGGGAAATCAAAGAAGGGTGGCTAGCTTTTTCGATTTTTTAGCTGCTGCGGCAGTCCTTGCTTGCATACTATATACCTCGGCCACTGTGTATAGAGCACCAATTTCTTCGTCCAGTTTGGCGACAATCACGACCTCCGGTGTCTGTGTCTAAGACTATTGTTATTTGCAGCTTGCAGTTGTTGAGCAATGTTGTGGGCGCCCAACCCTACCTCAAATTCAATAATGATGTGCAACTCTACTCGCAACGCGGGCTTTTTCAAGTCACTTCCACCTAAGAGTAGCAAGCTTCCATCTTGTTTACCCTATATTGTATCCTGCACAACTGCTCGTGTGTTGCATCGTAACTTTCTATGTTTTTCCTGCGGAACATTGGCGCAGCCGTTCAATAAAGAAGGGTTTGATGGCGCTCTCGGAGATTCCACACCGGAAGTGAACTTGAAAAATATCCTCGTGTGAGGACTACACTTTAACTTGCCGGTAACTAATGGAAGTTTTTATAAAACTAATACCTATAATAAGGATTATTGTTGTAAATAAGCATTAGGCCAATGCCATAGTGTATATTTCCGCTGCCTTCATTCGGCGGCTCTTAGAGGTAGTATGAAGAAACAATTTTTCCTTATTTTTTGTCTGCTGTTTTTGGCCGGATGTACTGGGGCTAAAAACGTAGCAACAACGCATGCAAATGTAGAGGCCGAGTCTTCTTCCAACATTTTTATCGACTGTGTTAGCTCGTTAGCTCCAGACGAGTCAGCAGAACTAGCTTCCACCCCCTTTGGTGCCAATCTAGTCGTTAGCGCTGGACATATATATACCTCTGCTACAAATAATATTTGTCGTAAGGTTTCTATATATAGCGCTACGCAAATGCAGGTTATTGCAATTTGTCAAAAAAATGGTGTGTGGATGTTGATTGATCCAATTTTTGAACCTGTGTCAGTATACTATGAATAGTGGCTTGGAGGTGCAGGGGCGTGTGGTCTATGCGCTTATCTTGAGAGAAGTTCACACTATCTATGGTTTGTCAAAGCTTGGCTATTTATGGGCAGTCTTGCAATCAGCGTTTGGGGTTGGCGTGTTTTGGGCGATCCGCACATTTGTGGGGGTTGGAGCCCCCCATGGCATGCCGATAGTTTTTTACTTACTGGTTGGGTTTACAATTTGGAATCTCTTCAACGGTACAATTATGAAGTGTATGAGTGCTGTTAAGGGGAATAAAGCCCTGTTGACCTTCCCACAGGTAACTCCGCTTGACTTAATGGTCGCGAGAACGATTGTTGTCTGGTTAACCCAAACACTCTCTTTTTTCCTTATCGCATTTTGTGCCGTTAGTTATGGAGTGACTGTACCAATAGCAAGCCCTGGGGCACTTCTTTTTATAAGTATCGTTGCTCCAATTCTTGCATTAGGTTTTGGGCTTTTGTTTTCTTCTTTGGCTGTATTATGGCCTACGCTTGAGCGAATTGTGCCTATGATGTTTCGTGTTTTGTTTTTTACTTCGGGTGTCTTTTTTTCCACAACGAACTTGTCTCAGCATGTCGCGTCGGTTCTATTATATAATCCGATATTACAGTTTATAGAAATAACTAGGGAAGGCATTTCTGTCAGCTACCGTGTAGTCGGTTGTTCCTATAGATATGTGTTTTGGGTCGTTCTTATTGTGTTAATGCTAGGGCTTCTTTTTGAGCGATATGTACGGAAAAGGATTATGAAGTGATACGCTTAGAAAATATTAAGAAGTCATATAAGACCCCAAAGGGAAACCGCACTGTCTTAAACCGAGTAAATATGACGTTTGAAAGTGGTGTTAATTTGGGAGTGCTCGGATTAAATGGTGCTGGTAAATCTACCCTGTTGCGTATTGTTGGAGGAGCTGAGCAGCCTGATAGTGGCAGGATCACTCGTACCAAGCGTGTTTCATGGCCTATTGGTTTTTCTGGTAGCTTTCATGGTAGTTTGACAGGCAAAGAAAATTTGCGCTTTACGTCGCGGATATATGGTGCAGATATTCGAAAAGTAACAAGTTTTGTAAAGGAATTTACAGAGCTTGGTGACTACCTTGATATGCCATTTAAAGTATATTCTGCAGGCATGAAGGCAAAGCTTGCCTTTAGTTTAAGTATGGCAATCGGGTTCGACTACTACTTGATTGATGAAGCATTTTCAGTTGGTGATGTAACGTTTCGGAGACGTGCAGAGCAACTGTTTGAAGAAAGAAAACAGCATGCTACTGTAATTGTTGTTTCTCATAATATTCAAACAATACGGAAGTATTGTGATAATGCAGTAGTTTTGATGAATGGAAAATTGAATACGTTTCCTCGGTTACAAGGTGCAGTCCATTTCTATAAAAAAATATGTGATGCAAAGATGTAATATGAAAATACAAAATCTACAGAAAATCTATCCGCTTTATCTTGTTGCAGTAGGCATATGTGCTGCCTCGTTGTTAACGCTATTTTATTTTGGGGTAATTGCATCCCCTGTGTACATCTCTACAACGAAGTTTGCGGTGCGAAATTCTACTGGAGGTGGCTCTGAACTAAGTTTTGCGTCAACAGTAATACGAGCAGAAACGAATACCAATACTGATGCAGATATAGTATCAGAGTTCATTAACTCACCAGATATTTTTATAGAGATAAATAACTCTATTCCATTATGGAAACATTTTTCTGATACACAAAATGATGTACTACAGCGTATTACACAAAATGCAACGTTAAATGACAAAATTTCCTATTGGCATTGGGTGGTAGCACCAGCCTTAGATCCCGACACAGATATTATTACTGTGGAAGTTAAGGCGTTTTCAGCCGAGATGGCGCAAGTTCTAACGAAGCAGATTTTAAAAAAAAGTGAAACATTAGTTAATAAAATGAACGCGCGTGCGCAACAAGATTCAGTTATTTTGGCGCGAAGAGAAGTATTACGTGCCGAAGAGCGAATGCTTTTGGTGCAAAAAGAATTGCGTAACTTTCGGAATGAACATGGCCTAATTGACCCAGCAGTTACTGTCTCAGGGTTGCAGGGTATTATTACGGGACTTGAGAGTGACGTTGTACGTACTCAAGCTGAGCTTAACGAGAAGGCTTCGTTTATGAACCACAGTGCACCTGCCATCAAATCATTGCAAAAACACTTAGCAGCTGTTCAGCAGCAACTACTGGTTGAAAAAAAACGTTTATCAGGTCTTACTTCTGATGATGGCAGTTTGAATTCTTTGTATGGTGAGTATCAAATGCTAATGTTGGAACAGGATTTTGCACAGCAGCAGCTAGTAACAGCTATGAAAGCGATTGAATCTGCCCGTGTTCAAGCTCTTTCTCAATCTCGATATATTGTTGCCTTTCAGCAACCTTCGCTACCAGATGAGTCGTTATATCCCAATGCACTTCTTTTTAGTTTATATGTTCTTCTGGGATTGTCCCTAGTCGTAGGCATAGTTTCCTTAATTAGTGCAGCAATACGAGAACATGTGGGTTTTTAAAATGATCTATCAAAGCAAATTGGCCGTATCGTTAGCCTTGGTTCTGAGCATTTTCTTTGTCGGGATGTCACCCGAAACATCGCCAGCTCAATCTGCTGAGTACAATCAGCGCCTTGGAGTGTCGGCGAACCCTTTTCCGTCAAGTTCCGGTGTGCCTTTGTCTACTCCTGCGCAACAGGTTCAGGGGCAGTATGGTTCGGTGTGGGCGGATGGTGCGGCTGAGGAAAGCCTTCCAGTGCAGGAGACTCATAAAAGTCAGAGTACACTCCCAGCATGGGCCCTTAGAGGGTATTCAGGACATCCAACAGAATTTCTGGAGCCTTTTGGTGCCAACCTTTTTAAGGGGAACTTCGCTTCAACTTTTTCTGACAGTGTTAATGATAGCTACACAATATTACCAGGTGATCGAATAGTCGTACGCATATGGGGAGCAAAGACATATGATGACGTTTTGGCTGTTGATCTTCAGGGAAATGTTTTTTTGCCGGAGATTGGCCCGATAAAAGTGTCCGGATTGGCTCATTGCAATTTGCAAAATGCTATATATACCAAACTCCGCAGCGTTTTTCCTAAGGATGTATATATATATGTCAATTTGCAAAGTGCTCAGCCAGTTGCAGTATATGTCACTGGAAATGTCAATGAACCAGGGCGTTACGCCGGTGGCAGCTATGATTCCATCATGTCGTTTCTTGATAGGGCAGGGGGGATATCCAACTCTACAGGGAGCTATCGTGATGTAAGACTAATCCGTAACGGAAAGTGCATCAGTACAATAGATCTGTATAAATTTATTGTTCAAGGCATATTGCCGCAACGTAGGTTGTTGAATGGTGATATTATACTGGTGGGGAATAAAAGAGCGACTGTTGCAGCCTATGGAGAGTTGCTTGAACCGGCATTTTATGAACTCAGCGATAACACAGCAGGAAGGTTGCTCCTTAATATTGCTCCGGTACGTCCGACAGTGTCACATGTCAGTGTGCAGGGAACTCGTAATACAAAACCCTTTAATGCGTATATGTCTCTGTGTAAATTTCAAAGTTTTTGTTTAGCAGATGGAGACAATGTAGAGTTCGTTTCTGATACAGCGGGAAACACTATATTAACAAGTGTTAAAGGGGCCATTGTTGGTGACTCCCGTTTTCCTGTAAAGAAAGATACTACCTTAAAAGAACTTTTACAATATGTCCAAGTTGATGCCAGCATTGCAGATGTCAGGTCAATTTACATTCAGCGAAAGAGCACCGCTGCGCAACAAAAAGCTATTATTATTGATTCGTTGCGTAGGCTCGAGCAAAGTGCGTTAACTGCCACATCTTCATCAGTTGATGAGGCAAATATACGCGTACGTGAGGCTGAACTAATTCAAGATTTTGTTAAACGCGCATCCTCCATTAAACCTACAGGAGTTGTTGTTGTTAGTCGTAACGGCGTGCTTGCTGATATTTTACTGGAAGAGAATGATGCAATCATTATCCCACAGCGAACAGATGTTGTGCATATTTCTGGTGAAGTTATGATGCAAAAAACAATTGCCTTCGATAAGCATATGAAACTGAATGATTATTTAAAGGCCGCTGGCGGCCTTTCGGACAGAGCTAATGATGATGCGATTCTTATTGCCAAGGTCAATGGGCAAGTCGGATTAGTGAGGGACTTAGGCATTCATGCCGGTGACCGAATTTTGGTTATGCCGGAATTTGATTCGAAAAATATGCAGTTTGCTAAGGATCTGACTCAGATTCTTTACCAGATAGCTATCGCTACCAGAGTGGCAGTAGGCTTCTAAGATACTTTGTTTCATGCCGGTGAAAGTCTCTTGTTTTAGAAGTGTCGTTGAAAGTTAGATTGTCATTTTTTAGTAATTAGGCTGATACTGACGGTTATTTTTGATGAGTTGCCTATACGCTATGAGCGCCAATACGGAGGTGAGAACTAATGGAGATGGTAAGAAAAGCTGTTGTACTCGGGGGGAAAACAGGTCTTCTGGGGCAGGCCATTTGTGAGGAACTTACCAGATCAAGCTGCAATATATATGCCCCGACACGTCAAGAGTTAGATGTTTTTTCAACGTATGAGTTGGCCGCATATATTGATAGTTGTCAGCCTGATGTTCTTTTCAATGCAATTGCGTATACACAGGTTGACAACGCAGAAAATGAGCCAGAACAAGCAAAGCGCGTCAATGAAGATTTGTGTGCTGTTATTGCTTCTGTATTAAAGACCAGACCATGCAAATGTCTCTCGATAAGCACTGATTTTGTATTTGATGGTGAAAAAGGCACATTGTATTTTGAAGATGACAAACCTTCCCCCCGGTGTGTTTATGGAAAGACAAAGTTAGCTGGTGAGATGAGGTTATTGGAAACAATACCTGAAAAAACTCTCATAGGGCGAACCGCATGGCTTTGGGGACCTCATAAAACAAATTTTGTTTATAAAATGCTGCAACTTTCTAAAGAAAGAAAAACCCTGAATGTCGTTAATGACCAGATTGGTAGTCCTACTTTTACATTAGATCTAGCTGCCATGTGCGTGAAACTTGTAACAACACACTGCACAGGTATTTATCATCTTGTTAATTCAGGAAAAGCCAGTTGGTATGAACTGGCAGATTCTGCAATCAAAATGAGTGGTGAGCCATGTGTCGTTTCGCCAATTGGTTCTCATGAATTTAAAATGTTGGCTACTCGCCCAAGTTTCTCAGTGTTAAGTAATCAAAAATATGCAGATGCTGTTGGGGAGACTCCTCGAGAATGGCTTGATGGGCTGGCTACGTATTTATCAGGACTTACGGGTAAAGCGAGTTTATTAGCTGGGTAGAGGTAACTAACTTCATCTTGTTCTGCAAAAAAAGGAAGTTCATAAGGGGCATTTTCTTAAAGGAAAATTACCGTAAAGGATTTTCAGGTGGGGCAGGAGGCCGTTCTTTGTTTTATTCCTTAGTCAGATACCCTATGAGTTCTTTTTTGCCAAAGTAGAAAAAATCTACAACGGTATTATCTTGGCAGTAGTCTTTCTCGGTTTAGACTTTGTGATTTCACGTTATTCTTTTGTTAAAGCCTCTATTTATTATACCGAGGAATACAATGTTATTGATCCTACAACAAAAATGTGGACACCAAGTTAAGCCACAAGGTCATACTGTTCGTTGCGAGACTCAAAGGTGGCAGGTGAAAGCCAGCCATTACTCGAATGTCGCCGTCTACGATTGTAGTACGCCTCGATATAGTTAAATAAAACTAATTCTGCTTCATGCTTGTTTTTAAATTTTCTGTGGCGGATCAGTTGATTTTTGATTGTGTGAAAAAAGGACTCTGCCACGGCGTTATCCCAACAATTCCCTTTCCGGCTCATACTCTGAATATAGCCATGCTTTTTCAAGTAGCTGCGAAAATCTTTGCTTGCATACTGTACACCTCGATCACTGTGGATCAGAAGACCGGGATTTGGCTTCCGTCGTGCTACAGCCTTCTTTAAAGCACGGATAACAGAATGTCGTTCTAACGAATCACTTAAGTCCCAACCTACAATGATTCGGGAATACAGGTCGATGAACACGGTCAAATAATGCCACTTTCGGCCAACCTTGATGTACGTAATGTCTGTTACCCAAGTCGTATTGGGAGTTAATGTAGCAAAATTACGGTCAAGCAGATTGGGAGCAACAGGTTCTGAATGAGAAGAATCCGTTGTAGGGACAAACTTCTTTGCATATTTACAACGTAATCCCAGCGCACGCATGTGCCTAGCAACACGAGCCTGACTAATGTTCTGAAACAACGACTCATCACGTAATTCAGAGGTGAGCATTGGGCTTCCGATCATTCCGTTATGTTCGTTGTAGATCGACGTGATCCGCTTACGAAGTAACTTGTTCTGCCGTTGGCGTTGTGACACTGGGCGATTACACCATGCATAGAACCCGCTCATGGAAATTTTTAGAATCTGGCACATCTTCTTCATCGGAAACGTAGAGCGGTTTAACTTTACGAATTTGAATCTCATTTCGATGCTCTGCTGAAGATGCCCAAAGCTTTTTTTAAAATATCACGCTCCATTTCAGCATCTTGGAGTCGTTTGCGTAGCTCTTTGAGCTCTCGTTGCTCATCTGTCAAAGCCTCATTTCCTCTGCCGGAAAAAGCAACTTTGCCTTGCACTGAAAGTTCTCTACGCCAACGGTACAACATGTCCTTAGGAACTCCCAAACTATCAGCGACATCAGCAACGGTACGGCCTGGATCTTCAGTTAGCAGCACAGCATTCTTTTTGAACTCAGCATCATATGATCTACGTTTTCGGACACTCATCGCCATCTCCTCTTTGATTCAGGATAATGGCTTAACTAAGTGTCCACAAGTTTGTAGCAGGATCAGTTATTTGGGGTAGAAGCTTCCTGCGCCAGCGATAACACATGTCCTTAGGAATCCTCTCTGCTCTCTGCTACCTCTTCATCTATGTTTTGATCTGACTTATAGCGCAGCAGTACTGTCTTTTTGTGAACTTAGCATCATATGACCTACGCTTTCGGGCAATTGCTTTCCCTTCCTTTTTTCTTCGTTTCAAGCCAAATCTTATTATTCTCCATGTTTTGGTTTCTATTTGTATATGCTGTAGAATTGTAAGCGTCTAACCAGCCCCATCTTTTAACTTGCCCTAGTTCTATCATAATCCTGAGGGATACTAATGGATTTTTTTAGATCGGAATGCATCTAACGACACAACATTGCCTGATGTTGAAAAAGGCTCAGGAGCAATTTCAGGTTCTGGTGCAAAGAAGTCTTCAAATTTTGCTGCTGCAAGTTCGTCATTAATGACTTCCCGCGTCTTTTCTTTATGCTGAAAAATGGCTACTCGAATATTGGTACGTTCTTCTTTTGTGGCAAGACATACATGTTGAAGCCAGCCGTCAAAAAATTCTTCTAGAGGGAGTGCGCCTTTTTTGCCGTCTATCGTCGTTCTAGGAAAATTGTTAAGTATCATGTTGATTCCAAACATTTCATCAAGGTCTGGGAATGTTCCTACCGTCTCTACAAGAACCATAAAGTCCTCAACATAGTTGCTAATATGGGTAATGGTGCTCTGGTCGTGTCTATGTATGCAGGTGCACTGACTATGCTGCTCTTGAAACGTAACCACATTTTTTTCAAATTCTTCTTCAGAAATTTCTAAATGTTCATCTGCGTAGGCAAACATCATATCGCACAGCTCATGCATGAACATGGTAATAACTTCAGGGTAATCTATCCCTTCTACGAATGGGAAAAGCATAGCAAAGCGCGTGTTAATATCCATAAAAATAATGCACTCTACATTAAATATTTTTCGTGCTTGCACCTGCCATTGCCACCGTGGCGGAAGGCCCAAAGTGCAATCTATACCCTTATCATCAGAAATTTTTTTCGATACTGGTTTGTCAATAAGAGAGATCTGTTTACCATTTTCTGTTATGGTAAAATATTTATGTGCTGCTTTGGTGCAGTTGAAGGCAATCATGAAGTGTCTCCTTTTTTTTCATGGTAATGGGCCTCAAACGAAGTCCATTCTAAGCGTCATATTTCGTCTGCAGCAGGATCAGTCCAAAACCTCGCAACTTCTGCCACACTATTCTGTTGTAAGGATCATTTGTCTTGTAGGAAGAAGCTTTTCAATATCCTTAGCTGTTGATGCGGTAGGTATCTTTTCAAAAACATGCATGAGATAATCGTACGGATTTAATCCTGCAGCCTTTGCTGATTCAACAAGGCTGTACAGGAAGGCGCTGGTATGAGCACCGGCTGGGGATCCTGAGAAGAGCCAGTTTTTTCTGCCTACGGCAAATGGGCGTATGGCATTTTCTGCGATGTTGTTGTCGGGAGTGAGGCGGGCATCTTCAAGATAATTCTCAACATACGGAAGCTGCTTCATAGCGTAGCTGATGGCAATGCCAAGCAAACTTTTTGGTGGCGTACGTAACGCCGCATCAGTGCAAAGCTCTTTTAGTTTCGCAAATAACAGAGTCACTTTTTCTTTACGTAACGCTTGTATAGCCTCGGAAGAAAGCTTTTTCTTTTGGGCGTTAGACTCAAGTTTGTAAATGTCTTTAATGAGCGCAACAGCACGTGCTGCAACGCCTTTTTTCTTGTTAGAACCTGCCTTTAAAACGTCCATAAATTTACGGCGCACATGCGCGAGACAGCCCACTCGTAGGATGTCGTCGCTCTCTCCAAGTGCGTTATAGCCTGCATATCCGTCAACTTGCAGATAGCCTTTAAAGTCACCCAGCATCTGCGTTGCCACTTCACCAGCACGACTTGGCGAATAACGAAACAGCACCACTGGCGCATCCGGGCTGCCACCACGGCAGACCCACATGTACGATTTTGATGTGTTCTTACGCCCGTACTCACCCAGAACCTGCACCGTCGTTTCATCCATATTAATGATGTCACTCTGATGAAGCCGCGCATACATGGCGTCCTGTAATGACGCACACGCCTTTTCCGCCAGCAGCGCCCAGTTCGACATGGTTGAGCGTGGAATATCTATGCCCAGTCGCGCGAACATTGAAGTCTGCCGGTAGAAAGGAAGCCCGTCGCAAAATTTATTGACGAGGATGTATGCAAGCAGCCCCGGTGTCACGATCCCTTGCTTGATAAGCTGTGGCGGCATCGGGGCGATCTTCACTGTGGGGGATTTGCCTTCTGAAGCTGTGCCTTCGCACCCCTTGCAGGCATACTTAGGTCTGATATGCCGGATAACCTGCACTTTCTGTGGGATAATATCCAATTTTTCGCTGAATTCCTCCCCAATTCTCGTCAATGTGCAGCCGCACGGGCATGTCTTTTCTTCTTCCGGGATGTCATGGACGATATCAACTCGCGGAATATCCGCAGGGATCGGCTTGCGCCCACGTTTTGCACGGGTGTGGGAAGGGACTTCAATCTGCTCAGGTTCAGCAGGCTTGTCGTCGGAGGCAGCGAACTCTGCTTCATCAAACAGGCAGTACTGGTCTTCGTCTTTGGCAGGTTTCTTCTGCTGCTCACTGGATTTTGCGAACTGCATGGCCTTGAGGAGGCGAACCTGTTCCTGAAGTCTTTCTATAAGAGATTGTGATTCTGAAATGAGAACATCTTGTTTTGCCAAAAGTGTTTGAAGCGAAGCAACAAGTCGCTTCAACTCTTCTGGATCATTTGGCAAAGCTGATATGTTCATGTGATAAAGTATACACAAAATTTTACTCAACGTCCCGTAAAACAAGGCTTAACACAGATTTTTAAACTGTAAATCTGGATGTGCTTCCAGCTGCTTAGGGTCAAGTCCGTCCAGCAGCCAGCGAAGTTCACGCTGGCTAAATTCAAGAACTTCTTCTGCCCGCTTAGGCCATGCGAAGCGGTGCTTTTCAAGCCGTTTCTGCCAGAGACAGAAACCGTTGCGTTCCCAATAAAGGATTTTGATGATTGTCCGCGACCGATTGCAGAACACAAAAAGATTACCCGTGAAAACATCAAAATCAAGATGGTCAGAAACCAGCATGGACAACCCGTTCACAGCCTTACGCATGTCTGTAGCACCCAGCACAATAAACACCTGTGTCTTTGAATCGATGGGCAGCATCAGGCTCCGATTACGTCAAGAATGCGTCTTAAAGTCTGCTGGCAGAACCCCGGCTCGATATTGAGCATCAGATTGTCACGCACATACAATTTAATCGGCCGACGGCAAGCATCGCTCGGTGTTGCTGGCATCGCGATATTCGGAACCGGAATAACTTCCTGTGCTTCAGAGGCAGGAATAAATTTTTTTTTGTGATATCCGAAAGCCTTGATCGAAAGCCCATGCCCCCGACAATATGCCGACTGTGACAGTCCGCTGTCTTGCCACGCTGCAATATGTTTTTTCCAATACCGCTGTTTTCTTGTCATACAAATCCTCCGCAGGTGAGAGAAGATTATGACTGGACTGGAAAATCTTAGAAGATGGGGCTGTTTGGACGCTTAGAACGCCAGGAAAGCTGGTGATAGAATATGAGGTGAAAGTCCTCTCTGGGTAAGAGCTAACCACCCGCCCAGTCCTCTAGCTATGCGCAACAGCGGGTAACTTCTGTTGTGAAGTGTTAGCGGAGGCACTCGCAGGCTAGATATTGAGCCACGAAATCAAGCATTAAAGGCGGTGATGCTGTTAAGCGAAGCAGAAACCAACAATAAGTTATGGCGTTAATTGGTGAGCCATAACTTATGCCTTTCGGGGTCGTAGAACCTATGCATGCGAGGAAATTCATCATACGGAACCTGGGAGATCCAAAACTATTGCCCGCTCTGAGAAAGCGGGTCGCTTCAACTAAAGCCGTCTGGTCTAGGTTGAATTGAGTTTTGGAAGTCGGACGAGATCATATTATCGAGGAAGTAAATGAACAAAGCAGGTGAAAATGTGGCGGAGTTTATGGAGAAAAGGGTCTCGACCAAGGGGAACAATCAACAACACGCCCGTATCCAGACCCAGAGCTGGGATAGTACGACGTTACGTTTGCTGGTTGTGCGAAATGCCGCAAAAAAAGATAAGAAGCAGCAATTCACTAATCTCTACCATCATATAGACGAAAATTTGCTTCGGCACAGTTTTCTTCAACTTAAGCGTCGTTCCGCAACTGGATGTGACGGAGTAGCGTGGTTTAATTACGCGTCGTCTCTGGAAGACAATATTCAGATGCTACATCAAAAGCTTCAACAGGGTAGCTATAAACCCAGGCCAGCAAGGCAGGTGTTTATCCCTAAAGAAGATGGAAGTGAACGTGGACTTAGTATTATATGCTTGGAAGATAAAATCGTTCAACAAGCAACAGTGCATGTTCTTAATCAAATATATGAAACCGATTTTTTAGGCTTTTCATATGGTTTTAGGCCCAATAGAGGGCAGCATGACGCACTGGATGCATTACATGTGGCGATTATGAAGAGAAAAGTGAATTGGGTGTTGGATTTGGATATCAGCAAGTTCTTCGATACCGTAGATCATGGCTGGCTCATAAAGTTCATCGAACACCGAATAGGGGATAAGCGTATTATCCGCCTTATTAGGCAATGGATTAAAGTTGGTGTTGTCGATAACCATGGTCATCGGCGGCAATCAACAATCGGAACACCACAAGGTGCAGTGATTTCGCCACTATTGGCAAATATCTACCTGCATTATAGTTTCGATCTGTGGCTCAATAAGAAACGCAAATATGCGCGAGGGAATGTCACCATCATCAGATATGCTGACGATGCCGTGTTGGGTTTTCAAAAGCACCAAGATGCTATTGATTGCCGGCGCGCGTTGACTCAGAGGCTGCTGAAGTTTGGTTTGAAAATTCATCCTGGGAAAACCAAGTTGATAAGGTTTGGCCGTTTCGCCCCTGCGCAATGCCGAGAAAAACCATCATGCGGCAAACCAGGAACTTTCGATTTTCTAGGTTTTACACACTACATAGGCAAGAAGTTGTCCGGTGAAGTTACAGTAAAGCGTAAAACCAAACGCAAGAGACAAATTGCTCAACTGAAACGGATAAAACTGGAGCTTCGTAAACGCCTTCACGATAAACCGTGGGAGACAGGCCGCTGGCTTAGGCAAGCGGTTCAAGGTCATATCAATTACTATGGTGTACCTTTTAATAGTCAGAAACTCGGACAATTCATAGAGGAAGTGAAAAAGCTATGGCTGAAAAGCCTAAGGCGGCGAAGTCAGCGGCACCGTATGACGTGGGAGCGATTCAGGTATTATCTGAAATATTGGCTACCCAAGCCTAGGATTGTACATCCTTATCCGGAACAGCGCTTTTACGTTAAGCACCCGAGGTAGGAGCCGGATGCGTTAGTAGCGCACGTCCGGATCTGTGCGGGGGGTGGTCAGCAATGGCCATTCCTACCGCGACCGTAGAATTGACATCGTATATATAAAATCACGATTTATTTCAGTCGTTTGTGCTTTGTGCTGTTTAGGCTCTAGAAATCCCGTTTTTCAATTGGTTAGGAACTTACTGCAGAGTTCTGTTACTTTTTGCTGCCGTATCTTACGACGTGAGTGTGTAGCTTTTTTAGATATATAATATGAATAAAACAAAAAATTCTAGTAATATTAAATTGATAAGAAGAAGTTTTAGTTTGCTGGTACCGTGGTGGACATATTCTTTGTCTTTGGATGTAGCTGGACGGTTATATTTTTAGATGGTTAAGAAAATCAGGATGCCGAATGTCTTCTAGATGACGGTCAGCATGTATTTGAGAGCAAAGACCTCGGCAAGGCGTTTTGTGGGATGTTTAGCTAATTATTTTAGCATGAAGGTAATTCGTGCTTCACCGCAATTGGCATTTTCAAAACAAAGAGATCTTAGTCAGTAATCGCTTATGTATAAGTAGGAGTTTTAATGAAAATCGCGTGTTTTAGCATTGCATCTCTTAACTATACGGCTCAGCTTTCTGTGTTGAAAGAATCACTTGAGTTGCATCATCCAGAAATCAACTTTCATATCTACTTGTGTGACGATTATGAGACCATGCCTGAGCAACTTCGAGGTGTTTCAGTAACTCGAGCTGCAGATATTGGCATCCCAGATTTTGAGATTATGTGCGGTGTTTATTCCACTATTGAAATTAATACCGCAATAAAGCCTTTTTGTTTTGCCCACCTCTTTATAGAACAAGACTATGACATCGTCTTCTACATTGATCCGGATATCTTATTCCTCTCGCCTATGTCCGAAGCCATTGACCTTCTTTCGAATGAAACAAGCATTATTTTGACCCCTCACACAAGAGCTCCAATTGAAGATACCAAAAACCCGAATGATTTCGATATGGCTAAGGCAGGCATTTACAATCTTGGCTACTGCGGTGTGAAAAATGATAAATCTGGAAGAGGCTTTATTGCCTGGTGGTGCAGAAAACTAGCACGTAATTGTAAGGTTGATTTGGCGAATGGTATCTTTGTTGATCAAAAGTGGTGTGACGCAGTGCCTGCTCTTTTTGACAACGTCCATATTTTGAAACATGACGGATACAATATTGGTTATTGGAACCTTATGCATCGGGTTGTTTATTATCTCGATGATAAGGGGTGGATGGCGAATGAGGATCCTATTCGCTTTTTCCATTTTAGTGGCCTCACGATGAACGATTCTAACTCTGTGTCAAAGCATCAGAACAGATTGTTCCAAAAGCATTTTTATCCAGACTTGCGTCATCTTTTTGCTCTTTACCGTTCAAAAATGATGAAGTTCGGCTACTTTAACTGGGTAAAAAGAAAGCCTAAATTTAACAACTCTCCTATACTAGATGATCCTCTTATACATGAGTGTACAAAGGCGTACCTTAAGTATGTTGAAGGGAAAATAGATATTCCCTTTAAAGAATTCTTAGATCATCTCCCTTATACGTTCTATCTTTCCAATCTTACCACTACTGCACTACCTATTCCTGATTTGTTCATTATAGTTTGGTGCTTACGCTCTGACCTGCAGCAAGCATTTGATATTTCACAAAAAAGTGAGGCATTGAATTTTGTGAACTGGGTATCAAGAATGCTTGTTAAAGAATATTCATTCACAGATGAGTACGCTGAAAAAATTTCAAAAACTTTTATTCTCTATCACGTCGTGGAAATTTTGCAGACCAATGAGAAAAAATATGTCCCTTACAAAACGTTGGCCATAGAAAGCTCTGATTGGAAAAAATACATAATCTCAGCAGAAAGATTTATTAACTGGGCAGACGTTGAGTCTGATGAAAAAAATAGTATATCCCTCCCTTTCTTTCTGCAGGTTGTATTCGAACGAAGGGACGACCTGAAGGTGTTCAACATTAAAACTCATGAAGGCAAGAAAGGACTGCTGCTTTGGGCAAAGGATTGCTATCTGAAAGAAGTTGGAAATTTATTTGATGAGAAAAATGCTCTTTATCCCTTATCAAAGCCCAAAGAGGAACGGAAAGTAAAACAGACAAGTGAAGCGATTCGTAAGTTTTTGAAAAAAGACAGCTTTGAGTCGGGATATTATCCTTTATTCGCAACTTCGCCGCATTCTTCACTTGCCCCTGTAAACAGGCTTCAGGATGGAATATCCCTTATAGGTTATCCATTTGCAGAAATGGGCATGGGAGAACACGTTCGTAATACCGCCAGCGCACTGATGTATTTAAAAACAAGTTTTGAAATATTCAATGCAAATACTGGGTTGACATGTTCTTGTAACGACAAGTCCTTTGAAGAATATTGTGTTGAGCTACCCTCTCAAAAAGTTAATCTGTTTCACGTGAATGCAGATCAAGTCATAATGCTTGATAATATTATAGGGTCTGAGCTTTTTCACGGTCGTTATAACATCGGTTATTGGGCGTGGGAGCTTTCAAGCTTTCCAAGTGCTTGGGAGCCAGCGATTGATTTGATGGATGAACTTTGGGCTCCCACTGAGTTTATTAGGGAAGCACTTAAAAAAAGTACATCAAAACCCGTTTATACCGTCCCCTTGCGAGTTGCTCCCGGTCTTCCTTCAAAAACGACTGTTTATGACTTTGGCGTACCGGAAAACTCATTTACGTTTCTATTTTTCTTCGACTTCTCATCATACATTGCCCGTAAAAATCCTTGGGCTATTATTCAGGCATTTCGAAAAGCTTTTGCAGGAATGACAGGAGAGTTGGCACCTCGGCTTGTTATCAAAACTATTGGACACTCCTTGTTCCCCAAGGAATACGCACAACTCGTACAAGAGTCTCAACATGACAACAGGATTCATCTTATTAACCAATCCGTATCTCGCGCCGACATGAATGGTCTTCTTTCTAGTTCCTCGTGTTTTGTTTCAATGCACAGAAGTGAAGGTTTCGGACGAGGCGTAGCAGAGGCCATGTATTTTGAGAAGCCAGTTATTGCTACAGGCTATTCAGGTAATACAGACTTTATGAACAATACTAATAGTTATCTCATTGATTATAAACTCGTACCAGTTCCTGATGATGCTTATATCTATCCTAGCGGATCACTTTGGGCCAACCCTTCCACAACGCATGCAGCAATGTTAATGCTTGAAGTTTTCACAAACTCTGCAGGAGCTGCACGCAAAGCGAAGTCTGCAGCAGAGTACATGCGAAAAGAGCATTCTACTGAAGCTATTGCCCAAACAATTAACTTACGTTTACGTCACATTTTATAGGAAAAAGAACAATGCGTGAACTCAGCAAATCAATTATTCGTAGGATGAACAGCTATAATTTCATTTCAAAATATTTCGTAGGAAAGGGCATAGACATTGGTGGAAGGCCTGACCCGCTCGCGATGTATGTGGACGTTTTTCCTTTAATGAAAAACGTTAAGGTCTGGGACTTGGATGACGGAGACGCCCAGTTTATGGAAAGTGTTCAAGAAAATACATACGATTTTGTTTGTAGTAGTCATTGTTTAGAACATCTGCAGAACCCTGCAGAAGGACTTGCGAACTGGGTACGAATTGTGAAACCGGGCGGATATGTCATTATCACCGTTCCAGATGAAGACCTTTATGAACAGGGGCAGTTTCCCAGCACATTTAATGCCGGCCATCAATATTCGTTCACTATTTTTAAGCAAAAATCCTGGTGTGAAAAATCGATCAATGTGCTGGATTTGATAAAAAGTGTAAGCGGTAATGCCCAAGTTGAAAAAATTGAACTGCTGAACAGTACCTTCCGACCGTCTCTGCCACGATATGATCAGACGCTTACCCCTATTGGGGAATGCGCAATTGAAATCGTCCTTCGCAAAACTTTTGAAAAAGAAGTTACACAAGGGTTGCTTATGCGTGACTCAAAACAGCCTTCTGCATCGCTTAGAAGATATTACAATCAATACAAATCGGATCAAACTTCAATCATAACAGGAAATCAGCAATGTAAACCTTTTACTAATGAAACTGACCTGTAAAGGGAGACTTAAAATGGCAGATAGAATATTGTACCGAGCCCAAGCTCCCCTTCGGATTGCTTTGGCTGGTGGTGGAACCGATCTTGTTGAATACTCGAGTGTTTTTGAAGGCGCAGTACTTAATGCAACAATAAACATGTATGCCTATGCCACATTAGAAGTGCTGAACAATGGGAAAATTGAGTTATATTCCATCGATAAGAAAGAACGTTTTCAATACGATTGCGTTGAAGAGCTCCAAATAGATGATGATTTGCCTCTCCTTAAAGGTTGTTACAATAAAATTGTTAAGAAGTTTACCAAACAGAAGCTGAGTTTCCGGTTGTCGACATATGTGGAAGCACCCCCCGGATCAGGGCTAGGTTCCTCGTCCACGTTGGTGGTTGCAATTCTCTGTGCCTTTGCCGAATGGTTGAATCTGCCTCTTGGAGAGTATGACCTTGCCAATCTTGCCTATGAGATAGAGCGTGTTGATCTTAAAATGGCAGGGGGGAAACAAGATCAGTATGCAGCTGCCTTTGGTGGTGTAAACTTCATTGAGTTTAAAAAAGACGGTTCTGTTCTTGTTAATCCCTTGCGAATTAAGCAAGACTACCTGAATGAGCTGCAGAAAAACATCGTCTTATTTTACACCGCTGTAAGCCGCTATTCATCTGAGATTATTAACCAGCAGGTGGCCAATATTGAATCTAAAAAGGATCATCGGTTGGATTCAATGCACATGCTTAAATCTCTTGCGGGTGACCTGAAAGCCAGTCTTTTGCGAGGAGAACTTTATAGTATTGGAGAATCAATCCATAATAGTTGGATTTACAAGAAAAACACTGCAGCAAAAATCAGCTCTACGCTTATTGACGATATCTACGAGCAGGCGCTCAAAGCCGGTGCACTAGGAGGAAAAATTTCTGGAGCCGGTGGCGGTGGCTTTGCGTTTTTCTTCTGCCCAGGAAACGCCAGATATGACGTGATGGAGGCGCTGCAGTCATTTAATGGGGAAGTCAGGAGTTTTAAATTCGAGCCACAAGGAGCAACTTCATGGAGAGCCTATGTATAAAATTTTCACAGAAGCAGCTTCACTTCTGACAGAACTTAGAGATTCGGAACGGCTTCAGCAAAATATTGAAAAGTCCGTTCAGCTTATGACAGTAGCATTGGCTACAAACGCTCCTGTTCTTTTTTGCGGTAATGGTGGTAGCGCAGCAGATGCTCAGCATCTTGCAGCCGAGCTTTCCGGTAGGTTTATGTATGATCGTCCTCCGTTAAATGCTGACGCTCTCCACTGCAATACATCATATTTAACAGCTGTTGCTAATGACTATAGTTATGAGCAAATCTATTCACGTCTAATAAGAGGACGCGGGGCAGAAGGTGGTGTGCTTGTCGGAATTTCCACTTCCGGTAACTCTGACAATATCCTGAATGCAATGGTTGCTGCTCATGATATTGGTATGACAACGATTGCTTTCACAGGATATGGCGGAGGGAAACTCGCAGTAGAGGCAGATGTTCTTATCGACATACCTTCCACGAGTACTCCTCGTATCCAGGAAGCTCATATTGTTGTAGGGCACACTATATGTCAGCTTGTTGAAAGCAAAATATTTCCACGAGAGAAATATATTGATTAGTCAAGCTATAATCCTTGCGGGGGGAAAAGGAACACGCCTTGGGGATCTGACAAAGAGGATTGCTAAGCCACTTCTTAAAGTAGGTGACAAACCTTTTTTGGAGTACTTGATTTGGAATCTTGTACGCCATGGTGTCAATGACATCATCATCACCACAGGTTATCTTGGTGAGCAGTTTGTATTGCTTGAAGAAAGTGCCAATAGATTCGGATGTACTATTCGTTGCTTTCAAGAAGAAAGCCCGTTGGGAACAGGTGGGTGCTTGAAGGCGATTGAAGGGAATCTAAAGGACGCTTTTTTTGTTCTCAATGGAGATTCAATTTTTGAAGTAAACTACAGGGACCTTGCCTGTTCGCTCGAAAGAAATACTTCGGTTCTCGCAACATTGACACTTAGAGAACTCACTGATGCATCTCGATTTGGAAATGTATTATTTAGTGGCGGTTTAATTACATCATTTCAGGAGAAAAAAACTTCAGAAGACGGCGTGACACTTATCAACGGAGGGGTATATGTCATGCGCAAAGAAATTCTTAACTTGATTCCTAAACAGAAGTTTTCCCTAGAGCGAGACTTGTTCCCTACTTTGGCAGAAAGCAAGCAGCTTGGCGGTATTCTCAATGATGGTTTCTTTCTAGATATCGGCGTTCCTGAAAGTTATCAGGCAGCCCAAACACTCATTCCTAATTGGCAAACAAGGAAAGCTGTTTTTTTTGATAGAGACGGGGTGCTTAATTTTGATTTTGGCTATGTGCATAAGAAAGAAGATTTCAAGTGGATATCCGAAGCTAAGGATGTGGTAAAGTTTTGTAACGATTCTGGATGGTTGGTCTTTATAGTTACCAATCAGGCAGGTATCGCTCGGGGCCACTATTCAGAAACGGAATTTATGAACCTCATGGAGTGGGTTTCTGATGAACTTGCCGAGCACGGAGCCCATATCGACAAAGTTTATTACTGCCCACATCATCCTACTGCAGGCTTAGGCAAACTGAAAAAAAAATGTGGTTGCAGAAAGCCTGAACCTGGTATGATCGAGCAGGCTTTGTCCGAATGGCCTGTAGATAAAGCATCTAGCATACTGATCGGAGATAAGAAAAGTGATGTGGATGCTGCGAATGCTTCGGGGATAAAAGGGATCTTGTTTGACAAGACAAAACATTCCTTGCTGCAATTGCTTATGGATAGAGAAACTGGTTGAACAAAAGTTGATGTTATATTTAACTGGTTCACTCTGCAATGTTTAAAGTAAGTAAAACAAGCATATAGATGGCGATCGTTTTTTGCCAACAAACTTGGATTATACCAACTGTAATTAAAAATAAGTTTTCTAACCGATAGGTTAACTAGACAATTTTTTAACTGGAGTGATTAATGAAACGATTCATACTACATGTTGGGTTACATAAAACAGCAACATCCTCAATTCAGGAAACATTTGCGTGTAATCAAGAGGCACTGTCTAAACAAGGTTTTTATTATCCAATTTTTGAAAGTGACAGTAATAAAAGAATTATTAATCACTCAGTTCCGTTTTATTCTGTTTATTGTGAGCAACCGGAATTATACCCTGTAAATATACTAAATGGTGACTCCACTAACATCGCTTCAGTTAATGAGAATTATTTAAGACAGATAGATGAGGTCTTACAGTCTGATATGAATGTGATTATTTCAGGAGAAGACATATCAAGTCTTGATGTCGATGGACTAGGTGCAATAAAAAAGAAGGTCATTAGCTCTGGATTTTCTCTGGAAGTATTTTGTTCGGTTCGCAGACCATATTCATATACTTGTTCTGCACTTCAGGAGCAACTTAAGGGAGGAACATTATTGCTCACTGATATTGAAATGGTGCCTAGTTCGTATAAAGTCAAAAAGTTGAAAGAATTTTTCGATGAGGATGCTAACTTCTTTAATTTTGAAGAAAGTTGCAAAGGTAGTGGTCCAGTAATTAACTTTCTTCATTACTTGGGGATTAAGGACGTTGAGCCCCTCAAAATAATTAATTCAAATGAGGGGTTTGGGAATGTCTCAACACGAGCTTTAGCCCATCTAAATCAAGAGTTTATAATTATAAAGGAAGGGAAGTTAAACCCGAAAAGGCGAAATAGGTTTACACGCCCTGTCGATGGCGAAAAGTTTCTACTAACTGAAAATGAGTTTTCTAAGATTTCTAGTGCGTTGAAAGATGAAAATAACAAGCTTGAGAAACTACTAGGTGTAGGATTTGTTGATAAAGAATACAAATTATCTAAGCAAATTCATCTAGATAAGGAGACTGCTTTAAAAGTTTATAATGAATATGCAGAGCCGCATACATCAATATCGTTATTGAGTTTTATAAATGATAATTCTTCTTTTCCTCTTTTTGAGTTTTCTGAATTCTTTAATGATAATGCGGATGTGTTACGAGATATTGCGACTGTTTTAGAAGATAGAGAGTTAATCTTAGCTCTGAAATGTATGAAGAAAGCAGAAGCCATAAGGCCTAATGGACCTACAATTTTGAAAAAAATTGAACAATATGAACAGAGATTGAGATCCGTAGGATAACTAGCGAAAAGAAACCTTAAGTATAGCTTGCGATGCGTAATTTTAGACAGTTGCGGAAATCTTTATTTGTATACTGCACGCCTCGGTACTGTGAATTAAAAGGTCGGAAGGTATTTTTCGCCGTGTCACAGCTTTATGGGGCTTTACCCAATTCAACGTGAGCATGCGTAGACCGATCATTCGTTATCTTCTTTGTATCGTTCAGACTATCTGGTTTTTGAAGTCGCTTTCGAAACTTTCTTATTTCTCACCTAATGCTTCATTCCACGAACTGAGAAAGCTATTTTTTTAAGGACCAGTTCCCTACGTCACCGGTAAAGTAAGTTCTGGGATCCTTCTAACGTTGCTTATTAGCCTCGGTTCTATCTGGCTCATAGCACAACGGAGTAGCATCTTTTTTGAACCTAGTATCATCTGTATCTCCTCTTTGAATCAAAAATAGCTTAACCAGTGGCCACAATTTTCTGGTAGAATGCCCTTTCAGACTATGTGATAAGCTTTTGGGAAATAACATTAGTAACCAGTCGATGAAATTACAGTTTTTGTTGGAAGAATTACTTTTTTCAATTTAGATGCTTTTCATTACATAAGGTGTGTTAAGGAGCTATTTTTACTTTCATGAACATCAGAAACGAACATGACTCGCACCTATCTTGCACTTCTTTATATAATTGATATAATTAGTTTTTTTTAATAAGTTTTTATAGTTACAGGTTTTATAGGGACTTATGTGCACTTGTTGGGTTGTGTTCACAAAACAGTAAATGTTTTGCAAGCTTCATGAGTAAGAAAAACAGGTGGGCGTTGAAGTCTACAAAAAACGCGAATAGCACTTTTGATAGTTCGTCAGTCCATTTTCATCACATATTTCAATGCTACGATGTGCTTAGAAAATAGTTCGACAAGCTGCTAACTTGCGATGAGCTTTCGGTAGAACAATGGCTTGGACTATAAACTAAAATATCTGATTGAATCAGGCTATCTTGCCGTACGACTGCGTAGTAACAGGTTAAGAATATTGAAAAAAACGTGGAAATGCTTTTTCATTTAAAGCTCTAGGGTAGTATTATGCAAAGAAAAGGAATTATTTTAGCTGGTGGATTAGGAACTCGACTATATCCTCTGACCTTGGGCATAAGTAAGCAGTTACTTCCTATTTATGACAAGCCAATGATCTACTATCCCTTAAGTACATTGATGCTGGCCGGTATCAGAGAATTTCTTTTAATATCAACGCGTCGTGATTTGCCACTGTTTGAGCAGTTACTAGGTGGTGGTGAGCATTTGGGCATTTCTATTAGTTATGCTGTTCAGGAAGAACCAAACGGGATAGCTGAGGCTTTTATTATTGGGGAATCATTTCTTCAGGGGGCTCCTTCAGCACTCATTCTTGGTGATAATATTTTCAATGGTGACGGACTGGTAAAACTTCTTAAAAACGCTTCAGCAAGGCAGACAGGCGCCAGTGTTTTTACGTACCGTGTATCAGATCCAGAACGATATGGCATTGTTTCTTTTGATGACCAAGGTCAAGCTGTAACTTTTGAAGAGAAGCCTAAAAATCCAGCTTCGAATTATGCTGTTACCGGGTTGTATTTTTATGATGAGCACGCTCCTAGCTATACTAAACTGTTAACCCCGTCAGAACGCGGTGAGCTTGAGATTACGGATCTTAATACTGTGTATTTAGAGAAGGGTGAACTTCATATTGAAACCATGGGGCGAGGTTATGCATGGCTTGATACAGGCACTCATGCTTCTTTGGTACAGGCAAATGCATTTGTTGAAACGCTTGAGCTACGACAAGGGCTAAAAATAGCCTGTCTTGAAGAAATAGCATTTAATCAGGGCTGGATTAATCGAGAACAACTTTTGCGTTTGGCGCAGCCGTTTTTAAAAAATAGCTATGGCTCGTACTTGTTAGAAATTGGAGGATAATTGAATTATGAACGTATCATCTCTTTCTATTCCAGAAGTTTTGTTGATTAAGCCTAAGTATTATGAAGACGGCCGTGGGTTCTTTTTTGAAAGCTTTAATGAAAAAAAGTTTGAAGAAGCTGTAGGGCATCGTGTTTCTTTTGTGCAGGATAATCATTCAAAGTCTTCTAAAGGGGTGCTGCGGGGGTTGCATTATCAACTGCCTCCAATGGCACAAGGCAAGCTTGTCAGGTGCGTTAAAGGGGAGGTTTTTGACGTTGCTGTAGATATCCGGAAGGACTCATCGACGTTCGGGCAGTGGGTGGGAGAGATATTGTCAGCTGACAATAAAAAACAACTTTGGATTCCGGAAGGTTTTGCTCATGGTTTTTTGACTCTTTCTGAGACCGCAGAGTTGCTATACAAGGCGAGTAATTTTTATGCACCGGAGTATGAGCGCTGCATTTTTTGGAATGATCCAGAGCTTAATGTCAGTTGGCAATGCGAGGCTCCTGAATTGTCGATTAAGGATCTTGAAGGGTTACCGTTTTGTAATGCTGAATGCTGTTAGAAGATGACCTGTGCGATAAAAAGTAACAACTTGTTTTGGGAAGCTTAGCTATGTAACAATTTGGAATAAATTAGCCCTCATTTATTTTTTCAGTTTCGATACAAATTTGAGAATGCCACTATTGACATAGGATATGCCGTGATGAAGTGCTTGATGAATAAATTTAAAAGAAAGATCGCATTGGTTTCTTTTTTTAAGTCTAAAGTCAGTCGTTTCAGGTGTGAGATCATAGCGGCATCAGGTTTGTTTGATGAAGACTATTATCTGGCAACAATCGGGAGTGTGTCGCCTTATAAAGATGCAATCGCACATTATGTAGGCACTGGGTGGAAAATGGGACTTTCTCCGTCACCGGATTTTTCTACCCAATATTACCTTTATTATAACAATGACGTGAAACGATCTGAGATTGAACCTTTATTTCATTACATAATGTTTGGTGAAGGTGAAGGGCGAAGTCCTAATCCATATTTTAATCCAAAAAGCTACCTTGAAAAGAATCCTGATCTTGCGGCGTTTAATAAGACATTATTACTTCACTACATCATATACGGCAGAGATGAAGGGCGAGATTGCACTGGACAGCATAACTCAAAGACGCTGGGCGCAACGACCGATTTATACCAGCAATGGATAACTAAGAATGAAAATCTGGAATTCAGAATAATTAAATCTGATCTGGATTCATTTACGCTGCGTCCTAAAATTTCAATCGTAGTTCCTGTATATAACCCTGATGAAAGCTTTTTAATTGAATGTATTGAGTCTGTTATTGCCCAGTCATATGAAAATTGGGAATTATGTTTAGCTGATGACAATTCAACGAAGGATTATGTCTGCAAAATGCTGACTGACTATGCAGCAAAGGATAATCGTATAAAGGCTGTGTTCAGAGAAAAAAACGGACATATTTCAGCAGCAAGTAATAGTGCGTTAGGCATAGCCACAGGTGAGTGGACAGCCTTGCTTGATAACGACGACAGGCTACATCCTCATGCGTTGTACCATGTTGTTAAAGCAATTAATGAGAAAAAGGAGACAGAACTGATTTATAGTGATGAAGATAAGATTGATCAGCAAGGTTATCGGACTGAACCACACTTTAAGTCAGACTGGAATTTGGACTTGTTACATAGTCAAAACTATGTATGTCACCTTGGTGTCTACAAGACTGACATTGTAAGAAGTATCGGTGGATTTCGTTTAGGTGTTGAGGGCAGCCAGGATTATGATCTTCTACTCCGTTATTCTCGGGAGATATGTCACGCTAATATCGTTCATATTTCTAGAGTGCTTTATCATTGGCGCATGGTTGAAGGTTCGACAGCACTTACAACGGCGGGAAAGTCTTATACTACAGATGCAGGAATTAAAGCCTTGAAGGATCACTTTGAGGCACTAGGACAGGATGTGGCTGTAGAACAAGGCATGCTTGCTAATACGTACAAGGTGAACTGGGTGATGCAGGGTGAACCTTTGGTTTCTCTTATTATTCCGGCGCACAATGGCTATGAAATTACCAAGCAAGCGATTGACTCCATTTTGGATAAAACGATTTACCGTAATTTTGAAATCCTGCTTGTTGATAATAACTCAGACGATCCCACCATGTTAGCATATTTTGATGAGATTGATCAGCACGAGCAAGTAACTGTTTTACGGTACCCGTACCCATTTAATTTTTCTGCGATTAATAACTTTGCTGTTCAGCACGCAGCTGGTGAAGTCGTAGGGTTAATTAATAACGATATTGAAGTAATTACCCCTGAATGGTTGACTGAGGTGATTTCCCATACCCAACGTGATGACGTCGGTTGTGTTGGAGCTATGTTATATTATCCTGATGACACCATTCAACATGCCGGAGTAATTGTGGGATTAGGCGGAGTTGCCGGCCATTCGCACAAGCATTTCTTGAAAGATAATACAGGCTATTTCTACCGTTTGAAGCTGGTTCAAAATTTCTCTGCTGTAACAGCTGCCTGCCTTTGGGTGCGTAAAGAGGTGTATAATGAGGTAGGCGGGTTGAATGAAAAAGATTTGACAGTAGCCTTTAACGATGTCGATTTTTGTTTAAAAGTGCAAGCCGCTGGGTACCGGAATGTTTGGACACCCTATGCAGAATTATATCACCATGAATCTATCAGTCGGGGAGCAGAAGATACTCCTGAGAAAATTGCAAGGTTTGAAAAGGAAATTGACTACATGAAAGAAACTTGGGGGACTCATTTAAAACGTGATCCGCATTATAGTCAAAACTTAACTTTAAATACAGAGGACTTTGCGATCAATGTTTAAAGCAGTTTTCGACAAGGAGGGATGGAACAAGAAAGACTACCATTTTCACTTAGATGTGAATGCCAGTATCCCCAATATCAGGGGATGGTTTGTCAATAAGAGTAATGAAAACTATGCCCTCAAGCTAGTAGACCAAAGTGGTAATGTTTTGGATGCCATCGAGTTTTTCAAGTATAGACCTAAGCTTGTAGAAATATATCCTGATATTGAGGGCATAGAGCTGGCAGGTTTCGAATTGAATACAAGTAAAGTAGATCCAACTACGGCGTATGCTATTTCTATTTTTAAGGATTCAAGTGAAATAACTCAGCTATGTTTTTTGGTTAAGAATGCTCCGTTGCTTTACGTGCACATTGCTAAAACAGCAGGTTCCACTGTGAATAAGGTGTTAACTGATCTGTTTATGGATGAGCGATCAGTGATCCATGCAGAGTCTCGAAATGATTGGGAAGAATTGGTGGCGAACGGTCAGGTAGATTTTTTATCCGGTCATATTGAGTATGAAAACTTTAATCAGGTTCCCAGCCTGCAATGCTTTAAAAAAGCAATCACATTTAGAGAACCTTATGCACATGTTGTATCTCATTTATGCTGGATTCGTGCTCTTTCCTTAGCAGAAAAAAAGAGAAGCTATGATGCACATCCTGAATATATTCAAAGATTAAGTGATACGCTGGCAACGTGTGATTTCACATGTCCCGATCAACTTTCTGAAGTTATAGCAAATTTTAATGATATAGAGTCGCGCCTGTTGGACAATACACAGACTCGCTACATTCGGAAAAAAATAGGAAAGAAAGGCGTGGATTACGAAGATGTCATAAACTCTATCGAAAATTTAAAAAGTTTTGAATACATAGGCACAGACAATGGAATTCGTCATTTTCTAAGTGAAATCTTACGTGATTACGGCGCTGAATCTGAGCTGGAAGACAGAAGAGAAAATGTGCTTAGTTGTAAATTCGGGTTTGATTTGACTGATTCTAAAATTAAAAAAGCGTTATATCCGTTGGTTAAGTATGATCTTGAGCTGTATAGAATTGTTCAGTCGTTACCTAATGTAAATGGCTGTTCCATATCATAAGTGTAATACTTTTTCCGGTAAGAAGTTTTAATTTACATAAAAGAGTGAAAAGTAGGGTGGTGGAAGAAAGTTCAGAGGGGGGGGGGCAGTTGTCTGAAGTGGCTGGTGAAGCGGGCTTTACAATTAAGAATATCCCAGAAAAGATTGCAAGGTTTGAAGCAGAACTTGATTGAATGAAATAACCGTTGGCAATTCACGTAATACCTGGTTCGTATTGTAGTCAAAATTGAACCTTAAATAGATAAGATTTTTCTGTGGGGATATTATGAAAAAACTTTTTATTCATATTGGGTTAAGCAAAACAGGTTCGTCAGCAATACAGTCTTGGTTGTCTTTAAATATGACACAATTAAAGGAGCAGGGAGTTGATTACGCAGATCTAAATCCTGCTGCAAAAGACGGTAAAATTACATCGGGAAATGGTGTGCCTCTTTTCCGTGCTTGTAATCAGAAAAAATGGGGACTGGTCGAGGATTTAATTCGTAACACGTATTTTATGGGTAATACTAAAACAATTATCAGCAGTGAAACACTACAAGCCTTATCACCTGAAGCAATTAAATCGATAAAAGATATCTGTGAGAAAAATTGCATTGACGTATATGTTATTGCTTATGCCCGTAGCGTATATGAGTTACTTTACTCAAATTATTTGCAGGGGATCAAAAGGCATGGCTTTTCATTCAAGTTTGGTGAGAGGCAGGGGCTGGGATATAAACCTCAGAGAGTTTTTTTGGAAAACTACTATAATGTATTTCAAGAAAGATTACGGGTTATTAACTATGATGCCGTCAAGGGTGATATTTTTACATCTTTTTCTGATCTGCTGGTGCTGGATTCTCAACAGCTTACGATCAAAAACAAAAAAGTAAACAGAAGCCTTACAATGCTGGAGGCTGATATTTTACGGTACTTGAATTCGTTGCATGACGGAGTGTTTTCAAAAGAAATTTCTGATTACTTGTTAGATGCACAACCTGATATTTCAACATCCGTTTGCTATTGTGATGAACTTTTAAAGCGAACGAGAATTAACTCAGTAGATGATGTCACTTGGATTAACACGAATTTGATGCCTCAAGGTGGTGCAATATCCTTAGATCTGTCAGAAGTTCATTTCTCCTCACCATCTTCTGATGCTATAACAAAAGAAATGATCTTGGGAATAATTGTTCAATGGGCATTGAATAGAAAGGCTGGGGATAAAAGGGTTGTGTTTGTTGATTTTATTAGGGATTTTGCAGTGTATTTAGAGAAAGTTGATATAGATAACTCATTTAAATTAATGAAAAAGGCTTTGATGCTTCGCCCTGAAGGTCCATTCATTTTAAAAAAAATGAAACAATATGAGCTGCTGAATCACGTCGGATAACTTAATGGTGGATTAGACGCTATATCAGCATGCCTAGCTACCAACTGGATATATCTTATTATGATACTAGTTAATAATAAATCCGTCGATGTTATTATCCCTACATGTGACATCAACATCTTGAAACAATGTCTTTCTTCTTTAAGGCAAACAACAGATGTTGATTATAGAACAGTAGTTTGTTGCAGTCATGACGAGATGTCTTTTTTTACTGGGATAAATTGCAACATACTATCTTACAAGAAAAGAAAGCATTTTAACTACGCAGAAGTTAATAATATGGCTGTGCAGAGCTCAACCGCCGACTACCTTTGTTTTCTCAATGATGACACTGAGGTAATTTCTCCCGGTTGGCTTTCTGAAATGGTTAAACTTGCCTCAGACAGGCGTATTGGCTGTGTAGGTGCAAAACTTTATTACTCTGATGACACAATCCAGCATGCCGGTGTTATAATGGGATTGCGGGGCGTAGCGGATCATTCGCACAAATATTTTCCCCGTGATGCCAACGGTTACATGGGGAAATTGAAATCGCTTCAATGTTATTCTGCCGTGACAGGAGCTTGCATGGTCATACGGAGGGAGGTATTTGAAGAGGTTGGAGGGTTTGATGAAATTAATCTGCCCCTTACTTTCAATGATGTAGATCTTTGCCTCAGGGTAATGGAAGCAGGATATTTCAATGTTTGGACTCCCTTTGCGGAGTTATACCACTATGAGTCAAAGACTAGATGTAACGATAACAGTCCAGAAAAGAATTCTTGTGTCCGCCGGGAAGCGGACTACATGCGTAAGCGTTGGAAACGGTATATTAATAACGATTCCTTTTACCCGTCATTCTTAACGCGGAAAAAATATGATTTTTCACCCAAGTACAGCAATAAAGTCATCCACTTCTGTGCGAAAAAAATATGGCATTATCGCCACAGAAACGTCTCCGACGCGAGCATTTTATTTCAATCAGAATATTCTGAATAATGTTGAGGTTTGTGAAGAGGCAGAACCTCATTCGGAGATTCTTCCGAGCTATGAAGGACTTATCTTTCTGCGGTATATACCTCGTAAATGGGATAGGTTTTTAAAGAGCCAGAAAAAAATTCCAAAGATAATTTTTTTCATGGATGATGATTTGTTTGATTTGAAGGCAACAAAAGGACTTCCTTTGAAGTACAGGCTCCGGATTTTTCGGGATGCGTGGCGGCACAAGTTCTGGTTGAAAAAGAATCAAGCAAGGCTATGGGTATCTACATCTTATCTACAGCAAAAATATAAGACATGGAGTCCAGAACTTGTTCAACCTTCTCCTGTGTTTTCTTTGGATGCCCCTGTTGCTCGCTGTATTTTTTATCACGGCACGGCATCTCATACGAAAGAACTGCTTTGGTTGAAGCCGATTATTGAAGCTGTGCTTTGCCGTAACCCAGACGTGACGTTTGAATGTTTTGGTGATATAAAAATACGTCGTTTTTTTAAAGAGATGCCTCGGGTGCATGTCATTCCGTATATGTCATGGCCGAAGTACGAATATTGGCTGCGTCTTTCCAGTGGAATCGTCGGGCTTGCCCCTCTTCGTGATACTTTATTCAATAAGGCTCGTTCGTATACAAAGTTTTTCGACATCACTGCTGCGGGGGCAGTTGGCATCTACGCGAAAGGAAATGTTTATGATGCCGTTGTCAGGCACAATGTAAACGGATTGCTACTGTCAATGGATAAAAGTGAGTGGATACACGCTATTCAAGTTCTTTTAGATGATGAAACGTTTCGAAAAAATATGCTTGAAAATGCTCGTGTGACTTATATCAAAGAGCAGAATGGTGTCCTTTGAGTCTGGTCTAGGTTCTAGCAGGATCACAAGCTAATACCGAAGGAAGGTAAGAATCATACTGCTGTCCACAAGTTGGAGCAGGATCAATCACTTGCTGTTGTTTATTTAACCGGATATAAATATTTCATCTTGAATTCGAAAATTATTAACGGGTTAATTTGATTATGCAAAACATAAATGACCAGCCAGTGCAGGAGCAGCAGAAGTATTTTGATGACTTTGAGCGCTGGATTGAAACTGAGTTCAACGGTGATGAGTCTACTGCTACTGACCAACTGAGAGCAGGGCATGTTATTTTCTATGAAAATGATGAGAACCCAGATGAACTTATTCGGGAATATCCTGATGGTCGGCGGGAAGTGGTCAACACTGTTGTTTCTGAGGACAATTCCAGCTTTGAAATAGTCGTCGTGCGCGAGTTGTATAAATGACAATGCCTCAATTATGGGTTGTGGCCGGGCCGAATGGTAGTGGAAAAACTACGCTTACAATGCGCCATTTGAAACGCTTTCCAACCAATATTCCAGTGGTTAATCCCGATGAAATTGCAAAAGAAATTAATCCTGAACAAATCGATTCTCCCAAAGTGGCCTTACAGGCCGGGAAACAAGCTCTCCGACAGCAGCGCTATTTGCTTGCAAGTCGGCAGAGCTTTCTCATTGAAACGACTTTCTCTGGTAATCATGAACTTCGTTTAATTGGTAAAGCTCAAGCGCAGGGATATAGAGTTAATCTTATTTATATCGCATTACGTGATGCAACTCGCAACATTAGTCGTGTGGCTTCTCGCGTTGCAGCTGGCGGCCATAATATTCCCACAGCCGATATTATCCGCCGTTACGGGCGTAGCTTGGCTAATGCTCCTAAAGGTATGTTTAATGCTGATCGTGCGTTTGTTGTGGATAACAGTCGAAAGCGGCACCAACTTCTTTTTACTCGCAAGCACGGGTTGATCCACTTTGTAACTCCTGAATATCTACAGCCCGAGTGGAGTAAAGATGTGCTACTCGGCTATGAGCAGGAACAGGTTAAGGCTTTGCAGCTATATGTTGCACAACCTGCGAAAGCTGATCTACTAGCAGAGTTATCCTGTGCTATGCTTAATGCAACACTTCCATTTAACACTCGACAAAGGCAGATTAGGCAATACGCTGGAATGCTCGAGGTAACACCGGCCGGAAAGGTTATGCCGAGTGTGGAGAGTGTTATGCGCCGATTAGGGCGTGGGATAAAACGATAGTGAGAGTCAGAGTAAGTCAAAGTTATTACAAATAATTATCCCCTCGGAAGTGTGTAGGCAAATTTCCAAGGGGATTCAAGTTTGAGATTTTTAAATGAGTTACGATTCTCTGCAGTACGTCATTTCCAGCTTGATCGCTGAGTCTGCTTCTGGAAGTAGTAGCCTGATTGCTTCTATCGAGGCAGACAGCCCAAGACTACTTACATATTGCTTTGCTGCCTCATGGAAGATTTTTAAATCTACACCACAAGATAAGCAAATGATGGCTGCAGCCCGAAGTTTTGAGCGGGATTTTTTGTAACGTCTTTCGTATTCTGCATCTCCACCTTTTTGTATTGTGAATTCATACCTGACCATCTTTCTATCAATGGTTGCAGCTTGTTCTAGCAGCAGGACTACCTTTTCTCTATCCGCTTTTGTTAAGCAGGACTTTTTGGGCTTAATATATTCTTGTTCTCCTTCCGCTTCCGGTGTGTCCCCTGTATCGAGGATTGACAGAAGATCCTTCACCACAGCTAAAAGATATCTTGGTTCTATATATCGATCTCGTATTTGAGTGATCACTTTGTTCTTAAATCCAGCATAAAGCATGCAATACGTTGCTATATTAATATTCGTTTCAACTATCGAGATCGTTTCTTCTGTGAGGCCATGTTCAGGGGCATCTATGAGCTGGCTCATGCATGTATGAAGGCAGTGAGTTGCGTGTGTAATGTTACTAAAGGCTACCCTCTGTTTTTTTATTTTTCCGTGCTGTATTCAGACCTCTGCTAAGGTGGGTTTTCTCACCAGAGGAGTGGCCCAAAATGTATTTTTCACCATTAGTATTATAAACGATGGAATACATGCTCTCAGGGAGGGACTCGACCCAGCCACCCTTTGGTACCAGAAGCATACCGAAAGAAGTGTCTGTATCATCTGAAGTGATGTTGAAGTACTCACTGCAGAAGGCGATAAATCTTTCTGTGAATGGCGTTGCTGCATTGCCGTTATTCAATTTTTTCTGAGTATTTTGCGACATTATTTATCCCCAAAAGCCATACCAGGCTTACCGCCATCATCACTTCTTAGCGGGTGTTCCTTGTTTTCGCAGACCCAGAAGAACTTGCCCTTTTTCTTTTTTGATTCAAAACGACGCATCTTTTTTTCGCAGCCTTCTTCAGGGCAGGGGGCTTGAGGTAGTTTTTGCCTTGGCTGTTTTGTTCCAGGCTTTCCTTTTACGTCTGGTAGGAAGACTGGCTTGTCGTGCTCGAAGCAAGCCCAGAAGAATTTCTCCTTATCTTTTTTGGAAGGCAAGCGGCGCAGGGCATTGCCGCATTCAGGGCAGGAGTGACCTTGTAGTCCAGTGCCGGCTGATTCTGTGATGGGGGTTATGAGGATTGGCAGTAAGTGCGCTTGGTCGGACATAAATGTGTCGAACTGTTCAGTGCCGGCAGCGATCGCACTTAGGCGAGATCCCCATAGCGCTGTTGTAATCGGATCTTTTAATTGCTCTGGAGTTAGGGCGATTATGTTCTGGCCGAGTTCAGTTGAAACGAGGTTTTTCTTATCTGCTTTGATGTAGCCGCGTTGCTTTAAAGTTTCGATAATACCAGCGCGTGTAGCTTCTGTGCCGATCCCTTCGTTTTCTTTCAGAGTCTTTTTAGCTTCAGGGTCATCAATGAAGCGGTGAATGCTGGCCATTGCCGCAATTAGTGTGCCCTCTGTGAATTTTGCAGGGGGCTTTGTCTGTTTCAGCTCGATTTTTGACTCCACGCAGGAGACAGCATCATCTTTTTTCACTGCTGGCAGTGGCTGCTCTTCAGGTTGCTTGTCGAACTTCATCCAGCCGGTCTCAAGTGTTGTTTGGCCAGTTGTGGCCCATAGATAGCCAGCAATTTCAGAAACAATCTTTTTCGCCTCATAAGTGCGTGGCTGATGGAACTGAAGGGCATAGGTCGTGCTGATCAGCTCGAACAGTTTTGTTTCTTCTGCAGGAAGATTCGTCGGTGCTTGACCGGTCGGGATAATGCCGTGGTGAGCTGTGATCTTTTTCGTGTTCCAAGCTTTTGATTTCAGTTCCGGATTTGCTGCTTCAAATACTGGAGTGGAAGAGGGGGATGAACGGTCTTTTTCTGCGAAGTCGCTTCAACGATCGTTCCGTCTGGTTCTTCGCTTCTTTTGCAATAGCTTCAGCTTTTGCCGTATCAATGAGGCGAGCTTCTTCGTCTAGTCCTGTCATGTCTTCTGAAGGCTGGAGTTGCGCTTTAAAAGATCCTTTCTCGTGATTTAATGTAGCTTGCACGACCGCGTATTTTTGCGGCTTAAAATTAGCGATCGTTCTGTCGCGTGTGACGATCAGATTTAGTGTTGGTGTTTGTACTCGGCCAAGAGACAGGACACCTTGCATTCCTTTGGAGCGGCCAAGCAATGTCATTGCCCGTGTGGCATTAATTCCGGTCAACCAATCTGCTCTGGAACGGGCAAGTGCTGCTTGTGAGAGCGTGGCGTAGTCTTTGTTGTCCTTCAGAGAACTGAGTGCTGTTGCAACGGATTTTCATCAAGGGATGCAAGCCAGATTCGCTGCGTGTCGCCTGAGTAATTAAAGTGCTCGAGCACTTCATCAACGAGCAGCTGACCTTCGCGATCCGGATCGCCGGCGTTGACTACTACGTCAGCTTTCTTCAACAGTTTCTTGATGACGTTGAGCTGTTTTGCAACGCCCTTACGGGGGAGGAGCTTCCATTCTTCCGGAATGATCGGGAGCGCTTTAGCATCCCATTTCTTTAAAGCTGGGTCGTAGTGGTCAGGATTAGCCTGTTCGAGTAAATGACCAAAGCACCAAGTTACGGCGTCATTTCCGCAAGCAATGTAGCCTTCATGTTTTTTGCCATTGTCGAGTCCTTCAGCAATAGCGCGGCCTAGAGACGGTTTTTCAGCTATGAATAGTCGCATATGTTTGTCCTATGAAATTTGATGGGAAGATGCTGGTGGGAAGGGCGTCCCGTCTAATCAGACGAGACGCTTGCTTATTATTGAGGAACCAGCTCGTGGCTTTGTTTTTTGCTAAGCGCCTTGCGAATGCCGACGTTCAACTCAACCTTGAGTGCGTCAAGGCCGCGCTCTTGGTGGATGTCGTTGTAGTCTGTCAGTCCCTTTGCTTTTTCAGCCTCCGTAAGCTTTGGCTCAAGGACAGCGCCATCAACAGCTCTTGCTGCTGCGTAGGCTTTTGTGATGCCAGGATTGTTTTTCTGGGTGTGGTCATCGTCAGCAACAAAAACAAACGGTGCGTCCGGAAACGCTTTTTTTAGCTCTTTTGCTACCGGCTCAAGGTTGCCAGCATCAAATGCGACCGCTACAGGTTTATGCGTTGCCTCGTGAATGCTGGCTGCTGTTGCGTAGCCTTCAGCAATAAGAATTGGCTGTTTCAAATTTGTGTTTGAATAGTGCGAAATGAGGTGAAACGCGCCTTGTTTCTTGGCTCCAGACTCGAATAGTTTGCCATCCGCCGTAATGGTCTGCATGGTTTGAATACGGCCACCGGAGTCGCGTCCTGGGATAAGCAAGTTGCCATGCATATCGATCTTAGTTCCGTGGCTCTTCACACCTTTTTTCTGAAGATATTGTTGATCATCCGGTGCCCAACCCTTGGCATTTTTCCACTTGGCGTAGGCGCGTCTAGCAGCTCGATCTTGTTCTTCTTTTCGTTCCAGATCGCGAGCTTCCTGCCGCATTGCTGCATTTGCCTTAATTTCGGCCATAGCTTCAGGCGAAAGTTTGTGCCCGTTCGCTTTCCAGTTAGTCCGAAAACCCGTTTTATGATTCTCGATGAATCCGGCAGGGCGACCATCTAAATAGCCAGTGTAAGTGCCGTCCTTGGCGTTCTGCCGGCCGCCTTCAACTCGAACACGTTGGAGCTTTCCGTCCATAATGGGCAAGCCTTCCACGATCAGGCCAGCCTCACGCAGTGCTTGAGCAAATTCCTGCTCTGGAGCCATTTGTGGTTTGCTCTCTTGATGGTTTTCCTTCGGCAACCATTGGTTCAGGCCGGCCATGTTAGCACCTTCCGGTGCGTACCAGCTCTTCTTGCGACCATCCCATTTTGCACCGAGTTTCTTGGCTGCATTCTTCTGTGAAAATGGAACAGCAAGGTACGTTTTTTCTTTAGCCGGCTGCGCTGGAGTTCGATCGTGCTCACGCTCCTCTTTGGACTTCTCTTTAGCTATCTTTTCTTCTTTCTGATCTTCCATCTTGATACCTTTTTCGAAGCCAAGCATATGGCCTTTGATGCGCTCAGCGGTCTGGCAAGCACGCATAATCTCGTATGGATCTTTCTCAAGAGCCTGAATCCAGCTATCTACGTAGGAGAGGTGTTGGCCGCGATCGTACTCGAGGCCGAGTTCCATTGCAGTCATCCAACTTCCGATTTCGGCGTTCAATTCTTCGCGTGCGTATTCCTGCGTTCCTTTTGGACCGAAGGTGCGCTCGTTGCCGTTCCATCGCTTTTCATGGCCGGTCCAATGACCCAGTTCATGAAGTGCGGTTGCGTAATATTTGTTCTGATCTTCGAACTTGTCTTTGGGTGGGAGTTTGATTTGATCCCAAGTGTAGGAGAAGAACGCGCGATCGCGCTGGTCGTGGGTAATAGATGCGCCGGAGCCTTCGAGAATCGCCTCACTGCGTTCGTGTGGATTCCAGCTAACATCCCGTCCCTTCCATTCTGGCATTCCTTCAACTTGTGTCGCGTGGAATACGCTGGCAAAGCGCAGAATAGGGCGCTCAAGTCGGAATTCCTCTTTTTTAGGTTTGCCGTCGTCGTCTAAAACAGGCTTGCCGTTGTCATCGAGGACATTTTCTTCTTTAGTAAACTGCCAGAAGACCACAGGTCGGGACTTAGAACCTTTTTTGATACGCCAATCTTCATTTTTGGCTTGGTTGAAAGTGACGAATCGCGGATCATCCATGCCCTCGCGAGCGAGTGATACGAAGTTAACGCCGCTGTAGACGGTGCCAGAGATTGGATTGAACGGTGGATGGAATTCGCCTGCCTTCCACGGCTTTTGCCAAGGCGCTGTGCCGTTTTTCAAGTCGTCGATAATCTGTTCTGCAAATTCTTGATGGAATGGTTTTCTTTTGGCTGACATACACGGTTACCTCACTTCTTTGAGAGTTTTTTCCAGCAGCTCGCGGTTAAGTGGTTTATCGAGATCCTTGAAACGCAGGGCCACTTCTTCGAATGCGCCCATGTGATCGGCTACGTCCGGATCAACCGGAATGCCTTCGCTGAATTCTGCAAGCTCTGTTGCGTCTGCGTCGGCTTGTCGCGCGGCTTCGCGTAGGTACTGTTCGGTAGTTACTGTCATGAGTGACTCCAGTTAGTTAAAGGTGAAAACAGGGATGACTTTGTGGAGTGCTTTTGCATCCACCAGTCCGAAGTATCTGCTATCGAAACTGTTTTTGTGATGTGTAGAAAGCAGAAGCGCTTTGCCTTCAGGAATGACGCCTGAGCGCAATTCGTGCGGCAGCTTGCGCCCATTGCTGTCGTGAGTTCGGCTTGTAAGTATGAAAATGGTATCGTTAACCTGAATTGAACTGAATCCAACTGTGATGGAATCACCGCTTATACCGGCTACCTCTTTTAAAAGAGGCTTCTGGCCGGAAGGACAAAGCAGGCTTGTGCCAAGGTAGTTGCGATCGGCTGTAAGTTCTTTGTATTCGTTCTCCGGAGAGAGGCAGAAGCTTGCTAAATCCCCGCGTGTAGGTGTTTCAGGAACGACTTTGTACAAGCCTACTGGCTCTGAACGGGTGAGGTTGAGCCGATAGCCGGCATAATGAGCGGTCGCAAAGATAGCTAAAACGTTGCAGAGGATAATGGCTAACTTGAGCATGCTTCCTCCTCGAAGTCGGGTTCTTCAAAATCCGGTTCATCGAAGTCTGGCTCCTCTCCGTCGTACGCTGGTTCTTCGTCGAAATCTGGTTCGTCTTCGACACTGTATTCAGGAGCGTCTAAGTCAGCTTTCTTCTCCTCAGAAGCAGCCTTATCCGGTTCGACTGTGTAGACAGCAGGGCTTTCCTTTTCCGCTTTTTCCTGTTTCTCCGGAACAAGCCTGTCTGACTTGAGAGGTGTTTTGATTTGAGAACGTTCAGAGAATACGGGATCAAGGAAATAGAGAATCTGTTTGCCGTAGACTGGCGGGAAGCCGGCAGGAAAGACGAGCATGTCGCCAGCTTCTATGATTTGCATGTTGGCGTCTTTTTTTGCGCCTGGAAGTCTCATGCATTCGTCTGGAGTCAACAAAGCGCGGCCTGTTTCGGCAACGCTCACACTGGCGCGTCCCAAATGTCCAGAGCGGCTTCCGGAGATGGATGTTTTCTTTGTTACGACCGTAGTTTTACCGGTCATGTCAGAAAGAACTTTTGCCGTTTCTACCTTGTTCGGTGCATAGGCGATTCGAATATGGCAGTTACTCATTATGCTCTCGTCCTTGGTGTACGCGGAGTGGAGCTGTGTTAAGTCCTGCACGATGAAGTATGCCTTCAGTCCAAAACCGGCCATGAACGCAAGCGATCGTTCGAATATTTCCAGCCGACCAAGGGATGTGAATTCATCCATCATGAGCAACAAATGGTATTTGTAGTTGGCAACCGAGCGGCCACCTTCAAATTCCATATCTTCAGTCAGCCGGCGCAAAATGATGTTGAGGATAAGACGAATTAACGGTCGCAAGCGGTCAATGTCTGAAGGGCGAATGACCAAGTAGAGGGACACCGGCGCTTCGTAGTTCATGAGGTCATCGATGCGGAAATCACATTCGGATGTGTTGGCCGCAACGATCGGATCTCGGTAAAGGGCGAGGTTTGCCACAGCAGTTGAAACAACGCCGGACAATTCGTTATCTGCCTTGTTAAGCATCTCGCGTGCTGAGGAAGCGATGAAGCGCTGAACGCTGAGAGATGCTTCTTTGCTGGCTCCAAGTGCTTCTTGCAGAACTACTGCCTGCTGAGTTGTGAGCATTTCATTGAAGAGTACTGCATTTTCTTTTTCCGGATCAGTGAGCATGAGGCCAAGGTCGCTGAGGGTGGCGATGCGTTTATCTTTTTGCATGACTGTAATCAGACAATGGAGAATCGCGCCGCTGAGGAGCGCAAAGGCTGCTTTGTTCCAGTAGTCTTTGAGTCCTTTGCCGTCCGGATCAACGATCATGCTGGCGATGTTCTGCGTGTCTGCAATTGCATGCGCTGTATGCAAACGGATTTCTTCGAGCGGATTGAACCGTGCGCCGCTTGCTGTTTCGTCGGTTGGTTCAAACCGTAGAACCCTGTGGCCTTGTTGCTGCGCCATCCAGATGTTAACGCCCAGTTCTCACCTTTAATATCAAGGACAAGAGCGCTTTCTTTCCAGCTAAGAAGCGTTGGCAATACGAGACCAACACCTTTACCGGAACGGGTTGGAGCAAACACGAGAATGTGTTCTGCGCCGCTGTGTCTTAGGTAGTGAAGCTTGCTTTTGTCCTGCCACCCACCAATATAGACGCCTTGGTCTGCGAGTAATCCTGCTTTTTGAATGTCATTTTTCTTAGCCCATCGAGCAGAACCATGCAGGTGTTTGTAAAGGTTTGGATTGCGCATAAAGAGCTGCCAAATACCGAACAGAAGGAATTGCGGTATGGCAAAGACGAGCTGGCCGGTGACGGTCGCATCATCGATGACGTTAGCGGCCTGTGGGAACTGTTGACTCCAGTTGATGATCGCCCAAGGAATGTACCAATTGTTGTAGATCATTCCCCCCAGCGCTTCATGGTATCCGTAAGCTGCTGCTACTTGCTGCGTGGCCACGCTGAGCGCGACCACTGCAAGCAAGCAGAGAATTACTGGATATAGCCAGATGTAGGAGCGTTCTTTTGCTTCGCTAAGTCCATATTGTGATTTGTCTGACATGAGTTATCTCCACGGCCTGTACGGGCTGCCGAAAACAATGTCTTTTCGCACGACCATGTTGAAGCGATAGCCAGGGCGAATGGTGAGAGTCGGCTGAACATTAAGGTTCTTCTGCAGCAGGCGCTGACTTGATTTGCCTAATTCACCCGAAAGTGCAGAGCCTAAATCGTCCTGCAGGGACGGTTTATCGTTCTGCGCAGTGTCACTTTTGAAGGTGTCTGCAGCAAAGGCGCTGACACCTGAAATCAGACTCATGATTGCGGCAGAACCGAATGTACGCAGGTAATGGTTGTTGGTTTTGTCAGAAAACCCGCTGTAACCGGCCATGTCTGTCCCTGGCATTGAGCCGAGTGTGATGGCAGATCCATCCGGAAAGACAATGCGGTTCCATGCAACAAGTACACGGGATTGGCCAGCAACAACGCGAGAATCGTACATGCCGATCATTCGGCTGCCTTGTGGGAGTAGTAGGTGTTGGCCGGTTGCAGAGTCGTAGACGTTCTGCGCGACTTGGCCGATGAGCTGCCCTGGTAAGTCCGAGTTAATTCCAGAGAGCATAATACCAGGAATTACGGAGCCAGTTTTCAATTCAAACCGTGCTCTTTGAGTTCTGGAGTGCTTCAATGTCCATTCATCTGTTCCTGAAGAGCGTTTTGAAAGGAACGCCTCTTTGTCTCGCTGGTCTGATGGGTTGTATTGGCCTTCTGGAACTCCTGGCATCATCTGCATGTTGCCAAATGGACTTTGGGAGTCGTCATTTGCAGGCTGCACACGCTTTGTTTGCTGAGTTGGGTTGCTATTCTGGTTTGCTGTACCGAGACGGAGCGGAGAGTTGAATGCCTGCTGTTGCTGCTGCCATTTTAACTGACGCAGCTTTGCCAACTCTCTTCTTTTCCGCTCAAGCGCAGGGTTACGCGTGGAAGTTTGTACTACGGTAAAAGGTTTTTGATCGTCGGTTTGAACCTCTTCTTTTGGAGCTTCCGGAGAAGGATTTGGAACTGATAGGCCGGCAGAGTTTCCCGGGTTTTCGATAGGTAACTTGTTATCTGGAGGCGCTGGCACATTCTGCTGTTCTTGAATTGCGGCGCTCTTGGTCGTTGATCTATCAACTTCCATCGCAAGAAAGATGAGCAGACCAATGAGCACTGCAATGAGCGCGTAAAGTAGGTTGCGGCTGAGCTTGGTAACTTCAATCTTTGGGCGTCCTAGGCCGTTTGGGTCTTTTTTTTCATCAGACATGACGGCCTCTATTTTGCGCGGATGATGTACATGACGGCTACGTTTCGTGGACGATTCTCATCAGCAGTTGGAACGGTACGTGAAGCATCAAAGCCAATGTTTGGCGTATACCATCCTGATCCAGACGTTCCTCTCCTATATCCCGTATCTCCTGCTTGATAAAAAGAACCACCGTAAGTCATACCGCGATAATGCCCAAATCCTGTGCCGCTTAACGGCCCCTTGATGTTGCGGATAGCATCGCCTTGTGTTGAGCCAACAACACGGCCTGCACCGGCACCACGTAGGAATTCATTTTGGTAATTGGGAACAGCTGTTACTCCTAAAACTGCTTGAAGTTTTGGGTAGGTGGTGGCGGAAAAGGACTGCCCGTTGCATTCGAGGTAGTCTTTTGGAGGCGTTGAGGACGGCCACGGGATGACTCCACCGATGGGAACACCGCTGATAGCATCAACCTTTACGGTGATGGCTGTGGGGTTAAAACTTGTTGAGTCACCGGCGTTGGCCAATGAAACGGCAAGGAGGATAGCGATCGAAGCTAAGACGTATATTGAGGCTCGGAAAAAACGATTTTTCATTGAAATGTCTCCTAAAAGGTTGAGAACAATAATCGCGGTCGAGGGGGCGTCCCCCTCGTGGGTGCAGGGCAAAGCCCTTGCCCCTCGGAGAGTCGCCGAAGGCTATGACTTTAATTATTGGTGTCCGTAGCGCAGTAGGTCTGCACATTCATTCTGGCGTAGTCGGCTGTTGGGAACCGGAAGCCTTCATCCTCGTCTGTTTTGACGCGAAGCTTCACTTCCCATTCGTCGCCTAAATCCAGTGCCCATGCCTGAAATGTGACCATTGGCTTTGCGAGCGCACCTTCTGCGACGATTGTCGGGCTGACAAAGATTGCAGGCGATGTGTTGCTTTTGGCAGGGCAGTCCGGCTTTTTGAACCGGTCGCCGTTGGCCGCAAGCGCTGTGTTACGCACGAGGTCAGTGTTTCCGGTGTCTGCAATTGTCTGCGCTTTTTGCTCACGGCAGATGTAGAGACCGTAATCCTTGCGGAAGAAGACGCGGCCTTCGTCCTCCGGAGCATCACAAAAGCTGGCAGGTAACGTGTCATGTTTGGTGAACTGGATTTCGCCTACGTTGCGGATTGCGCTTGTGGTCATGTCCAATTCGGTGTGCATTTCGTTCAATTCAGGTTTGCCTGGCACTGCGAACCGATAGAGGTAATCTTGGCGAATGTCGTATTCGTCATAGAAAACGAGTGACCCGAGGTGTCCTGCAGGAGGGATCGGAATGTTTGTCGCAGCGAGTGGGAGTACCCAACCACTAAATGCTCCGCGAAGCTCTTGATTGCTTTGTCCTGCAAGGAAGCCTGTCGGGATGAACCCACCGTTTGCACCAACGATTGCAGCAGTTGCCGGCACTGTGGCGCTGGCGAACTTTGGCTTGTCTGCTGTGTGCGTTCTGCCTCCGTAGGTGAGAACCACGGCTTGCAGTGTGTTGGCCTCTGGTTCCAGAACGAAGATCCGGTATGTCTGCCCCCATGCGTTTTTGTTTGAAAAGGAGGAGGGCAGGAAGCCGGCAGAGCGGACATCATTGAAGGCTATTTCTTTTGATGTGGTGGCAGTGGCCGCTGCAAGCAGCTCAGCACGGTGCTCCTTGGTGTATTTTGAAACGGCTTTTGTGACGGTTGAAAGGTGATTTGCAATCGCCTTTTGCTTTGTGCTCTCCAGACCATCTTCAATGTATTGGGTGAGTGTCGGCAGCAGGATCAGAAGCATGAGCATGGCGGCGAGGACATCGAGCGTAGCAAAGCCTGATTCTGGATGTGCCTCGTTGGGGTGAGGCGTTCTTTTGATCTTTTTCATGTCAGACACCTATTTCACGGATATCACAGTTGTGACACTGCCTTCCGGAATGAAGGCTGGAAGTGTTACGCCTGTGCCGTGCGCGGTGATGAGGCGGTTGTTCTGGTTCACGCCCACGGCAAAGCTGCCTTTGAGGATCTTTTCTACGGCAACGACTTCTTGTGCGGTTGCTTCGCCGTAGACATAGAGCGTGCTGCCTTCGATGCGGTTTTTCCAGCTCCGCAAGGCCCGCCAATCAGATGGCAGGCCAAGCATGGCTGGAGTGAGTGACCCAGTGCTTGCGGGAGTGTTTACGGCGCACATTATGGCCGCGTTTCGGTAAATGACATAGTTGGTCGCAATGGAATTTGCGGACTCGTTACTTTGGCCGAACGGGACTTGAGCCGCATACATTACGATTACACCGAGGAGCACTACAAACACAGCCAGAGCCTTCATAAGTATTCCAATCCTTGATATAGGATGATGCTGCGCTGCTCTTTGATCACGTCATTGAGCGCTTTTAAATTCCCATCCTTGATCATCGCGCGGGTAGCCTTTGCGCGTTGGGAGTCCGGCAAAAGGAGGAACTCTGGAGAATTAAGCTCCCAGCCACCGTTTTTAGTAGGAACAAGCTCCTGATGAATGACCCCAAGGAGGCATTCGGAAAGGTTGAGCGCTGCGGCCTCGCCTGCGTTTTCTTTTGCCCATGTTAGAAGCCGATCAAGTGCCGCCACTACTCCCGTGCCGTGAATGGTGCTGAAGATCAGCTGACGGCTGGAGCTGAGACTGATTTGCAAAAGTTCACTTGCGGTGGTGCTTCCCAGCACCTCACCGATGTAGATGATGTCTGCGGTCGAGCGGTGCGACACCTGAAGAACAGCAGGAAGATCCGCTTCACCGTCAAGATCGCACTGCCAGCAAGTTCCGTGTTCGCCATGCATCCCGCTTAGCGGCATCTCTGCCGGCATTTCGATACTCAGGGCATGACCACCGAATTTTACAAGGCGCTTCGAGATACATGACGCAGCCGAGGTGGTCTTTCCGGAAGCCTGAGCGCCTGAGAAGAGAATCAACCCTTTTTGCTGATTTGCGTCTGTAAGCCATTCAGCAATACGTTCTGGCAATCCAAGCTTGTAGAAGTCCGGAATCGTATCCATCCCTTTACGCAGGGAGAATGCATGACCGTTTCCGGAAGCGATGCCATCAAACACGGCTACACGGTATGAACGGCCTTTGAAGTTGATCCGGAAGGAATGGCGCTTATGCTTGTCAAACTCGGCGTTAACCTGTGCTCGTAGCTCGTCGATTTCCTCCTGAAACTCACTTGGAGACGGAAGAACTTGTCGTCCAAATCCTCGAATGCCGCGAAGATACGTGCCGTTACCGTTGTTGAGCAGGATGTCTGAGAACTCCAGTTCGTTGAGTGTCTGCGGCATTTTGTCCGGATCAAGGAGGATCGCTTCACCCCTTGTGACGGTATAAAGAATCTCGCCAGTTGCAGGATGTGGAATACAAATTACGTTGTACTTGTAGGTGTCCAGACTAACCGGAAAGGCTTGTTGTCCTGAGGCCGATTGACCTGCGATTGATTCGGCCAACGTTGCTACATCCTGCTTGAGCTGTGCATCGTCCGGATCGGTTTCGACAAAGTCATGTTCACCGACAAGTACAAATCGCCCAGAGCTGAACAGGAGGAGGCTGGAGAAGGATATTTCACTAAGACGCATACGTGCTCCTTAGTTAGAGGTGAACGTGAGGGTGTTGGTAGCTGCGCACTGGTTGGCAGCTTCAGAAACAATGGCACTTTGGCTAAGGGTGGAACCGTTCACTTTAACATCAACCCATGAACCGCTCTGGTAGGTCGCGAGCTTTGTGCAAGCCTCCTGTGGAACTTCTGCAAGGCTGATTACAAAGGTGTTCGGATTGGTTCCAGCTTCAATGGTCACAGCACCGTTCCAAACGTCGCGAACGCCGTTACTTTTGATCATCTTATTAGGGATGATGCCGGACTTATTTGCGCTCGCGGTAGTCAGTCCCGTGTAATCCGGAGAGGACGTGTAGAGCTGCTTAATCTGCATTCGCAGAGTGGCAAGCGCTTGTTCTGTGTCTGCAAGGTTGTTGCTGGAAAAAAGCGAGGTGAAGTTAACACCGGAAGCTGCAATCATGATGAGTACGAACAGGATGGCACCAAGGACTTCGATGGAGAGCCAGCCGCCTTGTTTCTTGTTTTTTGGGGACTGATCAATGTTCGCAGGGGTAAATGAAGTAGACATAAGGATCTCCTAGAGTGTCATTGAATGACCGAGTTGTTGTTGCAGAGAGGAAACGGCGAGAGCGATGCCACAAAGAAGCGCGATAATGGCAATGAGGAGCGCAAAATTAAGTACTTTGCACTGCGTCTTAATGCGCTCAATGCCCTGCTCAAGCCATTGTTTGGCAATGGTGTACAAACGGGTGTCAAAACCCGGGAGGGTTGAATAGATAAGCAGATCTTCAACAAGCTCTGCATCCGGAAAGTTAAAGCCGCAGTCGTCCAGTGCTTCACCGAGACTTTTACCGAGGTTAAGCTGCGCGCGGATGGCTTGAATTCGTTCGAGCATCCAGCCGTTGCGCTTGGTGGATTCCAGCATGTCATCAAGCACAACTGAGAGCTGTACGTTTGCTTTGAGCATGGTGGCCAAGGTGAAAAGCCAGATAGACCCGTGAATCAGCCTGTAAAGCGACCACGGTGGTAGCTTGTCGCATTTGACCCTGAGCCTTCCTGTGAAATGAGGAAGTGTTGTCATAGTTGCGATGAAGCCGGCAGCTATTCCGCAGAGCATTACTATTCCGGAAGGCGTTCCAATGAAGACAGCCACGGAATATAGAGCCGCTGCACCACCTTCCCAGCGCGTTGGCTCAACGATCAGAGCTAATTGAGGCACAACGAATTGCGAGAGAACCAGCAAAAAGACTAGCAGCAATGAGCAAAGCAACGCTGGATAGCTTAGTGCTTGAACAATGGCGGTGATGATCTTTTCCTTTGCTTCAATCAGGCCACAGGTCAGCTCAAGAGTGTTCGGCAGATCACCGCCATCAACACCACTTTTAATGAGCATGTATTCTGCGTCCGGAATGAAACCTTGGAATGCATCAGCGAGAGAGGCACCGCTTTGCATCCGCACCAACGCTTCGGAAAGAAGCAAATGTAGCGGATCATGTTTGCGTGCCAGTCGCTTTTGCATGGTTTCCAGTGCATCGTTCAGCCCGAGGCCGTTCTCAGTCATGGCTGCAAGCTTCAAGTAGAACTTGCGGCGCGTTTTTCCTGAGAAGAAGAGGGACGCGATAAGGCGCAGTCTGTCAGCCTGGGCAAACATTATTTGCCTCCAGAGCCTGAAAGGCGGTCGAGGTCGGCAGCACTAAAGCTATATTGCCCGAACGCTTTGTCATAGTTGAGCGGAACACCGAGTTTCTTTTCAACTATGGTTGGGTCGATTTTGCCTTCACTAATGAGATCAATAGCGTGGCCAACATACGTCTTGCCGTTTTGCTCATTGATCCAATGCTTGTGTGCTTTTATGAATTCGTTGTTTCGAAGGTACTCAAGCATGATGTAGTCAGTCGCAATTACCTCAGCGACAACGGTTTGGCTGACGATGCCCATATTGTCACAATGCTCGCAGCCGCTTCCTTTGAAGTGGACATTTTCAAGTTTGTCGGTGTCGATGACTTCCAACATACGGTTAAAGACACCGCGTGGAAGAAGGCGCAGACGTTCAGGGTCGTTTTCTGGAAGTTTGACGACTTCTGTGAACGGTCTTTTGCAATGCTCGCAAAGCACAGGCACGAGGCGCTGGTTGATGAGGCCGGAACAAATGGAATGATCACAAAGATAGTTTCGAGGCTCTCGGATTCCATAATCTGTGAGCATGGTGGACAGCAGCGTGATGATGTTCAGCGCACTGGAAGCATGAACGGATGTCCAAATGCTGTGGCCCGTCTGGGCAGCTCGCAGCACAGCCATGACAACTTCCGGATAACGCATTTCACCAATCATGAGACCGTCGATATCGGAACGCATTAAACCACCGAGGGCAGCTCTAAATACGGTCGCGCGTTTCCGTTCGTCCGTGTAGTCGCTGATAATGCGGATTTGCTTAACGAGGTGCATGGCAAATTCCGGAGGATCTTCCAAAGACATGTACGACTTGTCGCGGTTTTCAGCAGCCATACTTTCCATGGCATGTTTGAGCGCTGTTGTTTTACCGGAACCGGTCGGGCCGGAGAGAATTACGCAGCCGGAACGGGTAGAAAGGTATCGGAAGAGCGCAACGTGTTGCTCTGTATAGCCGAGCGTACGCATCCGTTCTTCAAGTGTTCCCGAGGCATCTGTTACATCGTACAAAAGACGCATGGCCATGAATGTGCCTTGCTTATCTTTTGCCATGTCTGCTTGCAGCGGCTCTGTATGAAGACGAACTGATTGCACATCAGCCGGTAGATATTCGCTCTTGAGTGTACCATCCTGTCTTTCTGTTTTGCTGAAGTTAGAGTCCGCGCCTTCAGTCATGGTTGTGTACATGGAGCTGAGAAGCTTGTGACCAATTCCTTCCGGAAGCTGTTCGCGTTCTTCAAGCATCCCCATTCTACGGAACTGAATAGTGGTAAATGCGCCATAGTCGGCAATGTGAATATCGGAAGCACCGACTTCACGGGCGTCTTCTAAGATATCAACGGCCATTTTTTGAACCTCGCTCTCGCTGACGGCCTTCTTGTTTTTGGTGAAGAACTCGGCAAACTCTTTGATTGAGTGCCGTTTGGTTTCTGAAAAGCCCTTGCGAGCTGCAAAGCTGAGGTAGGAGAGCAGCTCGTGGTCATCTTGCGCCAGTGCTTCGGAAATGTGCACTACGCCATTAACGATGATGACAGTACCTTTTAGGTTTTCAGGCATTGCGGAGTTCATGCGCTACTCCTTAAAGGGCAGGGTAATAACCCCGTTTTTTGTGGTCAGGGTGACGCGGTTATGTGCGATGGTTGAAACGGCAAGGCAGAGCAGCATGACGGCCAGTGTTTTTATGTTAGTTTTGGACATAATGAACCGTTGCTAGTTTCGTAGGCACTCATATTGTGTTATGTATGCTAAAAAAGCAGCTGGTTATTAAGCGAATTAGGGCTTGGAGATTTCAAGACAGGTATAGGTGTAGTGTTACTAACTGGGAGTCAGTATGAGCAATGATGAAGATTTAGTGTTTGATCTAGTTGAAGACGCCAGAGCCCGTGTCATATATTTGAGTAATGCCACTCCAGAGGAAATTCGTGACTGGAAATTGAAGAAGGCATTTCAAATTTTATCCGAAGATCGAGCAAAAGAAACGTGCCCAAAAGATTTGTATGGATGGATTCCTGCAGACGAACCTAGCCGATGTGAACAGTGTTGTGAGAGTCATCAAGTTAGGGATATCACACCGGTTCAATGTTGGCAGGAATGGGCTTTTTCTGAAGTAGAAAAAGATATTCTGCGATCTCAGAAAATAGCACTTCAGAGCTTAGGTTTGGATAATGGCCTAGATTGATTTGAAGTTCTTGTTTCTTGCTTAGTTGTTGATTGTCTTCTCTGTCGCGATCACTCTGATCGGATAGTGCTGCGTGGTGCAGTTTATTCGTTTTGTTATTCAGATTATGAATCGCCCTTTGTTTCGAAGACACTCTTTAAGAATTCATTGTGCTGGGTTATGATGAAAAATGGTTGTGAATGACCTGTTAGAGGCAGGTGTCATATTCGTCTTAGTATTAGTGTCATAACTGGGAGCCAGCATGAGCAATAATGATGATTTTGCGTCTGAACTGCTTGAAGACGCTAGAGTCCGTATTCCTTATTTGGGCAATGCCACTTCTGAAGAGATCTATGAATGGCAATTGAAGAGAGTATTTCAACTTTTATCCCAAGAAAAAGTAAAAGAAACGTGCCCTAAAGATGTGTACGGATGGATTCCTAAAAACGAATCTAGTCAATGTAAAAGGTGCAGCATAAGCCACCAGATGAGTGCTATCATTCGGATGCAATGTTGGCAGGAATGGGCTTTTTTTGAAGTAGAAAAAGATATTTTACGATCTAAGAAATTATCACATTAGGGGTAGGCTTGGATGATGCGTCAAATTGAGTTGAAACTCCTACTTTTTACTAAGTTGACTATTCGGCCTCTCTTACGTCTTGATTTCTGTTGTGGAACCCTTTTTTAAAGCAAAAAAGCTCCCTAGCAGAGGAGCTTTTCTTTCTACATATCAACTATTCGAACCTCACTCGATTCGAAATACTTTTTGAGCGTGTCCGGCCTATAAAATAAGCCTCATGAGAATTTTACATAAAGCGGGCCTTGCTTGCGACA
>CALODB010000003.1:0-1062012 GCA_942492085.1 uncultured Desulfovibrionaceae bacterium | reverse complement strand
TACGTGCAGTTCCTTGAAGACATATTGAAGGCTGAGCAAGTCTTTCGCAAAGAAAGAAGTCGTGAGACCCTCACTAGAATGGCAAAATTTCCTGCAGACAAGACTATTGAAGGGTTCGATTTCTCGTTTGCCGTTGGTGCACCAAAGAAGCTGATTCAAGAGCTTTCTGGACTAACTTTTGTGAAACGAAAAGAAAATGTCTTGCTGCTTGGTCCTAGTGGAGTTGGGAAAACACACCTTGCCATCGCATTGGGAATGCGTGCTGTTGAAGCAGGGTTGAAAGTTCGATTACTACAGCAGCCGATTTGATTTTGCAGCTTGAAAACAGCCATACGGCAAGGGCGCTACCTTCAAACATTGAAGCGTTCTGTACTGGCATCAACAATACTAATTGTAGATGAGGTCAAGTTGCCTGCCGATGACAGGAGATCAAGCAATTTATTCTTTCAGGTCGTTGCCAACCGGTACGAGTCAGGTTCGATCATTTTGACATCAAAACTTGAGTTTTGAGGGGAATGGGAGACCGTCTTTTCAGGCAATACCGCATTGACCTCAGCCATGCTGGACAGATTGATTCATCACTCGCATGGGATTCAGATCCGTGGTGATAGCTTGAAAGGCAGGTGTCCTGGGCCAGGCTAGACGATGGGGACGCTTCATATGTGCTTCGTGAGTTCCCTCACGTGCGAAGAGGTATTTATGGAAAACACGCCTTACTGTCAACTGAATTTTTAATTATTTTCTATAAAAAATCTTTTTTCCCCCTTGCCACAGAGCTTAAGGAGTCTTATCTTATAGGTGTAAGGAAGTTCATATCGATATACCTTCCAGTATATATAGTTATTAACTCTAACGGAGGATAAGAAAGGCTAATGGGTAAAAAGAACGAACAGACAGTGAGAGAATCTACTGAATAGAACAATTTAGGATTCGGAGCCGATGTACACAAATACATGACAAGGCCGAACCAAGCAGCAATACGCTAACAGAGTTTGTAGGTAGGTTCTCTCTTCTTTTGCCTTCAATAATGCAGTCCACCATTTGGTGGTCTTTTTTTTGGCCTTTTTTATTAAAAAAAGCTGCGTCCCTTTCAGAACGCAGCTTTGCCATTATACAGAACATACCAACGACACGTGTGATGCCGCTTGATGTTTTAATTTTTTGCGATGATAGCCTTAGCTGGGACAATGCCAGTAGCAGCAGCAGAAACAATGTTACCTGCTACACCAGGGCCGTCACCTGCAACGTAGAGACCGTCGATAGATGTCTCAAGATCGTTGGAAGTTTCAACCTGAGTAGCAAAGAATTTAATCTCTGGAGCGTACAACAAGGTTCCGTCATCAGCGATACCAGGGATTACGGAATTAAGCTGATCAAGACCGTCAACAAGGTTTGTCACAATACGCTCAGGAAGCGCCATCGCGATGTCACCAGGAACTACGTTTGTCATTGTTGGTGCGATATGACCATTGTTGATACGAGTCCATGTTGAACGTCTACCACGGCGTAAATCACCAAGACGCTGCAAAATAGGCTTACCGTCACCAATGATGCTTGCAAGCTTACCGATAGCAGTACCGTAACCTGTGTTGTCTGAAACAGGATCAGTCAGCACTACTTTGGATAAGAACGCAAAGTTAGTGTTGTCCGATTTTTTATCGCGGAATGCATGGCCGTTAACGCATACAAAGTCCTGATAGTTTTCAAGCGCGATAAAGCCACCCGGGTTTGTACAGAAAGTACGGGTCTGGTCGTCGTATTTAGAAGTACGCACAAAGAACGTTGGGTCGTACACTACATCGGTGATGTCAGACATTACGTCATTATGTGTTTCAACACGTACACCTACCTCGATGCCACGCTGAGAAACATTTAAGTCGTATTCTTTACATACCGTGCTAATCCAATCTGCACCTACACGACCCGGAGCAAGGATTACATGCTTGGCAGTGTAAATGCCTTTGTTAGTCTCAACACCCTGCACTTTTCCGTCTTCAGCAACAACACGTTTAACTTCTTCCTTAGTTTTGATCTCAACACCACGTTCTGCAAGATAGCTGGACATATTGTCGATATGATCCGGAAGACAGTCAGAACCGAGATGCTTCTGTTTAATCAACAGAAGATCAATACCATTCTTATTTGCTTCTTTACGAATGGCTTTTGCTGTTTCCATGTTGGAAGGATACACAGGGCCATCCATACCAAACTTGTTAAAGATCACTTCTGTTTCATCAATCAGATCTTTTGCTTCCTGCAGTCCCATAAACTGGGTCAAATCAGTCTTTCCAAGCTTGTGGATATAGTTCAGCTTACCATCGGAAAAAAGGCCGCCTCCGCCAATACCGGAAAGGATATGGCAGGGTTTACATTTCACGCACTTCTGGGTTTTTCCAATTGGGCATGTTCGATTTTTTACCGCCGGGCCGCGGTCAATCATACATACAGAAAGATTAGAATTTTCTGCAAGATAGTAGGAAGCAAACAGCCCAGCAGGGCCGCCGCCAACAACAATAACATCAAAATCTGTCTTGTTAGACATAGTAGCAATCTCCAAACATTCTATTTAGCCCAAGCCGTATTCTCCCCCACAAAACACGGGGAAAAACAGCCTTAAGCGACGTGCGCACCAAATCGCGCGCACAATGGCTTAGTATATCCTGTACTCAAATCCTCACATGTGTCAACTCACTTTTTTTAAATCCCAAAAAAACCACTTCGTTCATTCTATAATACTCTGCCTCATTCTACCTGCAATACACTCTTAGGGACGATGTGCCCTGTCGCATCGAGGTCCTAGTTTGTCATTAACCCTAAACTCCAGAGCTGAGGTAGTTATGCCTACAGAACGTACGACATACCGAAAGCGTATTAGTGGAAAGATCAAGGATCGAAAGATCGTCTGGGTCGGGAGTAGAGGGTGCGATGCCATCCCCCTTACCGACTTTAAGAACCCAATTGTTTCCATCTGCTACGGAAGCCCCGCGCAGCACGAGGCAATTACCGAGTACACCTATGAAAGCATGGCGCACCATAGAGTGAACCCGTACACCTACGACGCCTCTGCCGACACATCGGAGGGCATTAAAGAGTTGCGCCGTATTTTGATTAAAGAACTGGAAGAACCATCTTGTCTAATCCCATACAAGCCCATGGCCTTCATCGACACGGCATATTTTTTACACCATAGGCATACTATGCTTTTAGGATTATTTTCTGAATTCCAGCACCCATTTAACCATAAAACATGGATAGAAACAGCACTGTACGACAAAGGCATACGCATTATTCCTTGGAAATATCTCGAGATAACAGAAGCTGCGAAGCAGGAAATTTTTCGTGCGGTCATGGAAGATCCTGTAATGCTGCGCATTCATGCGGCATCAGCACGGTCAGGTCTTGTGCGTATAGACTCCAAAGAAAGTTTTGAAACAGCATGGGAATGGCTCCGACAGCACGACACTCAACTTATCGCCTATTCACCCTATTTTTCTGGTGCATCCTCTCTTTCAGCATCAGCAACTGTATTTTCGGACGGACGAGTCTCATTACATCCACTAAGCCTCCAGTGCATTGGCGTACCGGAACTTACTCCACTAAACGCAGGTTATTCAGGGAACGACTTTGGTATAATTCACAACTTGCCTGAAAATACCATTAACCAATTAGAAGCGATGATTCGAGACGTTGGACAATGGCTTGCTTCAAAAGGCTTTATAGGTGCCTTTGGTATAGATGCCCTGCTTCATGATGAGCAGCTCTATTTTATTGAAGCTAATCCGCGCTTCCTTGGGTCATCAAAGATGTGTGCCAGCGTCGACAAGATGCTGGAAAGACCGGATGTGTATATGACACACATGGCAGCATTTTTAGGACTTCCACCGCCGCCACAGATTCCACTGAGAGAACTGACAACAAAACAACCACAATTGGGTCAGATGATTTTCCATAACACACAGCCCCACCTTGTTACTGTGCAAAAAAAACTGACTGAATATGAAAAACTCCCATTTGGCGTAACACAAACACCTGAGGCCACGGTCTCGATTGCCCCCGGGGGGCCTATAAGCACTTTGGATTGGACTGAACCTTTGTTGCTGCCAAACGGATCACTCAACGAAACAGGAAAGTTCATTGCCGATACCTTCCTGCAGAGCATCACCATCTACCCTCAGGGCTTGTCCCCTGCGCGTCCAAAACGGATCATCAACTAGGTGGCGTCGATTACCCATCCGTTCCTACTGCTGAATATACAATGCCCCGATGAGCACGTTCATCGGGGTGTTTCAACGGAAAACATTTGTAGCGAACTATCCCAATTAATCTCGCCATAAAAAAAGCCGGTACAACTTAGTTGTACCGGCTTTAATATTGCGTTTTTTTTAGAACATCTGCTTGAGCAAATCTTCACCACTTTCAACAGGATCCCGTTGTTCTCGGGTCAGGCGTTGGCCTTGCATAATGGTCGGCTGCGTTCCTTCCTTAAATGGCAAGAAGTAGCTTTTACCACTATGAGCACTGGCAACTCTGCCGGAACCGGCATCGATACGAACCTGAATCACCCCTGCAGGCATTTCAAAGTCTTCCTCAGGGAAATCATTAATAACTTTTTGCAGATAATCACGTACAACAGGAGATGCAGCACGAGAGCCTGTTTCCCATTTACCCATAGGGGTTAATTGGTCAAAGCCAACATATGCTGTTGTTACGAGGTAAGGAGTTACCCCTACAAACCACGCATCTTTTTCATCGTTTGTTGTGCCTGTTTTACCGCCGATAGGACGCTTGAGGACTTTAAGACGCCAGCCTGTACCATCCTGAACAACTTCCTTAAGCAAGGTAGACATAATATAGGATGTTTCAGGGTCCATGCCCTGTGTGCGCTGAGTCTCAATGGAGATAATATCATCACCCCATGCATCTTTTACAGATGTAATAAGGCGTCCTTTTGCCCACTGTCCACCGTTGGCAAAGGTTGTGTATGCTTCGGTTAAGTTGATCGGTGAAACCGCAACGGAACCAAGCGACACAGAAAGGTCATACGGAAACGGCCCTTCAAGCCCCATAGCTTTTGCACGTTCTACAACCTTTGGAATGCCGAGTGATTTAGCAACACGGATAGTGCAAAGGTTACGGGACTTAACAAGCGCAGTGCGCAATAAGGTCGGTCCGTAGAAAATGCCTTCAAAGTTTTGAGGACGCCATACTTTGGAAGTCGACTGGTCAGTATACACAATCGGGGCATCCAACACGATAGAAGCAGGGGTATAGCCATTATCTATCGCAGTGGAATATACAATCGGTTTAAATGCAGAACCAGGCTGACGTTTTGCCTGTGTGGCACGGTTAAACTGGCTTTCTGTAAAAGAGTAACCACCAACCAACGCATACACATCACCTGTGCGAGGATCCATTGAAACAACCGCACCCTGTATATTAGGATGCTGTTCCAATGCCAACGGCACCACGTCTTGTTCTGTCAGCAGACGTGGCTCCCAAGTTTCTTTAAGACGGTCAGGCACTGCAATAGAAGCCCAGACAACATCTCCTACGTTCAGAACTCTTCGTGCATCTTTAATAGATGGAACATGGTCCGTCACCACTCTAGGGTTCGGCTTACGACACCAGCCCATGGTTGATACAGGGATATGACCTTTCATATCACCGAATCGCACATCCACACCGGATTTTTCAACCCGAGTTACCAACACCTGAATCCATTTTTTATCTGTCAGAACTGCGGGAATAACTTCCTGCTGCTGCAAAAAATCATCAACCATTTCTGGCTCAATAGACTGAATAGGTCCCTGCCAGCCTCGGCGTCTGGAAGATGATTCCAAACCTGCGCGTAAAGCTTCTTCAGCAGCATCCTGATAGTCTAGATCAACCGCAGTATATACTTGAAGACCAGCTTCATAGACAGCATCTTCGCCGTAGCGAGGAAGTTCGATACCAAGCTTACGCATGTTATCTTCACTCAGGTAGGTAATAAGCTTCCTGCGTACTTCCTCTAAATACCATGATCCACGTTTCCAGCTTGGATCTTCCATGCTTTTGTAAACAAGTGGCGCAGTAATCGCGGTGTCGTACTGTTCCTGAGTAATCCAGTTAAGTTCGAGCATGCGACCCAACACGTAACGCTGACGAGCCTTAGCAGACCCCGGAGCACGCAATGGGTTATATTTGGAAGGTGCCTGTGGAAGCCCAGCTAACGTCGCTGCTTCCGCAACGGTCAGTTCATTAACATGCTTACCAAAATAGGTGCGGGCAGCGGCTTCTACGCCGTAAGCTCCAGCACCAAGATAAATTTCGTTTAAGTAGATAGTAAGAATTTCGTCTTTCGTCAGATAGCGCTCAAGACGAAATGCGAGGATTGCTTCTTTAATTTTACGTTCATAGCTTTTTTCAGAAGAAAGAAGCAGTCGCTTAATAATCTGCTGAGTGATTGTGGAACCACCCTGTCTGATAGATCCTGCACGCATATTTTTGATAAACGCACGGAAAATTGCTTTTGGGTCAACTCCATCATGGTTATAAAAACTATCATCTTCAGCAGCAAGAAAAGCTCGTTTAACGAGGTCCGGCATTTTTTCGTGAGAAACCAGAAATCGTTTTTCCCGATAAAAGTGCCCGAGCACTTGCCCATCACGAGCATATACCGTTGTTACCAACGGCGGCTGATAGTCATTAATACGGGTAAAACTTGGTAAATCTTTAGATGCCCACCAGTATAAACCGGAAGCAGCCAGCGTACCCAAAGCCGCCACAAGCGCAACGCAGATACAAGCATACAGGAATATTTTTTTCATAAAGTTTAATCTCGTTTGCAGGGTGGCTACTCGCCTTTATCGAAGCCCCACGAGGAACGCAGTAATGCAAACAACTCCCTAACCTGGGGTTTGTCCATTCCTAGCAGTTCCAGCGATTCTTCTACGGTGTCGGTTTCACGGCATACAAGACACCCTTGTGCCGTGAACATAGTCAGCTCGTTGCCGCGTACCCAGAAGGGAAACAGCAGGCAGAACCACGGGCGTGCTTCTCTCGGGAGTCTACACCCCTGCTCTGTCAGATAAACACAATATCCCTTTTCATTGGATTGCAGAACCCTATGAGTCTCGTTTGCAGGGAATTGTGTATCTATTTTTAAGCCATCATGAGGAAAAAGTCGTTTTAATGTCTTGATAAATTCAGGCGTGTTGGCGACGTCATTTGCCCCTAAAACTTCAGGAGCTGCCGCTTTAACTTTAGCCCACTCTGTGTCCGATAAAGGAAAACAAAGCTCGATATCTTGAGGATCTGCATGACAACAGGTGTCGTATTTTTCTGCGCAACGTTCGCAAACAGTTGGATCAATTTTCGTCGAGATAGATGCAGTCATTAATAACTTCCGCTGTCACGTTTTGGCCATTCGCCGTTATAATTTTTTAGGATAGCAATATAATATTTAGGGCCGTAGCCATTCGTATGCGTTGTTTGATACTCCATAACTTCGACGGATTCAAACAGCTTCTTAAGTGGCTGAATATCAATAGGTTTATGACGGACAAATATTGCGTCCCAGCCCTTTTTGGATTCAGGGGTCTCCCACAAGTCATATTGTGCTTTTCGACGTCCAAAATCCGCGCAAAATGCCTGTGGCTGCTTAGGTGCATAGAATGAAAGGTTTGCAGTCACACCATAGCGGTCAGAAAAATAAAAAACTTTATCAGGATTCGGCATCTTATCAGTAAGCTCCTGAAGCTTACTGGACATATCAGTCCAACCCATCAAACGCATGGCAGGGTTAAAAGAACGGGTTCTAAACGGCAGTGCTCCCAATGAATGCATCACAAGAAATAGCACAACCCCGATGATAACGCCCATTTTACGAAGCGGAATACGTTTGCTTCGGATAACCAGTGCTGTTTTACCCCAAACATGCCCCTGCTCAGCAGCCAGTGCCGCAAGCATAATGCCCGCTGCGTAGCTCATTGCAGACCAGTTAGGATAAATACGGGTGTGGAAACTCCAGAAAATAAAGAAGCCCCACAACATCCAGAAACCAACGCTTAACAAGAGTGCCTGTCGCACCTTGCTGTCATCGCCAAGAGCTTCAGCACCTTTCTTCGTCCACCCCTGTTTCAAGGCAGTCCAGCCACCGAAAATAAGGAATGCAAACCACCACGGAGTAATTAACCCAATTTGAGAGCCAAAATATTCTGGAAAAAGATCAAAGCGGAAAAATGGTTTCGCTACAGCGGTTGAAGTAACCCCTGCCAGCTTGGCAACATGACGGAAGCCCACCCAGTCGTTTTGCATATTCCAGATAAGAATCGGCAAGAAACCTATAACCGTGCCAATAACAATGGCAATGGCTGCACGCTTTACAAACACAGGACTGAGCATCTTTCTGCGCCACAGCCCGATACAGTAAAAGAATACAACACCTGCCATAGCAAGCATCATGTATTTAGCAAGGATTCCGAGAGCCACCGCAATACAGAGTATTACATACGGTGCTTTTCGTTCCGGATTTTCACTGGCCGCGTAGATTGCGAACAGGGACGTAAGCCAACAAACAAGTAGCGGGCTGTCTGTTGTCATCAATACGCCGGAAGCGAGGAACAATGGAATTGTATTGGCAAGAATTACTGCCCAGAGGGCTGCTACCGGACGCTTCATTATGCATCCCATGCCGTACAGTAGAATACTTTGAGTCATAAAGGAGTTAAAAACAGCGCCAAAACGAACACCAAACTGTGTGTTACCAAAAAGCGTTGTCCAACCTTTAATGATCCATGCAATCAGAGGTCCTTTGGAGTAGTAAGAAAACTGCATGTGACGAGTCCAATCCCAATACTGGGCTTCGTCATACACAAGGTCAAGCTGGTTACTCCATAAAAACGCGATGCGAATACAAGTTGTGCATACAATAATCGCAGCAGCCACAAGATATGGGTGTCGCTGCCAAATAGCCGTGTTATTCAAAATAGACCTCACAAAACAATATACAATGATCACGCAAGTTCAAGGCTCAAATGAGTGTGAAGAGCTCAAAAACAGCGCATTATATCCTTTATACGGAAAGAGCTCCCTAATTCATACCAGTTATCCCCAATTGTCAACTCTGGAGGATTTTGAATAACCACCTGATATTCCAATTAATTCTCAAAACAAACTTTGTTTCCTGTATTTTTTATTTTGACTCATAGATATAACACACTTCTCTCTTAGCTTTGCATAGAAACTATGGTAACATGCCACACTGTATACCATTTTTATCTACTCGTCAGTTTTACATTTATTCTAACTAGCAGTGTATTAAAAAAAGATTGAGACATCATTCGGAGGCGGCATGGCAGCTTGTTACTATCAGAGAATATTATCCTTATCGATATGCTGTATGTGTATATTCATACTTGCAGCCTGTTCCGACAATGGAGCTCCGCAGGAACGCCCTGCACCTAGTGTGGATGTTATTTCTGTTTCAGAATTTCCTGTTGCCAATAGATGGGACGCCGTAGGGCGTGTTGATTCAAAAGACATCGTGCAGATTAAGTCACGCGTGGAAGGTTTTTTGTTAACACAGGGCTTCAAAGAAGGTGATATTGTCAAAAAAGATCAGATACTTTTCAAAATCGATCCCAAACCATTTGAAGCTGATCTTCAACTGGCCAAGGCGAATGTTGAAAAAGCAAAGGCTGCCCTTGTTGAAGCCCAACAAAACCTTCGACGCGGTGCAGAACTATATGCAGGAAAAAATATCAGTAAATCTGAATTGGATGCGTACACCAGTACAGAACGGCAAGCCGCGGCAGAAGTCGATGCAACCAAAGCTCAGGTCTATTCTGCTGCCATCAATCTTGGATACACCACAATTACTGCCCCATTCAAAGGACGCATAAGTAAAATTGTTTATTCCGTCGGCAACCTTATTTCTCCTAGCAGCGGCACGCTTGCGACTATTTACTCAATTGACCCTATCTACGTGTATTTCACTGTGGATGAAAAGGACGTTGTCACATACCGTGAAAAATGGGGCTACGGATCATCACCAAAATTAAAATTTATGCTCAAGCTTCCTAACGGCACGTCGTATCCTCTGGAAGGAAAACTGGATTTCGCACAGCCATTTATTAATAAAGATACCGGCACAATTGATTTACGCTGTGTTTTCCCGAATCCCGACAGCCTGCTTCTTTCCGGCATGTATGTTTCGGTTATCGTTGAAGATGCTGAAAAAAAACGTATGCCTGTCATACCGCAATCGAGTGTACAGCAAACCCAATCGGGCTACACTGTTGTCGTTGTGGATAAAGATAATGTTGCAACATCCCGTAAGGTTGAACTTGGAATGCGCCTTGATGCAATGTGGGTTGTAATAAGCGGACTCCATACCGGAGAACGTATTATTGTTGAAGGCTTACAGAAAGTTCAGCAGGGCAAGCCTGTTGCTCCGCATCTTGTTAATATTGACCCCAGAACTGGCGTCATTACCAAACATCCAATAACGGAAATTAGAGGAACTGGCCCATCAGAAATAGTTCCTAAAAAAACCGGTTCAGAAAAAGGTATCCCCGAAAATCCGCGCTGGACTGAATCAGAGCCGGGCAAAAAAGATGCGTCCCCCGACGCCAAGCCGAATGCAAAGCAGCTAGCACCAGCTACACCAAGTATTATTATACCACCAGCCAAGTCATCCCCAAAAAAGACACCATCTTCCACGTCGAATAGTGGGAGCTGAGTATGACAATCAGCCATTTCTTTATTGATCGGCCTAAATTCGCCATTGTCATATCCATTGTTATTACTCTTGTGGGTTCGTTGGCGCTGATCACGCTCCCTGTAGCTCAGTACCCTGACATCACGCCGCCAGTTGTTACCGTAACTGCGAATTTTCCCGGTGCGAGTCCAGAAATTTTAGAACGTACGGTTATTAAACCTCTTGAGGATAATATCAACGGCGTTGAAGACATGATCTATATCTCGTCTACCGCCGACACCACAGGGACATCTACAACCTCAATTACCTTCGCTCCGAATACTGATCCGGATATTGCGCAGGTAAACGTACAAAACCGTGTCTCGCAGGCTTTACCAAACCTTCCGGAACAAGTCCGGCGTTTGGGGATAACTGTTAAAAGACAATCCACAACCATGCTGCTCGGTGTCAGTATTATTTCACCGGACAACACGTACTCCACCCTGTTTCTAAACAACTACGCCAAACAGTTTATTGTTGATCCACTTAAACGCATCAAAGGTATTTCAGACGTACAGATTTTCGGTTCCCCATATTCCATGCGCATATGGCTTGATCCAAAGCTTATGGAATCGTACCGGATGACTACGTCTGATGTTCAAGACGCTCTGCAACAACAGAATATTATTGTTGCAGCCGGTAGCATTGGCGGCGGTCCCAACGTTCCGCAGCAACAATTCAGATACACAGTACAGGCTCAGGGGCGATTAATTACCGCAGAAGAATTTAACAACATTATTCTTCGCACATCGTCCAACGGGGCTATTGTTCGTGTCAAAGATATCGGATACGCAGAACTCGGTAACAAATCGTACGACTCTTATGCCAATCTGGATAACAAACCGCAGGCATTTGTTGTTGTGTATCAGAACAGTGACGGCAACGCGCTGGAGATTGCGCAAAATATTTACAACAGAATGGAAATTCTTTCCAAGCAGTTTCCAAACGGGATTGATTACTTAATCCCATACGACACAACAATTTTTATCCGCCGTTCCATTGATGAAGTTGTGACAACATTACTTCAGGCCGTATTCCTTGTTGTTCTGGTTGTTTTTCTTTTTCTGCAAAACGTACGCGCCACGTTTATTCCAACAGTAGCTATCCCTGTATCCCTCATCGGTACCTTTGCCGTCATGCAGGCTCTGGGATATTCCATCAACACCATTTCGCTATTTGGGCTTGTGCTTGCCATCGGGGTCGTTGTTGACGATGCTATTGTAGTTATCGAAAATGTAGAACGGCATATGACTGATTCGAAACTGCCTCCGAAGGAGGCAGCACGTATCGCCATGTCAGAAGTAACCAGCCCTATCATTGCAACGACGCTTGTTCTGCTGGCTGTATTTGTTCCGGTTATGTTCATGCCGGGTATTACAGGCGGCTTGTATCGACAATTTGCGGTAACCATTTCCGTATCTGTACTTATTTCCTCGGTAAACGCACTAACGTTAAGTCCTGCATTGTGCTCACTCATCCTTAAAGAAGGACAACTTGAACCTATTTCTTTTCTACGCCCACTTGATCGCGCCATTAAATGGTCAACAGAACGATACGGAACAATTATCACATCCATCTTGCGTAGAGGATTTCTCACGCTGATCACGGTTATCGCTATATTCGGGTTCACAGGCTACCTGTACACCAATACACCGACCGCATTTATTCCGAACGAAGATCAAGGATTCTTCTTTGTTGATGCCCAGCTCCCTGAAGCTGCATCATTAAATAGAACCCAGAGAGTTTTGACCGAAATTACAGACATGACAAAAACAGTGAGCGGCGTTGAGCGCGTTATTACAGTTTCCGGTCGCAGTTTTCTTTCCGGTAATTTATCCAATACCGGCCTTATTATTGTTATGCTGGAAGATTGGGACAGCAGGCCGGATGGGAAAACGTTGCGGGATATTATGGCTGAAACTAACAAACTGTATAGAAACTATCCTGATGCATCACTCAGGTCATTTGAGTTGCCTGCAATTCCCGGAATCGGTACCACAAATGGGTTTGCATACCAACTTCAAGATACGTTAAGCCGTCCACCGCAAAACATTGCCAAAGTTGCCCAACAGCTTGCATTTGATGCAACGCAAGATCCCGCAGTACAGCTGGCGTACACCACGTTCCGCACAGATGTTCCTCAATACTTCCTTGATGTGGATAGAAACAAAGCTATGGTACTGGGAATTTCACTCGGAGATATTTATGCCACATTGCAAGCACAGTTCGGCTCTCTGTACGTGAACGACTTTGTGAAGGAAGGACAAATCTATCAGGTAAATATTCAGGCAGATGCAAAATATCGAGCAACGCCTGAGGATTTCCGACTCTTTTACGTACGCAACGGTAAAGATGAAATGGTTCCGGTTAGTTCTGTTGCGGCAATCAGCCCGATTCTCGGCCCTGCACAGGTATTCCACTACAACCTCTACAGCACAGTTGCTATCAATGGCGGAGCAGCACCCGGATATAGTTCCGGTGACGCCATTGCAACCATGGAAAAACTTTCCGAAAAGCTTCCCCCCGGCTACACATTTGAATGGACAGCACTCTCTCTTCAGGAAATTGAAGCAGGTAACCTTGCACCACTCATCTTCCTGCTTTCCTTCACATTCGTGTACCTGTTCCTTGTGGCACAATACGAAAGCTGGATTATGCCTATCGCCATCGTAGGGTCTGTTCCTTTGGCAATCTTCGGCGCGATTGCGGGCATCCATTACTGGGCACCGATTTATGAATTGAGCAACAACATCTATGCACAGGTAGGAGTAATTCTTCTTATTGGTATGGCTGCCAAGACATCTATTCTTATTGTCGAATTTGCTATGGATCTCTACAAAGAAGGCAAAACAGCTAAAGAAGCAGCATTTACTGCCTCAAAGTTACGTTTCCGTGCAGTACTTATGACAGCATTCTCATTTGTACTTGGTGTATCACCACTGGTTGTTGCATCCGGTCCCGGTTCTGCAAGCAGACACTCACTTGGTATCGCCGTAATGTGCGGTATGATCACCGCAACGATCTTTGCTCCGCTACTTGTTCCGGGATTCTACTATCACTTACAACGTTGGCTTGAGTTCTTTGGTAAAAAAGCAAATGCAAAAAGTGATTCTTCAGTAGAGGAAGTCCATGAAAAGCCTTAGTTTAAACTTTTTTACAGTAAAAAAACATTTTTTATTGACGGATACAGGTGTTCCATATAAACACCCTCTTCGCAGCACGTTACTCGTGCTCTCGATACAGCTCTATTGGCCTTAAACACAGTTAGGGTCTTTATATAGAAGCTCTCATAGCTCAGTAGGTAGAGCGCATCCTTGGTAAGGATGAGGTCAGCAGTTCAATTCTGCTTGAGAGCTCCATATTTTAGCGGACAACTTACTAAGTAAGTTGTCCGCTTTTTTTTGCATCTGCCTTTAAAAATTGAGTTAGCAAATGTTGCGCGTTGAACATGGCTATGTCAGCACATTCTCAATCGTGCTGCCAACCACTTTTCGGCAGGGCGCAACGGGTAATCTTTTTTCCACAACAGATAGAATGAATTGCTGTAGCCTTCCTTTAAGAAGGTCAGGGGCAACGAAACCATTTCTTCTCGCTGACGCAACCGCAATGTCTGCGATTCTGCAAGCCATGCCCAGCCCACACCGCGGCGGGCTAAATCTATCATCAACTGGCTGTCTTCACACAACCACGTTTTCTCACTAAACATCCCTGAATCTGCTTCGCGTACCCCGTCTTTACTGGAAGCAACAAGCTGTGTGTGCTCCCATAAGTCATCAGCAGTCACTGAAGTTAGTTTTGCAAGCGGGTGCACTGAACCGACCATAGGCCAAAATTTTTCACTCCCAAGCTGCTCCCATGAGCAATCCTCGTCAGGAAAACCAGATGCAGGCATGGCAATACCGACATCCACTCTATCTTTCAGGATCAATTCTTTTACTTCTCCAATGGCAGCCCACAGCACTTCTACCTGAATATAATCGAACTCTTTGGAGAATTCCGCAAGAACGCCGCCGATGACTTCAGAAGAAACAAGCTCCTCCACCGCCAACCTAAGCAAGACCTGTGGCTTTTCAATAATCTGATCTGCTGTATCTGTAACAACTCTGCACTGATACAGCACAGCCCGCACGGTACCCAACATCCGCTCACCTTCACTGGTCAGCACAGGGAATTTTCCTGAACGATCAAAAAGATTCACGCCTAAATCAATTTCCAAATTCGCAACCGACGTACTTACCCTGCTCTGCGCCTTTCCTAAATGCCGGGCTGCTGCTGAAAACGATCCATGCTCCACTGCCGCCACAAAAGCTTCGAGCTGCTCAAGAGAAAACAGCATCACTCCCTCCTACTAAAACGCGTTCCTGATTTTGTATCTATCCGCTTTTCGGATAGTATCTAATTAGAACAATCTCTTTTCAAGAGATATATGTCTGTTGAACAAAAAGAAAATGATTCGTTCAGAAAATAAAATCAGTAATAATAAAGGCAAGTAAAATGACTATTGTAATGCGTACCCCTAAAGACCGTTTGCGTCACACACTACTCTTTGAATTTTTCCTTTTACTGCTCTGTGTTCCAATCATGACCTTCGCATTGGGCAAACCAGTAGAAGAAATTGGTGCCATGAGCGTTATGCTCAGCCTCGCCGGTGCCACATGGAACTATATGTACAACTACCTGTTCGATCACACTTTGGTTCGGATCAACAAACCTCTGTATCCTCGAAGCGGAATGCTCCGTGTAATCCATGCAGTACTGTTTGAGATAACACTTCTGCTCATCACTGTTCCGGCTGTCATGCTTATGCTCAACTTCTCATTCATGAAGGCATTGATGGTCGATATAGGTTTTGCAGCGTTTGTTCCGGTATATGCATTTGTATATAACATGATCTACGACAGAGTTTTTCCACCTCTCGTTGCAGAACTTGCTTAATTATCAGGAAGTTCAAACAACTTTATTTTGTTTGCCACATCTGCCATAATCCCCGGAGCAAAAAACACACCGGTAGACAAATACCGACGTTATAAAAAAGAGGATTGTATGGAAACTAAAGATTCAAACGGCAACGTTCTAAACGACGGCGATAGCGTTCTGGTTATTAAAGACCTTAAAGTTAAAGGTGCTTCCATGACGCTGAAGCGCGGAACCGTTATCAAAAAAATTCAGACTACTTCTAATCCTGAACACATTGAATGTCGCGTAGGTAAGGGACAGATCGTCCTTAAGACTTGCTTCCTGAAAAAAGCATAGCGGCTTTTCACATCACATAAAAAAAGACCGAACAACGAGTTGTCCGGTCTTTTTTTATTTTTTGCTGATTTTACTGACAGAAAATAAGAGATTACTTAAGATTAAGGAGCCGTTGAGAGACACAACGGCTCCTAAGTTGATCCACTTTCCCTACATATACGTTCCGTGTCGATATAAACCGCCTGGTAGATAAAAAACGCCACACCTACCAAGGGCATAGAGGGGGCAATACTTCTAAACAAAGCATAAAAGAAAAGCACAACTATTTTATGGGCTAATGCTGGTATCACACGCCACATAAACTGTGCTGACACTCGTATATAAATGGATCTAACAATCTGAATTATATGCCGAAGTGACAAGGTCATGAGAAAGCAATTTACTCGCTTACATGCCTTACAACTTCAACAAGTAATGATGTGCGCACCTATACATCATTATGTTGCTTAAAACACCTCCCTAAACAGGTAGGTCACACAGCCTTTCATATCCAGCAATGGGAGACTGAAATGAACGGAAAACTGCACGAGATATTAGAAACAATTGTTACTACTGATTCCCATGAGAATTTATGGGGAAAATTGGTTGAATACGCGAAACATATGGGAGCAGTCCAACTTCATACTTGGTTTACCAATAACAATAACAGTTGGTTTTCTACAGTACCCAAATGGTGGCACCGCTACTACGCGGAAACCAATGCGATTGAATATGACTATGTTGCGCACCACCCTCTCACAGGCAACGGCCCGTTATTATATGGGTGCGATAAGGACATAGGTAATCCGCTCCTTTGCGAAAAAACACAAAAGCTCATTCATATGACAACTTCTGAGTTCAACTATGGCAGTGGGATAATAATACCCTCATTTTACAACAATAAACGTATAGGTGGTATTAACGTTTGCTTCCCTGAAACAGTCTCACAACTTAATGATGTCCCGACTGACAGAATTTTAGAGCTGCTTCTCGTATCCAGCACAGCACACGAACGGCTCTATGTTCTTACATCAAAAAATACGCACGCTATATCTTTGACCCCACGTCAGCAGGAATGCCTTACATGGCTGGCCTGCGGACTGACTTCTCAAGAAGTTGCAGATAAAATCGGCATTAGTCACCATACTGTAAAAATGCATATAGATTCTGCAAAAGAACGATTAGGCGCAGCAACCCGAATTCAGGCCGTAGCCAAAGCACTCACAGCCGGTCTAATCAGCATCCCGTAATGCCTAGTCGTACAATTGCCTCGATTAAAGCGATTACCCAGTTGAACCAGCCGAGTTATTTCAAGCCATCAGATTGCTCGGTCAGATAGTTCTGGTCACATTGGTCGGATAACCACCGAATGCGAATTTCAAAAAAAAAGCCTGAATGAACCATTCAGGCTTTTTGGAAAATCTATCTACTAAAACAATAGGTACTAAATGGTGTAGACAACCCGCAAAGCTAATCCGATGAGAACCACACCGGTTAATTTATCTACAAGCACTGCTCGTGCTTTGATCTTTTCAAGAATGCTCGGTCTGGTAAGTAAAAAACTGATTATCGTATACCATAATCCGTCAATCAACATCGGAGTCGCAACAACAATCGCCCTGCTTTCTGAAGCATTACTTGCTGCAACAAACTGGCTGAACAAAGCCAGAAAAAACAAAGCAAGCTTAGGATTAAGCATCGAAATCATAGCACCGTCGCGGGCTGATTCAAGCAAGGAGCTCTGCGCGCCCGCCGTGAGCTTTGCTGCAACACCGCCTTTAGACTGAACAGCGTTTAGCCCCAACCAAAAGAGATAGCCAGCGCCAAGATATGCAATCCCTTTAAATAATGTTGGGTTATGCTGCAAAACGATAGCAAGCCCCAAAACGGAAGCTAACGCATACATTCCCACACCAAAAGCGTGCGCCCACGCAGTGGCGACACCGTTTTTCCAGCTACCGCCTAGGCAGTTTTTTGCTACAACAGCAAGGCTAGGTCCAGGAGACATTGCTCCGAGAATGCAAATTAATACCAGTGAAACCCAAACGCTTAACGTCATCCAATCTCTCCCAAATAAACGTGCGCCTACGCGCTTTTTTTGTTCTCCGATGTGAGTGCACAGGTAACTATTTTCTATGTATTGCAGAAAATTTTTGCAAATGACAATTTGGAATTGTCAGTATTCTTGAACCGCAATACACTGCTACATATTGAATTTCAGTGCATTTTATGCACAGCTTTTTCGACTCAAATCGACCATTCAAACTACAAGGAATTACAATGAAAATAGTAACACTGCTCGGCAGCGCCAGAGCAAACGGTAACACCGCAACTATTCTTGGCTGGGTGGAAGATGAACTTCGTACAATGGGGCATGAAGTTGAACGCATCAACCTGACAAAGAAAGATATTAAACCATGCCTTGGTTGTGCCATATGCAAAGAATCTGAAACAGAAATTAACTGTATTCAAAAAGATGATGCAGAAGAAATTTTACTGAAAATGATCGACGCTGATGTGACTCTTTTCTCATCTCCGACTTACTTCTGGGGCTACACAGCACCAGTAAAGGCACTTATGGATAGAAGCTGGAGCCTTGTTTCCAACTACCATAAACCAAACCACATGTCCTTGCTCGAAGGTAAGCTTCAGGCTGTGCTGCTCACAGGCGGCGGCACATACGAAAACAACGCTGAAGGCTTAAGCTTCGCTTTCAATAAGCTTCAAGGATTCTATAAAACTCAAAATGTTGGCGAACTGTTTATTGAAAAATGTACTATCGACGGCAACCGCCCTGAAGATACTGAAAAGCGTGCTATTGCCTTTGCCCGCAACCTTGTTGCATAAGGTTACTATTTTCAGCTACTGACGGGACAGAAACGTACCGATTCTCACGACTCGCTCTTGCATTATGCCATAACGCAACGCAGACGCTGTAACTAAAACTCAAACCGATAACAATTGGCTCAAATTTCAGTTACAGCTGCATCGTTCGGCTACGTGCTGCTAGTCCCGCTGACAAAAAGCAAAAAAAGCCTCTAGTAAATACTAGGGGCTTTTTTTTGACCAATTTCCCGGCTCAGAATAACATCGTCAAATGTTAAAAACTTTAACTTGTGATTATATTCACAAGCGTTCTTCCAATTAATCTTAAAATAGCTTAACCATTGCCAATATCGAACATATAGCTTGTCCATAAAATCACAATGTAAAAAAAATTATTACATTACCCCACAAACATTCTATTGTCTTGCACACACTCAATGCACTATTTTACCCTGCCCAATCTACCCAATACATCATACTGTATTCTGTAGCATACAATTGAGCACTGCTATGCACCATAATAGAACAACAGTGACGAAGGTTACGCCATGAAACTATTTTGGAAACTCTCTCTACCCCAAATGATACTGGTACCGACACTTGGTGTTATAAGCTACTTTCTCATTAGTAACTGCTTTGTAGCTATTCAACAGCAGAATCTAGACTATCTTATCAACGATACGTTTATTTCTATTGAAAAAAATATCGATCAAGTAAGTATCTCTGCTCAAGAAACTGCATCGTTATTTGCACATTCTCCGGAAGTAATGGCTGCGTATCAGCTTGCTCATACAGGAGATATTGACGATGCTGCATCAAAAGAGTCTCAGGAAGCACGCACAATGCTTCGAAAAGCACTCGCACCACAGCTAAAAAGTTATCAGGCAACAACAGGCAAAAAGCTGAAGTTGCACTTTCACCTGCCCAACGGCAGAAGCCTTGTCCGTCTCTGGCGTGAAAAACAAACTAAAAAGAACGGAATATGGATAGATATTTCTGACGACATTTCATCATTCCGACGCACAGTACTTGATGTAAACAGCACAGGTGCCCCAGTCCGTGGCATTGAGCTTGGGCGTGGCGGATTTGTCATGCGCGGCATTGTTCCGGTCAAAGACGATAACGGTGTCACCATCGGTTCTGCCGAAGTCCTTAAAAACTTTGCGTCTGTATTCGACATAGCAAAGCAAAAGAACATCCCAATGATGCTCTTTATGGACAAAAAATACCTCAACATTACCACCCGCCTTAATGATTCATCCAAGTATCCGGCAGTGTTCAATACTATTCTTGTAAACAAGAACGCAGACAACCAACCGTTTATAAAAATGATGTCTGAGCAATTTCTGGCCACTGCATCACGTCAAAAAACATCTGAGCGTATTGGTAACTACACCTTAATAGGCTCCCCGATGCTTGACTACAGAGGGCAACACATTGGCACACTCGTTGGGGCCATTGATTCTTCAGAAGCACTCAGTCTTGCCAGCACAGCAAACACATCACTGGCAACAACTCTTGCAGCAATTCTGTTGCTGCCGCTTCTGGGCATGATATTGGTGCTCAAAAAATATATCACGGCTCCGCTTAACAGCATTACAACAAAAATCCAGATGCTTGCCGAAGACAAGGCAGATCTCAATGACCGCATTACCATAACTCAGGAAGATGAAGTAGGCGACCTGACCCTTTGGTTTAACAACCTCATGGAACGCCTCACTACGATGCTGAACGAGATGGAAGGATTCAAAAACGTTCTGAATACAGTTCCTGACCCTATCTTCGCAGTTGATAACAACTTCAACCTGCTGCTTGCTAACAAAGCTGTGGAAGAATCTGCGCGCACAGACCAGCAAGGACTTATGTGCCTTCGATGTCACGACGTGTTCAATACTGAAGTATGCACGACGTCGAATTGCCCTATTGAGCAAGTAAAACGGACACAGAAACGGGTCGTGGCAGACATCATTACCATCCCAAGTGAAGAAGGCCCCATTTACATTCAGCCTGTTGCAGATGTGTTGTACGATGCTGAAGGGAATCATGCCGGATACATTGAAGTTGCCCGAAACGTAACTGATCTTGTTATTTCCGAGCGTGAAATAAATCTGCAGCTCTCTACCATCGAAAGTGTCTACGAAGGGACAAAAGAGGTAGCGCACGAGTTGCTGGATTCTGCCACCTCTTTGGAATCAAAAATAACTGATGTTTCCGTTGCAGTTGATTCACAGCAAATGCGCATTCGTGAAACCTCCACCGCCATGGAACAAATGAACGTTTCTGTTTTTGAAGTTGCGCAAAGCGCTTCACGTGCTGCGCAGCAGTCTGAAGCCACCCGGAAACGAGCGGAACAGGGAGCACTTATTGTTTCAAACGCAATTGAGTCCATCGCAAGCCTGCACCACCATGCAGACACTATGAATGGCACCATGACACAGCTGGGTTCTCAGGCAAATGAAATAGGCACGGTACTTGGTGTAATTTCGGACATTGCAGACCAGACAAACTTGCTGGCACTGAACGCTGCCATTGAAGCAGCACGTGCAGGCGATGCAGGAAGAGGCTTTGCTGTTGTTGCGGATGAAGTCCGTAAGCTTGCCGAAAAAACCATGACAGCAACTCAAGAAGTAAATCGTGCGATTGCTGCCATCCAACAGCATGCTGTCGCTTCAATACAAACAACTCAAGATACTATGACGCTCGTAGAGACAGCTACGTCATTCGCAAACGAATCTGGGAACGCCTTATCCGAAATCGTAGGCCTTGCGAATGAGGCTGCCAGTCAAATTGGAACTATTGCCACTGCAGCAGAAGAACAGTCCTCGACTTCTGAGCAGATGACCCGAGCAATGGAAGACATAAATATCCTTGTAGGAAGCGTTACGGCAGAAATGCAAGAGTCTGCTCAAAACGTTAAGGATCTTTCGAGACTGGCACAACGTCTGAATTCTTTATCCAGATAGCAGCTGAATCTACTACATTCCCCCGCACTGCGAACGCAGTCACATAGAGAAGCCCCGCATAGTATAACTATGCGGGGCTTCATGTATGTTAACACCCTGCGCGACCTAAACTTAGCCACTAGCCGCTACATAAGGCAGGGTACGGACACAGCCGTCATTACCAGTTACTAACCACGGTGATCCACATGCAGGTTATGATACATAACCCCGTATGTTCTATTGGATCAATGATGAACCATCGTTACTCTTTCACTTTTCATGAACCATAATTCGACTTTCGAGCGGATATGCTCTCATGCAAGGATACATCATGCATCGTGGATACATCATGCAACGTGGATACATCGGAGTCATATACATTGGCTGATATCCCCGTGGGCGCGGCATCATCGGCCGGACGACGACGGCACCAATATCACAAGGGGCTACTCTATATATGCCGAAATCAACTACTTGCACTCTATCAGGAGCCACTTTTTGGATTACGATAACTCTTTCAGCAAATGAATACGTTACAGTTGAAAAAATCAATGCTGCAACTACAAATGCAATAGCAATAAGCTTTTCCTGGCGCATAATTTTCTCCTTTTATACCAGCATCCCGAATTGTTGCAGCACATCCATGATGACGCACAGTAAGTAACTTATCTACAACATCTCTATTATTAAGAGATCTTGATTACGAAACTTTGTGCTGCAACATTCAGAACAAGCATGTCGCGATCCACTAACAGTTTTCATCGCCATTGTAGCAGAGAGTACAGCTTGCTCAACACAATTCCGCCCGTTTTCTGGCTCAAAATCAAAACCCAATGAAATACTGACTTCTTTTGGCGTTATAGATTTTTCGCCACGTAAACGCGTTATAGTTTTCAGAAGATTAAAAAATAACACTCAACAATCTAAAATTTAAGACAAAAAAAGCCTTGCACATTGCAAGGCTATCATCAGTTATCATCTTATTTTTTCTTTATATTCTGGATTACTAGCTACGTTATAATCCTTCTAATCCCAACACTCTCTCAGACCTTCCGGTTTTTCCCTTTTGAGAACGAAAACTAAAAAAAGCCTCTACAGAAGAGGCTTTTCTCAAACACTATTGTACCAAAATACGAGATTTGTGCTCAAAAACCTGCACATCACCCCGCCGTAATTCTACAATGCCTTCTAACTCCATATGTGCATACATTGCAACGTTCTTGCGTCCAATACAATCGACTCGCTGTGCAGTGTATGAAGAAATATTCACCACTTTTTGCGCAAGTAACTTACCGCTTTCCGTTTTCAATCTAAGAGTCAACAGATCTCCCTTCCGAAGCATCGCTGTGACTACTGAAAATACAAAGGGCGCGCGTCCTGCTTTTATCGTTTCCATCATATTTGGACGTTGCAAAATCTCTCGTGCAGAACGGGGAAGCGACCTAGAATAATTAACCTTCAGCAATTGAGGCGGGACGTATTGCAAGATTTCATTCGATTCGTTCTCCCATAAGGGAGTACCGAGTTCTATCTTCTGCAATCCTGTCGAATTCCGTGATTCCATTGACTCCAGCCGTGCACCGGAAAACGGGCAAACAATCTCACCACGGCATGTTACCTGAAAATGCACATGCGCAAATTCTGTTTTTCCGGAAAGACCGACTTTACCAAGCACGCTGCCCGCCTTTACTGACTCTCCCTGAGCGACCAGAACAGAGTCCTTCTTCAAATGACAATACTGGGTCTGCCACCCGTCTCCATGATCTATGATAACCCCATTCCCGCATTCACGGCCTTCAACGTCAATCATTCTATTCTGAAAGAATGCATCGTCCATACCATCGCGAGTGCGGAGCACCGTACCGCTTGCGGCTGCGAGAACATCGACTCCTGCAAGCATTGCGTCGTAGGACACACGAAAATCCGTTCCCTTATGACGCTCGTAACTTCGGGAATGAGTATAACAATCCTGTCCACCATGTTCAGGACCTACATCTACATAATTTTGAATAAAACAGTAGCCGCTCTCCGGTGGTGCGACCGGTGGAATAAAAGTTACACCGTATGCTGCAACACTATACGCTATACAACATGCAACAACTATCACTCGAATACATTGTATAATCATACTCACCTCGAAATTGGAACATCATAAGAATATTACTTAGTTCCGATATATCTCGAGATGATTTTAATGCTCTCACACATAGCTCTTAGCAATTTATACTGAGAATACTAGTGGCTAATAGTGTAACAGAACGCAAAAACAGTAATTAAAGGTGTTGTGAGCTATATCAACCTGACAAATAGCCATAAGAAAAGGGTTCCCTGCGTATGCAAGGAACCCTTCTTATTAGTCTTGTAAGGTCAGCAAAAACTATCGTTCAGACGGTTTGCCTAAGAAGATAGCAGCCGCACCGGTAAATGCGAGAATCAGACAGTACCAGTTGCTCACTGCAATATCCACAGGGGATACTTTTGCAAGGGAACCGGCAAGCAGAACCTGTGCTGCGTAAGGAACCAAGCCCTGAACTACACAGGAGAAAATATCGAGCAGGCTTGCGCTACGCTTTGCTGAAATACCGCTACGTTTTGCAATTTCTTTTGCCATGCCGCCGGAAAGAATAATCGCCACAGTGTTGTTAGCGATACAGCCATCAGCCAAGGCAGCCAGAGCCGCGATGCTGAATTCACCAGCTTTTTTGCTTTCACCAGTTTTACTGAAACGTTTAGCAATGTCGCCAATTTTACGAACAAGCCATGTAAGGCCGCCGTTATGACGGATAAGTTCGCCAAGTCCGCCCACAAGAATGGAGAGAACGAGAATCTCGTGCATACCAACAAAACCGCTGTAAATGTCCTGACCAAATGTAAGCAGTGCGTAGTCTGGCAAAGTTGCAAGTCCCACAGCACCAGCAAAAATAATACCTGTGGTCAGTACGATAAATACGTTAACGCCAGCTACAGCTAATCCAAGAATCGCAAGGTACGGCAAAACCTTAATGAACTGCCAATCACCTGCGTTAGCAACAACGCCTGTTGAACCCGCAGTTGCATAAAGGATAATCGTCACAATCGCCGCAGGTAACGCAATCAGCAAGTTCATGCGGAACTTATCACGCATGTTACAACCCTGCGTACGAGTAGCTGCGATGGTGGTATCAGAGATCATAGACAAGTTATCACCGAACATTGCACCACCGACAACTGCACCCATGAGCAACGCAACAGACATATCGGAATGGCCGGCAACGCCAGCGGCAATCGGTCCGATTGCTGCAATAGTACCCATTGAGGTGCCCATTGCTGTTGCAACAAATGAAGCGATAATAAATAAACCAGGCAAAACAAGTGAAGCAGGAACTAAAGAAAGCCCCATGTTTACAGTAGCATCAACACCACCAACCGCTTTTGCTACAGCAGCAAAACCACCGGCAAGCAGGTAAATGACACACATGGTCATGATGTTTACGTCGCCAGCACCTTTAAGGAAGATAGTAATTTTTTCTTCAAAAGATTCTCTTCCCATCCACAATGCAACCATGATTCCCGGAATCACGGCCACTGTTGCTGAAAGCTGGTAGAACGCCATAGATACACCAGACATCATCAGAACAGAGCCTGTGCCGATAAAAAGCACCAGAAAGATGAGAAGGGGGAGCAAAGCAATACCGTTGCCCTGCTGAGCCTCTGTTGTGTGCGTCTTGTCTAACAAACTCATTTCTTCAATTTCCTTATTGCTACAACAATTTTTCTGCCTGATATCACCTGTTTTTACAGTAACAAGCGACATTGTTTGTGCCCTCATTCATTCCGAATAAAGACATCTCGACAACTGATGAGCCTTTTTAGACACACTTTGAAACCCTGTCTAGTTACATTATTGTTAAAATAGTCATTTTTTTAATAATAACTGACTGATTTTGCACTTAATTCACTTAATTTGCATATATTGAAATATTTTTTTCTATTTATTAAGATTTCTTGAAATAGAGTACTTACTTTTTTTTCTCATGGTTTTCTCCTTGCAAAAAATTATTTGGTTATATAAACAGCCATTTCACAATTTCGGATGACGGTTGCAGGAGAGAGTGTCACAAGACACCGCCGAAGAAGTAAATCTTTCAGGCAAAAGGACTGCTTCCCGACGAGCCTCTGGAGAGACTTCGCATGTTGCGGAGCACCGAAGGAGCAAGCCTTGCTATGCAAGGTGAAACTCTCAGGTACCAAGGACAGAGTGGTGTATCAGCACAGGTGTATCCAACGCCTGTAGCTGCGCATATCTATTCCCTTCCGCTCAGAGACTCATCTCATCCATCCTGATTAATTAATTTTTTAGGAGACGAGATGCAAAACATTACAGAACTACTCAACGCAATTGATTCCCTTGTTTGGGGACCACCGCTGCTTATCCTACTCGTAGGAACCGGTCTTTTTCTCACAATTCGGCTTAGCGCATTACAGGTTGTACACCTGCCACAAGCGCTAAAACTCGTTTTTTCCCCTTCTTCACGTAAAGCTTCCACTAAAGCTGGTGACGTTACCCCTTTTGCTGCCCTGTGTACGGCTTTATCCGCTACCATCGGTACAGGTAACATTGTCGGCGTAGCAACTGCGATCACCGCTGGTGGCCCGGGTGCTCTTTTCTGGATGTGGGTTGCTGCATTTTTCGGAATGGCTACAAAGTATGCTGAAGCACTGCTTGCTATCAAATACCGCGTAGTTGACGAAAACGGTCAGATGGCCGGTGGCCCGATGTACTACCTTGAGCGCGGCTTAAACAACAAGCTGCTCGCACGTATGTTTGCGCTCTTCGGCATCGGTGTAGCCTTCTTCGGCATTGGTACATTCGCACAGGTTAACGCAATTGCAGATGCTGCAAGGCTTACCTTCGATTCCCCAATCTGGCTTACTGCCACACTTCTTACGGTTCTTGTTGCTGTTGTTACCTTGGGCGGTATTCGTTCCATCGCAGCTGTAGCCAGCCGCATCGTTCCGTTCATGGCAATTATCTACATCATCACTTCCATCTCAGTTATCTTACTGAACCTGTCTGAGATTCCGGCTGTAATCAGCCTCATCATTGATAGCGCATTTAATCCGTCCGCAGCCTTCGGCGGTGCAACGGGTGTTACAATGCTTATGGTAATGCGTAACGGTGTTGCTCGAGGTGTATTCTCCAACGAATCCGGTCTTGGTTCCGCACCTATCGCAGCTGCCGCAGCACAGACTGATTCCTGCGTACGTCAGGGCCTTATCGCCATGACAGGTACATTCTTCGATACCATTATTGTTTGTACCATGACAGGTGTCGTGCTCGTTCTCACCGGTGCTTGGAACACTCCAGGTCTTGCAGGCGCAGCCATGACTAACTCCGCATTTGCAATGGGTCTTGGAAGTGACATCGGTAAATACGCTGTTACTATCGGTCTCATGTTCTTTGCATTCACAACAATCATCGGCTGGAACTACTACGGTGAGCGCTGCACAGCGTACCTCTTCGGTGTTAAAGCCATTATGCCGTACCGTTTTATCTACATTGCTCTCATCGCTTGCGGTGCATTCCTCAAGCTTGATCTCATCTGGATTCTTGCAGATATCGTGAACGGCCTCATGGCTATTCCGAACCTTATCGGCCTACTCGGTCTTTCCGGTGTAGTTGTGAACGAAACTCGTGAGTTTTTCGCAAAAGAAAACGCTAAGAGTGCATCAGCAGATGCTGTTCTTACTGAAATGTAATTACAACATTTTTGAGACAGCGCCTTGAATGAAACTCTCAGGTCTATTGCTCTCAACTCTTTTGCTTTCTAGTAGATTTGTTGTTCAGATCGACGCTGTTCTCAAATAATACGAAAGGGATGCAATCGCTTATGCGACTGCATCCCTTTTTTTATTTTTATTTAATTAAACTGGCGGTCTTCAGCAGAAACAAAGATGTCTCCGACGGACAAGGGCTCCGTCCTGTACCCACAAGGGGGACGCCCCCTTGACCGCGAATTTGTCATCAATCTACTTAATAGACTTGTTGCTCTTTGGAAATAATAGGCCGTTCCCATACACAATTCATGAGAGCTTTCTTGAAAAAACGGCTACGCGAAACATAATCTTCAAAATGATCACACGTAAGATCAAAAGCCTTACGCATATGCGCATCATCAAAACGATCACCGTGCTTTTCAATAATCGCAGCACGAACCTCTTCCCACAACTCAGTATCAGTCTTATCAGGCCAAACTTGTTCTTCAGTCATACCCTACCCCGTATATAAATTTAAAACTTCTCGATAACGAGCAAGTGCTCTCTGTTTACTTTCTTATTCGGGAAATCATACTGAGCAACACGGAACTGATTCCACGGCAATGTAGTCGACCACGCCTGAATCTTGTCGCCCTCGACAATTCCGCCCTCATGCCCCGTATATATATGTACAGTGACTATGCCGTTTTTCATAAGCAAAGGTAGCAACTGCTGCAAAGATGCAATCGTCGTATCAGCGCGGGTAATAACCGCATGATCACTCCCCGGAAGATAGCCAAGGTTGTACATAGCACCAGCAACAGCAACTCCTTCAGGAAGATGTTCCGCAACGGTCTCATGTCCGGCATGAAAAAGCGTGGCACGCTCCCCAAGCCCCTTCTGTTCAAGTCGCTCTCGAGTATTCTCAAGCCCGGGCTTCTGAACGTCAAAACCATACACATGCCCGTTTTCGCCGATAAGCTCAGCAAGAAACATGGTATCGTGACCGTTGCCGACGGTTCCGTCCACAACAACTGCTTTGATACCTTCATCACCCCAACTTGCAGCTACTGGCTGCCAAATTGATTTCGTAAACTGTAATATAGAAGGAATGTGCCTAGGGCGCATAATTTCTCCTGAGTTCTGCGAACATGCCGCATTCTATGTTCTGTAAAATATCTCCGCAAAATACGTGAACTCAAAAAGAATCACAATATACTCATCAATCTTCTTAAAAAATATGCAGAGATTCAAAAAAAATGCACTATGTGCAAAAAATCGCAACTTGTGCACACTACTTATTGCACAAGTTGCACAATCAATGAACTTTGTTTACATCATAAACCACCGATTTAAAACACTTCACATTTTTGGCACGCTCCCTGCTATATAAGAAATAACAAACGACACCAATCACATCACACTCCGTGATTGTTAATATAGAGAGCATTAAAAAGTATCCATCTAACGATCTAGCATCGTTAACACTTAAGAACGTGTTTAACGCACACCTCTTTAAAGTAGACGACTGAAACACCTACTCCCGTTGGGGCGGCAGGCATGCCGCCCCCCTTAAAAAAAGAAAACGCTTTAAGCGTAACATATAAATTTCATCCTCATCCCTTATAGCTCCAACGCTGTTTTGAGCAGGAACAGCTGACAGGAGGGGAATAAAAAGAACGAGAAGTGCAGAGCAGGCACTTCTCGTTTTTTTATGCGTATTATCTAAAATTCTATAGAAAAAGATCATCATAATAAGTACAGTAAGTTACGAATATTTCTTTTTTCACTTATCGCGTACAGCACATTCTCGTTCTTGCCCTATCTAGTACCATTAAGGTACACCGCACTTCGTTCCGGCGATATGCCGCAAAAATTGCAGAAAATGGTACTTGGATACAATGAATAATAATACGCTATATCTTGCCCCTCGAGGGTTTGAACACGAGCTTGAAAAAGAGCTCACAAATATTGTTGCACACAAGGGTCGTCTGTTCATCGCTAAAGGTGGCGTGCAGAAAACCGTATGGGCACAGAACATCTGGTTAAACCCTGTCGAAATCCCTATTGCCTCAATCGGGGATGGTGCAAAACAGCTTAAAGCTATCCAGCGTAACTGGTGGCTGCACACTGTGGATAACCACCGCCGTGCAAAACTTATTCAAGCCAAGTTGCCACATGTTTCTGCAAAGCGCATTGAATACGGTGCACCAAAACCTGCTGCGTCACTAGGCTCATGGACTCTTTGGGATGCTAATACCATCATCGCGGCAAGCCGTTGTACAAGCCCATACCCTGATGGCGAACTCAATTTTGTTGAAGACAAAGAAACGTCTCCAACCCGTGCCTACCTCAAGCTGTGGGAACTTTTCACAGTACTTGAGCGAAGCCCGAAAGAAGGCGAACTCTGCCTTGATCTCGGTAGCTGTCCAGGCGGCTGGACTTGGGTTATCGCCAACACAGGCGCACATGTTTTCAGCGTCGACAAAGCAGAAATCACCCCGAGTATCGGTTCGATGCCGAACGTTAACTTCTGCACAGGCAGCGCATTCGGACTTGATCCACGCCATGCTGGAAAAATCGACTGGCTCTTCAGTGACGTTATCTGCTACCCAGAACGCCTCTACACACTCGTAGAACGCTGGCTTGAACACGGTGAATGCCGTAACTTCGCCTGCACCATCAAATTCCAGGCTGAAACTGATTATGAAACACTGGAAAAGTTCAAGCAGATACCGAACTCTAAAATTATCCATCTCTCATGCAACAAGCATGAAGTTACATGGGTGAAATTAGAAGAGTGGGATAAGTAGCAAAAAGACTTTCTTTTCTATTGATACAGGCATAAATCCGTTGCAACGCACTTGCGTTACAACGGATTTTTTTTTGTTCTTATACTTCTCTAAAAATGACATAATGGTGCACGTTCTAAAGTGTGAATTCATATTCTAACCGTATGTTTTCAACAACCAGTTCAACATGCTTCTTTGTCCATGACACAGAGTACTGAGCGAAGCAATTACAACGACTTTTCTCCTTTTGTTACTGGCTGTTGTTCCCAAAACATTCAGCAGAAAAAACTGAAACATGATTTAGAAACACACGTTCGCAGTAAACGGTTGCATGATAGCGTAGAAAATCTTACTCAAAAAGGACAGGCTGGCTAAACCAGACGCAAAGGGACAGGCGTTTCGGGTTAGCTTTTACGCAACCATATCAATACACAAGAAGGATAACGGGCATATATAAACAACACTCTGTGATTACAGGAGACGTGCATGCATGTTTTCACTCTGCCACAAATTCTATTAATCCTCATACTAGCTGGGTTCATTACTATCGTGATCCTTTCTAGACTTACGCCTAATGATCAAAGCCTAGCAGGCGCGGCAGATATTTTACGCATGCACATTCGCCATGCCCAAACCTTCTCCCAGTGTTACAACCATATCTATGGTCTGCAAAGCAGCCAAAATATTGGTTACTTCCTGTTCGAAAATTCCCCCGATAATATTTCAAAACTCCCCGGCACCGATGATATCTACCGACTTAAAGGTAGCATCACGATTTCGAGTTTTACTCTCTATTTCAACAGAGAAGGTACTCCCTGCACCGACATCACCGGCAGAACTCCGTTACCACACGACCTCACCATAACTCTGCAAGACGGCATGGAATCTGAAACCATCACCGTCATGCCCGATAACGGGTACCTTGCCTAATAGTCCATTTTTTTTAATGCGTTTTGCCTCCGGCGGCTTAAGAAACCTTTATTAGCGAAGCCAGCTTATAGTTTGCGTAACCTCGCGGCTTAGTTTCACTACCTTTTAGAAATAAAAAGGCTATCCTATTTATATGGGACAGCCTTTTTTCATTACCCAAGTCAGTACAATTTAGCCGCGTGAAGAATTTATTAACGAGCGTCCTTCGCATAATAAAAGTCTTTGGAAAGGGGTCTGGGGGAGACCCTTTCTACAGAAAGGTTTACCCCCCAGCCGGCGGAGACAAAAAAAATGCGTCGCAGGCATAAACAAAATAAAAAAATCCCCCGTAGAATACTTCCACGGAGGATTTCATTTTTTCATTCAGCAACGGTTGAGAATGTAAAGGAGTACCGTTTGCTATTTTTCAATTGGGACTTAGTAGATCCCATCCGGATGACATGCAGAGTTGTAACAGCCAGTCATTTCTTTGTCGTTACCGAACTCTTCGATATGACAGGAAAGACAGGAAGAACGAACACCTTTTTTATGCATAGCACGGAAATACGAGCGCCATTTGTTGCTCTTTTCCATTGTTGTATTGCTATGACAAGACACGCAACCTTTTGGCGGTACGGTGTCTTTTACTGGCGCACTAAACTTAGGTTTTGCATCCGCATCCTTCCACTTGTGATGACATGTATTACATGAATACCCTTCGTGGCTAGAGTGGTTGAATGTAACGGACAAATCACGATCGCTGTTACCTTCAACACGGTTGATGACTATATCGTCCGGCCCAGATGTTACTGCTTCTTCTGCAAAGGCAACGGTAGCGACTGCACAGATACAAAGCAGACAAATGATACATAATTTCTTCATACTATCTCCCTTGTATTATGCGTTTTTGTTTTCACCGAGTACGCTCTTAAACATACCACGGCGGGTTACGGTTTTCGCTTTTGGTGCTGCTGCAACCATGGTTTTATGCTGTGCTGCGGAAGCAACAAGCTTGTCATGGTAGTTCTCCGGTGCTGATTCACAAAGGTAGATCACGCGAACGTGTTCAGGGTCTGCAAGATATGCATCCGGATTAGTCTTTTGAACTTCTGCAAGACGAGCTTTTGCCATTGCGAGCATTTCGTCATGGTCACCAAAATTCATGGTACCGGTCGGACAACTTTTCACACAGGCAGGAAGCATACCTTTCGTCACGCGGTTGATGCACATATCGCACTTGTTCCAGATGCCGGTCTCTTCATCACGACGCGGAACGTTGTACGGGCAGAGCTCCCAGCTTTCAAGACGAGTAATGCCAGCAGTATTATCTGTCATAATGACAGCACCGGTAACCGGATCCTGCTTTACAGCACCCTTTGCATACATGTTGCCAATGTCTTTACATGGCGGTTCAATGCAATGGCGGCACTGTTCTGGAAAGAAAAGCCACTTAAGCTTTCCGTCTTCTTTCACCTCATTAAAGCGAAGAAGACGGATAGTTTTTGCAGACAAATCCTGCGGGTTCTGGTGAGAGCCCACGTTACGGGTTTGTTCTGCCGGAAGGTCTTTCCACTGCTTACAAGCAACCTGACAACCGCGACACGCAGTACACAGGGTAAGATCTACAAAAAAAGCTTTGCCTTTAATCATTATGCATCACCCTCCTTCCATTTACGTACGTTAACCATAAAGGCTTTGTACTCTGGAATACCGGTGTTCGGGTCACCTACATTAGGGGTAACCAAGTTTGCAGAATCGCCACCGTCTTTCGGTGTCACCCAACCATAATGCCAAGGCATGCCAACCATGTGCACGTCTTTACCGGCAATTTTGTACGGCTGAATACGATCAGTAACCATCGCAATTGCCCACAGAGAACCACGCACGCTTTCGACAACGATTTTCTCGCCGTTTTCAAAACCGCGAAGCTTTGCAAGCTGAGGACTGATCTCTACAAACATCTGCGGTTCTGCTTCCACAAGCCAGCTCATCCAGCGGGTCATGGAACCAGTCTGCCAGTGTTCAGTCACACGGTAGGTAGATGCCACAAACGGGAAGTTCTCGTCTGCAACAGCTTTTTTCTCTTTTTCGAAATGAACAGCAGTCGGGTTATTCAATTGCTTGGAGAATGCATGGGTGTCGATAGGACATTCAAGCGGCTCATAGTACTCTGGAAGAGGACCATCGGCACGACCCGGACCAAAGAGCTGTCCCATACCATGCTTGAGCATGATGAATGGATGCTTTGTTCCCGGTTTCCAGCCGCCATCCGGCACGTCACCAATCCATTTTTCGCCGTTCCATTTAATGACAGCTTTTTCTGGGTTCCAAGGGTTACCCTTTGGATCACAAGAGGCTCTGTTGTAAATGATGCGGCGGTTAACCGGCCAACACCAAGTCCAGTTAGGATACAGACCAATTTTTGCCTGCTCTGCTGTCTGGGTGCTGTCGTGGCGCTCTGCCTTGTTTCCTTCATCAGTGTAGGAGTTACAGTAGAGCCAGTTACCGGAAGTTGTGGAACCGTCGTCCTGAAGATATGCGAAGCTAGGAACCTGCTGTCCCTTTTTAAACTTCTTCCCTTTTACTTCTACATCACGAGTGAACCAGCCGTTACACAAGCGTGCTGTCTGCTGGGCGCTGAAGTGGTAATGACCATTTTCATCCGATTCACACATTCTGTTGAAAGTAAGGTGGGTGATTGGTTCCGGATATGCTCCGCCCTCTTCTTTGTAGAGGTGTGCAAGCTCTTCCCACAGTTCATGGAAGTAGTGACCGTCAGTCAATACTCCGTCCTGCGGTTCCTGAGCTTTGTAACGCCACTGCATCCAGCGGCCGGAGTTGGAAACAGAACCTTCTTTTTCGATTGCAGATGCACACGGAAGGTAGAAAGTCTCGGTTTTGATGGACTTAGGGTCCATGCCCGGGCCTTTCCAAAAATCACTTGTTTCACAGGTAAACAGGTTAACGTTCACCATCCAGTCCAACTCACCGAGAGCCTTACGGGTCTTAGCGGAGTCAGAGCCGGAACAAGCAGGGTTCATACCCCAAATAAGTGCACCGGAGAATTTTCCGTCTGCCATACGGTCGATAAGCGGAAGCCATGAATACTCACTGGCTTTATGCGAATCGAGGCGCGGAAGGTAATTATAGGCATCCTTAGGATCATCATCTTCGTACATAGCCTTGATAAGGCTCGCAGAATATTTAGGATAATTGCCCCACCAGTTAGCACTCTTCGGATCATGAGAAACCGGAGTAAAGGCCTTGTTGTACTGCTCAAGAGTATCCTGACCAGCAAGCGGAGTTTTAAGGTAGCCCGGAAGGATGTGGTACAGCAGCGCATAGTCTGTTGAACCCTGTACGTTACACTCGCCGCGCAGTGCGTTAACACCGCCGCCAGCAACGCCCATGTTACCAAGCAGGAGCTGGATCATAGCCATTGAACGAATGTTCTGTACACCCACGGAGTGCTGAGTCCAGCCCATTGCGTACATGATGGTACCAGCTTTTTTAGCTGTACCGGTTTCAGTGTACAATGTGTAAAGCTGTTTGAGATCTGCAATTGATACACCGGACATAGAGGAAACTTTATCGAGAGTATAACGCTCGTAATGTTTCTTCATAATCTGGAATACACAACGCGGATGCGCGAGAGACTTGTCCTGTTTTGGATTGCCGTTGCTGTCCATTTCGAATGCCCATTTGGACTTATCGTAGGAACGGGTAGCAGGATCAAAACCGGTAAACAGACCGTCTTTAAAGCCGAAATCTTTGCCTACAATGAAGGAAGCGTTGGTGTATTCCACCATGTACTCTTTAAAGTAACGCTTTTCGTGCAGGATATAGTTAATCATACCGCCGAGCACAGCAATATCAGTACCGGAACGCAGCGCGGCATGCATATCAGAACGTGCTGAGGTACGGGTAAAGCGAGGGTCAATGTGGATAACTTTAGCACCAGCCTGCTGAGCTTTTGTTACCCATTTAAAAGAAATTGGATGGTTTTCGGCAGGGTTACTGCCCATAATCAAAATGCAATCACTGTTCTGTAAATCATTCCAGTGGTTGGTCATGGCACCGCGTCCGAACGACTCTCCCAGAGCCGCTACAGTTGCGCTGTGTCAGATTCGCGCCTGGTGTTCCACATACACCAGACCGAGAGAACGCATGAAGGAATGCATTGCATAACATTCTTCGTTATCAAGAGCAGCGGAGCCTAGGGAGGCAATACCCATTGTACGGTTTACAACCTTACCTGCTGCGTTTTTCTCTTCAAAAGACTCGTCACGAGATTTTTTGATGAGCTTTGCAATACGTTTTTTACACCAGTCCCAATCTTTCACTTCAAACTTATCACTGTAAGGCGCACGGTACATACACTGGGTAGGTCTGGCGACGTTTACAGTCATCTGAATGGAGCTAGCACCTTTAGCACAAAGAGAACCACGGTTAATCGGGTGGTCACTGTCGCCTTCCACGTTTACAACGCGTCCGGTAGATTTATTGGTATGCACAAGCAAACCACAGCCAACCGAACAGAATGCACATATAGATGTGGTCTGCTTGGCCCACTGGATTTTACTCTCTCCAGCTTCTTTTACTACATTATCCAAAGCAAATGCAGGCCCCAGCCCTGTAAATGCGGTGGCAGTTACTGCTGCTGCAGTCGTCTTCAAAAACGTTCTTCTTTGCATTCGCAACTCCATAACAACTCAAATATAAAGAAAACCAGTACGTTCGCTACAATACAAACACTTCCACATATGCTTGTACCGGTTCATGCAATATTAATATGTAGTTATTGTCGCCCTGTATAATCTACCTACTACTCCTGTTATAGCTAGCAAAACACAACAAGTAACATGCAATTACGCCATATCACACCGCAAAGCATTCTACATCTATTGCTGAATTTTGAATTTTTACAGTCTAAAGGTATCTTCTACAATGCTCATTTGAGGATCAAACAACTGAGCAAATTTCCACATCAAGCGACAACTGTTCATATTCCGTTATCTATGCACTATATAAGGAATGTACGTGACTTATCTGTAGAACAGAAAAATCATAATAGTGTCAACACAGCCAACTTTTAACAAAAAAGACATACCTTCCACCCAAATTCTTCTGTTTTATATCAATTACAGCATGCTAATAAAAATTTTTGCTCCTAATCTCATATTGTTACACGATCACATTGCACTTGTGCCAAACTGGACGTAATTCACCTTACTGACTCAAAAAAAAGAATATCATACGTAATTCATTTTGTTTTTTTACCAAAAGAGTCAATTTTGTTTAGTACTGAAAATGACTCAACCTCCCTCTTTTAGGGACGTGCCTCCACTCTGCCCATATACAAAGCTCCAAAAAAAGCTAAGAAAAACCTACTCTCAAACCAGCACTAAATATAAAATCGCTACCGTCAATGTGAGAAAACACATGCTCCACGAACCGCATACACCATACGCATATGTTTGATGCTGAACAGAGCCTTACCCAGCATGCAGACCTTATGTTTTAAATAGCCATCGCGATAAGCAAGCACTACTTACACACTGACTAAAACAGGTGATCCTACAACTTGTTTTAGAAACGCTTACGCCACTTAAGAAAACGATAAGCGAAAAGACTGTTTTGCATTCTGATCAAGGATTTCAATACACTTCAGAGTATTACAATCAAATATTAGAAGAGATGGGGCTTCGAGGAAGCCATTCTCTAAAAGGAAAATTTTTAGATAATGCATGCATAGAATCATTTTTCTCTCACCTAAAGGCAGAAGCTTTGCCGCGCAAGGTAACGCTTTCTGAAAAAGAAATGATGACTCGTGTTGAAAATACATTGCCTTTTATAATAACGAACGATTTCAAAAAAATTCGGCCAGCTTTCCCCAATTGAATATCGGGAAAAACTGGCCGCTTAATGCCTAAGGGCTTTTTAGCCTGTCCACTTGACGGGGGTCAGACCAGTTTGTGTAGGAGCTTTTTTACGACAATTTTTCCTACCATATCCTAAGTTCTCGAAGCCTTTTGCATGTGACAAAAGGAGAAAATTTTAGCTGCTGAGACACTGCACAAAATAAACATAAATGCGTCGAACAAGAACGCAACGATCAAGGGGAATTATGACGGATAGACAACAGCATTCATCTTCTCGACCTTGCGGTACAGCGTCGCACGAGAAATACCGAGGCGTCTCGCAGATTCCACCATATTATTGTTGGTTTCTTCCAACGTAGCCTCAATAAGACGATATTCCATATCCTTCAGTGTCCCGATAGGAACACTGCGCACGTTCTCTTTTATAGGAAGCGCAAAATGCTCTGCATCTAGCACATCGCCTTCACACCTATGCAACGCACGCTGGACGATGTTTTCCAGTTCACGCACGTTCCCCGGCCAATGATATGACACAAGAGCTTGCTGAGCACTCTGGGAAAAAGTCAGCGGAAGTGGTGTCCCTCGATTTAAAAAGAGCATAGCCAGCTCTAAAATATCTTCGCTACCACGCTCTCGTAACGGCGGAATATTTATCGGCAGCACGTTCAAACGATAGTACAAGTCTTCACGGAATCGTCCCTGCGCAACAGCCTTGCTCAAATTCACATGAGTACTGGCAATAATTCTGGTGTTAATTTTTACAGGCTTTCGAGCACCGATTCGATACACTTCAGCTGTTTGCAAAACACGCAGCAGTTTTACCTGCATGTGATGCGGCATATCCCCGATTTCATCAAGCAGGATAGTGCCGCCGTCTGCCAGCTCAAATTTCCCCGGTCGTCCGCCCTTTACTGCACCTGTAAATGTACCTTCCACATATCCAAACAATTCACTTTCAAGCAACTCTGCGGGAATCGCGCCACAGTTAATCGGAACAAATGGATAGTGGCTACGGCTACCGTGATTATGGATAGCCTGCGCAAAAAGCTCCTTACCAGTTCCGGTCTCGCCCTGAAGCAAAACAGTAACCGTCGAATCTGCTGCTTTTTGCGCCAGATCAATTGATTCAAGAAATTTTTCGGACCGCCCGACAAGCATCGGAAATGTATAGTGTGCTTTTGCACCGGCAATGTTCTCAGCAAGTTTCTGGATTTCACTCATCTCGTTGAAAACAAGAACAGCACCAAGTAATTCTTTCGTCTCAGAAAGAACCGCCTGTGCAGTATAAAGAATTGGAACCGTGCCACGCTCGCAACGAATCCAGCATTCTTTGTTCACCCAACGTTTTGAAGAAGTACGCAACTGTTGGATATCCAAAGTCAGCCCTTCAAGCTCTGAGATATGCCTTCCTTCAAGCTTTTCGGATTTAAGAATTTGAGCGCCTTTTCCATTGATTTTCCAAATCTCCCCTTCCCCATTCAAAATGAGCAGGCCAGTACTCGCAGACTCAATCACTTTATCAAAAAATCCGATATGCAGAGCAAGCGCTTTATTCCTGCGCATAACACGCAACTGTCGTTCTGCGGCACGGGCAGCAGTCGTAACCATGTATAGCGTGTGCGGATGCGTAAATTCTTTTGCCCCGGATACAACTAGAATACCAAGCAGTTCTCCACCCTCTCCAAAAATCGGCGCAGAAGAGCTTGTCAAATGATGTGCTAAGTCGCAGTAATGGTCTGAACCAGTAAGTTGAATAGGGATGTGGTGCTTGTGACACATGCTGATTGCAGTTGTCCCCACGTCCGCTTCTGTCCACTTAAACCCCGGAGCACAGTTACGCTGACGGTATTGCTTTTTTAACAGCTCAGAACCCGTAATATGCAAAATGTATCCATCTGCATCAATGGCAGCAATCAGAAATTCATCAGGTGAGAGCAAATCAAAGAACTCTGCAAAATGTGGCAACACAACCTGCAACAATTCATCATTATCCGCACGACGCTCCTGCAGAACCTCATCAGAAAGACACTCCTGCTGCGTATTCCGACTCATGGAATCTATCCCAAACTGCTTCGAGCGTGCATGAGACTCATCAATCAACTTCTTCATCGTTGAGGAATCGACAACGTGTCCTTTTTTCATTTTTCCACGCTCTCTAACATTCATAAATGTAACCCGTTACCTTATGTTACCTGCCTATAATATTAACAAAAATAATACATGTGTCTTAAATAGCGACATGTCTCAAAATAAGACACAAACAATATAACTCTGTATTTACAAGCATTTTTTATATTATCCTTTCTCACAAGACTACAATGACTCATTTTGAGACATTTATCACGCACTCCTTGCTACCACTCATTTTAGCACAAAGCTAACCCACCGAAAAAACTTCGCTTGTTGATTGGTTACACAATCTTGCCCAAATCAGCCATAAACATTGAGTTTTCACAAACGGATCTTTAAGAAACAAAAATGTAAATTTTATATACCAACGGTTCGGCATCAAAAACGGAACATGCATTGCATATAGCAACAACAATCACAATACACCTACTAATCAACATAACCATAGAAGGAGAAAAGTATGGAGAAGCAATTTCGGTATGGTCTGACAATACTGTTAAGCACAGTCGCTTTATTACAGTTTGTACAGGTCATATGGCGCTATATTCTGCAAGCCCCGCTTATGGGACTGGATGACATCATCATCTACCCAACTCTATGGCTATATCTGCTCGGCAGTGTAAACGCCTCACGCGAAGACACACAGATCAAAGCCAACGTGCTTGATGTGTTTTTGAAAACCGAGCGCTCCAAACTTGGTGTCCGCATCGTGGCCGACGTTATGACCGTTGTTGTATCTGCATGGCTCACCCGCTGGGCATGGGACTACTTCCAGTATGCGCTCCGCGTATGGAAAGAAACACCTACAATTTATCTTCCTACTTTTTATGCAGAATGTTCTTTGTTCATCGGCCTGCTCTTAATGACAATGTTCGGCCTGAACCACCTTATCAAGAACATTCGACGTTTTACGCTGCTAAGCACAAAACCAGTTACTACCAGTTTGCATAGTGCAAACGAAGGAAGCGCATAGCAATGGTTGAAATTTCATTAATCGCAATCGGATTACTTGTTGTAATGCTGAGCTTTGGTGTTCCATTACCATTCTGTTTCGGCGGCGCCCTCATGTTTATGCACCTTGTTGGCGGCGCAACAATGAAAGGCACCATGCTTTGGGGCTTCAGCCAGCTTTCCAACCCTGTTCTGCTCTGCATTCCACTCTTTGTTTTTGCGGGCGCTATTATGAGTGAAAGTGGTATTGCGAAGAGCCTACTAGATTTTGTTAATATTTTTGTTGGTAGAATTCGAGGCGGTCTCGGTATTGTAGCCTCTTTAAGCTGTGCCATCATTGGTGCAATCTCCGGTAGTGGATTAACCGGTGTTGCAGCTACAGGCCCTCTGTTGATTCCTGAGATGGCAGCTAAAGGCTACCCAAGAGGCTATGCAACTGCACTTGTTGCCAACTCCTCTATTCTTGGCCTTCTTATTCCTCCAAGCGTAACAATGATCGTTTACGGCTGGGTAACAGACACATCTATTCTTGCATGTTTCTTGGCAACAGTAGGCCCTGGTATACTTATTACGTTCCTGTTCGGCGTAGTAAACCTTGTTATGTGTCGTAAATTCCCTCTCGTAATGGATAAGCCTAAGCCAATCGCTGAAACAGTACGTGCCGCTTCTGCCGCTACGCTGCTCGCTATTCCTGCGCTTGTTATGCCTGTTATTATTCTTGGCGGCATTTACGGCGGCATCATGACTCCTACAGAGGCTGCTGCAGTTGCTGTTGTATATGCCTTCCCTGTTGGCTTCCTTGTATACAAAGGCTTAACTTGGAAAAAATTCCTTATCGCTTCTAAAGATGCTGCCACTGCGATTGGCGCAATCATGGTTATGATTGTGTTCAGCCTTATGCTCAGCCAGATGTTTGTAATGGAAGAAATCCCGCAGGCTCTTGTTGAAGGTATTTTTACCATCACTACAGATAAGACGATGCTTCTCATTCTCGTTAACATTCTGCTCTTCTTTATTGGCATGATCGTTAACGATATCACCTCCATCATTCTTACTGCTCCGCTGCTGCTCCCGCTTATGGAAGCTATCGGCATCAGCCCAATTCACTTTGCTGCAATCATCGGCGTTAACACTGCTATGGGTGGCGTTACTCCACCTTACGCAAGCATCCTCTACCTTGGTGTTCGCATCGGGGAAGTTGAATTTGTCGATGTAATCAAGCCCGCAATGACGTTGATCTTATTCGGGTATGTACCGGTTGTTTTTCTCACGTCCTTCTGGCCACAACTGGCTCTCTATTTACCAAGCCTCATCGGCTACTAACTGTTTGTAAGGAGTAAGGGATATGCAAAAAAAATTATCAGTCGCTGTTGTTATGATGTTTGTCTGTATTCTTGCCGTAGGTACTGCACAGGCTCGCAGCTGGAAAATTTCCCACGTTCGTCCGCAGAATGCTGCTATCGACACAGACCTTAAGCAATTTGCCACAGAATTGGCAGAAATCAGCAAAGGCAGCATGAAAGCAAAAATTTATGCTGCAAGCTCATTGGGTGACTACACCGTTGTACAGGAACGTGTTGGTCTTGGTGCAATTGATATGGCCTGTCAGCCAGTTGCTTTTGCAGCAGACAAACGTATGCAGATTGCCAACTTCCCATTCATGATGACCTCATGGGCGCAGGCAGAAAAGAACTTTACTGCAGATGCACCACTAAGAAAAACAATCTCCGGCCTGTATGCAGAACAGGACATCAAACTTCTTGCAACATGGCCTGCATACTTCGGTGGCGTAGCTCTGAACAAAGAGCCTAAAAACCCTACCAATCCTAATGCAGAAAAAGGTTTAAAAATCCGCGTGGTGCCAAGTAAGTCATTTAAACTTATGGCAGACACAATCGGCTTTATCGGCACACCAATTCCGTTCTCTGAAGCGTTTACCGCAGTACAGACCGGTGTTGTTGACGGCGTTGTTGGCTCCGGCGCAGAAGGCTACTACGCTTCATTCCGCGACGTAACCAAATTCTACCTCCCGCTCAATACTCACTTCGAAATGTGGTACCTCATCATGAACGCTGAACTCTACAACGGCCTTGATGATTCCCAGAAAGCACTCGTAGACAAAGCAGCAGCTGACTTTGAACAGCGCCGCTGGGAACGTGCTGAAGCTGATCAGGCTGCAAACGAAAAACGCCTTGCAGACTATGGCGCAACAATCATCCCAGTTTCAAAAGAAGCTGTAGAAGCCCATGCAACAAAAGTGCGTGAGCAGGTATGGCCAATCATTCTTTCTGACGTAGGCGAAGACTGGGGACGCAAAGTTCTTTCAGACATCATTCAGTAACGGCAACTACTGAAGAGTACACACTCCCAGAAATCTGCCCGTTCCGGGGGCACAAGCCCCCGGAGCATAAACTCACATTTACAGTGCTGGCAGCAATCTCTGCTTATCTGGCACCTTATTCATCTTTGACACCCTGCTGTATGTAATTGCATTACGTTGGAGGATTTCAGTGAAGACAGCTGATATCATAGTTATTGGTGGCGGCATTACCGGCGCTTCCACTGCACTTGGCTTAGTAAAAGAAAACGCGGGCAAAGTTCTTATGTTCGACAGCCAGCTGCCGACGCAGCGACTGTCCCGTGCAAACTTCGGACTCACATGGTTCATGTGCAAGGGTGGCGGCAGCTCGACATACGCAAAATGGTGTCGCAACGCCTGCCAGCAGTGGCCTGAATATGCAGCAGCCCTTGAAGATGAGACAAAGACAAACATCGAACTGGAATGGAACGGCGGAGCATTGCACGCTTTCGGCGAAGAACAGCTAAAGGCACATGCCTCAAGCGTTGAAAAACTCACTGGTATCTGCGGTGAAGTTGGACTGGACTACCCGGTTTCTGTTCTTGATCGCCAGCAATTTTCAGAGCTTGTGCCTAAAATGCAGCTTGGTGAAGACGTTTCTGGTGCAATGTACACTCCACATCAGGGGCATGTTAACCCGCTGAAACTTCTCGGGGCTATGCGCCAATCTTTCCAGATGAACGGTGGTGAATTTGTGGGCAACCAGAACATTCTGGAAATCATCCCGAAGGGCAACACCGTCACCATAAAAACCAAGGATGAAGAATACAGCTGTAGCAAGCTTGTAGTGGCAGCCGGACACGGTTGCGAGCGCCTTCTCTTCCCTCTTGGATACAAACTTAATGTTTATCCACAACGCGGTCAGTTGCTTGTAACTGAACGCTGCGAACGCAAACTCATGTTCCCATTACTTGCAGTACGCCAGACTCAGGACGGTACATACATGGTCGGCCTGACCACTGAAGATGTCGCCCACGATATCCGCGTTACCCCGCAGGCAATGCAGCAACACGCGCAAAATGTAATCAGAATTTTCCCTGAACTTGCCTCAGTCAACTGGGTTCGAGCTTGGGGAGCAATCCGAGTGATGACTCCAGACGGCGCACCAATTTATGACACGCTTCCGACTCATCCAAACATCTATGTACTGGCACTTCATAGCGCTGTTTCGCTTAATCCAATGCACGCATCAGTTGTAGCACCGTGGATTATTAATGGCAGCAACGCAGAGGTTATTTCTCATTTCAGCAATGGACGTTTCAATGTTTAAAATCGATCCTTCACATGCTCAGCAGACAGTAACTGTTCTGCTCGATGGTAAACATATCTCTCTTCCTGCAGGAATGAGTGTGGCAGCAGCCCTTTTAAGTTGTGGAGAAATCATCTCCCGCGTTTCCCCTTCTTCAAAAAAGCCATGCAGTCCGCATTGTTTGATGGGCGTTTGTTACGAATGCCTTATGGAAATTGACGGCACTAAAAAGCAGGCATGCATGACTGAAGTTGCAGAAGGAATGGTTATTAACCGAAACTTCGTGCAAGAGGAGGCAAGCTAATGAGCCATTATGACGTTGTTGTTATCGGCGCTGGTCCTGCTGGACTTTCTTGCGGTGCAACCCTTGCAGAAATGGGGCTTGATACACTCATCCTTGATGAACAAATTCATCCCGGCGGACAGATCTACCGAAATGTTGAATCAACCTCTGCGGCACAGCTGGAGTTCTTCGGAGAAGACTACGCTCAGGGTCGTGCCATCGTGCAGCGTTTCAGAAAAAGCAACGCAAAGTACAAAGGCGGCGCAACCGTCTGGCAGGTCGAAGCCGATGGAAACATTTGCTACAGCGGTGAAGGTGCCTCGCACCACATCACAACGAACTACACCGTTATCGCAACCGGGGCCATGGAACGCCCAGTGCCCCTTCAGGGATGGACTCTTCCCGGCGTATTAGGTGCAGGTGCAGCAAACAACCTTGCCAAGGAAGCAGGCCTTTCTCCTGAAGGGAAAGTAGTTATTTGTGGTAGCGGTCCACTGTTACTGCTTGAAGCATCTCTTCTCATTAAGAAAGGGGTTCAGATTGAAGCAATTCTGGACACAACGCCGCTTATTCCTTCTCTCTCCGTGGTCAAAAATCTTCCACGTGCTTTACTGAGAACAGATTTTCTCCTGAAGGGTCTCAAGATTCTCTGGGACATCAAAAAATCTAAAGTACCTTACCTGCGTGGGGTCTCCGGCCTGAAGATGATTGGTCAGGACAAAGTGGAACAGGTTGAATGCACCCACAAAGGTAAAACCGTTACCATCCCGACCAACGTTGCACTGCTTCATTTTGGTGTTATTCCAAACACCCACATGATGCGTCAGGTTGGCTGTGAATTACATTGGAACCCTGAGTTGCGTTACTGGCATCCAGTTTGCGACAACTGGGGACGCACGAACCACGACAGAGTTTTTGTTGCAGGTGACGGCAACTATGTTTCCGGTGCAGTTGCAGCAGGCTTAAAAGGCGAACTGACGGGCTTGGAAATCGCTAAAAGTCTCGGCATTCTTTCCTCCACAGCTCGTGATGAAATGGCGCAACCGATTACTGCAAAAATCACAAAAGATAAGCACCCTAGACCATTTATCGATGCAATGTATGCACCACGTGCAGGACAATACGCATTCGAGAATGAGACCGTGGTATGCCGCTGTGAAAACGTCACTGTGGGTGAAATCCGCGAAGTTATCAGTCAGGGTGCACATGATCCGAACGAAATTAAGATCATCACTCGCGCTGGCATGGGCCCATGTCAGGGCAGAATGTGTGGATCAGCCATCAACGAAATTCTCGCTGATGAACTAGATTCTACACCGGATGAAGTCGGCTACTTAACTATTCGTCCTCCTTTAAAAGGGGTACCGCTTGGCGAGATTGCCGCTATGAAATTCACTCAAGCTTCCGGCCCTGCAGATTTATTTAAGAACCAAAAGTAGAGAAAATTATGTCAGAAATTACTCGAATTACACCCGGCGTCCGTATGAGCAAAGCAACAATTTTTAACGGAGTAGCTTACCTTTGTGGGCAGGTTCCGGACAACTCTGACTGTGATATTTGTGATCAGGCACGTAACATGCTTGAGAAAGTAGACGTTCTTCTGAAAGAAGCAGGCAGCGATAGAAAGCATGTTCTTTCTGTTCTGGTTTACTTGAGAGACATGAAAGACTTTGCTGGGTTCAACTCCGTATGGGACACATGGTTCGAAGAAGGCTATGCACCAGCCAGAGCGTGCATTGAAGCACGTCTTGCACGACCAGAACTCCTTTGCGAAGTTTCTGTAACCGCAGCAGTTATCGAGAAGTAATTAAACAGCATCATTGCCGCGAAGTACTCCACCAAACTTCGTGCAACCTCCTCATACGCTAACAATTTACTTCCGCTTTACAAAAAAAGCAGTGTGTTCCTGCCGTTATTGCCACAACGGGAACACACTGCTTTTTTTATCTACATCTATAATGCTACCACCATACTGACTGTTCTCCACTTTCTATCCCGAGCATGAACCCGGCACTTCGTGAAATAGGCTCTATAATTAACAGTAACAAAACTCTTTTTATTACTATTAGTTGGTTGATCATTTTACGCTAAAAAGATACCTATTCCTCCTTGTATGTAAGCGAATACATACATCCAACTTGTTGGCTCTACTTTAAATTGTCCTGTTGAAACCATTGCCCATGATAAAAAGAGGAGTCTCTATGAATTGGAATCTGCGAAACAAATTCCTTGTCCCTACTTTGCTAGTGATGGCGTTAGCTCTTGGCGCAGTCACATACACTTCGTTCAAGCTTGCTGACAACGCTATTTCAGAAGTCATGCTGCACCAGTCAGATCAAGTTGTTAAAGGCATTAGCACTCAAATGTCTCTCTGGGTGGACGGGATACAGAAAGACCTTACACAAATTTCTCATCACCCTATCTTTCAGGAACTAACTTCGCAGGAAACTGCAAATCCGGAATTAGCTCTTCGTGCGACAGCTATTCTTAAAGACTCTCTTCAAATATATGGAGAGTACACAGGGATGGGGCTGTTTGATAAAAAGGGGATAGCATCTGCATATTCAGCTGCTGGATCAAACGCCACACTTACAATCTCTGATAGAGCTTATTTCAAAAAAGCCATACGCGGTGATGTCGCAATTTCTGATGCACTAATAAGCAAAACGACTGGAAAGCCCATTATTGTTATTGCCATCCCATATCGGCTACATGGAGATATTAAGGGCGTTTTTGTTGGGGCTTTAAACCTCACAGCATTCTCAACCAAGTTTGTTGACCCCGTAAAAATGGGAAAAACAGGATACGCATTTATGATGTCCAGAGCTGGGTACTTGTGTGCTCATCCCGACAAGTCAATCATCATGAAAGCCCGCGTGACTGACAATCCTAATGGTCGAGAAATGGAGAGGAGCAAAAACGGCGTTCTTCGTACTGAATGGCAAGGCGTAAGCCAGATTATCACATATCGAACCGAGCCTAAAACAGGATGGATTGTCGCTGTGGCTGCAAACGTTGACGATATTTTTTCTGAAGTCACAGCCATTAAAAATAGCAATATTTTGATTAGTCTCATCGGGTTGATACTAGTCGCACTGGTAGTATTTCTTATTGTTCGCAAGATTATTATGTCCCTTAACAAATGTGTAGGGTTTGCAGAAAATGTCGCTAACGGAAATCTTGAACAAAACTTAGCGATCGAACAACACGATGAAATTGGTAACTTGTCAACGTCCTTAAACGTTATGGTTACAAGCCTTAAAAACATGATTGCGATGTCTGAGAATAAGACCAAGGAAGCTGAGCAAGAATCTACAAGAGCTCAGGTTGCAATGCAGGATGCCGAAGAAGCAAGGCGTGAAGCTGAAAACGCAAAACGAGATGGCTTGCTTCAAGCCGCAGCACAACTTGAAGAAATTGTTGATGGTGTTACCTATACAACCCAAGAGCTTTCACAATTAATTCAAGAAGCCGCAAATGGATCTAGCATTCAGCGTGAGCGAGCAGCAGAGTCTGCCACGGCTATTGAAGAGATGAATGCAACGGTCCTTGAAGTTGCCCGCAATGCCAGTGAAGCAGCGGAATATGCCACTTCTGCTCGAGAAAAAGCAGAACATGGTGCAAGTATTGTACATACCGTTGTAGAATCTATTGGTGAAGTCGAAGACCATTCAAGTAAATTGAAGACAAGTCTTGCAGATTTGGGCGGACAGGCCAAAAACATTGAGTCAGTAATGACTGTCATCACAGATATTGCTGACCAAACCAACTTGCTTGCCCTGAACGCTGCAATTGAAGCAGCCCGAGCTGGTGAAGCCGGACGTGGATTTGCTGTCGTTGCAGATGAAGTTCGCAAGCTGGCAGAAAAAACAATGTTGGCTACAAAAGAAGTAGATGAAGCGATACGCGCTATTCAGCTGGCATCACGAGATAATATTAAAGGTATGGATCAAGCATCCTGTGCCGTTGTCCGTTCTACTGGTTTTGCACAACAGTCTGGTGACGCTCTGCGGTCGATTGTTGATATTGTCGTGGCTAACTCGGATCAAGTTAGTTCTATTGCCACTGCAAGTGAACAACAGTCCGCTGCCTCAGAACAGATAAGTCGCGGCTCTGAAGAGGTTAACCGCATTGCAACCGAAACTGCAGAATCTATGGCATTAGCATCTGATTCAGTACACAAGCTTTCAACTATGACATCTGAACTGAATACCATAATTACACACCTGAAAAATTCCTAAGATTCGTAATTAGCCAGTAAGCATACAAACTAACATTGCTGATTGTAGTCTTGAATATTTTTACGATAGCTCCCTGTAAATTAAAGAGGATGCACTGTTCCGTGCATCCTCTTTTTTTGAGAGACGATCATACTACATCACCATTATTTCAGTATGTCATTCAATCCAGACCATCTCTTCAAATTCACATGGATTAAATTTTAATTCTGCTGATACCTTCAGACAGGTTACGCCCCCTGCTAGGTCAATGCTGATAGGCCAACGATTACGAGAGGAAATTCAATCCTTCATTCGCCTGCCCCTTATAACATCAAAAAGTGGGCTCATAAAACCGCTGAGGTGTCTCTGAACGCTATACTTGTGTCTCTCTCCTGCTGAAAAACCAGTTCAGCCTCTCTAATAACAAATCAATTCGTACTTATTTTTTGTGTAACCGGCGCAAATAAAATTTTTTTCCTTCATAATCCGTTGCAAAAAGAAGATCTTGATCAATCAGCTTATTAATAAGGGACCAATCGGTTTCAGCATTTTTTAAAAAATTGCGAACAGCGTCTTCACGCATTGGATGGACGGCAATAATATTTAATAAATCGTCCTGTACATTACCGGTTGAAGAAAATTCATTCCCTTCATACCCGAAAAGACATTCCACGTTTTGCACCTTATCTTGGATAAGATTATACGCGGCATTTAACGCTTCTTCGTCAGGGGAGTGAGCAATTTTTTCTGCTGGTGGACGCGTTGGAATAGACAGGTAGGATTTAGATGGATTTAATTTTTCTAAAAAAGCACCTATCTCATTAATCGCATTAAGGTCGTCATTTACTCCACGAAGTAGCATGGTCTCTGAAACCAAAGTTCCCTTAAATTTTTTAGAAAACTGAAGCATTGTTTCTAAAATACGTGGAAGCTCCAGCTCTCGATGTGGTCGATCAATCCGGCGCCATACATGTTCTGACGCAGCATCTACTTTAAGAGAAACCCAATCTGCTTTATAGAGATCCTCACAGACTCTCTCCTGCCAGAGAAGCGTAGCATTGGTTATTACAGCAATCTTTTTCCCAAGAGGACGCAGTAGATCTATCGTTTTGCCAAGATTGATATCAAGAGTAGGCTCTCCATCAGGAACAAAGGCGAGAAAATCAATTGGCTCGCCCTGTTCTGTAGCGCTTTGTATCTTTTGACGTACCTCATCTAGAATCCTCTCGGGTTCATAAAATGATTGTCTGGAAACCTGCATTTTATTCGTTTTTCCGACCTGGCAGTAGGTACAGGATAATGAACAAATTTTAGGGGGAATGTTATTAATTCCCAGGCTACGCCCTAATCGACGAGAAGGTACTGGGCCAAAAATCAGCATTGAATTGTCTCCCATCTGTCTGAATGATTTTACCCTAAGTTTGAAATATATTTATAAAATTCATTCCGTTTTAAAATATTGACTTGTTCTCTCTGTATCAGTGTCAGCATTTTTTGCATTGTTTTTTTACAAAAAGAATCTCAACCTCTTCAGTTCTATAGAAAAGTCCGCAGCCTCAGAATGAATCCTGAGGAGGGAAATCACCCTCAAGAAGGCGTCAGGAGACCTTTAAGAAAAGAAAAAATTACGACAAATCATCTGGTTACGTAAGCTTCCCCTAAAAAGACACAAGTCAAAAATAGAGTTTTCTGGCATAACGCAGTCAGGAGATATCTATGAAGAAATCACGATTTACTGAAACTCAGATTATTGCGATTTTGAAAGAAGGCGAAGCCGGCAGCAAAGTCAAAGACATTTGCCGCAGTCATGGAATTTCAGATGCCACCTATTACAACTGGAAATCTAAGTATGGTGGCATGCAGGCTTCGGATTTGAAACGGATGAAAGATATGGAGCACGAGCTGTCGCAATTCAAACGAATGTACGCCGACATGGCACTCGAAAATCGTGCATTAAAGGATCTCATCGAAAAAAAGCTTTAACGCCGTCCCGCAGACGTGAAGCAGTTCTATTTCTTGTTGCTGAGCACAAGCTGTCGATATCTCGAGGCTGTGCTTGTATGGGCATATCGCGGACGGCGTATTATCGGCTTCCACAAATCCGCTCAGATGAGGATGTCATTAATGCGCTCAATGAGTTGATAGCCAAGCACCCTCGCTGGGGATTTTGGAAATGCTTTCGTGCGCTACGTCGTACTCATCCATGGAACCATAAAAAGGTTTATCGTGTTTATTGCGACCTTCGGTTGAATCAAAAACGCAGAGCAAAGAAACGGCTCCCCAAGCGGGTTAAACAGCCTCTACTAGCCCCAAATCAGCCTAATATGACTTGGTCTGCAGATTTCATGAGTGATTCACTTTATGCAGGGAAACGGTTTAGAACTTTCAATGTCATTGATGATTTTAACCGCGAACTTTTGCATATTGAAATTGATACTTCCATAACTGGAATGCGGTTAATCCGCGTGTTTGAACGGCTTCGTTATGAAAGAGGATTACCGCAAACTCTACGTACTGATAACGGACCGGAATTCCTTTCAGGAGAGTTTGTTGCGTGGGCAGAGTCTGTCGGCATGAGCATTCAGTACATTCAGCCGGGCAAGCCTAATCAGAATGCCTATATCGAACGGTTTAACAAGACTTACAGAACGGAAGTCTTGAATTTGTATTTATTTCGCGATCTCGAAGAGGTTCGTGAAATCACGTATTGGTGGAAGTTGTCCTACAATGAGCAACGACCACACGATGCACTTGATGGCCTTACCCCATCAGAATTTTTAGCTATTAACGCTGAAAACTCTAATTTTGAACTGTCAGCTTGACGGGGAAGCTTACGGTTAAATTTGAAGAAAAAATGCTCAGGTAGAAGAGAACATCGCAAACTGAAATGGAAAATCAAAAACAATCCAATAACAACGATGCCTAAAGTGCAGACTAAAATTAAATGCCAAAGTTCGTACCGGATGGGTTCAAAACACAAAAAAAGCTCTTACACTTTCGTGTAAGAGCTTAAATTGCTTGGCGTCCCCAAGGGGATTTGAACCCCTGTCGCCTGCGTGAAAGGCAGGTGTCATATCTAGCAGAAACTGCTTATTCCTTTATTTATAGGACTCATGAAAAATCACAAAAAGCACTTGCAACACGAAAAGCAGGGAAATTTACACCTAATTTACACCTACAGACAACCAAATATACATTAATACAGAAAAACTTCTTGGATCATTTCTTTATCGTTAGATTCTCGAGCCTTGACGGAGAAGCTTACGAAGTGAACGGACAATTTCTCCCGCACCAGTTTGGCTCCATCGCTCTGAAGATCGAACAAAAAATTCATCAATTCTGTATGTTGCGCTACTTATCCATGTGGACAACTTCCTTGAAAAACACCGTACACCAAAAATAACCATAACTTATTTAAGCTTGATCACAATAAGAACATTATTGCTTAACTGCATGAGTCAAAAGGAATTAGATCCCAAAAATCATGATATTCTAGTTGTTATATAGTTACTTAGTTTTTCTATACTATCAAAGTTAGGTTCTATTATATCTTCAGTGCCTATTTTAATATTAAATTCATCTTCCAACATTAGAGCAAGATCGACTGTTCCCATGCTATCTATTAAATTAGATGTATACAAAGGTTCATCGATTGATACTTTTTTAAATGTCAATTCCTCAACCAGTTTCTTTACTCTTTCATTCAAAGTCACAATAATACCAGCATGTTGAACGTTTCATAACAAACCGCACTATAGCGGCACTCTCCCACTAAAAACATACAAGGCTAAAACAACTGAATTAACCATAATTAATCTTTTCATACATAAAGACAATGCGTTAGGAATCACTAAAAATATATCTGTTCCTCCTTTCTTTACATAATGAACATAACAATTGTGGATGGAAGAATATAACCCAAACAGCAACCCAGAAAAAACATAATGCCATACTAAGCCATTCCACATCCCCATCAATAAAAAAGTCAAAGTGATTGAGATGTTCTGAACAAGAAGACGTCGCCCTCTGAAATATGAAAAACGTTGTAGATACATATATATTGGTTTGAAAAAATAATCCGTTAACCACGAACCCAGTGTTATATGGAATCGTCGCCAAAAATCTTGAGGGTTTTTAGCTAAATAAGGTTTATCAAAATTCCTCGGAACACTTATGCCAAGCATAATTCCAACACCCATAGCCATTGCACTATAACCTGCAAAATCAAAATAAAAGAACAGTGTATAAGAATACGCACTGTTGATCATAGTAACTATAGAGGTACTAGTTGCATCGATCTCAGCCAACCAAAATTTAGCGACAAACTCTGCTAAAACAAATTTATATAAGCCCCCGATAACTAACAACTCCCATCCACTAACGAAGTTACTAGTCGATATATTAGCATACCCATTGTCTAAGTCATTCTTAAATCTATATGATCGATCTATTGGTCCAGCTAATAAAGTCGGAGGAAAGAATAAATATGATGTGAATTCAAAGAAATCAAGACTACCATAGTTTTTATGATCAGATATGGCTTGGATAACTCTAAAAGTTATGTATGATATCCCTATAATTTTATACATACCATCGACATCTAATTTAAATAAAATCATAGGTAATGATACTAAAACGATAGGGAGCAGAGTCTTGCGGCATCCCTTATAGGAAAACACATAGTATATCAAATAAATATAAATTGAGAATAATAAGATTCCTATAGTTGCTTGAAACGGCAAAAAGAAGGCAATATAAACAACAATCAGTGAAAAAAGAATGTATTTATATTTAATATAGCTAGATAAAAAATGTTTACAAAATAACAAGATCGCAACTGATGCGAACGACAAAAGAAAAAAACCAATTCCAGAGAAGGGTAACGCTACATCCATCAAAATGCCTCATAAACAAACTTCACAGTAGACTGAAGGTTACTGCTTAAATATTCAGCCATTTCATTCTCAATATATAAGATTCTTAACCCAAGTATGATTAAAAAGTAGACCACAAACCATTTAGCAAAACTCATAAGTCACCCAAAGTTAAAACTTAGTCCAGGTTAAAATGTTCAATAATTTTTTTATTAATCTTCACCCAGCCTAATTCCCCTAGATGCATTTTATCTTTTAATTTTCCATTTACATAATCTGCTTCACGATAGGACCACATATCCAAGTATTCAAATCCTGCACCAACAACTGAAGCTTTAATAGTAGCCAGTAACGGCAGTATTTCTTCTCTACCCTCGGTGTATATGGATGGATGGAGATCTTGCATGACAAATAGTGGCTTTATTTTATATTCCTTAAGTAACGCTAGCAAATTCATCAAAGCGTCATATTCGCGATTTTCAGACATATCTCTAATTTTCCCAACGCTTGAGAATCTAATGCTCTTATCTTTTCTTATAACATGTCTATTAAAGTAACCATTTCTGATTCCATAAACATTGTTAGTTGATGCTTCCTTGTTATATCTTTTTGCCTGTTCATATAAAACATCATAGTCTAGCGAAGGAAAATCATACTTAACCATTCGCCCAACTTGATAATTATCTTTCTCATTATAAAAATCAATTTTAGAGAAAAGCAAAAATTTTTCTGAAAGATAAGACAACAATGCTGCATTATAACTAGCAGATGAGGATTTCTTACCGTAGTTCTTAATCAGATCGTAAGATTTACTACTACCTGACATTTCTTTTTCATTAGCAGTTATGTATTCACTTACTAAAAATTTATAATGATCATCTATCTCGCTATTAGTATATAGTTTATACATCATATCATTCGTCATATACTTCAGAAAAACAGACATCTTTGCACCATTTGCATGCTTTCCGGTAAACCATGTAGGACTTAACAAAACTACTATCCGAGCTTGGTCTACAGTCTTAGAGCTATGCAACGCTGCTAATTCGGACAAAATAATAAAAAGTTGATGCCCTCCCTTTCCAATAGTCTTAATAGGCTGATTGTTATCACTAAAAAAATTGGATACCATAAATCTTAATATCCTCTTGCTGCCAGCTGAAAGTTCAGAGGAGCCAAAAACTACTACTTTTCCTGTTTCTAAATCATTTCTTAATGTTTGAGATTTAAGTTCGGATTTAAGTTGAGATATTTTTTGGGGATTATAATCTAAAAGATTAAAAATAAGGTTCTGACCACCAAAAACCAAAGCTATCTCTATTATAAAAAAAGCCAACAAAAAAGACACAACATGCTTCGACACTGAACTCACAAGCCACCTAACTTATTTAACATAATCATTTAAGATGAAGTATAGAATTGAACTAACTTTTTTTTATCGATTTTGTGATTAATTGTCTTTGGGTAATCGTCTACAAATACAATGTCTGAAGGCATCATATAATATGGTAAGTTATTCGTGATTTCCTTATTAATTCCATCAACAGATGTTCCGGTAGAAATTACAAATGATACCAACTTAACTATTTCATTACCTCGCTTTAATGGAATAGTAACGGAGCACTCAACACCATGAACATTCATCATTGTACTATCAATTTCACCCAGTTCAATTCTATAGCCATGTAGCTTAATCATGTCATCTGCCCTATTGGCAAAAAATAACAACCCATCTTTAATATACCCAAAATCTCCAGTGTTAAATGACCTCATGCCGTTAACACTTTCAAACTTCTTCTCGTTTAAACTAGGATTATTAAAATAGCCTATAGAAACATTCTCTCCAAAAACTACAATTTCACCTGTAGTTGAGTGTTCAAGACTATCGATACGAACCTTTTTATTCCCCCTGACACGCCCAACGGGCAAACTCTCATTAGAAAAAGCATCAAGTATTTCATTATCAATATTAACCATCGTAACGGCCACAGTTGCTTCAGTTGGTCCATACGAATTTATAAGTTGACTTTCAGGAAAAGCGCTTACAATTTTCTTTGCAGTTTTAACAGGAAGCACCTCTCCACAAAAAATAAATTTCTGTAACTTATCAAAACCAGATTGATTAAAGTCTGACGACATCAAATACTTACTGATAAAAGAGGGAGTTGAAACCCAAGTATTACACGCATAGCTCTTTACCCTATCAAAATAGCTTTTGAGATCTTGAATATTCTCTCTGCTATTTAATACAACAGTGCCTCCATAGGACAAGAAACCAAAAAGCTCATACCCAGACAAATCAAAACTAAGAGGCGCTTGATTCATAAAAACACTTTCACTGGATATATTAAAATCACTCCTAAGCCACTTCACAAAATCGGCAACAGCCCCATGTGTGATTTGAACCCCTTTGGGTTCGCCTGTACTTCCTGAAGTAAACATAATGTAAGCAATTGGATCTTCCTCAACATAAGACACAGGATTATTACTTGTTTTTCTAGTCAGTTCTCCAGAAATTGTGTCAATCAACACTGAAGATTTAACGATATCAATAATCTTATTTAGTCTTTCACAAGGATAAATCGTATCCACTGGAATATAAGGTAACTTTAAAGAAATGCATGCAACAATACTTACGATAAATTTGACTTCTTTATGGCCATAAATAACAACAGGATGTCCACTAGGTAAGTTATATGAACGAAGCCTTTCAATCAGTTCATCGACCTCTGATTTGAATTCCTGCCAAGTAATATCACGGTCACTACCAGAAACTGCGATTTTATTACTTTCTACATCGCACTCTTCAAAGCTTAGTTGCTCAAGACAATAATACATACTAACAACCCTTTCTTACATTAACTATCTGAAGAAGCTCATCTAACTTGTACTTACAAAGAATATTACCGACAACAGTAATACGACAATCATCGCCTATAGTGATGATTGAGTAGGAGGTCTTCCCTTAATCTGACCGGAAGATTTTAGAAAAATCTGACTAGTTGAATGGTTAACCTACGTACGGCAAAGTCGTTTGGAGTCATATTTTCAAGAGAAGAACGAGGACAACTTCCCTATATTCTTTCTAGTTTTTAGATTCATTAACTAAACAAATATGCAAACACAACCCCAAAGCCATAACAACCTATACTTTTTAGAAAAAAGTAAAATTAAAGCATTCGATCTTAAATCTATGAATTCGCTTTAGCTACCAACTACCGCTTGCCCACCACTGATTACCTGATCCTGCTACAAACTTGTGGACACCTAGTTAAGCCATTATCCTGAATCAAAGAGGAGATGGATATGAGTGCCCGAAAGCGTAGAACATATGATGCTGAGTTCAAGAAAAATGCTGTGCTGCTATGTGATGAACCAGATCGCACCGTGGCTGGAGTAGCAGAAAGCCTGGGGATTCCCAAAGACATGCTTTATCGGTGGCGTAGAGAGCTTACTGCACAAAGAGGAATCGCGTTCCCTGGCCACGGAAATGAAGCATTAACCGATGAGCAACGGAAAATAAGAGAACTTCAAAAACGGCTCCAAGATTCTGAAATAGAGCGAGATATCTTAAAAAAAGCTTTGGGCATCTTCAGCAGAGCATCGAAATGAGATTCAAGTTCGTGCAGTCAAACCGCTCCACGTTTCCGATGAAGAAGATGTGCCATATCTTACAAATTTCCGTGAGCGGGTATTATGCTTGGCTTAAACGTCCAGAGTCACAACGACAGCAGGAGCGCGCGCTACTGCGCAAGCGCATATCAAGAATATACAACGAGCATAAGGGGATGATCGGAAGCCCCATGCTCACTTCTGAATTGCGCGAAGAGCCTGCATTCCAGAATGTCAGCCAAGCTCGTGTTGCGCGGCATATGCGTGCTTTGGGACTTGTATGCAAGTATGCAAAGAAATTTGTTCCTACAACGGACTCAACTCATACAGAACCCGTTGCGCCCAATTTGCTCAATCGTAACTTTACGTTTTCTGCTCCGAACATAGCGTGGGTCTCAGACATTACGTACATTAAGGTCGGGAGTAAGTGGTACTATTTAACCGTATTCATCGATCTGTACTCAAGAATAATCGTTGGCTGGGATTTAAGCGATTCCTTGGAACGCCATTCTGTTATTCACGCATTTAAGAAGGCTGTCGCTCGAAGGAAACCCTCTTCTGGACTTTTGATCCACAGTGACCGAGGCGTACAGTATGCAAGCAATGATTTCCGCAGCTGCTTGAAAAAGCAAGGCTATATTCAGAGCATGAGCCGAAAAGGCAACTGTTGGGACAATGCTGTTGCTGAATCTTTCTTCCATACCATCAAGAACCAATTAATCCGACATGCAAAATTTAAAACCAAGCATGAAGCTGAGTTGGCTCTATTTAATTATATCGAAGCATACTACAATCGAAGACGGCGTCATTCTAGCAATGGATGGGTGTCCCCGGTTGAATATGAATACCGTAATGAACAATATGACCTTGTGGCTTAACTCCGTGTCCACTTTTCTGTTGTAGGATCAACCCCCTATCCAAAAACTACAACTTTCTGCCAAGTTTCTACTTTTAATGGCTATTAAAAATGGGATAATTACCAACTAATTCCATGTAATTCGGCACATGCTGCAACAGTTCTACAACGGCGTAATTCATAATCTTCTCACAAAAAAATGTAATATAATTTAATGTGGTTCTGTCAATTTCATTTCCTTAAGATGGTTATGTCATCTTATCACTACAAAATTACTATTGTTGTAGCTCGATATTGCAGTCTTCAGTCAACATAAAAGTCATTCAGTTATTCTCATAAAAGAAATCCCAACAGAAATATTCGCATAAAAAGCGAACATTCCTGTTGGGATTAAATTTCTACTACCTGCACTGAAACGCAAATATTTTCTGCAGACCTTACAATTGCGTTATCGATGTTGTATAAAAGCAGTAATTACGGTGCCTGGTTACACGTGCTTTTTAGCGGCTGATTTCAGGTTTCCATGTAGCGTAACAGTTGTTGCCTACTCAAAATTTTTTCTAAATTCAGGAGGCGCCTTCTTCGAAAGGCACATTTTTCATCTGTCTGTTTCAAAGTGAAACAGACAGATGGTGATCTACCAGCTGAACGCTGATGAATACTACATTTTATTTTTCGGTGGTGAATATACCACTCGACTTACGGCTTTTCGCCGTTATTCATTTCTTCCCGCTTGCCCGTTCGTAAATGGAATACGGACGTCCATATAAAATTGCGTTTTTTGGCCACGAATATACACGGTGCATACACCGCTGTGGCTATCGGATTGAACATTAATGGCTGTGTTGTTGCTGTCACACAGCACGCAATAGTAGTAAATATGGTGCGGTGATATATATAGGGAAATTTTATTATCTACTTACTTTCTTAAAGTAATTCTTTTGATCCAACAGGATAACTACGGACAGCTTATTACCAATTTTTAAATTCAATGTCAGAACAATAAAAAAGGCCATGCAATCTATTTGCATGGCCTTTTTACTTTCATATCAAAAAAAAGATTCACGGCCTAACATTCGCTCTTGCAATGCAGTATAGGAAAATAAAAAGGAATTTTTAATGAGTAAAAACAAACTACTATATGGAGCAAAAATAGCACGCCTAACTGGATCGGGTAAAACGCAATACAACAACCGTGGACAATCCATAAGATTCTCGAAGCGACTTCATCAGCTGGGTTACCGAGTACAGCATTGGAAAAACATCTCGAATCGGCACGTGGGAGTCGTGGTAGAAGATTGGCAGCAACAAGGTCTCGCAGTATCCACCATCAAAGCATACCTTTCAAGCGTACGCCAAATGTGTCGTGCATACGGTAATGAAACGATACACAAAAACAATAGTGAGTTTGGGGTAGGAAAACGCTGCTATATTACAACACAATCAAAAGCAGTACCCGAAATTGTCTACCGCGCGGTCCTTGACCAACTTCTGTCAGGATCAGAACGATTTCAACGAATTGGTCGACAGCTAACCGTAATGCGTGAACTGGGATTACGCCATGAAGAAGCGCGAAAAATAAATCCTGAGACCGCACTGCTTTCTGATGGTCGTATCTATATATCTGCGGGAACCAAAGGGGGACGGGACCGCATCCTGCACACCCCTTCCCAAGAACAAATCGAGGCAGTCAAAGCATTAACCCCGTTTATTGGAAAACATGGCAATAGCTGGCCTGATTCTGTTTCAGAATCATCGTGGGAAAAATATGTCTACAAAATCATAAGCCGAATGGGGTTATGCATTAAAACTTGTGGAGCTTCCTTACATGGGCTGCGGCATGCATACGCCCAAGCCCGCTACAGGGAACTAACGAACTTAGCCGCTCCCTGCCTTTACCCGTCACCTTCGGATTACCGAGAAGCAGCATATCAACAGCATGGTAAAGATTGGCGCAACACACATGACCAAGCAATCAATATTCTTGCCCACGAATTAGGGCACAATCGTGGCGAAGTTACCACAACGTATCTCGGCACCATTCATGGGTAAAATCACAACCGATTCTCAAGCTTACCTACCCGAATTTATTATTTACAACATCTCATGTCAGGACAATTTTTGATTTTATAACCATACATATCAATATATTATAGAAAAACACCTTTTTTCTCGTGCATAACCCTTGCAATTCGCGAGAAAAAGTAATCCATACTTATTGGTTGGGGTTCATTTAAACAATTTTGTTTAGGAGGCGAGAACCCCGTAACCGTTGTCAAAGGAGTTTGTTAAAAAGCAGGGCAAAGTTGTCCACCTGCATAAAAAAAGGGCAACAAAGGTACGAAAACTGTTTATGGCCGAACCTAAGAACTTAACAACAAAAGAAGTTGCAATATTATTAAATTGTTCTGAAAGCCTTGTTAGGCGACAGGATATGAAAAAAAAGCTTGGTGCATTTTACATTGCGAAAAGGGCACTACGATTTCCAGAAGATAAGGTTGATGCATATATCAACTTACAGAAAAAGCAGTCTTCAGAAAATGCTTCTGAAGAAGCAGCTGCAGTTAAAAATACTCATTGTAGAAAAAAGTTGCATTCAAAGTTCAATTTGTTCTAATATCTTAGGTAGGAATAAGCAGTTTTTCATAGAAAGGTAATTATATGGCGTTTCAAATGAAAAACGGTAAATGGAAAGGACAACTTTATTACACAGACCGTAACGGTAAAGTACATAGAAAAACCAAAAACTTTGACCGCAAGCGTGATGCCCTGCAGTGGCAAAACGAAGAGCGCAAAAGGTTGGAACTTGCCGATCAGGAGGCAGATACAAAGCAAAAAAGCTTTAAAAACATATTGGTTGGTGAATGGGCTGAATTGTACATGGAACATGCATTTAATACATTCACAGACGAGAACTACAAGTTAGCAAAGGAAAAACAGCGTGCCTTTCGCCGTTTCTTTGAAACAGGCGTCCTTTCCCCCACAACGCCGGTGTCCAATGTGCGCAAAAAGGACATTCTCGACGTATTCAATGCCCTTAAGAAACAGTACTCCGGCAAAAACGTGGATAGGCAGATCAAAAATCTGAAGGCTGCTTGGAACTGGGGCATCGATTATCTGGAAATGCCAGAGGTCAATCCTTTCTGCAGGCTACCAAAGGCAGCTTCCACAGGAGAAGAACCTCATTACATGCCGCCACTTGAAGATATGCTCAAGGTCTTGAAACTGGGGGTAAAAAGCGATGAGCCACAACACTATCTAGTATTGTTTACCCTACTCATGACCGCCGCTAGGCGCGTTGAAATGCGTCGCCTTACATGGGCTGATGTGAAGTTTATGGGTGAGCAAATCGGTTTGCGAACAAGAAAAAGGAAAGACCGCATCGAAAGCTGTGACCTAATCCCACTGGCAACTGAACTGGCCGCCAAACTTAAAGAATATAAGCTTCAAGTAGGCAGCAAACGTTCTTATGTTTTTTCCGGGATACAGCTTGAAGCAGGTCTGCACATGCGGTGGCTTAAAAGGCTTTGCGTGAAAGCAAAAGTTACGCCTTTTGGTGTCCACGGTATTCGTGCACTAGCAGGAACACTTGCTCATACAAATGGCGCCTGCCTTATGGATGTAAAGGAACTGCTACGACATAAATCTACACATCAAACAGACAAGTACTTACGTAAGCAATACAGACAAAATGAAGCGGTGAACATTCTCAGTTCAATCACATCAAAAGCCGGGAACAATGGCAAGCATGACGAGGATAGGAACGATGCAAGTGCAGCCTAAAAATAAAAATTCAAAAACTTACACCTTAGGCTTACACCTTGCAGGGTAATATAACAAAAAAAGCACTTACATGTACATGTAAGTGCTTGAATTTGCTTGGCGTCCCCAAGGGGATTTGAACCCCTGTCGCCTGCGTGAAAGGCAGGTGTCCTGGGCCAGGCTAGACGATGGGGACGCTTGAAAACTTGTAATTTTCTCTAAAATATACGGCGAACCGCAAATAACAATTCAGATCAAGTCAGAAATAAATCCGAGTATAACTTCATTGTCATCCAACAACTTGGCCTGTTGCTGTTTTAGAAAAATTTGGCTGGGCTACAAGGACTCGAACCTTGATTAACGGAGCCAGAACCCGTCGTCCTGCCAATTGAACGATAGCCCATCAAGTGAGAGGTGTAAGTATTGGACTCCTCGTTTTTTGTCAACGGAAAAAAATAAAAAAAATCCCTCATTGAGCCTCGCATGATGACTTAAATTAGCAGATTGAGAACTATGCTTGGCCGTTATCGTTTTTTTTTGAACCTGATGTTACACTTAGCAAACGCTTGGCAGTTCCACTTACATGACTGGCTACCCAAAATAACAAGGGAACATATCGATTCCCCTACCAATTCAGCGTAAATTCATAGAGAATTTTCATTCAACAGATTTTATCCAATGTCACCCATTTTTCTCAAAGAAAAGTGTTTTCGGCATATGATGAGAAAAGTGGATCGCTGCAACTCATAACTTCTGCTTCTCCTTACAACCCAGAAAGTTATGCCGACCTGTTGGCTTAAACAAGTTTCGCAACCAATTAGCAGATGGTAGATTCATTCTTTTAGAAGAAGAAGGAAGCATTGCTTTGCTGAAACACGTTAAAATAAAAACCTCACCCTGCAAGGGTTTGAACTAACCTTTGATGAATCCCTAGTCATTGCCCAAAAGTGGACAAAAAAGTTTGCAATGAGAACTTTTGAATATCCAGAAAACTATATAAAATTCAGACAGTTAAACCGGATAATGTTTTCGACAGTGCATATGCAACACGCCACCACGTGCAAGTACTCACACTATTTCTATAAGCTTCTTCCTCTTTTTTTGAAGGAATAAGCTTTTTTATTGCAACAACGATACAACAACTATATTAAATCGAATAGTTACAAGACAAAAACCATTTATTGCAGTATAAGAAATGCGGCTCATAGATCACGCTACTTTCAGTAGCATCAATTATGTGTACACGCCAAAATCGCCGCACGACTTAACGGTAACATTCATAACAAAATAAACTTTTATTAATTATTACCGATTGTTTTCAAGTGAAACAGCCTTTTGTTACGTGCTGTGCACCTCTTGCAAAACGGAAGTTATAACGGCGACCATGCTAGAACATGGATTGTTTTTCCTTTTGTCGTGGCACTATATAGCGGGAATAACATAGTCCCTCACAAAGAAAAACAAACCAATACGTTAAAGCCACTCTCCGTTTAATTTTCGATCCTATTGTCTACTTAACAAATAGACAAACGACACAATCCCTTACCTCCTACAGCAAGGGATGAAATCTTTTGGGGTAACTTCATGTCTATTAAGAAACTTTTACTACTGGGGTTCAGCACGGCTATTGGGTTGTCGCTGCTGATTGGAATAATCGGATATAAATCCACATTAAATTCCACTGAACAAATTAAAGAACTAATTTTTTATGATGTGGCGCTTCGAGAACAAGCTTTAGAAATCAAAAACTCTCTGCTACTACACCGCCGTTACGAAAAAGACATTTTCCTTAACATTGGTAACAAGCAGAAACAAAAAGCGTATCTTCGAGAACTTGAAAGCATAAGCACCATCACGCGCAAACAAATTGCAGCCATTACAAAGTTGGAAACCGAAATAAGGGAATTAACCAATCAGGAGCGCGAAGCAATCCAAAACTTCGCAACTATTTATACTCAATACCTGAACGGCGTTAACCAAGTAGCGCAGCAGACTATAGCTTCCGACCTTTCTCCTAGTGAAGCTAACAAACTCATGGATCAGTACAAGCAACCAACTCATAAGATGGAAAGCATGCTAGATTTATTGGGTGAATCCAGCCATGAATATTTACTTAAGGAAGGGCAAACCTCATTAGCACTGCTGGATCGCTCCAAGACTATGATTATGGTTGCTTGCGTTATAGCTGTACTCTTTGCCTCTATTCTTGCCATTTTCATCTTCCGCGCTATTAATAACCCACTTACTGAGTTGACCATTTTTGCCAACAAAGTTGCAGCCGGCGATCTTACGGCAAAAACAAACAATACCTTTTCTGGAGAAATAAGTATTCTCCACGAAGCCATCAACAGCATGATTCTTGAACTCAAAGACAAACTGGGTTTTGCAGAAGGTGTTCTTAACGCTATCCCTTCTCCATGCGGCATTGTTGGCCCAGACTTCAAAATGCTCTGGGTTAACCAACAGCTCTGTAGTCTGTTAGAGAAAAATGGAACGCCGGAAAGTTTCAAGGGGGTCAGCTCCGGTGAGTACTACTGGGATAACAAAAACAAAGAAACTCTCTCTGACAAAGCTATTAAAGAGCGCAAACAACTTCATGTCACTTGCGAACGTCCCCTCACCTCCGGCCGTACTCTCTTCATAGATGCCACTACAACTCCTGTTTACGATCTAGATAAAAACATCATCGGCTCAGTATCATTCTGGTACGACCTCACCGAGCTTAATAACCAGCGTAAAGTTATTGAAGAGCAAAATGAGCGAATCAGCCGTGCTGCTCTGGAAGCGACATCCATTGCTGAACAGGTTGCCGAAGAAGCTGGCCAGCTAGAAATACAAATCAACCAGACCACACAAGGTGCATCTATTCAAAGCGAACGCATCGGTGAAACAGCAACCGCTGTGGAACAGATGAACGCCACCACGTTAGAAGTTGCAAGTAATGCAGCCCGTGCAGCTGAAGATGCCGATATCGCACAAAGGACAGCGTCCGACGGTGCAGATATTGTCAAAAAGGTTGTGCAGTCTACTGAAGAAGTACAGCAATATGCTGAAGACATGCGAAACACCATTACCGAGCTCGGCACTCAAGCCGATTCCATCGGCAGCATAATCAACGTAATTAACGACATTGCAGACCAAACAAACCTTCTTGCACTCAACGCTGCCATTGAAGCTGCACGCGCTGGCGACGCGGGCCGAGGCTTTGCAGTCGTTGCAGACGAAGTTCGTAAGCTTGCAGAAAAAACAATGCAGGCGACAAACGAAGTTGAAAGCGTAGTGAACGGAATTCAACAAAGTTCCAAAGCAACACTGATCCAAATGGAAAACGTTGCGACCCATATTGAACGAAATACTGAACTCACAATGAGCGCGGGCACCGCCCTTGAGCAAATTGTTGAAGCAGGTACTCAAACAGCAGACCGAGTTCGCTCCATCGCAACCGCGTCAGAAGAACAATCCGCTGCGTCAGAACAAATTGCCCGCGCATCTGATGAGGTAAACACTCTCACTCAGGAAGCTGCACAAGGCATGAGCGCAGCAGCCGATGCTGTTACCGCACTTGCCGCACTCTCACAAAAACTTGAAATTGTTATGCGAGAAATTAAACAATAGATTTATGCTAAACAGAATGCCCGCTGAAACTACATAATAATCAAAATGCATCAGGCCCGTACCCTGTTACGTTTGATGTAGTCTGGCATCCGTACAACATTCTGTCTTCTCGGAACAGACTCGAACCCGATCGATCTAGTTCCGCACACAAAACCTCTGAGCAGCGATGTTCAGAGGTTTTTTTCGACTCCGCACGAAAAACATCCCCCACATTCACATGCAAATAGTTCTTCAATGTTATTGGAATGTTAGTTGTAACTTTTTTCACAACCTGATGGTTTGAACTCCTACCTATTCATAAAAACTATTTGTAATTGTTGAATAAAAAACATAAACACGTATCGCAATTTACTTTTCCGACTACTCTGGTACGGAATTCTCCGCCCACTGTGCAGCGGGCTCTGCATAGCAGAAGTAGTCAGATTTTGCGTTATGTCCGCCAAGGCAAACGCGCGGCACAAAATCTATTTTCACTCTTCATAAGGAGTTGCTTTGATGGCAGAGAAAGCTAACAGCCAACCTGCGTACCTTGCTGATATTCAGACCATGATTCATGGGGAAGAACTTTCCATGGAAGGTATCACCTACAAGGTTAACGCACCGACAGAAACCGACCCTGCAGACATCTTTTTTGTACAAGTTAATAAAGACGACTGTCAGGCATGCGGTGAATGTGAATCCTATTGTCCTACCGGCGCTATTCAGGAAATGCATGAAGATGGGGAACGCGGGGTTGTGGACCCTGCGGCATGTGTCAACTGTGGTCAGTGCCTAGCAAACTGTCCTTTTGGTGCTATTCGTGAAGAAGTTTCCTTTGTGGGAGAAATTCTCGAAAAACTTAAAGACCCAAACACGATTGTTGTATCCATGCCTGCACCGGCAGTTCGCTACGCACTTGGCGAATGCTTCGGCGGAGCAACCGGTACCTATTCCGGCGGCAAAATGCATGCAGCGTTACGTCGACTCGGATTTGACCACATTTGGGATACTGAATTTGCAGCAGATGTAACTATTATGGAAGAAGGCACTGAGCTTATCGAACGTGTTAAGCATGGAAAAAAGCCACTTCCTCAGTTTACTTCCTGTTGTCCAGGTTGGGTTAAATTTGCAGAAACCTTTTTCCCTGAGCTTAATGATCACCTTTCCACCTGTCGTTCCCCTATCGGCATGCTAGGTTCGCTTGCAAAAACCTATGGTGCACAAGAAACAGGTGCTCTTTCAAAAGAAATCTACACCGTTTCCATCATGCCTTGTATTGCGAAAAAGTTTGAAGGAATGCGTCCCGAACTTCAGGCCAGCGGCTTCAGAGATATTGATGCTACCATTAATACCCGCGAGCTTGCATGGCTCATTAAAGAAGCAGGTATCGAATTCAACATGCTACCGGATGAAGAAGCTGATCCGGCATTAGGCATGTCCACCGGCGCAGGCACCATCTTCGGCACATCCGGTGGTGTAATGGAAGCAGCACTTCGTCTTGCATATGAAGAGCTTTCCGGTGAAAAACTTGTCGATCCAGATCTCAAGATGGTTCGCACTGACAACGGCCTCAAAACCGCTGAAATCCCAGTTCCTAATTTCGGCACCATAAAGGTTGCTATTGTGAGCGGACTTGAGCAGGCAGCAGAGCTTTGCAAGCAGGTACGCGCAGGAAAATCCCCGTACCACTTCATCGAAGTAATGACTTGCCCTGGCGGTTGCGTAAACGGTGGCGGTCAGCCGCTTGAGCCGGGTATTCTTGAAGCTTCACTCTTCAAATCTACCATCGCCAAAATCAACCGTCGCTTCACCAAACGCAAAATCGCATAGGGGAAAAAAGCATGAAGAAAAAAAGCATCGGCACTATTAGTCGTCGTGGTTTTATCAAAATTGCCGGCATCACCTGCGGCTACGCTGTTCTTGGATTAAATATTGCGAAAGAAGCAACCGCTGCCACATTGGAATTCATCGGCATCCGACAGGCTTCTGTCTACAATGCAGACAAAAACCTGTATAAATTCCGAAAATCTCAGGACAACCCAATGATCCAAAAGCTCTACGCAGCCAAAGATGGTTTCATAAAAGAAGGCCCTTGCAGCCACCAGTCCGAAAAGCTTCTGCATACACATTTTGCAGACCGCAGCGCAAGACTGGCAGCGCTTAAAGAAAAAGGCATTGAACTGTCCTTGTAAGAAACTTGTACTACCAAACAAAGAAGGCATCCCTGCATATTGCGGGGATGCCTACCCTACATGGGTAATCTTTGTGCACCAGATAGTGGGATACGTATGCAACACGATACTTCTGAGCTAGAAAATTTTATAGATGAACAAGCAATAAACAACACACTTGCGCAGGCAGCAAAACCAGAACGCGCCAACGTTCTTGATATTTTACGCAAAGCCCGTAACGCAAAAGGGCTTACACTTGAAGACACGGCAACCTTACTTCAAGCAACTGACCCTGAACTTGACGAAGAGCTCTTTGCCGCTGCCCGCGATGTAAAGAACGCAATCTACGGCAACAGACTGGTATTGTTTGCTCCAATGTACATCACCAATGAATGCGGCAACAGCTGCTTGTACTGCGGATTTAACGTTACCAACAAAGACCTTACCCGCCGCACCCTCTCGCGTGAAGAAATCCGAAGCGATGTAATCGCACTGGAAGAACAGGGACATAAGCGCCTTCTTCTTGTGTATGGAGAACATCCAAAACTCAAAGCAGACTGGATTGCTGAAACCATTCAGACTGTCTACGACACCGTTTCTGAAAAAAGTGGAGAAATCCGACGCGCCAACGTCAACTGTGCTCCGCTTTCAGTAGAAGGCTTTCGAAAATTACAAGAAGTAGGCATCGGCACCTACCAATGTTTTCAAGAAAGTTACCACCAAAAAACATACAGCTCTGTACATACCGGCGGTGTAAAAAAAGATTATTTATGGCGCTTGCACGCACTTCACAGGGCTATGGAAGCAGGAATTGAAGATGTGGGAATGGGCGCGTTATTCGGATTATACGACTATAAATTCGAAATACTGGCGCTGCTTACCCACGCTCAAGAGCTGGAAAAAGCTTACGGCGTCGGCCCGCACACCATTTCTTTTCCACGGCTTGAGCCGGCTCTCAATGCAGAAATGGCGTACAATCCACCATGCCCAATTGATGATATGACCTTCAAACGAATAGTTGCCATCCTGCGCCTTGCCGTGCCATACACTGGTTTGATCTTGAGTACCCGTGAATCAGCCGCGTTACGTCGAGAATTACTTGATATCGGTGTATCGCAAATTAGCGCTGGTTCTCGCACCTATCCTGGCGCGTACAGTGACCCTGAATTTGACCGGCCTGAAGTGCAACAATTTTGTATCAGTGACAACCGAAGTTTAGATGAAGTTATCCGCGATATCGTGGATGCCGGCTATCTTCCTTCATGGTGCACAGCATGCTATCGCCTTGGCAGAACTGGCGAACACTTCATGGATCTGGCTAAGCGGGGATTTATTCAGCAATATTGTCTGCCGAATTCACTCCTTACCTTCCAGGAATATTTAGAGGATTACGCAACAGAATCTACCCGTAAGGCAGGCAAAGTCTGCATCAATAACGAGGTAGAGAACTGCCCCAAAGACAGACGCTCTGTTGTTGAATCCCGACTTCAGCGCATCGAACAGGGAGAACGTGACCTCTACCTGTAGCAACTGAATTTGCTAACTGTTCCAGACGCATAGTACAGACGTTATTGCTATACGTCCGCAGCACTTCAGTTACATGCTTCAGCCTCCACCTTACATTTTAGGGTGTGGGCAATCTAGCAGCGCGCAACTGCTATTCTTTAAGGAAGTTTTTTACATGTCTTTAACACGTAATGAGATTATTGAGATTTTGAAGAGTCCAGTCGCACAAGAAGGCACATCCTTCAGCGACACAGACAACTCCCTGTTTACGGCTGCTACAGCTACTGCTCGAGCATTGTTTAACAGCACTGTGTACCAACGAGGAATCATTGAGTTTTCTTCACATTGTAGAAAGAACTGTCACTATTGCGGGCTCCGTAACAGCAATACAGATCTTCTACGTTACCGGCTAACCCATGATGAAATAATGCTGGCTGTAGATAATGCCGCCGCCATGGGAATGGGAACAATTGTTTTGCAAGCCGGAGAAGACGAAGACGTAAACCCTCATTTTATTTACACTGTTGTCCGCGCCATTAAAGAGAAATACAATCTGGCAGTAACGCTTTCTCTTGGCGACCATCCGGACGATGTCTATAGGCTATGGCGAGACAGCGGCGCAGACAGGTATCTACTTAAAATAGAAACCACCGATACAGACCTCCACAGCCTCTACAGGCCGGGTCAACATCTGTACGATAGACTGAACCGCATTGAATCACTACAGCGTCTCGGTTATGAAATCGGCTCAGGTATTATTGTCGGGCTGCCGGGAATGACAGACGAAACTTTGACTGATGACCTTTTGCTCCTCAGTACAATGGGGCTGGACATGATCGCCTGCGGGCCATTTATTCCACATCCTCAAACACCGTTGCGTCACGCAGCTCAAGGCACCCTTGTCGAAAGCCTGCGCGTTACCGCAATTCTTCGTTTATTAGCTCCGGCAACGAACATTCCTGCCACAAGCGCCTTGGACTCCTTGCGTTCAGTTCGCAACAATAATGGTCGAATACTGGGCTTAAATGCAGGCGCCAATGTCATTATGCCTTCCATCACGCCAGATGCTGTTCGAAGTAGCTACGCTATCTACCCCGGTAAAAATGATCCTGCGTTAACGCAAAACTCCACCGTTAAATTGCTTCAATCCAGAGTCCAGCAAGCAGGGTTTACTCTCAGTTCCCAAGCTGGCTCAAGCATGCGACGCACATTCCGGACTCAACCGGCAATTTAGTATGAATACCACCACTGCTCCCAAAGGCGTACGCCTCATAATTACTCTCACTGGCCGTCGTAACGCCGGTAAGTCTGCTCTCATCAACGCACTTGTTGATCAAGAAGTTGCTATTGTTTCCGGTCACCCGGGTACCACCACTGACCCTGTAGGCAAACATTACGAACTGCATCCCATAGGCCCTGTGACATTTTACGACACAGCAGGACTGGATGACTACGGTACTATCGGCCTGCAACGCATGGCTGCAACACGTAAGGTGCTGCGCCGAACAGACATCGGTATTCTTGTGGTGACAGAACAAGGCATGCAACAGGAAGAAAAACGTTTGCTCAACGAGCTTACTGAAATGAATCTTCCTGTAATTGTTGTTTTCAACAAGTCCGACCTTGCGACACCATCGCGGGAAGATTTACGAGCCTGTTCCGGACATTCCATCGTAACAGTTTCAGCCACCACAGGTGAGAATATTGACGAGCTGAAGCGGTTTATTATTGCAACCGCTCCAAAAGAGCTCATTGAAGATCCCCTGCTGGTAAGTGACATGATCTCCCCTGCTCAAACAGTACTGCTTGTTGCTCCTATTGATGGAGCTGCGCCCAAGGGGCGCCTTATCTTGCCGCAAGTTCAAGTTCTGCGTGATGTACTGGATGCTAACGCTCTGGCGCTTACGGTTAAAGAAACGGAGCTTACTGCTGCACTCAATGCACTTTCAGAACCTCCGGCTCTAGTGGTCACAGATTCACAAGTAATCCATCAGGTGGCTGAGATTGTACCGGACTCCATTCCGCTTACAACCTTCTCAACCCTCTTTGCCCGATACAAGGGCGATCTACCCAAGCTTGTAGAGGGTGCATCAGCGATAGATGATTTGAAAGACGGTGACAAAGTTCTTATGTATGAATCCTGCTCGCACCACGCGGTAGATGATGACATAGGGCGCGTAAAGATTCCTAACTGGATAAAACAATACACTGGTAAAGACCTGACCTTTGAACTCTTCGCTGGTTACGATTTACCGGACAACCTGACAAACTACAGTCTCGCCATTATGTGCGGGGGCTGCATGTCCAACAGAGCTGAAATGATGCGCCGCATCCGCGATCTCAATGCACACAACGTACCGGCCACTAACTACGGTGTTGCCATCTCTAAAGTACAAGGTGTGCTGGAACGAGTGATCCGACCACTTGGAATTTAGATACACGTTCTTAAAATCCCCCGCATAGCAATACGCCATGCGGGGGATTTTCTATATTCAACAGTAAAGTTCTGCCCTAAGAATGATACTTCACGTCATCCTGATAGCAATAACAGTATTTCTGTAAGCAACTAACGTACTGCCACTATAATAAAACATCAAAAAAATATGTCCTCGTTACCGTCATAAGATATACTTCTTTCTATTACTCCCCTGCCACCTTTACAAAAAATCCGTGCGCTATCACACTGAAATAAATAGTAGTCATTATTCCCTCTGACGGCTTGCAAATAGCTAGACAGTATGCCAAAATCCGGCAGATTCAAATGCGATCAAATTGACCCTAACTCAAGCAGAGACTCTATGACTCGAGTATCACATTCCATACGCACGTTCCTGTTATCCACCATGGCGCTCTGCCTATTCTGTGCGACACTGCCATCCCCTGCTCACGCCATATCTCAGGAGATGCGGCTTACTGCTTTTCGTATTTCTGAAACCGATGGCGCATTGATGCTCAATTTTGGTATAGGTGTTACTCAACTCGACCAACTTCGGGTATTGCTGAATGAAGGTGTACAGGTAGAACTTAACTGCCATGTACGCTTATCCCGATCCCGCTCATATTGGTTTAGAAAGAGTTTAGCCGAAACAACTATTACAAGTACTCTTTACTACGACACACTCACCAAAGAATATTTCCTCACCCTTCCGGACAACAAAGCACCGCACAGAAACAAAAGCCTGCGTAAATTGCTTCATGGGGCATGGAAATCCATTGCTCTTCCGGTAGGAAGCACGACCTTAATGACTTCCGGTAACGAATATAGAGTTACGCTCAACGTCGAAATGATTAACACAGACGTGCCGGAGTGGCTCACCAAATCATTCTTCTTCTGGTCATGGGATCCTGCACCCCCAATACAATACTCAACGGATTTTACGTACTGATAGTACGCAGGAAGACCTATGACCCCTAATGATCAGGGTACAATTATAGTCAACGCAATCGATGCGCGCGAAAAGAAACGTCGTAAACGCGAGCTTATTGTTGCGGCTGTAGTCTTTCTTGTTATTATTACCCTTACATGGATAGAGCTTAAATACCTCGGCGTGGATTCTTACTTTTTCCTCGCCTTGTTCAACTTAAACTTTATTCTTGTCCTGCTTATTCTCTTCATCGTTCTGCGTAACGGGGTAAAACTTATCCTCGAACGCCGCCGCAAAGTACTCGGCTCGCATTTACGAACGCGCCTTGTTCTTGTTTTCATGTGCCTTTCTCTTATTCCGACAGCGCTTATGTTCGTTATCAGTACGCAGTTTGTGCAAACATCTGTGGACTATTGGTTTAAAAACCAAGTAGAAACATCCATGGAGACAGCGCTGGATATTGGACAGGCTTTCTATGCTGACTCCCTCAACGACCTCGAACACTTCAGTACCAATATTATCGAGCAGATCCGCACGCGTAACTTTGCGTGGGGCGGAAAAGGTATGGACAGCTTCCTTCAGGAAAAACGTTCCGAATACAACCTTACCGTTGTGGGCGTTATGACTCCGAAGCGAACCGAGCAAAACTGGCACGGCAAAAAAGATATTGAAAAAGTATGGGACGAAACCAAAAGCCGCATTAACTGGGGCAACTTGGAAAAAAACCCACGCTTCTGGTCACTTATCTGGCCAGGTGCCGCCTCTGACTACGCGGTAGGAGTTATGCCTGTTGATGAAGGCAAAACCGGCTACCTCGTCCTTGTTCGCAGCATCGGTAAAGACACCATGTTCAAGCTCGATCGTATCGTTCGCGGTCTCGACGAATACAAAAAGCTGAGAACTCTCAAACGTCCGCTAAAAATTACGCTCTACTTCATTCTGGGCGTAGTTACCCTGCTTATTATCCTTGGCGCTATGTGGTTCGGTTTCCGCCTTGCTAAAGAGCTTGTTGAGCCAATCCTCGCCCTTGGCAAAGCGACTGAGCGCATCTCTAAAGGTGATTTATCGGTACGTCTTGAAGATACGTCGAATGACGAACTTGGTGTTCTTGTGGCCTCATTTAACCGCATGGCCGGAGACTTGGAACATAGCCGCAATAGCATCACGGACGCGAACACTAAGCTTGAAAGACAAAATCTCGATAAAGAACAACGTAACCGCTACATTGAAGCAGTGCTCGACAACACCGCTGCGGGTGTAGTTTCCGTTGATTCTCTCGGTCAAATTTCTACAATCAACAAAGCGGCAGCCAGCATGTTTGGCGTGTCTGCTCAGGCACTTATCGGGTGGAACGTCCGTACGCTTCTCCGAAGTCGTGTTGAAGGTGAACTTGTGGGCGAACTTGTTACCCATTTCCAAAAGTCACCGGAAGCACCATGGAAGCGTGAAGTTGCAGTAAATATCGGTGGACGAGAGCTTAAACTGCTTCTCAGCGCGATTGGACTGCCAGCACACGACAGCGACCAGTTCGGTTTTGTAGCGGTAATTGAAGATATTACCGAGCTTGAAAAAATGCAGCGCATGGCTGCGTGGCGAGAAGTTGCACGCCGTATTGCACATGAAATTAAAAACCCGCTCACGCCGATTAAACTCTCAGCCCAGCGTTTGCAACGCAAGTACGGCAAGCAAATCGAAGAACCTGCATTCAGCCAGTGTACCAATCTTATTGTAAAAGAGGTGGAAGAACTGCAAAATATGGTGCAGGAATTCTCAGCCTTTGCAAAACTACCTGAAGTAATGCTCGCACCGGGACAAATTGATCCGCTGCTGCAAGAGCTTGTAACGCTCTATAAAAACTCGCATAGTAAAATCAGCTGGAATTATCAGCGGATGAACGACATTCCGATCATTCAGATGGACAGCTCTGCCCTGAAGCGCGTGTTCATGAACGTTATGTCCAATGCGGCAGAGATTCTTACTAACAAGGATAACGCAACTGTTACCGTTACCCTTGAATATAAACAAGAATTAGAGCTTGTGCGTATTGATGTGGAAGACAACGGCCCCGGCCTTACTCAAGAAGAACGATCCCGTTTGTTTGAGCCATATTTCTCCCACAAAAAAGGCGGCACAGGACTCGGTTTAACCATCGTTAAATCTATCATCAGTGACCATCGGGGGTACGTGCGTGCCAATAGTCCTGAACACGGTGGAACCATTGTCACGGTAGAGCTTCCTGTGGTATAAGAATAAGGCACTCAAAATTAAGAAACGTTCCAACCCCAGACGGGAGCAAGAAACAATGCGTGCTGTACTTCTTGGTGGTTCGGGTTTTATAGGCAGAGCACTTACAAGCCGTCTGCTCGAAAATGATATTCATGTAGTTGTTACATCCCGCAACCCTGAACATGGTAGATACCTCATCCCAGAGGGACACTCCTTCCATGTTGATTTTGCGTTATGGGACGGGAAAAACCCCGAACAATTGGCAACACATATTAAAGCAGCCGATGCAGTTATCAACCTGATTGGCTCCAATATTTCAGCAGGGCGCTGGACGGAAGAACGGAAAGAAGAGATCCGCGACTCGCGGATTTCTGCCGGTCATGCCCTGTGTAGAGCCGTTTCTATGCTTGAAGAGAAGCCGGGAGTTGTTATTCAAAGCTCGGCAATAGGATTTTACGGATCAAAACCAACATCCCCTGAAGAAAGTTATGTGACTGAAGACAGTCCGGCTGGTCAGGGGTTTCTTGCGTCTGTTTGTAAGGAGTGGGAAGATTCCACCGCCTGCATGGACGTGAGCGGAACAAGAAGAGTTATTATTCGTACCGGTCTGGTTCTCGGTAACGGCGGCGTTCTGCAAAAATTTATTCCTCCATTCCGCTTCGGTGCAGGTGGCCCATTAGGAAGCGGCAAGCAGGTTATGTCATGGATTCACATCCAAGATCAGGTCAACGCTATAATACACATCATGAAGACCCCAAGCTGTACAGGTGCAATCAACCTTACATCCCCGTATCCAGAAACCATGGATGTTTTTTGCAAAACCCTCGGGGCTGTTATGGGTAAGCCATCATGGTTGCGTGTTCCGGCTTCTGTATTGCGCATGGCTCTTGGTGAAATGGCAGAAGAACTTATTCTCCAAGGCCAGCGTGTGTTACCAGAAAAACTTCTCGAATCAGGCTTCTGCTTTTCGTATCCACTGCTGGATGAGGCGCTTGCTAATATCCTCCGTCGTTAGGCGCACACTTTCTTTTCAGTTTAATTACCCCATGGAGCTCTTATGCCTCAGTCCAAGGCTCGAATATTAATTATTGATGACGAAGAGGGAATCAGATTCTCACTGCGCGGGATTCTGGAAGATGAAAACTACATTGTAGACGAAGCAGAGACTGGCGAGCTTGGACTCGAAGCCGTTAAAGAGTTAGCTCCCGATCTTGTTTTTCTCGATATCTGGCTTCCGGGTATGGACGGCATGCAGGTTCTGACGAGTATCAAACAGCACGACAAATCACTCCCTGTCATTATGATTTCAGGGCACGGCAATATTGAAACAGCCGTTAACGCCATCAAATACGGCGCACATGACTTTATCGAAAAACCGCTCTCTCTGGAAAAAGTTGTTATTGCTGCCGACAAGGCACTCGAATTCCAGAATCTGCGTAAAGAAAACCTCGCACTAAAATCACGAATCCGAACAGAGCAAACAGTGGAGATTACCGGTGAGTCCCCTCCAGTGGTCGAACTACGCGACCAAATTGAACGCGTGGCACCAACAGACGCATGGGTACTCATCACCGGTGAGAACGGAACTGGCAAAGAAATTGCCGCCCGCTCCATTCATGCGCATTCTCGCAGGGCAGATAATCCCCTCGTTGCAGTAAACTGCGCAGCAATACCGGAAGAACTCATTGAGTCTGAACTGTTCGGGCACGAGCGGGGTGCATTTACCGGTGCCGACCAGTCCAAGACCGGCAAGTTTGAAATGGCTGACAACGGCACTCTCTTTCTTGACGAAATCGGCGACATGAGCATGAAAACGCAGGCCAAAATCCTACGTATCCTGCAAGAGCAGGCTTTCGAACGTGTTGGAGGCAACAAAACCATCAAGGTAAACGTGAGAGTTATTGCGGCAACAAACAAAACGTTAGAAGACGAGATTCGTGAAGGTAACTTCCGCGAAGATTTGTACTATCGCTTACGTGTGTTCCCGATATACGTTCCACCACTCCGAGAACGCGGTTCCGACATCACCTTGCTTATCCAAAATTTCATTGCTGCTCTCGTGGCTGAGCACGGTTTCAAACCTCTCGACTTCGATGAAGATGCAACAAACGCTCTGCTTCAATATGGTTGGCCGGGGAACGTGCGCGAACTTAAAAATTTTGTGGAACGCATGCTCATTATGTACGGCGGAAAAACCATCACTACCAAGCTTCTGCCGCCAGAATTCCAGCAGTTTATGCCACAACAATTATCAGGATGCGAACAGCTCATATCTGGTGGCTCTGTTGATTTTAAAGAAGCTCGCAACCACTTTGAATCAGCATTCCTCGAAGCTAAACTCAAAGAATACGAAGGCAATATTACACGACTTGCAGAAGCAATCGGGCTTGAACGAAGCTACCTTTACCGTAAATTACGGTCGTACAATATTCAGCCTGAATAACGTGCCTTAGACTTTGGGGTGTTGCAGCCTTAGAGACTGAGACTTTTTCCTTACTCTAATAAAGTAAGACACTGCCTTTCAAGCACACAAGGGGCAGTCCTCTTGATCGTTATGACATGTGGCTAGCCATTTCATCCGGAAACAAATCTATTCATCACGCAAAAAGGGTGGAGTTTTTAACTCCACCCTTTTTTATTCAAATATTGTGTGCAAACGGTAGCCCGACATTACGACTTCTGTCTCATATGCATTACTAGCTGTCAGTCAAACTACAAAAAGAGAACTTAGCTGCCCAATAACTGGTCAATCTACATAAGTTCTTTAATAGGATAGATTCGTTGCAGCAGTGTAGTTTTGTTTTTTGTGATGCTCACTTGCAGCGCATAGGCTTCATTCAAAAGCATGGCTTCCGGCACTTCGAAGGTAGTGACAATTCGTTTAAAGCGGTTAATGCTAAAGTTCATATCCTTTTCATTGGCATCTATTACAACCACCTTACCCTCTTTAGAGATCAAGGAAAGGACTATAGAGCCACGTATGTTGCCTTTAGCATTCTTATTATCGAGTTTAAGCGATAGACGCATGTTCCCACCTGTCGCTTTTTGCAGCTCCAAGTCGGACACTTCAACGAGGTCTGTATCAACTATTTTAAGAATAGAAGAGAGATCGATTGGGGGTGGTAGTTCGGTTGAAGCTGCCACACTCATAGAGGAGAACAATGCCTGAAGTTCTTCAGGATCGTTAGATTGTAAAATTTGCTCGATATTCTCAAGGCGTTCAACATACACTTTTAAATCGCGTAATTCTTTTTGCACACCATGACGTTGATTCATGAGGGCGGTATTCTTTTCCCAAAGTGATAAGCTCGTGAAAATTCCGCATGCTGCCACTAACACCACGCAGAACAAAACGATCAAAAGTAGTCGTAAGCTAGACGAACTCACCCTGTATCGTCGTACGTTTGTATCATCACGCATTATGAGGACACTATACTTTTCACTCATCTATTAGGATCTCCACTCTTCACTTACAATGACCCAATGGTCACCTTTTGGCTGTAAGACCAGTGTCTTTCGTCCTTGGTCTGAATATCCAGTGCTATCTTCATAGTATTGATTCATGCTTACTTCAAGCCCCCGCCGTGACATCTTCATTTTGATGTCAGAAAGCATAACCTTAGCAGGCTTTTTCTGTTCCCATAACGCACGTTTCTGTTTTGTTATGGAATCTGAACCCCGCTGCGAACCTTGCACCGCGTTGGCCGCATACTTGCTTATATATTCCTCGATTGCCCCGTTTTGCCAGTCGGTGGCCCAATCATCAAGAAAGTTATGCACATTAGCAGCGCTAGCGTCAAGGTACGCCTTTTCTATACCGATTTTCCTCTCTTTCCATTCCATACCAACAACTTTGAACTCACCGGCATCGTTCTTTTGCCAGTATAAACGGCGAACACCTTGAGAGACAAGGTTTGGAGCCCTATAATACTGGTCGAACCATGTAACCCAGTAATCAGGTCCTTGAAGCACATTAACGTTATTTGTCCATGCAATAATCCACGGCAAGCGAGAAAAAAGACGTTTTTTTCTTTTTGTGAAGGAAGAAAATGATTCATTCATACTCTTTGAAAACGCCTCAGGAGAGAACATTTGCAAAAATTCAGGTGAGCGGTTCTGCCATGCGGCAAGCCACTGCATTGTTTTTGCTTTCAATTCCACAAATTCTGAACCTGCATGAAAGTACGGTACTACCTGTTCGGCCAAAATTACAGGTGTATTAATTGTTACTTTAGAATTCAGGTCTGCAATATCCGGATTATTTAAAGCAATACATCCTTTTGTCTCTCTAGGAACAATGGGAGCACCTCTTCCATGAATCCAAATACCATGACCATCTTTCTCTCGAAGCTTATCTACTGGGTTGGGATAATTGAGGGTATATGCTTCTGTTCCGTATAATGCGTAATCTAATCCGCTTGTACGGCGCTTTTCTACAAAGTAAATGCCTTCAGGAGTTTTTTTATCTCCCTCACGCTGTTTATCACCTTTTACTTGTCCGGAACTGCAAGGAACCTTGTCGGACGTAAGTTCACTGGCTTTCTGGCCAAAGAACTGAGCATATTGACTGGATTTATCGACTGTTACGAGCATGGGGAGTTTTGTGGCTTCTTCGGAAACATAAGCCTGCCAGCCTGCATAAGAAGGGACAACAGGAATGCTAAGACAGATACAGATCAAAAATAAGTACGAAAACAAGCGCATGAACATCCTTATTTCGAAGAAAATCTCCCCGCACACCGTGATTAGCATGAGGGCTGTAGGAATTGTAAATCCAAACTGACAAAGGACATGAGACAAGCAAACTTGTCAAGAAATTGCAGGCAAATGTAACGGAAAAAAGTGTAAAAAAAGAGTGCCCCTATACAGGAGCACTCTATATCATCTACGTAACGAATGCGTTAGCTAGTAGCGAGCGCTACAAGTTCTTTACGATCAAGGATAGATACAAGGTTGTAACCGCGCTCTGCAAGCGCTTCACGGCCACCTTCATCGCGATCAAGCACTGCACATACACAAGACACTTTGAGGCCGGAAGCTTCAATGCGTTCTATTGCAGTAATAACAGAGCCACCAGTGGTTACCACGTCTTCAAGCATAACAACCACGTCGCCTTCTTCAAAGTTTGCGAGTCCTTCAACACCCTGACCGGTACCATGACCTTTAGGCTGTTTACGCACGATAAGTGCTGGAAGGTGTCCGCCCTTTTCATAAGAAATAACAGAAGTAGAGCTTACAAGCGGGTCTGCACCAAGTGTCATACCGCCCACGCCTTTTACTTCCGCAGCATTCTCAAGGCTGGAAATCAACTCGTAAAAAAGGTTACCGATCAACCATGCACCTTCAGGGTGCAGAGCGGTCTGACGGCAGTCAAAGTAGTAATCACTCTTCTTACCTGAGGCGAGAGTGAAATCCCCTTCCTTATAAGACTTCTCGTAAAGAAGTTTTGCAAGACGTTGTTTGAGTTCTGCCATTTTCCGCTCCATAATTTTTTTAACTATAAATCTAAGAATTGAATACGCGGCCGAAAATCAAATCTTCGTGACGCAGGTAGTAGCTTGCATCAAAGATTTCATCCATTTTTTCAGATGCAATACGTGCACTGATTTCTGGATCTTTTCGAACGAGTTCTTCAAACAACTGCTTAGTATCCCAGCTTTCCATAGCGCATTTCTGCACCATCACATACGCATCCTGACGACCCATGCCGGATTCAACAAGGCCGAGGAGTACACGCTGAGAGAAGAAGAGTCCCATTGAACCAACAAGGTTGCGCTCCATGTTTTCAGGAATAACACGCAGGTTGGAAACAAGGTTGGACAAACGGTTGAGCATGTAGTTCATGAGGATAGTAGTATCCGGCATAATTACACGTTCAACAGAAGAATGACTGATGTCACGTTCGTGCCAGAGAGCCTGGTTTTCCATAGCGGAAACAGAGTTGGTACGAACAAGACGGGAGAGGCCAGTCAAGTTTTCAGCAGAAATCGGGTTCTTTTTATGCGGCATCGCAGAAGAACCTTTCTGACCTTTGCGGAAACCTTCTTCAGCTTCAAGCACTTCGGTGCGCTGCAAGTGACGCAGCTCAACACAGAGACGCTCAATACCACCTGCTGCAACAGCAAGAGCGGTAAAGAAAGCAGCGTAACGGTCACGGTTAATTACCTGTGTGGATATAGGGTCCACAGCAAGGCCAAGCACTTCACATGTGATGGATTCAACTTCCGCCGGAATCATTGCCATAGTACCTACGGCGCCGGAAATTTTACCTACACGAATGCCTTCAACAGCAGCTTTGAAACGCTCATGATGACGTTTAAATTCTGCGTAGAAGCCAGCCATTTTCAGGCCGAAGCTTGTTGGCTCTGCATGAATACCGTGAGTACGTCCCATGCACAGACGACCTTTGTTCTCGTGCGCAATAGTTTTCAGTGTCTCAAGCATTTTTTCAAAGTCTTTGAGAATGATATCACCTGCGCGGGAAAGCAGAACGCCGTTAGCTGTGTCCACGATGTCGGAAGAAGTACATCCGAGGTGGATAAAGCGAGCCGCAGGGCCAACTTTTTCTTCTACAGCAGTGAGGAATGCAATCACGTCGTGACGTGTTGTTTCCTCAATCTCAAGAATACGGTCCACGTCAAAATCGGCCTTCTCGCGAATCTGCTTCATACTTTCATCATCGATTTCGCCAAGGCGATGCCACGCCTCACAAACAGCGATTTCAACTTCGAGCCAGACGCGGAATTTGTTTTCAAGCGTCCAGAGCTGACCCATTTCGGGGCGAGTATAACGATCGATCATTTTAGCGTTCTCTTACATAAGGTTGTGGTTAAAGATTGCTATGCATAAAAAAGGCAGCCAATACAGGCCGCCGAAAAATTTATCAAGATGCAGAAGAGGAAGAGGAATCGGAACATCCGGAAGAACCGGATGGGGTATCCTTTTTAGTGGGATTCGAAGTCGCACTATTTTTCCCATACTCAGAAACGTACCAACCACCACCTTTAAGCACAAAAGTAGTGTTGGAGATAATACGTCCGGCTTCTCCGCCGCATACAGGACATTTAATGGACTCATCGCTCTCAGAGCAGGATGTAGTCCATTCTTCAAAAATTTGTTCGCAAGCATTACAGCGATATTCATAAATGGGCATGAAACCCTCCATCAACAAAACAAAACTTAAAAAATGCTAAACAGCGGCTTCAATGTTGAAAAACATGAAACCGCTGCCAAGAAAAATGCCGTTTTCAGGCCTGCAAATGCAGCGAGAAAACATTATCGAACCTGTAAGCAGTCGATAATTTATCGTAAAAAAACTATGCGTTCTTAGCAGCAATAGCTTCTTTGATACGAAGTTTTGTTGCTTCTTTACGACGCTTACGACGACGATCGAGTTCTTTCTTACGTTCGTGTTTTTTATGAGCCATTATATTTCTCCTTGCGGTCTTTTCGAAAGTCGGGATGATACAGAAGAAGACCTATGTTGTCTAGTGATGCTCTAGATTCGCAACTGATTCTATTTCCGGTCGTAAAATCCACTTACCCGTTCAGAACAGTGTATTTTTACGGATTCAAAGCCCGCGCTGCGCAGGGTTCCTTCAATAGCCTCGTGGTGCTTAAGCAACACACCCTTTTCAGCGTTTGAAACTTGAAGCAACTGCGACCCGTCATCTAAAATTCGAACTCTAAAATTTTGTAAGCCGTACCTTTTGAGTGCAACCTCACAGTCTTCTACCTGTTGCAGAAGCTGTTCGTCCGGCATGGAGCCATACGAAAAACGCGTAAGCAAACATGGTGTCGATGGTTGGTCAGCATGCTCCATTCCCGTAGCAACCGCCAACATACGCACCTCGTCTTTGGTAATGGAACACAAAGCAAGCGGACTGACAATGCTTAGTTCTTCCAACGCCTTCAGCCCCGGGCGATATTCACCAAGGTCAGAGGCATTGGTTCCATCAATAATTGTAGGTTGTTTGCCCTCTCCGCCGTTAACCTGCGCCATCTCCTTGATAGCTGAAAACAGCAAGCGCTTGCAGTGATAACAACGGGCTTTATCGTTTGCGACGATCTCTGGAACAGAAAGCGGGGAGAGTCGCAGCGCCTGATACGGAATGTTATGGCTTTGCAGCCAGTTTAGAGCTTTTGCAGACTCTGCACGCGGCACATGTTCGCCAGTAATATGCACAGCCATAAAATCAATTTCTGCACGATACATGACATGCGCTAGAAAACGACTGTCTACACCACCGGAAAAGGCCAGAACGGGAGAAAAAAAGCCCTTGAGTTTAGACTCAAGGGCTTCAAGTTTAGCAGTATTTACCATGCGGGTATTTTTTCCACTGGTTCGCTCAAAAGAAACTCGCCCTTTTGAATCCATTCTTTAAGTTTGTCTGCAATTTCAAGTGAGATTGGGTAGCTGGTCATTGGTACAGCTTCAACCTTTTCACCCATTATCTCTACTTCACCGGACTTCAATTCTTCGTAGGTACAATGTTGCAGCACTCGTGGTAATCCGTTTGGATAATCGTGCCCGTAATCTTTTACCGGCATCTGAATGTCGCTGTCTGCAACACCTGTGTACCACGCCATTTCTTCGTTGAGGATCGGAATCGGAATACCGACACCAACACTCATGGTATTACCGTATCCTAAGAAACTGAGGCCACGCAAGTATCTTGCATCCATCTGTTTCAAATCGCCTTTCAGTTCCAATGTTCCGGCAGCTGAAAGAGGGATTCCGCGTTCATTACGCTTAGGGTTAGGCACATGCTGTGTACCTGCACCAATTACGTAGCCGATGCCACCACCAAGGAAGATACGAGTACCAAGCCCGATGGTCTTGAATAAAGGATCGTTGAACAATGGTGACAAACACCCTGCGGTCGCAAAGTTCACATTGCGCATGTTAGGCTTAAGCGGCCCCATGTACGTATAAACGATACGACTAGTAAGGTTCACAGCAGCATTATAGTTCTGGTAGCAGTTACGCGGGTTGAACAACTCAGCGTGCGGTAAATCTTTTAAGGTAATATCTTTTTCATACAGCTTACGCGGATAACAATCCGTCCCGTAGCCTTCAGCGCGCAGAGTAACTGCACGTCCGGCAACAAGATCTTCAATTACGTTACCGCCGCCATAGTTAAACCGACCCGGATAGACTTTGTTAAGCGGATCATCTTCCCGTGCTTCAGTTGCACCTAAATATCCATCCACGGCGGCAAGTCCTGCATATGCAGGTACGCCGTTAAGAGTAATCTTGGATGCTTTAATGGTAGGCGGTTCCTGCTGGCCGATGTTGAAAAGAAGTCCGGATGAGCACATTGGCGAAAATGTGCCGGTAGTCACAACGTCTACCTCTTTGGCAGCCTTTTCTTTACCCATTGTACGAACAGCTTCTGTCATTTCTTCAGCGTTTAATACAACAGCTTTACCGGAACGAATTCGCTCATTAATCTCAGAAATAGTTTTGTTTACTTTAGTGTGTGCCACTTCCGCCCCTCCTCAAGGAAGATATACTTTTTCATGGTGTGATTTGCTATATATCAATTTTTGCAGATAACCTCAAGTAGTGCTCTTTCAAAAATGTGACTCACGAATCATATTGTTTTTTAAGCGATTTTCCCTTTATTTTCAGCAACAAAAAAAGACAGCCGTCACTTCATCAGTTGTACTTGTCTAGAATAAACTTTGCATCAACTTTGAAGAAAAGACTGTCTTTCGCGTTCTCAAAGAATAAAATTTACATAAGTGATAAAACTTTTTTTGCGCCAGCATGATTCGGATCCATACCAAGACATATCTGCAAATGCATTTTAGCCATCACATGATCGACTGCTTTATAGAAAATGAGCCCCATATTGTATGCGATGGCTGTTTCTGTCCGAACAAAATCTTCGTTGAGTTGAATAACTTTCTTTAAATACAATGAGGCCTGTACAAACTCTTTGCCTTCCGCAGAGGCAATGGCAATGTTGTAGTACAAATTCTCATCTCGACGGGAAACCTGCAATGCCCGCTTGTATTCATAAATAGCCTCACGCCACTTGCCCTGCTTACGCAGCACAATGCCAAGGCTGTTGAAGGTATCCACATCCGCTTTATCAAGGTTATCACCCTTGGCTCGTAATGCCCTGCGCAGGTATTGCTCTGCCCGTGCCGGATCACGCTTTTCATACGCAGAGGCTATCTGCTGGGAAACGTTCCCCACATAATCTATAGCCTCTTTGTTAGCCTGACGAAGCGCGCCTTCAAAATATACATCCGCACTTACAAAGTTGCCAAGCTCTACATAAATATGGCCAATGTCCAACTTGCGCTCCACGTTAAGCGGACTCATCTTATCCAACTTTGTAAGGCAATCCAGCTGCCGTTTTTTCACTCCGGCAACACCGTATAAATCTGCAAGCTTTTTAAGTGGGTCAAGAAACAAAGGGGCTGAATCCCCCGCTCCAAGATAACATTTGTGCGCAAGCTCGTACTTTTTCAGCCCTTTATACGCATCCCCCATAACAAGAAGCGCTGCTGAAAAATTCGGTTTTGCATTGAGCACTGTCCTGCCGACCTTGGCCGCATCTTCATATGCGCCCTGCTCCAGCATTGTCTTTGCAATATCAATAAGCTGCCCCATCTTACCTTGCGGCTTGATGCTATGTGCAACTTTCTCAATAAAGGTATTGATCGCAATAGGTTTGGTAATGAAGTTATCCGCGCCCAATTCGTGCAAAAGAATAAACTGCTCGCGCGGGGCTTCGGTCATTGTTATGAAAACCTTGCACTGCTTAAAGTCTTTCTTGATCCTACGAACAAGAAAGGCCATTTCTTTATCTCTATGAATACGCTCAATAAAGACTAACAGTTTCTTTTCGGCAGCAAGTTCTTTTCTAATTTGTTTAAGGGCGTCTTCAACGGTACTCACTTGCGAAAAACACTTATTTCGCAAGCCGAGATGCTTGTTGAGTGTTTGTCGCAAAAGTGCTGTAAAGTTGGTGTCTTCAGTCAAGACAATAGCATAGCCATTTTTTTTGGAAAAAAAGTCTACTATACTAGCCTCGAACTTTCTAAATTCCATTTTAGCTAAAACACTTTCCATCGACATAAGAGCTCCAACCCGGGGCTAATTCTATCTGAATACTGTCACAGTTTAGCAACGGTATTTTATATACAAGACAGATGTAAAGTAAGAGATCACAGCCGCGATAAATGTACGTTATCGATCATTCTCTATCGAAAATATATGCACTGTGACCCCAAAGAAAGGTCGTGGGTATATTTTTTAATTCATTTCCCAGCAATCTAGCAATTAATTTATCTTGCTTCTATGAAAGATGAAATTTTGTTTTTATGTACTGAACGCGTGACATGTTAATATGTGTCAATTAAAGTATCAACACCTAAAAACACACTGTTCATCTATAGAAACACTACTACAGCCTGGACCCACAATGCTTGCAATATACAGCGTCATGTTCATGACCGCTCATTCCGCAAGAACTACATACCAGTCCAAGAATTTGCTTTTTCACATCAGAAAACTCTTGTGAAATGACACCGGCGAGTATCACAATCATACTGTACCCAATCAACATAATAAGTGCCGCAACAGCCTTACCTAATACAGTCTGTGGAGTAATGTCGCCATAGCCTACTGTAGTCAATGTAACGATTGCCCAATAAATTGAGGTGGGGATGGATGTAAAACCATGCTCCTGACCTTCGATCACGTACATAAGGGTTCCGAAGATAACTACGAGCACCATAATCCATAAAGACAATACGGCAATCCTGCGTCGGCTGTTACGTAAAATCTGCACCATTAAATGCGTATCGTTCAAATACTGCAATAACTTTACTAGACGCAGGATACGTAACACGCGGAAAAGGCGTAATAACGCGAGGGATGGGAAGAGAGGAAAGAGGATGGTTATCCATGTAGGCGCAATAGACAGAAAATCTATCACCCCGAAAGAACTGAATATATACGTCTTAGGTGAAGGAGTACACCAGATGCGAAACACATATTCTATGGTAAAAAGTATCGTAAAAAAAAATTCCAAATAATTTACTGCATACCAATATTCAGCTGCAACAGAGGGTATTGAGTACGCAAGCACAACAAATACTGACATCACAATACTCGCCACCAGAAGAATATTGAACACCTTGCCTAGAAAAGTATCCTGCAAGTACATCGTATCATATACTATCTGCTTTACCGATCTGCGCTTCATATGCTCTTACCGCTCTGTTAAATGATCTCCTTTAATAAGACATAAATACTATTTTCTTCCAGTATTAACTCAATATCTATAGATAAAATGAAACTATCTTTACAGCCGCAGGCATCACACCCTGTACATATGCTTGTGGATTTGACCTATCTATACAGGCTCATTCTTCCCCTCCTGACATGAGCACGGTATTAATGCGCACGTGCAATTACTGAACGCAACTATTTCATCCTAAAAATGATACTGCGCGTCGTACGCCATAAAAAAGAAGGCAAAACACGCCGACCATCCAGAGCATTCTGCCTTCTAAATATCTCAATAATATTCATATGCAATTCATGCTGACATCAGCTGACTGCACGAACCTGTCTATAAAAACTACTTTCTCTTCTGTTCTTCAAGACCGTATTTTTTAATTTTACTATGCAAGGTGGCGCGAGTAATACCAAGCGCGCTGGCTGCATCTACTTTCTTTTTATGTTTTTTAAGTGCGGCCTGCACTGCGCGTTTTTCCAGACGTTCAAGAGAAACATCCCCCAAAGGCAAATCCACGCCGCCACTATTTCCACAATCCTGCTCAAGCAGTGCCTTTCGCAAATTAGCTGGAAGTTCTCTGTCAGTAATATAGTCCGCTGTGGCCATAATAACCGCACGTTCCATAGTGTTTTCCAACTCTCGAATATTCCCCTGCCACGGGCTATTCACTAAAGCATCCATAGCCTGCGGGGAGAATCCAACAATTTTTTTGCCATACTTTTCTGCATAAATATTCATAAAATATTCTGCCAGCAATGGGATATCTGCCTGCCGTTCACGTAACGAAGGCACTTCCAGGCCGATAACATTCAAACGATAATACAAATCCTCACGGAACGTTTTGTTTGCGACTTCATCCTGTAAATCCCGGTTTGTTGCCGCGATTACTCGAATATCTACATGCAAAATGACGTCACTACCTACCCGCTGCAATTCTCCCTGTTGCAACACGCGCAACAGTTTTGCCTGCAACGACAAGGGAATTTCCCCCACTTCATCCATAAAAATGGTGCCGCCATTTGCTTGCCAGAACAGCCCGTCACGACGCTTGTCCGCACCTGTAAAAGCGCCCTTCTCATGCCCGAACAATTCAGACTCAAGCAAGCTTTCGCTCAATGCCGCACAGTTAATCGTCACAAAAGGCTTATTACAGCGCTCACTGGCGTTGTACACTGCCTTCGCAACGAGTTCCTTACCTGTGCCGGACTCTCCAGTAATAAGGATTGGCGCATGCGTCGGAGCAACTGTTGTAATGGTTTCCACCAATTCATGCATTCGTTCACTGCTGCCAACCATGCCGAACTGGTTTTGCCCTGATCTCTTCTCTTTCAGCGAGCGGTTCTCTTGCGCAAGACGTGTATGATCCAACATCCGCTCAATGGTGAGCTTCAACACATCAAAATCCAACGGCTTAATAAGATAGTCATATGCGCCCTGTTTCAGAGCTAACACAGCAGTATTAATAGAAGAATACGCTGTCATAATAAGTACAGGAATTGAGGGGTTATGCTTTGCTATCTGCTTCTGGGCTGTAATACCGTCCATGCCGCCCATGCGAATATCCATAAGCACGCTGTCATACGGACGCTCAAGCGTCATAGCCACGGCTGTTTCTCCATCCGGAGCCTCAGAAACTTCGTATCCCCAGTCTTCAATAATAGTACGGAGTACCGTGCGGTGCGAACCGTCATCATCAACAATTAGAATATGCGCTGGCATCATTACTCCTTTTCTATGCAAGGTAGCTGTATCACAAATCGTGTTCCTTTCCCTTTATGGGAGAACACGCGAATAATTCCATTATGAGCTTCAATAATCTTATGTACTACGGATAACCCAAGCCCCGTGCCATGGGATTTGGTCGTAAAATATGGTTCAAAAATACGTTCTTTGGTTTCGTCATCCATTCCCTCACCGTTATCCTCTACAATAACGCTTATAGAAAGAGCCTCCGGCACTACTGTTACTTGCAATTCGCCGCCTTCATCCATGGCATCGAGACTGTTGAGGCATAGATTAAGAATGACCTGCGAAAATCTGTCCGTATCCAGTAAAACATGCGGCGTATCTTTGGGAAGATAGACTGAAAGAAGAACATCGCGCAGTTCAGCTTCCTGCGTAATCAATGCGGTACAATGCTCAATGACATCCCCGACAGCTACAGGCTTCATCGTTAAATCCGAAGGGCGTGAAAGACCGATTAAGTCTGTAATAACGCGGTTTAAACGTTCAACTTCATCGATAACAATAGCGGCTGTCTTTTCTCCGGCACTACCCTGTGTAAACTGTGATTTAAGATATGTTGCGCCACCTTTAATGGAGCTGAGCGGATTGCGGATTTCATGAGCAACACCTGCGGCAAGAGAGCCGATAGCCGCAAGTTTACCCTTGCGTTCAACTTCTGTTTGCAGGCTATGCATTTCACGCAAATCACGCATAAGAAAAACAGTACCGATAACCACATCGTGCTCATCTTTAATGACAGACCCGGTAACGCCCACGGGCAGTAACGGCAAAGCTTCCGTTGAAAGCTCTATTACCTGCTCACGCCGCAATTCACCCTCACGTGCCCTAAGATAATACGGCACAAGATCAGGCAACAGCACCAGCGCAGCATCTAGACCTTCGGTTATATCACCGTCACAATGCAGAAGAATTCTACTTAATTCATTCATGTAAACGATCTGATCATTACTGTCTGTCACAATCAGTCCATCCGGCAGATTGTACATAACTTCCTGCACCATGGCTTGGCTGCGTCCGGCTTTTCGACGGGAAAGCTGGGCACGGTGCGCCCAGAATAATGATAAGAATCCCACAACCGCCAGCAGAAGCACACTGCCGCTCGTAACAACGGTTTGCACAGTGCTGGTGCGCTGTAATTCACGAAGCGGTCGTGCATCCAACCCCACATAGATAACAGGTTGTTCCTTGTCTTCGTCTACTGTTTCGAGAAGGGAACTTACATCTTTTGCAAGGTTCTGCGTGTTGACTTTTTTCTCCACGGAGGCAGCAGCTTGCAGCGAATCTTTTTTCTTACGGAACACACTCATAAACCGTTCGAGAGGCTTAAGAGTCGGCTCCTTTTGCAGCTTTTTCCAAAGTTCTTTGTGAGTTAGCGGAGTAAACTCTCTGTAGGCTAGAAAAATTTGGCGTTCGTTCGCGTTATAAATGGTCGAGCGTCCCTTTTCTCCAGCGGGCAATAACGCAATACGCCGTAAAAATTGCGCCTCCATGCGTTGCTGCCCTTTGGTAAAGCTGCTCTGCATAATGGTACCGTCGCTGAACGTGATCGCGATAAAGAAAATTTCAGGACGGTCTGCCATTTCGTCAAGCAGGAGTTTTAGCCGGATTGTGGAGTTCATACTCCGCAAGTCCGTACGTACTCCCGCCTCTACAGACGTAATAAGAGATGCCCCTTTATCTTCGTACAGGCGCACATACTCTTTCGTATTCTGTTGAATGGAATTGTAAGTAAGAAAAGCTACGCCCAACCCCACAAGTAGGATGACTCCTACTATGCAATATGGTGAGAGCAATCTGCTCGATGAAGTGTCGTTTCGTGTATTTTTTGAACGCATAGCGCCCTGTTCTCCAAGCCTCTTATGCATAAAAACTTGCTATTTTATGCAATTATGATTTTTTTGTTCAATTTCTTTACGTTCTCAATAAAACGTAAAGATTTTATACATAGCGTCTCTACCCCGATCTAATGGAAATAGCACTACATTTTTTATTTACCTGTAATACAAGGATAAAATAGAAATCGTATTTTTTGGCACGCGGGTTGCTATTAGAAAAACATAAGCAAGCTAGCTCCCCCGACTGGCTGCTGAAGCGTATAGAGCGTAGCGTCACTATAATGAGTTCACCCTCTCATTGTATGGCAACAAAATTGTTTTCAGGAAACGTGACGCTACGCCCTAAAAAATATTCAGTGCAAAACCTTTTTTACCTGCTCATTATCATAACAGTTTTGCATTTTACATATTGAGGATTTTAACTATGACAATTCGTCTTTTCATTGCACTCATTCTTGTATTCTCAATCGCCAGCGGCACAATAGCCGATGCCACTGAAATTGCTGAGAACGAAAAAGCAATGGCTACTCAAGTAGAGCTAACAGCTACTCAGCAAAAAGAAGTGTACCTACGTAGTAAGGCGTACGCAGAAAAGACCCGCCCTATTCGTGAAGAACTGTGGGCAAAAAAAACCATGCTTCGTGCACTCACTAATAATCCGAATGCCGAAGTTAATGATATTCAAAAGATCGTGAACGCCATGAAGGAACTCCGCGCCAAGCTGCATGCAGAGCGTGTTGTGTTCGAAGAGGGAATGATGAAAAAGTACGGCTTCATCCCCTCCAAAAACTGGATTGATAAAAATGATGCGTTCCGAACCGCTGACACTGATACTGATACCGCAACAGAAGATTCTCAGAAAACAGATGACAGCACCCCTAAATCGAAAGGCTTCTTCTCGGAGCTCTTCGACTAAAAGAACGGATTGCAGCAACAGCACCGGCTAAGCAACCAGCACGCCTGTTGCTGCATATCTGTAACATGAATACGCTACCTCACTGCAAGGTTGAGCAGGAGTTTCGATAATACGGTTTGTTCTTCACTCATGCATCAAAGATGCATCTCCCTGCGACGGTCTTGGTAATCGCACCGCAGCGGGGGGAGAGTGAAGGGCTTGTACAAGCCGATTACCATAATCCACTTTCCCTATTGCCACATACACAATTTCAGTGCCCCTGACTTTCCCGGTCAGGGGCTTTCTGTTTTTGCCTACATAAATCAGTGCGCATGAATACAGCTCAACTATACTTACAGAGTACGCACAGCACGCTTTTTAAAAAGCAGACACGTACCAAAATCAAAATATTTCATACAAAACTTGGCTCAATGCCCCAATATATAACAAGCATTTTCCCTTATCCGGCGCATGCTTCGTTACAACGAAAGTCTACATCATCCCCAACGATGATCCGGCAAAATTTAAAAAAAGGGCAACACACAACAGTTATATGAATAACACGTCTGTTGTTTTCTATTGTTTTGAATCGTTGCAACCACAATCCATGTTGCCTCAGGAGTACCTTATGTTTCGTATATTATGCTCACTGCTATGCAGTTCACTCATACTATGTACGTTTCTTACCAGTGCCCACGGTGCACCACAGCACGAACGAGAGTTACCGCCTCCTGTCACAAAAGAACTGGTACATGAATGGACGGCTTCCCCGACTTGGCAAACAGCAATCTACACTTTCCACAAAGAAGAGTTCATTAATCCAAAAATTGTGGAAGAGATGCAGGGGCCGCTTGCTGACAGCGGATCGCAGATAATTTCTGTAAACGTGCATAACGCCAACATCAGCAATCAGTTTTTCAGTGAAGTACGAGTGCGCACCACTAAAACTGTGCCGTACGTCTACTATCAGGAACAGGATAAGGAATTTGGTTACTCCTTTGTGGGGGTAACAACGGCTGGCATTCACATTGTGCACACACAAAGCACACATGGCGGCACCGGCGTATATCACACACTTCTGTTCTTCATTTATACGGATACGAATTCCATCTCGTTCGAGCTTGATGTAGCACCAACTGTTACCCCTACGCTCACACTAATAGGCTCTCTTCCCCTCGGAGATAGATTTGCAGGAACAATCACATTTGTAGATAACGTACTTACAGTGCTTCCGCCCAAAGGTTTTGCTCAGCCTCTTCCACTTTATCGTGGCGGCATAATTCTACGATTCGAATAAAAAAAGGATGAGCATGGTGCTCATCCTTTTTATACTACTTGTGGACATGTTACTTTACAGCAAAAAACAACATCCCATTTGTTACATCCGAGCTGTTATAGCCCGTTTCTGCAATTTTTGAGACCTGTTTAAATCCTACCTCTTCAAGCAGTGCCAGAAACTCCGTTTCCGGTATGGCGCCGCCTTGTCATTTAAACCAGCAGTCTACCGCCTGCTCGCTGCACATTGCTGCGCCAACTAATATCTGATCAGAAACATGCAGCCTACCGCCCTTTTTAAGGACACGGTACACCTCTTTAAGAACGCCTGCTTTGTCCACTACAAGGTTCAACACCGCATTTGTCGTAACAACATCAAACTGTGCATCATCAAACGGCAGCACTGTGTCTTCTAAAACTTGAAAGGAAACGTTGGCTGTGTTTGAAAGTTCTTTATTGCTCTGCGCACGCTGGATCATCTCTTCTGAGATATCCACGCCGACAGATGTTCCAGAGGGTTCGACAAGCTTTGCAGCTAAAATAGTATCAACTCCGGCTCCACACCCCAGATCAAGAACATGTTCTCCGGGGAGGATGTCACTCAGTGATAACGGATTTCCCACTCCGCAATACCACTTTGCAACGTCGTCAGGCAACAATCCGATCAGTTCTGCAGGATACTGTAACCCCTGCAATCCTTCTTTTCCTGTTGGATATTGGAACTGATGCGTAAGAGATTCGGCAACATTTTTATATTTTCTTTTTACAACAGAAGTAATTTTCTGCGTAACTTCCGCACTGGGTTTTAACATGCTTCACCGCACTCCAGTTTCTATGCGTTAATGCCTTACCACAAAATATGGTTATGGTGCCCTCTTCCATGACAATTCGTGCATATGTTATCTTGCTAAAAACAAATATGTCCATGCTTCTCTCAAAAAAACCATAGATAAGCACTCACTAACAAAAGTGCCTCTACAGTATTGTAGAGGCACATATAACAGCATCACTATTATAATTGATCATGACGTTACAAAATTTCAACAACCTCTTCTATGGAGTACAAGCACCTGCGGTAGATCCCGTATCCCATGAAACGAGAGTGAGCAAACTTCACGTCAATAGAGTCACGCAACAGGCCCACAATGCTCTTTAAATGCTTAGAATTAATAAATTCTGACAAATTAGAACCTTCCGGTTCCTGATTCGCAAGACTGATAATCAAATGCGGTTTTTTATGTATAATACTGCGCAAACCATTCTTTTCTCCAACTTGGCTGCCCGGAAGCATCAGCTCTTTACGCTGATAAAACACATTTTCCACTTCTGCTGCCAATTCTTCCAGCGCATGAGTGCCTTCCACGAGCTTAAACATTTTTTCAAGAAACGGAATCAGGCCATACGGGCCAGTAAGGTTCATTGAACCAAAGCGCATAGCAAATATTGCAAGAGCTGGATCAGGGTCAATTTCCGCCCCTAACTTTGTCGGCAAATATACGCCCAGCATATCAAAACGCATGACAAGACCAGAGTTAAACGAGCTCTGGCAGTCGATATCTGTAATATGGTAATCTGTCCGCTGTGCAACCGCAGAATATGTATTCTCCCGCATCGTTGTCTGTAAAAAATCCTTCACAACAACTTGTTCTTCGCATGAGTACACAGTCTTTTCGTTACAAGACAAGTACACGTCAATACACGTCTTCAACTCTGCAAAAATTCCGACCCAGCGTTCTGGATCATCCATCAACGTGTTATCAACACTCGGCAACTCTACGTGATAACTTTTTGTCAAATAATTCTGATTAAACAGCATGTCGTATCTGCCTGTTCTCAATCGAACAATCAGTAACGCAATGCCTCTATAGTAAATATGCACCTCATCCGGACGAATTTGCATATCCAGAGAAGTGTCTTTCCGAACAAATTCAAGAAACGGATATAGAGGGCCTTTTTCGTGCAAGTCATTCATAAATTTACTGCTCAGTTCACGGGCCATGGCAAACTCCTTTTCATAAAAAAAACCTAATACCACTATCCCAATAACAGCAGATAAAACCTATGATAAGCCTATGTATATCTTTGCAATAAGAAACAAAAAAGCCCCTTGCGCGTTAACGCAAGGGGCTTTTGATTATCTATCGACTGAAAAGTTTGGTGCAGAATTAATGCATCAAAAATTTCAGAACAAACAGACCAACAAGGATGTATGCAAGATTAGGAATCTCAGCACGACGGCCTGTAAAGAACTTCAGTACTACGTAAGAAGTAAGACCAAAGATGATACCTTCAGCAATACTGAAAGTGTATGGCATCATAACGATACAGAGAAAAGCAGGAATTGCTTCGGTGTAATCGTCAAGATCGATTTCGCGAATCGGACTCATCATGAACATACCAACAGTAATAAGAGCAGGTGCAGTTGCCTGAGCAGGAATCACGAGGAAGATAGGAGCAACGAGAAGAGCCAGAGCAAACATGCCCGCAGTAGTAAGCGCGGTAAGACCAGTACGGCCACCTTCAGCAACACCTGCTGCACTCTCTACGAAAGTAGTAACAGTAGAGGTACCAAGACAAGCACCTGCGGTTGTTGCGATAGCATCTGCGAACAGTGCCTGTTTTGCGTTTGGAACACGACCGCGTTCGTCGAGCATATTTGCTTTCGCGGTAACACCGATAAGGGTACCCACAGTGTCAAACATATCTACGAACAAGAAAGTGAACAGAATAATGACCATGTCCAAAGAGAACACATTGGAGAAGTCCAACTGCATAAAGAGCGGGGACAAACTTGGAACACTGAACAAGTGGTCAGTATTAAAAGTACTCAAATCTGTTACGCCAAGTGGAATACCAATAGCAGTTGCTACGAGCATACCGATAAGCAGTGCACCTTTAACTTTTTTAGAGAAAAGCACGCCGATAACGATAAGACCGATGATACAGACCATAGGACCTGCAGAGGCAATATTACCAACAGTAACAAGGGTTGGCTCGTAAGGAACAACTATACCGGCACTCTTGAAACCGATAAGCGCAATAAAGAAGCCGATACCGGCAGAAATAGCGCGCTTTAAGTTTACAGGAATACTGTTAATGATTGCTTCACGGATGTTGGTACCAGTAAGGAAAATAAAGATAACACCTTCAAGGAATACTGCTGTAAGAGCAGTCTGCCAGGTGTAGCCCATGGTAAGAACTACGGTGTAAGCGAAAAATGCGTTTAATCCCATGCCCGGCGCTAACGCGAATGGCAGGTTTGCAAAAAGCGCCATAATCAATGTACCAACAGCTGCGGACACTGCAGATGCAGTAAACACCGCAGCAGGGTCCATTCCAGCAGCCCCCAGAATAGACGGGTTAACAGCCAGAATGTACGCCATAGTCATAAATGTAGTCAGGCCCGCAGTCACTTCTGTACTTACAGTAGTGCCGTGCTCGGACAGCTTGAACTGACGCTCAAGAAATCCCTTGCTCACAACAAGATCCTCCTTACGTAGCAACCACCGCATTTCCTTTCCTCAACAATCCGCACAGTCCCCGCACGAAATGCCGCACCTTGTCAGAAGGTGCTCCCTAAAATGCGATCCTACTCGTTAACAACAGCAATGCCGACCATTGGAAGTAGGTCGGCTCGGACTCCATGCACCAAAACGTATAAGAGCGCAAGAAAAGAGCCAACCTTGTCTCAATGTGTTTCACGCCTTATGTCTCAACGTGTTTCACCTACTGCTTAGATAAAATAGCTACCCATTTACTCACAGTTGCCATCTAATTACGTCAAGCAACCACCCAATATTTATAGAGCATCGCCTAACCGCACAGCACAATCCAACTCAAATTAATTTAGTGTACTTTTTTCTTATTGCTGTGCCCACTTTTGACTTAACAGCACGCACACCGGCTGCATTGCCTGCAGTTTAATCTGCTCCCGACACTGTTATACCGCTCGCGGTAACAATGCCTTCACCCTACTTATCTACATAGCAACTGCCTTTATTAAATAAACATAAGTCTAGAGACCACATTCTACTGTAATATACAGCATCATCTCTCTATTACATCCTTTTCAAATCACAATATTATTCAACGTCATTCTGCACAAAGAATAACTAAGTGAAACAGCAACTTAAAACTATTGAATCAGTCCCACTTTGTAGACTTACGCATCCTTTTGCACTGTGATTTCACAAATTGAGAATTCTGTGCAATATCACTATCAACTTGGAGGGCTGTATGCTTATTAGTGTAAAGGATCAGATTCAATACTATGCCGATACAATTTCAACAGTTACAGGGCTGGATGTTGAAGTTGTAGATACAACACTTGTCCGTATTGCAGGCACAGGGGCTTACGCCCATGGTGTTGGTGCCAGTATTAAACAAGCTGGTAACCTTTTGAAGGCTACGCTCAAAGGCTCGAAGCCTCTCTTTATTGAAAATCCACGGAAAAATGAAATTTGCAAAGGATGTCAGACAAAGGTCAACTGTAAAGAGTTGCTCTCCATCTGCGCTCCGATTTCCGATGGAAACACAACTTACGGGGCCATTGAACTCGTTTGTCTCTCCCCCGATGCACGCGAACGCGTAATCCTCCAACGAGACGTCTACATTAACTTCCTGCTCCTTCTCGCAAACAGTATTGCTGACCGTGTACGCGAAAAGCAGAAGCTACAAGATATCAGTGGACTGCTTGATGCTATGTCTGAAGTCGTTAACATGAACGACAAAGGCACACTTATCTACAATGCGCAGGAAGACGTTGTGTACAACAACCAACGTGCTCAAGAAATTTTGCAGAAGACACTTAATTCTCAATTTGAGAATTTCTCTATCACGCCAACCGGCATTACCTTCTCCGGTCAAAACGAATATCTCGTAGAGCAAGAAGATCGCCAGCAGTTTGTTGTAGGAAAAAAGCTTAATCTAAAAGCTGCAACAAGCAGCTTTTCCTCCGTATTTGTTTTCGACACACTCCAGTCTGCCGTTTCACATACACAGCACGGCATTGATGACGAAAACAGCTCACTGAACCACATCGTTGGTGGCTCGCCACTCATTCATATTCTGAAAGAACAAATCCGCGCCACCGCCACTACCAACTCATCTGTCCTGATCACCGGCGAAAGCGGCACTGGTAAAGAACTTGTCGCCCGTGCCGTCCATGCAACAAGTGACAGAGCAGGTGCCCCCTTTATTGCCATCAACTGTGGCGCAATTCCAGACACATTGCTTGAAAGCGAACTTTTCGGCTATGTTGGCGGCGCGTTTACAGGTGCACTTAGACAAGGCCAGATTGGTAAATTTGAACTGGCAGAGGGCGGTGTACTTTTCCTTGATGAAATCTCATCAATGCCACTGTACCTTCAGGTAAAACTTCTGCGCGTCCTACAGGAACGCACAATCACGCGCCTTGGCGCAACACGTTCCATCGCTGTAGATATCCGTATTATTGCAGCAACAAACGATAATATTCAAGACTTGATGCGCCAGAACATGTTCAGACCCGATCTGTTCTACAGACTCAACGTATTCCCTATCCAGACTCCGCCCCTTCGCAACCGTATGGATGACCTTAACCTGCTCATCAACCACTTCACAGTAAAGTACTCTTCATTATTCGGTAAAAAGAAGATCACACTTCCAGCATCCATCATGAATAAAATGCGCAAATACTGCTGGCCTGGCAATATTCGTGAATTGGAAAACGCCATTGAATACCTTGTAAACATTACCGAAGATGATGGAAAAATTAACGAACACGCTTTGTACGACGGCTTCCTGCAATCTCCAATAGATGCTGAACGTATGGTATCCGACGCAGAGTCACGCCCTGTTGTTCCTCTCAAGGAACTAGAGAAACAAGCAATACGCAGGGCACTGGATATCTACGGGAACACGACACAAGGAAAACGCCTAGCAGCCTCCAGCCTCGGGATCAGTTTGGCAACCCTGTATAGAAAATTGGATCAATAGGCACACGCTACTCGCCCTCTACTTCTTCAATTCTCAAAATAAGAATCTTTCTCACTTTGAGAATCAATGAAAGCCTCACACTCCTTGCCCAGCTCTCACCTAAAAACCTATTTTTACAGACTAAAAACTGTAAAAAGTCTTTTGGCACATTCTCTGCTTTATAGGCTGCAGATTAAATATTCCACAAGGGAGAACTGAGTTGTCGAAGGTTAGAATTAAATTCAACGAAAATCCAAAAGCACCTACTACTGGCGCTGATGTTTCGTTAATGAGTAAAGACGTTGCTGAAAAAGTCCGTACTTTTCATCGCACTTTTCCAGCATATGCTCCGACCCCGCTTGCAAGACTTACCAAACTTGCTTCCCATTTAGGCCTTGGTGAAGTGCTCGTAAAAGACGAATCCTACCGTTTTGGACTAAACGCTTTTAAAGTGCTGGGTGGCTCGTACGCTGTTGGTAAAATTCTCGCGGAGAAAATGGGCAAGGACATAAGTGAAGTAAGTTGCGAATACCTTCGCTCCAAAGAAGTCTCTGACGCTGTCGGTGACATCACTTTTGCTTCCACCACCGACGGCAACCACGGACGAGGGCTTGCTTGGGCTGCGGAGCAGTTCAATAAAAAAGCCATCATCTACATGCCAAAAGGCTCTGCTCCTGTACGACGCGAGAATATCCAAGCGCACGGCGCAGAATGCACCATCACTGAACTCAATTATGATGACTGCGTACGCATGGCATGGGATGAAGCACAGAAAAACGGTTGGATAACCGTGCAGGATACCGCGTGGGAAGGATACACTGAAATCCCTAACGCAATCATGCAGGGCTACACAACACTCGCCCTCGAAGCACTGGAACAGATGCAGGAATTTGGCGTTGAACGCCCGACCCACATCCTGCTTCAAGCCGGTGTCGGCTGTTTTGCCGGCGCAATGCTTGGCTTCTTTATGTCCACATTCGGAAAAGACTGCCCAAAATTCATCATTGTTGAACCTGATGCAGCAAACTGCTTCTACGTTTCAGCATGCGAAAACGATGGCAACCCTCACGCAGTTGAAGGCGACCTTCTTACCCTTATGGCTGGTCTTGCCTGTGGCGAACCAAACCTTACAAGCTGGGAAATGCTCCGCGACTACCCAGTGGCCTATGCCTCCTGCTCTGACGATATTGCTGCCAAAGGTATGCGTATTCTCGGTGCTCCAATCAAAGGCGACGCCCCTGTTACTTCCGGTGAATCAGGTGCTGCTACGGCAGGATTCCTTCAATGGGTCATGCAGAAAGAAGAAGGCCGTGAAGCTCGTAAACAGCTTGGCCTTGATGAAAACGCCAAAGTTCTGTGCATCAGCACAGAAGGTGACACTTCTCCTGAATTATACCGAGACGTTCTTTGGTTTGGTCGAGACTATTTGTAGCCCTTGCACTCAGTTGCCCTAACGAGGTTAAAAATGACTATTCAAGAATTTGGTTTTGTGAATGAAGAGTTTGAGGCCAGAACTGCACGTATGCAGAAGTTAATGCGCGAACGTGAACTGGATGCAGTCTTTTTTACAACCGAACCAAACATCCGTTACTACACAGGATACTATACTCAGTTCTGGGAAAGCCCGACCCGCCCGTGGTTTTTGGTAATTCCTGCTGAAGGTAAGCCTATCGCAGTAATTCCAGGCATCGGCGAAAGTGGTATGCGCGGCACTTGGATTGAGGACATCCACACATGGTCATCTCCTGCTCCAGAAGACGATGGCATCTCACTTGTTGCCGGAGTTATTAACGCACTCCCAACCCGGTTCGGTCGTATTGGAGCCACTCTTGGCCTGCAGTCCTACCTGCGCATGCCTACAGCTGATTACCTTGATTTATGCGGTCGGATAAAAGGCAAAGAGTTCGTAGATATTGCAAAAGATGTGCACTACTTACGCTCCATTAAAACTCCGGCAGAAGTCGCAAAAATCCGCAGAGCGTGCCAGATCACCAACGATGCTTTCGACGCAATTCCGTCTCACGCAAAAGTTGGTCAGACAGAACGCGAAATCTGCACCCAAATGCGCATCAACATGCTTCAAGGCGGTGCTGAGTTTGTAAAATACCTCATCTCCGGCTCCGGACCTGGCGGTTACAAAAGCATCATCATGGGGCCTACATCTCGAGAAATCAAAGACGGCGACGTGCTGATCATCGACACCGGTGCAGTATTTGACGGCTACTTCTCTGACTTTGACCGCAACTTTGCGTTCGGCAGTTGCAGTGACGAAACCCAGCGTGTTTACGACTGCGTTTACGAAGCAACCACCGCAGGCTTCAAGGCTGCACGTCCAGGTGCAACCACAACTGATGTCTACAACGCAATGTGGTCCATTATGGAAGCAGGCGGCGCACTCGGCAACGGCGTTGGTCGTCTTGGTCACGGTCTCGGCATTCAGCTGACAGAATGGCCTTCTAACACTGCCACAGACAACACAACACTTGAGCCGGGCATGGTTATCACTCTCGAACCGGGTATGACCTATGCAGATGGCAAAGAAATGGTGCACGAAGAAAACATCGTTATTACAGAAGATGGCGCTGAATGGATTTCCCGACGCGCCAGTGAACATATTACCGTTATCGATTAGCGAGGGGAGAGGATCACTATGTCGACTCAAATGGAAGGTATTATAGATGGTGTCGGGACAGAATCCACACCGCAAATGAAGCAAGGTAAAATGCTGTTTACCAGCACGATGAGCTTTATCGTATTGGTTGTTCTTTCCGGTATAATCTTTCCGGACAAACTTTACACTGTAGGTATTAATACCATGAACTATCTGACCGAAACATTCGGTTGGATCTACATGGCAGGCTCTTTTGCCTACATCATGATTATGTTCTATTTTGCATTCAGCAAGTACGGCAACATCCGTTTCGGTGCCGATGATGCAAAACCGGAGTTTAGTACATTCTCTTGGATGGGGATGCTTTTCTCCGCCGGTATGGGTACCGTAATGTTGTACTGGGGTGTTGCCGAACCTGTATATCATTACATCAACCCGCTCTCCACTACAGGAATCACTCCTCAGACAGCCGAAGCTGCTGAATTTGCAATGAAACAGAGTTTTATCCATCAAGGAATTCAGGCATGGTCTGCATTCTCAGTAGTAGGACTCGTTCTTGGCTATCTCATGTACCGTAAAAATGAGAACGGTCTCATCAGTAACATTCTCCTCCCTTGGGGACGTGATACTGCAAACGGTAATCTTGGTAAGATTATTAACTTAGTCTGTGTATTCGGCGCAATTGCAGGCATATCAACCTCTCTTGGTCAGACTGGTCTTTCCCTGAGCGTAAGCTTTTCGTACCTTTTCGGCACACCTGATTCTGACTTAACCAAGATCGTCGTTGTTGCTATCATCACCGGTATTACTATTCTTTGTACCACCACTGGCCTAGAAAAAGGCATCAAGGTTCTTTCCGACTACAACGTATATCTGCTTGTAGGACTTCTGGTTCTTGTTGGTGCTGTGGGTCCGACTACTAAAATGCTCAACGTGTACTTTGATACGATGGGTAACTACATGAACGACTTCTTCTCCGATGCACTTATGTTGCCAACATTTGCTGCGGAGAAAGAAGGCTCATGGATTTCCGGCTGGCCTATCTACTACTATGCATGGGCAATCGCGTGGGCTCCATTTGTTGGTCCATTTATCGCTCGCGTTTCCAAAGGCCGTACTGTTCGTGAATTTATTCTTGGTTCTATGATTCTGCCTTGCCTTGGAATTTTCCTCTGGGTTGCATTCTTCGGCACCATTGGCCTTGAAGCGTCACCAGAAGCTCTCAGTGCTGCGGCAGCATCTTCTAAAGCTGCTACATTTATTGTGCTCGAAGGCTTTCCATTCGGAACTGTTATTTCCATAGGTGTTGTGCTGGCGCTGTTCACCTGCTTCATCACCTCCATTAACAGTTCCACTTACACTCTCAGCAGCATGAGTGCTGACGGTGATTTGAACCCGAGCAACAAAATGAAAACCATCTGGACCATTGCTCAAGCAGCTATGGCTCTTACCCTCATGCTTGGCACCAAAACAGGTATTGATCTCCTCCAGAGCATCAGTCTTATCTTTGCCCTGCCGCTCATGTTCGTACTCTTCCTATGTATGATCAGTACATTCAAACTGTTTAGGGAAGAGTTTAAATAGCAAGAAACGGATTCCTCATTAATCCAAATTGATACCCTAAAACACAGCTGGCATGGAACTTCCGCCCATGCCAGCTGTAAAATAAAATGGTAAGCATAGCATGTTTGAAAAAATCACCGCTCGGACAAAGCACTACGCACAAGATATTTACGATTTCGCCAGTACACTGATTCAAATTGAAAGCCTTTCCGGTGACGAAGGGCGCGTTGCGAAATGCGTAGAAGCGAAAATGCATGAACTTGGTTTTGATTCCGTACTTGTCGACGATATGGGCAATGTTTGTGGGACAATCGGACACGGCAAGAAGCTGGTATGCGTAGACGGACATATGGATGTTGTCGGTAACGGCGACGAAAGCCAGTGGTCACGCACCCCACTTTCCGGCGATCAGGATAATGAACGCATCTACGGACGAGGCGCAGCCGATATGAAGTCCGCCATTGCTGCCATGGTCTATGCAGGCAAAGTCATCAAAGATCTCGAACTCACAGATGATCTTACATACATGGCTTGTGCAAGTGTGCAGGAAGAACCATGCGAAGGTCTCGCATGGGAATACATGATCGAAGAACGTAACCTTCAGCCGGAGTTCGTTATTCTTGCAGAGCCAAGTAACGATGAAATCTCTTTGGCACAGAAGGGACGTCTCGAACTCAAAATTTTTGTTTCGGGCAAAAGCGCCCACGCCTCTACTCCGCATTTGGGTGACAACGCAATCTACAAAATGGCTTCTATCATTAAAGAACTGGAAGAACTCAGCCATAATTTTGAAGTTGAAGACCCAGAACTTGGTAAAGGCTGCCTTGTGGTCTCTGAAGTTACTTCAAAGAGCGCATCCCGTTGCTCCGTTGCTGATTACTGCGAAATTTCCATCGACAGACGCCTTACATGGGGAGAATCCCCTGAATACGCACTTGGACAAATTGCAAATCTTCCTGCTGTAAAAGCTGCCGGCGCACGCATTGAACTCTATACGTTCACAGACCCTTCCTACACAGGAAAAGCGTGCAACAAGGAATGCATTTTCCCTGCATGGAAGCTGGAAAAAGACCACGACGTTACAACCGCTTCCGTACAGGCATATGAAAAATTATTCGGTAAAAAAGCTACGCTTACAACATGGCCCTTCTCGACAAACGGTGTTGCCATCATGGGCAAACACAATATTCCGGTCATCGGATACGGCCCGGGCACTCTTGATGCCTGCCATGTTGCTGACGAGTACGTCAGCAAAGAACAGGTACTTCATGCAGCCATGATGTACGCTGCTATTGCCACAACCTACACCAAAAATACTTTGTAAGGATCATATGATGAAAACAGAAATTTACACTGAAAAATCTCCAGCTCCAGTAGGCCCATATTCTCAGGCAATCAAACACGGCGACACCCTGTATGTTTCCGGCCAGCTTCCAATTGATCCGGAAAACGGAAAAATATGCGAAGGCTCTATTCAAGAGTGTGCCCGTCAGTCTCTTGAAAACCTCAAGGCCGTTGTTGAAGCCGCGGGCGCAACCATGGATCAGATCGTTAAAACAACTGTTCTCATGGCAAACCTTGAAGATTTTGCAGACGCTAACACCGTCTACGCGGAATACTTCAACAAGCCTTACCCTAGCCGTAGCGCATATCAGGTCGCAAAGCTTCCACTCAATGTCCGCATTGAAATTGAAGCTGTTGTTGCTTTATAGCTTAGCTCCCCCAAAGTACAAAAAAAGAGCCCTGACATATTGGTCTGACCCCCGTCAAGTGGACAGGCTAAAAAGCCCTTAGGCATTAAGCGGCCAGTTTTTCCCGATATTCAATTGGGGAAAGCTGGCCGAATTTTTTTTGAAATCGTTCGTTATTATAAAAGGCAATGTACTCTTCAACACGAGTCACCATTTCTTTTTCAGAAAGCGTTACCTTGCGCGGCAAAGCTTCTGCCTTTAGGTGAGAGAAAAATGATTCTATGCATGCATTATCTAAACAGTTTCCTTTTCGAGAATGGCTTCCTTGAAGCCCCATCTCTTCTAATCTTTGTTTGTAATGCTTTGAAGTGTATTGAAATCCTTGATCAAAATGCAAGACAGTCTTTTCGCTTATCGTTTTTTTAAGTGGCGTAAGCGTCTCTAAAACAAGTTGAAGGGAGTTCTTCTTTCCGATTTTATAGCTAACAATCTCATTATTATGCAGATCTTGAACTGCAGACAAGTAGAGGAACCCTGAAATTACAGGGAGATATGTAACATCTGTTGCCAGCTTCTGCTTTGGCTTTGCGCTAGCAAAATCTCTATTCAACAAGTTGGGAAAGACAGTGCTTCCTTTTCGTCCAAAATGTCGACGCTTCTTGCGTATAGTAGATTGCAGCCCGAGCGTTTTCATTAGACGGTAGACTCGGTTATGATTTACAAATGTGCCGGAACGATGAAGAGCTGCCGTAATGCGCCGATAGCCGTAAAATGGATATTGGGTGTGTATGGCTTTTATTTGCAGCCTAATCTCGTGATTCTCTGACAGCCGAGAATGATTTTTCTTGCAACGCCATTTATAAAATCCTGACCGAGAAACATTAGCTGCTTCAAGTAGCAATGTTACTGAGTGCTGGCTCGAGAGGCTATCTATCACTTGATAATAATGTGTTTTTACTCGGCTCCCCATTCTTTGCCAAATCGGGAGCGATATAACTTTTTTAGATAATCTCGCTCAGCTTTAACATGAGCTAGCTCTTCTTCAAGAGATGCGAACTTTGTTCGTGAACGCCCTTTCCGCCCTCCAACATGTTTCCCCCGCATGTCTTCAAGAGACTCACCACGCTTGACCTTTGTTACCCAATTTCTCAACTGCTTTTTATCACGTATGCCTAGCTCTTCGCTTAGAGATTGGTAACTTTGATTACCGGTCAAATACCGTTGAACCGCTTCCTTCTTGAACTCGCTGCTATAACTATTGTTCTTTCTATTACTCATACAAAACCCCATTAAGTGGAAAGGTACATCAGCCTAGAGGGGCTTTTTTACCTTGTCCACTTAATGGGGTGCATACCATTTGTCAGGGCTCTTTTTTTGTACTTTTTAGCACTCACACAAGTTTCCACATTTTCGTTGTAGGATCAAAATGCGCTTCTCCAGAAAGTTCTGTACGGCAAATCGTCAATTCACCATATCTACCTTTACAAACGAGGTAGGCCAACAAACCATTCACGCCTTGATTCAAGGTACAACGCTCGTTGTTATTGATAACATACCCACTCGTTGCAGAAATCGCAGATGAAATGGGTAAATCCAAGTAGCAGTCCAACAACTGAAGAACAAAATATGAAAGTGTCACGCTGTCCCGCTCTCTAGCAGGTGGGACAGTGGGACACTTCTTTTGATTCAAACAACAATACTAACTGGAAGGAATGTTACAGCTGCAAACGATAAATAACTTTATCGTCACCAAGATCGTAGAAATCTTTGAGCACTGCTTCTTTATCAAATCCTTTTTTCTCATAAAAAAAGCGAGCTGGTGCATAACTGATCTTAGATGATGTCTCAGCGTACAAGGCGCGCCCACCACAACTTTGAATCTCTTTTTGGGTTGCCTGTAAGAGTTTATTTGCAACACCTGTATTCTGTGCCTTTTTTTCTACTGCTAACCAATAAAGATGCCATGCCCCATTCGAGCACGCATCAGGGCCAAAACAGGTAAAGCCACAAAGTCCAGAGTTCGCCTCACATATCATGAAATGATAGCCCGAAGCTATTCCTTTATTGATGAATTCCAACGCCAATTCTTCGGCAACATCAATGTCCGAACTGCTAAACACATTAGTTGAGCGCAATAAGTCTTTCATAGCATCGACTTCATCAAATAAAATGCCGTTTTTAAACTGCATATCAATCGTCCTTGAACTCTTTTACCTATGCTGCATCGTTAATGATACCACGCACAAGCTCTGTATACGTCATACCACTTTTCTGAGCTGCTGCTGCTAACCCTGCATCCGGTGAAAGACAAGGGTTTGCATTAACATCAATGACAAAAGGGAGTCCAAAAGTATCGACGCGCATATCTATTCGGGCATAACCTGAAAGTTTAAACGCATTCCAGCATGCCAACGCCATCTCAGAAAGCATCGAACGCAGACGCCCATCAGAAATATCAAAAGTTCTCTGAGTATGTGAATACGCAAAAGACTCTTCATCCCATTTTGCATCATAATCCAGAATCCTGGGACGAGTCCCCCAATCTCCAGAAAAAATCATTTCAGCAGGCGGCAGCACCTCTGGAGAATGTAAGCTTCCTACAACCGAAACAGAAAATTCCCGCCCTTCAATATATTGCTCAGCAAACCATTCGCTTCCGGTTGCATTAGAGCGCAATGAAATACTTTCCTGCACATCTTCACGTCGTTTGACATTGCATAATGCGCTCTCATCTAAACCAATAGATGCATGCTCCCACACAGGCTTAACGATGTAGCATCCAGGGGAAAATGAAGTGCCATCCGTACGACAACCTCCTGCAATCCAGTCCGGAGTTGAAATACCAGCCGTCTGCAACACATGCTTAGCAAACAATTTGTTTGAACTTAACGTCAACGCAGCACTACCTGCACCGGTAAACGGTATATTCAAGTTTTCGAGAAACTGTGGTGCTAAGGCTATTGAATGCCCTTTTCCTGATTCTGGCTCCACAAGGTTAAACACTATTTCAATTTTATTTTCTCGACAAACTCGTTCAATATGTTCTCCGCACCCAAGGAACGTACAGGTAGAATAATTATATCCTAACGCATTAACAGCGCTAATCACAGCTGAAAGCTGAACCGCCGCATCAATGTCATCTGCCTGAGCTTGCGGAGAAACAGGAGCATGCAACAGTAATATATTCACTTTCAATAACTCCAGTCTGGAGTATCCAGCAGTACGAAATGAGCCATGTCTGTTCTTCGAAGGGCAGAATCCAGAATCATACTAATCAACTCAGAATAACCTATTCCTGACAGCGCACAGAGTATAGGCAAGTCCGACCGTTCCGGGTTTAACCCCGGCAACGGGTTAATTTCGATTACAGAAGGATTGCCATGCTCATCTAGCCTCATATCCACTCTTCCCGCATCGCGGCAACCAAGGGCACACCATGCAGCAAGAGCAACATCTGCACTGGCTTGTGCAGCAGAGTCAGTTACTAGTCGATAATGAACGCGATTTTCATACTCTTCTTTATTTTCAAAAGTATAAGCTCCTTGTTCTGCATTATCCCCCAGACATACTTCCATGATACCGAGAACTTTTGCCCAGCTTCCAGTTCCGACAATGCCTACCGTGAATTCACGTCCCGGCAAAAAACGTTCGACAAGAACCGGTTGTTTAAATTTTTTCAGCAAGTCACAGCACATCATCACCAACTCATCTTTCGCTTTAATAATAGATGCGCCGGTAACGCCCTTACTCGTTCCTTCCGCGACAGGCTTAGCAAAAAGAGGTAACTGCAATTGAACCTTTTCTGCATCTTGTTGTTTTTCAACAATAGCAAAGCCAGGAGTCGCAATGCCACAAGTTTGAAGAACCTGTTTTGTTCGTGCCTTATGCAGACACACGGATAATGTCAGTGCGTCGGAAAATGTGCATGGAAGATCGTAGCCCTCAAGTAATGCAGGTATCTGTGCCTCTCGGGCGAATCCATGCATTCCCTCGGCAATATTAAAGACAATATCCCACATCTCACCATTGGCAAGCCGTGAGACAAGGCTATGTAAATTTCCGATTCTATCCACTTGATGACCCATTTGCTGCAACGCATCTTCAATGGCTGCAATAGTTACTGGGCTATCAAATTCAGCAGTATCTTCTTCTGAATATCCTAATGACAAGTAGTCATCTCGAAGATCGTATGTAATACCGACTAACATTTGCAGCACTCCACAGGCGTTGTAGGGTCATGGAAGAGGTACTTATTTCCCTCATAGTTTTTAAAAAGCAAATCCTGTCCGTTACGACCTTCGAGATAATTTGGAAGTAATGGTATTTTCCCACCGCCACCGGGAAGATCAACAACGAATTGTGGAATTGCATACCCTGAAGTGTGTCCCCGTAACGCTTCAATAATGCTAATTCCACGGCTTATCGGAGTACGGAAATGTGCAGTTCCTGACACCTGATCACACTCGTATAAATAATACGGGCGCACACGATGCTTCATGAGTCCTCTAAACAAATCTTTCATAACTGATTCGTCATCATTAACACCCGACAGAAGGACTGTCTGACTTCCTAAAACGACTCCTGCATCTGCAAGCGCAGCAAGAGCAGCACAGGATTCTTCTGTCAGTTCATCTGGGTGCGTGCAATGGACGCTCATATATAAAGGCTTGATTTTTCGTAACACTTTCAAAAGATGATGGTTTATCCTCTGGGGTAGTACCATCGGAACTTTTGTTCCAATTCGAATAACTTCAACATGTTCTATCGCGCTCAATGACATCAGAATTTTTTCAAGCATTGAGTTGCCGAGTGTGAGGGGATCACCGCCGGACACTACCACATCTCTAATTTCCGGATGCGTAGCAATGTAATCAATAGCTTCAACCCATGCTGGCTTACGCAGCACGTTAGTGTCTGTTCGTCCTACCCTGCGGGAACGTGTACAGTAACGGCAGTATACTGAACAAAAATCTGTTACCATTAGCAACACCCTGTCGGGGTATCTATGAACCAGACCGGGAACAGGGCTGTCATGATCCTCCGACAACGGATCTTTATCTTCATACGAGTCAGTCTGGCATTCAAATTTAGACGGGATAATTGTTTTTCGTAGAGGATGCCCTTCTTCTGCACAAAGGTGCGCATAATAGGGTGTTACAGATACTGGGAGATTCGTTTTACGGGTCGCGATTAGATCATATTCCTCAGGGGTAATATTAAGAACCCGCGCAAAATCATCTGGTTTAGTCAAACGATTTTTAAGCTGCCAACGCCAATCTTTCCAATTTTTTGGTGTTGCCTCCGGCCAAAACCGGTGCATAAATTCGACTATGTTGTCTCCAATTATTACATTCTGCTTAGAATGATTCCAAACATGCTGGAATGGTTCTCCAGCGGGAGGTAGCTCTGCTTCCTCATCATTTGAAGGAATTGGATAGCTCATTTTAGCTTTCTCATTGTAAAAAAGTTAATAATATCGAGTGTTATTTATCATTATTGTACTTATTTCTTGGAGAAAAAAGTATCAACGTTAACTACCAATGAAGCGCGTACTGCAAGCCTAAACTCCCCCACGTAAGCGCTACGAATAGTTTGCAATATAGCAAACGTCATGCCAATCATTAACACACTGTATTTAAAAGAATTAATAATAATTGTCATATTAAAAAGGGAAATGCCATTTCCCTTTTTTTATACAGAATCTCGACAGTAAGACTCTCCAAGAATTCACACATAAAACCAGCATTGCTAACTACCAATAACTTGAAATTGTTAAGATGCGGAAACGACATTTCCAACAGGCACACAAACCGGAAGTGATATTTCCGCATCGTAAAAAAGAAAAAAGCCTGCAATAATTGCAGGCTATTAAGTGTATAGGCACGTTTATCAAAAGAGATATTACTTCTTTTTCAAATTTTCTCGTGAAAATCTTCCTTTTTCAAAGAATATTTTTTCATTAAATTTCGCAGCTGACGCGAAGTCATGCCAGCCTGAATCGCACTTTTTTCTATTTTTCCCTTATACTGAATAAGCAACTCTTTTAAATACGCCCGCTCTGTATTTTCCAAAACAATCTTCCGCACATCAGCCAAGGGGAGTGAAATGTCGAGTGAAAGGCTAGTCTGCGTCGGAGCGCTCTCCATAATCTCAGGGGGAAAACTTTCAGGAGTCATGACATCAGAAGTTTCCAAAATAAATCCACGCTCTATAACGTTTTCTAGTTCTCTAACGTTCCCCGGCCACTGGTAGCTTTTGAATGACTCCAAGACGCAAGGTACAAAAGAAGTAATATCTTTTCCGTGCTGCGTAACAAGCCTGCTGAGCATATACTCTGCAAGATGTGGAATATCTTCAGCATGGTTACGCAACGGAGGGATCTCAATAGGAAAGACATTAAGACGATAGTACAGGTCAGACCGAAAATTATTACTATCAACAAGATCAGATAAATCTTCATTACCGGCAGCGATAATTCGAACATCTACAGGAATATCTTCTTCTCCACCAACCCTGTGAATTACTCGCTCCTGAAGCACTTGTAATAATCGAATTTGCACTGAAGGAGATATTGTTGCAATCTCATCTAAAAAGATGGTCCCTCCTGCTGCTAACTCAAACTTCCCCCGCTTTCTTCTGTACGCACCTGTGAAAGAACCTTTTTCATGCCCGAAAAGCTCGCTTTCGACTAAACTCTCGGGCAACGAGCCACAGTGGACGATAACAAAAGGACCGTTACGCCGATTGCTTTTGCTATGCACTAAACGCGCAATAACGTTCTTACCAGTCCCAGTTTCTCCTGATATTAAAACTGTAGAGCGTGTGTTCGCCACAAGATCTATTTTTTTATAAATAGCCTGCATTGCAGAACTGGAAAGTGTCGTTCCAACAGTCGACTCGATTCCCGAAACTGAAATCGTGACGGCCTGCCCATGTGCCAGAGATTTCGAAGCCAAATCCTCTGGCGAATGCTCAAGGCACATAAAATCTTTGTCTGTCACTTACGGTTACTCCTAATGTGTTGTTTACAACATACACTTATGATTTTTTAGTAGCAATCTCGTTCTAGATTCATGCAAAAAACTCTTTACATAACACACTACAACAAATGACTTTCTATATTTTCTCCAAATAAAAAAGTGGCACAAAGATTGGGCAAATTCGTTAATCTCAGTCGTTGGACACAAAAAAAGCCCTCACAGTTTGCACTGTAAGGGCTTCAATCTCAATGGCGGAGAGGGAGGGATTCGAATCAACATCTAACTATCTGAATTTTAAATAGTTAAAAAATAATCAGATTATAATGTGCCACCCTGTGTACCAGTTTTCGGGTGAGCAATGGGTTCGAATCCTGAAAAACCAATACTGGCTTCAAGCCAACCGTCCATAACGCTCAATCCTACGCATAAAGCGTGGACGATTATTCATAATCCATTGAAAATCACTGCCTCCCAAATCATCTGCTACTCCTAGCATCTGATTTGTTAATAGTAGATTAGAAGCAATCCTAACATTGCACATGATATTTCCGGCAATATGACGACCTAATTGCCCAACCTGCTGTAATACACCAGATTGAATTAACCCAGCTACTACGGGGTCATCGATAGGAAGTTTTACAGTATTCTGCTGCTGTATGAAAAAAAATTCTCGGAGAACTGCTTGTTCAGCAGAATCAAGTTGGCTAATCCTCAATTCAGCCTTTTTTTGCATTTCAACTAACTTGCGATAAGTTTTCCAGTTCCCCCATCCTATTTTGAAAACTCTAGCCACTAAAACAGCAAAAGATATCAGCCCGGCCATACCAACATACATGCCATGATCCTGTTTTATCTCTAGAATCATTAGGCTATTTAAGTAACTGTCTGGCAACAATAAGATAGAAGCACATACGATTAAACCTATAAAAATAATCGAAGTAGGAAGCTTTACTGCTTCTAAAATTTTAGCAATCCATTCCATGTCTACCTACTTATCTATTTTAACTACCTAAAAACTTTTTAGCGTAATCGTTTCAACTCAAGCGATCTATCCATAACTAAACAAATTTTATCAATAACTACAAGCAAGTAAAAACACAACTTGCCCTGATTGAATTAAATACCATATTCTAATCATAGGTTGATTTAAATAAGTGAGTATTCAAATTGTGAGGACCTATACTGGCAGACAAAAGACGGGCCAAGCTTTACAGCATCAACCAGAAGCTTTGAGAACATCAGAGATTGAGGGGATTCAACTTAACCCGCAGTATGCTCGACATTGAAGCCCCAGGTATTGACAGGATGGGACATATATAGAGCACAGCACTTAATTTCAAAGTTTGGACATAAAAAAAGCCCCCACAACCTCTACTGTAAGAGCTTTTTATTAATGCAAAAGAATGAGAGAAACAAATCAAAAGAGCTATACTTTAACTACTTACTCATAAGGTCATGGCAGGGGAAAAGTGCTCTCAAATCAGTCCTCAAATTAAGAGGCTTCATCTATTACTGCTTGTTGAGACTGCTCTGGTATGTTCAGAAGCATATCATTAACAAACTCATCACTAGCATAAGGAGTTTGAATCATATAATAATCTGCAGCATCTTCGAGATAAGCAATACATCGCCCCTTTGGTAATTGTTTTGGATCCCATCCATATCGTTCTAGAAAAGCCGAGCCGGAAAAAACTAGCTCTGTTGAGCCAGCAGTTGTACTTTGAAATAAAAACTGCGTTGTTAAACTATTCTTAATTCCTTTGGGAATTGCGTTTTGCTCTGCACGTTGCAGTCCAATTATTACTTTAATCGCATAGGCACGACCTTGCTCAGTAAGCTCTGCTAACTTATGCTGAGCTTTCTCATAAACAGAAGCTCTCTTAAAATTAGCAAATTCGTCTATAACTAAAACAATACTTTTCCCATCCCAAGTCGAAATATTTTTTTCGCCCATAATTAACTGACGTTCATGCATTATTGCCAGCACTTCATCAAACGCCTCTAGTATCTGTTCATCGTCATTGAAATTTGATAGAACCTGAATTTTTTCTTTATTTTTAAAACGATTAAATGAAGTTCCACCTTTAAAGTCGAATAGATATATATTTTCAATGCGACTCCAACAACTCTTATAAAAATTGTATAGTAACCAATTCAAAAAGACTGTTTTACCACTACCTGTAGTTCCTGCAATTAGGATATGGCGCAGCTCATCAAGGTTTGAGGATACTAGCCCACTTTCCGTAAGACCAAACACCAACTGCTTATTTTTTAAAGAAATTTGATTAGGATCAAGCAATGTTGGTAACGTGCTGTAGTTTAACTTCTTCAAAACAACTTCCCCATGCTCAAGTGCCACTGTTAAGTCACTAACCTGCAAACTACTTGCTATTTCTGATAACCGGCTTTCGAAATGAGATTTAATTATCCCGCCAGTCAAAGAAGAAAATACAAAAACATCATTCTCTTCATCATATTTTCCTAAGTAGTAATCGCCATTTTGATCTTTTAAAGAGTAAACTATCGGAATTGCAGTAACTCTTTCGTGAATATCTTTTGACCGAATTTTGGTCGAAGCAAGTTTAAGCTCACGTTTTTTTACTAAATCAGTCATACAAAAATGAGCTGTTTTTTCAAAATCTTGATAAGCACTTCGAGACATAGAAGGGTGCCAAAAAGTTTCAAAAGAATTTTTATGCCCAACTAACTCTACTAAAAAAGTCTTCCACCCTTCTATCAATTCATCAATATCCTCAATAGATCCTTGCAGAGCAATTTTTTCTTGTGCTTGTAGCTTCAAGGACTGAGCCTCTAACTCTTTGTATTCCGAAAGAGCTTCAAGGGCGTTTCTACCTTTTGAAGTATACTTTTGAGACAACTCTTTTTGCTTCAGTTTAACTAATTCATCATCTCTCAATCTTTTTAATGCATCAATTTCGCTTTCTACATGCGAGCAAATGAATTGATAATATCTCCACCCTCTACCATGTGGGCAAATTGCTGCAAATTCAATCCAGTTATTTTTGACAAAATCATAATATTCAGACCACTTACCAATAAGCATCTCATAATCATAATAATGTTCTTTTTTCATAAGTTCTTCAAGACTACAAAGCCGTTCTTCAACTTTGCTTATTATCTCTTCTGAAAAAAACTCATTATCACTAAGCTCTTCCCCTTTCTGTAATAGTGAAACTTGCTTACGAATATACTTTTCTATAACAGATAGTGCTGCAATTTCATATTTACGAGAAACAGCATGTCTCAAATAATATTGTTTTGTTTTCCCACACTCAGACAACAAGTTACGCCACTGGTTATCAACGTCTTGAAGGTCGACTCCATCCTTTAATTGCTCACAAATAATATCTCTTCTCGCCTCATCAAGTGCTGACATAGAGTATATTTTTGCCTTTGGAGAGCGCTGTCTATTAGAAGAAGTCGTATCACTCTTAGTCAAAAAAGCTATAAACGCCCATCCACCTAAAACAACAGCAAAAAACCAAGATACCCTTTCCATTGAGGAGGTAGATGAAGTTAAAGCCACGGTAACTGCAATCATTGCAAAACATAATGGGACAGCCATCATCACTCCTTTTTATTATGCAACCTTAGCCTCTTCAGCCAGCAAGATGTCTAATTGTTCTACAATATACTTATCTAATGGTGTAACCTGCCTATATTGCTCAACAACAGAATGACAATTTGCAAAGGCATCAAACATCGCAACAGAAGTTGGAGAGCTAATCTGTTCCCCAAACTTCATTAATAGCTCATAAAAATCACTCGAAATAACACTTTGATACGCGACCAATGGCATATTTTTTTTGCAAGCAGATCCAGAGTAGATTAAAGAGAATAGTGCCCTATTCACATCTTCCAACATACTTGTCTCAAGATTAAGCTCTCCAAGGAGAATTACCATCTTATAAGCCAAAAGTTCGACCTCTGAAAACGACCGAATATATCGAGAGTAAGCAATGCCGAATTCAACATTATCTGCATGTTTATTGATTTGTGCCTGAATTGCCTTACAGTATTCCTTTGCTGCCTTTTCTTGAGGGGTACCAGAAGCTAGATGATTTATCGCCATACCAACTGCACCGGCGTTTTTTGACATAAGTCCATTAACTAAATTACCAACTTTGACTCCTGACCCTACGCCAGCTGAAAAATATCCTTCCTTCAGTAACTTGAAATTCGCAAAAGTAGCAAAATCTCGTCTAGAAGTAATTAATTGAGTTCTCACTGTGAGCTCCATATAGCGGTCTGAATCACAAGAAAGACTCAATACTTTATCCAATCGTTCTCTAATAGCTTTTTGCTCTGCTTCCACAGTCGCTTCTGCTGCTTCTAAAATATTAGATATGGTTCTATCTAATATTTCACGTTTTTCTTGGTGCTTTCCCTCAAGGAACATTTCTTTTCGCAATCTAGCATCCGATGATAATGAATTAAAAACTTCTAATGCTTCTCCAGAAAAATCTTTTTTGTACTGAGCATACTGTTCCTTAAATAACTCATTACTTTTTTTAGCAGTTTCTAACTCTTCTTTTTTTGTCTGAACAACATCAACACTCTTTTGAAGCAACTTACGAGACGCAGCAATGGTCTCGTTTTTATTAATGTCTTTTACTTTATCAGCACTTTTTTTGATAAGATCATTCAAACCCATAATTATTCTCCCTTGAATTAATGGATTGTTAATACTTCCTCACTTCTTCTCAATCCATATAAAAGATTCTAATTGCCTACTCTAATTCAAAAATTTATGAATTCGATCAGGATATCAGATTAACCAAGAGAAAGGACGGTAAATGATCAAGACCCTACTAGGTCTAGTGATTGGTATATGGAACCTTGTTGGAATCATAAACCGAGCATGGACCTTGTTAGTAATAGCGATCTATATACTAACTTTTATATTTGGATAGCTTTTATCCCTAGAGGGGGGTAAAACTATTTTTTATGAAAGGCCGCGGTGGCACCAACAATGCTACTGTGGTTTTTCCAAAAAAAAAGTTCTCCCCCCTGTAACCTTCCCCAATTATTGCCTCACAATACCTTTGACACTCCTATTCTTCAAAAAAGGAGTGCACTATTAATTCACTTCATTGAATACAAAATAGGCCTTACGACTTTCATCATAAGACCTAAATTATCTTCAGCTTCTATCACTATCTTAAATCAACTTTCATCAAATTGAATTTGCCTCATTGGCCTATCTACCCATTCAGCTAGGACTCTTGATTGAGATCTCTTCTTAAAAGGTTTTCAAGTAACTTTTCGCTCAATTTTTCTTCTGTCCAGCTCAGAGAGTGCAGTTTTTTGGGGGAACCTGACATTTTCAACCTTGATGATAGGAAGGCAAAAAATGATAGGGGGAGCCGAAAAACTGCATTCTCTGCGGCTTGACAGCCTTTCTTGTCGTACACTCAACACGAGTGGTCAGGAGGAGCGTAACGCAGTGAAGCAGCTACCTGACCCCATGCCCAGTGGCGAACGAAAAGCGCCGCAGGCAAAAAAAGGGGCTTATAAAAATAGGTCTTACAACTTCCATCGTAAGACCTAAATTACCTTAAGCTTCTATCTCTATCTTAAATTAACTTTCATCAAATTGAATTTGCGTCATTGGTCTATCTACCCATTCAGCTAGGACTCTTGATTGAGCTCTCTTTTTAAAAGGCTTACGTGGCCAAACAAGCTTTGTTGTGGCAGGAATTCCCGAAAGCTTAAGAAACCCCTCCGCACCACCGCCCTTAATGTCTCTAGAATGACGTAAGGTTGAAAATTCACCTTTATCTATGACCGTTTCAATTTTTTCACTTGTTGAAACACTATCAGACACAACCTTTTTATTATGCCTTGTTCTATTCTTTACTTGAATTCTGGCGGTTCCTATGGATTCCGCAGCTATTTGGGAGTTACGATCATCGTTGCTTCGTAACCAAATTTGATTATTACACTGATTAATAAACGTATGTGAAAGCTCTTTTCCATAAATATCATACAATTGGGTTATATCCTGAGCAGAAATCACACAACGAAGTCCCCGATCACGCCCAAGAGTTAGCGCTTCTTTCAAATTTGGAATCATAGGGAAGTTACTAAGCTCATCCATAATCAGCCAGATACGATTATCCTTTTGTGGAAGCTGTAACGATCGTTTTATTGTAAGGGTTGCTGCGGTAACGCATATTGCCTTGCTTAGCATCTCATATGTTTCATCCCTTCTGAGAATCAACACTCCACCTTTTTTAGAGCGAATAAATTTAGTTATACTAAATTTAGGTTCTTCAAACGCAAACGCCGCATCAGTCAGCCACTTTCCAACGCTATTTTGAAGTGTAGTCCATGTAGCTTGGGACTGATCGCTGTCTCGACCTATTGCATCAAGTGCAGGCAAGGCTTCCTCATACTTTTTAAAAAGACCAGTGTCCCAATCGTCAGACTCGTTTCGTGTATCTGTAAGAAACTTTGAACTGGAGAGATACTTACGAAGGTTTTCCCAAGTTAGCCTACTTTCATAATGGAGAATCTTTACCAACGTTGAGAGAACAAGCCTGGCTTGTTGAAGAAAGAAATCTTCATTGTTCGTCATTTTTTTTTCACTGTAGATCATTGAAGAAGCTATAAGTTCAGCATCATGCTTTACACTTATATCTTGTGCAATATCCCACTTTTCAGAGCGAATATCCCATGGAGCCAGCAAATGAGTAACGGAAAGCCCGGCTAGTGCTTCAGTATAATCTCCTTTAACATCAAAAAGTATAACCTTGTCCCCTCGTTCAATAGCCTGCTTAACTATTGAATTCAGAATCGCCGTTGTCTTCCCTGCTCCTGTAGTCCCAATAGCACTTAAGTGCTCTGTTTCTGAATCACGAGAGATAATTATTTTATCGTGTATCCTGATGCCTTCTTGGAACCTTTTATTTCTCCGATTATGCCGTTTTACAAGAGAATAATATTTTTCTTGGGGTAATCTTACAACACCCGAAAGAACTCTTTTGTGACCTCCTTTCTCTAAAAAATCCTCTAAGAGAATGCAGCAAACAAAAAAAATTATTATTGGAGCTAAGCAGATTGGAAGCAAATAACTTGCGCGAATCTCCGAAACACTAAAATATAAATGATAGTGCTGATTGTAGTAATTAGTTATAAATTCAATATTGATATTATATGAATAATATAAATCTCGATATTGGAGCATTACCCATCTTTCTAAAAAAAATGTAAGAGGTTGCCCCGTAAAAGCTAAGCAAATCCAGTAAAGAACGTAGCTAGAAGCGACTCCACTTAATATAACTATCAACAAACACCTAAAGCTTGGTTTACTCATTTTTTCCTCCTCTAGAAAACTTGCTGCTTTCTTCTATGGTTAAGCAAGTTATAGAAAAGTTTTCTAAACTATATCGAACTACAGAGACTTTAATGGCAATATGCGTTGGGCAAAGTGCGAACATCTGTACTCACCTCCTCAACATTGCTCCCCGTTCTATTTTCAGTTTTTGTTTCTTCTGACTTTGCTGCTCTGAGAAGTCTTGGAGTCTAAGAGCAACTTTTCTGAAAGCTGAGCAACAACGTTCAAGCTTTCGTCCAAGTGATTCTGGAGTTGCTTTGCTATACAGAGTTCTTTTTCTAGTTTGTAAACTCTGTCGGAAAGGTTCTGCATTACTTCCTGCTGTTCTTCGCGTATCTGGGAAAGAGTTCGTAATATCTGTTTTTTCAGTTCCGACACTATCTAATCCTCCAACACGACAGCTGGTAGTCCGGTGTTCGTCTGGCGTATTGATAGCTTTGTCCCTTTGGGGAACATCAGAAACCTTACCCCTTGCACTTTGTTGATTGTAACCTGCCAGTCTTTTAGGCTGTTCACTTGTGTTTGCAGTTTGGCGTTTACCTGTCGCAATTCGATCAACCTCTCTTTCTCGTACTGGAACCAAAGGGATGTCAGGATGACTAGCCCGATACACCCCGCCACTGTGACAAGTACGCTCACCCCGATTGGGAGCTTTAAGGTTCTGCGTAAGCTCTGGAACATCTTTTTCTGTGCTAAGGTGTTGCGCCGAACTCCTTCGACCAAAACGTCTTCTATTGTACTCAGCTCGCATTTCACTGATTTCTGCAATTCGCTGCTCAAGCTGCTTAATACGCCTTGCATTATCTGCTGCGTCTCTTGCGTCTGCTCTTCCATTCGGGCTTTTAATTTGTTCGCCAAGCCCAAAGCGTTGTTCTGCGTTCCATGACTGTGCATAGAGTGCTCCTTTCAAGCGTACACGCTGTGGCTTTTTCTTTGTGCTGTTATCCGGTGAAAACTCAACAGTAATATAGTCTTTGCTCTTGCGCGGCACAGAAAAGCCAATGCTCTCAAGTTCCGTCACGATATCATCACGATTGGTGATAGCTCCGCCCTCAATTCCCTTTACAATTGCATCGGTAACAGCGGTTCGAATCTCTGCCGCTGTACCGGAACGGTAGCTCTCAATGGTTACACCTGGGCTTACTAAGCGCGCCCGTTTAGCTTCGTCTGGACGCGCCCAATTGTTTCGCCTGTTCCACAGTTCACATAATGGATTGTATTGCTTATCCCATCCGGGAGGACAGGGATTCAATGCCTTGTCATTCCGCAATTCAGTTCGTGGAATGACAAAGTGCATCTCATGATGCCCTGCATGACTATGACGTACCCACAAAATTGAATATTGATCCGGCTCCATGCCTGCAAAGGCGTGCTTCTCAAAACTGTCCATCAACTCTCGCTCTTGTTTCGGTGTCACCTTGTCTTCAGGCGCCCAAGACAATACGCCGGATGTATATTTCCACTTCCTACTAGTTGTATCGATGAGTTGCTTCACTTGTTGCGGATCTCCACGAAGCACTTCAGGTGGACTATGTTGCCGCTTGGGAGCCTTGGCATCGGTCACATAGTTAATGACGCTTGCCCCACGCCCCACTCCATGCCGGAACACCTTCATAAGCATTTAAGCTGCTCCCCAATTTCGATAAGCTGCAAATTTATTTGCATTGCATCGCACCGATGCTTGTAGGTATTTGCCCAACGGGCAATCTGATTCAGATTATTCCCTATACGAGCAATCTGAAGAATCTTTTCACGCTCGGCTCTTGTCTTTCTCACCTTTGGAGTGTTGAGCCGTACTCGAAGGAAGTCACCAACACTCATCCCATCATCTTCTGCAAGCTGAACAATTCTCTCTTTTTCTTCTGGAGTAACCCGAACGGAAATGAATTTTGTTCGCAAGGTCTTGTCATTCATATTTGTGACTCTTCTAAGATTTCAAAATGAAAAACGAAGCATTTTCTTTGGAGGGTTCGAAGGGAGCGTGCTCCCTCGCCAGTTCCAATGTGCAACATTGGGTAAACTGGCTCTGACACATAGGTGATGTTACGACTCACCACTATCACCACAGGTTCCAGGGCAAAATTCTTCATATGTTTGAACCCAACAAAGAAAAAAGAAGGCATATCAACCTATCATCTCTATATGCACGTCACAGGTGCCATAGGCGTCATTTCGACCGATAAGCCCCAAAATTCGCGGCCTATCGCTGAGTGACACGCTGTGACACCTCCGAAATAGATGTCACTGTAGGTGTCACTGTGCTTTTGCCCCCGTCATTCGGTCTTTCCACGTCATCAATGACAGGAATGACACCTATGACGTCATTTTCAGAAGGAAGATATTGCTTTAAATGCTCTAGCAATTCGGGGGATAGCTTTGCACCTCGAGCTTTACTGCTTCTGCCAACCTCAATGCCCAATTTTTTATACGTTTTTCCAACAGCATCAGAGGTCACATGGAATTGCTCAGAAAGATTTTGATTCAGGTGGGCAACAATTAATGAGGTAGGGAGAATTGATTTAGTTTGCTGCTTTGCAAGCTCAATCACTGCTTTTGCAACCCGTCGTTCAAGAGTTGATACTTCTTCAAATGCACTTCCAGAAGAAAGAAGCATCCATACTTGGCGCTGTTGCTCCTGAATCCATTCCATCAAGTCAGCAGTGCGTTGCATAGTGGAAAGCTCCACAGCTTGAAGCTCACTTTGGCCTTGGCTCCAACTTTCAAGAATATGCATGATTAGAGTCAGCTTAAAAAACACACCACGTAATTTAGGTGCCAGTGCTTCAAACTGCTCCAATGCTGGCTGATACCAATATGCTAACACCTGATTATTATACCAAGATATTGCATACTTTGAGGCTTGTGAGGAAAGCACGATAACATGAGGCGTTTCATCGTTTGTAAAGGCAAGCTGTAACGCTTGGTCAACATATCCATGAATCAGCGATGCTTGATCTCCGCCAAAGCTTTCTGTCGACCACAACGGCGGGGCAGTTTGTTCACAACGAATAAAAAGAAAACGTGGTAGGAATCCTGAAATTGCATCGCGCTGTTTAAAAAGCGCCGGAAGCAAACCGGGTTGTACAGTTCCAAAAATGGAAACGCAGGCATGAGGAATATGAAGTCCGTCTTTGGTACTGCGTGACACCTTCCATGCACCACAGTCGTAAGCGGATAAGAGCCGCGCTTTATCCCCTGCATCTCCGCCCTTGCTATCATAACGACCAAGATCAGAGAGTAGCCCTGACAGCTCATCACGATACCAAAGAACGCCACGAGGATTATTCTGAAGAATCGTTCCTACAGCTTGAGTCGTGCTGTCCTCTACATAAATCTGCGACCAGTGCGGCAAAGCTGGCTTCTCTGGTAAATCTTGATTTGTTCGCTGGGCTTTGGTGAAAACAGATTGCCACTCACGCATTTTTAAATCGTGCATGGACAAGGCTTCTTGGTACTCTTGAAAAGCAGCGTGTTCACGCTCATGAATCGGCTTGAGGATTGCATTTGTGCATGGACTTTTGCCCATGCCGGAACGTGCAACTAACGCACAGTATAAATTAGGATGTATCACCCATCCCGGTTTCACTTGCAGACCACGAGTGCGACCGATAGACGCACCAAGCACAGCAAGAAATGTCATAGCGGGAACCGCAAGCGGCACAGTAAATGCCGATGCTGCACCATTAAGGGCTTCTTCTATTTTTGCGGGAAATACGCCCGAAGGGAATGGAGCTGGTGAGGGAAGCATTGCACTCCCCTCAACTCCCAAAACTCCTGCGGCAGCCATTACACTACATCCTGATTTCGAATTTCTTCAATAAGAGATCGGATGTCGGCAACATGCCACGCTGTTGTTCGTTCAGAAAGTTTAACGGGCTTAGGGAAACGGCCTGTCTGAATCCCCTTCCACCAAGTTGTCTTGGATACGGGAATTACTTTTAAAACGTCTGCAAGACGGACAAAGCCAGCATTTGGAAGTTGATAAGAATCAGTAACGATTGTTTCTGTCTGCATAAGTATCTCCTTTTCCGTTTCGGTTTCAGGAGAGCTTATGCAGGACGAAATTTTAATCTATACTCTAAAATGGATAAAAAACATAACACACTGCTTTAAAACAATTTTTACAAGTACTTTTTAGTCTTTTCAGGTCTACCATCCATATTTTTTACCCTTTCAGGAACATGTTTCCATGCAAGACTAATCGCAGAGCCAAGCTCATCAAGCCCCTCATATGATGATTTTACTTCTTCTTTAAACTTAGGCTTCGTTATCTTATACCTATTATCCTTATGAGTGTTTTCTATGATCGACCCTAACACGCTACACACAGGGGCAAACCAATCCTTCCACCGATTTCCTGCTGATTCCCATGCTTGAAGCTCATTTTCTAGTTCAAAAATCTTTTTCCGTAGAGCTTCTTTTTCTATTTCATGCTGCTTTTCTAAAGTAATTTCGTTGTTAGCCCCTTTCGTATTTCGATAAAAAGCATATAGTCGTCCAAAATTTTTGAGCTTCAGATTAGTCACTAGCTTCGAGACACCCCATATTCCAATTAGGGATGACGGAATAAAGATCATCAGACAAAACCATACAGAATCTAACTCCCCTTTAAACAAGGAGAGTAACACTGCGAAAAATATAAAACCTGCAAAAAAACCCATAATCGCAGAAAGACGCACAGCATCATCTGCATCAGCAGTCACACTATCATCAAACATCAAATCTCATCCTCTTACTTAATTTCAGGTAAAACTATTCCCTCTCGAAGGGCATCTAAATAATCAGCCCACCATTGCATCATCCTCTGCCGCTCTAAATAATGATCGGAGAAGTTATAAGCTGCTCTTACCTTATCTTTATCTGTATGCGCCAACTGGCGCTCAATGGCATCGCGATTCCAACCATTCTCATTAAGAAGAGTCGAAGCCATTGAACGAAAGCCGTGCCCCGTCATTTCATCCTTGCTGTAACCAAGACGTCGAAGAGTTGCGTTAATCGTATTTTCGCTTAAAGGACGTGCGTCAGTCCTCACACTTGGAAATACAAACCGTTTGCTTCCTGTTAATCCGTAAAGATCGCACAATATCTCTACGGCCTGACGGGATAAAGGAACTAGGTGGGTTTGATTTCCTTTCATTTTTTCAGGAGGGATCGTCCAACGCTGTCCATCAAGATCAAAATCTTTCCATTCTGCAAATCGCAATTCTCCGGGGCGAACAAAAACATAAGGAGCTAAATTTAAAGCGGAACATACAGTTTTATGTCCCGTAACGCCAGATATTGTCCGCATGAGTCCGCCCACAGCTTTTGGGTCAGTAATAGATGCATGGTGCTTCGATTTTCTATTAGGAGGGAGTGCGCCTTGAAGATCGGCGGCAGGGTCTCGGTCTACTTTGCCGATGACAATTGCGTACCGGAAGACTTGAGAACATATGCCACGAGTACGCCGAGCAACTTCGAGTGCACCGCGTTTTTCAATACGCCTAATTACCGCCAATACCTCTTGGACAGTAACTTCATCGATGGATGTGCTGCCAATGTAAGGAAAAACGTTCTTTTCCAATCGAGCGATTACCATCTCAGCATGGCGTGGTGCCCAATCGGGTTCATGTTTTTCATACCATTCTCTGGCAATAGGCTCAAAAGCGTATTTGCCTTTCTTACGCTCTGTTGCCTCTTTCTTTTGCGCTGCGGGGTCAATGCCCTTTGCGATGAGAATCTGTGCTTCACTGCGCTTACAGCGAGCATCTTTTAAACTAACTTGAGGATATGAGCCGAAGGAAAGTCTGTTACGTTTTCCGGCAAGTTGATATCTGTACCGCCAAAGCTTTTTCCCTTTTGGTGTGATCTCCAATGAGAGTCCTTGGCCGTCCGATAAGGAGTAGGTCTTCTGGGTAGGTTTCGCGCCGTTAATCGCTGCAATGCTAAGAGTCACAAGCATCTCCTGTCAAAGTGGTACACAAATTAGCAAGTGGTACATATTTATGTTTGTGTACCATTCTGTGTACCACTGAACAACTTGACGTCAGCGAATACGACAAAACCCTACCGGACTGTAAAGTACGATAGGGCTCTGAAATATTTGAAATTCTTTACCGTATGGGACGATAAAAAATTATCTTCTGGCGGAGAGGGAGGGATTCGAACCCCCGGAAGCCGCAAAGCTTCAACGGTTTTCAAGACCGTCGCATTCGACCGGACTCTGCCACCTCTCCGTGTTGATATCTCTGCGAAGCAGAGGTGGTCTGTATAGAGAATTACGATTCAAAGCGCAAGTACTTAATGCATTTTTTTTAATTTTTTATATAAACACTAATTCTGTGCAGATTCCGATGATTCAAGTAAACAAAACAAAACCCTCAGCAAATTATCAGGATTAATAGGTTTTCCTACATACTCATTCATCCCTGCCGCAATAAATGCTTCTCGATCCCCTTTCAATGCATGTGCTGTCATTGCCACCACAGGCACATCAGGGCGAACACTAAGTGATGTTGACTCACGAATTCTGCGCGTTGCTTCAATGCCATCCATCTGAGGCATGGCAATATCCATCAACACTAAATCATATGCTTCTTGTTTTACAGCTTCCAATGCCTCAATACCATTGGTTGCCAAATCCACCTCAAACCCCTGCTTCTTCAAGAAAATATTCATGTACTTCAAGTTTACAGCATTATCGTCCACTACCAAAACTTTTTTTGAACTGCCGAGTACCGGTTTAGCCATGGCTGTTTCGCGTGTTGCCACTTCGCCCTGCTCGTTCAACTTTCCAAGTTCGAATGGAAGGGTGAAGTAAAATTCTGCCCCTTCACCCGGCGCACTGGATACTTCCAAAGAACCACCCATTAATTCAACAAGTTTCCGGCAAATAGCTAAACCAAGCCCAGTACCCTGATACTGTCGGGACACAGAGCTGTCTGATTGTACAAAACGTTCAAAAATTGCATCTTGATGCTCTTTGAGGATACCAATCCCACTATCTTTCACTGAAAAACGTAACTGAGCTCTATCGCATTCCAACTGTGCCAAATCAACAGACAGATGAACGGTTCCCCCGTCTGTAAATTTTAATGCGTTGTCGAGCAGGTTAACTATAACCTGTCTGATCCGTGGAAAATCGCCGACTAATACATCCGGAACATCATCCGGAACTGTGAATACCAAGTTCAAGCAACGCTCTTCTGCACGATGACAGAACATAGTGCGCAACGCAGAAAGACGTTTTCGAAGCCTGAACGCTTGCTTATCAACGGACAGAACTCCCGCCTCAATCTTTGAAAAATCTAAAATTTGATTAATGAGTACGAGTAATGACTCCGCTGAATTTTCCACCGCCTCAAGATATTCCCGTTGCTCTGCATCAAGCTCGGTATCCAATGCCAGATCAAGCATACCAAGCAGCCCGTTCATTGGCGTACGAATTTCATGACTCATTGTTGTAAGAAATTCACTTTTAGCTTTATCTGCGGCCTCAGCTGCATCCTTAGCGGCTTTTAACTCGTGAGCCATTTCCTGCTCACGCGTTGCCACATTCGTATACTTCAAAATCATCGGTTCCCCTTGCTCCAACTGCAAAGGAATGTACTGAACAGTACGATGTGCCCCAGTCCTCTGATGTCTCTCTGTCATGGTGTGACTCCCACCCTCAGCAATGGCAGTCTGAATAGTATGTATCCGGTCACTATCGCACAAACAATGCCCATTTATTACGGGTGCCCATAACAAATCATTTGCTGACGCAGTCGTATACACCACACATTCATCAGCGGTGTACACAGTGGCATCAGCAGGTATCGCGCGTAGAATATCCTTCAACAACAATGCGTCACGCTTTGCTGCTGCTGCTTCACGTTCAAGCTTTGCAGAATGTTCTTCCAGTTCAACAATCCGCTCTATGGCTGTGGTAACATCAACCGATTTTGACATATTTCGCTCTTTGCCCACTACGGCGTTCAACAACGGGCGAGCATCTCTAATATTCTTATTCATATGCGCCCCCAGTTCTTGCACATATACATGAAATCACACTCTTCAGTACCACAGCTTCACGAAAAAATCTTCATATTATACAACATTTACAGATAAATTTTCCAAGCAACTCCTTGATGAGCTATTTGGCTTGGTGCTTGCTTCAAACCCTCTTTCACTCATCCAAACCTAACCCTTGCTTAATATTTTTTGCACAAGCAATAAAAAACTACTAATTCACTCTATTTAACAGGCTATCTATCTGTATTGTAGAGCTTTTCTTCTTTGTTTGTTTTTTCAAACAGTCATGTTTCAACGGTTTTTTTAGTATCAAAAACTTTATTTTTATGTTTTAGAAACACAGTTAATGGATATGCCCCACCCACAGAAAATCTACGTTTCAGAAGGGTTAGTTGCCGCTCGTGAAATATTTCACCTTGACGCAATGCCCCCCACGAAGTAGACACAAAACAGTGGCAAAGTGGGCTTTTTTTTCAATATTTTAAACCAGCTATGAGGCGAAGGGTTATGGAGGAGAGGCTTTTACATCCTGCCGACGGGAACAGTACGTCACGCCAATTTGGCGGCGCGGCCCCGTTCTTCGTAGGTCTGGTAGTGGCACTCATCTTTGGTTGGTGGGCTTTCCCTGGACTGCTTTTTTCAGAACAGGAACAGCCTATTAATTTCAGCCATAAGGTGCATATTCAAGACGCAGAAATGGAATGTTCTGCGTGCCATTTTTTCCGTGAAGACGGCACTTTTGCCGGCCTTCCGACAACTGAAAGCTGTGCCGAATGTCACAGCGACGAACCACTCGGGGAAGATCCGGAAGAAGCACGCTTCATTAAGGAGTATGTTGAGACCGGTAAAGAAGTTAAATGGCGTGTTTATCAAGCACAGCCAGATAACGTCTTCTTCAGTCATGCTGCTCATTCTATGGAATCATGCAATTCTTGCCATGAATTCACAGAAACCGAGCTCTGCTCCCAGTGTCACATTGATGTGGCCAATATGGACAAGGCCCCGACTTACTATGAAAACAAGCTGACCAAGTACAGCAAACAGACCATGAAGATGTGGCAATGTGAACGCTGCCATGCTCATCCAGAGCACTTTGGCGTTACTCGTTCCAGCAACGCATGCTTCGTCTGTCATAAGTAAAAGGGGAGTATCCAATGGCAGTAGATAGACGAGGATTCCTTAAGTTTGTTGCAGGCGCCACAACTGGCGTTCTGGCTACTCCCGTTCCATGGAAGCTCCTTGATGACGCGAGTATCTGGACTCAGAACTGGTCCTGGATTCCACGAAACGTAGACGGTGAAAACACCTACGTTTCAACCATCAGTAAACTGTGTCCTTCCGCTGCGGGCATGAAAATTCGTCTGGTTGGCAAGCGTCCAGTACGCGCGCTTCCAGATGATAACCACCCTCTTTCAATGGGTGGTATCACTGCTCTCGCTGCAGCAGAAGTTCAACTAATGTACTCTCCTTCCCGTGTGAAACGGCCTCTTAAGCATGCTGGCGACGGCGCTTATGTAGCGATTTCTTGGGAAGAAGCAGAGAAAATGCTCAAAGAAAACCTCAGAAGAGCAGGTTCCAAAGTTGCTTATGTATCTGGTGACGAAACCGGTACTATCAACGAACTTCTTTCCGCTATGGCGAAAGAAAGTGGTTCCGATGACTTCTATGTCATGCCTTCAGAGGTTCAGCCAGCAGCACTTGCTTTTGCCAACATGAACGGCAAAGGTCAGCTTGGCTACGACATCGAAAACAGCGACTACGTGTTTGCTATCGGTGCCAACATCCTTGAGTCATGGGGTACTGTGCTTCGCAACCGCGCTGCATTTAAAAAGTCCCACCCTGCTGCAGAGAAACCAACTGTTAAATTCGTCTACGCAGGCCCTGTGCAGAACAACACTGCTGCAGGTGCAGACGAATGGTTACCAGCAAAATCCGGTGCTGAAGCAATCGTTGCAATGGGCATTGCAAACCTGCTTATCAAATCCGGCGCTTCAGTTAATGCACCAGACTTTGCAGAGTTCAAAGCGCTTGCCGCTCTGTACACTCCGCAAAAGGTTGCTGCACTCGCTGGCGTTGCTCCTGCTAGGCTTAAAGCTATCACGACAGAGCTTTCAAAAGCTCAGCGTCCTATTGTTCTTACCGGTTCTGAATTCGGTCAAGGCACAGGCGTTGCAACTGTTCTCGCTGGTACCGCGGTTAACATGCTGCTCGGTAGCTTTGGTCGCGAAGGCGGCGTAAAAGCTCTTCCTTTGGCACCGAAAGTTATTGCTTCCGGTATGGATCGTTCTGAAAGCGCTCAAAAAGACCTTGTAGCTTACCTTTCCCGCATTAGCGCAGGTAAACTTGCAATGCCTCGTGCGATGGTCTTCTATGAAGCAAACCCAGTATACGGTCTGCCACAGCCTGCAGCTATGGCTAAAGTTATGGATAAGGTTCCATTCAAAGTGGCTTTCACTAGCTTCCTTGATGAAACAGCGAAAGCTTGTGACCTTATCCTGCCTACTCCGCTCGGTCTTGAACGCTTCGATGACGTGGAAACACCATACGGCATCGGTCAGGCATTCTATGGTCTTGCTCGTCCAGTTGCGCCTTGCGTAATTGACGGCAAACCAGCTGCTGACGTTCTCCTGAGTGTTGCTGGTCAGCTCAACATGGACCTCGGCTTTGCAACGTTTGAAGAAATTCTTCAGGCAAAAGCAGAAGCTGCGGGTGCTGATTGGGACAGCCTGATGGAAGGCGAATTCTTCACAAGCGATGCTGTTGTAGAACAGTCTGGTCTGCGGCTTGCTGCAGGCGTTATAGGTAAAGCACTTGCTGCTGCACCTAAGGCTGCAAAACTGAGCATTGCACCTGTGCAGAAGCTTAACATCGGTACCCCGAACACCGCTATTCCACCTTACAACAACAAGACAATTCGTCGCTGGGAACTCCAGAAAAACGAAATGTATGTTGCTATGAACGGTGCTACAGCGCGTGAGCTTGGCGTTATGAAACACGAACGCATTAAGCTCAGCAATTCCAGTGGCAGCATCCAGGCCCGTGTGAATATCTTTGAAGGCGTTATGCCAAATACCATTGCAGTGTTAATGGGCTTTGGTCACACAGCATTCGATGAGTTCAGTAAAGGCAAAGGCGAAAACGTCATGGAGCTGCTGACTGTTGGTTATGAAGCCGGCACCGGACAGTCTGTCTGGAACGTTGCTGGTGTAAACGTCAGCAAGGCATAAGGGACGAGCGTCATGGAAACTAAAGAATTCACTATCAAATGGGGCATGGCGATTGACCTCGACAAATGTACCGGTTGTGGTGCTTGCATGGTTGCATGTCAGGCAGAAAACAACTTGGCGCCAATCGCTGATGCTTCCAATAAAATCAAAGTAATGAACTGGATCACGGTCTACGAACTGTCCAACGGTAAACCTTACCCTGAGCACGACGTAGCCTACCTGCCTCGCCCTTGTCAGCAGTGTGGTCATCCACCTTGCGTTTCTGTTTGTCCGGTAATCGCGACAGACAAAAACGAAGAAGGCGGAATCGTCAGCCAGGTAACTCCTCGTTGCATCGGCTGTCGTTACTGCATGGCTGCCTGCCCTTACCACGCACGCTACTTTAACTGGCGTGACCCGGTATGGCCTGGTGGACTTGAAAAAGCTCTTACTCCTGACGTATCTGTACGTCCTCGTGGTGTTGTGGAGAAATGTACTTTCTGTCACCACCGCTGGATGGCTGCAAAAGACAAAGCTATCGTTGAAGGTCGCGATCCTATGGATCTGGCTGAAGGCGAATACGTTACTTCTTGTACCGAGGCATGTCCTAACGGTGCAATAACCTTCGGCGACCTTAACAACGAAGATCATGAAGTAGCGAAGCTTGCCAGCTCCAAACACGCTCACAGATTGCTCGAGCGCCTCGGCGCCCACACACAGGTTTACTACGTAAGCCGCCGTGAATGGGTACTGCGTCAACTCGATAACTATCTGGAAGACGAAAAGGTTAAGGGGTAACAGTCATGGGAAAGAACTACTCTCTTCCTGCAGATCATGAACTCTTCCCGGAAGGCGCATCACGTTGCTCTCTGACGAAGTTTTCAATCTGGATGGGACTTGTCGGTGCTGTAGCTCTTTGGGGTCTTTACGCTGCATTTAGAGTGCTTGCGGAAGGACTTGGCGTTACAGGCCTTGATGACTACTTCGGCTTTGGTCTCTGGATTACCTTTGACCTTGCTGTTATTGCTCTCGGTGCTGGTGCGTTCTTCACCGGTCTGCTCAGATACATCCTGAACATTGACCCTCTGAAGAACATCATCAACCTCACCGTTATTATTGGTTTTATATGCTATTCCGGTGCTATGCTCATTCTCGTGCTCGACGTTGGTCAGCCGATTCGTGCATGGTTCGGGTACTGGCATGCGAACGTACACTCCATGCTTACAGAAGTTATTTTCTGTATTACTTGTTACCTGATTGTTCTGATCATTGAATATGTACCTCTGGTACTTGAGCAGAAACAGCTTAACAAGATTCCAGTACTGCATCATATCGCGCATAACCTGCACGTTTGGATGCCTCTGTTTGCTGGTATCGGTGCGTTCCTTTCCACTTTCCACCAGGGTTCACTCGGTGGTATGTACGGCGTTCTCTTTGGTCGTCCTTACGTACTCCGTGATGGTTTCTTCATCTGGCCTTGGACATTCTTCCTTTTCGTTATTTCCGCTGTTGGTTCCGGTCCGGTATTTACCGTGCTTATCGCAACCCTCATGGAAAAAATGACTGGTAAGAAACTGGTTAGCTGGGAAATCAAATCCCTTATGGGTAAAATTGCTGGTGCGATGCTGCTTGTTTACCTCGTATTCAAGTTCGCAGACACCTACGCATGGGCAGCGGATGTACTGCCTCGTTCCGGTCTTACCTTTGACCAGAACTTTTACCAAACAATCTATGGCAAGTGGCTCCTGTGGTCAGAGCTGTTCCTGTGCGGCGTTGTTCCGTGTGTAATCTTACTTACACCGAAACTGCGTAACACTCCTGCTCTGTTCTACTCTGCTGCTCTGCTCGATTGTGCAGGCATTACTATCAACCGTTACGTATTTACGGTTCAGGCTCTCGCGATGCCAGTAATGCCTTTCGATAGTTGGGAAATATATGCACCAAACTGGGCAGAATGGGGTGCAACAGCACTCGTAATCGCCTATGGCGCTATTATTCTCAGTTTGTCATATCGTTACCTGCCGGTTTTCCCGCAGGAACGCGCACTGAATGCGACTAAGTCCAGCTAGGGCTTAGTTACAGATAGGTAAGCTTAAAGTCAGTTGAACCCCGGCCGGTCCCCACCCGTGCCGGGGTTCTTCGTTTTATAAGCTACCACCAGTAACGTGCAATACCTGCAATGAAATTCCAGTAAATCTATCTCCGAACACGCTAAGGATACGGCAAAAATTTTCTAACCGTCCACATTCTCACGCATTAATTCCAGTGACATTAAACGTAAAAAAAGAGCTGCCCTATCCATATAGAAAGGGCAGCTCTTTTTCATTTCAAATAAGATAAAGAACATCAGTGGCGAGACGAAGTAACAGGCAAGCTAAACCCACCGCAAAGAAAATATCTACACCCACAGGTAGAAAGCGAAGGTAAACAAAATAAGCGAGCAAGCTCGAACGCTTTGGTTACAGAGGACAAGCCAGAAGGCGAGTCGTGACGGGAATATTCCCATATAAATTGGAAGCTGGTGCCGGATAGCGCGCATTGGCGATGAAAGGATATTGCCAGCAAGTAAAGCCAGCACAACATCTTTTGCTTGAATCGTTCCTTCTGTCAGCAAAGCCCCTGCGGCAGCCATAGATGCTGTCATTTCGGCAGCAAGGCTCAAAATAAGCACCCCTGCGGCCTCTGGTTTAATAAACGGCAATAGCCCGTTATTACCACCAACTACGTCATTCAACGTCTGAAATACACCCAATCTGTTTAAAACAAATACAACTATGTACACAGGAATTGTGACAAGCAGAACTCGTCGGATTCTACGAATAAAAAGAGAAATCACTCGTTGAATCAATTCCTTTGCACCATTTGGAGCATTCTCATCAAGCTCACATGTAACGCATCCCTCAGGTGTCGGCGGAAGAACAAAACGTCCGGCGATAACCGTCACCAAGGTTCGAAACAACGCCGCTGAAACAATTACACCGACATACCAGAAAGCCGCTTCCCCCAAAAAAGGAACCGCGAGAAAAAAGAGTGATGGAAGGTGCAAAAACAAAACTGGCGTACTGTTCAGTAAGTTCGAAAAATAAAGTTCCTTCCGAACAATTTTTCCTCGCTCATATTGTTCTGCAAGATATGTATTCGCCGCGATGCTCGAAAAGAATGCCATGGTAAATGCAGCCCCCGAAACATCCTGCAAATGTGCCATTCGCACCAACGGAGAAGAAATTTTTGTAAGGAAACGTCCCCAATGCAGGGCCTCGATAATATTACCGATAGCCAGACCAAGTGAGATCGAAACGATGAGCCTCAGCAACGGTCGAAAAAGTCCGTTCCAAAGTACATCAATGTCCATAGACGAGAGAAATTCTGTATGCATGCTCCATTCCTACCACAGTTTACGGCAATAACAAATCCACCAAAAAGCTGAATCACATATTATTACTTACTTTCCATATATCTTCGCTGCCTTTTTCTACACAGTTAAGAAACACTTTTTACGCACTGCTATCTTCGAAACAACCATTTGTTTACCCATAGTTACGGCAGGCTCGTCACACTTATTGCGTTCAAAAAAAAAGGCTATCCCAACGTTATGTTGAGACAGCCCTTACTAGTATTAAAATCAGCAATTAAGCCTCGTCGTGCCCTACATCACGAGGCAAATTAGACTTGGATGCTTCAGCGCGCGCAAGATCATCACATCGTTCATTTTCTGGATGCCCACTATGCCCGCGAACCCAGTGCAAAGTAACGTCGTGCTTTTCGAGATACGGAAGCAGACGCAACCAAAGATCTTTGTTTTTAACTGGCTTTTTCGCAGCATTCTTCCAACCATTTTTCTGCCAGTTTACGAGCCACTTTTTCTCTACGGCATTACGCACGTACTGAGAATCTGTGTAGAGATCGACTTTGCATCGCTCTTTGAGCGCAGCGAGTCCTTCGATTACTGCAAGAATTTCCATCCTATTGTTGGTGGTCAACGCAAAGCCACCTGAAAGTTCTTTTTCAGTATCACCAAAACGTAGAACTGTTGCCCAGCCACCGGGACCAGGGTTACCGAGGCATGACCCATCTGTATAAAGGAAAATATGTTTCATAATACAATTACTCGCATACGATATTGATTGAAGAAATGAGCACGTGATGACTGTGTGTTTTTGAAACAGGGGTCAACGTATGTCCAGTATGGAACATAAAAAATGACGTTCGGCTAGCTTTTTTCATTATGAACGCGCCCCTTACACAAAAGCAAATTATTAAACGAACTGTTATCCATGAAAAAAAGCTTACACCGTGGTGAGTTCCGGTTATACTTACAATGACTGACTCAGACAATGAGTTCGAACGCGTCAATATAATGCAAGACACCAACATACCGTAATTTAACAAGGAAAAATATGATCAATACAACAGCTCTTATTAAATGGGTGTTCATCATATTCTGCGCACTGGCCCTTGCCGGCTTCCTCTTTTTTAGACAGCTTGGCTCAAAATCGGCTGCTATGATAGAGACACTCGGCGTCACAAACGGGCAGCTTGCTGCTATGCCGGACACACCGAATGCCGTGTCCAGTCAGACAGATATTGCGTCTAAATATGTCGCGCCGCTGCCTATGACTGGTTCAGTGCAAGAAACAAAAGAGAAAATCTTACAGTGCCTGCAAGAGATGGGACACAACTCAGTGGTTTCTCAACAAGATAACTATATCCACGCGGTCTTTGTAACGCCGTTTATGCAATATCATGATGATGTTGAATTCTATATTGATACGGCAACGAATCTCGTACAATTTCGATCAGCTTCACGTGTCGGCAAGTCTGACTTTGGCGCAAACAAAGCGCGGTATGCCACATTTAAAAAACTCTATCTTCCCCAATAATGTCAGATGAAAAAAGAAAAGCGGCAGACCGAATGGCTTGCCGCTTTTTACTATTTTTTTGTATAATGCAGAGCTATTGTCCGCCCATGTCATCCCATAATTTTTGGAGTGCCGATGCTAACCCGATCTGCCACTGGTTCTTTTCAAAATACGGTGTAAAATATGTATTTTGTAAATTGTACATGTATTCTGGTCCCAACGCTTTTCGAAGCAAAGGAGGAAACTCAACCAGAACCTGACGAGTGTATGGATTAATACCGATAAACACAGTCTTTGTGTCCAGCTCTGCCGGTAGAACAACCGGAGTATTACGCACCTGCACACGCAACTTTAGTCCGTGTGTTTCGCGCATTGCCGAAGCAAATTCACGCAAAGCAGTTTGCTGGGCAGAAGTAAGCGTCTCTGTCTGATCGTACACAGATCCACGAGAACGAATCTCTTTGTAACTATGTTCGGTCTGATACCAAAATGCTGCGGCTACTGCTGCGAATACCGCCAGCAACAACATTGCACGCAAAAAGAATTCACCAGAAGAGTTGGCTCGGATTAACGGCCCACGTCTATTTCTAAAAAATCCCATCTGCTCTCCGGTTCTACTGCAGTGCTATCCGCTCCGCAGGCTGTTATCTACTCTCCACACTGAGCCATTTCTTTAATGGCTGTGGCGTAACGCTTTGCTACTTCGTCCATATACTCGGTGTCAATTCCGCCTTTCCATGTAACGACTTCGGTAAAGCGTTTTGGAATTGTAACGGCATCCACATCAAATCCGGTTTTGCATTTCAACTGCCAACGCAATTTCTGAATATATTTACCGGCCTCTTCAAGGTTATCGGCAATTTTTTCAAAACCTGCTGCAGTAAGAGCTTTTTTTAATTTTTCCGGCCCATATGTGCCACGAGCAAAAAGACAGCCCATCATGCAATTGATGTAAATTCGGCCCCGCTCATCTTCGAGCATAAAGTCGATTGCTTTTTCTGCATTCTTCTCAGTATTATTCTGATCAAATGCGTACCCGCCAGTATCAAGGTGAGAATGACGGAAACCGTAAGCTGAAGCGACGAAAAATACTTCGCCAGTTGCATACCCCGCCATTTCCTGACCAAGAACACAAGCGAACTCTTCGCCACCATACAACTTTGCAGCGACCATAGAACCACGGGAAAGAGCCTGATAAAATGCATTCTCACCAGAGGCAATAAACTTAAGTCCTTCAAGAAACCCTTTCATCTCGCCGAATTTGAGGTCAGCAATGGTTTCATCTTTGGAGATAATGCCCTTTTCGGTAGCCTCTGCTGCCCATGCAAGCGCAACACCTGCACTCATGCAATCGAGTCCGAGCTTCTCTGTTTCATCCAGCAGGGCTAGTACATCTGCGGCATTTGTAATGCCAAGCATACTACCCTGTGCAAAAATCGGCTCGTAATCATACGATACTTGTTTGTAGAGGAACTCGTGCTCGCTTGCAAATTGCTGCCGTAACAGACCTATATGAATACATCCGACAGGACACCCTGCACATGCAGCCTGACGAAGTAGGAGCTGTTTTGCAAAAGTTTCACCTGAAATATTCTCAACACGCTCATCGTGCGTTTTTTGCAAATTGTTCCACGGCAATGCTTGCAGTTCGTTCAAAGGAATCAAGTTTTGAGGAGTCCCTAAGTCATGGTACTTCTTCATCTTACCTGTTTCAGTGATATCTTTATAGATATCTTCCATCATATCAGCATAGGCTTTTCCTTCCGGCAGATCGAAGGAACCATCACCGGAAACAACAATACCCTTAAGATTCTTAAAGCCCATTGCCGCACCGGAGCCTAGCCGTCCAAAATGACGGAAGGAGTCTACATTGATGCAGGCATACGCCACACCACGTTCTCCAGCTAAACCGATACGGATAGCAGAACGGTGCCCTGAATTCTTTTTCCCGAATCGACGTAAGAATTTACCAGTGGCAAAAACGTCTTTCCCACGAAGATACGTGACACTTTCCAATTCGCAAGAACGCGAACCAACGACGAGAGCGCTCAATTTTTTTGCCTTTCCGGTAATCATCAAGGCATCATAGCCAGCAAAACGGATAGATAGAGCAAGCCGTCCACCCGCGTGGCTTTCTGACCACTCTCCAGTGTAAGGCGAGCGGAATCCGCACACGACCTTACTCATAAGTGGATAAAAACCCGTAAGAGGGCCTACTGCAAAAATTAACGGTTGGCGCGGATCATCCGCCGGAGCATCAAAAACTCCGTAGCGTTCGTATAATACGGCCGCAAGACCACTGCCACCGATGTGTATATGGCGGTCTTCGATCATTAACGTTTCACTTTTGCCGGTATCAAGATCTACATGCAATACGCGGGAGAAGTTTGGATCCATTTTCATAATCAGGCTCCCTTACTCTTCTTCGTGCGCTGGAATTTCACGCAGCTCTATACAGTTGTGCGGGCAAAATGGCACGCAACGTCCACAATGGATACAAAGATACGGCAAATCGCTTTCTGTCTCGTAATAAATTGCGTCCACGGGACACACTTCCGCGCACTTTCCACATTTAATACACTTATCGTGCTTTACTATAACCCCGCCGCTCTTTCGCTGTTTAAGGGCTTGAGTCGGACAGACTTCTGCACATGGTGCAGGATCACATGCCACACAAAGGTGGGCTTCAAATCCGGTGGTTAACCCGCCTGCGGATGAAATACGAATTCCTGCAGTATTCCATGACAATTTTTTATGAACAAGCCGCGCACAGGCCAATGAACAGGAGTGACATCCAATACATTGCTCCATACGAACCGCTTCTAGTCTTTTCATACTAAGTACCTGCTGTTTATCCTCTAAAGAAAAGGGTTACCATATCCCTCTATATTACTGGGCCGCTCATTCAAATCCTTGATAATTTCACTGACAAGAACTCAACATACGTACTTTCTTCTTTTTGTGCCCTTTCTCATGTAACGAACACAAATCATACGCGCTGTGTAGTTGAGTTTATGCCAACCCTCGTCCGTTATCCGGCACAGTAAAGGAACCATTCTTGTCGGTTACCACATTTATCACGAAACTGTGTTTGCGCATTCAAAATCTGCCAGAATTAATTATATCACAGCTACAGCTGACTTTTAGGCATTTTTCCCAAAAAACATTCCCCTATATCTTCATCAACGTTAATTCTATAGTAAAATTTATACAGTGACTTATAATCGTTACGGTGAATGCAGCTTGACCTATTAAGACAACTACCCTAGATTTCATATATTATGAATTGGGATTGGGAAAAACTGCAAGAAAAGCGGCAGAGGCAATCGGGGCACGGGCCTAACTGGGGTGGTACACCTCCAGAAGGCAATGATTCTGACCCGATCGGCGATGGCCTAAAGAAACTTCGAGGAATTAACTTTCCTGCGGGCAAGCTCGTTCTTGGCCTGGTAGTTCTTCTTTGGCTCGCATCCGGCATTTACATTGTGCAACCTGACGAAGAAGGTGTTGTGCTCCAGTTCGGCAAATATACTGCCACTACAGGACCTGGGCCACATTACCATCTTCCTTACCCTATTGAGACAGTTTACAAACCTAAAGTGTCTCAAATCCGCCGTATTGAGGTTGGGTTCCGATCTACTGGCAAAGCATCGTCTTTCCAGCAGGGACAGTCCCGTACTGTAAAGGCGGAGTCACTTATGCTTACTGGTGATGAGAACATCGTCGATGTTCAGTTCATTGTTCAGTACCGCATCAGCAACGCTGTGGACTACCTCTTTAATGTTACCCAGCAGGCTGTCACTGTTAAAAGTGCTGCCGAAGCCGCCATGCGCGAAGTTATCGGCCACAACCAGATTGACAATGCCCTGACTGAAGGAAAACTGAAAATTCAGAACGACTGCCGCCAACTGTTGCAGGATATTCTGAATCGTTACAAAGCTGGTGTTCAGATTGTTGCGGTGCAAATGCAGGACGTTCATCCACCTCAAGAGGTTGTTGACGCATTTAAAGACGTTGCAAGCGCACGTGAAGACCGCAGCCGTATTATCAACGAAGCTGAGGCCTACAGTAACGACATTCTGCCAAAAGCACGTGGTGCCGCAGCAGAAATTGTTAACCAGGCGCAGGCATACAAAGAGTCTACCGTTAGCAAAGCTCAGGGTGATGCATCACGATTCCTTGCAATCCTTGCTGAATATAATCAGGCTAAATCCATTACCAGAAAGAGAATGTATTTAGAAGCTATGGAAAACGTTTACAGTGGTTCCGGAGTAAACAAAGTGATTGTACCTAACAAAGGCGTTACTCCAACCATTCCATTTTTACCGCTCAACGACAGCAGTAGCAGCATGAAGGAGAGTAAGTAATGAAAAAAACAACTACTCCTATTCTTATCCTGCTGGTTCTTATTGTCGCTGTAGTATTTCAGTCTGCCTTTATTGTTCAGCAGACTGAAAAGGCTATTGTTCTCCAGCTTGGTAAACCGGACAATGTTATTTACGGACCTGGTCTACACTTCAAAATTCCGTTCATCCAGAACGTCATCTACTTTGATGCTCGTCTTCTGGAGTACGATGCACAGCCTGCGGAAGCCCTTACAAAAGACAAAAAAGCTCTTGTATTGGACAACTACGCGCGTTGGAGCATTGTGGACCCTCTCCTCTTCTATCAGACTGTCCGTACTATCCCGGGTGCTCAGGCACGACTTGATGATATTGTATACTCCCAGTTGCGTGCAGCGCTTGGTCACTACACGCTTACTGAAATTGTTTCGACTGAACGTGACAACATCATGCAAATGGTTACCAAACGTTCATCCAAATTAATTTCTGCATACGGTATCGAGATTGTTGATGTGCGTATTAAACGCACCGACCTTCCACCGGAGAACCAGCGTGCTATTTTCGGGCGTATGCGTGCAGAACGTGAACGTCAGGCAAAGCAGTACCGCTCCGAAGGCCAGCAGCAGTCTATCACTATTAAATCTCTGTCAAACAGAGAACGTACTATCATTATTGCGAAAGCAAACAAAGAATCCGAGATCATCCGTGGTCAGGGCGACGCTATCGCAACTAAGATTTACGCAGAATCACTTGGCAAAGATGAAGAGTTCTATAACTTCCAGCGTTCACTGGAAGCATATAAGGACAGCTTCAAGAACAATACTCGCATTATCGTAACACCGGACAACAAGTTCCTTCAAGAAATGCAGTAGAAAAACAATGTATAAGAGCGTAGCAGCATCATTTAGTATGCCGCTACGCTCTTTTTTATGTTTACATTTTTTCTGATGAAATTTTCAGCAATTTACACTACTCTCGCATACTAAGATGATGGCTTGAGCTTCCCGCACAACGAAGAGTAAAGGGCATCACACAGCAATACTCATTGCATTGATTTACAATTTTTAATGAATATCCATACGCAGTGATATTGACAAAGTATTGCAAATCCGTCCACAAAGAGTGTTTGCATCTACTAAGAGTTTCAAAACTTTTAGTCATCTTGAAACCTACTATCGGGGTTTTTCGATGTTTTTGCATAAGAACAATGTTTCTATTGTCTCGCAGACTGCGTTGATTGTTTCATACAATCACGTCGCAGCACTTACTCACAATACCCAGCAATTTTCAACGACAAGACTAGCCCCCGTAAGCTTGAGCTTATCCTAGCGTCTTGGCGGGAGAGACACCGTGTCCACCTTTGATGAAGTTTTTGAACGAATAAAACTTGCTACAAACACCAGAACTCAGGTTGAACTGGCAGAAGTTCTTGATATTCGCCAATCAAGTATCTCTGACGCGAAGCGTCGTGATTCTGTTCCATCTGACTGGTACATGAAGCTATTTGAAAAGTTTGGTCTTAATCCGGACTGGCTTAAAAAAGGCGTCGGCCCTATGTACTTACGTACAGAAGAAGACGGCTACCAGCCTGTTGAAGGCCCTGCTGCGGGACGGGTTTTTGAAAACCCTGCTAAATTTGGTGATCCAGATGCGCGCAGCGCCGTCGTAACAATTCACTCCATGCAAAATGTTGAAGTTCCTAACGAAGGTGAAGAGACGCGTCGCTTCACAAGTGTTGGCAAACTTTCCATCCCACAATCTTTTGCTGGTGCGACTATCCAAATTTTCCGTGTTGATGCTTGCAGCATGGAACCTCTTATTAAAAAAGGGGCTTATGTTGGTCTTGATACTGCTCAAACCAACATCCTTTCAGGTGAAATTTACGGTGTATACGTTCCGTACGAAGGTATATCCATTAAACGCATCTTCTTAGATGCAGCAAATCAGCGTTTCATTCTGCGCAGTGAAAACCCTGCCCACCCTGAGCAGTACCTGCCAATGGACCGCTGTACAGAAGACGTTGTAGGCCGCGTTGTCTGGAACCTCCAGACTATGTAGCCACGCAAATTTCGGTTGCAAAAGGCGGTCATATTGACCGCCTTTTTTTGTATTTTTACTAAAAAATTCCTCATACTCCGCCTAGACAACTACATGCATTTATTGCATATAAATCAAGAACCTTACGTATTCACATCTTCATAATGGCAAACCATTGCCGTTTGAAATCTCATACGCCGCATGCGCTCAGACTTGTTTCCGCATGCCACGCACGTGCGGCAGAGCGGAGAAAGACATGGCCTCTATCAGTATTCTTGTGGTTGATGATGAACGCATTGTTGCGCTTGATATTAAAGGCACACTGGAAACCCTCGGGTACAGTGTCTGTGCTGTTGCCAATACGGCAGAAAGCGCGCTGCAAGCCGCTGAAACTCATTCTCCAGATTTAGTGCTTATGGATATCAATCTTAAGGGCGAAATGGACGGGATTGCCATTGCACATGTGTTCAACGCTAAGCATGCGATTCCAGTAGTCTTTCTAACCGCCTATTCAGACAGAGACACTTTCGACCGCGCCAAGCCTTCCAACCCGTACGGATTCATTCTTAAGCCTTTTGATGCAAGAAAACTCCATTCTACCATCGAGATTGCGCTTATTAAACATTCCGAGGAAGCACGCCTGACTGAAGCCCGACAAAAGGCAGAGTTGGAAAACAGTGCTAAATCTAGCTTTTTTGCAAACATGAGTCATGAAATCCGCAATTCACTTAACGGGATTATAGGCATGACAGACCTCGCCTTAGAGACAGCGCTGGATAAAGATCAAAAAGAATACATGACTACGGTGCTGGATTCAGCAGAAAATTTGCTCGATATTTTAAATGACATCCTTGACCTCTCCCGTATTGAAGCACGCAAAATGTCGCTGACTCCAAAACGATTTGATCTTGAAAAACTTATCAACAAAATTATCCGGACACAGACACCGAAAGCTCACCAGAAAAAGCTTTCCATTACCTACGACATTCCTGCCTTCGTTCCTACGCAATTGAAAGGCGATCCAACCCGTGTCTCACAAATTATTACCAATCTGCTATCCAACGCTATTAAATTTACAGAGCAAGGAAGTATTTCACTTGAAATCTCTGATCTTGCAACACTGGGAACATACTCAGAGCAACAGCACATACCTGCCCCTAAATACCGTATGCTCCTATTTTCTGTTCGCGACACGGGCGTCGGCATTACAGAAGAAGAACAAAACTACATTTTTGAACCATACAAGCAAGTAGTTGCAGAAGGGAAAACACCTATCCGTGGAACAGGACTAGGTCTTGCCATTTGCCGTGACCTTGTAGAACTTATGAACGGAACAATATGGGTACGAAGTAAAGCAGGTGCAGGAAGCACATTTCATTTTACCGCTCAGTTTGAACATGGCGACACCGAGGAAAAGAGAATCGCACCAGGCCACATTCCAGAATTCCCTATGGGGCTTCAAGTAGCCATTGCCGATAATAATATTGTCGGACGAAAGCTGCTTCTTGAGCTTTTAGAGAAGAAAGGTTTTACATGTCATGTAACATCAAACGGGGCAGAGCTCCTTAAATTGCTCGCCTCTGAATCCATTGATCTTGTCATCACTGAGATCAAGCTCCCCTTCCTTACAGGATTGGAAGCCATGCAACATATCCGCTCCGGAACCATTCCGGAAACCCCCACAGATTTGCCAATCATCGCAGTAACAGCGTTTGCCCTTAAAGGCGATAAAGAGCGGTTTATTGAGGCTGGTATGAACGGATATGTCGCGAAACCGATACATGCCTCTGAATTTTATCGTGAGATTGCTCGAGTACTTCAACCGGAAGAACTACCGGCACAGCCCGAACCTGAAATTGAAGAAACAGACATAACGCAGCTTCTGGACGTAGAAAGAACATTAATGCGCCTTGAAGAAGACACAGATCTGATATGCAGGCTCTACTCTCTCTTTGTAGACGAAATGCCGGAACGTCTGTATGGGTTGAAACTCTTTTTACAAGAAAATGCTTATGATAATGCGGCACTGCATAGTCAATCCTTTGCTGCGGCAGCATTTAATATCGGCGCAAATAGTCTGGGAGATGCCCTCATGCAAATCCACACCGCGGCAATCAATGAAAAACAAATTCCTACTGATCAGTTGCAGCAGCTCGAAGCACTCACCATTAAGACCACAAAAGAAATTACGCGCAATATAAAGAAGCTCTCTTAATATTGTTTTGTCGGGAGACATTATGGCACAGCTACTGCCAACTGCTACATTATCACACTCAACCTCCCAGTTGCCGGAAGCTGTTTCCAGCCTGTTACGACAGCTAAGCGATACATGCGCTTCAGATCAGAGTCTCGATCTCAACTATGTGCGAAGTTTTTTTTCATCGACATTAGGGTGGGAACGCAAAAACGTTCTGCAAAATCTTAAAGGCCAACTCCTTAAACCGGAGAATCTCTCAACGCTGTCACACCACATCCAGCTGCAGATGGCAGGAAAGGTCGGTTCATTTCCTTTATTTTTTCTAGACACATACGGTCAGCGAGTAACTATTCTCGTTCACCCACGTCCGTTGCGTCTACCTGACGGAAGTAAGCAGATAAGCAGTACACTGTCTCTGGGTTCAGACATCTACCCGACTCAAAAACAATCTGACCGTCAACGACTTAACTTACTAGCTATCCTTGATAAACTTCCAGAATTTGTAGCATTAGTTACCCCCCAATTTACATTACGGTACATCAACAAACCGTTCCGTGAACAAGTGCAGCTAACAATAGGAGACTCCTGTTACTACGCATTCACCGGAAACGCTGAAAATTCCGGCACACCTACGCATCCATATTTGCCCCCGTTTGATGTTTTTGAAACAGGGTCTCCGTCATTTTCTGCATGGAAAAGTCCACGCTCCGGGCGTTCGTACCGCTTTTTAAGCTACCCGTTCACCGATACGGACGGGGAACAGCTTATACTGCTCATGGGGCTTGATATTACACAGCTTACACGTTTTCAGGAAAAACTCGCCATCACAGAACGTCAGTACCACCTGATCACCAACAACCTTTCGCTGGCAATCGCGGTTGTGGATGGTCAGCGAAACATTACCGCGGCAAACCGACTGTTCCGTAAGTGGTTTAAGTTGCAAAATGAATCGTATCCTGTCAGTTGTCCTCCCATTCTCACTAAGGTAGATGAGGATGGGGAATGTCTGCTCGACAAAACCACAAGTCTCACTATCCAAGACGGAAAAGAGCACGAATGCGAATTCTCTACCACACTTGGTGGAACAGAAACCACATTTCGGATCACAGCATGCCCACTGCATCGAACCAAATTATTTTCTTCAGCAATTATTCTTCTGGAAGATATTACCGAAAAGAAAAAGATAGCTCAGCGAACCCAGCAGATGCGAAAACTGGAAGCCATGAGCACCCTTGCTGCCGGTATCGCCCATGAAATCAACCAGCCATTGTCAGCACTACGTCTTTATGCCAGTGGGTTAGACTTAATGGTTGAGCAACGCGGCACCGTACCAGCAGAAATACTGCAGGAACGCCTTGGGTGGATATTACGGGAAACCGGAACCATTGAAGACATCATTACACACATGCGCTCACTTGTACGTCATCAGGGCTCATTCCCGCTTCAGCGGTCGGATGTGAACTATGCCGTTGTGCAATCACTCACATTACTGCAAAGCAAACTGGAAACCCGAAACGTCAGCATCCACGAAGAACTACAGGACAACCTGCCTCCTGTACTCGCGCTGCCGATCCAGCTGGAACAGATCGTAATTAATATTGTAATGAATGCCGCACATGCTCTTGAAAATAAAGAGGGACAGCGCAACATTATGATTACAACCCGCGAAACAGATGACGGCTACGTCCAACTCAGTATCAGGGATAACGGCCCCGGTCTGAAGGGACTTGGCGAAAAAATATTCGATCCTTTCTTTACTACAAAAGAATCCGGAAAAAATATGGGACTGGGTCTTGCTCTGGTACACACCTTTGTTACCAGCTGGGAAGGAACCATTACTGCTGAGTCCCCATTATCTAACAACCATGGGACATTAATTAAAATTTTACTTCCACAGGCTCCGGCTGCTTAAGAGATCTGTATGCGAATACTCATAGTTGATGACAATTCCACAAGCCTGCAAAGTCTGAGCGTTGTGCTCACAGACTTAGGGCATCAGCCCAGTACGTTCAGCGATCCTGTAGTAGCGCTGAACCATGCAAAAGAAAGCTACTACCCACTTATTATTACAGACATAAAAATGCCGACGCTAGACGGCCTTTCTATGCTTGCCGAACTGAAGGCATGTGAAACCAGCAAGCGCAGTGATGTAATCATTATCACCGGCCATGGGGACATGGACACCGCCATTACTGCGCTTAGAAACGGTGCCTATGACTATTTAAATAAGCCGATAAATGCACGGGAGCTTGCAGCTGCAGTTGAACGCAGTTCTGAACACCAGACTTTGCTTTTTGAAAACAATGACCTAAAGCAAAATATGGATGAAAGGGTTGCTGAGGCCAAAGAATCTTTACAGGAAGATTTAGAAAAGATGCGCTCTCAGTTGCGCAATGTATCGGGCATTGGAGAAGTTATTTCCGGCTCACCTCGAATGCAGGAAATAATCCGCGATGCCACAATTTTTCATCATGAACCGGACGTCCCTATCCTTATTGAAGGAGAAACCGGTACGGGCAAAGAAGTCATTGCACGGCTTGTTCACCACGGGGATACCCACTGTGACTCCCCGTTTGTTGCCCTTAACTGTTCTGCCATTGCTGAATCACTGTTTGAAAGTGAACTTTTCGGATACGAAGCAGGAGCCTATACTGGCTCCCGCACCGGTGGTTCTGCAGGAAAACTCGAACTGGCTGGAAACGGCACACTCTTTTTAGATGAAATTGCTGAAATGCCTCTGCACTTACAGCCTAAACTGCTACGTGTTCTGGAAGAAAGAACTTTTTATCGGGTAGGCGGCTTGCAGAAAAAGCACTTTGCTGCCCGCATTATTGGTGCCGGTAACAAAAATATCGAACTGATGGTAGAAGAAGGTCTATTCCGCCGCGATTTGTATCACAGACTCACTGTAGGCCACTTACGTCTTCCGCCATTACGGGAACGTCAAAATGATATTACTGAAATGGCTTCCTTGTTCCTGCGCAAGCAAGTGAAACGCAAAGGAAAACGTTTTGCCTCCATTGCTCCTGAAACTCATACTCTGCTCCGTGAGTATCCGTGGCCGGGGAACGTACGCGAACTGGAAAACACTATAGAACGTGCTGTTCTTATTCACGACGACATTGTGCTCCGCCCGGAACATCTAGAATTTATAACATCATCCTATGCATCAAGAGCAATTCAGGAAATATCTTCACCACTGCCTTCAGCACCGCGCCTGCCTTCTATCGATATTGCGTCTTCCACCATTATTTTACCGGACACGCCATTCAAACTTGAAGATGTAACTCAATCTGTCATTCGCAAAGCACTTACGAAATTTGATGGAAACAAAACAAAAGCAGCTGAGTATCTGGGTATTTCCAGATATGCACTCTATCGAAAAATCTCATAATACGTTCGTTTTCGCACAATGTGCATTTTCGCACGTTCGTTTTCGCACTTTTTGCCCCATTTGAAAGCCTTTTAAACTAGTCAAACAACAACAAACACGTAACATATTGTTTTATGAATTCTTTTTTAACAAGACAAAACTTAACTTTTTGGCATGATAGATGCTATAAGACAACCAGACGGTTGGATTGCCAGCGATTAGGCGTCCCCCCCCCAACGTACCAACCGTCGTGCTTAGGATCTGAATACGGTGCGAACTATGACTGACTTCCCCCCCCTACAGTTATAGTTCTATTTCCGAGGCGTAGATTCAGACCAACCTATCTTGCCCCCTGTAATCATCCCCCCCCCCGATTACAGGGGGCTACCTTATGGACGCAACAAAGCGCTCAACACCAATGGTGAGAGTCGCATTCCAGCCTGTCCAAGACAGCCCTAGGTTCCGTACAATTTGGTTACATCTGCTTTAACTACTTCAGAAATATCAAGACGGGATTCAATGGCAGCCGCAAGCTGTCCCATAGAATCAAATACCGGGGAGACACTCACAAGCCACAACGCAGCCGTTCCATCAGGGTACATCCCTTCTTCAGTCACGACCACTGGTTCTTTCGAAATAAAGACTTTCGCCACAGGACAATTGCCTCCGGGAAATTCACGAGTGCAAACATGCCGACAGGAGCGTCCTTCAGCTATGGCAAAAGTTTCCATAAACGCATTGTTAGCATGAACAATGGTGAAGGAAGTATCGACTACGGAGACATAGCCCGGCATCCCTTTGAAAAGAGACTCAAAATACGAACGGCGTTCCGTGGCATTCTGCATACGTCTGCTGAATACTTCACCGGAACGAACAAGCGCCATGGTCAACGCATCCAGTTCAAGCTCTTTAGGGATTTCGGTAGGAAGAGGTGCGCTACCAAGCTCTGTTGCTGTATGGGTAAGCGCTTCAAGAGGACGACAAACCAGCCCCCTGCATAACTTATTAAACATGTAATAGAAGCAGGGAACAGTAATGGCGGCACAGCAAGCCATGAGCCATAAAATGTCCATAGGCGTGAGAGGAGAGCTCGCAGCAAGCGTAAGCAATGCACAAAGCACTACCAGCCCTGAGCAGCTAAAAAAAATTGCAGCTGCAACAGCAAACTTTGTTGCTATAGAAAATTTGGCATTGCGGAATAGTAACAAAAATCATCCCCCTATGTAGTCGTTGCAACATACTAGCACACAGCGGTTCAGGTGCAAAATCATCATTATAACCAAAAATATCAGATCATTAAAAAAGCGACTTCTATCTGTAATGTCAGATCGAAATCGCTTCTTGTCGTTTTTGAATCAATTATTCAACGGCTTCAAAAAATTCTTTTTCTGCGCCACAAAGTGGACAAACCCAGTCTTCAGGCAAGTTTTCGAATGATGTTTCAGGTGGAATATTGCTTTCGATGTCGCCAAGTTCAGGGTCATACACATAACCACATGGGCATTCGTACTTTTTCATATGTTCCTCCAGAGGGAAAACTTTTACTTAGGCGCATACTATGCACAGAACAAATAACCTTAGCAAGTGAATTATCCACGCTACTTCTAGAGATTTTCCGTACAAATTGATCCAATCTGTTTAACAACATAGGGAAGAATATTACGAACGAGAACCTTAACACCCGCAGCATTAGGATGATGCCCGTCTTTCTGATTCAGTGAATGATCTAGAGCTACCCCTTCAAGGAAAAACGGATAAAATGCTACATTATATTTTGCGGCAAGATCAGGAAATGCTGCATCAAATTTATCCATGTATTTCTTCCCCAAATGGGGAACCGAATACATCCCTGTAAACAGCAACCGAATATTCATATTCTGAATTTCACAAATCATTTCTGCCAAATCACTCTTCATACGCGGCACACTTCGACGCTGCAACATATCGTTTGCCCCGAACTCCATAATTATGATGTCGGGTCTGGTCTTTAATATTTTTGGTAAACGGGCAAGTCCCTGCTCTGTTGTATTTCCTTCAACACCATCATTCTCTACAACAACAGAATACCCCAATCCCCGCAGTGTCTCCTGCAACACAGCAGGAAATGAATTCATGCCGTTATCGAGTCCGTATCCGGAAATAAGACTGTCACCAAAAGCGGAAATGAAAAATATCTTACCCGGAGGGCACACAAATCCTTGCGCTTCCGGCGTGAAATGCGCAAGTCCGGTTCTTGGATACACTTTCGGCTGTCCAGAAATAGGGGTGTATTTAGCATGCAAATTAAGTGGAGAAGTATCCGCCGAAACCGCCACAGCAACCAACCGTGATGTCTGCTGAGCACAGTTTCCCCAACTGCACGCGACAAACAAAAACAGTATTAATACTCCTGTGTAGATGCGTCCGCCCCGCATCAGTCGATCATATCCCATCATAATCTCCATTAATGTCGTATTACGTGTTGAGTTTTGTCTATCTCAATCAGTATACACCTGACACCATGTAAAAAAATGATATGAACGGTATGCCCTTAGCGACTATCCGAGGGCGGGTTATGCCCTGCAACCGCAAGGGAGACGCCCCTTTGGCCACGAAGTTGGACAACCTTTCTATCGGATTTATTTAGGAATATAAAAGAGCACAGACATGTTCGTGCAAGCTGTAAGAAAAGAAAGGGAGGAGAATAACAGGCTGAAAGAACACTTTTTTTGTCACATTAGTTGTTCTCAAGTTATGAGAAGTTACAAGTGCGACAAACAAAATGCTCCCTCAGCCTTTAAAGACATGAGCTTTGCTGATCACAAATCAATCAACTCAACGTCGTCGACTTCAATCGGCAGCCCGAGGAACCAGCTACCAGTTCGAGCAAAGCGTGAAATATCGTCTGTGGTAAGAAAGTGTGTTCTACCGCAAGATGTTTCTTTACGAAGCAGTCCACGAACTGAAAGCATTTTCTTCACTTCCTGCGCTGTGGTTTCTGCTGAATCAACAATATGGATAGAATCTCCCACAACATTACGAATGGATGACGCAAGCAGAGGGAAATGGGTGCAACCGAGCACGACAGTGTCCGGTTTTTTTTTCTGTGCAGATTCAAGCGGAGAAGCAAACAGCGGGTCAAGATAACGCGCTACTATACCTTCCACGAGCTCACCTTCAGTCCACCCTTCTTCTGCAAGGGGGACAAACAACGGACACGGAAGTCCCGTAACCTGAATATCTGGACGCAGCGCAAAAATTTCCCGCTGGTATGCATTACCGCGAATGGTCGATTCTGTGGCAAGCACAACAATACTGCCATTCTCAGTTGCTGCACAACTTGCAGCAGCACCGGGCTTTACAACGCCCAGCACTGGAATATCTGGAAACGCCTTCTGCAATGGCTCAATAGCTACGGAGCTCGCAGTATTACAGGCGATAACAAGCATTTTAACACCACGTTCCACTAATTTCCCTGCGGCCTGCACAGCATAGCGGACAATGGTTTCCTGACTTTTAGTTCCGTAAGGCAAGCGTGCTGTATCACCAAGATACAATATTTCTTCGCACGGCAAGGTAGAACGTAATGCTTTAAGCACAGTCAACCCGCCAACACCGGAATCAAACAGTCCAATAGGAAGAGAAGTCATTCTATTATCTCCAACCTCTATTCATCATTATATCTGGCCACCCTGTATGGCTGCGCTGAACCTACTCCTGCTGCTGAAAAAGGCAAGTGCAGCACGTATCATCTCCAGCATCCTACAAATTCACACTATTTCTTTTATTATCAATCAATCTTAGTCACATATATACCATAGCTACATAGAATCGGGGAGTAAAATAGCGCATACTTTACCATCCACTACTCACTCTTATTCTTACTTATTTTAGCAAAATGCCTTGCGTGCCGGAGGATAGTATGCCGCAGAACAACAAACCCGTTCTTACTGAAGAAGAATCTATATTTTCCCGGTATATAGAGCTTGCAGGGAACCCACTATTACCAGTAACGCCAGGAACTTGCATAGGCAAAGCGTTACGGCTTGAGCATTTCCACCTCACATCAGAAGTTGGAAACAGTGAGGAAGAGCTGGATCAACTGCATAACTATTCAATAGATACAGCAACAGATAAAATTTACGCAACAGCGCTTGGAGTCCTCCATATTGATAACAACAAGATTGTTGTACGACCTATTCTGTATCCGGCAAACGACGGCATGACTGTCTATGGTGACATCTACCACAAAGATTTTTCAGGAAACTCTCTTCTACTCAGTAATTATGCAGCAGCCCTCTGGCAATTAGACGTCAATGCTCCCATAGATACAGCTCGGTTCAATGCCGCAGCCCGCAAAGCTGTTTCAAATGGTCTTCCAGTTTGTATGGTACCAATTTGCAAGGGCAGACCTGCCAGACATGAAGAACCGCCCCTAATTTTGCCACTATTACCGGAGCGGGTATTGCGCACTATGCAGGAATCATCCGAGCCAATTGATTTTAAGGATCAGGGATTTTTTGCTGAAGTTCCTGCCCACACACCGGTTGCTATCAAAATGCCCACACCAGAATCATCTAATGGCTTTGATGTATACGGCAACGCATTACCCGTAATGGAAAAGCCCCCCTCAGTAGGTATGGGAAAAGAAAAACCGGTACTGAGCATTGGAGATAACTTATTCGGCATTCATCAGCATGGTGGGCACACTGTGTACTATTCCTCATACAAAGGACTCATGAGCATCCGCAACGATGTATTATCCATCACCGACGTTTTGCGCATTGAGGGTGATGTAAACATGAAGACTGGTAATATCATCGTGAAACGAGGTTCTGTGCATGTCACAGGTTCAATCACAGCAGGCTTTACAGTAGAAGCACCGCAACACGTTATTGTAGACGGCAATATGGATCAGGGAAATATCACCTGTGGTGGCGATGTGTTTGTTTCCGGTGCGATTATTATGAACAAATCAAGTAACGTAACCTCAAAAGGTTCTGTTTATGCCAATCACATGCATAATGCAGATGTTGTTGCGGCACATAGCATTGTGACCTCCGGTTCCATTGTGAATTCTGAACTCACAGCCGGAAATGCCATCCGTACCTGTACAGACAAAGGAACAGTGCTTGGCAGCACGCTAATAGCAGGAAGTGAAATTAATATTGCCGGAGCTGGCGGCGAAAACGGAACTCCACCCATTCTTATTATTACGAATGAAGCAAGCTCACCGAACGCTTTGCGTAAAATAACATCTGAAACTGAAACAGTTTTGGCGCAATCGATTTCAAAACTGGATGACTGGATCAAAAAAAGTCAAGAAAAAGAGCTTACCGGCTCCATGCGTCAACGGGCAGACAAATTACTTCAAAAAGCCAAACGGATTCGTAAATCCATCGTGAATCGTGTTACCCCACGCGTCACACATCCTATTCATCGTGTCATGATACGCGGTTCCGTAGCTGCAGGTACACTTGTGACCATGCACGGGCAAACGCTGACGATTGAACATCCGCTTCCAAAACTTTCTATGGAGCTGGAAAACCACCAGCGAGCAGTTAAATCTCAACACCTAAGTCATTAGACTACGGACACAAGTACCGCTTCCATAAACGCTTTACGCTACTCCGCAGTAACCGGACGGGATGAAATGTTTCCGGAGTAAGCTGGTGCGGAAGTATGAATCCACCGGAATCAAACTCGTATGGCGTTGCAAGTACGTACTCAAGTTGTTCCTCAAAAGCGCCGCGTATATTTTTGCGCTGTAGCTCACCCCACAACGGCATTTCGTCAACACCACATCCCAAAACAGAATACAAAGCAGTATCCAAAGAGACAGGGTCGCCAGCTGCACCAAGGAGTCCCAGTGAATACGGGTCACCGCCGCTGGGGCCTGTTATGTGCATACAAATAATACCGTCCACAACGCTTACTGCTGGCGGTAATGCCAAGGCGACATCCACTAGCAATTCTCGAAAAGCGTTTGCTTTATCACCGTGTGTGGAGTGCGCAATGGCTTTACGAACCCCGCTCACACAGCCAAACAAATTTTTCACAGCAAAAGTTGTTCGCATCTGCGTATGTGCTTTCATCCGCGGAATATTAAGCAGCATATCGCATTCAAGTGCGCTGCGGGATATGCCAATAGAAGTACCACTTTCAAACTTCATGCATGTTGGAGAATCCAACGTAATGAGTGGAACATTAAGACGCTCCAAGCCTTCCAGCAATCCAATACTCCGAGCAACAGACGCAGCAGAACCAAAGGCAGGAGAATCACCCACCGTAACTGAACAGCCGTATTCAAGCAGCGTTTCGCACACGGCTTCCACCACAACAGGATGCGTACAGCAAAGCCCGTTGCTATCTACCTTCAAGAAATTAGGCTTCACCAAAACCTTTGCCCCCGTCGAAGGTGCAAAGTGAATAGCCTGCAAACAATCCCTTACAGCCTCATGCACAGCGCTATATTCATACTCTACACAATGCGTCAATGCCACTGGAATCAATCCGTCAGCAGTTTGCTGCTCTAATTTCGTCAATACATACTCCGTTTCTACACCATCATGCGCGTATCTATTACGCGTTCGCTGATGACATACCTTTTCCACACAGGCACCACCATTTACGGTTGAATATCTCCCCAGATGAGACAACCAACATATGTATAAAGTGCAAAAATATTATTATCCTCACCACCTATTCCTTGTCATCAAAAAAGCACGCACAAACATCTTTGAACTCCCATGAACTCATACCATCCGCCTAAATAGTGCCAGCCTTCAAAACAAACACATAACAAACGCCAAAGCACTTCGATAATAACACACCAAACATATTACTACTTTCCTTATTGACTTCCATGTTAGCGACTGCTAGCTGTATACAAAATTAAATTTCGTGCTACCAAAGGAGAACGTAATGAAAAAAAATGCTATCTTTATGTGTATGATCTTGTTACTCGCCACCACCTCTCTTGCGTATGGTCATGAATTCATCCTTGTTCCACAGCAATGGCAATCCTACCATGAAGGTCAAAAGCTTCCGTTCAGCCTCGCGTCCTCACATTCTTTTATGCACAGTGAAGAGCTTGAAGCTGCCGAAAGTGTCATTGCTTCCTACGACGGCACTGATGTTACTCTTCACTCTAACAAACCATACCTGACATGGGATGGCAGCGTAACACTCAAAGCCGGAGAAGCAGCCGTTCTGTCAGCCCATCGTAAAGGCGAAGTCTGGAGCAAAACTACACAGGGCTGGAAAAAAGGCGACAAGTCTACATTACAAGGCGTTATCCTCACAAAGAAATTTGAAAAATTTGCAAAATCCATTCTTCCTGTAGATGGTAAGACTGCAAACTTTGACCGCACTATTGGGCATATGCTGGAAATCGTTCCTGTTGATAACCCGCTAACAGCCCACATTGGCGATGACATTCGCATCAAGGTACTCTTCAACGGAAAAACAGTAGCCCCTGAAAATGTTTTTGCCACGTACAAAGGCTTTACCGACACTGAAAATACCTACGCATACACCACCGAACCTTATGGTGATGGCATCGCAAAAATTCATATTTCAAATCCGGGACTGTGGATGATCCGCGTACAGCATGTTGCAGAAGGTAACGGTCAAAAATACCAGAGCCACGTACTCCGCGCTACCCTAACCTTCCCGATTGCGAAGTAGCATGCGTAAGCATCTGCACATTCAGACACTCATGTTTGCAGTGTTGTGTATTTTTGCGGCTGAATCAGCCTTTGCTCACGGGGTAACAGCCAACAGCATTTCAAGTAAAACCGTTGCTGTACGCTTTGGATACGCAGGGGGCGACCCTATGTCGTACGCGGAAGTGCTTGTGTTTGCGCCCACGGCTAAAGAAGGAGATGCTGAATTTCAGAATGGTCGAACCGACGCTCTTGGCAACTTCGCCTTTGTACCGAATATCCCTGGAATATGGCGTATATCTTCATCCGACATGGGACACAGAGCAGAAATGCAGATAAAAGTCACCGAGCAAGGAATCATACAGGCTAAAGCTCCAACAGGGCTTTCTTCGCAAACGCTGCGTATAGTACTCGGCTTAAGTCTTATCCTTAATCTGCTCGCTGCATGCCTTTTCCTCAAACGATCAACTCGAAAAAAACTGATGCGTCAGACACCATGCGAAGAATAAAAAAGACCACAAACAGCACCGAAAAACTGTTCATGATCCGTTGAAGAACATCGAGGACTTCATAAAAATCCTCTACATGATCCTGCTACAAACTTGTGGACACCTAGTTAAGCCATTATCCTGAATCAAAGAGGAGATGGATATGAGTGCCCGAAAGCGTAGAACATATGATGCTGAGTTCAAGAAAAATGCTGTGCTGCTATGTGATGAACCAGATCGCACCGTGGCTGGAGTAGCAGAAAGCCTGGGGATTCCCAAAGACATGCTTTATCGGTGGCGTAGAGAGCTTACTGCACAAAGAGGAATCGCGTTCCCTGGCCACGGAAATGAAGCATTAACCGATGAGCAACGGAAAATAAGAGAACTTCAAAAACGGCTCCAAGATTCTGAAATAGAGCGAGATATCTTAAAAAAAGCTTTGGGCATCTTCAGCAGAGCATCGAAATGAGATTCAAGTTCGTGCAGTCAAACCGCTCCACGTTTCCGATGAAGAAGATGTGCCATATCTTACAAATTTCCGTGAGCGGGTATTATGCTTGGCTTAAACGTCCAGAGTCACAACGACAGCAGGAGCGCGCGCTACTGCGCAAGCGCATATCAAGAATATACAACGAGCATAAGGGGATGATCGGAAGCCCCATGCTCACTTCTGAATTGCGCGAAGAGCCTGCATTCCAGAATGTCAGCCAAGCTCGTGTTGCGCGGCATATGCGTGCTTTGGGACTTGTATGCAAGTATGCAAAGAAATTTGTTCCTACAACGGACTCAACTCATACAGAACCCGTTGCGCCCAATTTGCTCAATCGTAACTTTACGTTTTCTGCTCCGAACATAGCGTGGGTCTCAGACATTACGTACATTAAGGTCGGGAGTAAGTGGTACTATTTAACCGTATTCATCGATCTGTACTCAAGAATAATCGTTGGCTGGGATTTAAGCGATTCCTTGGAACGCCATTCTGTTATTCACGCATTTAAGAAGGCTGTCGCTCGAAGGAAACCCTCTTCTGGACTTTTGATCCACAGTGACCGAGGCGTACAGTATGCAAGCAATGATTTCCGCAGCTGCTTGAAAAAGCAAGGCTATATTCAGAGCATGAGCCGAAAAGGCAACTGTTGGGACAATGCTGTTGCTGAATCTTTCTTCCATACCATCAAGAACCAATTAATCCGACATGCAAAATTTAAAACCAAGCATGAAGCTGAGTTGGCTCTATTTAATTATATCGAAGCATACTACAATCGAAGACGGCGTCATTCTAGCAATGGATGGGTGTCCCCGGTTGAATATGAATACCGTAATGAACAATATGACCTTGTGGCTTAACTCCGTGTCCACTTTTCTGTTGTAGGATCAACATATTAGTATGATAATAAAAAATACGTAACCTTCTAGACTTATTAACATACTAATATTGACACGACATCTCTCCGCATCAAGCTGGTTGTAGCGTAGTCTGGGAATGCACTTGAATGGGGTTCAAGAATCACTCCACAATAAAGTGCTCCGAACTGTCAAAGTTACCATATTGCGCATTACGTACTTACAAAAAAAAGCTCCATAGGTAACTTGCCTATGGAGCTTCTTAGTACTTTTTTCCCCATCGCTTTTTATTCTATTACTCTAAAATTTCGAGTTGGCCCCTTGAAAAAAGAACCAATGGGGAACCAATAAATTGTAGTGAGTTAACTTAAGGGGGAAATTTCCAGCATTTCTGATACGATGAGGCTTAAGCATGCTGTAATTTTTCAATCAATGTCTTTAACTCGTTTGCCATATTAGCCAACTCAGCCACCGAATGAGCGGAACTGGCCATGCTCCTTTCTGTCTCTTCGGCAATATTCTTAACTTCCTCGGCACCGCGGCTGATCTGCTCACTCGCAGCAGACTGCTGTTCACTGGCCGTTGCAATATTCCGGACCTGATCTGCTGTGATTTCAATCATCTTTACGATTGACTGAAGGGACTCGCCAGCAATAGTGGCAAGCTCTGTGGACTTGCCCACGGTCTGCATTGCGCTTTCCATGCCGAGAATATTTTCTTGCGAGGACTGTTGGATCGCTGTTACTACCTGTCCAACTTCTTGAGTGGCATCCATAGTCTTTTCTGCCAGCTTTCGGACTTCATCGGCGACTACTGCAAACCCACGCCCAGCATCCCCGGCACGAGCCGCCTCAATGGCGGCGTTAAGGGCCAAAAGATTAGTTTGATCTGCAATATCCGTGATCACATTCATAATATGATTAATTCCATCGGCCTTCGTACCCAACTCGTTAAGACTCAATTTCATCTGCACCGACTGCTTATCAACATCATTAATCGCCTCACTGACCGAATCGACAACCTCCGCTCCATTATCGGCCCCCTTGCGTGCATCCTCAGCGTTCCCTGCTGCGCTGTTCGCATTGCGAGCGATCTCCAAGACAGTAGCGTTCATTTCTTCCATAGCAGTTGCCGTCTCAGCACTTCGCTCAAGCTGTATACGGGAGCCGGATACAGCTCTTTCGACGTTTGCGGAAAGAGTATCCGCAGCTTCAGTCACACCCCGAACAATACCCTCCAGATGACTTGCTGCTTCAAGCACCTTCCCACGACGGGCCTCCGCCTCCTCCTTTGCTTTAAGGGCATCGCGCATTGCTTGTCGGGATTGTTCCGCTGCAAGGTCAACTTCCGCCATTCTTTCTTCCAAGTCTTTGTTAAGAGTACGAATATCGTTTGTATTGCGGGCGATCTCTTCGTTGAGATGCTCTTCCTGAGCCTTTGCACCTTTGTAAAGAATAAAAGCTAACGGCACGAGGATAAGGAGAAAATATAAACTACTGAGAATGGATTTAACGTAACTCTGCCTACGGATGGATTGAAGATTGGAAATTTTTATGTCAGCTCCAGCAATATAACGGGTTCCGTCAGATGCGTTCATGGGGATAAAAATAGAACGGAACGTCCCATAGCTATCGGTGTACGTAGCGTAAGTAATCTTTCCAGTACGGAACGCCATAAGCATTTCTGCTCCAGCATCATCATAAAGGGCAAGGTACTTCACGCTACCGCTGTGCAGTTCCTGTGGTGTCGCACTGGTGGAGGTCTGAAAAACGGAACCATCAATACGTGTCATGGTATAGACATAAGCAAGCCCAGCCGTGTCCACGTAACTGGAAAGCCTTTTAACAACCTCAAGAAAATCATCATGCCCGATATCACCAGACCGGACAGTAACATTGTAGTGTTCTGGAACTATACTCACCGCCGCCGTTGCCCCTGAAAGAAGGTCGTGGTCGACCTGCTCCATTTCCTGACTGATTGTGGACTGACAACTGTACACTGCGTGCAAAAAGAGACCGAGAAGGAACAGAAGAAATCCAGCAAGAATAAGTTTGTTTTGTCTAGTCACTATTGATTTCCCAATTGTTTGAGTAAGAATCCGGAGGAGAAAAGAAGGGAAATACGAAGGTCATTTCATTCCCAAAAGCATAACCAGCTATAATATGTGCTTAAGACTACAACGTCTTAACCACATAGATGGGTTATTCGAACATCATGCACCTCCCGCAATGAAAGCGGTTACAAAATATGAGAAAAAAATTACACCGTTTATCTTCACTTAACATCAACATAAAATATATTGATAAATATACTCAGGTGATGTCTTTTCAAAAAATAAAACAAGCTTTTGATCCTATTTAACAAAACGGAAACACATTTTACATTCTATTAACATGTTCACAATGTAATATTAGAAAGAAAACCTCTCGACACTAGCCATATCGAAGGGTTTTCATTTTATCTTAAGATTTTTTATCAGAAGATTTCGATTTTTTATTTCTATACAGTACATTTTAGAGTAATTTTCAAAAGTTCAACATTAAAAAAACTTACTTGCGACCATAACATCAAAAAACATCGTGTAGCGTAACTTGGTATCCACTCTTTTGTCCCAAGACCATTTCTGTTGTAGGTCAACCAGTTGCAACATGATAAAAGAAAAATCAACACCTACCCCACACCTTCAGCAGCATACCGAAAACGGTTAATGTACTGATTGAAGTAGGCTTAGCAATTCTGCAGTTTTTTGCTGCATCAACAGCTCATTACCCTTTGATTCAACATTCAAGCGAACTACAGGCTCTGTATTAGAAGAACGCAAATTAAAGCGCCATGCATCAAATTCCATACTGACACCATCAGTTGCGTCAAAATCTCTTGCAACCTGATCATACGTGAGCCGTACATGCTCAATTGCCTCTGCTGGATTCTCCAATTTCAAATTGATTTCGCCTGACGAAGGATATGCTTGAATTCTGTCTTCAACTTCCTGCTTAAGCGATTTTCCTTTTTGGCTCAAAAGCCCAATAACGAGCAACCAAGGAATCATCCCACTGTCACAATAAGCAAAGTCCCGGAAGTAATGATGGGCACTCATTTCACCACCATACACAGCATCCTCTTCACGCATACGTTCTTTAATAAACGCATGCCCAGTTTTAGACTGTACAGGAATGCCTCCAGCAGCCTGAACTACTTCAACAGTATTCCATGTTAAACGCGGATCATGGATAATTTTTCCACCAGATTCTTTCTGCAAAAAGGCCTCTGCAAGCATTCCAACAATGTAGTACCCTTCAATAAACTGGCCGGTGTGATCAAAGAAGAAACAACGATCAAAATCACCATCCCATGCAATGCCCAGATCAGCAGTATGAGCTATTACTGCATCGGCTGTATCCTTGCGGCGTTCGGGTAAAAGCGGATTAGGAATTCCATTAGGAAATGTGCCGTCTGGCTCATGGTGAATTTTGATGAATTCGACAGGCACATCACGCTGAGTAAATCGTTCTTCTATAGCATCAACAACATGACCAGCGGCACCATTACCTGCGTTTACAACAAGCTTAAGTGGTTTTAGTTCATCCATAGCAATATAACTCAGCAAATGATCCACATACTCACTGAGGGTAGAAATCTTGTGGAACCCACCACGTAATTCAGAAGAAACCGGAAGAAAATTGTGCGCTTCAGCGACCCGCTGCACTTCATCCAAACCATTTGAACGAGTTATAGGTTTGCTGTCAGCCAAAACAAACTTTATCCCGTTATAATCAATAGGGTTATGTGAAGCTGTAATTTCTACACCGCCCGCTACCCCAAGATACTTTGTTGCAAAATAAATTTCTTCTGTTCCTGTAAGACCAATGTCCAAAACAGAAACACCAGCATCACGCAAACCATTTGTAGTTGCTTGCTTCAAGGATTCCGAGGAAAGACGAGGGTCACAACCTACAACGACTCGAGTTGTGGCATCTTCATATACGAACTGCCCGAAAGAACGACCAATACGGTATGCAATTTCTTCTGTAAGCTCAGAACCAAGTTTTCCACGAACATCATACGCTTTAAAACAACTAAGATGCTTCATTGCACCGTCCATACTTGTCTTCAAACCGCACAATGTCATCTTCTCCCAAATAACTACCAGATTGAACTTCAATAAGCTCTAATGGCAGCTTTCCGGGATTTTCCAGGGCATGTATCACCCCAATAGGTATGTAGGTTGATTCATTTTCTGACACAAGAAAGGTCTCATTACCGTTAGTTACTTTTGCTGTACCAGAAACAACGACCCAATGTTCTGCTCTATGATGATGCATCTGAACGCTTAACTTGGCTTTGGGCTTCACCGTGATACGCTTAACTTGGTAGCGAGAACCAAAATCCACAGAATCGTATTTCCCCCAAGGACGAAATACTTCTCTATGCGTTTTAAATTCACAGCGGCCTACTTTTTTAAGTTCTGAAACAATTGCTTTAACATCCTGAACTGAATTTTTCGCAGCAACAAGCAAGGCATCTTTTGTATCGACAACAACAATATCCTCAAGTCCAACAGTCGCTACGAATCGACTGTCGCTATGAACAAAACAATTCTTAGAATTATGATGCAGAACATCCCCAGCAGAAGCATTCCCATCGTTATCCTTGTCAGCGATATCCCACATTGCAGACCACGAACCGATGTCGTTCCATCCGGCATCTAAAGGAATAACTACCGCGTCTTCAGTTTGCTCCATTACGGCATAGTCAATAGACTCATCAGGACAAGCACGAAAAGCCTCTTCCTCTAGTCGGATAAAATCAAGATCACTGACAACGTTTTTAGTCGCAGCTTCACAGGCGTCTGCTATATCCGATCTATATTTTCGCAATTCATCCAAATATCGACTTGCCTTGAACAGAAACATCCCACTGTTCCAATAGTATTCATTCGAAGCTAGATACTCTTCTGCTACAGTAACATTAGGTTTTTCCACAAATTGCTCTACAGAAAATCCAGTTCCTAGCTTATCACCGCGTTTTATATATCCATACCCTGTATGAGCAGACGTAGGGACAATACCGAATGTTACAAGTTTTCCTGATTCTGCAAGGGGGAGTGCATTCTTAACAGCAGTGATAAACGATTCTGAATCTGCAATTACGTGATCAGCAGCAAGCACAAGTAGCGTAGGGTCTTCACCTTCGGAAACAAGGTGCGCAGCAATAGCAATTGCTGGTGCAGTATTGCGTCCCTCCGGCTCCAAGATGATTTTGCCAAGTGTTGAATCATTATGAAGTTGTTCTGCGACGATAAAACGATGCTCTTCGTTACAAACAACCGCAGGAAGAGATGTTTTTAACCCAGAAAGACGGCGCACCGTTTCCTGAAGCATAGACGAATCACCCGCTAACGGAAGAAATTGTTTAGGATATAACGAACGGGACAATGGCCATAATCGAGAACCGGATCCTCCGGCCATGATGACTGGAATAAGCATAAACCCTCACAATCATGATAAATGCAAACAATACAAAAATTGTAGTCGACACTTGCTAACAGTAAGCTACCTTCTCTATGAAGCCACCCAATAGTTACTGCTAAACACACTACGTAATACTTATTGATAATACCATAACTAACAAATAGTTATCATCAAATATGAGGTAATAATCATCACCACTTTGCGACTTAATTTTGATCATGACGTACCCCCCTGTGTCAGGGTAGTTGTCACTGTTAAAAACCTTTACACTGAAAACAAAAAAAAGCTCTTACACCTTCGTGTAAGAGCTTAAATTGCTTGGCGTCCCCAAGGGGATTTGCCTCCCTGTCGCCTGCAAGAAAGGCAGGTGTAATAATAACCAGAAACTGCTTATTCCTTTCTCTGCAAGAACGTTGAAGAAATACACTCAGCATTGCAACATAAAAAGCAATGAAATTTACACCCATTCAACATAACAAACCTTTATCTTCGCCTATATCTTGACGTATGGACTGAAACAAACTTTTTTTTAGATCAGTGCAATCGTTATGAACCATAATCAGGATTCAATTGTTACATCACCGGAAGAAGCGATAAGGACAATGTCACCCATACCTTCTGTCAACTCTTTGAGCCGCCTAACGTATTTTTTCGGACTATCGGTAGGGCGAGGCATCCCGCGAATGGTTAGCCCCTGCAGGTTGGAACAGTATGTGGGAATTGATTTCTCTTCATCGATAAACTGAATGTTAGCTTTAACACGAGCCATACTTAGAATGGTTTGCATCTTCTTTAGTTGACTGTTTATATCCAGTTGCGGGGTCTTCGGAATAAGAATGTTTAGTGAATGATTTCGCCATTCATTATTTTGTATAAGGAGGTGAGCAAAAATAAGCATGAGCATTCCGTCGTGTATGCCTTCCCAAAGAATATTTATACAGTCTCCTTTGGCTTGCCATGGCTCTGCCTTACAATCTTGCCGGATACAAACGATGTTTTTTCCCAATGCTACTGCATGGGTAATGGCAAGAGTATAGTCTTCTGGGTCTGCCAGTGCCTCTTGAAAGCCAATTAGCAGGGTGTTCGGCCTTACCCCACCAATGCCATGGCATTGCAGTAAAGCTTTTAGACCGTCCTCTAGACTTTCTTCTACTATAACAGCTGCAAATGCCTGAATATTTTCTTCACTGATAAACTTTCGCAGAAGATGCTCAGCACGATTACGTCGACTAATTTTTTCTTCAATGTCTCCGTAGAGTACTTGACTGAAAGAAATAATACCCCGTCCTGCGGAAAGCCAATGAGCGTACTGGGCTAAGTTGTTATGCTTCCAAGACCTGGTTGATAATGCAAGGATGATAGGCCGCCAGTTTTTGGGGTGATAACGTTCATCTTCCAACGCTAACAGTGCCTTTCTGGCACGTTCAAGAGCAAGACCGCTCGAAATATCTCCCCATCGAGCAACTATCTCCGCCCGGCTTATCACCCAGAAAACTAATCCCATGCAGCAAATGGAAATAATGGCCCACAGGATGTTAATAAGAAACATGACTATCATGCAGCTTACACAGCCGAGCAGTCCAGAAGTCCAGTTGTAATAACGAAAGCTAGGGCGAAAACTAGGGTTGCGCGAGTAAACTTCATAAAAACAGGCAAGATTGAGAGTACCATAAGTAAGCATAAAGCACATTGTAATGACAGGGGCAATGGTATTTAGATTGCCTGCCATTATGGCTGTTTGCGAGATGATAAACGAAGCAATGATTGCAAGGCGAGGTTCTCCCTTAGAAGAGGATGCAAAAATTTTTAGCCATGAGAAAATGTTGTCCCGTGCAAGCGACTGTAGAATACGAGGAGCCCCCATCATGCTGCCAAGCGCGGATGAAAGGGTTGCGGCAAATATCCCAAATAGCACAAGGGAAGGATACAGAGCGTTTTCTTGGACAATCATGTTGTTCGCAACTAAGGCTTCGTGCGGATTTGCCCCTGCAAGAAACAAGATCATCAGGAAATAAATGATTGCCGTGACGATTACAGAGGCGAAAGTTCCTAACGGAATAGAATGGCCAGGCTCTTTTAAATCACCTGACATGTTTGCTCCGGCCATGATACCTGTCACGGCGGGGAAAAATAGTGCAAACATGGTAAAGAAGTTGTTGTCCACCTCATAAGCTGGGTTCATATTCGAACTTAGCGTCTCAAACGAAAAAACGGGGATTACTCCCCAAAAGAAGGAGCCTACAGCAATGAGTAACATCGTCAAAATGCCGAACTGCAATTTGATAGTCCAGCCCGCACCAATGAAAACACAAATGAAAGATACCACATTTACAATGGTTGCAATTGTTTTAAACGAAAGGTGAACGCTTTCAAATGTGGCAACAAAGGCTTCTGTAAAGCCCACGACATACATAGCAACAGAAATTGCCTGCGCTAGAAAGAAAAAAATACCAATGGCAGCGCCAAATTCTACGCCGAGACTTCGGCTAATCATAAAATAGGCACCACCGGCTTTAATTCGTGTGTTTGTTGAGATGGCAGCGAGGGATGTTGTAGTTAGCAGCGTTATTAGGTTTGCAGTCGCTAGTATTATGACGGCATTTATAAATCCAGATTGCCCCACCACGTTACCGAGACGCAGAAACATTATCACCCCGAGTATCGTGAGTGTACAGGGGGTAAAAACACCACCAATTGTTCCAAATTTATGCTTATTGCTCATAGGTTATTCCTAGGCTTCTTGTAACTGTAGAATGCAATTGGGTAGGACGTTATCATATATTGGGTAGTGGGTTACGCCCAAAGAACATCAGGAGCCACTCCAGTTTGCTCACAACATTTTACCTTTTGATGGCTTGATCCACATGGATTTCTTGGCACTCACGATTAAAACTATCAACCACAGTTAGGGCACGGATTCTTCGTCCGTTTAACAAGTTGTCTGCTATAAAATTCATATACCAACACTGATCAATACTAGAGAGTTCTGGCTGATCCATGCGATGAGCTGCTGAAACATTTCGTCTAGGCGCTTGGAGTGTAGGTTTAATCCTTCTTCACAGCATACAATCTGTGAACCTTCTTATGATTCACATAACATCCTTCTCTGCGCAAAAGAACGTATATTCTTTGGAGACCATGTCGCACCTGAGTTCCGGTAATCTCTCGGATACGAAGGCGATGCGCAGAATAATCTTTCCTTGTAGACTTGTTATGATAGTTGGATCTTGTGAACATTCTCAGTTCAATTGCACTGGCGGGCGAAAGCGGAAGTAGTAAAGAGAAAAATGCAGCATAAAAATAACAATTCAAAAACTTACACTTTGAACTTACTCCGAGAACACAAAAAAGCTCTTACACTTTCGTGTAAGAGCTTAAATTGCTTGGCGTCCCCAAGGGGATTTGAACCCCTGTCGCCTGCGTGAAAGGCAGGTGTCCTGGGCCAGGCTAGACGATGGGGACGCTTCATATGTGCTTCGTGAGTTCCCTCACGTGCGAAAACGTATCTAGGGAAAACTATGCCGACTGTCAAATAGTTTTTTATCTTTTTTTTTACCTACTGTACCAAGGAGTCAGTTTTCATTATATATTACAAATAAAAACAGACAATTAGTTCTATCAATTACGATTTTGATATTTTATACCCTTCACTACAAATCAAAGTATTAGTGTTTGCAGGTAGAAGGTATAGTGGGTATCATCCACATTTGCACAATGCACTTTGCAGATGAAGCGGCAGCGATTATCCTTTTATCACACTTCTGACAACGCACCCATGCCGCTATTGTAGCAACCCCAACCACCCCATCATATATATGTCTTTACAAGAACGCCTTGGTCTTACGTCTAAGCCTGTCTACCTTATTGACGGCTCCGCATTCATTTTTCGGGCATTTTACGCCATGCAGCACCTTAAACGTGCGGATGGTTTTCCTACTAACGCCCTATTTATTGTTTCACGTATTTTAATGAAAATGCTGCGGGATGAGTCTCCAGAATACATCACCTTCATTCTTGACGGACGTGGTAAAAACTTCCGACATGAAATTTATGGTGAATACAAAGCCAACCGCTCTGCAACTCCTGAAGATTTAATTTTACAGTTTGAACCAATCAAAGAGATGGTACAGCACCTCGGCATCCACCTTATCGTCTCTGACGGTTGTGAGGCGGATGACTGCATTGCTGCACTAACAAACAGGCTCAAAAAAGATAACCCAGTTATTATTGTTGGTGCTGATAAAGACTTAAAACAGTGTCTCGACACCAACGTATTCCTCTGGGATCCTGGCTCCAAACAGGAAAAACTCACCAGCCTTGCTGATTTTGAAGAAGAAACAAACCTGACTCCAGCTCAGTGGGCGGATTATCAGGCAATCATCGGAGACTCTTCAGATAACATTCCAGGTGTACCTGGTATCGGCCCAAAAACTGCTGACAAAATTTTCACTCAGTTCAAAACTCTGGAAGAAATCCGCGACGGTTTTGATGAACTCAAGCCAAATCTGCAAAAGAAATTTGCTGATCACCTTGAAAACATGTTCACATACCGAAAGCTTACTACGCTCAATACGAACACCTGTGACCATGAGAAACTTGCAGACTTCAAACTGAAACCAATCGCTCGTAACGCAGTTCTTGATTTCGTCAATGGCTACGAGCTCCGCGCACTGGTTCGTGAAGTAAATGCGCTTTCACATGCAAATGAACCAGCTCCTGCACCCAAAAAGAAGAAAGTAGCAACCGATCAGCTCGGCCTCTTTGGTGGCGGTGAAAGCACCCTTCCCGATGAACCGGATGCACGTCCTGCAATGTCTGTTAATGATGTAACGGGGCTTACGTCATGTAAAAACAAACGCGTGGCAGTGTTGCTTGCAGACCAAACTGAAAGCAATTCAGTGCTTGTTGCCATTGATCAGACAGAATTTCTCTACGCTGGCAAAATGGACGAACTGGCAGAATTTTGCACTGCTGCGACACAAATCATCACACCGGACGCGAAAGCACTTTTCCGTCAGCATGCCGGTTGGTCTTCCATTGATCCAAATAAATTGCTCGATCTTGGACTCATGGCATACCTGCTGAATCCAGAAGATCGCGATTATTCATGGAAAAAACTTTCACGCAAAGCTGACGAACTGGAAATTTCACGTAAAAACGGTGGCCTTCTTGCTCTTGCCATTGCAGAAGAACTGGAACGCAGTCTTGACGGTGGGCACCTGCGCCAACTCATGCTCGACATTGAGCTTCCACTTGTTGGTGTTCTTGCAGACATGGAAGAAGCAGGTATTCGCATTGACCGCGTAGCCTTTGCAGAATTCCTTGTTGAAGTGCAGGCAGACCTCGACAATCTGACCCGTTCCATCTACGACATCGCTGGCAAGCCGTTCAATATCCGTTCTGCACAGCAGCTCGGCAAAATCTTGTTCGAAGATTTAGGTCTTGCTTCCAAAGCAAAAACAAGCGGTGGTCAGGCTTCCACATCACAGGCTGTTCTTGAAAAACTGGCTGGCGAACACAAAATTATTGATCTGATTCTGGAATACAGAAAACTCGAAAAATTGCGTTCAACCTATCTCGAACCGCTACCAAAACTTGCAGATGAGAATGATCGCATCCACACCACATTCAACCAGCTTGCAACCGCAACCGGTCGCTTGTCTTCAAGCAACCCGAACCTGCAAAACATTCCAGCACGCGGTGAATTTGGTACCCGCATGCGTAGTTGCTTCATCGCAGCAGAAGGTAAAAAGCTCGTATCTGCTGATTACTCACAGGTTGAATTACGCGTACTTGCACATTGTTCGCAAGACCCGACCCTGTTGGATGCATTCAAGCATGACAAGGATATTCACAGCAGTACTGCCGCGCTCCTCTTTGATGCAGCTGCGGAAGATGTCACCGCAGATCAGCGACGCGATGCGAAGACTATCAACTTCGGGCTCATCTATGGCATGGGTCCACAAAAATTAGCTGGCGAGCTCAAAATCACTCTTACAGAAGCAAAAGAGTTCATCACCCGCTACTTTGAAAAATTGCAGCATTTGAAAGAATTCTACGACAAAGTAGAAGAAGACACGAAGCTGCATGGATACGTGGCAACGCTTGCAAGCCGGCGCCGGTACCTGCCGGAAATTACTTCCGGTAACAACATGATGCAGTCACAGGCACGCAGACAGGCTGTCAACACCGTTATTCAAGGTAGCGCCGCTGATATCATTAAGATCGCTATGATCAAAACAGCGGAAGACCAACAGCTCAAGCAGCTTGGTGCACAGCTTATTCTTCAGATTCACGATGAATTGGTACTCGAAGTACCAACTCAGAATGCTGAAGCTGCAGCTAGTCGTCTTCAGGAAATTATGTCGAATGTCGCGCCTGATGGTAAAACCCTGATGGAAGTGCCATTAAAAGTGGACGCCGGAATAGGCGATCGCTGGAACGAAGCACATTAATTTCAAAAGCACTGCACACATTTCAATCGAAAATACGGCATGGTGCATGCCAACAAAAAACTCTTAGTAACTAAAATAGTTACTTCATAATAAAAGTTTTTGGAGAGTCCAGAGAACTTTCTTTCAAGAGCGGTAGCCGTTCTCGAAGAATGAGAGAGTACGGATAGCGACAGTGTAACAGGTTCTCTGGCCGCCGGAGGCTCGTCGAAGCCCCCGGAGGCTATCTCCTCACAAAGCCTGCCAGAATTTCACAGATTTTGGCATCCACACAAAAATGGGGCGCGCAAGCGAACCCAAACCTAACAGTACGGTTTACAGGAAACCGAATAGAACAGATGAAACAATTATTTCTCAAGAAAGGTGAAGACCGTCGTATCCGCCTCGGCCACCTCTGGATATTCAGCAACGAAGTAGACACCAAAAAGAGCCCGCTCAAAGAATTTGAACCGGGTGAAAGCGCTGTTATTGTCAACGCTCAAGGGCGTCCAATCGGCTCAGCATACGTGAACCCGAACTCACTCATTTGCGCCCGAATGATCAGCACACGTCCTCACGAAGGACTGACTGAAGCACTTCTCGACAAGCGTATTTCTCAGGCACTTACCCTGCGTGAGTCCATGTTCGACAAGCCATTCTACCGTATGGTTTTTGCTGAAGGCGATTTCCTTCCGGGTCTGGTAATCGACCGTTACGACGATCTTCTCGTAGCGCAGCTTACCACTGCCGGTATGGAAAAAATGAAAGACCAGATCACATCTGTTCTCTGCGACACTCTGCACCCGAAAGCGATTCTGTTCCGTAACGACTCTGCAAACCGCCCACTTGAAGGTCTCGACCGCTATGTTGAGCAGGCAGTAGGCACCGTTCCTGCTAAAATTGCTATTGAAGAAAACGGTGTAAAATTTGAAGTGCCTATGATTGAAGGTCAGAAAACCGGATGGTTCTACGATCAACGTACTAACCGCCGCGATTTCGCTTCTTTCTGTAAAGGCAAACGTGTTCTGGATGCATTCTGTTACGCCGGCAGCTTCGGCTGTAACGCTGTTAAAGCTGGCGCAAAAGAAATTACCTTCCTCGACGCGTCTAAAATTGCTCTCGATGCCGCAGTGCACAACGCAGGTCTCAACGGTTCTCCTGATAAAGTAGATACCGTATACGGCGACGCGTTGGACACTTTGCAGGAGCTTAAAGATTCCGGCGCACAGTTCGATACAATCTGCGTTGATCCTCCTGCATTCATTAAGCGCAAGAAAGCATTCAAAGAAGGTCTTTCCGCGTACCAGCGTGTTAACAAACTCGCTATGGATCTCGTTGTAGACGGCGGCATCGTAACTAGCTGCTCCTGCTCCCAGCATCTTAGTGCACAGGATTTGAACCGCGTACTTCTCCACGCAGCTTCCAAGTCTAAAACCCGCATTCAGACTCTCATTCAGGGTCATCAGGGTCCAGATCATCCTGTACACCCAGCAATGCCGGAAACTCATTACCTCAAAAGCTACACAGTACGAGTATTCAAAAGCTAAGCTTAGTCACTCAGTATTTGATCAATAAAAAACTGGCGGAACGTATGTTCCGCCAGTTTTCTTTTTTTGACAGGTAAAATGGCAACCTTAGTGGGTTGAGATAAGAATAATTTACGAGTAGCCACTACTCAAAGGTTGTGTCAGGCAAAACTACGGCTTTGCCATTTTCTATTCGCACATCAATACTATAGGCAACTGTCGGATCACCATAGTGATCAAAGACAAACATAATATCTTCGTATGGTGAAAGAAGAGGCAGTTTCTCTGTATTTTTCAAACGCAAATTGTGCCCGTCCTGAACATATATTTCCTGCTGTTCTGCAACGGCATGTGCTTTTTTAATAAGTTCATCACGCGATATTTTAGGTTCAACTGATGGATTAAGCGGATATTTTTTTCCATCATACCGCATGACATGCTGCACACCCCTGCTAGTTATAATGAGATCTTTCCAACCTTTTGTTTGGTTTTCAGATACAAACACAGGTGGTTCGGAAACAGTAAATCTCGAAAGTTTCTTACCGTCAGCAGAGAAAAGATATGCGGTACAGCCACCTGATCCACAAAAATACTGATCTTGAATCAACACAAACAATTCCGCTACGCCATCATTATTAAGATCATGCTGCCCGTACTTGTAAGGAGTACGGTCTGTCGGCATTGCTACTTTTTCCGGCAGATAAATTTGCTTCTCTACCAAAGCTTGAACATCTTTCTGCAAAAATTGAGGGTTAGTTTCTTTTGGAGACGCTAAAACAACATCTTCTGGCTTTGTCGCGCTCTGCCCTACTTCCGATGTGACTGGATTTTCAGGCACTGCAGGTGAAGTTGAAATTTTGTCTGCATCTACAACTGGATGTTTGGCAGGTAATGTCTGCGCTGTTGAGTCTGAAGGCTTTTCAGGTACAGGTTCACAGCCCAAAAGTATGAACTGAAGCGTAAGCACAGAAAAAGCCAACACCAATATATACATTCTCTTTTGTTTCATACTAGTTCCACCCGTTATATTTCAGAAAAAAATTACGATGCGATACTTTTTTGCAATACACCATACAAAAAGCATATGGACATTCAATTACGGTGAGTTATATATCAATTTACTGCCCTTCATAACTTTGCATTGTCAACGCAACGGTTCTTTTTTTAAGAATAATTTCTCTATTGAGATTTATTCTAAAATTCAAAAATAGCATCACATCACCACTTTTATTTTTTGCATTGCCAAGGTAAAGTCGGCAGGATTATATCAAGTTTGAAAGCAGGACATGGCATCTTAATTGGCACGCGCACAAAAAACGCATATCCAAAAAAGAAACGTAGCCATTTGAACTCTTAACTAATTCAGCATTTATTACTATTTGCGGAGAAGATCGTGCTTAACAAAAATAGATTGTTAGCACCGGGGCCAACCCCGGTTCCAGAACGTGTCCGTCTCGCTTTAGCGCAAGACATGATCCATCACCGCAAGCCTGAGTTCAAAGCCATCATGGCACAGGTTCAACAGCGGTTACAGAAACTTTTCGGCACCACTCAACCAGTTCTCTCTCTAGCGTGTTCCGGCACTGGCGTAATGACTGCGGCAGTAACCAACCTCTTTTCTCCCGGTGAAAAAGTATTGGTTATCGAAGCTGGAAAATTCGGCGAGCGTTGGGCAGAAATTTGTGAAGCCAGTAACGTTGATGTGGAAAAACTTGTCTTCGATTGGGGACAGGCAGCTACAGCTGAAGCCGTTGCAAAGATGCTGGATCTCCATCCTAACTGTAAGGGTGTGCTCATCCAACTTTCTGAAACGTCCACCGGCGTGCTGCATCCAGTTCAGGAAATAGCGAAAGTAACAAAAGATCGCGACGTACTGCTTGTTGTGGACGGAATTTCTGCTGTTTCCATTTCTCCATGTTTTATGGATGACTGGAACATTGATTGCCTGCTTACCGGTTCACAAAAAGGACTTATGCTCCCTCCGGGACTGGGACTTATTGCATGCAGCGATAAAGCATGGAAGAAAGCAGAGTCTGTTACTCCTTCCTGTTTCTATTTCAACCTGCGTGCTGAAAAACAGAAAATTTTACAAGATCAAACCTTATTCACAACACCAGTAAACCTTATCGTTGGACTCAACGAAAGCCTTGCAATGTTTGAAGAAACAGGATTTGATGTTATTTTCAAAAAGCAATGGGCTTTAACCATGATGGCACGCACGTCCGTTACAGCAATGGGGCTTGAATTGTTTGCTAAAGACCACTTCACATGGGGTCTTACAAGTGTACTCGTACCTGAAAATGTTGATGCTGCTGACGTGCTTGCATATGCAAAAGACAACTTTGGAGTTATTCTGGCAGGTGGCCAAGCCCACATGAAAAGACGTCTTGTACGCATAGGCCACATGGGCTGGGTTGATTGGGCAGATCTTGCTGCTGGTCTCCATGCATTTGCAGAAGGTTGCAAAGCGTGCGGCGGCACAATCAAGTCCGGATATCTTGAAAAAGGTCTGCACGCATACCAAAGTGCATTAAACGCCTCTGATAAATCATAAGGGAGCGCACCATGGCTGACCAAAATTCCCAACACTCCGGCATGCCGGAAGTTAATTTTTCCACGTTTATTCTTTCAATCGGCTCTTCTGCTCTGGTACAACTTGGCGAAGTACCAGACCCTGAAAGCGGCCAGATGATGGAAAACCTGCTCGCAGCAAAGCATTCCATTGATATTCTGTCCATGTTGCAGGAAAAAACAAAGTCCTGCCTCGAAAATGATGAACAGCAGCTGCTCGATACACTGCTCTACGATCTACGTATGAAATACGTACTGAAGACCAAGTAACAACCAAAACAGGGTATAGCGCAAATGGCACAGACTAAAGTAGGCTTAGTAGGGGTTACCGGATATACCGGAATGGAACTGATGCGCCTTTTGCAGACTCATGATCACTTCGAACTGGTGCGTGTTACCTCACGTGCTGAAGCCGGAAAAAAATTACGCGACATTTATCCGTTCATGCAGGGCATGGAAAATGGTGAACTGTCGGTTACTGAACCGGACGCGGATGATCTTGCACAGGCGTGTGATCTTGTTTTCCTCGCAGTACCGCATCGTACAGCAATGGAAATCGCTGCTGTTCTGCTGGAAAAAGGTCTTAAAGTTGTAGACCTCTCCGCAGACTTCCGCCTGCGATGTAAAGATGAATACGAGCACTGGTATGCATGCGAGCACACTCAGAGTGAACTGCTGGGTCAGGCAGTATACGGTCTTCCTGAATTATACTCCGACGCAATTATTCAGGCACAGCTTGTTGCAAACCCGGGTTGCTACCCGACATCTGCAATTCTCGGGCTGTATCCTGCTCTTAAAGAAGGATTTATCCTCAAAAGCGGCATCGTTGTTGATTCCAAATCCGGCACCACAGGTGCAGGCCGCAAGGCAAGCGTAGGCTCCCTCTTCTGCGAAGTTTCAGATAATTTCAAAGCATACGGACTTACTACTCACCGCCATACTCCTGAAATCGAACAGGAACTTTCTGTTATTGCAGAAGACGATATTACCGTCTCCTTCAATACTCACCTGCTGCCAATAAACCGCGGTATATTGTCCACTATCTACACCACTCTGACTGAAGAGATGACACTGGACGATGTGCATGCAATTTACGAAGAAGCCTACCGCACCCACCCGTGGGTACGAGTTTTGCCAATGGGCAAACTTCCGGAAACCAAACATGTTCGCGGAACCATGTTCTGTGACATTGGGCTAGCAGTAGACAAACGAACCAACCGCCTCATCATCGTAAGCGCTATCGACAACCTTTGTCGTGGTGCCTCCGGTCAGGCGCTGGCAAACGCAAACCTTATGTGCGGCATTGACATCAATGAAGGGCTCAAGCTAGCTCCTTTGATGCCATAACGCACGCATTTCAACATAAAAAAAGGGTGAATCTGATTCAGATTCACCCTTTTTTTATGTCTGGTGCTACAATTTCATATTTTTTTTAAGTAACTCTCGAAAATATAAACAACCTGCATTCTTTCACCAGCTGAGTAAACTCACCCCCGACAAGTAGTTCTGCTATTGTTTTTAAAAGTGTGACGGCTAGTTGCACATATTTGTGACTCTATTTTCTCTGTTACATGCGCATAGCTTTATGCCGTTGCTTTTTTTAAAAACGTAATTGTCAATAGTTGTGTCTTGTTAATGGGAAGAAAAAGTATGTCCCAAACTTACGTTTTCATGCTACACAACACACAGTTTCATTTAGTTATAATTCTCCTCAGAAATTGCACTTTTTATTAATAAATCTAAATTTTTTGAAATTCTGATCAGTTTTTTTCAAAATTCTATATTAGATCGATAGACAAATTGTGATCGTTAGCACGTGCTTCATCGCATATAAATACAGACCCTTACCGTATTCTTTTCACTTCAGGTAAAAGATGTTTTTTCCGTTTTTCATACGCCGCTAGAAGCGAAAATGAAACACGAACGCCCCCCGATCGTTCACTTTCATTTTTCTTGCTGCCTGCAATAAGAAAAACAGGGAAATTGATCCTCAAAAAGTGGCAGTCTACGCAACTGGTCACCCTCTGGTTACTGTTCAAAACCAATGTATTTCTATGAAGCACAAACCTTGCATACATGTTCTGACTCAAAATAGAGTAACCGGTTACTTATCGGAAGAACAAAAGCAAACTGGGAGGTTTTGATTATGGATAGTAAGGCTTTTAGCGCTGGATGTATCGTAGCTGGTTCAACTATTGGTGCAGGTATGCTTGGTTTACCAATGGCTGTCGGAAATCTCGGATTCACTATGAGCTGCGTTTTGCTTGTCTTTATGTGGGCACTTGCGCTCTATTCCGGCTTACTGCTTGTAGAGGTAGACATGCAGGTCGGCCCGGGATTGAACTTCAATAAAATGGTTAAAAAAGTATTAGGATGGCCTGGGCAAGTCGTTGCCGTATTAAGCCTTGGGTTCCTTCTTTACGCACTGCTTGTTGCATACATTACAGGTATGGGCAGTATCCTTTCAGACACCTACCACTTTGCAGATTACGGTGCAGGCACTTCCATGTGTTCAACCATTTTTGCTATTATCATGGCAGCTATTGTATTCTGTGGAACCAAAACGATTTTACGATTCAACAACCTGTTCTTCATCGTCATGATCGGTGCCATGTCCTTTGCCTTCTTCTCACTCAGCTCAACAGTCAATTTCGACAACCTCCTCGCTGTCGCCCCTAACTACGACTACTTGCTAGGCAGCTTGCCAATCCTATTTGCCGCATACGGCTATCACTTCTGTATTCCAAGTACCTGCAAAATTGTTGAAGGTAATAAAAACATTCTTTACTGGGCAATCATCGGTGGCACAATCGTCCCTCTGGTATGCTACACCCTGTGGCTCTTCCTTGCTCTCGGCAGTGTGCCTATGTCCCAGATTGCAGCAATGAACGGTAACGTAGATTCTCTTATCGTTGCTATTGCTCAGGACTCTGTTTTCATTAAAGCAGTTCTCTCTGTGTTCGCATCTTTTGCACTGGTAACCTCTTTCTTCGGTGTTTCTTTATCGTTATATGACCTCGCCTCTGAAACCTTAAATCTTGGCGAATCACAGTTGCACCGAGTTACTGCAACTATCGCTGTTTTCTTACCACCAATCGTTGCTTCACACCTTTCACCAGGCAGCTTTATTGCCGCTCTCGCTCATGCAGGTATTGGCTTTGCAGTACTCTGTCTCTGTCTGCCATGTGCTATGAGTTGGAAATTACGTAACGAGCGCAAGCAAACAAATACTGATGCTCCATATGAAGTTGCTGGCGGCAAACTGACAATCGCCTTTGCTTCCGCATGCGGTGTATTTATTATCTTTGCAGCCTTTAACGCGTAATTACTACGTAAAAAAAAGCGCCTGTTGAATTACGGGCGCTTTTTTATTTGCTGTTTGAGGTATCAAAAATATGCTATCGACCGTGCTGCTTCCAAAACTCATCCCATTGAGTAAGAAGAGCTGCGAGAGCTTTGCCGCGGTGCGAGCGCTTATTCTTTTCTTCGCGGGTAAGTAAGGCAGAAACGGAACCGTCTTTTGCGTCAACAAACAGCGGGTCATACCCAAATCCATTATCGCCTTTTTCTTCTGTACCGATAAAACCTTCCCATGCGCCGGATGCTGTAATGCAATTACCGGATGGAGAACATGCAGACATTACACAACGAAAACGAGCAGTGCGTTTTTCATGCGGCACACCGGCAAGTTCCATAAGTAATTTTTCATTATTACGTTTGTCACGAGTGTCAGCTTTCAAATTAGGAGTGCCATCGCTGTAGCGTGCTGAATATACACCCGGAGCTTTATCCAGAGCGTCAACCTCAAGACCGGAATCATCTGCCACTGCAACCCTGCCTGTCAGCTTTGCGACTGTGCTAGCTTTAATAAGAGAATTTGCTTCAAATGTGTCACCGTCTTCTACTACATCACCGATTTCAGGATAGGCATCAAGACCTCGAACTGACAATCCGTACTCACTCAACGTTTTTTCAAGCTCTGCAATTTTCCCTGCGTTGCGGGTTGCAAGCACAATAATTTTTTCCATCACTCTATCCTTATACGTAGCGCATGCTAACTATGACTAAAATACAGAAGACCATCGAAGATGGTTACGTCTACATTTGTATTTATATGAAAACGGGGTCCCTTTCAGAACCCCCTCAATCAAAATTTTGAATCACATTCTAGTAACATATCTAGCCAACCATCAAGTAGAAAATAGTACTTATCGCACTTGCAAAAACACGTAATCCATTCTGACAGTAGAGATTATCGGAAAAACTTCATAGGCCCGCTCAAAAATCCTATATTAGAGCTGGTAGGCACATCATCACCATCAGCAGCATCGTCCTTTTTGTCAAAATCAGAAGATGTAGCAGAAATAGGAGGAAGATAAAAAGACAGAATTGTTCCCTTATTGATTTTACTACGCAGCTTCACCTTACCGCCCATGCCCTCGATAATTTTTTTCGTCATCGCCAGCCCGAGGCCTGAGCCGCCGCTTTTTGTGGTAAAAAAGGGATTAAACAAATGTTCGCGCACATCGTTTGGAATACCTTCACCGGAATCCATTATCCGGATTATTACCCAGTTATCGGCACTGAGCGTTGTTTCAACACGCATTGTTCCGCCATTAGGCATAGCTTCAAAGCCATTTTTTATGCCGTTAATAACGCACTGCTTCAGTTGATCGGGATTTCCGCGAACTTTTGCCACACCTACATTCAGATTGGTTGTAACAGTCCCCCCTTGAGACTCAAATTTCATACGGAGCAAACCAAGTGCTTCTGTAATCACTTCATTTACATCAATCTCGCCGTCTTCCCCATGCGCAGGGCGGGCGAAGTTGAGAATAATCTTTAAGATTTTCTCCAACCGTTTTGACTCGTTGTAGATAATTTTTACTTTTCTTGTATCTTTCTCATTCAAATTTTTCTGATTAAGCAGCGCACGGGCGAAACCACCAATGGCAAACAACGGGTTTCGTATTTCATGTGCAACAAAAGCAGACATTTCACCTATGGCTGCAAGCTTTTCCGTCTGCTGGAGCTTACGCACCATAAAGTAATTATCTGTAATATCTTTGCGCGTTAAAATTATTGATCGTACAGTTCCATCCCGCTTTACAGCCGGATACGCTGAAATTCCGAAATATTGGAGGTCTCCCTCGCTGGTAATTTTTGTAATAACCTGATCCGCGCGCTTTCTTGTCTTCACGGCCTTAAGGATAGCGTTGTCTGGCTGCTGAGCATACAGCAGTACATTGTTAATGAGCGTCCCTTCCGCACCCTCAAACTCAAGGTCACGCGGACTTTCCAGCACAGCAGCGTTTGCATCCAGAACAGTTCCATCAGTATCCAAAAGCCAGAATTCCTCTTCTGCCTGATCAACAAAGGTACTGAACAGCCCAAGAGCTCTGTCGAGGTTACATGCCTGCCCATCTAACACCACGGGATCAACAGCTGATTTTTTAAAAACAATCAAAGCTTCGCCGCCGACTACGGAAACTTCAGATGGAGCATGCTGCTTAACATATTCTAGATACTTACCTTCTTCTGAAAGGTCGAAGACTATGTTGACATCATCTATATTCTCGCATAGCTCCTCTACACTGTCATAGAAATCTACGCCGTCAAGACATATCAATCCCGGCAACTCATCTTGAGGCACACACGCGACAGCTCGCACTTTAATTCTCACCACGCCGTTAGGCATGTCTGTAGAAAAAAGATGCATCAACAGCTCTCGTAATGTGTTACGATACCCGATTGTCGCTATGTTAAGTGTAGTGAATATCTCTCTATCAGTCTCAAAGGCTTGCTTATTTTCCACGTACGATCTCTCCTGTGACAGTGCAGCAAACACACAATTCATCAGTTAAAATAGTATATATAATGGAAACCACCCCATGATTAATATTTATTCAATCAGCCTTGGCTGCCCTAAAAACAGGGTTGATACCGAATGGCTTTTAGGCGCTGTAAGCGAAGATATTACACCGGTTGAAGCACCGGAAGATGCTGATCTTGTACTCATTAACACTTGTGGCTTCATTCAGCCTGCAATTGAAGAGTCTGTGCAGACAATTTTACAGGCCGTTGCTGATGTTGAAGACATGGCAGCAGGCAAACGTCCGCTTATCGCAGTCGTAGGCTGTCTTGTTGGACGCTTTGGCGAAAACGATCTTTCATCTGAAATCCCTGAAGTTAACCTGTGGTTGACCAACACCCAGATGGAAGAATGGCCGGAAATGATTGCGAAAGCCATGAAGCTTCCTCTCATCAAAGACCCACTTCGTCTTATTTCCACAGGTCCTTCCTACGCGTACTTGAAAATTAGTGATGGTTGTAACCACAACTGTGCGTTCTGCACCATCCCTTCCATCCGCGGTGATTTACGCACGACTCCAGCAGAAACCGTAGTACGCGATGCGAAGCATGCCCTTGCTCAGGGTGTTAAAGAGCTCATTTTCGTAGCACAGGACGTAACCGCCTATGGTCGTGAACTGGGCTTAAAACATGGCTTACGCGAACTCTTAGATAAGATCCTGCCGCTGGACGGTCTTGAACGCCTTCGTCTCATGTACCTGTACCCTGCGGGCTTATCCGTAGAATTTTTGAAATATCTGCGTGATGCAGGCGAACCGTTTGTTCCCTACTTTGATGTACCTATCCAGCACGCACACTCAGATGTTCTGTCCCGCATGGGTCGCCCGTTTGCACGCAACCCGCGCGAAGTAATCGACCGCATTCGTGATATTTTTCCAGAAGCCGCAATCCGCACCAGTATTATTGTAGGCTACCCTGGAGAAACAGAAGAACAGTGGGAATACCTGCGTGACTTCATCATAGAAACACGCTTTCATCATCTCGGTATTTTTGCATATCAGGCAGAAGATGGCACACCAGCTGCTGCCATGGACAACCAGATTGATGATATAGAAAAAGAATGGCGCCGTGATGCACTCATGGAAATTCAAGGTGACATTAGTGAAGATATTTTGGAACAATACGAAGGTCAGCGCATGAAGGTGCTCGTTGATAGTGAACACGACGAGTGGCCGGGACTGCATGTAGGTCGTACTTGGTTTCAGGCTCCGGAAGTAGATGGCATTACCTATATAAGCGGCCCCGGTGTAGAACCGGGAGCTATGGTAGACGCAGAAATTGTGGATACACGCGACTACGACTTAGTCGCACTCGCGTAATTAGCCGTATTATTTTTTTTGCACCCATTCTCACCAAAGTGAGTCTACCATGCGAAAAACATACGGAAAACAATTTGGATATCAAGCCAAAACGGTAAAATCCTGATATTCACTGCATTTTCTGTTGAGTTTACAACGTTAATTTGCTAACACTTCCCATCTCACTTTCCAAGTGGGAAAAATTTTTTTGTTGGTTGGAGGATTCTTTATGGAAACCATGGAAAATAACTCACTCGAAGCTGAAATGAGCTTTGAGGCTGCACTTGAAGATTACCTCAGCTCCGATTTTGGTGAGCTGGATGAAGGTTCAATCGTTAAGGGCGAAATCGTTCGCGTGGACAGTGACTATGTTCTCGTTGATGTTAACTTTAAGTCAGAAGGTCAGATCCCTGCTTCCGAGTTTGCAGATGCAGACGGCGCGGTTAGCGTAGGCGTTGGGGACAAAGTGGATGTTTTCGTTGTTCGCAAGAACGAAATGGAAGGCACCATTACCCTTTCGTTTGAAAAAGCAAAACGCATGCAGATGTTCGACCAGCTCGAAGAAGTTCAGGAAAAGAACTCCGTCGTTACTGGCCGCATCGTACGTCGTATCAAAGGTGGCTACACAGTCGACCTCGGTGGCATTGATGCCTTCCTTCCTGGCTCCCATGTTGATCTGCGCCCAGTGCCAGACATGGATGCGCTCGTGAACGAAGAGTTTGAATACCGTGTGCTGAAAATCAACCGTCGTCGTAGCAACGTTATCGTTTCTCGCCGTGTACTTCTTGAAGAAGAACGCGACTCCAAACGTCAGGACCTTCTCGTTACTCTTGTTGAAGGCCAGACTGTTGTTGGTAAAGCGAAAAACATCACCGAATACGGTGTATTCGTTGACCTCGGCGGCCTTGATGGTCTCCTTCATATCACAGATATGTCCTGGAAACGCATCCGTCATCCTAAAGAGCTCGTTCAGCTCGGTCAGGAACTCGAGCTTAAAATTCTTAGCTTCGACAAAGATAACCAGAAAGTATCTCTCGGCCTTAAACAGCTCGTTGAAGATCCTTGGCAGGATATCACCGCGAAATTCCCTGAAGGACAGCGTCTCAGCGGCAAGGTTACAAACCTCGTTGATTACGGTGCATTCGTGGAACTCGAGCCAGGCGTTGAGGGTCTCGTACACATTTCCGAAATGTCTTGGACTCGTAAACTCCGCCACCCATCCCAGATGGTACGCGTAGGTGACGAAGTTGAAGTTGTTATCCTCGGCGTAGACGAAGATAAAAAACGCATCTCCCTTGGCATGAAGCAAGTTAAGCCAAACCCATGGGAAATTGTTGCTGAGAAATACCCTGAAGGTACTATCCTTGAAGGTGTTATCAAGAACATCACCGAATTCGGTATGTTCATCGGCATCGAAGACGGCATTGATGGCCTGATTCACGTTTCCGATATCTCTTGGACCAAAAAGATCCGTCACCCTAATGAACTCTTCCAGGTTGGCGACACTGTACAGGCGAAAGTTCTTACAGTTGATCAGGACAGCGAAAAATTCACCCTCGGTGTTAAACAGCTTGCTGAAGATCCTTGGTCTAAAGTTCCTTCTAACTACCCTAACGGCACCATCGTTGAAGGTCTTGTTACCAACATCACCGACTTTGGTCTCTTCGTAGAAGTAGAAGAAGGCATTGAAGGTCTCGTTCACGTTTCTGAAATCTCTCAGAAAAAAGTGAAATCCCCTTCTGAAATGTTCAAAGAAGGCGTAACTATCAAAGCTAAAGTTATCCACGTTAGCGCTGAAGAACGTCGTCTCGGACTTTCAATCAAACAGCTCCAGGAACCTGAAGAACGCAGCAAAAAGCCTCGTGAATTCCGCTCCGGCGGTTCCGATGCGGGTCAGCAGACCCTCGGCGATATCTTCAAGCAGCTTGAGGATGCAGGCGAAGAAGCCTAATTTCTCGCAGAAGCATCCACTTCTGTTTGGCATAATGCTAATTATTGCCGCAGTAGCCCTGTTCGCAGGCGCTACTGCGGCTTTACGCGTTTCCAAAGGCAATGATATGCCTTATTTTACGCAGAATAAATTCGGCGTAATCAACGTGGAAGGCTTTATTGCCGACTCTCGCAAAGTGTCCGACTGGGCATATGAACTGCGTAAAGACGATTCTGTTAAAGGGGTTATCGTACGCATCAACTCACCCGGTGGTGGCGTAGCTGCGTCACAAGAAATGTACTTTGCTATCAAACGCCTTGCTGAAGTTAAGCCTGTTGTTATCTCAATGGGTACCGTAGCCGCTTCCGGCGGGTACTATATTGCAGCAGCCGGACACAAAATTGTTGCCAACCCCGCAACACTCACCGGCTCCATCGGCGTAAAGATGGAACTCCCAAATTTCAAAGGGCTAATGCAAAAAATCGGCGTCTCCTATCTTTCCCTCACAAGTGGCAAACTTAAAGCTGCCGGTAGTCCCTTCCAGACCATGACTCAGGAAGAGCGGGATTATCTGCAAGCTATCATCATGGACATGTATGACCAGTTCATTGATGTTATCATTGAAGGGCGCCACATGAAACGTGAACAGATTTTGCCATATGCAGACGGTCGCGCAATGACGGGCAAACAAGCCCTGAAAGCAGGTCTTGTAGATATGCTTGGTGACAGAGAAACAGCCTACTTAGAACTGGCAAAACTCTGTGACCTCGAAGCACCTCTGCCTATTACTGAAGGTCCTAAGAAAAAAGAAAGCCTTCTTAAAGAACTCATCTCCTCTGTTCTTGATCTTGCACCGGTTAACACCGTGCGGGAACAGAACTCTATCCAGCTTCTGTATAATTAAGTCTTCGCTCTAGTCTCCGCCTTCCTCTCCGTGATATAGAAAAGAGTCAGATAGATGCTGAACTCGCACTTAGCTGCGTGGTTTTGCTTTTATCTACGCAACTACGCAACAGGGACTTAGTCACTTGGAGGCTCTTATGAATATTCGCTCCAGCGGAATACTTTTACATATTACTTCTCTTCCCTCGCGGTTCGGTATCGGCGACCTTGGTCCCGCAGCATATGACTTTGCTGATTTTCTCCGCTCGCGTGGTCAACTGTACTGGCAATTCCTGCCAACCACTCCCACTACTGAAATTATGGGGAACTCTCCCTATGCAAGTTGGTCTGCTTTTGCTGGCAACCCACTCCTCATCAGTCCTGAGATGATGGTCGAAGACGGCATCATTACATGGGAAGAAGTTCGCGATTCTCCGCAAGGTCATGACGCGTTCGTACACTACGGAGCAGTCGGAATTTATAAGGCTCACCTGTTGCGCATTGCGTATGCACGCAAAAAAAAATCACTCAGCACGTGCCCACACTTTGCCGTGTTCAAAGAGGCTCAGTCAGAATGGCTGCGTGATTATGCACGCTTTGTGACCATCATGGACGAACACCCTGAAAAAATATGGACTGAATGGCCCGCCCCACTGAAGTACAGAGAACAGGAAGCACTGCTGCAGTGGGATGCAGAACATAAAGATGCCATCGTATACGAAGAATATGTGCAGTACATTTTCTTTTCCCAATGGCGAAGATTACGCGCGTATTGCAACAAAAACGGGCTTAACCTTATCGGCGATCTTCCTATTTATGTCACGCACCACAGCGCAGATGTCTGGACCCATCCACATCTTTTCAAGCTGGATAACAACGGGACTCCAACCCACGTAGGTGGTGTTCCGCCAGACTATTTCAGCGCGACGGGTCAGCGTTGGGGCAACCCTGTTTTTAACTGGGACGCCATGCGCCATGAAAACTTTGAATGGTGGGTGCAGCGCCTGCGTCACAATATTGAGCTTATGGATAAAATTCGTCTCGACCATTTCAGAGGTTTTGCAGGTTACTGGGAAATCCCTGTGGATGAACCAACAGCAGTAAATGGTAAATGGGTAGATGCTCCGGGTATGGATTTATTTAGAACATTCACCCTGCGCCTTGGAATGCTCCCAATCATTGCAGAAGATTTGGGAGTTATCACTGCGGATGTGCGAGAACTGAAACAACAATTCAATCTACCCGGGATGAAGATTCTGCAATTCGGTTTCGGTGGGGATCTTACACGAAATCCAGACACGCCATTTCATCATGAACCGCATTGTGTTTTGTACACAGGTACTCATGACAATTCCACGGTGAAAGGATGGTATGTGACAGAAGCCGGTGATCAGGGACGAAACAATCTGCATGAATTTGTAGGGCAATGTACCGATCTCGATAATGTTCATCTTACTTTTATGCGCCTTGCCATGCAGAGCGTGGCAAATACTGTCATCTTCCCTGTGCAGGATATTCTTGGGCTGGACAATGCAGGAAGAATGAATACGCCATCAACTGCAAATGGCAACTGGGAATGGCGCATGACCAAAGAACAACAGCAACACCCAATGTTCAATAAGTTGTCTCAACTTACGGGACTGTTTGGACGCTGGACATAACCGCAAGGAAGAGACAAACTACCAACGATACACAGCACTGGCACTACGCCAGTAACGCACATGCCGGAGGAAGAATGCACAAGCTTTATATTGGTATGGTAGGTCTACCTGCTCGCGGTAAAACAACAGTTGCCGCAAAGATTCTTGATGGTCTCTCAAAAGAAGGTATTCGCACAGAAATTTTTAATAACGGTGACATCCGCCGTGAACAACTAGGTGCCAAATCTTCTGAGCCTGAATTCTACTGCCCCACAAATCAGGCAGGTAAAGCTGCCCGTGAAGAAATTGCTTTTACCAATATGAACCGTGCCACGGAGTTTTTGCAGAACGGCGGCAACGTCGCCATTCTCGATGCTACCAACGTCAGCCGTCATCGTCGCCTCACCATTGAACGCATGGCAATCTATCCCATTCTCTGGATCGAGTGCATCAACAACGACGAAGAGCTTGTCGATGCTTCTATTCTACGCAAAACAAAGCTTCCTGAATTTTCCGAGCTTACAGAAGAACAGGCCTGTATGAGCTTTAAAGAGCGCATCAAATATTACGAACACATTTATTCACCACTGCTTGATGAAAAAATGTGGGTAATGGTAGATTCTCTGCATAACCTTATTCTGAATGAAAATGTGCCGAGCGGCATACCATTCTATGCAAATATCCGTGATATTCTTGTTTCGGACTGGGTGCGTAATCTTTATCTCGCACGGCATGGTCAGACAGAATATAACGTTATGGACAGAATCGGAGGGGACTCCTCGTTAACAGAGCTTGGTCATAAGCAGGCAAGCTGCCTCGGTGAGTATTTTAAAGGACAGGAAATTAACTACGTCTTCACCAGCATGAAGCGACGTTCACAACAAACCGCACAGTATGTGGTGAACCACATGCCGAACTGCACGGTTATTCCACTCCCCGAGTTTGATGAAATCAACGCCGGGGTATGCGAAAATTTAATGTATTCTGAAATCAAAGAGCAATATCCAGAGATTGCGCGCGATCGTTCCTACGATAAATACGGCTATATTTATCCGGAAGGAGAAGGATACATAACTTTGAAAGAACGTGTAGACAGGGGCTTGAAAAAAGCACTGTTCCTCTCCGGTAACGCAGAACGCGTCCTCATTGTGGGGCATCAAGCCATTAACCGCATGATCCTTTCCCACTTTCTGTTCAGAAGACAGGACGATGTTCCATATATTTTAGTTCCACAAAGCTCACTATTCCATATCATCTCGACACAGCAGAAAAAACTATTCGAACTTGTGAAGTTTATGGATGCAGATCTTGGTAACTAACCAATAAATAAAGGGACTCATAAATGAGCCCCTTTATTTTTGCATCTTGCTGCAACCACGCCTCTATCTTACAGCAAAACACAGTGAAACTGTGTATACGTACAGCTTCACCTTCTACCCTTAAATAGTTACAGAGCCTACGGAGTCTTGTAAACTGCTTTTACCCTTACTCTTGTTATAACTTCTTCGAACCAAATCTACGAATATCATTTTTCATCCCGAATCAACCCCAAATGGTCACCCGCGAATCAATTTAGGTGTTGCAAATTGCCAAAGCAGAACTAATTAAGTACACGAATTATAGAACTGTCAGTTCTAAAACGTAACCGCCCCGTAGCATGGAATTTGTATGACACAGAAAACTGATCCCAGACGCCATATTAAGGTACTCCCATCTGACCTGCGCAACCAGATTGCTGCGGGTGAGGTTGTCGAACGCCCAGCTTCCGTTGTAAAAGAACTTGTGGAGAACAGCATTGATGCTGGCGCAACGCATGTAGACATTACAATTGAAGAAGGCGGACAAACACTTATTCAAGTGCGCGATAACGGGCATGGCATTCCTCAGGACGAACTTGAAATGGCTGTAACCCGCCATGCCACAAGTAAAGTAGCCAGTCTGGAAGAATTGATGAGCATTGGCAGCTACGGGTTCCGTGGTGAAGCACTGCCTTCCATTGCCTCAGTTTCTACCTTTACCATTACCTCTGCGCCAGCACCGGAAGTTGCCAATACTCCGGCAGACGCGTTTTTCATCAAGGTAGAACACGGCAGCATAATCAGCCAAGGCCCTGCGGCACTGCATCAGGGAACAGTGGTTGAAATTCGTGACCTGTTTGCCAATATTCCGGCGCGACTCAAATTTCTCAAAACAAAAAATACTGAGACAAAACGTTGTCAGGAGATGCTCTCGCGTCTCGCGCTTGCGCGCCCTGATGTGGGTTTTACATTTACCAACAACGGTCGCGAGGTTTGGCGTTTTCCTACAAACCAGACACTCCGTGACCGATTAGCGATTCTTTGGCCGCCAGCCATTACAGATTCACTACTGCCCCTGAACCACACCCGCGAAGGCTATACAATTCGAGGATTGGCAGGACATCCACAAAAAGCACAGCCACGCGCAGACCGTATGCTCTTCTGGGTGAACGGAAGATCTGTTAATGACAGACTTCTCATGCGTGCAGTTCGCGATGGCTACAGGGGGCGTCTGCTGAGTAAGGAATATCCGCAAATTGCATTGTTTCTTGAAATGCAGCCGGAGCTTGTGGACGCCAACGTGCACCCTGCAAAAAACGAAGTACGTTTTCAGGATGAAAACAGCGTCTACCTCGCAGTGCGTAAAGGTATTGAGCGTGCTCTTGATGACCTAACAGTACTTGAGCAGGTCGAAGTCGGAACCGATCCTTTTACAACATCGTCTAATTCTCACGTACCTGCGACCACACAAGCTTCTATGAACCTAGATTCTCCACCGCCTAAGCCTGCGGGGTTCTGGGGTGCGGCAGATGACCATGGCGTTATCAATCGTAATCCCAATACAGAACCAACAGGATACGAGACGGAAGTTGTACGTACCACACACACTTCCGCTGCGCTGTATTCATACATAGATGAAGACAACGATGTATCGTTAAATTTCTCTCCGTCCACGGAACAGGCGACAGCTCCGTATACTCCAGTTTTGGAGCTTAATGAACAAAGTGCATTTGCGGCTGAGCAGGCTGATCTTTCCATTAGCCCCCCAACTCAGGCATATGCAGAAGAAACACATGCCGCTGCCATGGCTGCAACGCCAGCAACCGAGTATTACGAACCGCAAGCACATCCCGGTGCAGAACCAGAAAGCCAGAATGTTACTATCGGTGATTTGACCTACCTCGGACAACTTGCAAATACGTATCTGATTATCCGTCAACGGAATCAAAAATTAGTATTGCTGGATCAACATGCGGTACACGAACGAATTCTGTTTGAACGCATCAAACGTGATGCATCGCAAGGTCATTCACAATTACTCGCACTTCCTATAAACCTTGCGCTTCATCCTTCTGAAGCACACAGGCTGCAGGAAATGTGGGGAGATCTGGAAAAAATCGGCTTTTCACTGGCAACTTCCGGTGAAACCGAAGTCCGCGTTAAGGGGATTCCAAATGCCCTTGAGACAGCGGAGGCAAAAGAATTTCTGCGTGAAATTCTTTCCGGTCAGATAAGTTCGATGGAAGATTTATGGGCAATGATGTCTTGCAAAAGCGCCATCAAAGCCGGCCAAAAGCTTACATCTGATGAAGCTGCCGGTCTTATTGCCCAGTGGCTTACAACTCCGGACAGAACCTACTGCCCGCACGGACGCCCTGCTGTGCTGCAATTCACCATTGATGATTTGGAAAAAATGTTTAAGCGCAAGGGATAGCATTTCAGCTTTCTCACAATACAAGAACTAACAAAACGGTCAGCATTATAAAAATGCTGACCGTTTTTTATTGCCTACTTTCTCTGTCTGAAAAAAATCATTCTGCTAACCACAATATTTTAAAAACATTTATGTTTTATTTTCTAAGAACTTACAGGAATAACTTCTTATTTTCACTTCAAACATCTCGTTTTTTTGCTGCTAACTGCCTGCCACTCTATTTAAAATAGCAGATACAACTCCTCGGAAACTGTATTGTGGCATGGTATTCATTGAATTTTTTCAAAAAAGGAATACGCACACAATTTTCCAATACACCGCAACGCTTTGACAGCTCCGACGGAGGCCGAAATGAAGGAATGCTCAAAAGTTGAACGCATTACATGCATTATTGATGAAGATAGAAAACACAATGGCGAACCATTATACCGCGCAATTGTAGAAGAAGCCCAGAGATTCGGTATCGCCGGTGCTACTGTTAACAAAGGGATTATGGGGTATGGTGCAGCAAAAAGAATCCGCCAAGAAAATCCACTTGGCAGAAGCTCAGATGTTCCTGTAATTATCCGCATTGTAGATGAAAAAGATAAGCTTGATGCCTTTTCTGACCAACTCTGTGACATGATCCCGCAGGGAATTATTCTACGTGAGCCAGTAACCATGTGTCTTGTTCGTTGTGGCGGTAAGACCGTAGAATAGCACCAAAGAAAAAATCAAAACAAAAAAGGGTGGAGCTTATGGCTCCACCCTTTTCTTTTGCTATTGGTGCAGATTCTAAATCTGCAACTACTCCGCATACACGAAGTGATGCACGCATGGTGCTACAGGTATGGATCTTCCTGTGCGAGGTAGTTCTGTACGTAATCTTTCGCGCCTTCTTCAAGAGAGCGGAATTTCACAGGGCAACCGGCGTCCTGAAGACGTTTCATCGGAGCTTCTGTGAAGTACTGGTATTTACCACGCAATACTTCCGGCATTTCGATATAGCTGATATTGGATTCAATATCCATTGCAGCAAATACGGAATTCGCAAGATCATTCCATGTGCGCGCGTTGCCGGTACCAAAGTTAAAGATCCCGTTAGCCTGTGGGTTCTCAAGGAGCCACCACATAGCTTCTACGCAGTCTTTTACGTACACAAAGTCACGTTTCTGACCACCGTGCGGGTAATCTGGATGGTAAGACTTAAAGAGCTTCATCTCTTTAGTGTCACCAATCTGGGAGAATGCCTTACACACAACACTCATCATGTTGCCTTTATGGTATTCGTTCGGGCCGTACACGTTGAAGAATTTAAGGGACGCAATCTTATCGAGACGTCCGGTACGGTCTGCCCATAGATCAAAAAGCTGTTTGGAATACCCGTACATGTTCAGCGGCTTCAGCTTGCTCATAGTTTCGAGTGAGTCCTCAAAACCGAACTGACCGTCACCATATGTTGCAGCAGAGCTAGCGTTGATAAAACGAGCATCGTTCATAAGCGCAAGTTCACACATTGCTTTTGTGTACTGCAGGTTGTTTTCCATAAGGAAATCTGCGTCTTTTTCAGTAGTAGAAGAACACGCTCCCATGTGGATAACAGCATCAACTTCCCAAGGAAGCTGGTCATGCATTACCATTTCGAGAAAAGTATCGCGGTGGACGTATTCTTCATAGGTACGGTTAACAAGGTTCTTCCATTTCTCAGTGGAAGCAAGATTGTCCACTACAATAATATCTGTGATACCCATTTCGTTGAGCTTCCAGATCATAGCGCTGCCGATCATTCCGGCGCCACCAGTAACGATGTACATACTGTCCTCCAAGCGAGAGCTAGCTAGCTTGTTTCTCGGTAATATTTTCAAGTTCAGGGCCGTGCTCGGTTTCTACGATACGCAGGCCAAACATGTGCACGGTTTCACCAAGGGTACGACCAAACAAAAATTCCATTTCTGCTGAAGGAATCCCTGCTTTTTCCTGAACTACCTTACGGAATGCCATATCGAAACGAACTGATTCCAAAAACTCTTCTTTAGCAGAAGGATCTTCTTTCATACGTTCGAAAATAGTTCCAAGGTACTCGTAGCCACATTTTTCTTCATGCATTCTTACAAGTTCAGCATAGCCATTGTTATCACCAAGAACATCAAAACGGGTGATGCGGTTTTCTTCGTACATTTCCTGAAGTGCATCAGGGTTCCAACAGTCCAGAGTTTTACACTCTTCAGGACGGTCGTTGTAGATAAAACAAAGACGGTCTACTACGTTAAAAAAGCAGCAAGTCCATGTGCTTTCGTTACGGCGGGTAATTTTTACGAGTTCCTGTTGGAGCGGCTCAAGCTGACCAGTTACGTTGTTACGTACCAGTTCACCGCGACGGAAAGTCATAAGGTCTTTACGCTGAAAAACCCCCTTCTCGTACAGCTCAAGATCTGATTTGTGCAGAGCAGGGCCGCCCTTGGCACAACATGTACCGCAACGGGTACATTCTTTTTGTATTTCCTGACCCATGTTAGGTCTCCTTTTTTATCTGTATGGATAGTTTGTCTATCCGCGCACCGCTCTGACAGCAAACTGGCATGTCATATCCTGCCAACCTACAAAACCCAATGATGCACTCACAAACCATGCCGCCATATATGACTTTGAATCGCACGTCCAGAGTGTATCCTGTGCACTGTCCATAAGCTGCGGCACACAAAAAGCTCCAAGTTCCGGTGGTTCCTGCACTAGTGACGATAGTTCATCCACTGTCGGCAACCGCCAATCCTGATAGCCTGCAAATTTTTTTTTATTCAACGATGTAATATACGCGTGGGCTTCATCCCATGTACATGCAACTTCGCTACCGGACTGCTGCCACATTTTTTCTGTAACAGAATCCGTTACGGTTCCGTCCTCATTATCAGTGAGGTCTGCCATACCAACACAATCGGGACGCCATAATGAATCCAGTCCAAACGTCTTTTGAGCCTCAGCAAGGCGTACCTTCGCAGGAGATGTACGCAGAACAGGCGCATCCGTCGGACACGGCGGTGTTTCTGCAAATTCATCAATAAAACGGCATTCGTTATCGACCCGATCACGCCATGCTGCCACCAACGTATCTAGCGCTATGCGCATATCCTTCGCTGTCGCAAAACGGTCTTCAGGGTCAAACGCCATTGCCGTATCAAAAAAGGCATCCCACTCAGCATCAAGATCAAGAGAATATTGGCTGGCACGCGGAACAACATTGTTTGTATACACTGCTTCGTCTGTAGGCAACACCCCAGTAAGCATTCGGTATAACATAACACCAACAGAAAAAATATCCGACCTGCCGTCCGCACTGTCCGGTGCTGCTTCCTGCTCCGGTGCTGCATAGTAAGGGGAGCCTATGCGTTCACCCTTTGCTGCTGTGGTGGGTCTCATTTCTCCACGAAGGCGTGACAGTCCAAAATCAATCAGCTTTATTTCATCCAACCCTGTAATCATGAGGTTGAACGGTTTCACGTCCCTATGCACAACCCCTGCCTGATGCATTCTGTACAGTGCATCAAGAGTTTGCGTCGCATATGAAACTGCGGTTGTAAGCGGAAGTTTTCGGGTAGGCGCTTCCACACGGTAGCTTTCACCGATTACCATACCAAGGTTACGGCAAAAATACTCCATGATGAAAAACGGCGTCCCGTCAGCAATATCATAATCCCATATGGCAGCGATATTAGGATGATCGAGTTTTCCCATAATACGCGCTTCAGATTCAAAGCGCGAAATAAGTTCATCCCGATCAACAAACATTTCCATCATCTCTGAAGGCTTGAGGACTTTGAGGGCAACAATGCGTCCAGTTACCGGCTGACGAGCTTTAAACACAGCTCCCATACCGCCCCTGCCAAGCAGGCCGCATACTGTATAGCGTCCAATCTTCATGTATTTGTCCTGTAGCTACGACAGCAGTCGTCTGGCGTATCGTTCCGGCATTCCTATTTCTTTCATTTTGGCAATAGTCTCTGTGGGATCATACGCAACACAACGCACGATAAGTTCGTGAGATTCTGTATCCCACACAAGATACTTCGCCCGTGGATCACCATCACGCGGTTGTCCCACTGCGCCTGCATTCACCATATATCGGCTGGTAAAATCGAGGATATGAGTGCCTTCTTTCAAATCACTACGCACCACGCTGCCGTCCGTAGCGCTGACAAGCCCAAGCTCATGCGTGTGACCAAGAAAAGCTATTTGTTCGGGGAACCGAGAAAATTTTAGCAGAACCCGTTCGTCGTCCAACTCCCATATATATTGAAATGCCGACCGGGGCGGCAACCCATGAACAAACAGAGCGCCGTGTAACGAAAGCACGAGAGGAAGCGACCGCAGGTAGTCCAGCGATTCTTCAGAAAGCAATTGTGCGGTTTTATCTACCACTTCAGCAGATTGTTTGTTGAAGCAGGAACGATACTTACTACGCCCGACACCAAGTTCATGGTTCCCCGCAACAGAAATAATACCCTGTTCCTGAACGGTTTTGACGCACAACTCAGGGTCAGGGCCATAGCCCACGATATCGCCGAGAGAAATTATCTCGGAAACATCTGGAAAAGACTGGGCAATATCATGTAGCACACTTGTAAGGGCTTCATAATTTGCGTGAATATCAGACAGAACTACGATTCGCATTGTGGGAGCATAGCAGGAACTCATTTTGCTGACAAACGAATGTCCACCGAAGGCACATGCAAATATAATGACTGCGGATTGCACTAACAACGCCGCTCACGTACTTTGTAAATTGGATTCTTTTTTTACCAGAAACCAAATTACTTTTCAGAGGTAATCGTATGCAAATAGCAATGATCGGTCTTGGTCGAATGGGAATGAATATGGCTCGCCGTCTCCTGAAAGACGGACATCATGTTGTCGTCTGGAACCGCTCCCCTGATAAAGTTGCCGTGATGGTCAGCGAAGGAGCAGCAGGTGCGCAGACAATTAAAGAAGCAGTGCAAAAACTTACAGGCCCTCGCATAATCTGGTGCATGCTGCCTTCCGGCAATGTTACCAAGATGGCCTTAAAAGAAATTTTAGAAGCACTTGAGCCGGATGATCTGGTCATCGAAGGTGGCAATTCTTACTGGAAAGATGATCAGGAAAATTCAAAAGCATTTGTTGAAAAAGGCTGTGGCTACATAGATGCCGGTGTATCGGGCGGAGTCTGGGGCTTAAAAATCGGGTACTGCACAATGGTCGGCGGCAAAGACCGGTTCGTCCAGCGCGCCAAACCGATATTCGACACTCTGGCACCACCACGAGGCTGGAAGCATGTTGGCCCTGTGGGTTCCGGTCACTTTGTTAAAATGGTTCATAACGGCATCGAATATGCCATGATGGAAGCCATCGGCGAAGGCTTTGACCTTATGCGCAATGGTCCTTTTGACAAGCTTGACCTTGGCGGCATTGCAGACCTTTGGGGACAAGGCAGCGTTGTTCGTTGCTGGCTTCTCGAATTACTGGTGCTCGCCTACGAACGTGACCCTGATCTTTCATCCATCAGAGGGTTCGTGGACGATTCCGGTGAAGGACGCTGGACAGTGCTCAACAGTGTTGAATACGGCATATCCGCTCCAGTGCTTGCTCAGTCCCTCTTCAAGCGTTTTGAATCACGTCAGGAAAATGTTTACTCCAACAAAGTTCTTGCAGCACTGCGTAACGAATTCGGCGGACATGCCGTGAAAAAAGAGTAGAAACACACATGCCTAATATTAAAGCTAGAATGACCCCAACTCACACCCCGTGTGAGGAACAGAAGCCGGAAGGCTGCGGGATAATCATTTTCGGTGCCTCCGGTGACCTTGTGTACAGAAAGCTCTTGCCTTCGCTGTTCAATCTGTACTTACGCGAACTCATGCCTTCAAAATTTTACATATTAGGTTTTGCGCGTACTGAAATGAGTGATGAGGATTTTCGGGAACGAGTACGTGAAGCACTCGGTAATGCACACGAGGACACAAAGGGAGAAATCCTCGACTCGTTCCTTTCACAATGCAGATACACATCCGGAGATTACAGTGATATTGAAGCGTACAGGAGGTTGCAGAAAAAAGCTTCGGGGTGTGAGAATGACTTTTCAAAGAAAGAAAACAAACTCTTCTACCTCGCGCTTCCACCACAACTGCATCCAACTGTAGTAAGCCGCTTGTCTCAATCTGGCCTTACTATGGAAGGAGAAAACGAGGATCCTTGGGCGCGTGTTGTTTTCGAAAAACCCTTCGGCCACGATTTACAATCAGCACTGGAGTTGGATAAACACCTCACTTCCATGCTCAAGCCGTCACAAATTTTCCGCATTGATCATTACCTTGGCAAAGAGACGGTGCAGTCCATTTTAATGCTCCGTTTTGCAAATATTATGTTCGAGCCACTCTGGAATCAGCGGTACATCGATAATATTCAAATCACCGTGGCAGAATCTGTCGGCGTTGAACACAGAGGCGGCTATTACGAGGGAGCAGGATGTCTACGTGACATGTTCCAGAACCACATGTTGCAAATGCTCTCACTCGTCACCATGGAGGCTCCGACTCGGTTCGAAGCAGAGTATGTTCAGGGAGAACGAGTTAAGCTGTTAAAAGCGATACGACCGTGGTCGGAACGCACACTGAAGGACAACATTGTACGCGCTCAATATGCAGCGGGAAAAATAGATGAAAAATCCGTACAGGGCTACCAAGATGAACCCAATATTGCACCGGATTCCACCACAGACACCTTTGTTAGCATGAAGCTCTACATCGACAACTGGCGCTGGCAGGATGTCCCCATTTACATGCGCTCCGGTAAACGTTTGAACATGCGAGAGTCAGAAGTTGCCGTAACCTTCAAACGTGTTCCGTATTCTCTGTTCGGATTTGAATCACAACACGAAATGCCAGCAAATATTCTGGTTATGAAGATTCAACCTGACGAGGGTGTTGATTTAACCATCCACACTAAGCAGCCGGGGCCTAAAGCCTGTATGGCCAGCCTGTCCCTTTCCTTCAAGTATGATGAGGTATTCGACACCGCCCCGCAGGATGCCTATGACCGCCTGCTGCTTGACTGTATGCTAGGCGACCGCACGCTGTTCCTTACCCGCGAGGGCGTTGAGGCTGCGTGGAAAGTTGTTGATCCGGTTCTCAACTTCTGGCGTGACCATCCGGAAAAAGCTCCATTGCATCCGTACAAAGCCGGATCATGGGGGCCGAAAGCATCAGACGATCTGCTGCTCCGCAGCGGTCATCTATGGCGTAATCCACCAGATGAGCACGGAACACACTTCAAGAGTTTGGCTAAGCCGCTTCTTGTGCGAAAATAAAAATGACCATCTTTCAAAGGCAGTCTCACGGCTGCCTTTTTATTGTTTCTGCTGAGCAAAACGCACACTGTCATCCCACAAAAAAGCCCCTTCCCGCCTCCAATCATGTGGCATACCATTTTTATTTACACTGCGAGCCTATAAGGCCTCAAAACCACTTGTAATAATTCACAACTGACAGCCATGTTTGGTTCTGATATGCCAAGGATATGTTTCGTCCTTTTACTACTCCCATCGAAGATATTGCCATTGTCTTCGGGCATGAACGCAGCCTTAGCAACGGCGAGAAGCGAATCTACTCCGTTGCGGCATTGCGCATTTCAAAAGATGCCACGATAAGCGAGTTCACTTCCAATATTCGCTCTGGAAAACTTCGTGCACGGGAATATACCCACTCGCAACTGAGTGAAGCCAAACTCAAAAATGCTCCGGATGAAATTACTGTATCCGGTCATCTTCAAGATTTTCTGGAAGGCATTGAGCATGTGGTGGGCTACGTTCCGAACGGGCACATTATCTCGCTGGAGCCGCTCTGTAACAACGAGCGCATCATTGATGCGGCACTACTGGCAGATTATTTCATGCCGTGGACAGGTGCCGCCACAGCTAAATCGTTATGGGAATATCTCCATAAGCAAGAGCGTCAAAAAATCAGCTTCACCGCCTTGGAAGGTGCCAGCATCTGTGTCGATCTTTTACAGCACCTATTCGGAACCGTGCTGAACGACACCTCATTCCCTGCTGCCAGCGCCCTTCGCTATTATCTGGGTGCAAGCAATACGCTTTTCGGCACCTTCTGCTGCCATATTCTTAAACACTACAGCAACTATTTCGGCAATGCTCTCATTGCTCCGGCATCAAAACCAGAAACAGCAGACTGGGAACAATTCTTAGATACTGCCCCAAAAAAAGAAAAAACTACCGTTGAACGTGAAGCGTATCAGGAGGTACCTGAAGACGATATTCAACAGCTCTACGAACAGCTTGCCCACAAACGTAAGGGCTACACTGTTCGGCAGCCACAAGTAGACTACGCGGCACACATAGCGCACGCCATAAACTCCAACGCCGTTGCCTGCATTGAAGCGGGAACCGGTACGGGCAAAACCCTCGGATATCTCCTGCCTGTCATGGAATTTCTGAAGCGGAACCCTTCACAACGTGTCGCAATCGCAACCTACACAAAAAACTTACAGAAGCAGTTGTACGGTAACGAGTTAGACTCCTGTCGCGAACTTTTTGGACAGTACAACGATATTCCCGTTTCGCTCATCAAAGGAAAATCAAACTACGTCTGTGCGCAGAAGTTAAATGACATTCTCTCTCCCCTGCTGGATGGCATAGAACTGCTCTCCTGGCTCTATTTTGCGAATATCTGCTACCACTATCGCATCGCAGATTTAGATGATGTTACGCCGCGCCTGCGTGCATATTTTGATGAAGGACGAACCCTAAGCAATATTGCGCAGGAGGTTTCAGCGGGGAGCGGTTGTTTCAGTTCCCACAAGCGATGCCCCGGTAATATTGTCACCGCAGAGGCAGCTCAATCGCGCCTCATCATTACCAACCACAACAAATTGGTGTTAATGGAAAGCGATCCGCTGCTGAGCGACTTATTCAAGCATTGCGTTATCGACGAAGCAAACCACTTTGAGGATGCTGTTCGCACAACCTTGAGCCCTGAAGTTTCAACATCCGACATCTTCTTCTACTGTCGTTATCTGCGCGAGCAATGTCGCAAGCTCATTCTTGCGCCTTCCACAACGGAAGCAATAGAAAATCAGGCCGAGGCCGTGGTGAGCGAAATAGCGTACACCGTCACAAAAATAAGTGCGTTGCGTGACCAGTTCAAACAAATGAATCAAGGTGCAGCCTTTGGAGCCGTACCCGTAACGCCTGCTCACAAGGCTTTCACAGAAGGGGATGCCGCAAAAGATCTTGCAATTCTCAACAAGCATCTGGAACGGATCAGCGAATTCTCAGCATTTTTTACCGGTAAAAAAGCTGGAGACCTTCCACTGGGATACAAGACCATATCCCGATGCCGCACAATGCGCACTCTGTTGCAAGAAATCAGCGTCAACCTCATGCTCATCCGCAAAGGACTACATGAGGACGGCACGTGGAATTCTATCCACGTTTTTCCACGCAACTGGGTACTCTGCGGCGGGCAGGTTTACATGGGTGCTTTTATCCGTGAATCCATTATCAAACAACGTGACACCGTTATTCTGACATCCGCCACCCTCACCCATCAGTCCAGCTTTACTCCGTACAGACGTACGCTCGGGCTAGGAAAAGCAGATGTTCTCAAATTTTCAGATAAAGAAGCACCACCGAAGCCATGCTTTGTTGCCCGAGTAGCACCGCCTTTCACGCCGGACTACTCCCTTGTTGTTCCGTCAGATGCCCCGAGTGCTCTCTATGAACACAAAAAGTTATGGCTGGAATATACGCTCAACGTGCTGCCCAAGCTCATAGAGTACAACGATGGAGCTACCCTCGTTCTTTGCGCCAGCTACGAAGACTTAGAAGCACTCCGCAAAAATCTTGAAGCTACCTACGACGGTAGTTATCCGCTTCTTTTTCAACGAAAGGGTGAGCCTGCCACAGCACTTATTGAAGAATTTCGCACAACACGCGAAAGCGTTTTATTCGGAGTGGAAACATTCTGGCACGGGGTAGATTTCCCCGGTAAGACACTCACGCAGGTTGTCATAACACGACTGCCGTTCCCAGCGCCTAATTCCCCGCTCATGGACGCTCGCAAGCGTTTCCTGCCTGATGGTGTCTTCTGGGAGCGTTATCGCTACGAAACAGCCATCAAGTTCAGACAGGGAGCTGGCAGACTCATAAGACGAGAAACAGATTCCGGACTCGTGGTTGTGCTGGATAACAGGCTGCTAAAAAACCAACGACTTTCGCCGTGCCCAGTGATTCAGGGAATGCGGAATGTTCCGGAGCGCCATCGTGGCAAGGGTTGGAAGAAGGTTGAATAATGTTTGGGTGCCTCCGGCGGGCAGACGGGCTCTGCCCCTCCACAAGGGACTGGCACCCATAACACCCGTTCCTCGTGAATGGCTACTGGCGCAAGCACCCCCGCAAGGGGACTCGTCCGATTACCCCCGATTATGAGTTACTGGTTAAACTCAGTACTAAAATTAGGACATTGAAGCCAAGCAACAATATTGCGTTGAAACACAATAAGTCGGTAAAACTACTTCTTCATCAAACAACACAACAACCTGAAAAAATAAAAAAAGCCCCGTACATTTTGTACGAGGCATTTTTATTCGTAATATCAATCAGTTCGTAGGTTTTTCTTTCAGTTGTGGCTTATCCACAGATTTCGAGCACATATTCTCATACGCATGGGCAAATACGTTATTCACTTCATCCATTGAGGATACTGATCCCATCTGGCCTGCAAGGTAACCATGCATAAATCCGCGCTCGTATGAAAAGACTTTCGCCATATCCATCTCGGTTGCTTCAGGATTCTGCTCTCTGAACATTGCTTCACCCACGGTGAAATATTCTTTCGCAGCTTCATTTTTACGCATCTCCAGTGCAAGATATCCGCACTGAATTTTATTTTTATAATTACCCTTTACCGGAGCTTCTTCCATTTTAGGAGCTGCAACAGCAACCTGTGCAATAAGCATAAGGCTTAACGCCATAATCAATGCTCTCATTTTCTCTCCCTGCTTTTTTCTATCGTGATTATGCAATGCTGCCTCCTCCTCACGCTTGACGCACGGTAACAACATGACTCTTAGATCATCCATTTGCCAAGCGCTCAAAAGTAACAACACTACTTTTTATACACTTTGCTCATTTTTTAAAAGCAAAAGCGCAACTAATTAGAATAATACGTCACTTGAGTATAACCGTTTCTTTGCCCGTTTTCCGTAACTCAAGTCACAGTTTGCAGGGGCTACAGAGCAATTCTCGTCACCCTGATGATCACCTTTTAGGAGTAAACAATCACGTTTAAACTCTCAAGTGCAAAAAGAGTACATTGAATTTGTGCGTAAAAAAAATATTTCTTTTATTTAAGACTATTGCGCTGTGAATTACTTGTGGATTGGGCGAATATGCACAACTCCACACTTGATGCGCAAGGGGCTTTTTGTTAGCTCTGTGCCACCCAAAGAATACTCCTTCAGGAGCCGAAAGGCGCAAAGGGAATCCGGTCTCAAGCCGGTGCGGTCCTGCCGCTGTAATCTCACTTGTCATCATCGAAGTTGCCACCCACGGCAGTACAAGTCAGAAAGCCAGCCACCTTCCTGAAGTTCTACCGGTAACAAAGCGTACTATCGGTATTCTATCAAAATAATCCATAACCTGTGCCTGCGTATGTTGAGGTTCTGCCTCTATGTACACATCCCAGGCTGTAAGATGTCGAAATGCTGTCGTAGCGCATGCGTTCTTTTCGTGTGCTCTGATTTTGCCTGCACTTTATGACGTCCGGAGTTCTAATGCCCAAACAGATCCTCAAGCGAGACGGTTGCATCGAAACTTGGTCCCTCGAACGAATTGCCCAAGCTATCCTCAAAGCACTCAAAAGCAGTGGTATCAAAGATCCACTTCTCTCCAAACGACTTGCACGCAAAGTTGAAGAAAAACTTGCGAACGTAGAAGCTCCTGAGCAAGAACAAGTGCAAGACACAGTACAGCAAGTACTTATGGAAGCTCGCTTGTATGCTGTTGCAGAGCGTTACATCATTTACCGTGAAAAACGCCGTGAAATGCGTACTCAAGATCAGGCATACTTTGACGTATCCAGTATGATCGAAAGCTACCTTGACCGTAGCGACTGGCGCGTAAACGAAAACTCCAACATGGGTCATTCATTTCAGGGTCTTATCCTGCATATGGCTGGTTCTGTTCAGGCTCGTTACGTGCTTGATAAATATCCGGAAGAAATCCGTCAGGCACACACTCACGGCTACTTCCACATCCACGATCTTTCCTTTGGTCTTGCTGGCTACTGCTCCGGTTGGAGCCTGCGCGACCTGCTTCTCGAAGGGTTTAACCTTGAAGGTCGCTGCTGCTCTGCACCAGCAAAACACTTCGATTCCGCATGTGGCCAGATTGTAAACTTCCTCGGCACACTTCAGAACGAATGGTCCGGCGCGCAGGCATTCAACAACGTTGATACCTACCTTGCACCGTTCATCCGTACCGACAAACTCGACTACCCGACTGTTCGTCAGCAGATCCAGAAGCTCGTTTACAACCTGAACACAACATCCCGTTGGGGTGGTCAGAGCCCGTTCACCAACTTTACCTTCGACATGGTTGTTCCAGCGCATATTGCTAAAGAACCAATCATCATCGGTGGCGCGTTCCAAGACTCTACCTACGGCGATTATCAGGAAGAAATGGATATGATCAACCGTGCGTTCCTCGAGGTTATGCTCGAAGGTGACGCAGACGGCCGTATCTTCTCTTTCCCTATTCCTACATACAACGTTACTAAAGACTTTGACTGGGATTCCGTTCCAGCTCAGCTTCTTATGGAACTTACTGCCAAGTACGGTGTTCCGTACTTCCAGAACTTCATCAACTCCGACCTTAATCCGGAAGATGTTCGTTCTATGTGCTGCCGTTTGCAGATGGATCTTCGTGAAATCCGCAAAAAAACCGGTGGCCTCTTCGGCGCTGGCGACCTCACCGGTTCTATCGGTGTTGTGACACTGAACCTGCCTAAACTTGCTTACCTTGCACACAACGAAGAAGATTTCCTCGACCTCGTTGAAGAATACGCAGAAATGGCAAAAGATTCTCTCGAGTTCAAACGCAAACTTTGCGAACACCATCTCGAGTCCGGCATGTTCCCATTCTCCCGTCGCTACCTCAAAAACGGCTACAAAGGCCACTTCTCCACCATCGGTCTCATCGGTGGTCACGAAGCATGCCTCAACTTGCTCGGTAAAGGTATCGAAACAGAAAGCGGTCTGCGCCTCATGCGTCGTGTTCTCAACCACCTGCGTGACCTTACAGTTCGCTTCCAGGAAGAAACCGGCCACCTTTACAACCTTGAGGCAACTCCGGGCGAAGGCACTTGCTACCGTCTGGCTAAAACAGACAAAGATCTCTACGCAGACATCATCTGTGCTGGTAACGAAGTACCTTACTACACTAACTCCACCCTGCTCCCAGTAGGTCTTACCAGTGACGTTTTCTACGCTCTTGAGCACCAGAATGAACTGCAGACCCTCTACAATGGTGGTACCGTATTCCACTCCTTCCTCGGCGAAGCTGTGCCGGAACCGGAAAGCGTAAAGAACTACCTCATCAAAGCGATGACTAATACTAAAATTCCTTACATCTCCGTAACTCCTACCTTCTCCATTTGTAAGGAACACGGCTACATCAACGGTGAACACTTCAACTGCCCAACATGTGGCAACGAAGCAGAAGTTTACACCCGCGTTGTAGGTTACTACCGCCCAGTTAAGCGCTGGAACAAAGGTAAACAGGAAGAATACCGCGAACGTCAGGAATACGCTCTCAGCGCACTCTCTGACTGCTGCTGCGGTAGCTAGTCTGTTTACGCGATAAGACGAATACAAAAAGAGCCGTTCTGCATATGCAGAACGGCTCTTTTTATTGTATAGAAAGAAAAGTCTAGTTCTTCAAACTGTGGATCGGCGCAGGAATACGACCACCAAGTTTAATAAACTGCTCTGCATTGCCACCCGGAACAGCCATAATTTGGGCTTCACCAAGCAGACCGCCAAAAGAGACTTTATCACCAACGCTTTTACCCGGAACAGGGATAATACGCACAGCAGTTGTTTTGCTGTTGATCATACCAATTGCCATTTCATCAGCAATAATACCAGAAAGAGTTGCAGCGGAGATATCACCCGGCACAGGAACCATATCAAGCCCTACAGAACATACGCTTGTCATGGCTTCCAGTTTTTCCAAAGTCAGCGCACCGGATGCAGCCGCAGCTGCAATACTGGAATCTTCTGACACAGGAATAAACGCACCGGAAAGACCACCAACGTGGGAAGATGCAAACGCGCCGCCTTTTTTAACAGCATCGTTCAGCATTGCCAGTACAGCGGTGGACCCCGGAGCACCAATAGATGAAAGACCAATGGCTTCGAAGATTTCACCAACAGAGTCACCAACTTCCGGAGTCGGAGCCAATGAAAGGTCAGCGACACCGAAAGGAAGTCCAAGGCGCTGAGCTACTTCAGTACCGATAATTTCACCAACGCGGGTTACTTTAAATGCGGTACGTTTAATCACTTCAGCAATATCACCAAGGCTCTTCGCGCTGCCATCCTGCATAGCACGGTCGATTGCTTTTTTAACAACGCCCGGACCGGAAACACCCACGTTAATGACTGCTTCAGGCTCACCCACACCAAGGTAGGCACCAGCCATAAACGGTACATCCTGAGGAATGTTCGCAAACACAACAAGCTTGGCACAGCCAAGGCCGTCTCTGTCTGCGGTACGTGCTGCGATATCTTTGATGCGCTGCCCCATAAGAGCAACAGCATCCATGTTAATGCCGCTTCTGGAAGACGCTACGTTGATTGAGGAACATACACGCTGCGTCACCGCCAATGCTTCCGGTAAAGAATCAATAAGAGCACGATCACCTTTGGTCATGCCTTTCTCTACCAGCGCACCGAAGCCGCCAAGAAAATCTACACCAGCTTCCTGTGCAGCTTCATCAAGAACCTGACACGCTTTCACCATCTGTTCTGGTGTAAAGGAAGCACACACAACGCTCATAGGACTGACGCTGATGCGTTTGTTTACGATAGGAATACCGTACTTATCGCCTACCTCATTACAGGTAGACACAAGTTTTTCTGAATAAAGTCTAATCTTGGTGCGAACCCGATCCGCAAACACGTCAAAGTCGTGACTTGCACAATCAAAAAGGCTGACACCAAGCGTTACGGTACGAACGTCCAAATGCTCGTTTCGGAGCATTGCTAAAGTACTGAGCACTTCGCGATCTGAAAGCATTTTTTTTCCTTATAAATGACAGGCTAAAATCTCATTGTATATAGAGAGTGGCAATTTCCCAGATATGCCACCTTCTAAAGCTACACAGGCTGAACCCTGTGCACCGCTTCGAAAATATCCCTGTGCTGAACACTTACCCGTAGCGAAAGTTCTTCCGCCTTCGCATTCAACGCGCCGCGCAGAGCTGAAAGCTCTACAGCACCGGGGACAATTACTTCAAAAACAATGAGCGCATTCCCGTCCGGTTGATCGGCAGGAACAATAGCTTTCAGGTTGGCAATATTCACATTATGCTCACCCAGAATACCTGAGATTGCAGCGACGAGGCCTTTTTGATCAGGGCCATCGACACTTACCACAAATGATTGAGGATCTTCAGCAGACCAGCTTGTACCGTCATAAAGGCGTGCTGTAACACTGAGATCAATCTGTCGTTCAGCAAGTCCCTTCACCAGTTCATCCTGCAAGACGTCAATCGTACAACCGTCAGGCATTTCAGCAATAACGATCGCAGCAAATTCACTATGCAGAATAGTTTGACTTACTTCATTAATGTTGCACTCCAGACCTGTAAGCAGGCTGGCTACCGCATGTACGACTCCCGGACCATCTTTGCCGAGAAATGATACAACTACCTTTTTCATATTTTGCACTCCAAACATATAGATCTTGTGAGATTGATTGCCTCACCGCATTATGTCAAGTCCTAGGCCACTAAGAGCAAGCACAGAACACAAAAAAAGCACTTACCTCTGCTCATCATACTGACTATTCAGAAAGCGCCCCATAGTAAAAAAAGGCATCCCTTTTCCTACTAAAGCAATCAACTAACATAATGTTTTTTAAAACATATTTTACATTACGTTCAGCATATGCAAAGACACAACTTATTTCAAAAAACATGTTTTCAATTAAGTTCAAAGGATATTCTCATGAAAAAGATCGGATTATTAGGCGGAATGACTTGGGGATCAACAATCGAATACTACCGCCTGTTAAACGAAGGTACCCACAAACGCCTCGGCGGACGCCATTCCTGCAAAATCCTTATGGACAGTGTCGACTTCTCTGAACTGCACGAACTCATCAGCAAAGACGACTGGACATCCGTAGGCACTAAACTTGCCCAAGCCGCACTGAACACAGAAGCCGGTGGCGCAGACATGGTCCTCATCGGTGCAAACACCATGCATCGCGTTGCGGACACCGTGCAAGGTGCACTAGAAATTCCAGTGCTCCATATTGCAGACGCAATCGCAACCAAAGCGAAAGGACTCAACGTCAGCAAGCTCGGGCTACTCGGCACCGCATTCACCATGGAACAGGATTTCATCAGCAAGCCGCTTTCTGAAAAGCACGGCCTCGAAATCATCACTCCAGAAAGCGATGACCGCGCCATTATCCACAACAGCATCTTTAATGAATTTGCCATTGGAAAATTCCTTGAAAGCACTCGTCAGAAGTATATCAACATCATCAAAGATCTCGAAGCAAACGGTGCCGAAGCTATTATCCTTGGTTGCACCGAGATCGGGCTGCTTATCAAAGCCACCGACTGCAACATACCGCTTATCGACACCATTCAAGCTCACGTTGACGCTGCTCTTGATGCTGCTATCGTTTAATATTTTTTAGTTTTTTAGGTATTAGGTTGTTATTGCCTCCGGCTCAAAAAAAAGCAAAAAAAAGCCACGCTCAATAGCGTGGCTTTTTTCTTAAGGAGTCTTGGAAGATTGCGGCTTAATGGCAGCTACAGGATTCGCCGTGTTGATGCCCACGACGAGCGATAAATTGTTTACCTACAAGAACGAGTAGAATAATCGCAGAGGCGTAACCCACAATGCCGTGCTGATGCGTTTCTACGTCGTTAATCCAAGAAAACACAGAAAGACCGAGTTTCGCGTACAGCCAGTTCACAGCAAGTCCGAGAATTACGGATGTTACCGCAATGGAACTCACGTAGATGAACGCTACGCGCTTACCGAGAGTCTGAGCTACAACAGTAATAGTTGCTGCGTTTGTTGCTGGCCCTGCCAACAGGAATACAAGCGCGCCGCCCGGGGAAAGCCCTTTTAGCGCAAGTGCTGCTGCAATTGGGGTTGATGCAGTTGCGCAGACATACATTGGCACGCCGATGACAACCATCAGGATCATGCTGAGAAGACCATCACCTACGTATTCCTGAAAGAACGTGACTGGCAGGAACGTAGAAACAACTGCGGCGATAAGCACACCAATAAGCAGCCATTTACCGATATCAGCAATAAGTTCACCAAAAGCGAACTGCATACCGAAAAGAAATTTTTCTTTGACTCTTGCGCTTGCTGGCTTGGAAGAGCAGCAACCAGAGGTACATCCCTCTTCTTTTTTTAATGTTGTTGCTGCAAAGTTAAGCGGAGTAAATTCAGTTTTACCCGGAACTGCCTTTGCAGGAAACATATCTACCAAAGAACCTGCGGTAAGCGCAGAAATAAACGCAGCCACAGGACGAACGATTGTCATAATCGGGTCAAGCAGCGCGTATGTAATAGCGATAGAGTCAACGCCGGTCTCTGGTGTGGATATCATAAAAGATGTGGTTGCCCCTTTACTTGCACCTTGCTGGCGAAGCCCTGCAGCCGCAGGAATTACACCACAAGAACATAAAGGAAGCGGTATACCGAAAAGTGATGCTTTAACAACAGCACCTTTTTTGTTACTGCCAAGATGGCGTGCGACAAAGTCGTCCGGTAAAAATCCTTTGAGAAGCCCAGCGACAAAAAAACCGAAAAGTACGTATGGGGCGGCTTCGAGCAGTATTTCCCATACTTCGGAAAGATATTGTATTGCAATTTCCATAGTTACCTCTGAAAATAAGTTACGCATGAATATGTATTCATATGTAACTAAAACAGAAGATTTTGCCGGTCAAGAGCATAAAAAAATTTATTTTCTAAAAATCTTAACATACTTAAAAAGCACAAAAAAAGGACATCGTATTGATGTCCTTTTTTCTACACCCGGCAATGTCATTCTTTTGAAGCTGAGACCAGTCCACTGACGATTCTTGTTAAAGAATCGGTGTACTCTCAATCCACGTCATGTTTTCGGTCGAAACGTATCGTGTCAACTTTCCAACACTAGGCGAGCATAGATAATGCTACATTCAATTCAGCATCCAGTCTGTTCTGAACACCCGTGCGTACTTCTGGAGTTGAAGTGGCAAATTCATTGCTGCGCTGTGCGTATACGTTTTTAATAAACGCTTCCTGCATATCTTCTGAGAAGCCGCCTGTTGCGCCAAATGCTTTTGCAAAAATTTGAATAGCCCCGCGAGGACCGTGCTGAAGGGAAGTAGAAAGTAAAACTTCTTCCATAGCGGTGCTCAGTTGGCCGGTGTTCATTTTATCCTGAACAACTCGAGCTACTGGGGAATAGTAGCGGGAATGCATGAAAGCATCTTGCATTTTTTCGAATCGTACTGGATCAATGTTCGCAACTTCCTGCCAAGCCACTGGCATTTCGCCCTGCTTGGAGCCTGTATTTACGTCACCAGCTGCCCTGAGATGTAACGAAATATCTGAAGCGTGCGTATCTAAATATGTCAAAAAGTCGTCCATTGTGCCGCGTACAGAGGAGAACTGATACTTACCGTACGAGGTTCCACCTGTTGCATCATAGCCAATAGCTGCAATATTTCCGGCTGCACCGGATTCAAACATCGTAGCTAACGAACCACGAACATCATTACTTACAATGGGTTCTACACTTTTTGCTTCATTCTGGTCAGTACTATCACCCATAGCACTGTCAGAAGCTTGAACAACTGCATTCATGTCACCGCTTACAATCTCGCGGCTCATCATACCCTGCAGGTTTCCTGCAATACCGGCTGCAGAAGCAGTCTCAAGCTGATTTTTTTCAGCAGCTTCTGTCAGTGTTTTGAGCGCATTACTCAAAACGGTAGGCTCAACAGACGAAACATTAATAAGTGTAGCAAGAGCAGAAACATTACTCAGGTTCATTCCTGAACGTGAAGACTGTTCCGCTCCGGTTAATCCATAGTATGAATATTGATTTGGCAACGCAGATAGCTGATTAGATTGAGAAGATGCCATGGCATCTGCAATCTGCTGCGGTTCTCTAAGCAAGGCTTCAAAACGGCTCATACCGTTATTTTGTGCAGCATCATTAAGTGAAATCGCACCAGTGCGTCTTTTTGAATACTGCAGTACTCCCTGCACCTGCGTCATAGAGATTGGGGTAACAGACATAGTTTTCCTCCTAAAGCTCCCCCGAGCTTGACAACGTACGGGATGTATTGAGCAATTAGAATGCCAACTTGTTAGACTCGTTATAATCCGAGGCCTCGCGCGGGAGCAAGAGTAACCACTCACTGTTATGTTTCTGGAAAATGTCAGTAAATTGAACACAATCAACAGATGTTACAGACGCAACTGTCAGTAACATAAGCAGATGCATCTGTATCATTTCCATACTGCAATCATTTTGTAATATAGAGGCAAAGAGAAACAATTTTGCAATTTTGCATTGTTCTTCAAGAATATATAGTGTCGTAATCATATTTTAGAAAATCGACACTTGACGCTAGCGACATTTGCCGTATCTTCCCCTAACAGAAAACGCTTAGCATCTGGTACACCTATTGATATCTGTGTGTTGCCAGTTACTTCTTAACCAACATCGGAAACAGGACATTCAATGGGAAAAGACCTGATAATCGTAGAATCACCCGCAAAGGTGAAAACAATTAAAAAGTTCCTTGGCCGTAACTACATGGTTCACGCCAGCGTAGGTCACGTGCGAGATTTGCCTAAAAAAGATCTCGGCGTTGACGAAGAAAAAAACTACAAGCCAAAGTATCAGATCATTCAGGGTAAACAGAAAGTTGTTTCCACGCTGAAAGAAGCGGCAGCCAAAGCTGACCACGTATATCTTGCTCCCGATCCCGATCGCGAGGGCGAAGCCATTGCGTGGCACATTGCTGAGATTATTAAAAAAGAAAATCCAAATGCGAAGCGTATCCAGTTTAACGAAATTACCGCCCGCGCGGTTCGTGAAGCGCTTGAGAACCCAAAAGATCTGAACGAGAACCTCTTCGATGCCCAGCAGGCTCGTCGTATTCTTGACCGTCTTGTAGGGTACAAACTCTCACCGCTACTCTGGAATAAAGTTAAGCGCGGTATTTCTGCCGGCCGTGTACAGTCCGTTGCGTTACGTCTCATTGTTGAACGCGAAGCTGAACGCTATGCATTTGATCCGGAAGAGTACTGGGTATTCAAAGCGGAAATGGAAGGCGAAAATCCGCCACCAGTTAAAGCTCTTTTACACCAGATTGCAGGTAAAAAGGCAGTTGTTCCCAACGAAGAAGCTGCGAATGCACTTCAGGAAGCAGTTCTTGCCTCATCAATAGTTGTAGAAAAAGTTGAAGAGAAAAAACGTAGCCGCCAGCCGCTGCCACCGTTTATCACATCAACTCTCCAGCAAGCAGCAAGTCAGCGCCATGGGTATTCCGCAAAGCGTACCATGTCTATTGCTCAGCGCCTGTATGAAGGTGTTGAACTCGGCGATGAGGGCACCACAGCGCTTATCACTTACATGCGTACTGACTCCGTACGTATTGCTGATGACGCGCGTGATGCAGCCAAAGAGCTCATCCTTTCCCTGTACGGAAAAGAATATGTTCCGCCAAAGCCACGAGTCTTCAAAACAAAATCAAGCGCTCAGGATGCTCACGAAGCTATCCGTCCTGTTGACGCATCCATTACCCCTGATTCCGTTCGTAATCTGCTTCCTAGAGAACAGCATGCGTTATACACACTCGTCTGGTCACGCTTTATGGCATCCCAGATGGCTGCGGCTCAATTCCATGACACTACCGTCACCATTGCTGCCACACCAAACGCAACAACTATTAAGGACGCAGAGAAACTTGCCACCACATGGCGTGTAAAAGGCGAGCGCATGCTCTTCCCCGGCTTCCTTGCTGTTTCACCCCAGAAAGCCAAAGAAGATGAAGAGTTGCCGAAACTTGAAGAAGGGCAGGATATGCGCCTCATCAAGCTCGACAAAGAACAAAAATTTACTCAGCCGCCAGCACGGTTCTCCGAAGCGTCTCTTGTACGTGAAATGGAAGAACTCGGTATCGGCCGTCCATCCACCTATGCAGCCATTATTTCAACACTGATTGATCGCGGATATGCACAGTTGGAAGAAAAGAACTTTGTGCCGACTGACCTTGGTCGCACAGTATGCCAGCAGCTGGTAAAACACTTCGCCACTCTTATGGATGTAAGTTTTACCGCGCAGATGGAAACACTGCTTGATAACGTTGCTGAAGGCACACTGAACTGGACACAGCTCATGACTGACTTCATGAACGACTTCAACCCGACGCTTGAAAAAGCTGCTGAGGAAATGGAGTCTGTAAAACAGGGTCTTGAAACTGATCTTATATGTTCAGAATGCGGCAAGCCGATGATGATCAAATTTGGTAAGGCAGGCACCTTCCTGGCGTGCTCCGGATATCCGGATTGTAAAAACACATCCAACTTTACCCGTGATGACAACGGTAATGTTGTGCTTGTGGAGCGCCCAAAAGAAGAATTGGAAAAAATGGGTGAATGTCCGGATTGCGGAAAAGACCTTGTTCTTAAACGCACCCGTACCGGTGGCCGTTTTATCGCATGTACCGGTTACCCTGAATGCAAACACGCTAAGCCTTTCTCAACCGGGGTAAAATGCCCACGTTGTGAAGAAGGTGAGATTGTAGAAAAATCTTCCCGCTCTGGTAAAATCTTCTACTCTTGTAGCAGATATCCTAAGTGTGACTACGCGCTGTGGAACTACCCTGTAGAAGAAGAATGTCCGCAGTGTGATTCTAAACTGCTTACAATCAAAACCACCAAAGCACGCGGTAAACATATCGCCTGTCCGGAAAAATCCTGCCGCTACACCCGTAGCCTTGAGGATGATTCCGAATAGAATTCTAAAAAAACAAAAAGCCCGAATCGCATTGTGATTCGGGCTTTTTTTATTTCCCCACAGGCAACAGCTATCATCGCCTATGCAGGAATCAGTATTACCTTACGGTTTGTTATGTCTAACCTAGGTAAAGGTCTTTCGGGGGGGGGGGGGGAGTGACATAACAAACCGTAAGGGTAAAGCAACGCTGTCTAACAGGTAGCAACCAGTTGGACAATGCGTATGCCCTATACTCGCTTTGAACGGTCAAACTGCACAGCAGTACCGTAACAAGAAAAATATTTACTGCCATCCGGATGAAACGCAATGTTTTCCTGATATCCGATAATGGCTTGTGCGCCTTTGTTTACGGCACGCGCAGTCATGCCAAAAAATGCATCATCGGAATCATATCCGCGGCAAGCTACTAACCCAAGAACTTTACCGATTGCACGGCCTTCCAGCACTTCGGTTGTTACTACTGGAAAACGACCAGCAAGAAACAGTTCCTTTACACGTTCCATATTCTCGGTACGAGCCTGTTCAGCCTGTGTTGGCTTTTTATCATTTCCACCAAGCAAAAATAACATTGCAGTCCTCCTGAACGGGCACCCTATCTATTCGGAACGCCACGTAATTGTCTTTGCGAAGACATATAGCAAGGAGCTTGCCATTTTTGCAACATACTGTATTTAAATACTTATTTTTAGAAATGTCAAAAGACCGCCACATTAGGATAGATGACAATTGAGCGAATAAACGGTACATGGAGCAAGAGGTACGCACTTAAAACACGCAAAAGCGACCTCGAATTATTAGCTGCAAAGGCTGCGAACACAGCTTTTATTAAGCAAATTGAAGGATTGGTTATTAATTATGGGTGCACGCCTTTTACACTTCATATTTTTAGCACTTCTGACTGTCATATTGACGGCTCCGAGCGCTTTTGCCAATCCTGCCTCTCCGCCTAAAGAACGCAAGAACATCCTCTATCTTAACTCCTACCACAACGGATATGCATGGTCGGACAATCTGCTCGAAGGCTTTAAAGAGCGGATTCAAGACAGTCCGTATTCTATTATGTTGCAGGTGGAGTATCTGGATTCCAAAAAATTTCCGTATGATCAAGCAGTCAAACATGTCATGGATTTGTTCAGACGAAAGTTTGCAGATACTAAGTTTGACCTCATCACAGTTTCCGACAACGACGCATTCAACTTCATCACTCAGCACGGGGAAGATCTCTTTCCAGGTGTCCCTATTGTTTTTGTCGGGGTAAACGATTTCAAGCCTTCACTGATAAAAGGTAAAGAAATCACCGGCGTCATGGAAACATTTGATGTCGCTTCAAACATCCGTCTTGCCTTAGAAATGCACCCTAACCTGAAACAGATGATTGTTATCGGTGATGAATCCGTCACGGGTAAAGCAATCCGCAAACAGGTTATCGAAGGCATCCCGAAAATTGATAAAGGATTGAAAGTTCAGTTCTGGACAGATCTGCCGCACAAGGAAATTATCCGTCGAGTCAAACAGGTTCAGCCTGACACGTTCTTCTACTTTATCCCGATGTACCGAGAAATCGACGGTCAATTCTACTCCGCACAGGAACTGCTGCAAAAGGTGCACGATAACACCACGGCACCCCTCTACTCAAACTGGAGATTTCTGCTTGGTTCAGGCATTCTCGGTGGCAAACTTATTTCCGGTTTCACCGATGGAGAAATGGCTGCCGAACTCGGCTTGCAAATTCTTGACGGTACTCCGGCGAGCGATATTGAAGTCATCTCAAAAAGCGCTTCTCCATGGGCTTTTGACTACAACGAACTCAAGCGTCTTCACTTGAGTGAGCGCGAATTACCCGAACCGGCAGTCATGATCAATGCTCCTAGTCGATTCTATGAATTAAACAAGCAGGTTTTCTGGACAATTATTGTCAGCCTTATTCTGCTCACCATCACTCTTGTATTGTTGGTGATGAATATTCTTGAAAAAAAATCTGTAGAGCAAAAGATAAAAGATCAGCTATCATTCTTGCGTCTGCTTATGGATACCATCCCTATCCCCATATATTCTAAGGATAAGTACGGACGGTACCAGCAGTGTAACGTTGCCTTTGAAAAATTCTTTGGTATCCAGCGTGTCGATATTTTGAACTGCAACGAATGGGAGTTGCAGGAATTCGGCTTATCTCAATTACAGCATCCTGTTGACCATCAGCTACTGCATGAACAAGGCGAATCCATCTACGAACAGACTATTTCGTCCCGCGAAGGCAGTGTGCATAATATTCTGTTGCATAAAGCGACCAACGTGAATGCTCGTGGTGAAATTGCAGGTATGGTGGGGGTTATTTTCGACTTCACCGATCGCAAAAAAGCTGAGGACAGCTTACGTTTTGCAGAAGAAAAATACCGCTCTATCTTTGAAAACTCACCACTGGGTATTTTCCGTGTGCGTCCTACCGGTGCGTTTGTTGACGTAAACCCTGCATTCGCCAGAATGAATGGCTACACTACTCCGCAAGAATTTATGGCACATGAAACAAGTGCATTGGATGACCTGTTACAGGGCGTTGATTTCCATAAAGCACGTGCTAACGAAATTTTGACATTTGAACGCACACTTCTGCGCCCAGATAACACAACGTTTGCCGCGAACATGTCCGTTCGAGTTGTGCGTGACCGCTTGAACAACATTGAACTTCTCGAAGGGTTCTCTGAAAACATCACCACACGCAAACGTGCAGAAAAAGCATTACGTAATTCTGAACGTATGTTGCAGTCTGTTATGGACAACATTCCACAGCTTGTTTCATGGAAAAGTAACAACTTCCGTTACATGGGCAGCAACCGTTCTTTTGACAAGTTCTTCGGTATTCAACACGCTCGCGAGCTCATCGGTAAAACAGATTTTGAATTTTTATTCGACAAGCAAGATGCCGCTATTATGCAGCAGTCTGAAAACATGGTTCTTGCCCACAATATTCCTCAGTTAAAATCAAAAGAGCGTATTACGGATAAAGACGGCAATCTGGTATGGCTGGAAATCAACCGCCTGCCACTCCATGGAGACAAGGGCGAAATTGTCGGAATGTTGACCACTGCCGAAGATATTACGCAGCGCATCAACCTTGAGCGCCAGTTACTACAATCGCAGAAAATGGAAGCAATCGGTACACTGGCTGGCGGAATTGCACATGATTTCAACAACATTCTCACATCCATCATTAACTCTGTTGAGCTAGCACTTATTGATATTGATGAAGAAACACTCACAAGCAATGACCTTGCCCGAGCCTTGCGTGCTGCGCAACACGGTAGCAGTCTGGTTAAAAAGATTCTTACCTTCAGCAAACCATCCGTTGCGGGGTTCCGCGCTACAGATATTTTAGAAGTTCTGAACGAGTCCGTAGGACTTGTGTCTGCATCACTGCCGCGTAACATTAATATCGAAACAACATATAACGTTAACCATGCGCATACGTTCGGTGACCCGACACAGATGAATCAGGTCATGATGAACATGTGTACCAACTCTTTTCAGGCGTTGCGTGAACATGGCGGAACGTTGCGTCTGGAAGTTGACAAAGAATTTTTGACCAAAGAAAAGGCAAGTCAGTTTAATATTCCAGAAGGTGAGTACTTCAAACTGGTCATTGAAGATAATGGTCCCGGTATCAGCTCAGAAATTCAGGATAAGATTTTCGATCCATTTTTCACAACAAAAGGAAAAACAGAAGGTACCGGTTTAGGACTTTCTGTTGTGCTTGGCATCATTAAAGGACATGGTGGCGGTGTCGAAGTGAGCAGTATTCCTTTTGTCCGAACAGCCTTTACCATCTACCTGCCACATATCGACCGACCTGCACTTGAAGCAGGTGACCAGCTCACAGAAAAGATTCTCCAAGGGGAAGGACGCATTCTTTTTGTGGAAGACGACCCGGACCAGCTCGAGACGATTCCTCGAGTTCTCAGAAACTTAGGCTATGAGGTTGACCCGATAGGCGATGCTGCGGTAGCTGCAAATATGATTACTGAACGTCCAGATTCGTGGGATCTCGTCATTACTGATTTTGACATGCCTACGTTAAACGGTCTCGAACTAGCAACACACATCAGTCACACGGCTCCGGAACTTCCTGTGATCATGGTTTCCGGCCGAAACATTGCCGCAAAGGGGGCCAAAGAAATTCCATCGGTTAAAACTCTTGTCAGCAAACCATACAACAGTTCGATAATAGCCAAAGCCATTACTTCTGTACTTCATCCGTTGCAGTAATTTCTCGCTAAGCCGCCCCCGGGGGGCGTTGATCACCTCAACGTTTCGGAAAAATTTGAGCATGCCCAACATTCTTATTATTGATGATGATGTTAACATTTGTGAGACATTTGAAAGTCTTCTCTCGCGCCTTAAGTACGACTGCGCCACTGCACAAACTATTGCGCAAGGGTTCAAACTGCTTCGCGAGCATGAATTTGACGTGCTCTTTCTTGACGTCCGCCTACCGGATGGCAATGGACTGGATTACCTCTCCGATATCGCACACTTCGACAACCCACCGGAAGTCATTATTCTTACAGGTGATGGTGATCCTGCCGGTGCTGAAACTGCAATCCAGCGCGGAGTTTGGGATTACCTTGTAAAACCAGCTTCCATCAAAGAAATCACGCAAACGCTTAAACGCGTTCTCAAATACCGTCAGGAAAAGCTGGATAAAAGCAGCGACGCCAAACCGTTGGAAGTAGCCCACATGGTCGGCACCAGTTCCATCATCCGCAACTGTTTCAGCTTGATGGCTCAAGCAGCTTCTACAGATGCGAACGTGCTCATCACTGGTGAAACCGGTACAGGTAAAGAACTTACAGCCCGCACCATCCATACAAACAGCACCCGTGCTCAGGGAGAATTTGTTGTTGTGGACTGTGCTGCGCTTACTGAAAGCCTTCTTGAGTCCACCCTTTTCGGTCACAAAAAAGGTGCCTTTACAGGCGCACAGACAGATAAGGACGGCCTCGTCAAAATTGCCGACAACGGCACTCTCTTTCTCGATGAAGTGGGCGAAATGCCCCTCACCATCCAAAAATCTTTTCTGCGGTTCCTTCAAGAGCGAGTATTCCGCCCTGTGGGTGGCACTGCGGAAGAAAAAAGTAACTTCCGCCTTGTTTCAGCAACGAACCGCAACTTGGAAACCATGGTTGAAAACGGAGACTTCCGTCAAGATTTGCTCTTCCGTTTAAAAACTGTCCATATTGAACTTCCTGCCCTTCGTTTACGCAACGATGATCTCGAGCAGCTGTCAAAATTCAGAATCGAACAGCTCTGTAAACAATATGGAATGCCGGTTAAAAATTTTTCTGCGGACTTTTTCCCGATACTTGCCAAATATCACTGGCCTGGGAACGTACGCGAATTGTTTAACGCACTTGAACAGGCGTTAGTCGCCGCCGGATCAGAATCTGTCTTATACGCCAGACATCTTCCGGCTGACATCCGAATTAAAATTGCACAGGCAAACCTTGTGCGTGGACTTGAAAATCAGACAGCTAATGTTGACAAAGCATCGGTGTCTGAAAAATCAGACCAGAAAAGTGCAGCTCCAGTTTCTTTCTCATTTGAAGCATTACCGACGCTGCGACAATTTAAATCGGATATGGAAAAGAAGTACCTTTTACAGCTTATCGCACAGCATGGTTCTAACATTCATGGAATGTTGGAAACTTCGGGGTTGTCCCGCTCCCACCTCTATGCGTTGCTTAAAAAGTATAATATCTCCTTATAAAACAAGATTGATAAAACAGACAAAAATAAGTGTGAACTTTCCGTAAACAACCATTGTTTGTGTACTCATTTTGTTGTAAAAGGAGCGACGATGTTATAGGTGTCCGATATTTAAGACATGACAACCACCTAGATTTGCGAACAAAAGTATTTTGAACTTGCGAGAAATCGTATAATATTACGCGCGTTAGTCTTGGTGAGTCTTTTTTTTCAGACACAAACGTGATTCTTGAGATTCCATCAAACGGTCTACTCCGGCATGTGCCTGATTATACTAGGTTTATCAAAAATCACACAAGTGGCATATCTTTTGTATTGATTAACCCGATCACCCTGTTTTTTCCTATCGCGGAATGTGGGGCGGGGATAAACCCGCATTCCTAGCAGGACAATAGTAACTGCACGACAAGGAAAAGGCAGGTCAGCATGACCCACATGCTTTCAGGCTACATAAAGGAGTTACTCTAATGGCCAAGATTATGAAAACTATGGATGGTAACACTGCTGCCGCGCATATCGCGTACGCACTGAGTGACACGGCTGCGATCTACCCGATCACTCCATCATCCAACATGGCAGAAGCTGCAGACGACTGGGCTGCTGCCGGCAAAACAAACATTTTTGACCAGACAGTTTCCGTCCGTCAGCTTCAGTCAGAAGCTGGTGCGGCTGGCGCGGTACACGGCTGTCTCGCAGCAGGCGCGCTGACTTCTACATTTACAGCGTCTCAGGGCCTTCTGCTCATGATTCCTAACATGTACAAAATTGCTGGTGAGCTTCTCCCTGGCGTTTTCCATGTATCTGCACGTGCTCTCGCTTCACATGCACTCTCCATCTTCGGTGACCATCAGGACGTAATGGCTTGTCGTCAGACTGGCTTTGCTTTCTTATGTTCCAACTCCGTTCAGGAAGCTATGGACATGGCTCTCGTTGCTCACCTTGCAGCAATCGAAACCAGCGTTCCTTTCTGTCACTTCTTCGACGGTTTCCGTACTTCTCACGAACTTCAGAAAATCGAAGTTATCGACTACGAAGACATCAAAAAAGTAGTTAACTTCGAGAAAATTGAAGCTTTCCGTCAGAACGCAATGAATCCTGAGCACCCACATCTTCGTGGTACCGCTCAGAACCCAGATATTTACTTCCAGGCACGCGAAGCTTGTAACACATTCTACGATGCTGTTCCTGAAGCAGTTATCGATGCAATGGCTAAAGTTGAAAGCATCACCGGCCGTTCCTACAAACCTTTTGAGTTCGTTGGTCACGAAAACGCAGAACGCGTAATCGTGTGTATGGGCTCCGGTAACGAAGCTATTGAAGAAGTAGTTAACTACCTTACCGAAAAAGGTGAGAAAGTAGGTCTTCTTAAAGTTCGTCTTTACCGTCCGTTCTCCATCAAGCACATGCTCGAAGTTATTCCTGCTTCTGCAGAAATCTTCACCGTACTTGATCGTACTAAAGAACCTGGCGCAATCGGCGATCCTCTTTACCTTGACATCTGCGCAGCATTTAAAGAACACGGCGAAATGCCAATGATTCTTTCCGGCCGCTACGGTCTCGGTTCTAAAGAATTCACTCCTGCTGACGTACTCGCAGTTTACGAGAACATGAAAGTAACCGGTCCTAAAAACCACTTCACTGTTGGTATTAACGACGACGTTACCCGTTCTTCCCTTACTGTTGGTAAAGTACTCGACACCGTACCTGCTGGCACTGTTCAGTGTAAGTTCTTCGGCCTTGGTGCTGATGGTACTGTTGGTGCTAACAAGCAGGCTATCAAAATCATCGGTGACAACACCGACATGTACGCACAGGGTTACTTCGCTTACGACTCCAAAAAGTCCGGCGGCTTCACTGTGTCTCACCTTCGTTTCGGTAACGAAAAAATCCAGTCCACATACCTTGTTAACGCTGCTGACTACGTTGCTTGTCACAAGTCTGCATACGTTAACCAGTATGACCTCCTTGATGGTATCAAGGACGGCGGTATCTTCGTACTGAACTCTAACTGGTCTCCAGAAGAGATGAACGATCATCTGCCTGCTTCCATGAAGCGCGCACTCGCTGAAAAGAACATCAAGTTCTACAACGTAGACGCAGTTAAGATTGCGACTGAAGTAGGTCTTGGCGGTCGCATCAACATGGTTATGCAGACTGCATTCTTTAAGCTTGCTGATGTTATTCCTTTCGATCAGGCAGTTGCTTACCTTAAAGATTCTATTAAGAAAGCATACGGCAAAAAAGGTGATCACATCGTTAACATGAACGTTCAGGCTGTTGATAAAGCTGCTGACGCTCTTGTTGAAATCAAAATCCCTGCTGACTGGGCTACTGCATCTGATGCTAGCGCAACAGAAGGCGACGCACCAGAATTCATTACCAACGTTGTTCGTCCTATCCTTGCTCAAAACGGTGACAAACTTCCTGTTTCCGCTTTTGAACCAGACGGACTCTTCCCAGTTGGTACTGCCGCATTTGAAAAACGTGGCGTAGCTATCCTCGTACCAGAATGGGTACAGGAAAACTGCATTCAGTGTAACCGCTGCTCTTACGTTTGTCCTCATGCTGCTATTCGTCCAGTACTTGCTACTGAAGAAGAACTTGCAGACGCTCCTGCTACCTTCACTACTCTCGATGCTAAAGGCAAAGAAGTAAAAGGTCTCAAATACCGCATGCAGGTTTACGCAGAAGACTGCCTCGGCTGTGGTTCTTGTGCGAACGTTTGTCCTGCAAAAGAAAAAGCACTCGTTATGAAACCGATTGAGACTCAGCTCGAAGATCAGGTTGCTAACCTTGCTTTCGCAGAAGAAGCAATTGAAATTAAAGACACCATCATGTCCCGTGATTCACTCAAAGGCTCTCAGTTCCAGCAGCCTCTGATGGAATTCTCCGGCGCATGTGCTGGTTGTGGTGAAACACCATACGTTAAGCTTCTCACACAGATGTTTGGCGAACGTATGATCATTGCAAACGCAACTGGTTGTTCTTCCATTTGGGGTGCATCTGCACCTACCACCCCGTACACTGTAAACAAAAACGGTCACGGTCCTGCTTGGGGTAACTCACTCTTCGAGGATGCTGCTGAATTTGGTTACGGTATGGGCATGGCTTACACACAGCGTCGCAAAAAACTTGAAGACGTTGTTAAAAAAGCTATCGACACTGCTGAAAACGCACAGTTCAAAGGTGCTCTTGAAGCTTGGATCGAAGTTAAAGATCAGGGCGAAGCATCTGCTGAAGCTGGCGAAGAAATCCTTGCACTTATCGAAGCTGGTATTGATCACAGTGCTGCTGCACATGATATCTACCACATGGCTGACCTTCTCACCAAAAAATCCGTATGGGTATTCGGTGGTGACGGCTGGGCATACGACATCGGCTTCGGCGGTGTAGACCATGTTCTCGCTTCCGGCGAAGACATCAACATCCTCGTAATGGATACCGAAGTGTACTCCAACACCGGTGGTCAGTCTTCAAAAGCTACCCCACTCGGCTCCATCGCGAAAATGGCAGCTTCCGGTAAGAAAGTAGGTAAAAAAGACCTCGGCCTTATCGCAATGTCTTACGGCTACGTTTACGTTGCATCCGTTTCTATGGGCGCAAACATGAACCAGGTTCTGAAAGCATTTAAAGAAGCTGAAGAATTCGACGGTCCGTCCATCGTTATCTGTTACGCACCTTGTATTAACCAGGGCATCCGTAAAGGTATGGGCAAATCCATCGAAGAAGAAAAAATCGCAGTTGAAACTGGTTACTGGCCGCTTTACCGCTACAACCCAGTTCTCGCTGACGAAGGTAAAAACCCATTCGTGTACGAATCTAAAGCACCTAACGGTGACATGCAGGCGTTCCTTTCCGGTGAAAACCGCTACGCTCTGCTTGAAAAGATCGCACCTGAAGAATCTAAGCGCCTCCGCGCTCAGATTGAGGAAGATTACCTCAAACGTCACCAGTACTTCCAGACCCTGAGCGACCTTCCTGGTATCTCCGTAGCTCCTGTTAATGCAGCTACCGGTACCGTTGAAGCAGCTTCTGCTAACCACTGCCAGATGGCACAGGATGCAGAAACATCAGGCAAAGAAGGCACAGGCGACGCTTGTGACGACGGCCGCGACGCTAAATAGCATCGTAGCTAACTAAGCTGTTAAAGGTTCCCGGCAAGGGAGCGGAAGCCCGACCCGGGAACCTTTTTACTCAATCGTATCCGTTTTAATGGTGGATAAACGGATACGGTTGCTAACAACCTAAATGAGGAGCGTTTTATTATGTTGGCAATGTTTGCTGTTCTGCCTATTCTGGCAGCTCTTATTTTGATGGTAGGCCTTCGCTGGCCTGCAACTAAGGCTATGCCTGTTGCTTGGGCATGTGCTGTTCTTGGTGCTATGGCAGGTTGGGGACTTGATGCTAGCTACGTAGCTGCAATGTCTTTCCACGGTCTCATCACAGCAATCTCCGTACTGATCATTGTTTTTGGTGCGATTCTTATTCTTTACACACTGCAGTACAGCGGTGGTATGGAAACTATTCAGTACGGTATGCAGCAGATTTCCGGTGACCGTCGCGTTCAGGCAATCATCATCGGTTTCATGTTCGCAGCTTTCATCGAAGGCGCGGCAGGATTTGGTACACCAGCTGCTCTGGCTGCACCTCTGCTCCTCTCACTCGGCTTCCCGCCGCTTGCAGCAGCAGTTCTCTGTCTCGTATTTAACTCTTTCCCAGTAACTTTTGGTGCTGTTGGTACTCCGATTATCCTCGGCCTTAAATACGTTCGTCCACTTGTAGATCAGGCTGTTGCCGCTGGCATCCCAGGTCTTAACTTCGCATCTGCTGATCAGTTCAATGCTGTAATCGGCCAGTGGGCAACTGTTTTCAACACACCTATGATTTACATCCTTCCTATCTTCATGCTTGGTTTCATCACCCGTTACTTCGGGGAGAACCGCAGCTGGAAAGAAGGCTTTGGCGCATGGAAATTCTGTGTATTTGCATCTACCGCATTCATCGTGCCTTACCTCGTGTTTGCATGGTTAATCGGACCTGAGTTCCCATCCCTTATCGGTGGTCTCGTAGGTCTCGGCATCATCATTCTTGGTGCTAAAAACGGTTTCTGCATGCCTAAAGATCACTTTGACTTTGGTGATCACAACAAATGGGATCCAGAATGGACTGGCGACATGAAAGGCGGCGGTTCTACCGACTTTACTGCTCACATGTCTCAGTTCCGCGCATGGCTTCCTTACGTTCTTATCGGTGCGATCCTCGTTATCACCCGTATCCCAGAACTCGGCCTTAAAGGCATGCTCGCAGGCGTATCTATCGACTTCAACGCAGGCTTCCTTGGTCACCCTGAAATTAAGAACGCTATTAAATACCTCTACCTGCCAGGTACCATTCCATTCGTACTTGTTGCTATCATCACTATCGGCCTCCACGGCATGAGTGGCGAGAACACCAAGAAAGCTTGGACTGAAGCTATCGCTAAGATGAAGAACCCTACCATCGCTCTCGTATTCGCAGTAGCATTGGTATCTATCTTCCGTCTTTCCGCTAACAACCCAGCAGGTCTTCCTTCCATGCCTTTGGCATTGGCGGAAGTTGCAGCTAACATCTTCGGTGGTGCATGGCCTCTGTTCGCATCCTTCGTTGGTGGCTTAGGTGCATTTATTACTGGTTCTAACACTGTTTCTGACCTTCTCTTCGCTGAATTCCAGTGGGGAATGGCAACTCAGCTTGAATTACCTCGCCAGCTCATCGTTGCTGCTCAGGCAGTTGGTGGCGGCATGGGTAACATGGTTTGTATCCATAACATCGTTGCAGCTTGTGCAGTAGTAGGCCTCTCTGGTCGTGAAGGCGCCATCCTTCGTCGTACCGCTGGTCCTTTCCTCCTGTACGGTATCGTAGTTGGTATCATGGTATCAGCTTGCATCGTAATGTTCCCGACCCTCTTCTAGAGTATACAATGCCGGAGACAGTCCTTGCGGCTGTCTCCAGCTTTTCTTGCTAGTGTATTGAAGAACGGGGCTACTGCGGAAGTGTGCCCCGTTTTTTAAAAGGTACGGTCAGTCTGTTTGTTGCCGGTTTATTGTGAACAGATTGTTACCGATTTAGACAACATGATTATTGAGGAGAACTCCGTGATTAGTGCGTCATTGACTAAAGAATTTGAAGCCGTAGTAGGCAGTGAAAACGTATTTACTTCAGAACCAGAGCGCCAGGCATACTCTTATGACTCCGCTGTGCTCGATCCTGTAACCCCTGCATTGGTTGTTCGCCCGACCAACTCTGAAGAACTGGGCAAAGTTATCGCTCTTTGTAACGAAAACAACTGTCCAATTACCGTACGCGGTGCTGGCACCAACCTTTCCGGTGGTACCATCCCTGACAAACGTGACGGCATTGTTGTTCTCACCAACGGCATGAACAAGATCCTCGAAATTAACGAAGAAGATCTCTACGCCGTAGTTCAGCCTGGTGTTGTTACAGCTCAGTTTGCACAGGCAGTTGCAAAACGCGGCCTGTTTTACCCTCCAGATCCGGGTTCACAGGCTGTTTCCACCATCGGTGGTAACGTAGCAGAAAACGCTGGCGGCCTTCGCGGTCTCAAATACGGCGTAACAAAAGACTACGTTATGGGTATGGACTTTTTTGATGTTAACGGTCAGCTCGTTAAAACCGGTTCCCGTACTGTTAAGTGCGTAACTGGCTACAACCTTGCTGGACTTATGGCTGCTTCTGAAGGCACCCTCGGTGTATTCAATGAAATCATCCTCAAACTTACTCCGCCACCAGCAGCTTCTAAAGCAATGATGGCTGTATTTGACGATGTTAACAAAGCTTCAGAAGCTGTTGCCTCCATCATCGCTGCACACGTTGTTCCTTGTACTCTCGAGTTCATGGACCAGGCAGCTCTTAAGCACGTTGAAGCATACACCAAAGCTGGTCTTCCTGTAGAAGCAGCTGCTATTCTTCTTATTGAAGTTGATGGCCATCCGGGTCAGGTAGCAGATGAAGCCGCTCTCGTTGAAAAATGTCTTACTAAATCTGGCGCAACCGCTGTTCACGTTGCAAAAGATGCTGAAGAGAAATTCAAACTGTGGGAAGCTCGTCGTAACGCGCTGCCAGCTCTTGCTCGCGCAAGACCGACCACTGTTCTTGAAGATGCTACAGTGCCTCGCTCCCAGATTCCTGCAATGGTTGCAGCAATCAACGACATCGCAAAGAAATACGACCTTGCAATCGGTACCTTCGGCCATGCTGGTGATGGTAACCTGCACCCTACTATTCTTTGTGACCGTCGCGACAAAAAAGAATTCCACCGTGTAGAAGAAGCTGTTGATAACATCTTTGATGTAGCTCTTTCTCTCAAAGGAACTCTTTCCGGCGAGCACGGTATCGGCATGGCAAAATCTAAGTGGATGGAAAAGGAAACTTCCCGCGCAACTATTGACTATTCTCTCAATATGAAGCGTGCGATTGATCCTAACAACATCCTTAACCCTGGCAAAATCATTGCGGGTTAGTAATATGTCAGCAGATCTTACTAAATTAGCGAAGCTCCTTCAGGAGCTGGACGACCAGATGGTTGCTTGCATGAAGTGCGGCATGTGTCAGGCTGTATGTCCAGTTTTCTCCGAAACTATGAGGGAGTCTGACGTAACCCGTGGTAAAATTGCCCTGCTTGAGCGTCTTGCAGCAGAACTTATTAACGACGCAGAAGGCGTTCAGGAAGCTCTGAACCGTTGTCTGCTTTGTGGTTCTTGCGGCGCTAACTGCCCATCCGGCGTACAGATCAGTGATATCTTCATTAAAGCTCGTAGCATCGTTAACGAGTACATGGGCCTTTCCCCAGTGAAGAAAATGGTACTGCGCGGTATGGTTGGTAACCCTAAGTTATTCAACATGCTTCTTGATTTCGGTTCTAAATTCCAGAACCTTATGACTTCAAAAGCATCTGAAACTCAGGCTACCCGTAAAGCACCTTTGCTTGAGCCATTTATCGGCAACCGTCATTTTAATCCGGTTGCTACTAAATCTCTGCACGCTAAATACGGAACTATTGATACTCCTGCCGGAAAATCCGGTCTTAGAGTTCTTTTCTTCCCAGGCTGTGTAGCAGATAAAATGTACACCAACATGGGTGAAGCATGCCTTAAAGTATTCAGACACCACGGCGTTGGTGTTTGGATGCCTGCAACACAGGCATGTTGTGGTATCCCTGCTCTTTCAGCAGGCGATAGAAAAGCCTATGACAAGATGGTGAAATACAACACAGAAATCTTTGCAGAGGGTGAGTACGATTATATTATTGCTCCTTGCGGTTCCTGTATTTCCACCATCATGAAATACTGGCCTAAGTACGGTACCGAGTACCCAGCCGACGTACAGAAAAAAATTGAAAAGATTGCCGCAAAGGCAATGGATATCAACGAATTCCTCGTTGACGTTCTTGGTGTTAAGCCGGAAGGCGAAACACCGAAAGGCGGAAAAAAGGTAACCTTCCATGACTCTTGTCACCTTAAGAAGGGCCTCGGCGTAGCAGAACAGCCACGCGACCTTATCCGCATGAACAATAACTACGAATTGGTAGAAATGGACGAAGCTGACCGTTGCTGTGGATGTGGCGGTACCTTTACATTATACCATTACGATCTTTCTAAAAAGATCGGGGGACGTAAGCGTAACAACATTGTTGATACCGGTGCTCAGGTTGTATCAACAGGCTGTCCAGCTTGTATGATGCAGATGAACGATATGCTTTCACAAAACCACGATAACGTAGAAGTGAAGCATAGCATCGAACTCTACGCTGAAACCCTGTAGTCGCTTAGCGATTTATGGTTCGGTGACGAAGTCCTGAACTTACAGACTGAAACAAATCCGTACATTGCCTATCTGGTATCGTTCGGTCTTCACGCAAGTCATTCTGCGTAAAGGCTTGAATTTTATACCGTAATAGCGCAGTGTACGGGTTTGTCATCGGTCTGCAGAAAGTATCCTTCAGAAAGCGGTTCTGGGGATGCAGGTTCGATAAAATTGGCTAGTATCAGTGGATATGCAAGGAGTCCTCGTGTCCCATAACCTTTACATTACAGCTACCGAAGCAAGAACAGGTAAATCTGCTGTTGTCCTCGGCATGACGCAATTGCTCACCAAAGACATCAGAAAAGTTGCGTTCTTCCGCCCAATCATCAACGATGATGAAAATGGCAAAAAAGACCACGATATCAACCTCATTCTTGAATACTTCGGCATGGATATCCCGTATGAGGATACCTACGCGTACACCCTCAATCAGGCTCGTGAACTGATCAACAACGGTCAGCGTTCCATCCTGCTTGAGAATATCCTGAACAAGTACACCCAGCTTGCCAACAAATATGATTTTGTTCTTTGCGAAGGAACTGACTTCCTTGGTAAAGATGCGGCATTCGAATTTGATCTCAACGCAGACATTGCCGCTAACTTAGGCTCTCCTGTTCTTGTTGTTATCAACGGCCAGAAACAGGACTGTGAAGAAATCATCAGCTCTACCAAGCTCACACTAGATTCCCTTGGAGACAAAGGACTCGACATTGTTGCTGCTGTTATCAACCGAGCAGAAGTAACTTCCGAGCATTGCGCTGACATCATTTCCCAGCTCGGCACTAAAGACGATGCTGAGAGAGCACTTGCTGTCTACATCATCCCTGAAGACCCTACCCTTAGCAAACCAACCATGAAAGACGTGTCTGAGTGGCTCGACGGTGAAGTGATTTACGGTCAAGATCGCCTTGATACCCGAGTAGACGACCTGTGCGTTGCCGCAATGCAGATTGGCAACTTCCTCGATTACGTAAAAGAAGCCAGTCTCGTTATCACTCCTGGCGACCGTTCTGACATCATCATTGCAGCTCTTGCATCCCGTATGTCTTCCGCGTACCCGGACATCTCCGGTATTGTACTGACCGGTGGTCTTGAGATGGCAAAAAATGTTCGCCGCCTTGTAGAAGGCTGGTCTGCTGCACCGATTCCTGTAATCAGCGTAAAACAGCACACCTACCTTGCTATTCAAGCTCTCAACCAGCTTTACGGACGCATCGACCCGCAGGACACCCGCCGCGTTGCAACTGCTCTCGGCATTTTCGAAGACAACGTAGACACAGCGGAAATTTCCCGTCGCGTTATCTCCCGTAAATCTGAAAAAATTACTCCAAAGATGTTTGAATTTAACCTTATCCAGAAGGCTAAATCCAACAAAATGCGTATTGTTCTCCCTGAAGGTCAGGAAGAGCGCATTTTGCGTGCGGCAGAAATGCTGAACCGTCGCGGTGTTGCAGAAATTATTCTTCTCGGCAACCTTAATGTTGTTAAACAGAAAATTTCTGACTTAGGTCTTCAGCTCTCTAATGTTACCATTATTCAGCCGGAACTTGCCCCTGAATTTGAAGACTACGTAGCAACCTATTTCGAGGCACGTAAAAAGAAAGGCATCAGCATGGAGCACGCTCGTGACACCATGTGTGATACCACTTACTACGGCACCATGATGGTTAAAAAAGGCGATGCAGACGGCATGGTATCCGGTGCGGTTAACACCACTGCCCACACAATTCGCCCTGCGTTTGAGTTTATTAAAACCAAACCGGAAGCTTCTATTGTTTCTTCCGTATTCCTCATGTGCCTGAAAGATCGTGTTCTCGTATTCGGTGACTGCGCCGTTAACCCGAACCCAACATCTGAACAGCTTGCTGAAATCGCAATCAGTTCTGCTGACACTGCACGCATTTTCAATGTAGACCCACGCATTGCAATGCTTTCCTACTCTACTGGTTCTTCCGGTAAAGGTGCAGACGTAGAAAAAGTTATTGAAGCAACACGAATTGCAAAAGAACGCGCTCCTCACCTCATGTTGGAAGGCCCAATCCAATATGATGCTGCGATCGATGCAGACGTTGCTGCTACTAAACTTCCTGATTCAAAAGTTGCCGGTCAGGCCACTGTATTTATCTTCCCTGACCTCAACACTGGCAACAACACTTACAAGGCTGTACAGCGAGCTGCAAATGCCGTAGCAATCGGTCCAGTCTTGCAGGGACTCAATAAGCCTGTTAACGACTTGTCTCGCGGTTGCACCGTAGCAGATATTGTAAACACTGTTGCCATTACAGCAATTCAGGCACAGGCAGAAAAAGGGCTTATCTAGCCAAGCCATTTTAAAGGATAAAATAGATGAACGTACTCGTAATTAACTCCGGCTCTTCTTCCCTTAAATTTCAACTGATCAATATGGAAACCGAAACCGCACTTTGTTCCGGTCTCGTAGAACGTATCGGTCAGGATATGGGTAAGCTTGTTAACAAGCTCGCTCCAGATACAGACAACGAACGTAAAGTTGTTATCGACGAACCGTTTGCAGATCATGAAACTGCTATGAAACGTGTTGTTGAACTTCTTACAGACGAAAACGACGGCGTTATCAAAGACAAATCTGAGATCAACGCAATCGGTCACCGTGTACTCCTCGGTGGCGAAGAGATCAAAGAATCCGTTAAAGTAACTGACGAAGTAAAAGATATCATCCGCAAATACATTCCACTCGGTCCTTTGCACAACCCTGCAAACCTTGCTGGTATTGAAGTTTGTGAACACCTTTTCCCAGGCACTCCTAACGTTGGTGTTTTCGATACTGAATTCCACCAGACCATGCCTGAGAAAGCATTCCTTTACCCGCTTCCGTACAGCCTTTACGAAGATCTCAAAATCCGTCGTTACGGCTTCCACGGTACTTCCCACCGTTTTGTTGCTAAACAGGCAGCTAAATTCCTCGGTAAAGCACCTGAAGACCTTAACCTCGTTATTTGTCACCTCGGTAACGGCTGCTCCATGTCTGCTGTAAAAGCAGGCAAATGCGTTGATACTACCATGGGCATCACACCTCTCGAAGGTCTCATGATGGGTACCCGTTGTGGCGATATCGATCCTGCACTCGTTCCTTTCATCATGGACCGCAAAGGTCTCACTGGTGCAGAAATGGATACACTCATGAACAAAGAATCCGGTCTCTTCGGTATCTGCGGCATGAGCGATATGCGTGACATCCACGCTGCAGTAGACGCAGGCAACGAAAAAGCAAAAACTGCTCTCGACATGTTCGTTTACCGTATCAAAAAATACATTGGTTCTTTCATTGCTGCACTCGGCAATGTTGACGCTATCGTATTTACCGCTGGTATCGGCGAAAACGACGACATCGTTCGTGAAATGGTTTGTGCTGACATGGAACTCTTCGGTATCAAAATTGATCTCGAAGAAAACGCTACACGTCGTGGCACTGAGCGTTCTTTGAATGCTGGTGGTAAGACTGAAGTTCTGATTATCCCAACAAACGAAGAACTTGAAATCGCTCAGGCTACTGTAAAAGTACTCGCTTAGTATTTCAGTTTATTTGCGATAAAAATCCGGAGCAGGAACGTGCCGGTTTCTGCTCCGGCATTTGCCATTTTACCGAAAGAGGTATATCCCGAAGCATCTTCTTTGGGAGGGAATACATGATCGGAATTTACATAGGTTCTACAGACGCATTTGCGGGTAAAAATATTGTATTGATGGCTTTAGGGCTTGAAATGCAACGACGCGGTATGCGTGTAGGGTACATGAAGCCTGTGGGTTCTATTCCCAAACGAGTAGATGATGTTTTCGGAGATGAGGACGCCATCGTCATCCAGGAGCTTCTCGGTCTCGAGATTTCTCCGGATATACTTACGCCGGTAATTATTCCAAACAACCTGAGAGCCACTACCCTCTCAGATGAAACAGACGCTATGGCTGCCATCCAAAGCGCCTATGACACCATTTCCAAAGACAAAGACGTTATGCTCGTCGGCGGTTGTGGCTCCATCCAGTATACCGGAACCCATAGGGGTGTGGATGGGATTACACTGTCGAAAACGCTCGGACTAAAAACTATACTTGTAGACCGTTATCGCCGAGACAGGCTCAATTATGATGCTATTCTCAATATCAAAAATACGCTCGGCGACGATATGCTCGGAGTACTGTTTAACGACGTACCGGAAGATTTTTCACGCGATACTGAAGACATCCTTGTTCCTTTCTTGGAAAAAAACGGAGTAGATGTATTCGGGACGGTTCCACGCGACCCTATGCTTAACGCTATAAAAGCATCAGAACTCGCATGGCGCCTCAAAGGGAAAATTATTTCAGGTAATTCACAATCCCAGCGGATAATTCAAAGCTTCTTGATTGGGACAATGCAGGTGGAAAATTTCATGACATATTTCCGCCAGTCATCCAATCTTGCCACCATTGTTGGTGGTGACAGAACAGACTTACAGCTCATCGCTATGGAAGGTGGCTGCCCTTGTCTTATCGTGACAGGCAACATTACTCCTAACGAGATTGTACGTGCTCGTTCCGAACAGCTTGGCGTACCTGTTATTCAGGTTTCAAATGATACATATACTGTCGCAAGACAAATGGAACTCATCTTGAACAGCCAAAAACTTCGTGAACTGGTTAAAATTAAACGCGGCGCTGAACTTGTTGATAATGCGTTTAACTACAATAAGCTTTGTCGAAAACTGTCAGAGAAACCTGAATAGCATTACGCCCAGCCAGCCCGAATCAGTTGCCACAAATCAAGTACGGATTGCATTACTGCATATGCATTTCTTTTTTGCTGTCATTCTAGAACACAGTAGAAAAGTTGAGTGTACCGTACGAGCAAAGCATACTTGTTGCCGCTTTGCTGAATTTGTCCGGAAGACCGAATTCTGTACGACATTCATCCGACGAGGAGATTCACAACCATTGCGGTTGCTGTTCTGCATACACAAAACCGCCTGATTTTTTTCAGGATGCAGCGGTGAAGGGTATGTCCAGCGGTGTTCCTATGGAACACCATAGTCTCAGGAGTGTCACATGAGCGACCTGAAAAAGCTTTTTACTGAAAAAGCAGAACTGGTAGCAGCTAAAGTTACCAGTATCAAATCCATGGATGAAGCATTTGCATACGCTGCAAAGTATGTTGCTGAAAAAAGTCCATGCGAACTTCTTATTCCTTCCAGTCCAGACGCAGCACAGCCAGAATTTGCTGAAGAAAAAATTATGGCTGCACCAGAACTTTCTGAAGACCATTTCGCAGCTCTTGCAAAAGAATGTGAAGCAAAAGGTGTTAAACTCATCAAATCAGGCATGCGTAACTACATGGCTGGTATTGATGCCGGTTTTACTATCTGCGACGCAGGCTTTGTTGAAACAGGCTCCATCGTTCAGCAGTCCAATGGCGAAGAATTACGCCTCGCCACAATGGTGTCAGAAGTACACGTTGTTGTACTTCCAGCATCCAAAATCTTTGAGGACTCCATCGCAGCAGAAGCACTTCTGCTCGAACTGATGAGTGGTGTAGCTTACACCGCTGTTATCACAGGCCCAAGCCGTACCGCAGATATCGAACGCACTCTTGCTATCGGTGCTCACGGCCCACTCGAACTTCACATTCTTCTCCTGGAGGACTAATCATGCACAACGCTGACAATCTTAAAGAATACCGTGAAGACATGCAGGAAGCTCTTGATAACGAGTTTCTGCGTAAAGCTATGGACGCATTTGCTGTTGGCTACCGTGAAAACCGCGCAAAAGCTTTTGCCGGCATCAATGAAGCAGAACTCATTAAGAAAATTGCAGACTGTAAAGACTACGCTGTAAAAAACAACGCAGCTCTTTTACAGCAGTTTACTGAAGAAGCTGAAAAACGCGGTGTGCATGTTCACCTTGCAAAAGACGCAGAAGCAGCTAACGCTTTGATCGCTAAAATTGCAAAAGACAACAACGTTAAGAAGATCATCAAGTCTAAATCCATGACATCTGAAGAAACTCTTCTTAACCACTATCTCGAAGACGAGAAATACGAGGTTGTTGAAACTGACCTTGGCGAATGGATCATCCAGATGCGTCATGAGGGTCCATCCCACATGGTTATGCCAGCAATCCACCTTTCCCGTTATCAGGTTCAGGATCTCTTCTCCGAAAGAACAGGCCAGAAACTTGATTCCGACCCTGTAAAGCTGACCAAAGTTGCTCGTCGTGAACTGCGCCGTGACTTTGCAGATGCAGACATGGGTGTTTCCGGTGCTAACTTCTGTGTTGCTGAAAACGGCCACATCGGTATAGCCACAAACGAAGGTAACGCTCGTCTTACAACAACTGCTCCTCGTGTACACGTTGCTATTGCAGGTATCGACAAGCTCGTTCCTAAGCTTACAGATGCTCTGACTGCACTTAAAGCACTTCCACGTAACGCTACTGGTCAGGCTCTGACTTCGTACGTTACATGGATCGGTGGTGCGAACGAATGCGCAATCGGCGAAGACCAGAAAAAAGAAATGCACATTGTATTCCTTGATAACGGTCGTTCCAAAATTGCTGAAGATGAAATGTTCTCTCAGATTTTCCGCTGCGTACGCTGTGGTGCATGTGCGAACGTTTGCCCTGTTTACCGTCTCGTTGGCGGCCACAAAATGGGTCACATCTACATTGGCGCAATCGGCCTTATTCTTACTTACTTCTTCCACGGTGAAGAAAAAGCGAAGAACCTCGTACACAACTGTATCAACTGTGGTGCTTGTAAAAGCGTTTGTGCAGGTGGTATTGATCTGCCTGGTCTTATTAAAGAACTACGCGCTCGTATCAATCAGGACAACGGAATGCCTATTGAGACCAACCTTCTTGGTAAAGTTCTCAAAAACCGCAAACTGTTCCACTCCCTGCTTCGCTTCGGTAAATGGGCTCAGACTCCAATGAAGAAAGGTCCATACCTGCGTCACTTACCGCTTATGTTCATGAAAGATCAGGGCTTCCGTTCTTTCCCTGCTGTAGCAGACAAGCCGTTCCGCGATCGCTTCAGCGAAATCAAGCCAATGGTGCACAACCCTAAACACCGCGTGGCACTCTTCTCCGGCTGTGTTCAGGACTTTGTATACCCAGAGCAAATGGAAGCAGCAGTAAAAGTTATGGCTCGCCATAACGTTGCTATCGACTTCCCAATGGATCAGAGCTGCTGTGGTCTCCCAGTACAGATGATGGGTGAAAAGCAGGCTACCATTGAGGTTGCTAAGCAAAACGTTGATGCATTTGAAGGCACTAACTGCGATTACATCGTAACACTTTGTGCATCCTGTGCTTCCCACCTTAAAGAAGCATACGTTGAGCTGCTTGAAGGCGATCGTGATTACAAAGAAAAAGTAAAACGTTTCTCTGCTAAGATCATCGACTTCTCATCCTACACTCATGACGTGCTCGGTGTTACCGCTGACGATTTCAACAAATCTGATGAAAAAGTTACGTACCACGCTTCTTGTCACCTTTGTCGTGAACTCAAAGTTATTGAGCAGCCTCGTAACCTTATCGCAATGGCTGGCGACTACGCACCAGCAGCAGAAGAAGATGTATGCTGTGGTTTCGGCGGTACATTTACCGTTAAATTCCCAGAACTTTCTTCTACCTTGCTGGACAAAAAGCTGACCAACATTGAAGCAACCAAAGCAACTCGCCTTGTTGCTGACTGCCCGGGTTGTATCCTTCACCTGCGCGGTGGTTCCAATGTTCGTAATAACGGCATGAAAGTTGGACACATTGCTGAGCTTCTTGCAGAAAACCTCAAGTAATCTGCAAAAATCTCTCAGTTACCTATAAAGAAGGGCGCTTATGCGCCCTTCTTTTTTTGTAATTGCACTTTCACTGTAGTATTCGCGTCAAAAGTTAAATACACTGCAAATGTAACCACCCACCAACATGCTTTAACCTACTCTTTTGCCGCGTAACAAACTCTAACACTTCGCTCTTACAGGCTGTTAGACAGACCCTATAATTACCTATAGTTACAATAACAAACTCCTAGACGCTCAAACAACGCTTAACAACCCCCTGCTTTATTTACATTCTTTTTCAAAACAGTAATTAACATTACGCCACTCCTGCCGATAAGACTATTACTACAAAAGACACGGACTTTTACTCAAGGGGGCCACATGTTTCGGAAAATAACAATTCGTGCGCGTGTATTTCTATTACTAACAGTTTTCTTGGTGTTCATTTTAGGAATACTTCTGTTCAACGCACGCTCAACAATGCAATCAAATGACGACGCAGTTCTCCATTTGCAAGAAGTTATGCTTGATGGAGAGAAAGAAACACTCAAAGTCGCAACCCATTCCTTAGCACTCGCCATCAGCTCCCAACTCACCGGACTCAGCGATAAAGAAGCGCAACACCGCTTTATTCAAGACGCGGTAGCACAAGTTCGTTTCAAAAAAGACCGCTCTGGATATTTCTTTGCCTACGATGGCACAACAAACGTTGCCCATCCAATTCAAAAAAGCATCGTTGGTAGTGATAGGGGAGAAACCAAAGATAAAAACGGTAAAAACTATGTACGTGAGCTGAAAAAAGCAGCAGCATCCGGTGGCTCATTTGTTGAATACGTTTACAACAAACCTGGTCAGGGTGACCAACCAAAGCTTGCATATGCTGAAATGATTCCAGGAACACCATACTGGATTGGAACAGGCGTATACATAGATAATATTGAAGAGCATAAGCAAATGCTTCAAAATCAATTTGATAACGCCATGAAAGAGAACATGCTTTTCCAGATGGCTATCATTGGCATTATTCTATTATTCGGATTCGCTCCATTCTGTCTTTTCCTTGTTCGCTCTATTGTTTTCCCTGTTCAAAAAGCCAATGAAGTTGCACAGCAAATTGCGGATGGAAATCTTAATGTCACAATTAAGGTTGAAGGCAACGACGAGATTGCAGCTCTGCAGGCATCCCTTGCTGTCATGGCAGAAACATTACGTGAAAACGTTGATGACATGGCTGCTAAAGAAAAAGAAGCAAACCGACAGGCAGCAATCGCTCGCGAAGCGGCAGCGCGAGCTGAAGAAGCCATGCAGCAGGCATCAGTTGCCACAAGCGAAGGTATTAACACCGCAGCAGAGCGTCTTACTGGTTTGGTAGGCAGTATTAACGCCAGTTCAACAGACCTTGCAGCTACAAGTCGCCAGCTGGAGAAAGGGGCAGATATTCAGCTCACACGTATTAGCGAAACGGCAACTGCAATGGAAGAAATGAACGCGACAGTGCTTGAAGTTGCCCGCAATGCAAGCGATGCTGCTGAACGTACAGAACGCTCAAGACATCAGGCAGCAGAAGGTCAGGTGGTGGTTAATGACACTATTACCGCGATTACTGATCTGCAAAAAATCACTAGTGTTCTGCAAGACAACATGAATCTGCTTGGCAAAGAATCTGACGCAATCGGTCAGATAATGACCATCATTAACGATATCGCTGATCAAACAAACCTGCTTGCACTTAACGCAGCAATCGAAGCAGCCCGTGCAGGCGATGCAGGTCGTGGCTTTGCTGTTGTTGCAGACGAAGTACGTAAACTGGCAGAAAAAACCATGGGTGCAACAAGCGAAGTTGGCAACAGCATCAGCACGATCCAACAGCTTGCACAAAAGAATATCAAAGGCATGGAAGAGTCTGCGGAAGCAATGCAATCCACGGCACAACGCTCAAAAGTTTCAGGAGAAATGCTCGAATCCATTGTTGATATGGCCGATGCTGCCGCAGCGCAGGTTCAGTCAATCGCAACAGCTGCTGAAGAACAATCAGCAGCATCTGAAGAAATTACTCGATCTATCGAAGAAATTAATGCCATTGCGAACGAGTCACGCGCTATGGCTGGCAACGCCGAACAAAGTGTTTCTGCACTGCACGAAGAAGCACGAAATCTTCAGGAGATTATTTACGAACTCAAAGAAGAAGCTGCCAATTAATCTACGGTAGCTACAATGCCGTCGGCAAGTCTGCGACCCTTTATGTCGGAAGAAATTTGTCTCTGCATTTTGCCGCTTTGCTTTCGTTTTCCGTAATCTCTCGTACCTCGAGACCGGCTATCGTTCCGGCGGCCAGAGAACCTTTTTAAGTAAAAAGGATTCTCTGGACTCTCCAAAACTTTTATCTGCGAGGCTAGCCTGTTGTTTTCGTAACTTCATAGCTTACGCAACACTACCTTTCTCAAAATGTAAAAAAGGCTGTCCCTCATATGAAGGACAGCCTTTTGGCATCTCTAGTCAGTGAAATGAAGCCGCGTGAAAAATATATTAACGGGCGTTTTTCGCATAATAAAAATTTCTGGAGATTCTTAAGAACCTCTTGCAAGTTTTAGCCGTTACCGAGTTTTCGAGTTCTACGGATAAAGACAGCAGTCCGAGGTTCTTAACCCACCGGAACAACATCCGTTATCGAGGTACGAAAGATTACGGAAAACGATAGCAAAGCGGCAAACACTGTAGGTTCGTCAAAGACTCCCCAAGGGCAAAGCCTCAGAGGACTGTCACAAGACTACGCCTGATTCATTGCTTCGAAAACTTTGTACAACCCCTGAGTGCCGAGGTTTTCGAGTCCCTGAGCTTTTGCAGCCACGTAGAACTGGTTTGCCATTGCAAGCCCCGGGAGGGATAAATTCATATTTGCAGCTTCTTCAAGCGCGATCCCCATGTCTTTTACAAAATGCTTGATGAAGAAACCGGGATCGAAATCTTTTTTAGCGATGCGTCTGCCGAGGTTGTTAATTGACCACGAACCAGCTGCGCCGCTGCCGATCACGTCGATAACCTGATCCAGATCCATTCCAGTTTTTGCTGCGTAAAGAAGGGACTCAACAGTACCGATCATTGTTCCAGCAATCAAAATTTGGTTAGCCATTTTGCAGTGTTGCCCTGCTCCGGCTTCGCCCATACGCTGAATGTTCTTGCCCATTGCTTCAAAAAATGGAAGCATTGCAGCATATGTTGCGGAATCACCACCAACCATTATTGCCAATGTGGCTTCGCGTGCACCTAAGTCTCCACCGGATACTGGAGCATCGAGTGCTGCCATGTTTTTAGATGCAGCAACTTCAGCAATGCGCTTTGCAAGCGAAGGTGTAGATGTTGTCATATCTACAACAATTGTACCTTCTTTAGCGTTTGCAATAACGCCGTTTTCTCCAAGAATGACTTCTTCTACATCTTGAGGAAACCCTACAATTGTAAACACAACATCACTATTGGCTGCAACTTCAGCTGGTGAACTGCAAAGAGTTGCACCGAGGTCAGTAAGTTCTTTAGCTTTTTCTGCGCTACGATTGTACACGAAGGCAGTGCAACCAGATGTTATCAAATGTTTGCACATGGATTTACCCATTACGCCTGTTCCAATCCACCCAATGCGCTTTGATGCAATACTCATTCATCCTCCGTAACATGCTATTGAGACATCCAATCTTACCTTGAACCTAAAACAATAAATGTATCCCATTGAAACAAATAGATTTATAGCATAAAGGTAAGACAATTACATAATATTACTTTTTCTCGGGTCATAAGATATAATTATATTCTTACGTTACAACGTATTTTATACAATTACGGCTTGTGTATTTATTTCTATACTTTTTTCTTATATAACCCAAAAGCAATTTACCTGATAACTAACTACTTTCAATCATCACGCCAGAGCGCGTAACGCACTCTTTTTCTGTTATCGGGAATCATTTAACAACGTAATCTTTACACTTGCTAACCAATGTTGTCCTCCGAAATTTACTAAAGCTTTTTTACAATATTAACTTTAGTAATCGGCTCCCTACTACAACATTGGTATTTCCAAAAAAAACGTGTGTTTTACAGACACGAAACAACATAACCAAGTGCATTATCCATGGAACAAACAATTCTTATCATCGATGACGATGCAAAGTTGCAAGATCTCTTAACTGAATATTTAGAAAATTCAGGTTTTAACATCGCATCCATTCTTAATGGACACGATGCACTTTCAAGTATCCGCAAGATTGCTCCGTCCCTTATCATTCTTGACGTCATGCTTCCAGGCAAAGACGGTCTGGAAGTCCTTCGCGATATCCGCACGGAATCTACTATCCCGATCATTATGCTTACCGCACGCGGGGACGACGCAGACCGTATTGTAGGTCTGGAATTAGGTGCAGACGACTATCTTTCAAAACCATTTAACCCACGCGAACTTCTAGCCCGCATTAAAGCTATTTTACGCCGTTTCGACAACAGCACAGCCAAAATAACTTCACATCAGATCGAATGTGCTGGCCTTGCACTAGAAGCTAGTAGACAAATTCTCGTTATCGACAATGAGCAGATCACATTGTCTCCAACAGAAACAAAGCTCATGGCAGAACTCATGCGCAGCCCGAATCACGAATTCTCACGTGACGATCTTATGACTAAGGTCTGGGGTCGTGAATTTAATGCCTATGATCGCAGTATTGATGTACACATATCTAAACTACGTAACATTTTAAAGCCATACAACGAGCATGCTCACCGCATCCGCACAGTGTGGGGCAAAGGGTACATGTTCCTAAGCGACTAATGGTACTCAAGTCTATTTCTGCTAAGCTGACCGCAACATTTCTTTTAATTCTTGCGCTCAGCTTAGCAATTTACGTTATCCTGTTCTCCATAACAATGCATCGGGACGCAGAACGGTCTATTATCCGCTCGATTCCGATGATCTCGACGCTGCTCAATACTGAATTCGCATGTCTGAACGTCGTTCCACATCCTGAAGGGCCTGCAACTTCGCGCGAAATCTCACAGATACTTCCCGGCTTGCAGCGCACACTTCAAGCCGAGTATCTGTGGGTTATCACACCTAGTGGTACCATTATCACCAGCCCTGATACGATTATCCCCGTTCACACACTTTTTTCGGCCAAAACGCTCAAGAATAACATCCGGCTTGCTTTCTTCAGCTCTCTGGAAACGGACGAACTGCAAGTACTTATTTTTCCTATTTCATTATGGAACGGCAAAGGCAAGATAGCCATAGTACAGCAGACAACGTGGCCTTCGCATAAAATTCTTATAGATTTTCTCGTGCCCACCGCCGGAACCGGCCTTCTCATCGGACTGATTGTACTTCCGTTAATCTCACGGACATTACGCCCGCTAAAAGAACTGGAAGAAAAAGTAATTAACTTTGCAACCGGCGATCTTTCCGAACGAGTTGTACCTGTTGACGACAATGAAGTGGGTCGTCTTTCCCGCACGTTCAATATTATGGCAGACAACCTTGAGCAGATGACACGCTTTCGGCACGAACTCACAGCCAACATCTCGCACGAATTACGCAGCCCGCTTACAAGAATTCAAATGTCTGAAGAACTGGCTTATCTTAGCTGTGAACAACACGACTATAAAAATGTCACCAAGCATTTAAACTCTATTCGGGGTGAAGTGGCTGAGCTTGACGGATTGATTGAAGAAATTCTTAAGCTGTCTAAAATGGAAATCAACACGCAGATCGGCGAAATTGGTGCCTGTGACCTCACCGATACTGTCCAACGATTACTGCGTAAAAGTGCCCCGATTATTGAACGAAAAGCGCTCGTGGTGCAGACAACCTTTTCTCATGATTGCGTTATCACTTGCAACTATCCAATGGTAAATCTTGCAATCAGCAACTTAATGTCAAACGCGCTTAAGTTTTCAAATGACAAGGGAACTATCAGAGTCACAACATTCTCAAGCTCACGAACAGTCAGTGTCGAAATTTTTAACTCGTTCTACCGAGCACTTACGTCGGCTGAGCTTATTTCTATTTTTGAACCATTTTCCCGCGCTGAAGGCGAAAATGTTCCCGGCACAGGATTAGGACTTGCTCTTGTTTCAAAGGTTTCCGAGCAGCATAATGGTACCATTAGTGCTGAAAACCGCGCACACGGAATACTGTTCCGCATAACGCTTCCACGCACCCTTGCAGAACAAAATAAAAAGACAACTCCTACGACGTAATCACCGCGCCTTTTGCTTCATTCCATTCTTGAATATATCTGAAGACTGCCCGCTCATGCGGTGTCATTTCCTTCTTCTCGCCAAGCGCTTGCGTACTTAGCCAATGCTCACAATCTATACTGTACTCGAAATGATGAACTGATAACTCAGCTAAATATCGTAATAACTCTTTAGGTACACTTAGTTGCATCCACAACCCTTCCGGAGCCAACACTTGTGAATGCGCGTAATGGCCGCAAAAAATAACCTCATCAACAATCACAAGCGGAAACGCAGGGAAGGTTTTACCCTCATATATTGTAACCTGCTGTGGATACCTTTTTGCCAACCGCAGAAAAAACTCTCGGGACACCTCTGCCTTTTTCAACATTTCCTCACGAGAGCCCTCAGGACGCACTAACTGACATGCAGCATCCATCCAGACGATATCGCGCCACACGGGTAACAAGATGGCTTGTAAAGTAACATCAGAGCTTGCAAGGGCAGACTCTAATGCATTATTCACTGCAGCATTTTCCGCAAATCGATTGTAAATTGCAGCATGCAGAAAAATACGCTGTTGCGCTCCTGCGAATTGTTTGTCGAAATTCAAAGCAGATGCGCCTGCATAAACTTCTACCGAAAGATCTTGAGTGCTCAGCATTCGTTCTTCCTCATAAATTTTACGCAAAAAAAGAGGGGAGAGATTTCTCTCCCCCCACTTTCAAGTCCAATTCATTCTTGTACTATTCTGCCACTGAAACGTAATCAGATGCTTGTAAACCAAAGGAAGGCACAAGACCGCCACCAAGGGCGAGCAGACGGTAGGAAGCAATAAGTACGTTCACTTTTGCTGTCACAAGGCGTCCACGAGTAACAAACAATTCGTTTTCTGCATCGAGAACGTCGAGCAAGGTACGCTGCCCAACAGTAAACTGCTGTGCGTAAACGTCACGAGTTTCAACGTTGAAGCCAACAGCTTTATTGTACTGTTCAACCTGTTCGTATGCAGCCTGCTGTTCACTCCAGGTTGCAGCAACCTGTCTGTACAGTTCATCAATGGTGTCACGGAAATCTTCATGAGCAGTCACTTTACGAGCGATTGCAGCACGGGTTGCAGCGAGGTCGCTACCACCGTTATAGAGATTCCATGAACCAACTACAGCAAAGCGAAAGTCAGTGGTGTAGTCTGTTACGCCCTGCATGTCTTCGGTGTAACGGTATGAACCTTCACCGGTAAATTTAGGATAGTAGTAAGATTCACGTTCGTCGACGAGTCCCTGAGCGACATCAATCTCGTGTTTACGAGTATCGAGACGCGGGTTTTCGGACTGCATACGCATGAATGCTGTTTCAATGTCAACTGGTGCAGCTTCAGAAACTTCTACATCTTCAAGACCTTCCGGATCCATGCCGGTTAAGCGTGTGTACTGTGCAACAGCAATTTCAAACTCACTACGCTGTGTAGCAAGAGTTGCAAGAGCACGAGCCAAACGCCCCTGAGTCAGGGTAAGGTCAGCAACGCTACCGCCGCCAGCATCAACGAGTTCCTGCATAGAAACAAGAATATCCCGGTACTGCTGTGCGTTCTCTTCTGCAAGCTCAACAAGAGCTTTGTTACGAATTACGGTGAGGTGGGCAATAACAGCATCAAGACCAAATCGTTCACCAGCATCTAAAATCTGGGTCTGTGAAGATTTAAATGCTGCCTCGGTACGCTCAACGCGACTCTGGGTAAAACGACCATCATAAAGAAGCTGAGAAATGCTAACGGCACCTTCAAGTGCGCCGCTCCAGTCATGTTCTCTGCCCTCATTACGAGTTGTAGGACTATTATGCTGTGTCGGTCCATAAGAACCTGTTGCATCTACGTCTGGAAGATACCCACCCCATGCAGATCTGTTATCCTGCTTTGCAGCCTTACTGTCACTTTCAAGCGCAGCAATGCGCGGATATGTTTTCAATGTTGCAAGCACTGTATCTTTCAATGAGATTCCTGCCGAAGCAACACTTACACATCCCAACAGTACTGCGCTCATTACTAGCAACGCGTACATTCTTTTCATTAAACCACTCCTGATATGTTCACTCACTTGCTCAACAATAAAGCAAGCCCCCTAATACGTAGACATGACTTTGTATGTTCCCCCCAAAGCCTTGCCTACAACTATTTTCGTATACGCGGTTCAACATAACTTCTCAAGAAAAAACAGTTTTCAGACTATCCAAGATTCTATCAAAACAGCTGTACTCCGCAAAAAATAGCTTCCCCTGTCTACTATGTTTAAAACAAAATAGTTTTAACAACTTAATAAGATATGCAATATCCCATGCAAAAATTTAAGAGAAAAAAATCTCTATCAAGTATTCTAAGCTTCGACAATACGAACATTCGCACTGAGTTATTATGTAACATGCTGAAAACACCAGCTATCTCCTAACCAGATTTGTTGCGCTAACATATGATTATCTTACACATCTTTGCATGTCAGACCGAGAGACCATCATACGTTAAAACACGCGGCACACACAGGGTTGGCAGCATTGTCTCGTGTATACTTTTTCAAAATTTTGTGGGAAAATATTTAAATACATTACTACACGTTATTAATATTTCCTTGTTAGCAAACAATGGAAGTATGATCATAGGGAGCGTTATGCCTGATTCTAATCATAAACAGCCAGTGCCGGAAGCTACCGCGAAATCCGAACCGGACAACGCAGGTAAGCCTTCGCAAAAAGAAGCTCAACAGCCTGCACCAAATGACGCCAGCAACCCTACACAACCAAGACAGCAACCTCCAGCCGGGCCTAGAACAATAGTTGATGCCCCACTGCCGTCAGATGTGGATTTTGAATCCCCCCTATTGCGCTCCCTCGTACACCTCTTTTCTTTACTCGGAAAACCGCTCACCCTTGAACAACTCAAGGCCGGTCTTCCAGAACACGGAACACCATCGCACACCTCGGCTTGCCTGCGCGCTGCTACGCAAGCAGGTATGAATGCTAAAGCTGTGCGCCGTAACTCTCTTGCAGAAATTTCTACACTCACCCTTCCTTGCATTATTCTTCTTAAGAACAAGGGCGCGGGTGTGCTCACATCCCTCACAGAAACACACGCAAAAGTTATTTTTCCAGAAATGAATAACACGCCGATTTCTGTTCTGAATGACAAGCTTGAGGAAGAATACGCAGGGTACGTAATCTTCGGACAAATTAAAGGCCGCCTCGACAACCGTGCCAGCCAACTGAAATTGTTAAAAACAAAACGTTGGTTCTGGGATACAATTCTTTATTTCTTACCAATTTATAAGCATGTCGGGCTTGCAAGCATCATTATCAACCTGCTTGCCATTGCCTCACCGCTGTTCTTTATGAACGTGTACGACAGGGTAGTACCTAACAACGCGATAGATACGCTTTGGGTACTGGCTATTGGTATCGGTATCGCTCTTCTGTTTGACTTTATACTCCGTAATCTCCGGAGTTACTTCTGCGACGTCGCAGGGAAAAACTCTGATATCATTCTTGCCTCTCGTCTTATGCAACACATTATGGCGTTGCGCTTGGACGACAAGCCGGACTCCACAGGAACAATGGCAAACAACCTGCGGGAATTTGAATCACTCCGTGAATTCTTCAGCTCTACAACCCTGCTCGCCATCATTGATTTACCGTTCCTGTTCATATTCCTCACACTCATTCATTTCATTGGCGGGCCAATGGCACTTATACCCGCTCTTGCTATCCCTATAGTAATTCTCGTCGGCATTCTTTTGCAGTTTCCATTCCAGCGTGCCATCGAATCCGGCTACAAAGAGGGTGCACAAAAACACGCCCTGCTTATTGAAATCATTAACGGCATTGAAACAGTAAAAACAAGTATGGCTGAAGGCCACATGCAGCAGATGTGGGAAAAAGTAGTCGGCATGAGTGCTGCTTCCAGTAACCGCGCAAAACGCCTTGCAAACTTTTCTATGACCTTCACCATGTTTGCAGCTCAAACCGTTTCAGTCTTTATTATCGTATTCGGTGTGTACCGTATCAGCGAAGGAGAACTGACTATGGGTGGTCTTATCGCCTGTAACATTCTCGCCGGTCGTGCCATGGCACCGCTTAGCCAGATTGCAGGAATGCTCTCACGCTTGCAGCAATCACGCATGGCACTAAAATCTCTCGATATGATCATGCAGCTTCCTACGGAATCTCAGGATGAATACACTGGTATCAGCTATGAAAAGCTGGACGCGTCGCTCACCTTTGATTCACTTGCTTTTAAATATCCAAATGCAGAACGTTTTGCGCTTGAAGATATTCATTTGAAAATCCGCAAAGGTGAACGAGTAGGCATTATCGGCAGAATGGGATCCGGCAAAAGCACATTCGGCAAGCTCTGCGTTGGTCTGTACCGCCCTACGGAAGGCGCAGTAAAACTCGGTGGCGTTGATATCCGCCAAATGGACATTGCCGACCTCCGGTCCCGTACCGGCTATGTATCACAAGATAACTATTTATTTTACGGATCGGTGCGTGATAACATCGCCATCGGCAACCCGCAGGCCGATGAAAATGCCATTCTTCGCGCAGCTTCCATTGCCGGTGTTACAGAGTTTGTTCAATCAAGCCCTGCCGGTTTCGGCTTACAAGTCGGAGAACGAGGCATGTCGTTATCCGGTGGTCAACGTCAATCCATCGCACTGGCTAGAGCGCTCCTGACTGATCCGGATATCATTATCTTAGACGAACCAAGCTCCAACATGGACAATGGCTCTGAGCTTACATTTAAGCGTAAACTAGCGCATATCGTGCCGGGTAAGACACTTATTCTCATTACCCACCGTCTCAGTATGCTGGATGTTGTTGATAGACTCATCGTCATGGATAACGGGAAAATAGTAGCAGACGGCCCTAAAGCTGTAGTTCTTGAAGCGTTGAAAAAAGATCAGATAAAAAAAGCACCGGCAAGAGCGGCGTAGGAGTCAGTCACCATGAAAAAAGCTCGATTTAGAAATGAAGATATTGAATTCATGAGTGAAGTTGATGCCGCCCTGCGTCATCGCGGTCACCCCAAGGCATACCTCCTATCTATATTTATCGTTCTCGTCTTTGTCGCGTTCGGAATATGGGCAAATTACGCAGTACTTGATGAAGTAACCCGCGGCATGGGTGCTGTTGTTCCATCAAGAAAAATTCAGGAATTACAGAACCTCGAAGGCGGTATCTTAAGTGAACTGCTTGTAACCGAAGGGCAGATTGTTGAAAAAGGACAAATTCTTGTCCGTATCGACAATGAACAGGCAGAAAGTATCGTTCGTGACGCAGAGTCAAAATCTCTTGAACATAAAATAGCAATTATTCGCCTTACAGCAGAAGCAAACGACACACCGCTGGTCTATCCTGAAGATCTGACACAAGAAGCACCACAGATGGTTGAAGACCAGATTGCCATCTACAATTCCCGTAAGATGAAACTGGAAAGTGAACTCAGCGTACTCGCTTCACAACAGTTCCAGCGAGATCAAGAAATTCAGGAAATGATCAGTAAGCGAAAGCAACTTATTTCCAGTCATAATATTGCGAAGCAGCGGCGCGACATTGCCCGCCCGCTCATGAAAAAAAACGTTTACCCTAAAATCGACTACCTTCAGCTTGAAGAACACCTGATTCAGCTGCAAGGTGATATTGAAGCACTGTCACTTGCAATTCCACGTATTCGTAGAGCCGCAGAAGAAGCCGGGGAGCGGACAAAACAGCGCTATGCAGAATTTAAAAACGAAGCACACCGTGAAATCAACCAGCGCCGAGTTGAAATGCGCTCCTTAAGAGAAGCAATGGCTGCCGGTCACGACCGTGTAACGCGTACTGATTTGCGTGCTCCTGTGCGCGGTACAGTTAAACAGATTGCAGCTAACACGCTTGGCGGGGTTATTAGACCGGGTGACACTATTCTGGAAATTGTACCGCTTGATGACACGTTGCTTGTTGAAGCGCGTGTGCGTCCTGCTGACATTGCATTCTTGCACCCGGGGCAAAAAGCAATGATCAAAATTACAGCATATGACTTTTCTATTTACGGCGGACTCCAAGGTTACGTTGAACAGATTAGTGCTGATACAATTGAAGACAAGCGTGGCGAAAGTTTTTATCTTGTAAAACTGCGCACAAAAACCAATACTATACTGTATCGGGGAGAGAAATTGCCAATTATTCCCGGTATGACAACTTCAGTTGATATTTTGACAGGCAAAAAATCTGTTCTCGACTATCTGCTGAAACCAATATTAAAGGCAAAACAAAACGCTCTGAGAGAACGGTAATTGCACCACTGGAAACATTCGACAATTTTTTGTGTAACCCTTGTCAGTATTGTCTGTTGCTTTTTTCTTGCAACGCAGTGCCTGCAAGCTTCTGCACAATCCGAGACGAACAAATCCAGACCTTCTGTCAGTACAAAAGGGGCGTCTCTTTCTCAAGGAAAGAAGAAATCTGCATTCCGTATGCTGTTTAAGCCGCCCCCGGTAAAAAAAACAACGCCGAAACCACAAAAAAAAGTTATCGCCAGCACTGGCCCCTTAAAAGATAAACGAGGAAACATTCGCCTGTTTCGTACCATGGAATTAAAGGGCAAAAATAAAACGTTGGCTCGGTGGCAACGTATTGTAAATAAAATGGCTGCACATAAGCAGCAGTATCTTTCAAACTCGCTGCCTACGTCCGGAAAAAACCAGCGGCAACGCTGGAAACAATTTAAAAGCACAATTGTTTCCGCATCACGTATGCAGCAACTACGCAAGGTCAATACCTACTTTAACAAGTGGCCGTATCGCCTTGATGAAGAAAACTGGGGACAGCGCGAGTACTGGGCATCGCCACCTGAATTTGTCAAAAAATCAGGTGACTGCGAAGATTATGCAATTGCCAAGTACTATGCATTACGAGAATTGGGAGTACCCGCAAGCTCGATGCGTATTGTCGCTCTTATGGACAACATCCGACGCCTTGGTCATGCAGTGTTAGTTGTCTTCCATGAGGGTGATGCATGGGTGCTGGACAACCAGACAAAACTGGTACTCTCGCATTCAAAGTTCTCGCACTATGTACCGCAGTTTTCTGTAAACGAAACTAATCGCTGGGCACATATCCCTGTGAAAAAAATCAACCGGCTTCCAAGCCGAAAAAATGATCTCGGAGCTGAAAATGCCTACTAAAACGAATGACTATGAGCTTCCCGTTACGCAGGATAAGCGCTCTCGTCTAAAATGGTTCGGCATCGCTGTGCTTTCCGCTATTGTTGTCATTTCTGCAATACTCTGCTTCATTCACATTAAAAGTGAAGAAGCCTTGCTCAAGGTTCGCCTTGAAAAACAGCAAAAGCTACAGGCAACAGGGCGTTCAGAAAGCATAAACAACTGGTTGCAAGCTATGGCTGAACAAGGTGACAGGCTTATTAACGCCGACCTGTTCCGTCTGTTTGCTTCAGAAGTGAACCTGCTGGGTAATAATATCGGTAGCCTGTACGCAGAAGAAGCATCACAAGCAGATGACTCTACCCTTGCGCAACAGTTACCTATGATGCGCAACCTGCTCGAAGAGTTTTCAAGCTATGCAGGCTTTTCCGACAGCCGAATCATCAACCGATTCGGACAGACTTACATTGCCACCAACGCAAACGTTTCTGCTCTTAGTCAGGAACAGCTCGATATGGTGAATAGTGTTCTGGAAAACCCAAAAGTCCATTTTTCAACTGTACGCAATAGCAGCAACGGGCTTGTCTTCGACATGTTCTTGCCTATTTTTCCACCTGAATTTGAGGGAGAATACACAAAACCTATTTCTGTTCTTATGCTTTCAAAGCTTGCTTCAGGTAAAATTACAGAAATCATTTCCGCTTCTCCGCTGGCCGAACAAGGCAACACAACGCATCTTGTTCAAAAGATGAATGGTGCCTTGCAGGACATTCTCCCTTGGCAACCGGAAGGAATTTCAGAAATCAATTCGGCATTCGGCATGATTGAAGAAGATATTCTTCCGTTCGCCCTTCGCGAAAACCTGAGCAACACTGCGAGGGGATATTCATACGGAATCAAAATTCCGAATATCAACTGGTGGGTCATTGAAGAAATTGACTACAATATAGCCCGTGCAGAGCTGACCTCAACTATCCGGACAACCCTTGTCATAGCCTTGCTCGCTATCGGCGCATTTACATTGGTTATCTTCCTGTTCTGGTGGCTGCTCATTTCACAGGACAACAAAAAAGTTGCAGATAACTTCCGCGAACTCGCTATGACTATCAAAGAACAAAAAATGTTCCTTGATTCCATTAACGATACTATTCCGGATTATATCGCACTTAAAAATAATGATGGGATATACCAGTACGTGAACCCGGCGTTTGCAAATGCCGTTGGTCGTACTGTTGAAGAAATGCATGGACTGGATGACACCGCAGTGTTCGGCTACGCAACAGCAAATCGCCTTGCGTCCTCAGATCAACTTGTGATCATGTCTGAAGAGCCTATCAACACTACAGAGAAGATTTATCTTCAGTCACAGCGTTATGTGATGCAGATATCCAAAGCACCGTTCTTCGACGGAGAAGGCACGCTTAGCGGCATTGTTTCCGTTTTCCGTGACATTACCGCAGCTGTTGAGGCTGAAGAACAACGAAAATTAGCGGAACAGCAAACGATTACGGCACTGGCAAGCACCATTGAGCATATTGATCCGTATCTTGGCGGTCATACCCGTATGCTCGAATCAGTTTCTGTCGAGCTTGCTCGTAACTTGAATATGTCCGATGCAGAAATCTCTACCATTGAAGCAGCAGCAAACCTTTCCCAGATTGGCAAGCTCTTTGTACCGCGCGAGATTTTGCTGAAACCGGGTGCTCTGACACCGGAAGAAAAAATCGAGATGGATAAACATGCGTTGCATGCAAAAGAAGTTCTCGGCAATATTGAATTCGGGCTGCCAGTTGTAGAAACCGTGACGCAGATGAATGAAAAAATGGACGGCTCCGGCTATCCGGAACATTTGCACGGTGACGAGATCATTCCTCCGGCAAAATTACTCGGTCTTACAAACACGTTCTGCGCACTTATCAGACCTCGTGCGTATCGCCCTGCATTGTCCGTTGAAAATTCATTTGAAATTTTGAAAGAAATGGAAAATTTCTATGATCCGGAAATGATCGCGGCGCTGGAACGATTGCTTAACACTAGATTTGGTGAAGAGTTTATTAAGGAAGTAAACGCAATATAGTTTGCAGTTACACTGCAAACTATAAACATCTGCACGACAGCAGATGAGCGTTCCGTGCGTGCTTTTTGGCTTTTTATAAAAAAAATGCACTTTTTTAAAAAAAATGCTTGCCAACACGCCGGTCTTTCTCTAAACCTTCCACCTGTGCCGCGATAGCTCAGTTGGTAGAGCAGGGGATTGAAAATCCCCGTGTCCGCAGTTCAATTCTGTGTCGCGGCACCATCTTCAAGAAGATGGCTGCAGTTAATTTTTTACTTGCATCAAAAGTCACCTTCCTGTAGATATTTCCTCGTCGTGCCGCGATAGCTCAGTTGGTAGAGCAGGGGATTGAAAATCCCCGTGTCCGCAGTTCAATTCTGTGTCGCGGCACCACTTGAAAAATTATGACTCGCTTTTAAGCGGGTCTTTTTTTTCGCCCAATCTTCATTGTTTACGCCAAGAACATACTTCTGTGGGGGCATCACATACCCAACAGCACATCCACAGTTCATACAAAAAAAGCGCTCCCCCACCTCAATCTTTCGTAAGGTGGAGCAGCGCTTAATACACTCTTCAGTTCAAAAAATTACTCTTCGTGCGGTCTTGCCATGCGCATATAATTCATAGCTTCATCAAATGCCTTTTCGTCAAGCAAACCATCTTCAAGCACCACGTCTTTAAGCGTTCTATCCTGATCATATGCTTTCTTTGCTGCCTCAGCGGCTTTGTCGTATCCGATAACCGGCGTAAGCGCCGTTACAAGCATCAGAGACGAAGACAAGTAATCCTCAATTTTTTTGAAATTCAATTCAAGCCCTGCCACTGCGTATTGCGTAAACATACGGGTAGAGTCTGTAATCAAACGGATTGAAGAAAGAAGATTATAGATCATCAAAGGACGATACACATTCAACTGCATTACCCCTTGTGAACCTGCAAAAGCCAATGAAGAATCAAGCCCCATCACCTGCACACACACCATTGACAACGCTTCGCACTGTGTAGGGTTCACTTTCCCCGGCATAATTGAGGAACCCGGTTCATTGGCAGGGAGAACGTATTCACAAATGCCAGCACGCGGGCCGGAAGAAAGTAGAGCAATGTCGTTTGCGATTTTAAGAAGAGTGCATGCAAGAGTGCGCACAGCACCCGATGCGGAAATAATGTCATCACTGGATGACAATCCTGCAAACGCATTTTCCATCGGCGTAAACGGTATACCTATGTATTCTGCTAGGTGCCCTATGGCGCGTTCAGCAAAACCTTTCGGCGCATTCAACCCTGTTCCGACAGCTGTGCCGCCAAGCGGAAGCGTATGCACCTGCGGCAATGCCTGCCCTAATCGTTCAAGATCAGCTTCAAGCTGATACACATATGCAGAAAGCTCCTGCCCTACGGTCATAGGAACAGCATCCTGCCTGTGCGTGCGTCCTAGCTTTGGAACATCAGCCCACAAGTCAGCTTTTTCTGCAAAAACTTTGATCAGTGCTTCGATGGAGGGAATAAGATAATATTCTATGGCAATTGCTGCTGCCACATTCATAGCACTTGGAAAAACATCGTTGGAAGACTGCGAGCGGTTCACATGATCATTAGGATGCACGGGACTTTTACTGCCGAGAGGACTACCAGCTATTTCATTAGCACGGTTGGCAATCACCTCGTTTACATTCATATTTGTCTGCGTACCACTACCCGTCTGCCACACATGAAGCGGAAATTGACCATCGTGCCCCCCGTTGCAAATCTCATCCGCAACTTCAATAATTAGATGCCCCACATCTTCCGAAAGCACATCAAGCTCTACGTTAGCATGGGCTGCGGCCTTCTTGATATGAGCAAGCGCGATAATAACTTCAAGCGGAATCCGCTCTGCGCCGATAGAAAAATGATGCAACGAACGCTGCGTCTGTGCTCCCCAGTAACAATCGTCAGGCACTTCAATATTACCCATTGAATCAGATTCTATCCGGATGCCTTGCTTCATGATTACTCCCTGATCAAACGTTACATGCTGCGAAGCCGTATTTCCTGACCAAACGGGCTTTGCGTACCCCCTGCCCGAGTATCGTAAAAGACAGAGCAGAATTCACAGTGCAGCATAGTGCAATATTACTATTAATCAGAACCACGAGTGCATGCATGCTCGCAGCCCAACTCATCAATTGCCCAATCATGCATCATCTTTAAAATGGGAAAAACACTATGCCCTAATGGAGTAAGAGCATATTCAACGCGCGGTGGAACCTCGGGGTAAACAGTGCGGATGAGTAATCCATCACGCTCCATCTCTTTAAGTTGCTGCGTCAGCATCTTTTGACTCACACCCGGAACAATACGTTCCAGTTCCTTGTATCGCTTGTCACCCTCGTGTAGATGCCAGAGAATAAGACTTTTCCATTTACCGCTGATAACATCCATGCCCACTTCAACAGGACATCGATATTTCTTCCCGTTCCATTTAATCATAAAAAAATATTCCTTGAAATACGCTAGTACCAATAAAACCTACCAAAAGGTATGCATAAGAGAAAAAAGTGCCTTCTTGTTTCGAAAAAATAACAGGTTATATTTCCTGCGTGAAGCAAAATGAAAACACGAGGAGACCTCTCATGACATACCCAAGAACTTTTTCCCATATCGGACTTAGCGTAACAGACCTAGAAAAGGCAGTTGAATTTTATACAAAAGTTATGGGTTGGTACCTTATTATGCCGCCAACTGAAATTAAACAGGATGAATCTGCCATCGGCATCATGTGTAACGATGTCTTCGGTAAAGGCTGGGGCAGCTTTAAAATTGCCCACCTTTCCACAGGTGACAAAATCGGTGTGGAAATTTTTGAATTCCCTAATGCAGAACGCCGCGAGAATAATTTTGAATACTGGAAATCAGGCATTTTCCATTACTGTGTTCAAGACACTGATGTTGAAGGGCTTGCCGCCAAAATTGTAGAACACGGCGGAAAACAACGCATGCCTGTACGTGAATACTATCCGGGTGAAAAACCGTACCGCATGGTGTACTGCGAAGATCCGTTCGGTAACTTAGTAGAGATTTACAGCCACAGTTACGAGCTTACTTATTCAGCAGGTGCATATCAGGACAAACTGTAGCAAACCTGTGGTACAATCCTACCTCAAAACAAAAACAGCATTTTCAGGAGAGAACATGAACGTACTTGAAGCCATTGCCAACCGACGCTCTATTCGTAAGTTCACAGCTGAACCAGTCAGCGAAAAAAAAATCGAAACCATGCTCAAAGCCGCCATGGCAGCTCCTAGTGCCGGTAATGAACAACCTTGGCAGTTCATTGTAATAGACGACAAAGCACAGCTTGAAAAAACTGCCAAACTCAGCCCGTATATTGGTATGGCAGCAAATGCTCCGCTGTCCATTATGGTACTCGGCGACCGTAATGTTGAAAAGTATCCAGGAAACTGGATGCTCGATTGTTCCGCAGCTATCCAGAATCTCCTTCTTGCAGCACACAGCGAAGGGCTCGGCGCTGTATGGTGCGGGTTATGGCCGGAAGAAGACCGTGTAGACGCAGCACGTGAACTCGTTAAAGCACCGGAAAACACAGTACCTCTCGCGGTCATCGTGCTTGGGCATCCTGACCAGAGCCTGAAGCCTCAAGACAGATTTGACGCATCTCGTGTTCATAAAAACGTTTGGTAGCAGAGAAAATAAAAAAACGTATCGCTCATTACTTAGGCAATTTTATATCATGCAATTCTAGACAATTACATACGACTTTTGACTTATATCCCACATTTTTTAAATTTCGTATTGACAGAAAACGCCTCTCGTCTCTATGCTTCAGCATCGAATTTAACAAACTTGTAAAGGAATCAGAAATACCATGAACGCAATCTTTGCCAACCCAGCTCATATCGAAACCAATTTTTATTTTTGGTTCTTCTTTAGCTATGGCAAAGCCCGTGGCCGGTTTTCTGGTGCCTTCGTGTAAACGAACGATTCGACACCAACTAGAAAACTTAGAGCCGCGGGCATACAGCCTGCGGCTCTTTTTTTTATGCGCAAGCTGTAGCGGACTAATCCGAAACAACTGAAGCAACTTGTTAAGAAAATGCACATTTAGCAACTATGCCAAACGCCCAAAGATTGATAAAAGATCGGGCAAGCAAAACAAAGATAGTTTTTTGCTGCATTATGCTAACAACAATGCATTCGTACTTACAGGGTGATTGCTTTACAAAGTACACGCTAAGGAGAATACGATGGAAATTGGCAAGAAGATCCGCATGGAGCGCATTATTAACAGAGTCACCGGTCGAACAATTATTGTTCCTATGGACCACGGTGTTTCTGTTGGCCCGATCGACGGCCTTGTAGACATGCGAAAAGCTGTCAGCAACATTGCAGAAGGTGGCGCAGATGCCGTACTGATGCACAAAGGTCTTGTTCGTTGTGGACACCGCGCAGGCGGACGTGACGTTGGACTTATCGTCCACCTCTCAAGTTCTACTTCACTTGCTCCCTCACCAAACGCTAAAACACTTACTGCAACCGTTGAAGATGCAATTAAACACGGCGCAGACGGTGTATCTGTTCACGTTAACCTTGGTGACGAAACAGAAAGTCAAATGCTGTCAGACCTCGGCAGAGTATCCGCCATTGCAAACGATTGGGGCGTCCCGCTTCTCGCAATGATGTACGCACGAGGCCAGCACATTCATAATCCATTCGACGTTAAAAACGTAGCCCACTGTGCCCGTGTTGCTGTAGAATTAGGCGCAGATCTCGTAAAAGTTTCCTACCCTGGCGATATCGATTCCTTCTCACAAGTTGTTGAAGCCTGCTGTGTTCCAGTTGTTATTGCCGGTGGCGAAAAAATGAACTCCACTCGCGAATTCATCACAATGGTTCATGACTCTGTTCGCGCTGGCGGTGCCGGTCTTTCAGTTGGCCGTAACGTCTTCCAGCACAAAAACAGTGCAATGCTCGTAAAAGCGCTCCGCGGCGTAGTACATGAAGACTGGGATGTTGAGCAGGCAATGGAACTCGTAGAAAACGATTAACCCGAATTTATCCGGACTTAGTAAAATGAAAAAAGTTCTCTTCGCAAGCGTACCGTTCAATAAAGATCACGTCACCCTCGCTCTGGAATCAGGCGTTGACGGCATTATCGTACCGGAAAAAAACATGGCCGGAGTAGCCAGTCTATCCCGCTGCACCGTGCTCGCAGCAGAGTCTATGCCTGTCATTACGCTTACTGAAAAAAGTGTCGAAGAAGAGGCAGCAGAACGTCTGAAAAAAGGCGAGCAAGTCATTATCGGTCACGGATGGGAAATTATCCCGATTGAAAATTTATTAGCGCAGTCTGACAACGTGCTGGTTGAAGCCAACACAACAGAAGAAGCGCACCTTGCTTTCGGCATCCTTGAAAGAGGCGTAGAAGGCGTAGTTGTAACCGCAGATGGAATTACTCAATTGAAGCAGATTGTAGCACAGTGCAAACTCTCCATGGGCACACTGGATCTCGTTCCGGCGACTGTCACCGAGGTTCGCTCATCCGGATTAGGCCACCGAGTTTGTGTTGATACACTCTCCGTCCTCAAAAGAGGTCAGGGCATGCTCGTCGGAAATTCTTCTGCCTTTACCTTCCTTGTCCATGCTGAAACCGAGAACAACGAATACGTGGCTGCACGTCCGTTTCGTATCAATGCAGGTGCTGTGCACGCATATACACAGTTACCGCACGATAAAACAACATACCTTGAAGAACTTGCTTCCGGCGACGAAGTGCTCATCGTTAATCACGACGGTTCCACTTCCATCGCAATCGTAGGACGTTGCAAAATAGAAGTTCGTCCTATGCTGCTGATTAAAGCTGAAGTAAATGGCGTTGAAGGCGCAGTGTTCCTGCAAAATGCAGAAACTATCCGCGTAGTCGACACAAAAGGTACTCCGATAAGTGTTGTTAATTTGAAAAAAGGTGACGAAATTCTCGTTCGTACCGACATTGCAGGCCGCCATTTCGGCATGCGTATCGAAGAAGAGATCAAGGAAGGCTAGCATGTCTGAACAAAAGAAAGCAGACACACCTGAAAATACAGGTGCCGATACTGATACCAGCGTAGACAATCTGCCGCGCCTCAAAGAGGTTCGCAGCGAAATCGACGCTACAGATATTAAACTCCTTGATTTACTCAACCGCCGTGCTTCTCTTTCTCTCGAAGTGGGCAAGCTGAAACGCGGTAAACAAGATGTAGTATTTAAGCCGTTCCGCGAAAAGGAAGTGCTCGACAATCTTCGTTCTAACAACGACGGGCCTATCCCCATTGAGCACCTACGCTTTATCTACCGCGAAATTTTCTCTTCCTCCCGTGCTTTGCAGCGTCCTCAGCGTGTTGCTTACCTCGGGCCGGAAGGTACCTTTTCCTATTTTGCAGGAATCGAATTTCTGGGTCGTTCTGTAGATTATACACCACAAAAAGACCTTAATGCTGTATTCCGCGCTGTAGCTAACAATGAATGTGAGCTGGGAGTTATCCCGCTTGAAAATTCACTGTACGGCTCAGTGGGACAAAGCCTTGATCTTTTTATGGAGCATGACCTTTATATAGAGGCGGAACTTTTCTGCCGCATCAGCCACAGTTTGCTTACACGTGAAAAACTGCTCGCAGATATTCACACCGTCTACTCGCACCCGCAACCGCTGGGACAATGCTCGCACTGGCTACGCTCAACTTTACCTAATGCGCGCATCATCCCGACAGAGAGCACCGCAGCGGCTGCACGTAGAGTTCAGGAAGAAGAAGGCGCAGCAGCCATCGGGCACGGCAGCCTTGCAGATTTACTCAAGCTGAACATTTTGGCTGAACATATTGAAGACATGCAGGACAACTGGACTCGCTTCGTCATCATCGGCTCCAAGCCGAGCGACGGAGAAGGACAGGACAAAACATCCTTGCTCTTTACCGTACCGGATAAACCCGGTGCCCTTGCAAAAGTGCTCAACATCATGGCACGTGAAGGGCTGAATATGAAAAAGCTCGAATCGCGTCCGATGCGCGGCGAAAAATGGCGTTACGTCTTCTTTGTCGACATCGAAAGTGACCTTTCTACGGATGAATACGAGCAGCTTATTGCAGAGTTACATGCTGAATGTCAGTCCCTGCGTATCCTGGGCAGTTACCCTGCCGGACAATACATAGACTTTACTAAAGCCAGTGACATTGCCACAGCAACGGATGAGCAGAAAAAATAATTATTAGTCAATTGGAGACAGACCCATGATCGCCATCACCGCCCCAGCTTCAAAATCAGTATCCCATCGTATGATCATCGGCGCCGCTATGGCAGCAGGCGACTCTACAGTATCCGGCGTACTTGAGAGCGAAGATTTAGCACGCACCATCGGTATTTTTAACGACTGCGGCGCAAAAATCTATCGGCAGGGAGCAGGCGTTTATAGCGTCACCGGTTGCTGCGGCACACCGGCAGGCGGCATGGCTGAACCTGTCTCTTGTGACGTGCATGAATCCGGAACAACCTGTCGTCTCCTAACTGGTGTACTTGCAGCAGGTTTAGGAAAATTCCGCATTCACGGTGCTCCGCGGATGCATGAAAGACCCATTAAAGAACTTGCAAATGCACTCTCAAGCCTTAAAGTAGAAGTTACGTACGAAGGCGTAGAGGGTTGTCCCCCAATTGTTTTAGACACAGACGGACTGAAAGGAAGCGAAGTTTCCATATCATTGGAAGAATCCAGTCAGTACCTTTCCGGCTTGCTACTGGCAGCACCTTCTACCCGCGGGCTGACAATTAATCTTGTCGGCAACAAAGCAGTGAGCTGGCCTTACGTAGGACTTACTTTGGACGCTATGGAACTATTCGGCATCACCTTCCGCGTAGAAACACTGGAAGGCTCCGAATGGGTTGAAAAAGACTGGCGCACATTTGAAACCGCCGTCCCGAACAAAACACGCTTCATTGTTAAGCCATGCATGTACCGCAACGGCGACTACACTGTAGAGGGTGACTGGTCTAACGCATCGTACTTCCTCGCAGCCGGTACCCTTGGAACTGAACCAGTGCATATTGCCAACCTTCGCGAAAATTCTTTGCAAGGCGACAAGGCGATGTTCACAATACTGCAACAAATGGGTGCTAAGCTTGAGTGGAAAGATAACGGCGTGACCGTGCATCCATCCAAGCTGAAAGGTATTGATGTAGATATGGGCAACTGCCCAGACCTCGTGCCTACCGTTGCCGCACTTGCCGCATATGCAGAAGGTGAAACCACCATCCGCAACGTAGCACATTTGCGAATTAAAGAATGTGACAGACTCGCCGCACCGGCAGCAGAATTACGCAAGGCTGGTGTCGAAACAGAAGTTACAGATGACGGAATCACCATCCGTCCTGATAGAAAAAATATTACAGCGCCTGCGGGCACTGTATTTTCGACCTACAACGACCACCGAATGGCTATGAGCCTTGCGCTACTTCAGTTTGCACTCGGTGATATTGAGTTTGATAACAAAGCATGCGTTGCTAAATCCTTCCCTACCTTCTGGGAAGAGTGGGAGAAAGTATCACCATGCAGGAGATAGACTTTATACTCAAAAAAGTTGCCGTTGTAGGTGCTACAGGAAAAATGGGCGCCATGTTGTGCTCCCGTTTTTCCAAGGCCGGTCTCGAAGTAGCAGAAATAGATCAGCCTTTGACCGATGAAGTGTTGCAGGCAGGAATTACAGATGCACAAATCGTACTGATTTGTGTCCCAGCTGCGGTATTTTACAATGTTGTAAAATGTGCTACCAAGCACATGAAGCCGCCGCAAATTTTGGCGGACATTACTTCCGTAAAGGTTCAACCCATGATGCAGATGCAGAAAGCGTACAACGGTCCCGTAGTGGGGACACATCCTCTCTTCGGTCCCGAGCCGAAGGCTGATGACGTGCGTGTAGCAATCACGCCTTCCGAAGGCTGTGATGCGAATTCTGCACGCATGGTTGAAGACCTCTTCACCCGCATCGGCTGTGAGCCGTTTTGTTCTTCAGCAGAAGAGCACGACCAAGCAACCGCACTTATCCAAGGTTTAAATTTTGTTACATCTGTTTCTTACCTCGCCCTTTTGGCTGGTAAGGACAATGTAATGCCGTACCTTACACCGTCTTTTGAACGCCGAATGAAAGCTGCCGAAAAAATGATCACCGAAGATGCAGAACTCTTTGAAGGTTTATTTGAAGCAAACCCAAGCTCTCAGGACGCTGTGCGCTCCTATCGTTCTATCCTGAATATTGCTGCTGGTGGCGACATCAACGTTATTGTTGAACGCGCTCTACTTTGGTGGCGATTTAAGGATTCCTCAGGAGAAGTGCATCAATAGCCCCGTATTGTACCCTTCGTACTTACGCAAGTACCAAGCCGCACTTCTTATAAGAGGTGCGGCTTTTTTTATGACCCTATCAACACACTAAACGAGAGAACGAATGCCATGAAAATCACGTTACAACAGACAGGCCAATGGTTGGCAGCAGACATTCAGACCCCCATAAGCCTCTTCTTAGGACTCGTCGGAAAAAGTCAGGGATTCCTTCTTGAAAGTGCAGAGGTAGACGGAAGACGCGGCAGATACAGCGTTATCGGCTTCAACTTACTTCTTCGCCTTGGCTGCAAAAACGGCAAACTCGAAGTTGCTTCACGCGACAGCAGGCTCAATAAGCTTAAAGAATTCGAAGGAATGGATTTTATAGAAGGTGCACGCAAGGTAATGGAAGCTATCCACATTGAGCCGCAAGGTGACATGAAAGAGCTCCCAGCCATTGCCCGCGGTCTCTTTGGATACTTCGGATACACAACAATCGGCATGTTTGAAAAAAAATTAGAAGAGGTTCTACCTCCGAAAAATAGTGATGCATGCCTTATGCTACCCGGCACAATTGTTCTCTTCGATCATCTGTACAACAAGCTCTGCATGCTCAACCTAGCGGACAACCTGCCCGTTAAAATGGACAGAGCAGCAGTGGAACGCACACCGGAAGCCCCGAGTATTGGCGAAATAACAACCATACCGGACAAAGCTTCCTTCATGCGAAACGTTCAAAAAGTGCAGGAACAGCTCAGACAAGGCGAAGCCATTCAGGTGGTTGTTTCTACCCGTTTTCAGGCTTCATTCGAAGGTGACCCGTTTATTCTTTATCGCAGACTGCGACAGATTAACCCGTCACCGTACATGTTCTTCATGCGTCTTTCACACATCACGCTCATCGGTTCTTCACCGGAGACCATGGTGCGTTGTCAGGACAACACCGTGGAAGTTTGTCCAATCGCCGGAACTCGTCCACGCGGCGCAACCGACGCAGAAGATGCAGCCCTTGCAGAAGACCTGCTCGCAGACCCGAAAGAACGCGCAGAACATGTCATGCTCGTAGATCTTGGAAGAAACGACGTGGGACGCATCGCTGAAGCAGGCACCGTGTCCGTAGAAAAATTTATGCAGGTTGAACGGTTCAGCCACGTAATGCACATGACTTCATACGTGAAAGCACAACTTAAAAAAGGATACGACGCCCTCGACGTTCTCGGTGCGACTTTCCCAGCTGGAACCGTAAGCGGCGCGCCGAAAATTCGCGCTATCGAAATTATTGAAGAAACAGAAGCAGTCTCCAGAGGCGCATACGCTGGCACCATCGGCTGGCTTGGGCTGGATAAGGAATCCGTAAACCTTGATACCGGTATTCTTATCCGTACCATGTGGGTCAAAGACAACACTGTCCAATGGCAGTGCGGCGCAGGGATCGTGCATGACTCTGTTCCTGAAAAAGAATGGGAAGAATGCCACAACAAAGCCCGTGTACTCAAGGTGACTCTCAAAGCCACGGGGCAAGCGGATGTTTTTGCTGGGCGTTAACAACGCCTTCAGCGGGGAATTGTCTCCGACGGGCAGGCAGGGTTCCACCCCCCTGCACCTCCCGCAAGGGGGACGCCCCCTTGACCGCAAGTTTATTTGCCCTTTGGGCGTAGGACATTAATACAACTTTTATTTGCGAGGACGTTTCACCCACATACAGCATTACGGCTTGCTCAACATGTGGAGACAGAACGTACTGGCAATGGAGATAGCATGTTTCTTCTTATCGATAATTACGATTCTTTTACCTTCAATTTGGTGCAGGCATTTCAAAAAACTGGACGATATCCGCATGTCGTTCGGAATGATGATCCAGAATTATTAGAACTTGCAGCAAGCGGGAAGCTAGAGATGGTGTGCATCTCACCTGGCCCAGGTAAACCGGAAAATGCAGGACTATGTTTAGACTTCTTGGCTCTGCTTCCTAAGGAAGTTCCTGTTCTCGGCGTTTGTTTAGGGCATCAGGTTCTTGCTCATTTTGCAGGTGCCACAGTGGATATTGCTCCACGCATTATGCACGGTAAACATTCAAACATTGAGCATAATGGCGAAGGACTTTTTGAGGGAATTGAATCCCCTATGCAGGTTGCGCGCTACCACTCTTTGATTATTACAAAAAACGAAGACAACTTACTTGTTCCAACGTCCTCCACACAGACACCGGACGGAGAAGAGGAGATTATGAGCATTAAATATGCCGACCGCCCTTGGGTTGGTGTTCAGTTTCATCCCGAATCAATTCTGACACCACAGGGCGAGGCAATGCTGAAGAATTTTCCCGATAAAATCACAGCTAAAAACTCATAATCTCCTCGCACTAACCGGTCTGTAACGCTGAGGGATTCTTTCTGACACAAGAAGCCCTCATATAGCTGAAAGAGCACTTTGTTAACGCTCTTCCCTGACACTCCAAGTCAACAACCTTTAAGCCGCGAGAGAACAAATACAACGTATGTCCCTCGCCTAATAAAGGTTTCTGGAGATTCTTAAGAACCTCTTGCAAGAGGTTCTTAAGCCGCCGAAGGCAAATCTCAGAGACAAAAAAGATGACAGACACACTGGAGGCACAACACAATGACGATAAGGAACAATGAGATGAATACGGCAGATATTTTAGAACGCTTGGCGGAAGGCCAGCACTTAACCGAAGAGGTCGCGCACTGCGTCTTCACCAAACTGATGGACGGAGAAATGACGTCCGGTCAGGCTGGTTCTTTGTTAATGGGGTTGCGTCAGAAAGGCGAAACAGCTGAAGAGATCCACGCCGCGGTACGCGTCTGTTTAGAACGCGCTAAACCGGTTGAACCTATTGATGGCGCAACTATCGACTTGGTTGGTACAGGCGGCGACGGTAAAAATTCGTTTAACTGCTCCACTGCTACTGCTCTTACACTTGCGGGCATGGGCTTTACGGTTACTAAACACGGCAACCGCGCGGTTTCTTCTTCATGTGGCAGCGCTGATGCAGTTGAAGGGCTGGGCTTGCCCCTGCGATTACTGCCGGAAGAAATTCCAGCTGAACTTGAAAAACGTAGCTTCGCATTTTTGTTCGCACCGGATTATCACCCTGCGTTTAAACACGTCATGCCGGTTCGTCAGGAGCTTGGATACCGAACGCTCTTTAATCTGTTGGGCCCATTGCTTAACCCTGCCCGCCCAACGCATATGCTGCTTGGCGTTGCTAAGCCTGAGTTTATGGAAATCATGGCGGAAGTACTATCACAGGCAGGTGTTGAACGTGCTGCGGTTGTTCATGGCGCGGGTGGATACGATGAATTGACCACAAGCGGCGTTGCAAAAGTAATTTTTGTTGAAAATGGCACAACTCGTCAGGCGGAGCTTGATCCTGCTGAATTTGGCTTTGAACCGTGTGCAGAAGAAGATCTGGCTGTTCAGGGTAAAGAAGAAGGTTTGGCTGTTCTGCGCGAGTTGCTGGAAGGAAAAGGCCCTAAGGCGATGCTTGATATGCTGGCATTGAATACGGGAATGGCATTACACCTTATTACTAATGAACCACTTAACACCTGTATGGAACGCGCACGCGAAGCCGTTGCAGCAGGAGTCGGAAGGAAAGTCCTCCATGCTTAATAAGTTTCTTGCAGCGAAACATGCTGAAATTGCGCGACTTGTTCAACAGAAAAAGAACGATGCACTACCAGCTGCTTACAAAGGTGAACGTATTCCGTTTGCTGCAACATTGTGTGCAAACAAAATGGCGTGCATTGCAGAATACAAACGCGCGTCTCCTTCGCGTGGCGATATTGCACCACATCTTTCTCCTGAAGATGTAGCAGAGCAATATGCAAAAGCAGGAGCAACAGCACTTTCCGTGCTAACTGAAGAAAAATACTTTAAGGGTAAGCTTGAATTCTTAAAGCGAATGCAGTTTGTAGGTTTACCAATGCTGCGCAAAGATTTTATTGTGCATCCTTTGCAGGTTATTGAAACAGCTTCCACTCCTGCATCCGCTCAATTACTCATTGCACGCTTGTTCAATTCACCATCAGAACTTAGTGAATTAATTGAACTTGGCGCTTCGTTTGGAATTGAAAGTGTTGTAGAGGTTTTTAATCATGCAGATCTTGTTCTTGCAAGGCTTGCTAATGCTACAATAATTCAGGTAAACAATAGAAATCTAGCTACATTGGAAACTGACCTTGCGATATGCGAGAGAATGATTCCTCACCGCAGAACTGCCGAAGTATGGATCGCGGCCAGCGGTATTTCATCACCCGAACAACGACGCCAAGTTGAAATGGCGGGATACGATGCGATGCTGGTCGGCACAGCGCTTATGCAGGGTGGAGACCCTCAAAAGGCGCTTAACCGGCTATTAGAATAACCTCAAGGAGAGCATTAATGGCGCACAAAGAATCCTTTGTGAAAGTATGTGGCATTACCACACAGCAAGATGCTGATTTATGCATCGAACTGGGCGCAGATTTAATCGGATTTATTTTCGATGAAAACAGCCCCAGAGCTATGACAGTGGAAAAAGTCAAAGCCATTGAGACAGAAAACGTCATGCGCGTTGGTGTTTTTACGCACCATACAGCAGACGAAGTGCGCCTGATAATGCAGCGCGCTAAACTGCACCTTGCTCAGCTTCATGGCGATCAGGACACAGAGTTTGCAGCCAAAGTCGGCAAGCAAAAAGTAATGAAAGTGTTTTGGCCTGCCCGCTACGAAACGCGGGAAGATCTTGAGGCAGATATGAAACAGTTTATGAGTTGCTCCCGCTTTTTCCTTATGGACGCCGGTACATCCGGTGGCGGACACGGCAAAACACAAGACTGGAGTTTCCTTAACGGATTACGCGGTTATAAATCATGGTTTGTCGCAGGCGGCATTGGTCCCGACAACGTAAGAGAAGTGCTTAAAGGGTGCGCCCCCTGTGGCATCGATCTTAATTCAGGTGTAGAATCTGAACCGGGCAAAAAAGATCCGGTAAAACTGCGAATCGTTATGGAGGCGCTCACCGCCCCCATTTTACCATAAATTTTAGCAGCCTTTGGCGTAAGGCTGCATAAAGAGAGAATATCATGACTAGAGGATACTTCGGCAAGTTCGGTGGTCAATTTGTAGCGGAACTTCTCATTCCGCCCCTTAAAGAACTGGAACACGCATTGGAGCACATTGTGCCTTCCGAAGCGTTTCAGAAAGAATTATCAGATTATCTCAAAAACTATGTAGGACGCGAAAGCCCCCTTACACTTTGTCCTACCATTTCAAAAGATCTGGGCTTCAACCTGTATCTTAAACGTGAAGATTTAAACCATACAGGTTCCCACAAAATCAACAACGTGCTTGGTCAGGCACTGCTTGCAAAGCATATGGGCAAAAAAGCTCTGCTTACCGAAACCGGCGCAGGCATGAACGGTGTTGCAACTGCAACCGCAGCCCGCGCTCTTGGTATGGACTGCATTGTCTTTATGGGCGCTATTGATGTGGAAAGACAGTTCCATAACGTACGCCGAATGAAGCTGCTCGGCGCTACCGTTGTTCCTGTTGAAGCAGGTTCCAAGACGTTGAAAGACGCCATTAACGAGGCGCTTCGTTTCTGGATCAAAAAACAGAAAGACTACCATTACTGTTTCGGTACAGCTGCGGGACCACATCCGTTCCCGACACTGGTACGCGAATTCCAGTCAGTTGTTGGTAAGGAAGCCCGCAAGCAAATTCTTGAACGCACTGGCGAACTGCCACATTCCGTTATTGCCTGTGTTGGCGGTGGCTCAAACGCTATCGGCATATTCTCTGGGTTCGTAGATGATGCGGAAGTTCAACTTATCGGTGTAGAAGCTGCCGGAACCGGAGATGAAGGTTGCACAAACTCAGCTCCACTTTGTCTTGGAACCGATGGAATTCTGCACGGTCAAAGAACCATGCTATTGCAGGATGATGACGGTCAGATTCTTCCTTCTCATTCCATTGCCGGTGGACTCGATTACCCAGGTGTAGGTCCAGAACACGCGCACCTACAAGACTGCGGACGTGCAATCTACGTTAAGGTTTGCGACCATGAAGCACTTAATGCATTCAAAACGCTTACCCGTGCTGAAGGTATTATTCCTGCGCTGGAAAGTTCACATGCCGTTGCATACGTGCTTGAGAACAAAGAGAAGTTCCCGAAAGGCTGCAATGTAATTGTTAACCTCTCAGGACGTGGTGATAAAGACATGGATATTGTTGAACAATGCACCGAGCTGTTTGATTAAGGGGGCAGTCATGACATCACTTACACAACGCATCAATGCTGCGACTAAGGCAGGCCGCAAGGCAATCATTCCGTTTCTCACAGCCGGATTTCCAACAAAAAAAGATTTTTTCACGCATTTGGAAGAACTTGATTCCAACGGTGCAGACATTATCGAAATAGGTGTTCCTTTCTCCGACCCTGCAGCTGATGGTCCTGTGGTTGAAGCAGCATCTATCAGAGCATTGGAGCAAGGCGTAACCTTGCGTTGGATTATGAATGAACTCATTAAGCGCAAGGGGCAATATCAGGCAGAACTCGTGCTTATGGGATACATCAACCCATTCTTCCAATACGGCTTTAAAGAATTTGCCGCGGATGCAGCAAAGGCTGGCGTATCGGGTCTGATTGTTCCCGATCTCCCATTTGATGAAGATTCTGAGTTCAAAGCAATCCTCAAAGAACAGGGAATTGCGCTTATTTCTCTTATCGGTCTGAACACTCCTAAAGCGCGTATGCAAATGTATGCACAGGAAGCGGAAGGCTATGTATACGTTGTTTCCTACATGGGAACCACAGGTGCAGCCGTTGCATTTCCACCTGAATTGAAAAAAACACTCAGTGATGCACGCGAGGTGTTTGATATCCCTCTTGCCCTTGGCTTTGGTATCAAAGAGCCGCAGCAGCTTGAACCATTTGGTGATGCAATTGATGCTGTTGTATTCGGTAGTGCCTTAATTAAAGATATTGAAGAAAAAGGCACAGCTGTTCCCTTTATGGAACGCTGGAAATAGACTTGTATTTTATAATAGTTACTATTAAGCTCCCGTAAGAACTACGGGAGCTTTTTTATTTTCTTCAAAAGCCCCCGCCATCTGAGACTATTCTGTAATGTTATCACCGTTCAGACCGATATCGCTTAAGTGTAACTATTCTCAACCACACAGCCTTAATCATCCATTCCATGTTGTATCCTATTAGGGGGGATTTCCTCATGAATCTTAAAGCACGCATGCTTTTGTCATTCATATCCATTTTCATGGTAATTGTAGCTATGTTTTCAAGCACATATTACGTGACAAACCAGCAAAAGAGCGATGGTCTCGTTATCAACCTTTCCGGACGGCAACGTATGTTGAGCCAAAAAATTGCTAAAGAAACGCTCGTGCTTTCCTTTACTAAAGACAAAGCAGCAGCCATCAAGCAATTAAAAAACACAGAAAAGGTTTTTGACACCACTCTGCGTTCGCTCATCAACTCCGGCAATGCTCCAACCACGCTTAATCCATCCGGAGCCAACGCATATCTGCCCGGCGCTACAGGTGTTATCCGCGAGCAGCTTCTCACAGTACAAACCCTTTGGACTGAATATAGAGAACTCGTAAACTCTGCTCAAAACGGCAACGAAAACGCCCTGCATTCCATCTCATCCAAAAGTATTAACGTACTGGCAGCCATGAACAAGGCCGTCAGTATGCTGCAAAAAGAAGCTGATCAGCGCGTAAGTACGCTGCTCACACTTCAGACAATGGCTATGATCTTAGGTGCAGCCCTGCTTTGTTTCGTCATTCTAAATTTACGCAAACATCTCTTTACGCCATTGGATGATATGCGAACCTTTGCAAATAAAGTCTCAGGGGGAGATTTACATGCAAAGATCAACGCAACCTATCTGCATGAGTTTGAGAATCTTAAAAACGACACAGTAGCGATGGTAGCCAAACTGAACGCGCTTATGAAGCAGGCAGATGATGCCAGTGCAGAAGCCAGGCACAACGCTCAGCGTACAGAAGAAGCACTTGCAGTAGCGCAGGAAAAAGAACACCGCATTGCAGCTATTATCAAAACCATCCGTACCGTTGCAGAAAAAGCAAAAGATATTTCAACACGCGTATACGAATCCATTGGAAACCTTACTTCACAAGTAGATACCGTAAACAGTGGGGTAGATGTTCAGCGTGAGCGTATGATCGAAACCGCCACAGCCATCACGCAAATGAACTCTACCGTTGTAGACGTTGCGCACAACGCATCCAATGCAGCCGAATTAGCAAACGACTCCAAAGAGTGCGCTGAAGAAGGTGCCGTGGGTGTCCGTCAGGCTGTTGGCTCAATCGAAATCATCCAAAACAGCATTCTTGAATTAAAAGAATCTATGCTATTGCTCGGAAATCAAACAGATTCAATTTCCCGCGTCATGGAAGTCATCAACGACATTGCAGACCAGACAAATCTGCTGGCATTAAACGCTGCCATCGAAGCAGCACGTGCCGGCGAAGCTGGTAAAGGGTTTGCCGTAGTAGCTGACGAAGTACGCAAACTTGCCGAAAAAACAATGCTCGCTACTCGCGACGTAGGTCAGGCTGTAACGCAGATTCAAGCACAGGCGCACACCAACATTGAAGCAGTTGAAAGCACCGCAAGCGAAATCACCGCGTCTACAGAAGCCGCCAATGCTGCCGGTCAGTCCATGGCGAAAATTGTATCCATGACATACGATACGGCGCAGCAGATCACATCCATCGCCACTGCATCTGAAGAACAAGCTACCGTATCAGAGCAGATCGAATACGCTGTTAATGCCGTAACAAGTGTTGCAGAAGAAACAGCAGACGGCATGGCGCGAGCATCAGGTGAACTCGCAGAAATCTCCGCGCTCACCGCGCAACTCGACAGTCTACTCACCGACATGCAGCTTGAAGCTGCATCGTCTGGGAGTAGTAAGTAAGGCAATTGCCTCGGCTGGTCTGCGACGCTTTTTTTCTGTGACCTTTTTTGCCTCCGGCGGCCAGAGAACCCTTTCGAAAAAAGGGCTTCTCTGGACTCTCCTAAAACTTTTATCTACGAGGCTAGCGTTGGTTACATAGCCTCGCGGCTTATGCTCCATTACCTTTCTGTATAACAAATAAGGCTGTCCTAACTAGTTAGGACAGCCTTATTTCTATTCAAAGGAAAGGTAGTGGAAATTAATCCGCGTGAAATAATAAGCAACAAACTAAGATCGCAATATCTTCGCGGTCAAGGGGGCGTCCCCCTTGCGGGGGGTGCAGGGGGCAGAGCCCGTGCCCGCCGGAGGTAAACATCCCTATCACAAACCTGCCAGAGGCAAACACCAAGTTAATACTTAGAAGGCGGTACCCCATAGGCTTTGCGGAAGGCATGAACAAAATGGCTCTGATCGTAGAAACCTACGTTTGCAGCAACGCATGAGACGCGCTCACCTTTTCGCAATAAAGCGCAGGCATGTTCAAGCCGTAACTGCTTTAGCCAGTTGTATGGAGTCACGCCTACAGTAGATTTGAAGCGGCGTAAAAACTGATAGCGGTTCAAATTACATAACGATGCGAGCTGCTCCAAGGTAATTTTTTCGGACAGATTATCATGACAGTAATCGCGAACTTCTTTCCAGTGAGGCTTAGCTAGGGCTCCTTCCGGCTCATCCACGGAGTGCACGGTAACATGTAGCAATAGATTCTTCACTAAATCAAGCCACTGCTCTTCTACGAATAAGGAGCTTGCATCACCTCGTTGCAAAATAGTGTGCAGTGAATGGGCTCGATGCCATAACGATTTATCGTCTAGAACGGTACTGCCAAACTCTATGCGGTGTGCAGAATCCATTGCATCAGCCATTTCTTCAGTAAATATATTAGGCGGAATTCGGAAGGTCTTTAACGTGTATTCACTGTTTTCATATCCGGAACCATCATGCATTTCATCAGGCGAAAGTACAGACAAAAGCCCCGGCCCAATGAGGGACGTTTTACCAAAAGCACTCTGCTGCTGCACTCCATCCACAACCAGCCCAATATGATAGTCCAAATGAAAGTGACGATCAAAGCTGAACGTAGAAAAATGCCCATCGCTTAATACGAGTCCGGGCACATCGGGAGCACGAAAATATTGAACAGTATTCTGCATAATGTTTGCTTACCTACTCACAACAAAGTGCCACTGTCAAAAAAGAATTCTTCCGGTAGAAAATCGTTTACTACACGGCTTGAGCATATCCAACAGCCTGAAATACTGCGGATAAGAAATGCTGAATATCCTGTTCTGTTGTGGCGAACGAAGTAACAAAACGCACTACGTTTGGTTCCCATCTGTCGTGGTAGAAGCGGAATCCCTGCGCCAACAATCTATCAATACAGTACTTAGGCATTTTACAGAAAATAATATTTGCCTGAGGTGAACCGATCAAAGAAATTTGGGGTAATTTTTCCAGTCCATTTTTTAGCATTGCTGCCATAGCGTTTGCCTGACGTGCATTCTTCAACCAGAGATCATCTTCAAGATATCCCAGCATCTGTGCAGCCATAAAACGCATTTTTGAACCAAGATGGCCAGATCTTTTTCTGCGGAACGACATTTCCTGCGCGATTGTTTTGTCGAAAACCACAATCGCTTCTGCTGACATTGTGCCGTTTTTGGTTGCACCGAATGACAGAATATCAACGCCGCATTTCCACGTCATTTCAGCAGGAGAACAACTGAGTGCTACCAATGCGTTGGCAAAACGCGCGCCGTCCATGTGCATACGCAATCCGGAGTTTTTGGTAATGGCACCCAGTCTGCATATGTCATCGAGCGTATATATTGTTCCTGATTCCGTTGCCTGTGTGAGGCTTACGGTTGTAGGCTGTGAGGAGTGCATGTCACCAATCCGATGCTTTACACCCCACTTCAACGCCTCAGGATCAATCTTTGAATCTTCACCATCAAGAGTGAGTACTCGTGCTCCGGAGTTGAAAAATTCCGGTGCGCCGCACTCGTCGTGGTTAATATGTCCTTCATGGTGACACAATACTGCACCCCACGGCGGGGTTAATGCACTCAACGATAAGCAGTTTGCCGCAGTGCCTGTTGTTACAAAAAAGACGCGGACATCTCTTTCGAAAACATCGGACAACATCTTTTCTGCTTTATGTGAACACTCGTCCCGTCCGTACGGATCTGCCTGTCCTACATTGCAGCGAGCCATCGCTTCTAAAACTTGTGGGGATACACCGGCAATATTATCGCTGGTAAAGGCAGTATTATATGTAGTCATGTAGGATTCTCCTCATAGTTCTCTGAAAAATAAGAGTTAGAACATGAGTATGCAGAATAGTGCCACTCCTGCATTGTAAAATATTGCAGTGCAACCCTACTCTTCAGATATACCTACACAGCATATAAAGAATTAATGAAAAATTCTCTTTCAGAATGTCTTACAAAACGAAAAAGAGCAGGTGAACACATGTTCGCCCGCTCTTTTCACCAAAACCATCTGCATGCTACAAGTCCCGAATAATCTTGTAGCGACAGAACCTAAGCTGCAACTATAAGGCTCACATGAGCCTCATAACCTTAAAACTTAAGTGTGCCCTTAAAGGACTGAGCAAGTGATTCGCAATTATCAGCTACCAAAACAGTTGCACCGGAAGCGATAATAAACTGCTCATCACCTGTAACTTCACCCAGACAACCATAGGTCTGTCCAGCAAAGATGTTTTCAAAAGCTTCTACTTTGTCTTCCGGTACTGATACTACCAGACGGGAAGCAGACTCAGAGTAAAGAACTTCTGTTGTATTCATTTCTTCAGTTACCGGCACAGCATCAAGGTTGATGAGTGCACCGGTGCGGCCTGCAAGCGCCATCTCAGCGAGACACACTCCAAGACCACCGTCAGAACAATCGTGACACGCGTTAATAACGCCTTCACCGATTGCTTTATGTACAGCACGGTAACGTGCCAGTGCGGATTCAGCATCTACTTTCGGACATGCAGCAGCGCTGATGCCAAGTTCTTCAGCAACTTCAGAACCTGCTAATTCGCGTGCTGTTGCGCCGAGAACATAGATTTTGTCGCCGTCATTTTTAAAGTCAGACGTGGTTGTTTTATTCACGTCTTTAATCACGCCCATGACAGAGAAGAGTACAGTCGGCGGAATGGAAATCTTTACACCACCGCCAGTGTAATCGTTCTTCATGGAGTCTTTACCGGAGATGCAAGGTACGCCGTATGCGATACAGAAGTCTGCAAGTGCTTTGTTAGCACGAACAAGCTGTGCAAGCTTATAGTGACCATCCGGAGTCTTTTCAGACTGCACAGGATCGCACCAGCAGAAGTTATCGATACCGGACATAAAGTCTACGTCGCCGCCGACTGCAACTGCGTTACGCACTGCTTCGTCAACAACGTTAGCCATCATCCAGTAGCTGTCGTAATCGCTTAAGGTAGGGTTAATACCGTGAGAAAGAACAAGGCCGCTTTCGGAGTCGAGGATAGGACGCACAACACCGGCATCGGAAGGACCATCACACTTAACGCCAACCATAGGCTTAATAACACTGCCGCCTTTAACCTCATGGTCGTACTGGCGAACAACGTATTCTTTAGAACAAATATTCAAGCGTGCCAGCATGGATTTAAGCAAGTTGCCCTGCTCTGCATCCGCTACATTCACGTCTTCATCTTTATGTTCAGGACGTTCCCATACAGCTTTAAGCTGCATCTGTGGAACACCATCATGCAAGAAATCCATTTCAAGGAATGCAACCGGCTTATCACCGTATGTTACATGGAAGTAGCCGCTATCGGTGAATTCACCCATCGCAGAAGCTTCAACATCCATACGCTTAGCAAGTGCCATGAACTCGTCAAGATTTTCAGCAGGAACAGCAAGCGTCATACGCTCCTGCGCTTCGGAGAGAAGAATCTCCCAAGGACGCAGACCATCATACTTCAACGGTGCTTTGGAAAGATCCAAGCGACAACCGTTGGTATCTTCTGCCATTTCACCAACAGAAGAAGACAGGCCGCCTGCACCGTTATCAGTGATAGCATTGTATAAACCCATGTTACGAGCGCGCATAATAAAGTCGTATGCTTTACGCTGAGTAATAGGGTCACCAATCTGTACCGCTGTAGCCGGTGATTCTTCGTGCAGCTCTTCAGAAGAGAAGGTTGCGCCGTGAATGCCGTCTTTACCGATGCGACCGCCGACCATAACAATGGTATCGCCGACTTTAGCAGCTTTTTCGTAACCCGGTTTACCAGCAACAATTTTAGGAATCATACCTACAGTACCGCAATGAACAAGCGGTTTACCAAGGTAACGTTCTTCAAAAACAATTGAGCCGTTTACGGTAGGAACACCGGATTTATTACCGCCATGCTCAACACCTTCGCGTACGCCTTCAAGCACACGACGAGGATGGAGAAGACGCGGAGGCAGTTCGCCTTCGTGGAACGGAGAAGCGAAACAGAAAACGTTAGTGTTACAAACGAGGTCTGCGCCAATGCCGGTTCCCATAGGGTCGCGGTTTACGCCCACAATACCAGTCAATGCTCCACCATATGGGTCAAGCGCGGAAGGGGAGTTATGAGTTTCTACCTTAATACATACGTCGTGAGTTTCGTTGAAGTCGATAACACCTGCGTTATCCTTAAAAACAGAGCGGCAGAAGTCGTCTTTGCCTTTATTTTTACGGATAGTCTTGGTGGAACCCATTACGTATGTTTTGTAGAGACTATCAATAGTCTCCTGAGCACCGGTTTCTGTATCAGTGTACTCAATTTTGGAAGCGAAAATTTTGTGTTTGCAGTGCTCAGACCATGTCTGTGCGAGTACTTCTACTTCTGCATCGCTTGGTTCTGCACTTAAACCTGCTTGTATACGCTCAGCCACTACTTCAGAGCTGGTGTAGTAATCGCGGATGGTATGCAATTCTTCCAAAGAAAGAGCCAGAGTATTTGCGCGAGAAAACGCCATCAACTCATCGTCTGTCATGGTGGAAAATGGCAGAGCGATTACTTCATCATTAACCTGACCGGAAACCCGAGCAGCTACAGCAGCAAAACCCGGCTCTTTCTGCCAGTCTGCTTTGCATTTGTATTCAAAACGCTGAATCAGTTCGTTCGCCAAAACATCACGGCCGATAGATGCGATCTGCTCTTCCGTAAAGTCACCATAAATATGGAACTGGTCTGCAACATATACAGAAACCGCTTCGCGATCTGCAAGTTCCAGAACAATGGCAATTGTTTCCCGCGCTGTGCGGCCTTCGTTATCTGTTACACCCGGACGGAACCCAACTTCGAGTACCCAGTCTGCCTGACTGGCTACCGGAGAAAGCGCCGCGTCCTGAAGTACGGGATCATGCAGAGCAGCCTCACTCACAACTGTATTAAGCTGTTCTTCTGTCAGACCATCTACAGTAAACACCTTGACCTGACGAACGTCTTTTACGTCAAATCCGAGAGCTTCCCTGATCTTGTTAGCAGTTTTGATACCCTGAGTATCAACAACACCTTCTCTAAGACCAGCTTCAATGCGCCGCAGCATGTATTTTCTCCTGATGCTTGCTGAAATTAACGGGCAGACTCCATAGTCTTCCCGCTGTATTTGGAAAGAATAAACACACCAACACAGTTTTATTCCGGCTGTGATGGCGGGGTATATACCTCATTTAAACATAAAGCCCAATACTGTCCGGTTGAGACAACTCGGTACAACCCAAGACAGTTTCTACGTGCCGTGGGCAAATCGTTGATAGCTGCACGCAGCGAATCGTTGATAGCCTCCGGCGACGCTTGTCAGCGGGATTTTAAGAACCTTTTTTTAAAAAAAGGTTCTTAAAAATCTCCAAAAAATTTTACCTGCGAGGTCTACATGTTTCTTAACATCACCTCGTGGCTTATGCCTCACTACCTTTCAGTAACACTTTATCAAAGAACTTGTACCCACGAGTCCAACAGACCATGCGTACCCATTACTAAAAGCCAGCCCTAACAGGGTCAAGGGGACACGTTCCCTTGCGGTGGTGTAGGGGGCAGCGCCAGTCAACCGTAGGCGATCCTAAAGCCGGACGGAAACAAGTGCCCTAGGGGTGAGTCCGCCTACTCGCCCAAGGCAAAAGAAAAAACTGCACCGTCGAAGGCGAAAAACTATTTTATCATAAAATTAAAAAGCCGCAGAGTCTCCCCTACGGCCTTAATAATTATGCACTACGTGATTTAACGTAATCCAAAGTTTGCAGCAATATCTCTCGTTCCGAACACGCTGGCAAAATTTCCAGTGCCTGCTGTGCCTTATCTAAATAAGAATCTGCAAGTTCGCGTGTAGCGTCATCTAAGCCGAGTTCGCGAATTTGTTTTGCAACAAAGCAAATTTCTTCTTCAGAGAATGTTCCCGCTTCAAACTTGGTTACAAAATCACTTCGTTCTGCACCTTCAAGGGTATTAAGGTACATAAGTAACGGTGGAGTAAGCTTACCTTCTCGAAGGTCGCCCGCCACCGGTTTACCGATTGATTTGGTAGAGACAGCAAAGTCCAGAGCGTCATCGACAATCTGAAACGCAATGCCAAGGTTCATACCAAAATCAGATGCTGCAGCTATCTGCTCATCAGAACCGCCTGCTTTGATAGCACCCATAATACATGATGCCTGTAACAAGAATGCGGTTTTCCCTTTGATAATATCGATGTAGGTTTGCTGCGAATGGTTAGTAGAATGAAGATATTCAATCTCTTCAATCTCACCGGTCGCAGTTTCTACGATTGCTTCTGCAATGCACTGAGTGAGGCGCGAATCTTTATAACGCGCAACCACAAGGTTTGCCTGCGCAAGCAGTACGTCGCCTGCAAGCACGGTTTTGGTATTACCAAATTGCGTGTGTGCAGCCGGTTTTCCACGGCGCAGTTCTGCATCGTCGATGATATCGTCATGCATTAATGTTGCAGAATGAAGCAGCTCTACAGAACAGGCAAGCGGGTAGATGTCATCATCAGTATACCCGAGAGTTGCAGCAGTAAGCAGAGTAAGCAAAGGGCGCAGCCTTTTTCCACCGGCAGTAAGCACATGGGAAACAACAGGCTGAACTAATGCGTTAAGCTGAGCAGTTTCTGCCGCCAACGTCGCATTAATTTGCGGTTGTTTTAACGTAAGGTACTCTAAGAGTTCTTGCATAGAAAAGCTTCCATCGAAAAAACGTGAATCCAACATCTTAGAACGTATTGTAAAAAAAGTGCCCGTACTTAGGCACCCTGTTTTTCAATACCTTCTAAACAAAAAGCTCTCTGGCGTGTCTACCAAGAGCTTGAAGCGCATCGTCCAGTTTCCAGTGTTCCGGTTTGCGAGACCCAACCAGATTTGAAACGGTGCGAAGTTCAAGAAAGGGAATTCCGGCCTGAAGACAAGCAAGCGCAAGGGAGAACCCTTCCATATTTTCTGTAAGCGGGTTGTACCGCTCCATGAGCATATGGGCGCGTTCTTCTGTTCCGGTAACGCCGGATACTGTCATGCTTGTGCCTGTGAGTAAATCCTTAGGAGGCGATAAATCGAGTATTCGGAAACCTTTTTCCGAATCAAGCTCAATTCTATCCCACACCGAATGCCGGCCATCTACTCCACTATATTCCCATACAGGAAATTTAATGCCTTCCGGATCAACACCGTCTGCTGTTCGCAGTCCGTATTCCGGCCAAACTTCCAAATCGGCAGCTACAACACTGCCCAACGGAGCTTGCTCTAAATCAAAACTTCCTGCAACCCCAAGGTTTAGGACACCAGAAATACCCTTACACTCACCGAGAATTCTGCCAATGCTTAGCGCAGCATTAACAGGCCCGACTCCCGTGATAGCAAGTAGACAATGGTGATTATTAACAGGCGATTCACAACATCCCCCCATACCGGGGAGCTTGCATCCAATCCGTCCACGCCTGTTAAACCCTAGCAGAACAGCTTTCATTTCAGTCTGAGTTGCTGTTGCGATAACCAGTGTCATTTAATTTTTTCCAAAGTAAAGTTAACAAGCGTTCCACCCAACGAAAGCTCAGCAACTATGCTGGCATCGCGCAATCTCGCAATACGCTCAAGACGTCTGCGATCATCTTCTGTGGCGGCAACTATCAGCTGTGTTCCTTTTTCCATTTTTTTTAGAAGCGAACTCGCTTCGAAATACCCAGTTCAACAATCTTTTCTACAATCTACGCGCAAAGGTCCAGCCATCGTCACATTCTCCAAAGTTCTAATCCTGCTGCCTCCATCACAGCAGGCTCGAAAAAGCCTTTCACATCTAACACTAAAGTATTTCCGGTATCTCGGAACCACTTGAGCAACTGTTTTGGCTGGATAAAAGAATACTCTTCGTGCGGTACTGCTAAAATTACAGCGTCCAACTGCTGAAAATCTTTCAGGTAGTTCAGCGAAATTTCATATTCACGAATAGCCTGTTCATTATCAGCAATAGGATCATGCACGAGCGCTTCAATGCCGTACTCTTTTAATTCTCTAATAATATCAATTACGCGGGTGTTGCGGATATCCGGCACATTTTCTTTGTACGTAAACCCTAAAATCCCGACTTTCGCATCACGAACTGAAACACCTCTACGGATAAGTTCCTTAACGCAGGATTCGGCAACAAATTTGCCCATGGAATCATTAATCCGTCTACCGGCAAGAATAACCTGCGGATGATATCCTAACGATTCTGCCTTAAAAGTCAGATAATACGGGTCTACGCCTATGCAGTGCCCGCCAACAAGCCCTGGCGTAAATGGCAGAAAATTCCATTTTGTTCCAGCTGCTTCAAGCACTTCGCCTGTATCAATCCCCAAGGAGTTAAAGATAATCGCCAGTTCGTTCATTAAAGCTATGTTCAAATCACGTTGTGTGTTTTCAATAACTTTTGCAGCTTCGGCAACCATTATAGAACTGGTAGCATGCACCCCTGCAGGAATAATCCTGCCATACAGCCCTGCCAACAAAGCTGTTGTCATGTCGTCAGAACCAGCAATAATTTTGACGACATTTTCAATGGTATGCACTTTATCTCCGGGATTAATGCGCTCCGGCGAATAACCGACTGTAAAGTCCCTACCAAACCGCATTCCGGATACATTTTCGAGCACAGGAACACACTTCTCTTCAGTGGCTCCCGGCCATACCGTTGACTCGTAGACTACAACAGAATCGCGCTGCATGAAGGAAGCAACGGTTCGAGTAGCCATAAGTAACGGAATTAAGTCCGGTGTGTGATGTGCATCAATAGGCGTCGGTACCGCTACTATGTGCACACCAGCTTTTTCTAAAAGCTGCGGATCAGCAGTGAAATACGCAGTACTATTACTGAGAGCTTCTTGAGAGACCTCGCCGGTTCGATCTTTACCACGACGCAATTCATCTATTCGCTGCGCGTGTTGATCGTACCCGATAACCGAAAAATGTTTCGCCAAAGAAATAGCAAGAGGTAAACCGACATATCCAAGGCCGATAACGGCAATAGGGACATCTCCAGACACAATTCGTTCAAAAGATACCATGTCGTCTCCTCGTTACCTGCTGGACTTAATGGCCTGTGTATGAAAAAACAGGCTCCATGCAGATAGATTGGAATTTACTACTTACAGCGCTAGGGCTTGCATTCGTTCTCGAAGGTCTTCCATACGTCCTTTTTGCGGACAAACTCCCTAAATACTTGCGTGAAATAGCAGAGCGCGGCCCTAACGCATTGCGTTACATGGGCTTAACAGCCATGTCTGCCGGTGTTCTGCTCGTTTGGCTTATGCGCCATTAGACTCACGTAATACTACGCTACGCCTCCCCCGTCATTCGATAACGGGGCATTTCCTGTTGCAAGCAAATTGCGACAGGCTCTCTCATATCTTCTGGTTTTCTACTCGGCTTTCTTTTGTGCAACGTGCAAATATACAATACCCGATGTCATGGGCTTGTAGTACACACGGTCAAAACCGACTTCCACCATTTCCGTGCTCAGTTCTGCAGCAGTCGGAAACGCCATGATGGTATCAGCAAGATACTGGTATGCACTGGCATCACCAGAAAAAACTTTACCGATCATAGGAAGAATTTTTTTCAGGTACAAGTTGTAAAAACCCTTCCAGACAGGATTTTTCCCAGTACCAAATTCAAGAATACACAATCTTCCGCCAGGCACAAGTACTCGATTAAGTTCCTTAAATGCTTGCTCACGCGGAATAATGTTGCGAATTCCGAAAGAAATTGTTGCGCAATCGACACTGTTATCCGGTAAAGGCAGGGTTCTGCCATCAGCGTGCACAGGGAAGATACGTCTGTTACGTCCCTTAGTAAGCTTCTTGCGACCAGTGGTCAGCATAGGACGACAATAGTCCAATGCAGCAACTTTAGTCTGCGGATGCTGACGGACTATTTCTAAAGATACGTCCATAGTACCAGCAGCAAGATCAAGCATAAGGCCGGTTTTTCCCGGTACTGTTGCTTTTACAAGCTGCTGTCGCCAGTAATAATCCATTCCACCACTAAGCAGATGATTTAAAAAGTCGTACCAGCGGGCAATACGGCTAAACATGCCAGAAACTTCATTGGCATGTTCATTTGGTGAACATTGCATGTACTACAAAGCCTACTCTTCAGTTTCCGATTCGTCTTCACAAACAGTAGAAGAAACAACTTCAAATACCGCAGGAAACACTTCGCTGATATTAGAAGGTGAAACGCGGCCTGTCTCAATAAACTTTACCACAATTTCTTTAGTAACCTGTATTGCTTCTTTTTTTGCCTTATCCATATTCCACCTCTAGGCACTGCAGGACGCGCCCGCAACGTATATGTGATGAAAAACCCCCGCCCGTGGGGGAATGGTTTCAACCTACATAGATAAAAACCGGGCGGGGTCAAAAAGAAAGAAACATGTTAAGCCACTCCCTTTTTCTCAATAAACCGTATACCACTAACAATTTAGAGAGTCGAGCATGCACTGGTACACTTATCCTGTTTTTCCGCTGCAAATCCTATATCTTAATTAGAAGTAAACAGAGTAAATAAGCTATAAGGTACATAAAAAGCTTGATTTCTTATCAGTAACCACTACTGTTAAGTTAACAAATGATTCGGAGGCGCATATGCCAAGATTTCGTGCTTTAAAAACAGAACTACGTTCAATGCTTGAACAACCAGCATGGGAAGACTCCCTGCAGCACATAGTTTCCATGCCTGCTACCCAAACTGTGGGTCCGCTCATGTCATTTTTCCTTTTTGGTGGAGAAATGAAATGGCGAGCCGTTACCGCGTTTGGTTTGGTGCTGGGCAAGCTTGCAAAAGAAGATATTGAGCAGGCGCGCATTACGATGCGACGATTACTCTGGCATATGAATGAAGAGTCAGGAAATGTGGGTTGGGGTATTCCCGAAGCCATGGCAGAATCGATGATTAACAGCAAAGTTCTGGCAAATGAGTACAACCGAATGTTGCATTCATATGTTCGAGAGACATCTGATGACGATAATTATCTTGATCACCCACCGCTCCGCAGAGGGGTTTATTGGGGACTTGGAAGAATGGCGAAGAAATATCCAGAACTCATGCTACCGTCCGTTAGAGCCTTATCATGGGGCTTACAAGACGAAGACAACGAAGGCCGAGGTCTTGCAGCGTGGGCTATTGGGTTCATCGGTACTCAAGCAAATATTCCGGCACTTAAAAGCCTGCTTGATGACGAATGTCCCGTAGAACTTTTCTGCAACCGCGCAATCCATTGCACCACCGTCGCCGAGCTCGCACAACAAGCCATTGAACAGATAGAAAGACGTGAAGAAGAAAATTAATTCAAATCAAAAAAAGGTGGAGTGACTTACTCCACCTTTTTTTACGTCGCAATTTGCTAATTTAATTTTTTATCTTTGTTAAAGATACCTTCCAGCATCAGCGCCAGTGCTCCGTCACCCGTTACGTTACATGCAGTACCAAAACTGTCCTGCAACGCAAAAATTGCCAGCAATAAGGCCACACCAGCAGGATCAAAGTGCAGAACACCTACAACAATCCCAAGAGAAGCCATAACAGTGCCGCCAGGAACGCCCGGTGCACCAATCGCAAAGATACCGAACAAAGCGATAAACAATGCCATTGTCGCTACAGAAGGCAAAGTTCCGTAGAGCATCATGGAAATTGTCATAGCGAAGAAAGTTTCTGTTAAAACAGAACCACAGAGGTGAACAGTTGCGCCGAGTGGAATCATAAATTCTACAACACTTTTGGAAAGTACTTTTGATTTTGCAGCACATTCCAAAGAAACAGGTAAAGTCGCAGCACTGGACATAGTACCAACAGCAGTTAAGTACGCTGTAGGGTAATGACGAATAACTTCAATCGGGTTGCGCTTAGAAATAATAGCAGCAATTATGTAAAGTACAGTCAGCCAAACAAAGTGACCAACGATTACGATCAACACAACTTTCAAAAACACAGGAAGTTGTTTGGTAAGTGTTCCTTCGTATGCAAGACCTGCGAAGGTAGTAGCAATAAAGAATGGAAGAATCGGAATGATAATGCGGTTAACAACCTGCATCATAATTCTTTCAAAATCGCTGAAGATACGCTCAAAAAATTCAGCTTTAGTCCAGACAGTCGCCAGACCAAAAACAAGAGCAGTAATGAGAGCAGTCATTACTGACATCACTGGCGGAATATTCAGCTGAAAAAGAACTTCCGGCAGTTCGTGCAGTGCATCAACTTTAGTAGCAATAGAAAGATGCGGAATAATGATGTAGCCAGCGGCTGCAGCCATTGTCGCAGCACCAGCAGCAGACAGGTACGCAAAACCTACGCCTGTGAACAACATAGAACTAGCGTTTTTACCTAGACGAACAATCGCTGGTGCAATAAATGCTATAATCACAAGTGGAACAGAGTAGAAAATAAACTGTCCAAGCAAATATTTCAAACTAACTACCACTTCCATCATACCAGTGCCTGCAGTAAGACCAACAACTACACCAGCTGCAATACCAAGCAACAATTGCAAGATTAAACCAAACTCTCCAAATCGTTTAAAGAACGACATGATCACTCCTCCAGTGAGCTAATGGGGATTAATTCAACGTTAGACCAAAGCACAAGGGAAATACTGTCTCGCTACTACAGCAAAATCAGCAATTACACCTCAAGAACATTCGCAACGTATGTTCAGACAGCAACGCAATGGCCCATCTCCAACACAGAGTAAGTACATACTGCGCATTTGCTTACGAGGGCGGTTTAATTGAGTCAATCTCTTTCTATAACCATCATTATTTTCAATCGATTTTTTAAATTCTATAGAAATGAATTTGTGGATAACTTTAGAAGAAGTTAGGCTCAAAAATTATTATGAGTATTATGAAACTCAAAAATTTCCCGTTCAAGCTTCCGCAAAGAGACAATAAAGCTTTAGAATCACGAAGAGTTAAAGCCTCGATTTATCGAATGCTCTCAAGAAAACTAGCCTATCTAGTTGTGGGGAAAAAAAGAGCCGCCTATCCATTAAGATAGGCGGCTCTTCAAGTTGAATCTTCCAAAACAAAGAAAGCCGTCTGTCATATGGACAAACGGCTTTCTCAAAATAAATCTTGGCAGCGACCTACTTTCCCACAGGCTCCCCTGCAGTATCATCGGCGATGGTTGGCTTGACTTCCGAGTTCGGAATGGGATCGGGTATACCCCAACCTCCATGGCCACCAAGAAAAATATGTCGGGTCAGTCAGTACTTTGGAAAGGCTAGTAATATTTACCTTACTGCCACATCAAAGGACGAACCCTAAAATATTAATCTAATAGGGAGGAAAAGAATGATTTAGTGTAGAAAAATAAGGCTCACGGACTATTAGTACTGGTTAGCTGAAGGCATCACTGCCCTTACACACCCAGCCTATCAACCTGGTGGTCTACCAGGGTCCTTTAGCTCATAAATGAGAGGGAGATCTTATCTTAAGTGAGGCTTCCCGCTTAGATGCTTTCAGCGGTTATCCCTTCCGAACGTAGCTACTCAGCTATGCCGTTGGCACGACAACTGACCCACCAGAGGTTCGTTCACCCCGGTCCTCTCGTACTAGGGGCAACTCCTTTCAAATCTCCTACGCCCACAGCAGATAGGGACCAAACTGTCTCACGACGTTTTAAACCCAGCTCGCGTACCACTTTAAACGGCGAACAGCCGTACCCTTGGGACCTGCTTCAGCCCCAGGATGTGATGAGCCGACATCGAGGTGCCAAACCGCGCCGTCGATGTGAACTCTTGGGCGCGATCAGCCTGTTATCCCCGGCGTACCTTTTATCCAATGAGCGATGGCCCTTCCATGCGGAACCACCGGATCACTAACACCAACTTTCGTTCCTGCTCGAGATGTCTCTCTTACAGTCAAGCTCGCTTATGCGTTTGCACTCAACGACTGGTTTCCAATCAGTCTGAGCGAACCTTTGTATGCCTCCGTTACTCTTTAGGAGGCGACCGCCCCAGTCAAACTACCCACCAGACACTGTTTCCTAACCGGATAACGGTAGAGGATTAGAGCCTTAGACTAGCAAGGGTGGTATTTCAAGGTTGGCTCCACAAACACTGGCGTGCCTGCTTCAAAGCCTCCCACCTATCCTACACATGCTAGCCCAAAACCCAATGTCAAGCTATAGTAAAGGTGCACAGGGTCTTTCCGTCTTGCTGCGGGTACACGGCATTTTCACCGCGAATTCAATTTCACCGAGTCTGTAGTTGAGACAGTGCGGAGATCGTTACGCCATTCGTGCAGGTCGGAACTTACCCGACAAGGAATTTCGCTACCTTAGGACCGTTATAGTTACGGCCGCCGTTTACCGGGGCTTCGGTTCGCTGCTTCGCCGAAGCTAACAACTCCCCTTAACCTTCCGGCACCGGGCAGGCGTCAGTCCATATACGTCGTCTTACGACTTTGCATAGACCTATGTTTTTAGTAAACAGTCGCCACCGCCATTTCTCTGCGGCTCTCCATTGCTTTGTTTCGCGAGGAAACTAACAACAAGGAGCACCCCTTATCCCGAAGTTACGGGGTCATTTTGCCGAATTCCTTAACTACAGTTCTCTCGAGCGCCTTGGATTACTCATCCCGCCCACCTGAGTCGGTTTGCGGTACGGTTTGCATAGACTAAACTTAGAAGCTTTTCTTGGAAGCATGGACTCAACACCTTACGTTCTTGCGAACACCGCATCGTGTCTCAGGCATGTAGAGGTACGGATTTGCCTATACCTCAACCCTACGCACTTGCACTGGCTATTCCAACAGCCAGCGTGCCTATCCTACTCCGTCCCTCCATCGCACATCTATACAAGTACAGGAATATTAACCTGTTTCCCATCGACTACGCTTTTCAGCCTCGCCTTAGGGGCCGACTAACCCGGGGCAGATTACCTTTACCCCGGAAACCTTGGGCTTACGGCGGATGGGTTTCTCACCCATCTTATCGTTACTCATGTCAGCATAATCACTTCTCTACCGTCCAGCATGCTTCACAGCACACCTTCAACCAGTAGAGAACGCTCTCCTACCACCAGCACAAAGTGCTGATCCGAAGCTTCGGCACCATACTTAGCCCCGTTACATTTTCGGCGCAGAATCTCTAGACCAGTGAGCTATTACGCTTTCTTTAAAGGATGGCTGCTTCTAAGCCAACCTCCTGGCTGTCTAGGAAATTCCACCGCCTTTTCCACTGAGTATGGATTTGGAGGCCTTAGCTGTCGGTCTGGGCTGTTTCCCTTTCGACTACGGCCCTTCTCAGTCGCAGTCTGACTCCCGAGGATCATTTATACGGTATTCGGAGTTTGATAGGGTTTGGTAAGCTGGTGAGCCCCCTAGCCCTGTCAGTGCTCTACCCCCGTTAAACTACCTCGAGGCTATACCTCAATATATTTCGGAGAGAACCAGCTATCACCAGGTTTGATTGGCCTTTCACCCCTATCCACAAGTCATCCAAATCGTTTTCAACCGATACTGGTTCGGTCCTCCACTCAGTTTTACCTGAGCTTCAACCTGCTCATGGATAGATCACCTGGTTTCGGGTCTAATCCACTGTACTTGTCGCCCTTATCAGACTCGCTTTCGCTACGGCTCCACTTTCGCTTAACCTTGCACAGTAGATTAACTCGCTGACTCATTATGCAAAAGGCACGCGGTCACATCTCAAGGATGCTCCCACAGCTTGTAGGCAACTGGTTTCAGGTTCTATTTCACTCCCCTAACAGGGGTTCTTTTCACCTTTCCCTCACGGTACTGGTTCACTATCGGTCACTAGTTAGTACTTAGCCTTGGAAGATGGTCCTCCCAGATTCCCACGGAGTTTCTCGTGTTCCGCGGTACTCAGGTACAGTCTGTGCCAGGTTCGACTTCAGGTACGGGACTTTCACCCTCTACGGTCAAGCTTCCCAGCTTGTTCCCCTATCTAATTCTGGATCACGTGATGACTGCCCTACAACCCCGCCATGTCGAAACATGACGGTTTGGGCTATTCCCCGTTCGCTCGCCGCTACTAAGAGAGTCTCGTTTGATTTCCTTTCCTCGGGGTACTGAGATGTTTCACTTCCCCCGGTTAGCCTCTCTAAACCTATGTATTCAGTAAAGAGATAACGGGACATTACTCCCGCTGGGTTTCCCCATTCAGAAATCTATGGGTCAAAGGATGTTTGGCTCCTCACCATAGCATATCGCAGCCTACCACGTCTTTCATCGCCTTCTAGTGCCAAGGCATCCGCCAGTTGCCCTTAATAACTTATTTTTCTACGGACATTCTTTTCCGTCCCTATCGATTGTAAAAGAGCAGAAACCCGAAGGTTTCAGCCAAGTATAATACTTGGATTGTAACCACTACTTGTCTTTAAGTAATGACGACTACCAAAAATTTACTTGTTAAAGAACTGTAAGCTGTTCCACCAAAATGGTGGAGGCGAACGGGATTGAACCGTTGACCCCCTGCGTGCAAGGCAGGTGCTCTCCCAGCTGAGCTACGCCCCCACTTGGGTAGATGGTGGGCCTGGGAAGATTTGAACTTCCGACCTCACGCTTATCAGGCGTGCGCTCTAACCAACTGAGCTACAGGCCCATTCAGCCTAATGACAAAAGAATCGCCTGCCGGCGGTACTCTCGTTACGGCATACTCTCTCATTAGAAAGTGTACTGTGTCATTTAGTTATAAAGAGCATGCGACCATATGTTGGTCAACGCAAAACTCTTTGCAATTAAATAGCGAATCGGATTATTTTCTTTAAAGGAGGTGATCCAGCCGCAGGTTCCCCTACGGCTACCTTGTTACGACTTCACCCCAATCATCAGCCCCACCGTAGACAGCTGCCTCCATTGCTGGTTAGCTCACTGGTTTCGGGTAGAACCAACTTTCGTGGTGTGACGGGCGGTGTGTACAAGGCCCGGGAACGCATTCACCCCGGCATGCTGATCCGGGATTACTAGCGATTCCGACTTCAAGGAGTCGAGTTGCAGACTCCTATCCGGACTGGGATGCACTTTATGGGATTAGCTCCACCTCACGGTATCGCAACCCTTTGTATGCACCATTGTAGTACGTGTGTAGCCCCAGGCGTAAGGGCCATGATGACTTGACGTCGTCCCCACCTTCCTCCCGGTTAACCCGGGCAGTCTCCCTAGAGTGCCCAACATTACTTGATGGCAACTAAGGATAGGGGTTGCGCTCGTTGCGGGACTTAACCCAACACCTCACGGCACGAGCTGACGACAGCCATGCAGCACCTGTCACTGCATTCCCCGAAGGGCACTGTCTAATTTCTAGGACATTCGCAGGATGTCAAGCCTGGGTAAGGTTCTTCGCGTTGCATCGAATTAAACCACATACTCCACCGCTTGTGCGGGCCCCCGTCAATTTCTTTGAGTTTCAGCCTTGCGACCGTACTCCCCAGGCGGGGTACTTAACGCGTTAACTACAGCACCGAAGGTCAAGCCTCCGACACTTAGTACCCATCGTTTACGGCGTGGACTACCAGGGTATCTAATCCTGTTTGCTCCCCACGCTTTCGCTCCTCAGTGTCAGTAATAGTCCAGGAAGTCGCCTTCGCCACCGGTGTTCCTTCTGATCTCTACGGATTTCACTCCTACACCAGAAATTCCACTTCCCTCTCCTATACTCTAGCGATGCAGTATCAAATGCAATTCCACGGTTGAGCCGTGGGCTTTCACATCTGACTTACAAAGCCACCTACGAGCGCTTTACGCCCAGTGATTCCGATTAACGCTTGCACCTTCAGTATTACCGCGGCTGCTGGCACTGAATTAGCCGGTGCTTCCTCTAGAGGTACCGTCAATTACTAAGAGTATTATTCTTAATAGGTTTCTTCCCTCTTGACAGGAGTTTACGATCCGAAAACCTTCATCCTCCACGCGGCGTCGCTGCGTCAGACTTTCGTCCATTGCGCAATATTCCCCACTGCTGCCTCCCGTAGGAGTCTGGGCCGTGTTCCAGTCCCAGTGTGGCAGGCCACCCTCTCAGGCCTGCTATTCATCGTTGCCACGGTAGGCCGTTACCCCACCGTCTAGCTAATGAAACGCGGACTCATCTACTGGCGAGAGCTTTCAAGAAGAGGCCCCCTTTCCCGTTTCCAGCGTATACGGTATTAGCAGTCGTTTCCAACTGTTGTCCCGTACCAATAGGTAGATTATCCACGCGTTACTCACCCGTGCGCCACTCTACTCATCTCCGAAGAGAACTTTCGCGTTCGACTTGCATGTGTTAGGCACGCCGCCAGCGTTCAATCTGAGCCAGAATCAAACTCTCCAGTTTAATAATTCTGTATTGAATTGCCCGTTACCTAAGCAACGAACAACGCTAGCTGATCTCTAAATCAATCCGATTCGCTATTTAATTGTCAAAGAGTTTCAAAGCGACGACAAAAGACCAGTTGTCTTCCGAGGTGCGAAAAGCGTTTTGCCTTATCTCACTTCGGGAGTCAACCTCTTTTTGAATTTAAATTCGAAGAAGTTGTCTTTCGTTTTTGCGTCGTTAATTGAAAATGAACAAGCTGCGTCGTTCCGACCCGTTCGGGCCGCTTCGTTGCAGCGAGAGACGTTCTATGTAAACCAGCCCTCTTCGTCAACATGTTTTTATTTTTTTTTGCTACATTTTTATTATATGTGAATTAAGGTACTGTTTTTAATCGAAAAATAGCTCAATATTTTTTTACTATTTCCCTTCCCAGAATAGAAAAAGCGGAACACCAACACTGGCATTCCGCTTTTTTCAGTAATTTTATGGGCTGTTACAGCTCTGGGACTACTACTTCACCCGCTGAAACCATCTGTTCGATCTGCGCAACGTCTTTATCGCCACGACCAGAAAGACATACAATCATGATCTGGTCTTTTTCCATCTGCGGTGCAATCTTCATAGCATGGGCAAGGGCATGGGAAGATTCGATAGCCGGAATAATACCCTCTGTACGGGAAAGTGCAAAGAATGCGTCCATTGCTTCCTTATCACTAATGTATGCATATTCAGCGCGGCCTGCATCTTTAAGGAATGCATGCTCTGGCCCTACGCTTGGGTAATCAAGCCCAGCAGAGATTGAGTATACTTCTGCTGCTTCGCCATTTTCATCTTTAAGCATGTAGGAGTTGAATCCGTGCATGATGCCCGGCTCGCCAAGACTCAGAGACGCTGCATGTTCACCATATTCAAGACCACGGCCTGCTGGCTCTACACCAATAAGGCGTACATCTTTATCTTCGATAAAATCTGCGAACATGCCGATTGCGTTTGAACCGCCACCAACACAAGCGATGCAGCAATCCGGCAGGCGACCTTCCTGATCAAGAATCTGACGCTTTGCCTCTTTACTGATGATATGCTGGAATTCCCGAACGATTGTCGGGTACGGATGTGGACCTACGGCTGAACCAAGAAGGTAGAAAGTATCTTCTGAAGACTGCACCAGTTCTGCCAATGCTTCATCAACAGCTTCTTTCAAAGTCTTCTGACCGCTGGTTGCTGCCACAACCTTAGCACCCATCATCTGCATGCGAAATACATTAAGCTTCTGACGTTCGATGTCTACTTCACCCATATAGATGGTACATTCCATACCCATGAGAGCGGCAGTTGCGGCAGTTGCAACACCGTGCTGACCAGCACCGGTCTCAGCGATGATACGCTTTTTGCCCATACGCTTTGCAAGCAAAATCTGGCCGATGGTGTTGTTAACTTTGTGTGCGCCAAGGTGGTTCAAGTCTTCTCGTTTGAGATAGATTTTTGCGCCACCAAGCTTTTCGGTAAGATTGGAACAAAGGTAGAGAGGTGTTTCACGACCAGAGAAGTGAGTTAAGTAGTAGTTGTACTCTTTAATGAACTCAGGGTCGTCACGATATTTTTCAAAAGCTGCTGAAAGCTCAGCGAGTACAGGCTTCAATGGTTCCGGCACGTACTGTCCGCCGTATTCTCCAAAAAAACCCGCTGCTGTAACTTCATTGTTCACTGCTGTAGACATAATAAGTCTCCTTGATATGTTACGGCAGTGCTTCGACCATAAAAAAACCGCGGTCAGTTTGCACTACCGCGGTTTTAGTAAGTTCTACGTAAATTTTTTACGCAGTCAACAACAATCCACGGCGCCTATTACAAGCGCCACCACCAATTGCGAAGGGAAAGAATTGAGGAATTGTTAGTTTTCTGCATGAACAAACTCTAAATCTATAAGCTTTATTGTGTCAACAATTTTTGTTTTGAAAAAAAAATCTAACCAGTACGCTTAATTAACAACCAGAGCGCGTTAAGCACCTGCTTTGTACCACCTTGATGATCTTTCAACCATGTGGAAAAACGCTTTTGGACTGTCTCCGGCTTTGCAGCTCGTTTGAGAATACGCATAATCTGGTCAAATACGCCATCAACATCATCCACGGAGTACACCATCTTTTCGTCGATAATGCCGTCTGCCCATTGGAAATTGTGATAGCTGGCGCCAATAACCGGCATTTTGCCGAATACAAGCGGCTCAAGAAAATTCTGACCACCCAAAGGTGCAAGGCTACCGCCAACGAAAACTGCGCGAGCAAGCTGGTATGCAAAACCAAGTTCACCAAAAGTATCCCATAAAATAACTGTCCCCGGTGCAGGTGGTTCTGTTATCTGTGATCGAAGAACTACAGGCAGTTCAGCCCCGTTCAACATCATTTCCCACAATCCTACCCGCTCCATGTGCCTTGGAAACAGCGCAATGCTTGTTTTTGGTCGTGCTTTTTTAAGACGAATTACCAGATCAAGAATGTCTGACTCTTCTTCTTCCCGAACAGAACCGAGAACAACAAGCGGCGTATTCTTCTTAATTACTTTGCCTATAAGCGGATTCTTGCCTGTCGCGTTCTCAACAGAAACACTATCAAACTTAATGTTATTCATAGTGTACACGCCCTGTTCTCCAAAAAGTGCTGCATATCTGCGAGCATCCTTATCGGAGATGGCGTGGATCATTGTCGGTCGAATGCGCTGCCAGAATCCGGCAGTAGCAAGGTATCCAGCCAAAGAACTCGGATTCATACGGCCATTAAAAACCGCCACTGGAATATTACGCACAGCACAGGCTGTCATAAGCCCCGGCCACAGTTCTGTTTCGAGTAAAACCATTGCTTTCGGTGCAACCATTTCCACAGCACGCTCCATTACATGAGGCTGATCGTACGGGAAGTAGTTTACAATGACATCAAGATAGCTTTTTTCTTTCGCTGCCCACTCTTTAGCTTTTTCCAAGACTTCTATGCCCTGCTTGGTGCAGGAAGTAAGCAAGATTGTCATCTGCTGATCACGCGGCATCTCGCGTAGCATTTGCCATGCAAGATATGCCTCGCCACCAGAGGCTGCCTGAACCCAAACATGTGCTCGCTTTGACCAGCCATACGGTACAAGCCGCTGGGCCAATCCATTTTTCAAACGTTTATTGCGATCAAGAACGGGGCGGGCAATACGCCATGCAGTTCCATAGACTGCAAGCATCATGTTGTGCGAGAATCCAAGGCTCATAGAAGCATCCTAAGTTTGAGAGTGAGTCCGCTAGCAAATCCTTCAAGCAAAGAGAATATACAGATGCACTGCAACGCCCCGAAGCTGTATATCATTATAGAGAGTACACAGTTTCAAAGGCAATGCATTGCATATTTTAGTTAATTACCTTCGGCGAGGCCCAGTTCAATCAACCTTGCAATAAGGTCGTCAAAAGAAAACCCGACTGCAGCCGCTTCCTGAGGAAGAAGACTTGTAGAAGTCATACCCGGCAGGGTGTTCACTTCCAGCAAATGTAAGCTGCCGTCTGGTGAGTAAATAAAGTCAGCGCGGCTATACCCGCACAGCCCAAGAACCTTGTGCGCTTTAAGCGCATAATGCTTAACCTGTGCGGTAATAGTCTCGGGCAATGGAGCCGGACAAATCTCACGAGCTCCGCCAGGACGATATTTTGCTTCGTAGTCAAAGAAAATAGATCCATCAGCCGGTTCTATAAGGACAGGTGGAAGCGCAGAGTCACCCAGTACGCCACAGGTAACTTCAACACCTTCAATCAACGGCTCAACAATTACCTGACTTTCAGTCGCAAACAGGGAGTCCAAAGAATCTGGAAGCTCTTCTGCACTTGCAACACGGGAAAGCCCTAAACTGGAACCACCGGTGTTTGACTTGATAAATAACGGATACGAGAATTTAGGGCGCCAGTCCTTTGAAGGGCGCTTCGCCAGAAACTCCCATTCAGGAGTTGGCAGACCGTTATCAAGAAAAACCTGTTTCGAAACTGACTTGTTCAGTGCAATAAAAGACCCTGTTGCGCGGCTGCCCTGAAACGGACAAGCAACGGATTCCAACAGTGCCTGTACCATGCCATCCTCACCTGGAGAACCATGCAAGTTGATAAAAGCAAAGTCATGTCCCCGTGCGGCAGTAAGTAAGCCGTCCAGAGAAAACTGGGGGTCAAAAAATGTAACGGAATGCCCAAGACGCAACAGCGCCTCATGGATGCCTTTTGCACCGTTTAGCGAAACTTCTCGCTCGCTAGACCAACCGCCGGCTATTAAAAGAATGTTCATGTAACGAAATTCCTAACTGTTCGGAAAAGGCCTGCTCAATTCGTTGTGCAAGCACCTTTGCCTTCATTATATTTGCAATAATCCTGTCTGTTTTTCCATATCGGACAACAAGATCGTCAAAGCGTTCATCAAGCGATACCACGCTATCGTGCATCACCCGTTTATCTGCGTAGATAATAGCCAAAGGCAAAAAACACAATTCAGAATCAACAGGCCAATCCCAATGCACGTGATGTAACACGCCTTGGGCAACGTAAGGGTTTCCCGTTTCAGACAAAACTATTGAACCACCAATCCAGGCATGATCACCACCAAATTCTATGGTGTACACTTTTGCGATGTCATGCAAAAGCGCGCTCGACGTGATACTTTCTACAGATACATCAAGCCCTCGCTTCACACCCAGTTCTGCCAAGGTGGCCGCCACATTTGCCACTTGTTCGCTATGCGCCCGAATATGCTCGGGCATTCTATATTTGTTCCACAGCGCCGTGCACTCTGCATTAGATGGAATATGCCACTTCGGATTCACAGGAAAACGATGAAAAGGAAGAGTTGCACGAAAAGCGCACTGATTATGTTGAGAATCTGACGGTGACCGCATAAAAACCTCTATGTATCCGGCGAGATAATTTCAAAAAAAAACCGGCTTTCAACTTTTTGTAGCAAGCGGGTGCAAAAAAAGCAAAGACAGCTTGCATAGGCTACTTTTTCCACCCCGTTGACACCATTTACCTGAAAGCGTAGCTGTATTCAGTGTGCGGATACCCTGCCGCGTCTATCCCTATGCTCAAACCATGTTAAGGATGTACACCATGAATGTATCTGATTCCTTTAAAGATCCAGAATTATGTAAAAAACTTCTGGAGCAGCTTCATAATGAGCTTGATGCTCCTCTTCGTTTTATGGAAGTCTGCGGCACGCATACTGTAGCTATTTTCCAAAGCGGACTGCGCCCGTTACTGCCTAAAGAAATTGTCCACCTCTCCGGCCCCGGCTGTCCTGTATGTGTAACACACGAAAGTGAAGTTGCGGCATTCCTCGACCTAGCAGGAAAAGATGGTGTTATCCTAGCCACCTTTGGCGACCTCATGCGCGTACCTGGTCCAAAAGGGCGTAACCTGAAGCTTGCGCAAGCAGAAGGCGCACGTATCGAAATCGTCTATTCTCCGCTAGACGCACTCAAACTTGCTCAAAACAACCCCAATGACACCGTCGTATTTCTCGGAGTTGGATTCGAGACCACAGCACCTACCATTGCTGCTTCCATCATGATGGCAAAACAGCAAAATATTAAAAATTTCAAGGTACTATCGTTCCATAAAATGGTTCCGCCAGCACTCAAAGTTCTGCTAGAAGACCCAGAATGTGCAGTCGATGCATTCCTCCTACCGGGGCACGTCTCAACAATTCTCGGAATGGAACCATATAATTTTGTAGCCGAAACCTACAATACACCGGGTGTCATCACTGGATTTGATCCTGTAGATATTCTTCAATCTCTACTCATTATGGTAGAACAGCGCAAAACTGGTAAAGCATCTATTGTTAACCAATACAAGCGCGCAGTATCAGATACCGGTAACGCCAAAGCACGCGAAATTATGTTCTCTGTATTTAATGTTGCAGAAGCACAATGGCGCGGCGTTGGCACAATCCCAGACAGTGGTCTTATCTTTAGAGACGAGTACGAAGAATTTGACGCGCTCAAAGCGCTCAATATTACACTGAGAGAAGTTCCACAAACTCCCGGGTGTAAATGCGGTGAGGTGCTTAAAGGGAAAATGCAGCCAAACGAATGTCCATTATTCGCAAAGGCATGCACCCCTGCAAAACCAGTAGGCCCTTGCATGGTTTCCACAGAAGGCAGCTGTGCAGCTTACTTCAAATATCAGGTGACAGCATAATCATGAGCGAATCTACACTTCTTCTCGATCACGGAAGCGGGGGCATGGCCTCCAACCGCCTCATTGGCGACCTCTTTTTCAAGCATTTCGGCAACCCAATTCTTAATGAGATGAACGACGCTGCCCTGCTGAACGTCACCGGCCCCATCACCATGAGTACCGACAGCTACACTGTCGATCCGATTTTTTTCCCCGGCGGCAACATCGGCACCCTCGCAGTGCACGGCACCGTTAACGACGTAGCAATGCTCGGCGCTAAACCACGGTATCTTTCCTGCGGCTTCATCCTTGAAGAAGGGCTCGATATGAGCACGCTGGAAAAAATCGTTATCGCAATGGCACAAGCCGCTAAAGAGGCCGATGTACTCATCGTCACCGGCGACACAAAAGTTGTACCGCGTGGCTGTGTCGACAAAATTTTCATCAACACAACCGGTATCGGTGAACTCATTCTTCCAGAAGCAACCTCCGGCGCACACGCCAAACCAGGCGACGCCATCCTTGTTTCCGGAACCATGGGAGATCACGGCCTCACCGTTCTCTCCAATCGTGAAGGGCTTAACTTTGCCACCGATGTAAAGAGCGACTCCGCGCCACTCAACCACATTGTCGCAGCACTCATCAACGAAATTGGTGACATTCATGTTCTTCGCGATCCAACTCGTGGCGGATTGGCAACTACTCTCAACGAAATCGCAGGGCAATCTAAAGTCACCATGAATATCGTAGAAAACCAAGTGCCCGTTCGTGAATCTGTTCGCAACGGTTGCTCCTTCCTCGGTCTTGATCCGTTCTATCTCGCAAACGAAGGCAAGCTCATCTGCATTCTTCCTCAAGAAAAAGCAGAAGCAGCGTTAACCCTCATGCGATCATTGAAATATGGTGAAGAAGCCGTGCAAGTAGGCACTGTGCTTGATCCAGAAAATGCACCAGGCAAAGCCGGACAGGTTGTTCTCGAAACACCTCTCGGTGGACACCGACTGCTCAACATGCTTGAAGGTGAACAACTTCCGCGCATTTGCTAACGGCAGTTGTCTTCGGCGAACCTGCGGTGCTTGTCTCCGACGGCTCTCCGAGGGGCAAGGGCTCTGCCCTGCACCCGCAAGGGGGACGCCCCCTTTACCGCGATTTTATTGCGACCTTGACTTGTTGCTTACTTCTTCACGCGGCTTAATTCTCACTACCTTTCATTAAATGAAAAGGGCTGTCCTAGTTATCTAGGACAGCCCTTTTTTATTATTTAAGTCAGTGGAGCTAAGCCGCGTGAGTAATTTATTAACGAGCGCTCTTCGCATAATAAAAGTTTTTGGAAAGGGGTCTGGGGGAGAACCTTGTTTCAACAAGGTTTCCTCCAGCCGTCGGAGACAACTCTTGCCGAAGGCAAAACGTCGCAGACCCGCCGGAGGCTAACCAACTCAAAGATAAAATTACCAGTCAATTTCAGACTGGCTGTGCTCACGAAGCCAATTGTTTGTAAGAATAAAATGATTGCAACCAAAAAATCCACGTGAAGCAGAAAGCGGCGACGGGTGCACGGCTTCAAGAATGCAGTGATTGTTGTCTGCAATGAGCGGTCTTTTTTCTTGTGCATGTTTCCCCCAAAGGAGGAACACTAAATTTTTGCGCTTGCGACTTAAGGCTTTGATAATGTCGTCTGTCACAGCGTTCCAACCAAGCTTGGCGTGTGATGCAGCTTGGCCTTCCTGAACTGTCAGGGTCGCATTTAAAAGAAGAACACCTTGCTCAGCCCAGCGAGTAAGGTTTGTTGAAACGTCACGCTTTATTTCACCGTGAAATTCTGCATCAATCTCTTTGAAGATATTGCGGAGCGACGGTGGAAACTTTGCACCTTCGAGCACAGAGAAAGACAGACCATGCGCTTGCCCTGCACCGTGGTATGGGTCCTGCCCAAGGATTACCACACGCACGTCTTCAAACGGCACAGCTTGTAGCGCGGAAAAGACATGCTCTTCTGCGGGAAACACTGTGGTGGTTTCTCTTAGGGTTGCTACTTTTTGCAAAATACGTTCATGCCTGCCCTCTTTAAAATACGGTACAGCTTCACACCAATCTTTCGGAATCATGACGCTCCTCCTCTCTTGCTATAAAAAAGACGGACAGGTCTCCCTATCCGTCTCATTCTTTGTACTAAGTATCAGTGCCTTTCCCGCGACTAACTTCATATTCTGTCATAACAGCATCCCCCTAATCGGGGTCAAGGGGACAGTGTCCCTTGCGGGGAGCCTGCCCGTCGCAGACAAGTTACGCTTCAGGCTCATCCTCAAGACCAAGTAACGCGGTTGCGAAATCGGCACCATTGAACGGCCTAAGATCTTCCATTTTTTCGCCAAGACCGATGTAGGTAATCGGAATATTAAATTCCATTGCGATTGCTACAACAATGCCGCCTTTTGCTGTGCCATCAAGCTTGGTGAGAATAATTTCATCAAGCTTCGCAACTTCGTTGAACAGCTTTGTCTGTGACAAAGCATTCTGACCGGTTGTTGCGTCGATGGTGAGAATTGTGCGATGCGGCGCACCTTCGTGTTTCTTGCCGAGCACGTTGCGGATTTTCTGCAACTCGTCCATCAAACCGACTTTAGTCTGAAGACGTCCTGCGGTATCAATAAAGAGCAGGTCATAACCACCTTCAACAGCTCTTTCTACAGCTTCGTAAGCGACGGCTGCCGGATCTGAGTTTGCAGCTTTTGCATGCAGATCTGCACCGACGCGGTCAGCCCATACTTGCATCTGTTCAATGGCGGCTGCACGGAAGGTATCGCCTGCGGCGATAAGTACTTTTTTACCCTGAAGCTGCGCACGGTATGCAAGCTTGGCAATGGTTGTGGTTTTACCCACGCCGTTAACACCAACCATGAGAATAACCTCCGGCATGTTAACAGCAGTAATGCGAGGGCCTGTTTTGAAAATTTCTTCCAGCTCTTCGCGCATAAATTCTTTAAACTTGGCAGGGTCTTTTGTGTCTGCTTTACGCACACGCTCACGCAGACGCCCAACAAGCTTCATTGTCGGTTCAAAACCAACATCAGACATAATGAGGATTTCTTCAAACTCTTCCCAGAAAGATTCATCAATTTCTGAGTGCGTTGCAAGCAACCCGTCAATCTGCTTTGTAATCTGATCTCTGGTCTTGGAAAGACCTTCGGAAAGCTTCAGGAACAGTCGAGAGCGTTCATCATCTTCATCTTCGAGATCAAGAGCGAGTGCTAATCTATACTGAAGTTCAGACCGGAAATCGCTGACATAGTCATATTCCATGTCATCAAGCCAATCTGCAAACTTGCTAATAAATTCTTCCGCTTCATTTTTTGGAGCATCTAGCGCGTCAAAGAAGAAACGTAAGCGTTCCCAAAGCGGATCGCCAACTTCTTCAATACCGTCGAGAACAAGCTCAAGCCAGATGGAAAGCTTTGGCTCTGCACCGCGAAGAGAAACCGTAAGGTCTTTCTGCCACTTAGGCTGATCGTCTGTTATTACTGTTGCGGTTTCAGTCCGTGTTGGCTCAATAGGCGCAGCAGCTGGTGCTGAAACAGGAGCGGCAACAGGTGAGACCGGCGCAACAGGCTCAGGAGTTGGTTCAGGAATAACTTCCGGTTCAGGCTCGGCTGTCACTTCAGGTTTAACCTGAGGCTCAACAGCTTCGGCTACTTCTACAGCCGATTCAGATTCTTCATGGATGAACTCAGGCTCAAGAACAACTTCAGCCTCTACGCTTGCTGCTGCTTCAACAGGCGCTTCTTGAACAGGTTCTTCTGACTCTGAAACCACTTCTTCCACAGCAGGTTCTTGCTCTTCGGCAACAGGTGCTCCTTCAGGCTGCACTTCTTCTACATGCAGTTCTTGTGGCGCAGGCTCCGCAGCTATCGGTTCAGTACTCTCTGACTCTTCCACACCAGCTTCTACAGCACTTTCCGGTGCTTCCTGTTCTGCTGGCTTAGTAGAATCGTCAGTTGTCCAAAGTCGTTTCAGTTTAGAAAAGAACCCCATAGTCCATCCTTTACATACCAGAGATAACATTCTCTGTTGTTTTTATCTTATATACGAATCGGAATACTTTGCTCATTACTGGGTTAGAGTCAAGTCGCCAAGGGTCTCGGGGGTTTTTTTATACCTTTTTTAAACATTTTCACACTATTCTCATCCCAAATTATATCTAACATGATCAGTAAAGCATATCTGCTCATGTTTATTGACTATCTTTACTAAATCTATAGTATTGTGGCTCGCTTTAACAGTGACCATATTTTTTGGAGATTACAGGAGTGTACATGCAAGGCCCCAACTCTCGCACTATCGTACAATTCTTCTTCGGCAATTCCCTCTCTCGCAGTTTATCACTTGGCATTACTGTCACAGTATGTGGGATGATCATGCTACTTGGAGTCTTTCATTACTCACAACTATACAGCAGCGCACTCGAACAAGTTGAAAGAAATGCCATCAAACGCACTCAGCGCATAGCAGATGTTCTCTCCATACCTATCTGGAATATTGAATACGACACTGTAGATCGAATAGTCTCCATTGCTTCCGAAGCCAATAGTATACTCAGGATGCAAATTGAAGAACCAAACGGTAAAGTTATTATAGATAAAATAAGCGACGCATCATTACCCGCAGATAAAATCGTCTCCAACGGTGTTTACTACAATGACCAAAAGATTGGTCAACTAACAACACATCTTTCCTTTGCTGCATTCAAAAAGAAGCAACAACAGCAAATAATAAATTATCTATTTATTATTTGTGTCTTACTTTTATCCATCCTTATCCTTACTCACAGGCTACTAGAAATATATCTAAAGAATCCTCTTCTGCAGCTAAGCAAGATGATCGACCAGTTACGAACGGGAACGTATCCTGAGCATTATCCGACGCTACGTACCCGTGAATTACAACACATTGCCATTAATTTTAAAGAAATGGCGAAGCAAGTTGCGTTGCGTGAAACAGAACTGACAAAAATAAACACACAGCTACACGAAAATATTGAAGAACGAAAACATGCAGAATACCAGTTGCGAACAAGTCAAGAGCAATTCAGTCTTATTGCTGCAACAACTATGGATGGCATTATAGACCGTAATTTTGATCAGGACATTCTCCTGTACACGCCACGTTGGAAAGATCTTTTGGGATATACAGATGCTGAACTGACAAATTCTATCTCAGTCTGGCTTGAGCGAATTCACCCTGATGACCGTGCACTGATTGATTCTCTTGCAAGCGGGAACCAATATGATTCCACAGGTCGAGCAGAAATGGAGTTCCGTATCAAGCACAAGGACGGAAATTACCGCTGGCTCCTCGGCCGAGCGCAGCTTCTTAAAGATCAAAACGGCACACCATACAGGCTTATCGGGACTTATTCAGACATCACGCCAAAGAAACGGGCTGAGCAACGTCTCATTTCTACAAAAGAAATGCTGCAAAATATTATTAACTGCATGCCGTCGTTAATTATAGGCGTCACAGAACAAATGACCGTGACACTATGGAATGACATGATTGAAGGCAGTACTGGAATTTTAGCAAAAAATGCTGAAGGTAAGCGATTCAGAGAAATACTACCGGAGCTTTCGTTTATAGAGCGACATATTCAAAAGTCATTCAACGCTGTCACGTCGATAACAGTACCTAAAGTTACTTCTATTCGAAATGGCGTGCCTGTTACATACGACATCGTCATTTTCCCTGTTACTATCAGCACAAAGCATGTTGCGGTATTGCGTATTGATGACATTTCAGAGCGCCTGCGTATGGAAGAGCGGATAATTCAGACAGAAAAAATGGCATCCATCAGTGGTTTGGCAGCAGGCATGGCACACGAAATCAACAACCCACTCGGTGGAATTCTTCAAGGTGTGCAGAACGTGCAACGCAGATTCAGCACCGACCTTGCGCCGAACGTTCGCGTTGCCAACGAACTTGATGTGTCGCTGGAAAAGATGAAAAGCTATATGGAAGCACGGGAAATTTTTGGACTGCTGGATGGTATTGCAGAATGCGGAAAGCGTGCAGCTTCCATTGTTGCCAATATGCTTGAATTTAGCCGAAGTTCGAATATTAAACGGATACCTAGTAGCGTGCATAGCATCATTGACAAATCAATCGAGCTTGCAGCCAACGACTACCTGTTGAAAACACAACAGAACTTTGGTCAAATTGAGATCATCCGAGAATATGACGACGCAGTTTCTCAAATATCTTGTGCTCCGCAGGAAATAGAGCAGGTACTTCTTAATCTGTTAAAGAATGCGGCACAGGCGTTTGCAACAACAGTTCCTGCCATTGAAAAACCTACGATAGTCATTACTACCCAGCAATCCGCATCGGGCGTTATGATTACCGTGGCCGACAACGGTCCCGGTATGAATGAGGATGTGCGCAAGCGCGTATTTGAACCTTTCTACACAACGAAACCCGTGGGCGATGGTACTGGCCTTGGGCTTTCAGTTTCCTATTTTATTATTACCAACAATCACAGTGGAACAATTTCGGTTACAGCAGCAGAGAATCAAGGCTCTACATTTAATGTATACCTACCTCATGCAATGTAAGCTGGATAAGCTTTGGTAGCAGGAATTAAATAAAAGTCTGACTAAGTTTGAAGAGATATCCAATTTATGAGAGTATACAAAAAGGCAATAACTGCCGGCAATAGACAATAAAAAAGTGCACAGTTTCCGGTGACCGGTATGTTCATGAGTAATCTCAAGAATCTTTTCTGTGCACGAACTCAGGGCGACGATCCAACCCCACGTTGTGGGCAACTCTATTTGCCATTATGGTGGTACCAATTTTCCGTGAGACTAACCCCCCTGTTGAGGTTGTTCAAGTAAGCCGCCTAATAACGCTCTAGCTACTCTCTACTCGCGCAGACTATTGGTCAGTCTAATCGCCTGTGCTTCTAGCCCACTACAGTGCGATGCGCTTTACAGGTTTAACAGGATGCATGCATCAATCTTCACTTCACCGAGACTCCTGCGATAGCCCCTATCCAAACTCACCTAGGGACGCTTCACAGTTCTCTTTACCTAATTAGAGAATAACACACGATCTGAAACTGTCCAGTAGTAGCAGAATCACTCGTTGCATCTATAACAATAAGCCCATTCGTCTCATCATTTCCATACAATACAACCGTAGAATCAGACGACCCGCCATTCTTCAGAACAACATCAAAGACTCAATGCGCTGTAATAACTATATTTAATAAAATATTATTTTATGTTTCGAAATGCTGAATCTAAGCCTGTTCGAAAAGTAAAAAAATTTTGACGACGTTATCATGACACTAATTACAGCGGTCAATTGCTCACAACTCATTGGTCACAGCCAATCTAACTCTTCTTTCGACTCTTTTTTTCCGAAATATCTTCATCACCTGATTCAAAATTCTATCCAAACTCTATTAGATTGCAGATTGAATCTAATTTTTAACCTACACAAATTTCGTCCAAAACTTCTTGCCGCATTAGACTGTACTTAGAACGCTATTCTGGCATTATTTTTTGTATAGTTACCTTATTCTTACACCGTAAATTTAAGTCCACAAAATCTAACAACAGCCAAATCGTGCAAAAATTTATACTGCTTTTATTGGACTTCACCCCCCTAAGTACAATTTTTTCTACAGCTAGATTTCACAAGCAATTCACTCAAAAAGCATAACATACTGTTTTTATAAGATATAAACAAAAAAGCGTCACTGTTCAATTTATGGCACACATCCTGCTATATAAAAAGTACTTCTTAAATTCACTAAAGACATATTTCGGCTTGAGGTGGCTCCTCAAGCCTTTGTCTTTTCTGAGGGTAAACTTTCAGGCCAACGCAGTCGAAGACAGCCTCAGTACATCTTCTTTTGAAAAAACGAAAACGCCCTTACGGATATTCCGTAAGGGCGTTTTTTTATGTCTGAAATCACAAGGACTAATTTACCATGTCGCGTTCCCAGTCAATGCGGTCAATAATCTCCTGTGAGATCTCATCAAGCCCCATTCTGTTCTTTGTAGCAACATGAATTGCGTGCGGATACAGATGCATCAAAGCTTCTTTCTGTTCGTTATCAAGTGTATCCCACTTGTTTAAGATCAGCGTAGTCGGAATCTCATGCAGATCCATATCTTCCAGAATTTTGTCCACGGCTGCAATTTGCTTTTCAAGTTCTGGATGCCCAGCATCTGCCACATGCAAAAGCAAATCGGCAGCTTCAAGCTCTTCAAGCGTTGCACGGAATGCTTCGCGCAGCTCTTTCGGCAGATTTCGGATAAATCCTACGGTGTCTGTCAAAATAAGTTCGCGGTCTTCTGGAAAACGCAATCTGCGAGTTGTAGGATCAAGCGTTGCGAACAACTTGTTTTCAGCAAGCACTGTTGAGTTGGTTAATGCGTTCAGTGTAGTGGACTTACCCGCGTTGGTATAGCCAACAAGCGCAGCAACAGGCACACGTGCCTTGTTACGACGATCTCGCGCAAAAGAACGTTGTTTACGCAGCGAATCCAGCTCTTTTTTAAAGCGAGCAATACGGTCACGAACTTTACGTCGGTCAGTCTCCAGCTTGGTTTCACCCGGACCACGTCCGCCGATACCACCCATCAATCTGTCCATTGCGCGATTTTTACCAACCAGGCGCGGCAAAGCATATTGCAACTGCGCCATCTCAACCTGCAATTTACCAGCACGTGTGGTTGCATGCTGAGCAAAAATATCAAGAATAAGCTGTGTTCTATCGATAACCTTTCGTTCTGTTACTTCCGTAAGGTTACGTAACTGGGCAGGAGAAAGCTCGCCATCAAAAATGATCATGGAAGCATTGCCCTGCAGGCAAAGAATTTCCAGTTCTGAAAGCTTACCTCTACCCATAATAAATTTGTGATTTACCTGACGCACCCGCTGCACAAGTCTTCCTGCAACCGAAACACCGGCAGTGTCAGCAAGCTCTGCCAACTCATTCAAGTGTGATTCCTGAACATCCTTTGGCAACGTGCTTACACTTACCAAAACAGCATGTTCGGTTACGCCTTGTTTACGAGCGCTGTCGGCTGTTCGTGCAAGTTCTTCTTCAAGGGCGTCTGTCTGCGCTTCAAAATCAATATCAACATGTTCCCATGAGGTGGCCTTGTGTACATTGTACGCAGTGCCGTCGTCTGAAGGGACAGGAAGAATATGGGCAGACTGAAAAAGTCCAGGAGCACCCATGCCATCAACAGTGAGCACAGATATAGAATCTAACCGCAAGAAGAGCATATCCATTAAGTCTTCCTGCGAAAGAAGAGCATCGTTCAAATGAGTATGAATAAGACGCAGACCGCGTAAACGGTCGCTACTAGAACGGGCGCGAGGAAGTTCCGGAATATAGATAGCACCAGTATCCCCCACCAAAACCATCTCTGGCTTGCCTTGGCGGTCGATAAGTAATGCGATCTGTCTGCCGACGCTGCGGGAAAGAGCCGCAAGCTCGTGCGCCTGATCGGTAGTGTATCCCTCTTTTACTGGATAACGGCGTGCAAATAGCCGCTGGAGAGATTTTAACTGACTCGGTTTGAGTCCCTGTGTGTTGCCGAGAACCTTAGAGGCTATGACGAACTCCTGTTTTTTCTATTGCCTCCGACAGCGAATATGAACAGATATGCCTTTGGCAACGCTTATCAGCTGGACACCTTTGGCTACATTGCGAGAATTGCCTCCGACCGGCCAGAGAACCTGTTTCACTGTCGCTATCCGTAATCTCTCGTTTCTCGAGAACGGCTACCACTTTTTAAAAAAGGCTTCTCTGGACTCTCCAAAAACTTTTACCCGCGAGCTCTAACCATTGTTTAACACATTGGTCAGCTTATATCTGCTTTCGTCAACTCCCATGAAGCAACAATACTTCATCCAAACCCTAACGGTTTTTCAGGAGGGGGAGTCTGAGAGGGAACCTCGTTTTTGACTCAAAAACGGGGTCCCCTCTCAGCCGCCGGAGGCATTTCAATATATGTTATTTAAATATCTTTGCTAGCAAGATACTCCGTGATCATTCCATCGTACTGAGAAGTACGTGCAAATGTTTTTACCGCCATATCACGGCGAAGCGCAAGCCCTACTCGCATTTCATTTTCGAGCAGTTCCTTCTGTACAGCGTTGTACTCGGAAGGATCAGGAAGAACGAGGATAGAATGGAAATTTTTAGCTGCGGCACGAAGCATACATGGACCGCCGATGTCAATTTCTTCAACCGCACCACGTAAATCAAGACCGCGCGCTGCTGCATTTTCGAAATTGTAGAGGTTTACTACAATCAAATCGAACGCTGCAATTTCGTGCTCTTTAAGGGTAGCAAGGTGTTCAGGATTGTCCTTGTCTGCAAGGATTCCACCATGAATGAACGGGTTAAGAGTCTTTACCCTGCCGCCAAGGATTTCAGGGAATCCGGTAACATCACTTACGGGTGTAACCTTCAGCCCGGCTTCTTTAAGCATACGTGCTGTACCGCCGGTAGAAACCAACTCTACACCATTCTCGCTCAAAAACGTCGCAAATTCGACCAAACCAGTCTTATCTGTGGCACTCAACAGTGCTCGCTTAATAGGCAAAAGGTCCATTACTTCTCCAAAGTTTGTGAATTCCAGTCTATTAACAAAAATCCTTTTTGTACATTAAGACAGTTTGCTGCAAATAAACATAAAAAATGCAGACAAAGCCTTACCATGCAGATTGAGATAAAGCCGTGCAGTGCAAGACACAAGAAAAAGGCAAGATCGAAGCCTACTTATTCGTATGCGAGAATTTGGCTTTTTCGCAGTAACGCCGCAATGTGCGGGTTTGTCATCAATCTGCGTGGAGTGCCAGAATCATACCCACTTTGCAAGGGCGTCATCAGTCTGACAGGTTGAGACAGGTTGAGATGTCCCACGGCGCGAAAAGCCTTCATTTTCAAGGACTGGCGCAACTCTTGCTATTCTTTATATATGGACATCTTTAATTTTGATATGGCAGAATTTCTAAGCTTTCTGCTCACACTTATGCGACTCAGCCTTGTAGTCTTTCTACTGCCATTCTTCGAGGGAAAAACCATTCCCCGTATGGTTAAAGCGTCTGTGTGCCTGATGCTCACCCTTGCCATATTCCCGTCGCTATCACTCAAAGCAACAGATTTTCCAGCACATCCCTTTGAAATTGCAATAATAATGCTCAGCGAAATCCTACTCGGGGTTCTGCTTGGGCTTGCTGTTAAATTTATATTCGCGGGTATCAGGACTGGCGGTCAGGTTATCGGCTTCCAGATGGGTTTTTCCATGCTTACCCTTGCTAACCCATCATCAGGCGAACAAGAAGGCATTACATCTATCCTGCTGTACCAATTGAGTTTTACCGTTTTCATTGTTGCAAACGGTCACTTATATCTCATTAAAGCGCTCACGGACTCCTTTGACCTTATTCCGCCGGGTGGACTCGTTCTCTCTGCCACGTTGGGTCAACAGCTTCTTACTTTATCGCTGACCATGTTTGTTCTGGCAATTAAGGTTGCCGCTCCAGTTATGATCTCACTGATGCTGGTCGAATTGACCCTCGGTCTTATGGGTCGAGCAGCACCGCAGATGAACCTCCTTATGCTCGGTTTTCCAGTGAAAATCGCTGTAGGTCTTGTCTTTATCGGTATGTTGTTCACTCTCATGGGGCAACGAATGGAAGGACTTATCTTAAGTCTTGGCCCGATGTTCTCCCATCTCATTAAAGCCGGCTCTCCGCTGCTACAGTAGTATATAGGACACACTAGACATGCCACAAAGTGATCCGAGTAAGACGGAACAAGCGACGCCCAAAAAGCGGGAAAAGACCCGCGAAGACGGTGACGTCGCCAAGTCGCAAGAAGCCCCTAAAGCCGCAACCACCCTTGCAGGCATTATTATTATCTATGCGTGGATTGGAACCATCAACGATCATGTTCAGGAAATAATGCGCTCCTGTTACACATTTGACGCTACGCTCGACATGACCACAAAATCTGCCATCAATTTTATTCATGAGATGGCTTATCATCTTGCGGTCATGCTCATTCCTGTCTTCTTGTTCCTCTTCTTTTTTGCAGGGCTTTCCATGCGTATTCAGGTTGGACACCTGTGGACAATGAAAGTGTTTAAACCGAAGTGGAGTAAATTCAACCCGATTAAAGGGATGAAGAACATGTTTCTGTCTATGCAAACACTGGTGCGACTCATTAAAAGCATCGCGTTTGCAGCCGTTATCGGTATTGCTCCATATGTTGTTATCATGGACGAGATGGACAACTTCATTCTGCTCTACAACGCCACACCGGAAGGCATAGCAGAATACATGCTTCGCCTTATTTATAAGGTATCTCTATACGCCACCATTGCCATGCTCGCTATTGCTCTCGCAGACTACTTTTACACCCGCTGGGATTATGATGAGAACATCAAGATGTCCAAAGACGAAGTAAAAGATGAGCACAAGCAGTCAGAAGGTGATCCGAAGATTCGTCAACAGCAGCGTCAAAAAATGGCCGAGATGTCCCAGCAACGCATGATGCAGGATGTGCCAAAGGCAGATGTTGTTGTGACAAACCCGACCCATATTTCCGTAGCCTTACGGTACAACGCCATGGAAGCACCGGCACCAATTGTTGTTGCGATGGGTGCAGACCTTATGGCGAAGCGAATTAGGGAAATTGCAAAAGAAAACGATATTCCTCTACGAGAAAACGTCCCTCTGGCACGCGCTTTGTATAAGTCAGTAAAGGTGGGTGATCAAATTCCAGAAGATCTCTACAAAGCAGTAGCTTCCATTCTTGCCTCACTCAACAAGTTTAAGCAAAAACAGTAAGTTAACAAGCACAACTGCTTTTCCTCAGGCGTTATTCAACTCTTCGAAAAAGGTGTCGGAAATATGGCTGCCAGCGCAAATACCTCTACAATGAATTACGAACGCTTCTCACAGCACGGAGATTTACTCCTCGCTGGCGGTGTAGTGCTCATTCTTTTTGTAATGCTCATTCCTATCCCGACCCTGCTTATGGACATCATGCTCAGCATGTCCATTTCATTATCACTGCTGGTGCTTGTTACATCTATGTTTATCAAGTCACCGCTGGAATTTTCTATTTTCCCGACACTGCTCTTGGTAACGACATTGTTCCGTCTTGCTCTTAACGTGGCGACAACCCGCCTTATCCTGTTGCACGGCAGTGAAGGCCCAGATGCCGCCGGTGACGTAATTCAGTCCTTCGGGCAGTTCGTTGTCGGTGGTAACTACGTTATCGGTATCGTAATCTTCGCGATTCTTTTTATTCTGAACAAAATGGTTATTACCTCCGGTACAACACGTATCGCAGAGGTTGCAGCCCGATTCACTCTTGATGCTATGCCGGGTAAGCAGATGGCAATCGAAGCAGACTTAAATGCTGGTCTCCTTGATGAAAAAACTGCTACACTGCGCCGCGAAACCATCCGTCGAGAAGCTGACTTCTATGGTGCGATGGACGGTGCCGGTAAGTTTGTTCAGGGTGATGTAATGGCAGGTCTGCTCATTACTATAGTTAACATCACCGCGGGCATCATGATTGCTGTTTTCCAGAACGGCATGTCATGGAGTGACGCTCTTTCTACATATACTCTGCTCACCGTTGGTGACGGTCTTGTATCTACAATCCCTTCCATCATTATCTCTACCGCTGCCGGTATCATCGTATCCCGTGCTGCAGCTGAAGCGAAAATGGGCGAAGAGTTTATCGGCCAGCTTACATCTAACTCAAAAGCACTCAACCTTGTCGGTTGTGTACTTCTCGTATTCGCTTTGGTTCCGGGCATGCCTTTCCTCGCATTCTCATTCTTCGCAATCTGCATGTTTGTCATCGCAAAGCTTACATCCAACGCCAGCGACGACGTTGCACAACGTACCGGTGCAAATGCAGCGGGCGAACAGGCAGGCGGAAACAAGGCTCAGGAAGCGTTGGATACTCCGGAAGCAGTACAGTCACTTCTTCCTCTGGATGCTCTGGAACTGGAAGTTGGTTACGGCCTTATCCCGCTTGTTGACGAAGCGCAGGACGGCAACCTGCTCTCACGTATCAGAACAATCCGCAGACAGTTTGCTCTGGACATGGGTGTCATTATTCCGTCCCTACATCTTCGTGACAACCTGCAACTCAAACCGGGGCAGTACACAGTACTTATTAAAGGTAACGAAATGGCAGGGGCAGAAATCCTCATCGACCATTTCCTCGCAATGGACCCGGGCGATGCACGTCATTCCATTAAAGGTATCGAAACCCGCGAACCGGCATTTAACTTGCCAGCTCTCTGGGTACCGGAAGCACAAAAAGAAGAAGCCGTACTTGCAGGGTACACTGTTGTTGACCCATCCACGGTTATTGCAACGCACCTTACCGAAGTATTCAAACGCAGCCTTGCAGACTTCCTTGGTCGTCAGGAAATTCAGTCTCTTCTGGATAACCTTGCCAAGCATGCTCCAAAAGCTGTGGAAGAACTGGTACCAAACGTACTTACACTGGGCGCAGTACAGAAAGTTCTGCAAAACCTCGTACGAGAAAATATTTCGATCCGCGATCTGCTCACTATTGTTGAAACTCTCGCGGACTACGGAACAAGCGTTAAGAATCCAGATGTACTCACAGAGTATGTCCGCGAACGCTTAGCACGTACAATTGTTAGACCGTATATGGATCAGGAAAACACACTCCCGATCATTATGCTGAACCCGAATGTGGAAAAAACTGTTCAGGAAGCTATCCGACAGACAGAAGGCGGAGCATACCTTGCGCTCGACCCTGCCACAGCACAGCAAGTTATTCAGGCCGTAAACTCAGCTGTAGAAAATGCAGTCGTTACAGATGGTCAGCCAGTAATTCTGACTTCCCCTATGGTTCGACCGCATCTTTCCCAGCTGATCATGCGATTCATTCCGAACATTCCGGTTATATCCCAAGCAGAAATACCTGCTGACATTCGTTTGAACACTGTTGGTAACGTAGGAATCTAATATGCAGGTAAAAACTTTTTCAGGACAGACAACACGTTCCGTACTCGCTCAGATCAAACAAGAAATGGGCGAAGAGGCAGTTATCCTTTCTAAACAGGAAGGCAAAGACGCGGAAAACCGCTGGTGCCAGATTACTGCCGGTGTTGAACGTGCGGTAGATGAAATTCAGGAAGCTGAAACTCAAGAATACACAGCACCTGCCGGTTGGAGCCGCTGGCATGAAGAATGGTCAGAAATTAAAGAGTACATTACGGAACTCGTTAAGCCACGTCTTCAGCTGCATAAACTTTCTCCACGTCAGCGTCTCGCGCTCGAACATCTTCAGCGCCATGATATTGACGACACCGTAATTCTTCGCCTGCTGCGTCCACTTAAAAGCGACGCAAGCATGTCTATCCTTGCCCCGCTTGGCGATCTGATCAAATTCAAGCCATGGGGTAACGAATGGAAAGGCCGTGTACACACTTTTGTTGGCCCGTTCGGTGTAGGTAAAACCAGTGCCGCTGTACGCATGGCATTGGAGCTGCGCAAACAAAATCCATCTATGCGTATCTGTTTTATCAATGCAGACTGCGCACGAGGCAACGGTAGATTACTGTTACGCCACTATGCACAACTTTGTGACATGGGGTACTACGAAATTCGTGACAGTATTACCTTCGCCAATACAATACGCGACGCTGCAAAAAGTTATGACCGCATCATTATTGACATGCCGGGACTTGGTCTGCGTGACTCTTTCAAGGAGCAAGTAGAACATTTTGGTCTACACGCCATCCGTGAAAACTCATTCCACAGAGTACTTTCACCAACAGCAAGCAATAAGCAACTCACTGCAACGCTGGAAAAGTATCGTGCAGTAAAGGGTGGTAGCATTGTCTGGACTAAGATCGACGAAGCTTGTACATTCGGTACGATAATCAATACAGCTGTTTCCACGGGGCTACCGATTTCAGCCTTTTCATACGGATCCGGACTCAAGAGCACACTTGCTCCGGCAAAAGACGTAATGCTGTGGAGACTCATTTTTAAAAACCAGCTTCCCGGCGAATATACAATTCACCAGAATGCCTAAGGGCATATTGGAGATAATAGAACCATGAGTGGCAACCTTCCTCTTGTCCTATCTGTAACCTCCGGCAAAGGAGGCGTAGGCAAAACAAACCTATCCGTTAACCTTGCGTATTCATTAGCGCAAAAAGGGAAGCGTGTTGTTTTGCTTGACGCAGATCTGGGACTTGCAAACGTAGATGTTTTGTTAGGTCTTACGCCTGAGCAAAACCTCTTTCACCTGTTCAGCGAAGGGGTTGCCCTTTCCGATATTCTATATTCCACCCCTTACGGGTTTGATATTCTCCCCGCCTCTTCCGGCATAGGTGAAATGCTCACACTTTCCACCGGCCAAAAACTTGATCTGCTCGAGTCAATGGACAGTCTGGAAGACAAGGTAGATTTTCTTATTGTGGATACCGGTGCAGGTATCAACGATAACGTTCTGTACTTCAACCTTGCAGTACAAGAGCGCATCGTAGTGCTTACAGCAGAACCAACCTCACTGACCGATGCGTACTCCCTCATTAAAGTAATGAAGTTGAACCACGGCGTTGAGCACTTTAAAGTAGTTGTGAACATGGCTGAATCTGAAAAGATGGCAAAAGAAATGTTCGTCCGCCTTTACTCTGCCTGTGATCACTTCCTGTCCGGAGTTTCTTTGGATTACGCTGGCTTTCTGCCGCGCGATCCTGCTGTACGTAAAGCTATTGTGGCTCAACGTCCTGTCTGTCAACAGAATCCGGTCGCGCCTGTTTGCCAATCAATTGGTAAGCTCGCAGACAAGATTCAAAATTGGGAAATAGCTGCGAATCTTGATGGAAATATCAAGTTTTTCTGGAAAAAACTCCTCTTCCAGCAGTAATGCCTGGGAGCTATTGGAGTCCGGCGAGAAGGCCTGGGGCGTCATGTCTGACCACGAACAAGAAAACGTGGTTCGTCATTATGCGCCTAAGGTACGGTATCTTGCATCCCGTTTGAAAGTTAAGCTCCCTAAAAATGTGGAGCTTGGAGAACTTATCAGCGCGGGTACGCTTGGGCTTATGGAATCGCTGGGCAAGTTTAAGCCGGAAATGGGCATCAAATTCGATACCTACGCAGAAAACCGCATCCGCGGCGCAATGCTTGACGAATTACGACGCCTTGACTGGTTCCCTAGAAGCTTACGCCAACGCGTAAGACAAATCGAAGAAGCCATGCAGCAGGTGGAAAACGACAAAGGACGTTCCGCCACAGAAGAAGAACTGCAACATGCAACTGGTCTTGATAGAGCTGGAGTCCGCGAAGGGCTTGTTGCACTGCAAAGCCAACTATGTCTCAATTTAGATCTAATACAAGACACCGTATCTGCCGATGAGTTAAGTGATGCAGATAGTCAGCCCTTTAAAAGCACTGCTTCAAAAGAAATATTATACCAGATTTCACAGCTAGTTGAGCAATTGACACCTAGAGAAAAGTTGGTATTGTCCCTCTATTATAGTGATGATTTGAATATGCGTGAAGCAGCAGAGGTTATGGGGGTAACTGAGGGTCGCATTTCACAGTTGCACTCGCAGGCGTTACTTAAGCTGCGTAATAACTTTTATGCAGTGCATGGAAAAGACAGCGGATTATAAAGACTTAAGGAGTCTATCATGGGCTTTGATCCTAATATGCGTGTTCTTGTTGTGGACGATTTTTCTACTATGAGACGAATTGTTAAAAACATTCTTCGTCAAATTGGCTTCACTAACATTGTGGAAGCAGATGATGGAACTACCGCATGGGAAGTTCTTAACAAAGACCGCATCGAATTTGTTATTTCTGACTGGAACATGCCACAGATGACTGGTATCGAACTCCTTAGAAAAGTTCGCAGCAGTGAAGAGTTTGCCGACATGCCTTTCTTGATGGTTACTGCTGAAGCACAGCAGGAAAACATCATTGAAGCTGTTCAGGCAAAAGTTTCCAACTACGTGGTAAAGCCATTCACAGCAGAAATTATGAAGCAGAAAATCGACAAGATTTTCCCTTAACTGCTCTTATTGCACATAGAAATAATGCATTCCGGTTTAGGAAACCGCTACATGTCGTATAAACGATTGTCGTCTTCCTCTGCCGGATTGCCTTGTTTTAGTGGTATAGAACTGCAAACTGCAGGCTAGGTGACAGATGGCAAAAGCTCCAACCAACAGACCCGGCAGCGCCGGTATGAAAAAGGCTCAATTAGACGTGGATACCCTTTCTACACCAGACTCCATGACGCCGACAAAAGATGACAAGGTAGAACTTGATCTTGATGACGCTCCGTTTTTAATGGAAGACGAGGAAGTGGAAGAAGAACAGGTTTTTAACGACGCCACGTCCGCTACTGCAGACTCTTTCTCCGCTGCTGAACTGGGAATGGATCCTGAAGCTGCGCGCAAACGTAAACGCAAGATTATGTTTGGCGGCATCGGATTGCTTGTTATCGCCCTTGTTGCTTTAGGGTGGAAAATGCTTCCATCCAAAGACGTGCCAACACCTGTTAAACGCGTTGTTAAGAAAGAAAAAGGCAAGTACGACACTCCGCCTATCGTTCAAAAAGATAAGTTCGATGTCACATGGGAGCCGTTCTGGGTGGAACAGCGCGACGGTAAAAAAGAAATTCGTTTTCTTGTTTGCAAGTTTGCAGTATTCACCGACAACGAAAAACTCTCATGGGAAGCAAAGAACAAAAAAGTGACCCTTCGCGACGCAATTTTCTACTATTTGCGAAACAAGGATCTCAAATTTCTTTCTGATAAAGACAACGTGCAGTTGCTCAAATCTGATTTGCTGACTGTTGTTAACCAGTATATGGGGAATGGCCAGTTCAAGGACGTTTTTATTGAAAACTATCTGGTGAAATAGCTATGTCCAATGAAATGGATATCCCATTAGTCATCCAGCAAATGGGGCGTGTGCAAAAGATTGCAGAGCACGAAAAGTCACGCCCTGAACGGCAACAGGCAACAGCCCGCGATGCCGCACGCAAGGGTGGCGAACTCGCCCGTGACCACGTGGCTGAAACACAATCCGCTGAACAGACTCATTTTGATATTGATGAGGATGGTCACGGAGGACAAAACCAGAACCTTCCTTCCGGTTCCAGACAGGGAGCAACGCCCGAACAGGATGTTGAAACCAACCCTAAGTCTGAAAGCGCCTGGCAAGGCAAAATTATAGATACCAAAGTATAATAATGACATTCTCCCAGCTTATCTTGCTTTTTATCAGCGGCTCAGAGCTGCTGTTACTCGTTCTTCTTATTGTATTTTACATGCGCTTACGTAAAAGCGAAGCGCTTCTAACAGCCATGCAAGCAGGGCAGGAATCATTAGTTGCCAAAATGCATTTCAATGCTGAGCTCGAGCAGGAAATCGTCGAATCTTTCGCACGTCGCCAGCAGGAGCTTCAGGGACTTGAAATGCAACTGGAAGCACGCTCAAATGAATTGCGCTCACTTCTTGAGCAGGCAGAAGCTATCAGCCGTTCTCCTCAGTTCTTACGAGAACTGATTTTAACTGGCCGTAAGAAAGGGCAAACTATTCCTCAATTGGCGAAAGCAACCAACCTTTCCATTGATGAAGTTGAACTCATTCTTATGAAAGCTGAATAAGCGACGCGAGGATTTGATGCATTGCCAAACGCAATGCCCGTCCATGCTGGTTGTAATACTGGCGTACTGCCGATTCTAATACTATTGTGTACGGCGAGTGCGATGGCTGTACTACTTTTGTTCACACTGCCAACCACTATACAGACCTTATCCACCACAGGTATTCCATGCGTATCTCCCGCAACAGTAATCCATATGGCGGCAGCCAGTCCTCCACTACAACCAACCGCGGTGCTATTTTTAAACGCAAGGTTAAGGTAGGACAACTCCTCAAAGGTAGAATGCTCCGCATTGAGCAGAAAGGCTTTGCATGGGTTCTTATCGGGGATATGGAACTACTGGCACAGGTTGAAACCATGCCGGAAACTGGTCAGTGGCTGGAATTTCTCGTGCTCTCACTTGAGCCGTCTATTCTGCTGCGCCAGCTTCAACAAGGAGCTGACCCGCGTGGATCAATATTTCTTCGAGATTATATCCGCTCCTATCTGACGGAGAGGGATAAACTTGATACTATGTTAGCCTATTCCCTATGGGATTCGCTCAACATTGCGGATGACGAGCCTTTCACAGCATACCGCACAGCACTTATCAACTTTTTGACACAAGCCCCCACTGCCCTTGACCAATTCACACGTGTCATGCGGCTTCATTCCAGCGTACAAAGAATGGTTACGTCGTCAAAACACGGAACATTTCACTACATGCCATGGCTTATGCCTTCTGCAAAAGGTGTAGAGCTGCTCATTTCTACCCCGGAAAACAATATTTGCACCGTTACGGCAGGTGTAATATTACATGGGGCACAGCATGTACTCACAGTGGGTCAAATGAACCTGTCTGCCGATCCTGTCTCCTTCGCCTATCGACTCCTGCTTGATAAAAACTGTAAAGCAGGTAACAACACCTCTCGAGCAAACTCCGCATCTACCAACTGTACCTGCCTCGGCACCGCTGATTTGCCCGCAGGAGCGCACGATATTCTGTCCTTAATCTTCAAAGAGATGCCTACACAACGTAGTGGACTAAATCTGCGCGCATAATCCGGATAATGCTGCACCTTGCCGTGCGGCTGTACAATGCTCAAAATAAAAAATTTCAAAACGGTACTTCATACATGCAGTTTACTGACAATACAGGCTTAAACATAAGCCCTGATCGCCCTTGGCTGGCTCCGCTTGCCGGATACTCTGACCTTTGCTTCAGACTTTTGTGTAAAGAGTTCGGTGCGGCTGTTGTTTGCTCAGAAATGGTTAGCTCTAAAGGGCTCTACTACAATGGCAACAGCACGCGTAAGCTGCTCGAAACAACAGAAAAAGAAGCCCCTGCTATTTTCCAGCTTTTTGGCAACGACGTGGACATCATGTCATACGCCATGGATTATCTGGTAAAAGGCGGCTATACATGGTTTGATTTGAATATGGGTTGCTCTGTGCGCAAAGTATTCAAACAGGGCTGTGGCTCTTCCATGATGAATGATCTTGATAACTCACTTGAAGTTGCAAAAGCTATGATCAGCATTGGCGGTAAAGGCAAAGTGGGCTTCAAGTTCCGTCTTGGCGTTGATTCTGAACAGGAAGTGTACAAAGAACTGGCTCTTCGACTTGAAGATGCCGGTGCAGGCTGGATTACTCTGCACCCGCGTACTGCAGCACAAGGCTTTTCCGGCACTGCGCGCTGGTCTGCCATCAAGGAAGTTGTAGACGCTGTGTCTATTCCTGTCATCGCCAGTGGCGACTTGCTGGAACCTGAAGACGGTGTGAGGTGTATCAAAGAAACTGGTGCAGCTTCTGTTATGTTTGCACGGGGTGCTATCGGCAACCCTGCAATTTTTGGAGAGTACACCACGCTCTATAAAGGTGAGCCACTCAAACGTCCTGATCCACTCAAGACCATGCATCTTATTCAGCGCCACAAAGAAATTGCACTTGAATACAGCAATGAGCGTACCGCCCTCTTTAAAATGCGAACCTTTGTTCCCCGCTACGTGCGGTTGTTCAAAGGAGCAAAGTTACTTCGTCAGCAACTTGCCACCTGTGCGGGGTGGGAGCAGATTGATGCAGTGATAGAAGAATTTTTTGCTCGCTGCGAAGCGGTTGATCTGGACGAGACCTCAGAAACAATCAGCATGCAGAATACATCGGAGTAGGTATGGAAGTACGTAGAGCTACAACATCCGGCTTTTGTTTCGGAGTTTCTCTGGCACTGCAAAAGCTTGATGCAGAAGTTGAAAAGCATGATGCAAATATTGCGACTCTTGGCCCCATAATTCATAATCCGCAAGTTCTTGAACGGTATAAGACTCTTAACGTACGTTGCCTTAAACGTGCAGAAGAGGCCAATGCAAATGAGCGGGTTGTTATTCGGGCGCATGGGGTGCCAAAAGAAACAGAAGCAACATTAAACGATGCATGCAAAGAAGTTGTTGATGCAACCTGTCCAAAAGTTAAACGGGCTCAGCTTGGCATCCACAATATGATCAGCAAGGATTGTTTTCTTCTTTTATATGGAGAAAAAGACCATCCGGAAGTGCGTGGTCTTATGAGTTATGCGGGTGAGAGAGCATTTTTGTTTAATTCACTTGAAGAACTCAAGAATTTTCCACTTTCTGCCGATATAGAATATTGCCTCGCTGCGCAGACTACACAGGACAGAGAGGAATTTGACCGGATAGATAAGTACCTTCAGGGACAGTTGTATGAACGACTACAGGTACTTAATACTATTTGCAATGCAACAAGAGAACGACAACAAGAAGCCATTGCGCTTGCCAAAGAAGTAGATGCAATGGTTGTTGTGGGGGGCTATAGCAGCGGAAACACTCGCAGACTTGCGGATGTATCCCGTGCTCAAGGGTGCCTCACCTTCCATGTTGAACAACCGGAAGAACTTTCAGCCGCAGATTTTAAAGGCATGAAGGTAGTAGGCCTCACCGCCGGTGCTTCAACCCCACGTTCGATTATTGATGCCACGGAAGAATTCCTTAACAATTTGTAGAAGTACAATCTTTTGATTAGTCTGCGTGAACTAGAACTACGCACCGGAGAACGCCATGCAGACGAACATACTTTTAGAATCCGGCACTAACGAGCTGGAAATTGTTGAATTTTTCCTAGACGAACTCGAGATAGACGGACAAGTCTATCGCGGTTACTACGGAGTAAACGTAGCTAAGGTACTCGAAATTATCAGAATGCCTACCGTGACAGCACTTCCTGAAAGTGGTCACACCTGTATTTTGGGTGCTTTTAACCTACGTTCACAGGTTATCCCGCTTGTCGACCTGTCCATGTGGCTTGGTAAAACCCGTGAAGAAACGGAACCACCAAAAGTCATTGTGACAGAATTCAACAACGTATGTACCGCATTTCAGGTATCCGGCGTCAACCGCATTCACCGCATCAGCTGGGAAGAAGTTGAACCGCCAAGCGGGTACGTAGCAAATTTAAGCAGCCAGTCCATCACCGGTGTCGTTAAAATTAGCGACCGCATCATCTTCCTGCTCGATCTCGAGAGAATTGTTGCGAACCTTAACCCGGATCTTGCACTCAAACTTGACGACGCAATCGACTGGGAAGACGGCGAAAGACGGCGTGCATTGATCACTGACGATTCCGGTCTTATCCGCGAAATGCTCACTGATTTGCTGGAAAAAGCAAACTTCCAGGTTGAAGCACACAACAACGGTAAGGAAGCGTGGAACAGACTGAATCAGCTCAAATCCATCGCAGGAGAAAACAACAGACCGCTCACGGATTACGTTCAGGTCGTTGTGTCTGATATTGAAATGCCTGCAATGGATGGTCACTCTCTTTGTAAAGCAATCAAAGAAGACCCCATTCTTGGAAAGCTGCCAGTTATCCTGTTCTCTTCACTCATTACGGACAAGCTGCGCCACAAAGGCGACTCCGTAGGAGCAGATATGCAGGTATCCAAGCCGGAAGTAACTCTGCTTGCACAGCGCGCTATCGAATTGATCGACGAACGTCGTCAGCAGACTGCATAATTTTATTTTTCTTTGTTTTCAAAAGGGTAGAGCTTCAACTCTACCCTTTTCTTATTTTTATGGACAGAGCAAACCAACGCTATCATAATCGGCAACTCAAAGAACATTAGGGCTGGCAACCGTCAGTTTGCAGTAGGATATATTTCAATGGCTAAAAAGAAAAATTCAAAACCGGCACCGTTACCACAAAGCCTTGCGTTACCATACACCGGTGTAGAGTCACACGCGCATCTCGATTTACCACCATTCTCTTCTGACATTGAAGAAGTGCTGGAGCGCGCAAAAGAGTCCGGCGTACGCTACATCTGCAACGTATTTCTCGGACATGAAGCATGGAAAAACAACCGTCAGCTTTTTGAAAAGCACAACGAAGTGTTCTTTATTCTCGGCACACATCCAAGTCACATTGACCAATGCACCGAGGCAGAGCTTGATGCCGTGCGCGCTGCTTTTGCAGAAGACAGCAGGCTTCGCGGAATCGGTGAAATTGGTCTAGATTATTATTGGGATCATTTTCCGCGCGAAGCACAGAAAGAAATTTTCATTAAACAGCTCCATCTTGCAAAAGAACTTGATACCCGCGTCATCATTCATTCAAGAGACGCAGCAGAAGATACCATCGACGTATTGGAAGCAGAGGGGTTTGCCGATTACCCAGTGCTCTGGCATTGTTTCGGCGGCAACACAGAGTTAGCCGAACGCATCGTAAAAAACGGCTGGTATCTTTCAATTCCAGGTACAATTACGTATCCGAAAAACGAAGAAGCACGCGAAGCGCTCAAAGTAATTCCATTGGATCGTATGCTTGTGGAAACGGACTGCCCGTATCTTACGCCTGTGCCATACCGCGGTAAGCGCAACGAACCAGCGTACACCGTATTCACAGCAGAATGTATTGCCAAAGAACTCGGTGTCGAAATTGAAGAGCTTTGGACTACGTGCGGCAACAACGCAATCCACTTTTTTGGATTGTAATTTTTTTGCCTCCGGCGGCTGAGGGAAACCTGTTGCACTGTCGCTATCTGTAATCTCTCATTTTTTGAGAACAGCTAGCGCTGTTGAAACAAGGTTCTCCCCCAGACTGTTTTACTCTCGTCGTCCGCAAAGCCCGAAGACTCACTCACGGTCAAAGGCTCTTCCAAAAACTTTTATGAGCAACCCATCTCTTTTTTATTTCTATTATCACCTTCTTGAAATCTCAGCCCTATCCCTCCGCCCCAATTTCACAAAATAAACTTGATTATCTACACTATACTCTTCTACCTATTCATAAAAACGCCATATACTTGTCCTCTCTATTTTTGAAGGAAAAGCATATGACGAAAAATTTACTTGTCATCACAAGCTCTCTTGCAGAACAAGTTCGACTGTTACTGCTCCTCACTGCCGCAGGGTATACTCCCACCTGCTGTGAAAGCTTACCGTCTGCACTTACTGCGCTGGAATCGGCACCATTTGATGCAATTATCACTGACCCTGTCATACTGGACGCTCCGCCACAAAAAATGACGGCCGTAGAGCTTGTGTCACTCATAAAAGAAACAGCGTTAAATTCGGCAACACCAGTTCTTGTAATGGGAGATATGATCTCACTTCAATACATTATGAACACACTTCGTAGTGGAATCGCCCGTTTCATTCCCAAGCCATTTTCGCCAACAGAGTTCATTGAAACCATTTCAGCAGAACTCAACTTGGCAGAACATAAGCAGGCGTAAGCATGATGGATTAAAAAAGTGAGCTATGCCAAAAAAAGGCCAAAATATCGTTAGCGCCCGTTATTCTCATTATAACTTTTACTAGAACCACCCAAATCCACCAATATTGCTTGGGGGAAGTATGTGATCGTGGTATGAAGAACGCGGTCTCACAAACCAACACACAACTAAATCGCCTAACGGAACTTTATTGATCCTTCCCACAACTTGGATCTTTGAAGGGACAACACAAGCATGGATATGCTGCAATGCAGATATCCATGCTTGTTCCTTTTTGAAGGTAAAAAAATACTTAATACAAAAAACTCGCTTTCTAAATTTAGAGAGCGAGTCTGTTTTTGAACAATATATGAATCGGCGTAAAATTCTTGATTACAATTCGCGCTCCATTTCAAAAGCTGGGAGATCAAGCAGATCTATAATCTTTTCTTCTCCAACCACTACAAAACCAAACCTCTCAAAAAACGGCACGGCTTCCGGTGTTGATTCTAAGTGAATCCTTTTTACGCCCATCCGTTTTGAAATTTCGACACATTTTTGTATAAGCGCAGAACCGACACCTGTAAAACGGTGCTCTTCCCCGACAACTAAATGCGAAAGCAGCGCTGTTTCCCCCTGCACCGTTAGCCTCCCGCATCCTAGAAGTTTTCTTTTTTTTAAGGCAACCAACAGTGTACTTTTATCTTCCAGATCATCCTGAATATACGAACGGGTTACCCGTCCAACCGGAAACAATTCCACTCGCCGCATTGCCACGGTAGGTTCATACAGGTCATTCTCTTTATCAATTTCTTCAACAGAATAAAGCATATGGTACTTCCCCCCAAAGAGCTTTATGTGTTGCACTCTGATCATGAAATTACCATAAACAAACGAAGGGGACACATCGGATTCTACAAATTATCACGTCTGAATTCTAATGCGCCTATATTGCAACGAAAAGAATCTTTCCATTACGGTCATTCCGAAAAAAGCTCATGAGTAAAGGCTCAACGCCCAAGAACGATGTGCAGAAGGAACTATATGATAGGGAGAAGAACATTACATATGGAAAAAAAATTGCACTAGAATCTGACCTAGCAATAGACCGTTCACAGTGCCTACTATTCCACTCACGGAAAAGAGTATAAGTATAATGAAAAGATGTAGTAACCATGAACTCGGTTCAAAATGCTTTTGGCATATGCCACTAGCTACGGTGTCTGTTGTCCCCGCAGCAGATAAATAGCCGCGCATCAGAGGGGTCTGATGCGCGGCTATAGTAATTTTGTATCTTTTCTATTCCGCGCAATTAACGCACAATGTCGCCCCCGGCATTGCCATTAGACGAGCATGTGGAATGGGGGCACCACATTCCATGCAGTACCCGAAGTCTGGATCATCAATATTGCGCAGTACAAACTCCAGCCCTGCAAGACGCGATTCCGCTTTTGTCAGAGCTGCTGAGTTCACACTGTTGTTTACTATATTATCCATACGTGAAAGCCTGCCGATAGAGTCATCAGGCGCAACTGGCTTTGTGACTTCTTTCAACCGGCCAACTTCCATTTTCAAACGACCAACTTCCTCGTACATTTTCTGCACGAGTGCTTCTTTTTGAATATCTTGCATATCATTCTCTAATGTTGGAAATAAATTGCAGAAAGGATGGAATATATAAGCCTAAGTCATAGGGAAAACTTCCGACTCAAGTACACAATGTAACCAACTACTTTTCCATGATAAATGTATTTTTCACGTATGACTACTTTTCTGCTATACTTTTACACATCATAACACGCTATAATACAAAACAATACCCATGGATAAACAGAATATTATTGCCCGCTATTTGCACGCTTCAGGCTGGCTTGAAGAACTACAATGCCGAAGCTTGTCCGATGTCTCATTCCTTGCAGCGGGTGAGTACAATGAAAACTGGATAATCAGCGCCGCCTCGCAAAATCAGATCTTCCACCAAAAGCATTTTGTCTTCCGCATTAATCACGGAAGCCAACTAGGGTTGGAAAAAAAACAAATTAAATATGAATTTGAGGTGCTTTCCGCTCTCAAAAATTCAGCAGTAACCCCGATTCCACATTTTGAAGATGCACAAGCCGGAGACTTTGATCCTGCCTTTGATCGCGGAGTTTTGCTCATGGAATATCTTCCTGGAGCACCGTTAGATTACGCACAGGATTTAGATCATGCTGCAAAAATTTTTGCAGCTGTGCATACACAGCCAGTTCCTGAGCAGAATAATTTTATCTATCAAAAAAATCCTGTTGCAGACATTGTGACAGAATCTCTCGGGCTACTCGCACGTTTTGAAGCTCATCCCAAAAAAGATGTCCGGCGCAAACTGGAAACATACAGCAAAAAAATTACCAGCCTTGGGGAACAATACGCCTCAGCCTTTGCCGCTGAGCCACAGCTTATTGTAAATACTGAAGTGAATTCCGGTAATTTCATCATCAATCGGGAACATAACAGCGCACACCTTGTAGACTGGGAAAAAGCGGTTGTCTCAAGCCGTTATCAAGACCTCGGACATTTTATCGTTCCCACAACTACATTATGGAAAACGGACTTTATTGCCACGCCGGAGCACAGACGCCACTTTCTTTCACGGTACAAAGAGTATGCAGGGTTACATCAATCTATAGAAGAGCTTGCCATTCTTACCGGAATACTAGAAAAAACAATCATCCTTAGAGGGTTATCGTGGTGCTATATGGCATGGTACGAGTACACTCAACAAGACCGTGCTCTAAAAAACAACGATACATTTGCAACAATTGAACGCTATCTGGACAATCTTGAATGGTTTTTACAATAGATTCTCTGTGTAAGAAATATAACGGAAAGCCAGTGCTTTCCAATGTCTCATTCTCTGTAGATAAAGGAGACATTGTTTCCCTGATCGGCCCTTCCGGCGTAGGGAAAACAACACTGCTGCGTATTCTTGCCGGATTGGAAGAACAAGACAGCGGTTCAATAACATTTGAAACACCACCATCCAAAGACAATCCTGTCATCATGGTGTTTCAAGACTACTTATTGTTCCCCAGTCTCACCATATTCGAAAATACAGCGTTTGCTTTAAAAGCACGAAAATTACCTGCGTCAAAAATCGCAACGCGCGTAAACACCATTCTTGAATTCTTTCATCTTTCTGACAAACGAAACCAGTATCCGGCGCAGCTATCGGCTGGACAAAAACAGCGAGTCGCTATTGCCCGCGCTATGGTGGTAAACCCCGCAGTGCTGCTACTCGACGAACCGTTTGCAAATCTGGATCGAAATCTAAAGCAGGAAACCGCTGAATTTATCCGCGACACGCAAAAAGAATTCGGTATCACAACCGTCAGCGTTACACACGACCTTGAAGAAGCCTTTGCCATGTCCGACAAAATCGGCATCATGCTTAACGGAAGACTGGAACAATTCGACACTCCATCCGCGTTATACAATGCACCTGAATCCATTGACGTTGCACGGTTTCTAGGACCTGTGAATATTTTGACACCTGAATTGTGTACTCATCTGAACATCCCCGCAGCGATTATCCCCAAAGGACGAAGTTACGCCATCATCAGGCCGGAGCAACTAACCTTGACACAAGGAACAGAGGCACGCATCAACCGAGTGCAATTTGGCGGACACTACATCAAATATTCACTGCAAGTGCAGAACACAGAACTGACCGCCTACGGATTCACAGCACAATTTGCAGAGGGCGATACCGTTGGGGTTCAGGTAACCCAGCAATAGCAAATTAGGTAACCGACCTTGCAGGCGCCTCGGTCGAAGATTTAAATTTACCAATCAAACAAAACCCTAAACAACACATATTAAAATGCTTTGGGATTAACCGGAAGCAACTCTCCAAGCTCAATCCCAGCTTCTGTAACCGTCGCTCTGTAGGGGTAAACCTCAACGCCAAGTTCCAGCGCCTCATAAAAAAGAGCTGCATACGCCGGATCAATCACATCTGCCGGAGCAAAACAATGTCCGTCCGGACGCTGAATAAGATAGAAAAATGCTGCGCGTTGTCCTTGCTTCACAAGATTGATCATGTTGTTAAGATGTTTTCGTCCGCGCTCTGTGACGGCATCCGGAAAACAAGCAACTTCGTCTTCTACCATGGTAACGTTTTTACATTCAATCCATAACGGCGGCAAAGAATCGTCTGCTGTTCGCAATACACCATCCGCACGGCTATCCCCCACCTTTGCTTCACTTTTAAAGACAGTGTAGCCCTCTGCCCAATGCAATCTACCCGCTTCGAAGGCAGCTTTAAGCATTTTATTGGGCGTTTGAGTATTAACACCGACCCATTTAACTCCGGATGCCATGTTCAAACCAACCGCTTCCTGTGTCCATTTTAGTTTCCTGTTAGGATTTACGGCAGGAGAAGCTAAAATTGGTGAACCCTGACGTAACAGCCCCATCATCGAGCCGGTATTATTGGAATGTATCCAGATAGACTCACCTTCTACAAGAATTTCTACGCTGAAACGTTTCACGCGGCGAATAAATGAACCGGCAATACATCCCTCGGGATATGAAATAAGAGGCTCGTGTGTAGACATAAAAATTCCTAACAATTATGTTTGATTACCAAAAAAGTTGGTAAGGAAACCGGTTCTAAAAGTTTACATGTGTGTTGTTAACTGGTACTCGGCAGAAAGCTAGAAGGCATCATAATTATTGTTTAAACACGCTGCATTTTAATGCGCTAAGTTTACAGCAATTATTGCGGAGGGCTGCACAACAGTACAATCCTGACTGTGTTCATTGCTTGCTTTCGGTATACTTTTGGCTTTTTGATACGCCCACCATATACGCATAAATTTTATTTTAGAGAGAGGCAACGAATGAAGACTTCAAGCCGTATCGCACAACTAAAACCGTCTGCTACCTTGGCTGTCAACGCAAAAGCTCTTGAGCTCAAAGCACAGGGTAAAGAGATTATTAGCCTTGCTGTTGGTGAACCTGATTTTCCAACACCGGACTATGTACGTGACGCGTGCAAACGCGCGCTGGACGACGGTTTTACCAGATATGGTGCCGTACCGGGACTTCCAGAACTTCGTACTGCTGTAGCCAACTACTTCAACGTGATGTACGGCACGACCGCACATGCTGAACACACCATGATCACAAACGGTGGCAAGCAAGCGCTCTTCAACCTGTTCCAGAGCCTCATTAATCCTGGCGATGAAGTCATTATCCCGGCACCGTACTGGGTAAGCTACCCGCCAATGGTACAACTCGCTGAAGGCGTACCTGTAGCTGTTGCAGCCTCTGCTGAAGCAGGATTTAAAGTTACTGTAGAACAGCTTGAAGCTGCACGTACTGAGAAAACTGCTGTGCTGCTGCTTAACTCTCCTTCCAACCCAACTGGCGCGGCATACTCCCGAGATGAAATTGACGCCATCGCGGAATGGGCTATCAGCCACAACATTTTTATTATTTCCGACGAAATTTACGACCAACTCGTGTACGCACCAGCAGAGCACGCTTCACTTGCTCTATGGTGGGAAAAATACCCAGAACAGGTTTGTATCGTAAACGGTCTTGCAAAAAGCTTTGCTATGACTGGTTGGCGCATCGGCTACGTTCTTGCACATGTTGATCTCATCAAAGCCATGAGCAAAATTCAAGGTCAGTCCACATCAAACGTATGCTCTTTCGCACAAAAAGGTGCTGTTGCTGCGCTCACTGGCGGCTTTGAAATCGTTGAGTCCATGAGGGCCTCTTTCCGCAACCGCCGTGACCTTGCCATGAGCATCGTCGGCAAATGGCCTAATGTTGTATGTCCTGTACCACAGGGGGCATTCTACCTTTTCCCTGATGTCCATCGCTTATACAACGAAACGTACCCAGACTCAGCCGCAATGTGCACATACCTGCTTGAAGAAGCAGGCGTAGCGTTAGTTCCGGGTGCTGCTTTCGGTGATGACAACTGCATTCGTATTTCGTACGCAGTGGATGAGAAAACCCTCGAAGAGTCTTTGCATAAAATTGCTCGTATCCTGTTTAGATAAGAGAATATAATATTGGGCTTTACACTTTTTCCCTACGCTTCATCAAACGAACCTCTGCCCTTTTTGATACTCGGGCAACTCCATTGTAATACAAATGAAGCGGGGTATATTTTATGACCACGAACACAATTGATTGGACAGGTGCATGGATCGGACGTCTTTCCGAAAAAGACGAGCAGCGTCATGCTGTCCGCTGTGACAAGCTCGCAACGCATCTATATGAAGAAATCGACGGTGATAGACTGCCGTTCATCAACCTGCCCTATCGAGAAGAACTTGAGAAAAACCTCATAGAACACTCTCCGTGGTTGCAATCTTTTGACCATATGCTTCTACTGGGTATTGGCGGCAGTGCCCTAGGAACAAGAGCACTCCAACGTGCATTTTTTCCTGAACAGGATATGCCGAATCATACCGGCAAACGCCTGTGGATTTCAGATAACGTTGATGCCGGAACAACAGAAGAATGGCTGGCACGTTTACCTGCAGAAAAAACAGTTGTTATTGTTATTTCTAAATCCGGTGGCACAATTGAGACCATCGCACAATATTTTGTTGTACGTGAATGGCTTAAGCAGCACCTTGGCGACGCATGGACTGATCACATTATGCTCATTACAGATGCCCACAACGGTTATCTGCGTGATGAAGTGAACAGACTTGGCGTGCGATCTATGCCTGTGCCTGAGAACCTTGGCGGTCGCTACTCCGTACTCAGCGCGGTTGGGCTCGTTCCGGCAGCATTCCTTGGTATTGACTGGCAAGCTTTGCTTGATGGTGCTATGTCAGTGGGCAACAGCCTTTGTAAACATGGATGCGGCGAACGCACCATGTTGGCTCATCCTGCATGGAAAATTGCATCGTGGGCTAAAACACTTATGGAAGAAGATTACAACATTTTGTTGTTCTTTACTTATATTCCTAAGTGGGCTTCATTTGGTGACTGGTTTGCTCAACTTTGGGCTGAAAGCCTTGGCAAAGACGGAAAAGGTTCTACACCGCTTCCTGCCAAAGGTGTTACAGACCAGCATTCAACACAGCAGCTCTACCTTGGTGGGCCACGCGACAAAGGCTGTTTGTACCTTACTTGTCCAAACCAGCCAGATGGCTTGACATTTTCCAATAACCTGCCGGAAAGATGGAGCTACCTTCGCGGTGAAAAGTTTGGCACTTTACTGCAGGCAGAAACTCTTGGTTCCCGCATGGCTCTCGGTCAGACCGAGACACCACTTGTGGAAATTAGAGTGGGTGAAGCAACAGAAACTGAAGCCGGACGTCTTATTGCACTGTTGGAAATTGCCACAGTACTCACAGGCTGGCTGCTTGAAATAAATCCGCTTAACCAACCGCATGTCGAACTCGGCAAACGATTGGCTAATGCACGGCTCGGTGCCGCTGGCTACGATGAAGAAAGCAAACAGCTTGAATACTTCTTAGGCAGGGAGCCCGACATTCAGGAGTTCTAGTTTGATTTTAAGGTTCTTCAAGGACGAAAAGCCATTTGGCTTTGTACGAGTCCTCTCATGGGCAATGCTCATAGTCATCATTATCTCAAGCCTGCTCATGTCCACATTTATTGCGGATCAAGCTCGGAAGACCTTAATTGAAAAACAGAAAAACTTTGCACTATTACTGGCGGAAAATCTGAACCATCAGATTTTCCGTCGTTTTACGCTTCCTACCATCATCGGTTACGGGCGCATTGCACTGCGTAACCCGACTCAATACGAACGTCTTGAACAGGTAGTTCAAAATACTATTCATGGCCTGCATGTTAAAGGCCTACGCATTTATGACAACAAGCAGATAACTTCGTATTCCACCAATAAAGATGATCTTGGTAAAACAAGTATTGCCGGAATTGCTGCGCAGAAAGCTGTAGAGCAGAATACCTACACCTTTGAGATCGAATCAAAAATTTCTCCTATAAAAGCTCTGTTCTTACCAAACCTTCCTGATGACACCTTTACGCTGCGTACAACCTATCCGCTACGCCTTGAAGGTAAACTCGGGGAGGAGCCTAAAGAACTTCCAATCATGGGCGTACTGGAAATCACGCAGGATATTACGCAGGACTACATGAGCGTAATCCGTTTCCAGCGTCTTATCTTTGTCTCTATTTTCTTCTCGTCCATGTTCATGTTCATAATCCTTGTGACCATCATCAAGCGGGCAGAACGTGTTCTTACAAAGCGTCTTGAAGAAAAAGAAAAGCTTGAACACGATCTGCATCAAAACGAAAAGTTGGCAGGCATGGGACGAATGGTTTCATCCATTGCACATGAAATCCGCAACCCGCTTGGCATTATCTCTTCCAGCGCGGAAATGATGATCAAACGGGACAGCACAGATGACTTCACCAAAAAAATGCTTACGGTCATTTTTGAAGAATCAAAACGCCTTGCCCAGACCGTTACAGATTTTCTCGACTACGCAAAGCCTAAGCCGACTCGCCAGGACAAAGTCGATCTTGCGCTTATCATCAATCAGGCGCTTGGCTTCCTTGAAAATGAGCTCGAATCCAAAGGCATTACCGTCGCACGGGATTATAATTTAAAATTCTTTATAGAGGGTGATAGCGACTTGCTCTATCGTGCTGTATACAATGTTGTTTCTAACAGCATTCAAGCGATGGAAGGCCAAGGAGAAATTCGAATCTGCGGCACTCGTGGAAAAACTGCAATATTGCAATTCCATGATTCCGGCAGCGGATTTGATGAAGCGCATTTAAGCAAAATGCTCGACCCGTTCTTTACTACACGCGACAACGGAACCGGACTTGGGCTGCCTATCGTAAATAGCATTGTTAAAAGTCATCACGGCACACTGACACTGGGCAAATCTCCTCTTGGCGGCGCACTCGTTACTATGGAATTTCCACTGAAAACACCGGGCAGGTAATCAGATATGAAAAAGAAAAAGCACTTACTCGTTATAGATGACGAAAAAAACTATCTGCTTGTTCTCGAAGCACTTCTCACGGACACTGGGTACAAGGTTACAGCACTGAATGATCCAGAAACAGCACTCACATTCCTTGAAGAATCCGATGTTGATGTTGTTCTCACCGATATGAAGATGCCGAAAATTTCCGGCGCAAAAGTTCTTGAGCACGTACGCAAAAACTATCCCGGACTTCCGGTTCTTATTATGACCGCCTTCGGCACCATCCAAAGTGCTGTTGAAGTTATGCGTACCGGTGCGTTCGATTATATCGCCAAGCCTTTTTCAAATGATGAACTGCTGCTTTCTGTGCAGAATGCTGTGGAACTTTCTCAGGCACGACAAAATTACCAGTTGCTCACAGAAAATTTTCAGACCCGATATGGTCGCAACAACATCATTGGTAAAAGTAGTGCCATTCGCTCTGTCCTTTCCCTCATTGACCGCGCAGCACCAAGCAAATCCACGGTGCTCATCACTGGTGAATCCGGTACTGGTAAAGAACTTGTCGCTCGCGCCATTCACTTTTCTTCACCACGTAAGAGCGCACCATTTATCAGCGTAAACTGCATGGCACTCAACGCTAGTCTGCTGGAAAGCGAACTTTTCGGGCACGAAAAAGGCTCCTTCACTGGCGCAATCGCTCTAAAACGAGGCCGCTTTGAACTTGCTGACACAGGAACCCTGTTCCTTGATGAAATAGGTGAACTCTCCCACGACATGCAGGTTAAACTTCTGCGTGTTTTGCAGGAACGACGTGTGGAGCGCGTGGGTGGTACAGAAGAAATTGAAGTCGATATCCGTATCGTTGCCGCGACAAACAAAGATCTTCTGGAAGAAGTAAAAAAAGGCAACTTCCGCGAAGATCTCTATTACCGCCTCAATGTTGTTCACATGCAGATCCCGCCATTGCGTGAACGCCGCGAGGACATCCCACTTCTGGTTGCTCACTTTATTGAAAAAATTTCAGAGCAGCAGGAAGTAACAGAACGCACCTTCACAGTTGAGGCTCTCGACTACCTTTCCGGCTACGAATGGCCGGGAAACATCCGCCAACTGGAAAACGTCATCGAACGTTGCCTCGTTCTTGGTACCGGCACTGACATCAGTGTCGATGATCTGCCTCCAGAGGTACGCGATGAAGAAAGTCAGTTAAAAAGTGCGGTAGACTTGCTGCCTGTCCAGCTCGATCTCAGTGACACGCTGGAAAAAATTGAAGCAGCACTTATCCGCAGAGCTTTAGCGCGTGGAAACTTCGTACAGGTGAAGGCTGCTGAATCTCTCGGTATTTCAAAGAGCCTGCTGCAATACAAACTTAAGAAATACAATATCACTGGGCACTAGTACTTTTTAGACGATACTCTGTTGTGCGTTTCGACAGTTGCGCTTAACAGTCTGCTTACGGTCACTTCTTGTTGATGATGTATGCACAACAAGCTGATTTAATCTTATAATCTGATCCGCATGGTTTGAAAAACTTGGAGCCCCTATGCTGAAAGTTGCAATCCCCGGTTTTGAACCGATGGAATTTGATCATCTTGTTCTAGACTTTAACGGCACCATCGCCCTTGACGGTAATATTATTGATGGCGTCGAACCTGCAATCGCAATGCTTTCTCAGCTTCTTACAGTGCATATTGTTTCCGCTGATACGAACCAGAATGTAGTACGCGAAGTAGCGCACCTTCCGGTGACAACCCGCGTTGTAAACAGTGCCTATCAGCAGCAGGAAAAATTGGAATATATTGAAAAACTCGGTCCAGAAAGCGTCTGCGCCATTGGCAACGGCAATGTCGATACCGACATGCTACAAAGGGCAGAACTCGGCATAGCCATTTTAGGGCCTGAAGGACTCAGCCCCAAAGCTTTAGCTGTAGCAGACGTACTCATGCCAGATATCATCAACGCTCTAGAATCTCTTGTGAACTCATCACGACTCAAAGCCACGTTGCGCAATTAGACCTGCATCCAAATAGCACCAGTTCTACCTCCGTGTGTTCCTAAGACACACGGAGGTTTTTTTGTCAGAAATAAAAATGAATCATGGAATAAACATGTTCTTCTCAATACCCATCGCTTTTTGTAACAACGAATTCGACCTACTTTCCGGTTACATCTTTTCCAATGTGCAACCTTGAGTTACGCCCCCTCCTGCAAACTGTTAACAACAGTTTGCAGCTAGATCTACTCACAACTCAATAGAATCATGATAATTCAGTGCCTTGTGAAATTTATCTCAATAGGCATGCATTTTGTATTATAGAAGTGCTCTAGAAAATAGGTTCTGAGTTATCTTGAGGAGGATACAAAACATGTCTACAATTTCACGTCGTCAAATGATTGCAGGTGTTGGGGGAGTAATCGTGGGTGGCGCAGTTGCCACAGCTCTTCCTGCTATGGCAGCTCCATCTAACTTTGCAACATCATCAGAGTGGATTCCACACAAAGTTGATCCTGCAATCGGCGAACGTTTCGGTTACGACGGATACTACAATAAAGGCTACGGCTGCTGTTACGGCGCATTCTACGCTATCGTAGGTCAGATGGCTGAACAGCACGGCGCTCCATATAAAGATTTCCCGTTCCATATGATGGAAGTTGGTAAATCCGGTATTTCAAACTGGGCAACCATCTGTGGCGCCCTGCTCGGCGCAGCTTCCGCATTTGCCCTGTTCTATGGTCGTAAAGAACGTAAAGCCATGGTTGATGAATTATTCCGCTGGTACGAGGAAACAGCTTTCCCAATCTACAAGCCTACGAGTGATATTTATGTAGATAAGGAAATCCCAACAAGTGTAAGTAACTCTGTTCTCTGTCACGTTTCTGTTTCACGTTGGTCTTACACTACCGGCATTCCAGCCAATTCAAAAGTTCGTTCCGAACGTTGCGGCCGCCTAACTGCCGATGTTGCTAAAAAAGCTATTGAAATTCTGAACGCAAAAATCGACGGAAAATTTGAAGGTCTTTACGGCAAACAAGAATCCGTTGAATACTGTGAATCCTGTCATGGTAAAGGCAAAGAATCCCCAATTGCCAAAGGCAAGCAGGACTGTACTCCTTGTCACTCTGGTTCAGAAGCCACCGAAAATAAATTTAAAGATCACCCATAGCACTTTCTTCCAGTGGCAGCTGGAAAACACATACTCACACCTCATAAGAAAGGGCAGTTTTGTAGAAACTCTACAAAACTGCCCTTTCTTTCTTGTCCTTTCCGCAAGTTCTACTTCTGACAATTTTCGCAAAAGACAGTGGTGCGCCCAGCAACTTTTTCGGTCTTGAGCGGCTCACCACAGACACGGCAATCCTGCCCTGTGCGCCCGTAGACGAGGAAATTATTCTGGAACGATCCTGCATCACCGTGCGCATCGCGATAATCACGGATAGAGGAACCACACTCACGGATGGCTTGTTTGAGTACTTCCTTAAGCTTTATATGCAACAGCCCAAGCTTCTTCTTGGGAATCTCATTTGATGGGGTATCGGGACGAATGCCTGCTCGAAAAAGTGATTCGTCTGCGTAAATGTTCCCTATTCCGGCAATTACTTTCTGATCAAGTAACGCTGCTTTAATGCGGGTTCTTCGCGACTGGAACAGGGCTACGAAAGAGTCAGTCTTTATGACGAGTGGCTCAGGACCTAGCTGCTGCCAAAACTGCCAATTCAAGTAATCGCATGGAGCGAGAGCACGACAAAAACCAAACTTACGCATGTCGTCAAAGAATAGACGGTTGCCATTGCTTAGATCAAAAATTATTCGGGTATGCCGTGCTGGTGGAGTATTTGGCGGATAGACAAACAGTCTGCCGGACATTTTTAGATGAAAAGCAAGTTGCAGAGGATATTCTGAACGCGGCACGGGAAGTTCGTTTTCATAAATTTGCGGAATTGAAAGATCCATAAGCAACAACTTGCCCCGCCTGTGCACGTGCGTAATCTCACGACCAGTGATAAGATTTTCCAACGCATCACGCCTTCCTTCTACACTGCTGTCGTTAAGGATAGTAACTTCTTCTATCGTCTGCTCTGCCAACATCGGCCATAGACCGGAGGCGATAGTTTCCACTTCTGGTAATTCAGGCATTATGATCTGTGTGGGTGTTCCGGTACAGGCATTGAGATTGTGCACTCTTTGCCGTCCCTGATTATTGTAAAGACCATGTCTTTTCCCTCTTTAGCGGCTTTTACCCCTGCTCTGTGAAGGGTCATCATGGAATCGACGTCCATTCCACTTACGTTGACGATTTTATCGTTAACAAGAAACCCTGCTTTGTGCGCAGCAGATTCATCTGTTACATCTAAGATTGTTGCACCATCACCTTCCATACGCAAGGTAAAGCCAAGTCTGCTCTGTTTTGTAAGCGGGCAATAGAACTGTATGTGTCCTTTATCTGCAACAATCGGCTCAGTGTTCCGCCACGGGACGATGAGCAACACTTTGGCATCTGGATCAAGTTTGGATAAACGATATGAAATGCCCCAGCCGTGTTCAACGTGCCCTGTGCCGGTAAGAATGACTATTGGTAAATTTGTTTTCTTGCGAATAGCCATTGCCTGCTCTGCCATTCCGGTATCCCACATGGACTGAATAAGAAAAAAGCGCTTGCGGTAATGAGCGAGTGATTTTTTTGCGACCTCAGCCGCTTTGGGATCATCTTTTCCCTCTGTCATCAGCTCCACATGCTTATTGTGAATTCGAATTAAATTCTCTTCTTGCGCTTCCATGCTCGGGATATAATTTTTGGGCAGATACATGCGCTCTTCAGGCGTAAGACTATCCATTCCCTCATCACCAATTTTTTTAGCTATATCAAAGGGAAAATTAAGCGCATAAAGCTTAATTTTATGTGCATAGATTTGATCAATGATGGGTTCATAAAGCGAATACGAAAAACCCCAAGCCTCTTTCCAATCAACTTTTGTTGGAAACTCTGCAAGGGTAACGGTGCCATTGTTTACAGCATCGAGCTGCGGTTGTTTTTCCTGTGTAAACATTTCCATGCCCACAGTAAAACGCATTTCGGATTCTGCTAATGCATTAATAATTTTTGCTTGAACAATATGATCGCAGGCGACGTTATGAGTTTCGCCAATGAGGATGTAGTCGTATGATTTTGCGGTAGCGAAAAGGTCTGAAAGAGAGGCTTTGGTTCCGTTGGCGTTAAAAAATTCGCCTTCGATCGGTCGGGGGCTGGCTTGCGGGGTAACGACCAGCTTGGTGTTAGTCGTTTTAGATGCGGTTGGCGCAGGGGCGGCGCGGGAAAGAGGCGGTTGCGCCAAAGCGCAACCACCCATTATTACTACTACAGAAAAAAGAATTCTGAGGGCTAATCCCATATCCTTTTGTCCTCGATAGGACGAATCTGCGGAGGCAGTGAGCCAGGAGTAAGCACCTTGAGCTCCGGACGAAGTTTAATTTTTTCACGGAACTGGTGCAGCAGTTCATCCCCACGTTTGAAGTTACTTGCTTCAACGTACAGGGTCATTTCGTCAATTCCACCCGGGTTGGTAACTTCGATCTGCCAGCGCTTGATTTCTTCAAAGCGTGCCATAACCTGTTCAACCTGATGTGGGTAAACGAACATACCTTTAATACGAGCGGTGGTATCTACGCGGCCAACAATGGAGCCGAGACGCGGAGAGGTACGACCACATGGGCAAGGAGATCTGTCGATGTAACCGAGGTCTCCGGTAGCAAGACGAATAAGCGGGTAGGTTTTGTTGAATGCAGTAACAACAATTTCACCAACTTCGCCGTCTTTAAGAGGAATACCAGTGTCAGGGTGACAGATTTCAACAAAAGTTCTGTTGGCAATGTGCAGACCGGTTTTGTGGTAACATTCGTAACCAATACAACCAACGTCTGCGGTGCCGTAGCCCTGACGCATGATGAGGTCGAACTTCTTCTCAAGGGAAGAACGCATTTTCTCAGAGATACGCTCACCAGTTACAAAAGCAACTTCGAGGTAGAGATCTTTACGCAGGTTCAAACCTTTTTCTTCTGCTTTCTGGGCAAGGTGCATCAGGTAGCTTGGAGTTCCAACATACCCGCTTACACGTAATTTTTGCATGATTTCCAGCTGAGTCGCAGCATTGCCAGGACCAGCAGGAACAGTTGCACAACCAAGGTTACGCAGTGGCTCTTCAAACATAAGGCCAGCAGGCGCAAGATGGTAGTTGAAAGTAATCTGCGCTACGTCGCCTGGACGGAAACCAGCAGAGTAGAAACCTTCGGTGTAACCCCAGTAATCGTCTGTGCGATCTTCAGGGTCAAAAATTGGTCCAGGAGAAAGGAATACACGCTTCAATTCACCAAGGTCTTTAGTGAGAAGACCACCAAGACGCGGGCCCATGGACTGTAAGAAGATAAGTTCTTTCTTCTTAAGGATAGGAATGTGTTTAAGGTCAGAAAGAGTTTTAAACTTTTCTACCTGAAACTGGGCACGGTCGAAACGCTTCTTAACATCTTCTGAGTAGCGATATGCATAGGTAAGAAGGTCTTTAAGCTGGATAAGGTAAAACTGACGACGTTCGCTTTCGTCGAGCACTTCACGTCGGCTATATATGCCTTCTGTACGGTCTTTACGGGTCATGTGGGTACTCCATACAAGAAATTTTTATGCGGAACTAAACCCCGATCATACAGTATCTTTAATCGAAAATCAAGTTTTTTCTATTTTTTACTGATATTTCAGATATATATCACAGAATTCGAGAGGTGCAAGTTTTTTTCTTTTTAGTCGGACGTAAAAAAATCCCGACTCGTAACAAGTCGGGATTTTGAATCTATTTTATATGGCGCATCGCGCCGTAAGAAAGCTATTCTGCTGATTCTTCCTGAGCAGCAGCAAGACGCTCTAAACGTGCTGCTTCCTGCTTACGTTCGCGGGTGCCAACATATTTGTGACCTTCGAGTGCATCAAGACCTTCCTGATGACGAGCGAAGATAAGGAAGCCTGTGTGAGCTACCATACGGTCATTTGGACGCAGACGGTCCGGAACTGCTTTCCAGTTACGAACGAGAAGTTCGGAAACTTCAACTTCGTCAAATGGACCTTTTTCAAGTTCTGTAAGAAGGCTGGAAACCTGATCTACAGTAGGAACAAGGAAGCCGACCATTGCGCCGGGCTTAATCGCACCTGGAATAAATTTTACGTAATCCCACGGGTCACGAACATCGAGGAAAAGTGCATCAGCATTATCAACGAGGAAGCCGTTTTCGATGTTGTGGTTGTATAAGGTTACGTTTTTACCAACGCCTGCCCAGTCAAGGTTACGACGAGCAAGGTTCATAAATTCTTCACGGGCTTCGTGGGTATGAATTTCACCCTTTTCACCTGCAAACCAACTCATAGCAAGAGTAAGGCTACCGGAACCGGAACCGGCTTCGATAATTTTAGAACCGTTACCCACACCAAGCTTCATGCAGATGTAGCCGATATCTTTTGGATAGATAACCTGTGTCTGACGCTTGACGCCTTTCACAAGATCATGCAACGAAGGGCGTTGCACGCGGAATGGCTTTCCTTTATGAGAAAGAACAACGCTACCGTAACCGGCAGCCATGATATCTTCCATTTTAAGAATGCCGTCATTGCCATGTATATCATTACCAAGTTCTACACGGCGCATAACGCGTTTTCCGCGCGCGCCGACAAGCAGAACCAATTCGCCTTGCTTAATCATATTTTTTTTCCTCCGTGGTTGGAGCAACGCCCTACTTTTATATATGGAGCCTGTCAAGAGACAGCCTATTCTTGATAATTCAAGATTCTTATACAATTCAAGCCGACTATCAGCTCTTTTTTGATTGAAATAATAGCTGTCTTTTTGTGCTACCTGTACGTATAGTAACTAATCCTACCAGAGTGCGGAACATAATTGCCATGAAGTTTACATATATTTTTGGTCCGGTTTATTCAGGAAGACTCGGTCATTCCCTCGGTCTAGATCTCCTTGGAGAGAGGATCTGCTCTATGGACTGCCTTTACTGCGAAGTAGGCAGAACAGAAGAATTGACCCTGACACGAAAACCGTATGTTCCAGCCGAAAAATTGCTGAACGAATTACGCCACTGGCGTGACGAGCACAGCGATAATCTACCCGATTACGTAACTCTGGGAGGATCAGGGGAACCGTGTCTAAATAGTGATTTAGACAAGATAATTAGAGGCTGTAAACAGATTCTTCCTTCTGTCCCTGTAGCTGTTCTTACCAATAGTACACTCTTATGTGATCCCGAGGTGCAAGAGGCACTCATGGAAGCAGATGCCGTGCTTCCTTCTTTGGACTCACTTGTAGATAAAGAATTTGCAAAATTGAATCGCCCCTGCGGGGGGGTCAAAGCCGCACCCGTTGCTGAATGCCTCGTAAAATTCAGTAACACTTACAACGGCAAAATTTTTCTAGAAATATTACTGTCGCAGGGCATTAACGATTCACAAGAGAATCTTACCCTGCTCAAGGAGTATGTAACTTCGTTACAGCCTCATCGTGTTGACGTAACAACCTTATCCAGACCCGGTGCCTTTTCTTTGGCAAAAGCTGTTGACCCTGCTGTACGTAAAGTATGGCAAACTGCACTCACTGATTGCATAACTAGATCTGATGCCAATGGCTCAGCTAGCCCACAACACGCTACACAAGAAAATGCACCCCCAGCAGCTGCAACGCAGCCTGCCACTGGAAACTTTGCGGACTTGCCGGAACAAGACCGGTCAGCTGCAAAACAACGTGTTCTAGAGTCGCTTACACGCAGACCGCAGACACCTTCGCAGCTTGCAATCGCTCTCACCCTTCCTCTATCCAACGTTCAAGGAGCACTGAACACACTGGAGAATGAAGGTGCAATTTATAAGTCAGAGCAAGACCGCACTGCAACACTCAACACAGATGAGCCTTTCTACTCCTGTCAGTAGTCCGAATGCCCCGACAGCACTCGGAAATGATTTTTTAAAGGACTCACAATGGTCAGACCACGCAAAGGCAAGCGTAAGATGTTTATCAGCACCTTGCCGGGCGAACAGGTTGAAGTATTACTAGCCGAGGAAGGCGTAGTACAAGAGTACTATGTTGAAATGGTTCATCAGCAGAAAACCAAAGGTAACATCTACAAAGGTGTTATCAACAACATAGACACAAACCTTCAAGCCGCATTTATCTCATACGGCGCAGAAAAAAACGGATTTCTTCAAATTGATGAAGTGCATCCAGAATATTTCCTTTCACCGCATGATCCAAATCGGGGTAAAAAATACCCTCCAATTCAGAAAGTTCTGAAAGCCGGACAAGAAATTCTGGTACAGGTTGTTAAAGAACCTACCGGAACTAAAGGTGCGTTTCTTACTTCGTACCTCTCCATTCCCGGCCGTTTTCTCGTTCTTACACCGGGTCGCGAACAAATTGGCGTTTCCCGTAAAGTGGACGACGAAAAAGAACGCGCACGCTTAAAAGCAATCTTTGATGAACAGAAACCGGGTGATGATCTCGGTGTAATCGTTCGTACCGTCAGCATGGCTCAGCCTAAAACTTCCCTGCTACGCGACTTACAATTCCTCAAAAGAATGTGGAAAGATGTACGTAGAAAAGCCACCACAGAAGAGGCTCCTTCCCTTCTCTATCGTGAACGCGACCTCGCTACCCGCGCAGTACGCGACTATCTCACAGACGAAGTAGGCGAAGTATGGATCGATGACGAAGGCACCGCAGAAGCAGTGGAAGAGTTCGCAGGACTCGTATTCCCCCGCCGCGGACTTCAGGTTCGAATCCACAACCAGCCGGAACTCTCCATGTGGGAACGCTTCAACCTGCAAAAGCAGCTTGAACAAATTTACTCCCGTGAAGTTGTATTGCCGTCCGGTGGACGTCTCGTTTTCGACCAGACAGAAGCACTCATGGCAATCGACATCAACTCCGGCAAAATAGCCGGTAAAACAAACTTCGAATCCATGGCACTTAAAACTAACATGGAAGCAGCCGAGACCATTGCACAGCAGCTTAAACTGCGTGACATCGGAGGTCAGGTTGTTATCGACTTTATTGAAATGCGCGATCGCAACCACTGGCGCGAAGTAGAAAAAACTCTTCGCAACGCTATGAAACTCGACCGTGCACGACACGATGTCGGCAAAATGAGCCGCTTCGGGCTGCTCCAGATTGTTCGCCAGCGTCTCGGTTCTTCTGCGCTGTCCATCAGTACAGAAGTCTGCCCATGCTGTAACGGCTCCGGCTCACGCCGAAACATGGAATGGCAGTCATTGCAGTCCCTCAAAGACTTGCTGCGCAACCTGCGTCACAATAAAGATGCTTTCGCTAAATTTGAAATTGAAGCTGAGCGCGAACTTGCCATGTACTTGCTTAACCAAAAACGCGAACGTCTTCTCGAACTGGAAACCACATACAAAGTTTCCATCGAAATTAAGATCGCTAAGGCATAACAATGGCTCGTGTACTTCTGCACATGTGCTGTGGCCCTTGCTCCATAACAACGATCAAGGAACTGCAAAGCGAAGGACTGGAGGTTACCGGATTCTTCTACAACCCCAACATTCACCCGACAAAAGAATATCTGCGTCGACGTGAAGGGGCTCTCGAAGTAGCCAAGCGCTTCAACATCAAAGTCATTATGCGTGACCAAGATTATGATCCGCAAACATGGTTCCGTACCATGTGCTACCGAGAAGAAAACCGCTGCTTCCACTGCTACGCCATGCGCATGGAACGCGCGTTCTCAATAGGACGCAACGGCAACTTCGACTATGTGACCACAACCCTGCTCTATTCCAAAATGCAAAAGCATGAGGATATTAAAAAGCTTGGGGAAGATATGGCACAAGGCGGCAGCGCCAAGTTCCTCTATCGCGATTTCCGCACCGGCTGGCAGAAAGGTATTGAAACCTCCAAAGACTGGGGCGTCTATCGCCAGCAGTACTGTGGCTGCCTCTACTCCGAAGGCGATCGATACGCCAAAGAGTTTAAAGACACCTGCGGACTGAAAAAGTAAATGACTAGAAAGGGCTGTCCTACTTAGGTAGGACAGCCCTTTTTCTTTTTGTTGGGGAAAGTTAGCGATCATCGCGACTGCCAACAAAATCTGAGACATGGTGAACATCGCGTATGATCAGGGTCAAGGGGGGAGCCCCTTGCGGGAGGTGCAGGAGGGTGAAACCCTGCCTGCCCGTCGGAGACAAACTCCTATCCTATTCAATATAGCCAGGATCATCTTCATCATTCATGCTAAGCGGCAGTGAACCTTTTTTAACCATAAACCAGACGAAGCAACCGATACTGGCAGCAATACCGAACCAGCAAGAAACGTCGTACGGCAGGTTAAAGCCGATTTTTGCATTTGCGAGATACGTGCTGACTACGCCTGTCATAAACACAGCAGGAATAACGGCGATCCAGTAGTTTTTGGAGTGCCTGACGAGATAAACTGCCGCTGTCCAAAGAACAACGGTTGCAAGTGTTGAGTTTGCAAAACCGAAGTAGCGCCAGATAACGGAGAATTCAGTTCTGGTGATAAGAAAGCCTACGGCAAACAAAGGCACAGCAATGAGGAGACGCTTAATACCTTGCTTTTGAGGCATGTTAAAGAAATCTGCTATGATCAGTCGTGCAGAACGGAATGCGGTGTCACCTGATGTAATCGGCAATGCGATTACACCAATAATGGCAAGGAACCCACCGATTGGCCCCATGAGGGTAATGGAGATTTGATCTACAACGGCTGCAGGACCACCGCTGGAAATAACGGCTTGGAGTGCTTCTGGAGTCTTGTAGAACGTCATACCCAAGGTTGCCCATACGAGTGCGATAAGTCCTTCACCGATCATTGCACCGTAAAACACAGGACGTCCGCATTTTTCGTCCGGAATACAACGGGACATAAGCGGCGACTGTGTGGCGTGGAAGCCGGAGATAGCACCACAAGCGATGGTAATAAAAATAAGCGGCCAAAGCGGTAATCCTTGCGGGTTGGTGTTGGCAAGAGAAAGACCGTTTGGATAGAAATCGTAACCATCCCAAATGAGCATGAAGGTTAAACCGACTGCCATGATGATGAGAGTTACCGCAAAAAGTGGATAGAGGCGGCCAATAATTTTATCCACAGGAAGAATTGTTGCAATAAAGTAGTATCCAAAAATGAGTGCTGTCCATGTGTATTTTGCGTATGTCAGATCCTCAAAACCAAAGCCAATTTTTTTAGCTAAAAGCTCTGCTGGACCAAGAACGAAAACTACACCAACAAGAAGCAGGAGGATGATGGAAAAAACATTCATGAACTGCTTGGCGAATGAACCAAGGTTGTAGCCTACGGCATCCGGAATTGATTTACCGTCGTATCGAACGGACATCATACCAGAGAAATAGTCATGTACTCCGCCAGCAAAAATACTGCCTATGACAATCCACACAAGGGCTGTCGGGCCGTAGAGTGCGCCAAGGATAGGACCAAAAATTGGTCCAAGACCTGCGATGTTTAAAAGCTGGATAAGGTATGCCTGCTTCTTATTCATCTTAACAAAATCTACACCGTCTTCCAGTCTACATGCTGGAGTGGCCTTACATGTATCAACACCAAAGTTGGCTTCAACCACCTTACTGTAGAAAAGATAACCCGCAATGAGCGCAGCTACTGCCAAAAAGAAATATACCATACCCTTCTCCTTGATTTGCTTTTTTTCATAAACGTATGGGAGTAAGTGTACGGTGAATAAGTTCAGGTATGATAGATAGTATTATATCGCTATCTATCTGTAATTGAGTATGTTTTCTTTACAATGAAGTTGTTGACTTTCGGGCACAAAAATGGGGAAAACTTGAATCTTCAAGTCTTCCCCACCAATGGAAAAGTGTTCGTTGCTGAACACAAGGCAGCAATACCGCCACCTGATGCGTTATTATTCTTCTGATGCAATCTGCGGTAGCATTTGCATAAGGTGATCCCTTACATCAAATACAAACTGATTCAGAAGATTGGAACGATATTTCTGCCGGTTCATAACAGCAAAAAGGCTGCGCTTAAAACGTATCCCCTCAAGCTGCACAGGGAATAACTCCCCTTTTGCTAACTCACGCTGGAAGCTGAACGGAGACATACAACTAAGTGTTCCCGGGTTTTTCAACACGGACTTAATTGCTTCCATATGTTCAAGTTCCATAAAGATATTCAAATCCTTTTTGGACTGTCCTAAGTGCTTCCACATTGTCTGACGGGTACCGGAACCCTGCTCACGCAGAATCCAGTCTAAATCTAACAGTTCAGACAATTGATACTCTTGTAAGCCAGCCATATATTTGTCTGCGGTTACAACAACGAGCTCTTCTTTAAAAATTTCCTCAAACTCTACAGAGTGTGATTCATAATCACCCTCGATAAAGCCTAAGTTAATTTCACCACTCTCAACATGTTCAACAACCTGCTCTGAGTTGAAGTTAATAACTTCAATCTGGCTCTGAGGATATTTGGTTTTGAACGTATAGAGAACTTGCGGCAGGATGTAATCCGCAAAAGTAGAACTCGCACCAACGCGAAGTACGCCGGCCATTCGGTCTCGTTTGAACAACGTTTCGACATCACGTATCTGCTCAAACGCAGGCTCAAGACACTCCATAAGAATTTTACCATTCTCGTTGGGTACGAGTCTATTGCTGATCCGGTCGAACAATCGTTCACCCACAGTCTGCTCTAGTGCTTTAATCGCCATTGAGACAGCAGAATGAGTCAAAAAATGCTCCTGCGCTACTGCCCCGATATGTGGATTACGCATAAGCGAAAGGAATAATTCGATTTGCCTGATGGTAATATTCATAGGATCCTCTTTCAAAAAAAATGAATGAATCTTTCAATATTATAAACTTGAAATTAAATCTACTACGGTTATTGTCTCCTCACAGCGCGAATTCTACTATCATACTATACTGCCATATTTTGTACGATAGACGAATATATACGACCTTCTTCCTCCTTTTTGTGAAAAATCTCCTGTACCACGAACGGGAGATTTTTTGTTTTTGCAGGCGTATCTCTAACTGTAGAACTGTTTGGAATTACTAGCATATTTTAAACTGTGACACGTCAGAGGTATTCAAAGGAGTGCGCTTTTCTGGTGCACACACTAGAAAAGCGTTGCTCCTTGGATTTTCGCTATTCTGACTGAGACAAGTTAGTGCAGTGCCCGGTCACATAACTCTTATACAGAATACCTACTGTATACTGTATAACAAGTAAGTTACGAACCGATGCAGGTTGCACGCGTAATCAGTCAGGTACACTATGAGCTGCCCCTCATAGTGTTTGTTGGAATTTCCCGGATCTTTTGAATTTTACTAAACAACTTCTTTTTACCCTATGCGCACCAGCTTTTGAGTCTGGAGACAATGCACCCATGCGTGCCCGGACTTATAAGCAAGAAGATGTTTATGTACTCATACTAGGTATACCATACATCGCACATTGATAACTATAGGCTTGATAACGCCTGCACAGGAACTGTTGTTCCACGCAGTTGGCCCTTGTTATCTCTTAGTAAGGTTTGCTTTTGCACATCAAAAGATCCGGGAATCCAATAGATCTTTCAATGCCGTCCGGCATAGCCCCTATCCCAAGCTTTACCATCTGTACGGACAGGACCAATACGCACCCGCAATTGCAATTGCATCACTTGCTACATATTGACTGTCACACTATACTTTAATGCAGCCGCCCTGTTTCCTCGCACAATCTACTCTTAAAAAATGCAATACGCCTATTTTACGAGGCGTTCTTCCGTTTCATATGTGTACTCAACCATACACTTTTTTGCCAATCCACATAATATCCTAATATAATTAGTATACTGTGTGGATTTGTTCGTTTTTTTTGCCTATTATCTCGCAACTAATAATTTATTTATGGAACTTGTATGGAGGATGAATAATGAACTCTAGCACCATTACTCTGCACGCCCCCGCAAAAACTAAGACACAGGGTCGTTTGGATTTCTTCCAAATGACTTCCGGCGTCCTGCTTATTCTTTTTTTATGGGCGCACATGCTTCTTGTTTCCAGCGTAATCATCAGCCCTAACCTCATGAACGGCATCGCGTGGTTCTTTGAAGCTACGTACATGGCACAGGTTGGCGGTCCCTTGATCGGCATCCTTATTTTCACGCATTTTCTGCTTGCTGCGCGCAAAATGCCTTGGAAAGTTTCAGAGTCAGACGCATTCATCAAGCACAGTCTAATGATGAAGCACCGCGACACCTGGATGTGGCTCGCACAGGTTGTCACCGCTCTTATCATCCTCATTATGGCCGGCATCCACATGTGGGTCGTGCTTACAGATTTACCAATTTCGGCTGTTAAAAGTGCGGCACGCATTCAGCATGGCGGCTGGCTTCCATTCTACCTTATCCTCCTTCCAGTTGCAGAAACCCACGTCGGCATCGGATTTTACCGCATCGGCGTAAAATACGGCATCATCACTAAGGAAAACCGCACGTGGTATAAAAAGAAAGAATACGCGCTCATGGGCGGCTTCATATTTATCGGTCTGATCACGCTTGTGCGCTTTATGTATCTGCCTCTGCACAGTGGCATGTAAGCTAGAAGGAACATACGTATGCAAATTTTTTACACCGACTTATTATGCATTGGCGCAGGTCTTGCCGGAGAGCGCGTAGCCGTTGAAGCTGCCAAAGCCGGATTTAACGCAACATGTCTTTCCATTGTTCCTCCGCGCCGTTCTCATTCATCCGCAGCTCAGGGCGGAATGCAGGCTGCACTCGGCAACTGTGTAATGGGTGAAGGTGACTCGCCGGACATTCATTTTACAGATACCGTAAAGGGTTCAGACTGGGGCTGTGATCAAGAAGTTGCCCGAATTTTTGCGGACACAGCTCCGATTGTAATGCGCGAAGTAGCGCATTGGGGCGTACCGTGGAACCGTGTTGAACAAGGGCCTGCGACCTACTACAAAGGCGGCAAACCATTTGACGCCGTAGAAAGCAAAGAAAAGCACGGCCTCATTCATGCACGTGCTTTTGGCGGCACCGCTAAATGGCGTACATGCTACACAGCAGACGGTACAGGCCGTTCTGTTCTTAACACTCTGGACTCCATGTGCCTACGTTATAATGTAAACATCCACGACCGCACACAAGCTGAAGCCCTTATTCATGATGGTGAAAATTGTATCGGCGCTATTGTCCGCTGCCTGCGTACAGGTGAGCTTATGGCGTACTATGCAACAGCAACCCTCATTGCGACTGGCGGCTACGGGCGCATCTACAAGGCCACTACCAACGCGGTTATCTGTGACGGTGGTGGTCAGATTGCAGCACTTGATACTGGCCTCGTTCCTTTGGGCAACATGGAGGCAATCCAATTCCACCCAACAGGAACCGTGCCTACAGATATTCTGGTAACAGAGGGCTGCCGCGGTGACGGCGGAACACTCCTAGACGTGAACGAATACCGATTTATGCCGGATTACGAACCGGAAAAAGCTGAGCTTGCCTCCCGTGACGTTGTTTCCCGCCGAATGCAGGAGCACATGGCAAAAGGGTTTGGAGTTAAATCCCCGTACGGCGATCATTTATGGCTCGACATCCGTCACCTTGGCGAAAAGCACATCACCACTAAGCTTCGTGAAGTATACGACATCTGTACCAGCTTCCTTGGTGTGAATCCAATTACTGGACTCATTCCGGTTCGCCCAACCCAGCATTACTCAATGGGTGGTTTGCGCACAAACAAAGACGGCGCAGCATACGGCCTTAAAGGTCTATTCTCCGCCGGTGAAGCAGCGTGTTGGGACATGCATGGATTCAACCGCCTTGGAGGTAACTCCCTTGCTGAAACCGTTGTTGCGGGTCGCTACGTCGGACAGAAGGTTGTGGAATTTCTGCAAGGCAATTCTATTGATTTCAAACAAAGCGCACTGCGTGATGCCCACATAAAAATAGACGAGCGCATCAAGTTTCTTGCAGGCAACTCAGGAAAAGAAAGTGCCATCGTTCTGCGCGATGAAATGCAAGATATAATGATGGACTACGTAGGAATCTTCCGTAATGGTAAGGACCTGCAGACAGCAGTAGACAAATTGGAAGAACTGCACGCACGTTCCATGAACATCGGCCTGCAAGGTAACGCCATCGGATTTAATCCGGAAATTTCGTTAGCCTTACGCATCCCGGGAATGATCAAACTTGCACAGTGCACCGCATTCGGCGCGCTCAAACGCACAGAATCCCGCGGCGCACACACTCGTGAAGATCATCCTGAACGTAACGATAAAGAGTGGCTCAACCGCACGCTTGCATACTGGAAAGAAGGCGATTCTTTGCCAACTCTCAAATACGAAGATGCCTCACCTTACTTTGAAATTCCTCCGGGAGAACGCGGATACGGCGGTGGGAAAATCCTCTATGCCGATATTCCGGCTGAGAAGCTGCGCGTTCCTGAGAAGAAATCATCCAAAACTGCCGCACCTGCGAAAGACACAAAGTAAGGGAGTAAATTATGAGCCGTCGTCTCCATATCGAAGTATTCCGTTATAATCCGCTTGATCCAAATTCCACGCCGCAAATGCAGTCATTCTATATTGATGAGTATGACTCCATGACTCTGTTTATCGCGCTGAACATTATCCGCGATCAGCACGACGCGACATTGCAGTTTGATTTCTGCTGTCGCGCAGGTATCTGCGGTTCCTGCGGCATGGTCATCAACGGACGCCCCGGCCTTGCCTGTCATACACAGACAAAAGATCTGCCGACTCATATTGTTTTGCACCCATTGCCGGTATTCAAACTTATCGGCGACCTTTCTGTTGATACGGGAGTGTGGTTCCGTGATGCAGGAACACGCATTGAAGCGTGGGTACATAACGATCATGAAGCGCTTGACCCTACGCAGGAAGAAGCTCGCATGGAAAATTCCCTTGCGAACGAAATCTTCGAGCTTGATCGATGCGTGGAATGCGGTTGTTGCATAGCAGCATGCGGCACTGCCCGTATGCGTCCAGACTTCCTTGGTGCAGCCGCCATCGCCCGTGTTGCCCGCTTCTACCTAGACCCTCGTGACGAAAGAAACGTGGAAAACTACTACGAAGTAATCGGTAACGATCAGGGCGTATTCGGCTGTATGGGACTACTCGCCTGTGAAGATGTCTGTCCTAAACATATTCCTTTGCAGGATCAGCTCGGCATTATGCGTCGTATGCTGGCTCTGCATTCCGTAAAAGGAATTGTGCCTAAATCGCTGATTAACAAACTCTCGCATAAGGGATGTTGCCATGAGAACCATCAAAGCTGAAACAATTCATAACGCAGTGGTAGACCTTGTTCTTACCGCTGCACGTTACCTGCCTGAAGACGTGAAACAGGCAATTGCAGACGCGAGAGAAAATGAAGACTCCGCATCTGCACGTGAAATACTCGGTCAGTTGCTTGAAAACGCAGAACTTGCTGCAAGCTCCGGACTTCCGTTGTGTCAGGATACAGGCGTAGGCATTTTCTTTGTTGAACTTGGTGACCAAGTACATGTTGAAGGCAACCTTATTGAAGTCATCAACAAAGCAATGATTGAAGGATACGAAAAAGGACTGCTCCGTAAATCCTTATGCCATCCGCTTACACGCGCCAACACTGGTGACAACTCTCCGGCAGTTGTGCATGTGGACATTGTTCCCGGCGACAAAATCAACATCAAGCATATGGCAAAAGGCGGCGGTTCAGAAAACATGTCCCGCTGCACCATGCTTACTCCAGCTCAGGGCTGGGAAGGCATTAAAGAATTTGTCGTTCGCCGTATGGCAGAAGCTGGCCCGAACCCGTGCCCGCCTACCATCGTAGGTGTCGGCATAGGCGGAACTTTTGACCTGGCTCCGACATTGGCGAAAAAAGCTCTATTCCGTCCACTCAGCGAACCGAACCCCGATCCGGAACTGGCGAAAATGGAAGAAGAGCTGCTTGCAGAAATCAACAAGCTCGGCATTGGCCCTATGGGGCTTGGTGGTAAAACCACAAGCCTCGGCGTAAAAATAGAAATGCGTCCATGTCACATCGCAAGCTTACCACTTGCTGTGAACGTGCAATGTCACTCTTCACGCATCAAGGAGGTCGAAATCTAATGGCTACGTATGAACTGACCGCTCCGTTGTGTGATGAAGATGTGAAAAAACTCAAAGTCGGTGATGTGGTAAAGCTTACGGGCATTATCTACACAGCCCGCGATGCAGCACACAAACGGTTGTGCGACATGCTCGATAAAGGTGAAGAACTTCCATTCGATCTGAAAGGCGCAGTTATCTATTATGTAGGGCCAAGTCCCGCTCCGGAAGGTCGCCCTATCGGATCAGCTGGCCCAACCACCAGTTACCGTATGGACTCCTATGCTCCGCGTCTGCATAGCCTTGGCGTAAAAGCCACCATCGGCAAAGGCAAACGCAGCGCAGAGGTGCGTAAGGCGCTGGAAGATCATACAGGTGTATATTTTGGAGCAACAGGCGGCGCAGGTGCGCTGTTGTCACAGTGTATTGATAAAGCTGAAATCATCGCATTTGATGAATTAGGCCCAGAAGCAATCCGAAAACTCACAGTAACCAAATTCCCGCTACTGGTGGTAAACGATTCATATGGCAATGAGCAGTACGCCAAGCCAAATTATGATTTATAATTAAAAAAACTTGCTCTCTTTAAAAGTGTAATTCAGCAAAAAAAGGACTGCTTTGTGCTGAAACACGTACAAGAGGTTCTCTATTGTGAACTACCCAGATATGTGTTGTGCCTTAAAGCATACATAACGCAGAATGGGAAAATCATTCTTATAATGTTTATGTAAACCACAACAGTGCTGCTCTGGAGAAATCTGGAGCAGCACATTTCAAACCACAACTGGGAATAATGTACGGTTCGTTGCAAAGCGAAACAGCCATACAGTACAATTTGTGCGGGCGAAACGTCATTCCCACATTCACGGCACCCCTTGCAAATGGGGCAATTAACGCTGTTCAACTTTCTTGGCTGCATGTTAGTGCTTCACTAGTTACGGAGTGACGTGTTAGGAGAATAATTATCTTGCTGCACGTCGTATCGTTAGTCCGGTGCGTTCGAGGTACTCCCTCGCTTTTCAGGCCGCACTTTGCCGCGACATCAGGAGACGCTAAAACTTGTCAGGGGTTTTACCGTATCCTAGCTCACAGCCATCTTCACAGATGACATCTAACGAACGACTATTGTTCTAGGCCCCGATACGTACTGTACTCGGCTGCAATCTGCTCGGCTTTTTTTAAGGCTGACATGCGCTTCCAACGCACAAACATTTCCGCTGTCGCTGTATTTTCTCACACGGCGGAACAGGTATGAATTATGGCTAATAAAATTCTTAAAAAAGAACAGTTAATCCCAGGACAAACCAGCAAGCTGGTTATTGATGCGCCGCATATTGCGGCAAAAGCCAAGCCCGGCAACTTTGTTATCTTGCGTGTAACGGAGCGAGGTGAGCGTATTCCGCTTACTATCGCTGACACTGATCCTGAAAACGGTACCATCACTATCGTGTATCTGGTACTCGGCAAATCAACAGCGTTACTTGAAGAGCTTAATGAAGGCGACGACATTCTTGACCTTTGTGGCCCGCTCGGAAAAGCAACACATCTACCCTCAGGCGGCACAGTTATCTGTGTTGGCGGCGGTACCGGTATTGCTGCCATGCATCACATTGCCAAGGGTAATCATGAAGCTGGCAACCACGTTGTTGCTATCATTGGTGCCCGTACCAAAGACCTCTTGCTGTTTGAAAAAGAACTCAAAGAATTTTGCCCGGAAGTTCTTATCTCTACAGATGACGGCTCTTACGGTCACCACGGCCTTGTAACTGAACTGCTGAAAGATCGTCTTGAAAAAGATGACTCTGTTGTTGAAGTAGTAGCTGTCGGCCCTGTCCCGATGATGGCTGCTGTTTCAAAAACCACCGAACCATTCGGTACTCCAACCACTGTAAGCCTTAACTCCATCATGGTTGATGGCGTTGGCATGTGCGGCGCTTGTCGTGTTACAGTTGGCGGAGAAACCAAATTTGCTTGTGTAGACGGTCCTGAATTTGACGGTCACAAAGTAGATTTTGGTGAATTACGACAGAGACTGGCTGCATTTTCCAGCCTTGAAAAAAAATCTTTCGACAATCACTGCAGGTGCAAGTGCAATGACAACAGCTAAAAAGACTAAAAAACAGATTGCCCCTCGTGTTCCAATGCCTAACCAACCGGCTGATGAACGCGCCCGCAATTTTAAAGAAGTGGCATTGGGTTACACCAAAGAAATGGCAATGCAGGAAGCTGCACGTTGTCTGAACTGTAAAAAGCCTAAGTGTGTTCAGGGCTGTCCAGTACAGGTACCGATTGCTGATTTCATTGCTGAACTAGCCAAAGGCAATATCGAAAAAGCCTACTCCGTAATCAAAAGCACCAACAGCCTCCCTGCCATCTGTGGACGTGTTTGTCCGCAGGAAATTCAGTGCGAAGGCGCATGTATTCTCAATGCGAAAGATCAGCCAATTGCTATCGGTCGTCTTGAGCGCTACGTAGCAGACGAATACATGTACATGGATGCGTGTGACCTCATCAGCGCTAAGCCTGAGTGTCCATTTATTGATGAAGAGAAAAAGGTTGCATGTATCGGCTCCGGCCCATCCAGCCTTACCGTTGCAGGCTATCTTGCCAGCCGCGGTTGCAAAGTAACTATCTTTGAAGCACTGCACGAAGTAGGTGGCGTACTCGTTTACGGTATTCCTGAGTTCCGCCTGCCTAAAGAAGATGTTGTTGCTAAAGAAGTTGGTGCTCTTAAAGATCTTCAGGTTGACTTTGTAACCAACTACGTTGGTGGCAAAACGTTCTCGATTCAAGACTTAAAAGAGCAGGGTTACAAAGCTGTATTCGTTGGTGTTGGTGCTGGCCTACCACGCTTCTTGAATATTTCCGGTGAAAACCTTTGTGGTGTTTTCTCCGCAAACGAATATCTCACACGCGTCAACTTAGGTCGTGCATACGACTTCCCTAACTACGACACTCCTATCATCAAAGGCCGCAAGGTTACTGTATATGGTGGTGGTAACGTAGCAATGGATGCTGCCCGTACTGCACAGCGCCTTGGTGCTGAAACTGTACACATTGTGTACAGACGTACAGCTGACGCCATGCCTGCACGACTTGAAGAAGTTGAACATGCTGTAGAAGAAGGCATTATCCTTGAAGTCCTTGCGAACCCTATTGAGTTCAAAAGCGACGGAAGTGGCAACCTTGCTTCTGTAACATTGCAGAAAATGAAGATGGGGGAACCGGATGAATCCGGTCGATGCCGTCCTCTCCCAATCGAAGGCGAAACATACGAGCTGGAAACAGACCTCGCTGTTATCGCTGTAGGTACCCGCCCTAACCCGGTTCTGCTCGAAAACGAGCCTGATCTGAAGCTGAACAAATGGGGCTACATCGAAGCGGACGAACAGACTAACGAAACCTCCATTCCTGATGTATATGCAGGTGGTGACATCGTGACCGGTGCCGCAACAGTTATTCTTGCAATGGGTGCAGGCCGTAAGGCTGCACAGGAAATTGCCCGTCGTCTCGGCATAGAAGACTAACGACTCGTCACTTTATGATAAATAGAAGGGCAGCCTCTTAGGCTGCCCTTTTTTTATTATTAGACTATCAAATCAACATTATCAACTAGCCGATTTATAACTTTTTTCACTAAAAGAAACATAACTTTTTCCCGCATTCATCCGATACTATTAGAACGGGGACACAATAATCATAGCTAGCATTTACTTATGATTAGCAACTTACTGCCACACAATACATCACGCGGGAGGGATGCAATGAAGTTCAACCTAAAAGCACAACTACTAGTACCGACATTGTTGATCATCATTGTCGGAATGGGCACAGCTTCTTTTTTATCATTCAGAGAAGCAGAATCCATCTTAAAAAAAACAATGCTCGACCAATCAGAACAAGTCGCTCAAGGTCTTCAAACTCAGATATCAGCATGGGTTCAAGACATCCGACAGGACCTGACTATTGCTGCGGGTAATAACTCTATCAAACGTGCTCTTCTTAGTGACGGATTGAATCAGACAGCATACATTCGTGCCACCTCCTACCTTCAGAATATGGAAAAAGAATATTCGTATTATGAAGGGGTGGGAATCATAAATAAAGAAGGCATCGCAACAGCCTACTCGAACATTGATATGGTTGGTAAGCTGGATATCAGTAGCCGTGAATACTTCAAAAAAGTAATGCAGGGTACACCTGCACTTTCTGATGCCATAAAAAGTAAAGTTTCAGGAAAACCAGTTCTGGTCGTTGCTACACCGATTATGGACAGGGGTAGCGCTGTCGGTGCTGTCATCGGAGTTGTCAAATTAAGCATTTTCTCTGAAAAATATATTAAGCCTATCAAAATGGGTAACACCGGCTATGCCTTCCTATTATCAAAATCCGGATATCTTTGCGCACACCCAGACGATTCTACTATTTTAAAAACAAAGCTCACAGATTTTGACTGGGGCAAAACGGTTGCTAATAATGACTCCGGCATCGTCACCTACGAATGGCGCGGAGTTGAGAAAATTGTTACCTTCCGTAAAGAACCGATTACAGGATGGACTATTGGTATTGGCACCAACGTTGATGACATCTTCTCATCAATTGTCTCTATCCGTAACTCCAACCTCATTACAGCAACACTGGTTGTACTTCTCACCGGTATTGTAATTTTTCTGATTGTTCATAAAATTGTCGCAGCAATCACCAAAAGCGTAGACTTTGCAGAAGATGTTGCACAGGGCGTTTTGGATAAAGAACTCGACATCGACCGTGCAGACGAAATTGGAACTCTTGCCACTGCGCTAAGAGAAATGACTACCAACTTGCGTCAGATGATCAAGACTGCTGAACAGAAAACTGAAGAAGCAGAACAGGAATCACAGCGCGCGCATGTTGCAATGCAGGAAGCAGACGAAGCTCGAAGTGAAGCTGAAAAAGCAAAACGTGAAGGTATGCTTCAGGCTGCGGCACAGTTGGAAACGATTGTTGAACATATTACAACAACCGCAACCGAGCTTGCTGCACAGATTGATGAATCCAGTCGCGGTGCAGAGCTACAGCTCGAACGTACCGGCGAAACAGCAACAGCCATTGAAGAAATGAATGCCACAGTGCTCGAAGTTGCTCGAAATGCAACATCCGCAGCATCGCACGCAGAAGATACCAAGCAGAAAGCGGAAGAAGGGCAGCATGTTGTTTCCTCCGTTGTTCAGTCCATCGATGAAGTAAATAATCGCTCCATCAGCCTTACGGAAAGCCTCGGTGCACTTGGAAAACGCGCTGAAGACATTGGCAGTGTCATGACGGTTATTACCGACATAGCAGATCAGACAAACCTGCTGGCACTGAACGCCGCTATTGAAGCAGCACGTGCAGGTGAAGCAGGACGCGGATTCGCTGTTGTTGCGGATGAAGTTCGTAAACTTGCAGAAAAAACAATGCAGGCAACACGCGAAGTTGACGAAGCTATTCAGGCAATTCAGGTAGCTTCAAAAGAAAATATTCAGGGAATGCAGGCAACATCCAACGTTGTCGTACATTCAACAGGACTTGCAAGCGAAGCTGGTGAATCTTTAAGAGCCATTGTTGAAGTTGCCATTGCAAACGCCGATCAGGTTCGCTCCATTGCATCAGCAAGTGAAGAACAGTCTGCTACCTCTGAACAAATTGGTCGAAGTTCAGATGAGATTAACCGAATTGCAATGGACACAGCTTCAGGCATGCGCGAGTCTGCGATCGCTGTAAACGAGCTTGCTGAAATGACTCAAAAACTTCAGCAGCTTGTTGTTGAACTAAAATCCTAAATATTCCACTCAATTGAGTAAGAGAATTTACCTTCTCTGACAACCGCCCAATAGATATAAAAAAGGCTACTCCGCTTTCAGGGGGTAGCCTTTTTTTGTATTCTAATTACGCACCATATGAACAACACACATTGTTCAAAACTGTCTGATACTAGCTAATCATCCACGTGAAAAATCATCTATTTTAAAATAGGGCCACTGCGTTAACATGAGTCACCTGCGCAAGCTATCCGCTAACGTTACCAGTTCGCCATCTGACTATTTATGCTTTTACTCTATTCGTCTTCGTCATTATTTTTTGCTTTATGTGCTCGGGCAAGGGTTATTCCGGCAACAAAGCCAGGAACCATGCCTAGAGCAATAGCGCGGGGAAGGTTTGGCAAAAAACCAACAAGGTACCCAAGGACACCGATTGACGCCCCGATAAAAATGCCGCGTACAACAAAGTTAGGTGCTTCTTTAGACATGTTTACTCCTTACATTAGCGCCGCATGGTACGGTGTGCCATGTGTGAGTGTCAATTGACATTCTTCGCAGCGCATTACGGCTCTTCAGACGTATGACCGTTCCGCTTCATAGTTTCCGCCATAGTAATTTTCTGCATGGTTTCAAGTGAACACCGTTGCAAGGCGATATGTTTAATTTGCCACGGCCCTTTTACGATTTCGCCATCTACCGCTTTTGCGATGGCCTTCAGCATTCCGCTGAAAACAAACAGATGCACCGGAATCAACGAATACCAGTAAGCCATTCCCCACAATCCTTTGGGGTGGAAATAGGCGATCATCCGTAATTCAGTAACATGTTCTTTGCCAGTGGTTACTGGTAACAGCGTAAATTCAAGTAAGGCTTCACCCGGCAATTTCATTTCTGCCAGTAATAAAAGACGCCGATTTTTTTGAATATCTAACACACGCCAAAAATCCAGCGCATCACCGATGAACAACTCTTCAGGGTCGCGCCGCCCACGCCGTAAGCCCGGTCCGCCAATCATTTTGTCGATAAATCCGCGAATGCGCCACAGGTAATCATCTTTATACCACCCGTTCGTGCCACCAATGCGTTTAACTACGCCCCACACGTTCTCCATTGTGTCCCGAATATGCACGGCATGTGCAGAATACAACGTCGTGCCACCTGCATAGGCGCTATCTCCACAGGTTACCCATTCTGGAATTTCCGGCTCACCTGCGTCTGTCCAACTTGTATCAACAGTATGTTGCCGTACCCGCGCCAAAGCCCGCTTTACAGACTCTTTAACGGTAATTAACTCTTGCGGGATTATCTCGCGAATGGAATTTTCTGTACACACTACATTGTTTCGCAGTCCCTCAACCAAAGGGCGCGCAAGACTTGTCGGCACTGGCGTAACAAGATTAATCCACAAAGAACTCAAACGCGGAGTAAGAACAGGAACAGGGATGATTAAACGCTTTCGCAGCCCTGCCTCTTTTCGGTAGATCTCAAACAACTCGCGATACGTAACAATATCCGGGCCGCCAATGTCGTATGTTTTACCCACAGTTTCCGGCACATCCAACACACCTGTCAGATACGTGAGCACGTTAGACACGGAGATTGGCTGACACTTACTATTTACCCAGCGCGGGGTAACCATCACCGGCAAGCGATCTACCAAATATCGAAGCAACTCAAACGAGGCACTCCCTGCACCAACTATCTGCGCAGCACGTAGTACCGTAACAGGCACTTCTGACAGTGACAAAATTTGTGCAACCTCTGCACGGGATACAAGGTGCTTACTGAGCTTTGGATCATCGGGCACTAGGCCAGAAAGATATATAATCCGGTTCACTTTGTTTATGCGGCACGCCTGAACCATATTGTACGCAGCCTTTCGATCAGCATCACGGAAATCTTTATGGGATGGATTCATAGAATGAATGAGATAATAGGCAACCCCGCAGCCACGCGCAGCATCCATGGTGCCCTTTCCAGAAACCATGTCCCCTTCAACGACTTCCAAATTTTCATCAGAAGCCCACGGCCTGCTATCCAGTTTACGTCTGGAACGCACAAGCACTCGAACTTTCTTCCCTTGTGCCAATAACAAAGGAACAAGCCTTCCGCCTATGTAGCCTGTGGCTCCGGTAACTAGGATGGGTTTATCATGCATATATTTCTCCGATACAGTATGCCAAAATTTTCTCAACACAAAACATATCGCACTTTGCTTTCTGCCGCGGCTATTTTTTTACATATCCCCATATTGCAGAACTTCCCAAGCGTGGTATTCTGAACCATTCCCTAATTCTGTCATATCGAAACGATTGTTCGTGGAGGACGTATGGTACCGCCGACCAAACCCGAAGATTCTTCAACCACACACGAAGCTTCAAACGCGTCATCACATAACGATGAAGAACGCTGGATCTTGCCGGAAGAAGCACGCGTAACACTCTCCGAAGTGTTTAAGCAGCTCAAAAAAAACGTAGAGTTGCACGTAGTGACTGACAATGATCCTCAAAACATGTTCAACAAAGTTACATTACAATTTGCTTATGACATATCCAGACTCTCTAAGCATATCACTCTTGTAAAACACACTCTCGGTGACAAGTTTTCGAAAAAATATGAAGTAGAGCTCTCCCCTTCTCTACTGTTCAATCCAGATCAATACGACATTCGTTTCACTGGCGCTCCCTTGGGAGAAGAAGGAAAAGCCTTTGTAGAAGCAGTCCTCCACATTTCTTTCGGTGCGAGCTCACTCTCGGAAACATCCCGAACCATTCTTGCAGAGCTTATAGAACCACGTCATGTCAGAATATTTTCCTCCCCCGGATGTCCATATTGTCCGGAACAATTCATGAACGCAGTTAAATGCGCTATTGAAAGACCAAAACTGATTCGTGCCGAGTGCATTGATTCTGACGAATTTCCCGAACTCTCAAAACAGTTCGGAGTCGGCTCAGTACCACACACGGCGTTCAGTGAAAAATATCATCGGATCGGGCTACTGCCGGAAGAACGCTTTTGTCTTGAATTACTCATGTTGCGCGATGCAGAAGCTGTACTTAGAGAACAAATGCAGGACGCAGAGCCTGAAGAAGAAGGGAAAATATACGACCTGCTCATTCTCGGCGCTGGGCCTGCCGGACTTACCGCGGCCATTTATGCGAAACGCTCCGGCCTCGACTCCATAGTACTCGATAATTCAGTCATTGGCGGGCAGGTGGTGACAACTCCTACTGTTGAAAACTATCCGGGTTTCCAAAGCGTAGGCGGCACAGCACTTGTGGAGATACTCACCGCGCATACTCGAGAATATTCAAATATCCGCGAAAACCAGCCAATAGATGACGTCACAATAGGAGATGTTATCGAGGTGCATTCCGCAGGACGAAAATATGCCGCAAAAGCACTCATTTTTGCCACCGGTACAGAATGGCGATCTCTTGGGGTGGAAGGTGAAAAAAAATATTTCGGAACTGGCGTTACCCATTGTGCTTCCTGCGATGGTTACATGTTCCGTGGCAAACATGTTATCATGGCCGGCGGCGGCAACAGTGCGCTCACTGACGCACTACATCTCAAAAACTTAGGAATAGACGTCACCATTGTTCACCGACGTGAGACTCTGCGCGCGGAAAAAGCATTGCAGGACGCCCTCAAACGCGAAGAAATCCCCGTTATCTACAATACTGTCATTGAAAAGATATACGGCAATGACACAGAAGTTGAAGGCGTAACATTAAAAAATAGTAAGACAGGCGAAATTTCAGAACATCGCTGCAACGGCGTATTCATCGCCATCGGCATGGATCCAAATTCAGCACTTGCAGAAAAGATTGGTGCCCAGTTGAATCCGGACAAAACGATCCATGTGGATACCACCATGCGTACCAGTATCCCCCGAATCTATGCCGCAGGCGACGTTAACGGTGGTGTTCGGCAAATTGTTACCGCCGTAAGTGACGGTGCAGTTGCTGCCATGTCTGCTTTTGAAGACTTGCAGCATCCATACTGGGCTTCTGAAAAAAAAGAGCAATGACAAACGGTATCTTCAAGTCTTATATAAAGAACAGCACCTGACACAAAATAGGGCACACTATCTACCAACGCCTCAAACGGCGTAGCGGTTGAGAATCGAGTCAGGACAAGCGCCGTATTCATAGATACAAAAAAATAAGGTCGATGCATCCAACGATGTATCGACCTTACTTCTTGTTTTAATCAACCAAACTAAATTATCTGTGATCTCTATTGTCCGCGGGCAAAATCCACCAAATGTTGAACTGATTTAAGCTGTTCAGCATTCGGGCTCCTGAAACTGCCGCCGACGCCAACAACCTGACTTGTCTGCAACATATGTTTTGGAATAAGCTCAATTTGTTGAATCGGGTTAGACTCAGGTGGCGCAACAGATTCCTTGTTCTCATCCGTAGACTTAGGAACAGGATTTTTGTAATACAGATACATCCTCTGTTCTGCCAGTTCTTCAGCAGAACTTGGAATTGCACTCAAATTTCCCCCTTTGAGCTGCAAAAAAGCACCGTAATGAGAAACATTGCGCATGACGCCTGTAATCTTTTTTCCATTAGGTTGAGATAGCGTAAGCACTACAGGCAAATTTATCGGATACCGTTTGCTTATGCGCTGCGTATCACACGACATAACACGCACAAGCTTATTGCTATCTTGCACAATTTCATAAGTAAAAGTTGTGCTTCCGCGTTCATTCCACAAAGTCAACGCTTCATCTTCGCTCAAGGCTCGCGCCCCCGTCATACCGCACTGGTCGCAAACTACGTAATAGTAGATGGCGTCAAAATAGAGAAGCGTCCTGCTCCCATTACAGTTTGGACAAATTTTAGGAATCAACATCCTCTGTTCCCCCAACACGGTTTACGTACTTAAGTTCGTGATAGTGCTAATTATTATACAAGGTACGATATCTAATGTCTAAAAGAAGTTACACCTTCTCACAGCTTTTTTCTTGTAACTCTACTCTTTACTCTATGTAGAGCAAAAGCTACCACAAATGCATCCCCGACACCAAGTAAGCAATTACCGAGCAAAAAATGATTTCACCAGACCAATACCCAGCATTCGCTAAAGATCTCCTCTCTTGGTTCTCCAACAACAAACGTGCCCTGCCATGGCGCGAGGATTATGCACCATACCGCGTATGGGTGTCCGAAATCATGTTGCAGCAAACCCAAATGGAACGCGGTGTTGCCTATTTTAAGCGCTGGATGCAGGCATTGCCCGATGTCACAGCGGTCGCAGAAGCACACGAAGATACTCTGCTGAAGTTATGGGAAGGTCTGGGATATTATTCCCGTGTTCGCAATCTGCATAAGGCTGCAAAAATTATTGCGGCAGAACATGGTGGTGTTTTTCCAGAAAATCATGCCAATATCCGAGCTCTCCCCGGCATTGGAGATTACACAGCAGGTGCCATTGCCTCCATTGCATTTAATCAGGATGTTATCTGTGTTGATGCAAATGTTGAGCGTGTTTTCTCACGAATTTTTGATATTGATACGCCCATTAAGCAAAAGCACAATATGGCATTCATTCGAGAAACGGCTGCGCACATGCTCCCTTCCGGCCATGCACGAGAATTTAATCAAGCCATTATGGAATTAGGTGCATTAGTTTGCAGCAAAAAGCCTCATTGCAACCGCTGTCCACTTCAAACGTACTGTGAAGCATACCACCTTGGGATTCCACAAGAACGCCCTGTTCCGACAGCAAAGAAAGGGATTCAACACATTGACGTTGCGACGGGCTTTTTGATGCACAAAGGGAAAATTTATATCCAGAAACGTCCGAATTTCGGAGTATGGGCCGGTTTCTGGGAACTGCCCGGCGGCTCTGTTGAAGAAGGCGAAGCGCCTGAAGAAGCAGTTGTTCGTGAGTTCATGGAAGAAACAGAATTTCCCGTAAAAATTGAAGATAAAATTATTGTAGTAAAACATGGCTACACAACCTACCGTGTGACCATGCATTGCTACTTTCTTACATTTACGGAGGAGCATTCTTCAGAACCTGTGCTCCATGCTGCCACAGCATACCAATGGGTAAATATGGACGAACTGGACACTGTCACCTTACCGGCAGGACACCGGAAACTTCTTGATCACCTGCAGAACGACATGCGTTTAAAACCACTTTTAGAAAACAGCTAGTTCACTAGCATAAGACCTTCGGAACCGCGAATTTACTTGCTTCACAAAGGGGTTCGTGGTAGCCGCAAAAGTTATGCCTACTATCGATATAGCAACAAGTGTGACAAAGATCGCCATCGCGTTTATTCCCATTCTTCTTGGCATGGTATGCCACGAAGTTGCGCACGGCTGGGTAGCGTACAAACTTGGTGACCCTACTGCAAAAGCACAGGGCCGTCTTACGCTAAATCCTCTTCCGCATATTGACCCTATGGGTACAGCAATGTTTGTACTCACAGCGCTCACAGCCCCGTTCGTTATTGGCTGGGCGAAACCTGTGCCTGTAGATAGTCGCTGGTTCAAAAACCCAAGAAAGGGTATGATCCTTGTTTCAATTGCGGGACCTCTTACTAACTTTCTTCTCGCGGTTATCTTTGGTGTCTTCCTTGTCATTGTGGCAAAGAACCTACCAGCACCTGACTCCCTTTATGCATCTGTGTACGAATTCTTACGCAGTATGCTGAGCGCAGGCGTCATCATTAACCTAGCTCTCGGCTGGTTCAACCTGATGCCGTTTCCACCGCTGGATGGTAGTCATATCGTGGCAGGCTTACTCCCGCCGCGTCTTGCATATAAATTTCAGGGAATTTCCCGTTATGGATTTATTCTTATTGTTTTATTGTTGGCAACAGGCTTTCTGGGAAAAGTCATCGGCCCCCTCATCTTCGGGTCTGCCGATTTAATCATCCAAATGATTACCTTTTTTTAAGCCTGACATTATATCCGGAGGAATGAAATGACTCGTATACGTACCGTTTCCGGTATGCGTCCTACTGGCGCTCTACACCTTGGCCACTACTTTGGCGTTCTTAAGAACTGGGTTGAAATGCAGCACAAAATGGATTGCTACTTCTTCGTAGCAGACTGGCACGCGCTCACCAGTGATTTTGCAAACACAAGTGGCATTAAAACTCACGTTACGGAAATGGTTAAAGATTGGCTTGCCTCCGGTCTTGATCCTGAAAAATGTACAATTTTCCAGCAGTCCGCAATAAAAGAACATGCAGAGCTGCACCTGCTGCTGTCCATGATCACCCCGCTTGGTTGGCTCGAACGTTGCCCTACATACAAAGAGCAGCGTGACCAGATTAGCAACAAGGACCTCGGCAACTACGGTTTCCTCGGCTACCCTGTGCTCATGGCTACTGATATTCTTATGTACCGCCCAACTTACGTGCCTGTTGGTCAGGACCAGTTGCCGCATATCGAAATGACACGCGAAATCGCACGCCGTTTCAACCATATGTACGACTGTAGCATCTTCCCTGAACCTGAAGGTAAACTGACTCCTGAAGCTAAACTTCCGGGTCTTGATGGTCGCAAGATGTCAAAAAGCTATAACAACGGCATCTTCCTTCGCGAAGGTCTGGACGATATCCAGCCTAAAGTTCGCGGTATGCTTACTGATAAAAACCGCGTGCGTCGTAAAGACCCAGGCGATCCTGATATCTGCAACCTCTTCCCGTACCATGTACTCATGACTTCTAAAGAGAAACAGGCTGAAGTCCGCAAGGGATGTACCTCTGCTGAGATTGGCTGTACTGATTGTAAGAAAATTCTCCTTGAATCCATGGAAGAATTCCTTGCTCCTCTCCAGGAACGTCGCAGAGCTATTGATGCAAATCCAAAGCTCGTTCAGGAAGTACTGGCACACGGTAACGAACGCGCCACTAAAATGGCTCGCGAAACCATGGAACAGGTTCGTAGCGCTATTAACTTTGATTTTTAACATCAAAGACTTTTGATGACATTATGCCTCCGGCGGGCGAGACTTTGTCCCTTCTCCCCGTGAGAGGAACGCCCTCTCGACTGCGAAGTTGGATACCCAACAAGCTTACTGGCGAGAAGGGAATGTTCTGCCTGCCGGAGGAATTTGATGTTGTCACGTACAGGGCGAACACTTGCTCGCTCTATGACGACTCCGCATTGCGTAGATTGCGACTAATCTGTGCAGTGTTAGAGCCCAAATTAGTCGTTCGGCTTTTTTGCAGCAATGTGCGAGTCTGTCACAATTCAAGGGAAGTTTTATGTTTGTAGATCCACATGATGCAGGTCCTGATGATGATTCCGCGGTACAAGACACTTTAGAGTATCTTGAATCGTTGCCGCAGTTGGCAGACAGCGACACCTTTTCTTTTGCATGTCATACAAAAGTATCCTGCTTTAACGCCTGTTGTCGCGACTTAAGCATGCCTCTCTCCCCATACGACGTATTGCGCTTACGTCAGGGACTTGGCTTGGACAGCACAACTTTTATTAAAGAATACGCAGTCATTGAACAGTACCCTAACTCCGGTTTTCCCGTACTATTCCTTAAAATGACTGATAATATTGAACAGGAATGCCCGTTTCTTAGCGAAAAAGGCTGCACTGTTTACGAAAATCGCTCCGCAGCATGCCGCACCTATCCACTGGGCCGTGCTACACATCTTGATGAACACGGCGCAATTGTAGAACAATTTGTTATTGTTCAGGAAGACCACTGTAAAGGCTTTGCCGAGTCCAAACAATGGACAGCAAAGGAATGGCTCAAAGATCAGGGACTGGAAGAGTACAACTACTTTGCAGACCGCTACATGAGCATTATCTCTCGCTTTATCGACACAGACCTTGAACTGACGCAAAAACGTGTTCAGATGGCACTGCTCGCCTTCTACCAGCTTGATCACTTCAAAGGATTTATGGAAGACATGAATCTTATGGATAGAGTGAACGTACCAGAAGAACGACGCGAAAAAATTATGACTGACGAGAAGGAACGCCTTCTTTTTGCCATGGAATGGATGGAACTCATCCTCTTCGGCACCAGCACAACCCTTTCACACCCTGCGTAATAACGTACTGATATGAGCATGAACAACGGTATTCCAGCCCATCCGGCAATTTTCCGTGCAGACCAGTGGGACGACCTTCTTACAGCACTTGCAGACAAACGCGACAAGCGCATTGTTTTCACTAACGGCTGTTACGACATCCTGCACCCTGGACACGTGGATATCCTTGCCCGCTGCAAAGCAGAGGGTGATATTCTTGTGCTTGGATTAAACAGTGATGCTTCTGTACGCTCGTTAGGCAAGGGTGATGACAGACCAGTAAATACATTTGCAGTACGTGCATATGTGCTGGCTCACCTTGCAAGCGTGGATTATGTTGTAGAATTTGATGAATCTACACCATTCGAGCTTATCGACGCAGTACGTCCCAACGTGCTCATAAAGGGTGGAGACTGGGGGATTGATTCTATTGTGGGGAAAGATATTGTAGAAAACGATGGCGGCGAAGTGCTCAGCCTTCCGCTGTTGCAGGGCTTTTCTACCACGTCACTCATAGAGAAGATTCGATCTGATTGCTAAAGACGCAGTTCCCTAGCTACTAGAAAATATAAGTCCGCCCTTGTCGTTCCTCAGACAGGGGCGGACTCCTTTTTGCGACATGCGTGTTCGGGCTAGAAACGCGGATTGTTGCGTAGCACGCCGCAAAAGAAAAGATCCCCTTAGCGCCAACAGAGGGGATCTTAGCCAAAAACTATCTTTCCGCACACCGCTTCCGGCACTGAAGCAGCTTACTCTGGACAGTCTGTCCTGCAAAAAAGCAGAACTCCTAAAAAACGTACATAGTATTAATCTGTTCACCAAAAACAGGTATCAACCATGCAATAGGTCGCAAAGCGAACCTAGATGTTTAAGAATTCCATGCGGTGAGCCATATTCACGTCCGATACATGGGGGCATCAGAAACCGTGACCTAAAAAAATTCTCTTTGCCTTGTCTGGAAGGCTGCAACTACTGCCCAAGAGCGGTTGCATCATAAGGAGCTCGAAGTATTTTTGGGTATGGCTAGCATTGGGAATGTCTTAAAAACAAGCAACGCCATTCATATAAGCGAAAGTAATGCATGTGTCCTAAAAAAAGTTCTCCCGCACGTTTCGACACCAACTTATTGTCAAACACCTTCTTTTCTGTAAAGCTCCCCTAATCCACTGCTTTTACAATTCAAACGCCGGAGAGCCTTATGCAATCATCAGAAATTCAAATCCCGCCGGAGATCCTTTCAGAGCTGCAAACCCTTGCCCATGAAAAAGACCCGAACACCAAAGCAACCACACCAGAGGAACTTCTGCGCTTACTTATGCCGCAAAATCCAAATGTGCTTGTTGATACTCCTTCAGCTCTTCTCGCGATTAAGGAGGCTATTTCATATCTCGAGAAATAATTTTTTAATTGAGCTACTTTTTTAATCAAAATACTGGAGTGATCACCACCCCTCATTTCGCCGAAAACTCCTACCCCCATTTTGCCACTACCCCACGTCACTTATTCCATAAGCCTCGAAGGCTTTTTCATACCCAAAAAAACTGCAGAATAGTTAACATCCCTATCCCTATCCCTACCGCCCCTCGCGACTGCCTAACCTCTTTCACCAACGTTCCATTTTGATTTTTCCACACTCCACTGCCTAACTTTTCCCATCCTCTTGCCCAAAAAAAAGAGCTACCCAACATACTTGCTGAATAACCCTTTTTCATTCCACCAAAAGTAATTGTACATAAGCCGCAACGATGCTCAAGCAACGTGTTGGCCTCGTTGCACATGATTTTTAGAGAGTTTTATGAACCTCTGGCAAATTTTGACCGGTAACGATTCATCATGTTCTACGAACAGCAATCACCACGTAGTATACCGCTGGCAATCGCCCTCGAAGAGACAAAAAGTATCATCCCGTTAGCATTTAGGTCCATCTTTACGTTTACACCTGCGGGTATGCATAAACGCTGCGACGATTACAAAAAAGATAATCGCTAAAATCACTGCCGAAGCTGTAATAGCATCAATTTCATATTTACCAACAACCATAATCATGCCCTCCGTAACGTTGCATTCGGTTCGCATACGGGCAAATGGATTCTGTTTTTCCATTATATCCCGCTGTGCTTCCGAAAGCGGTGAACTCAACGCCCAATGAAATCCTACCTGTTGTAATGCCTTTCCACTTCTGGTCACAACCTGTGTATACGGAACTTGCTGTGCAGAGATATTACCATTTCTTCGCGAAGACATACGCCTTGCCCTGTCCCGTTCCATTATCTCCGACTGGCTCCCGCTGCGTAGCGCGGCCTGTAACCACGATTCTTTTAACGGCGCAGCTGCAACGCCAAAACCGGAATCATCACCATACCCCAAAGCCTTCGGGTTAGCATGACATGACTCGCATGGCCTTGCGTTCCGCGTTACCGTATGCGGTGCAAGCGGTGCCATAATGAACGAGGCGGAGAGTAGATCATTCAATGGAACGTTTTGCGCCGCATATGCACCTGCTGAATCGTACACGGAAAGCACTGTTTCTTCTCTACTACTATCCACACGATTGGCGAGTAGGTCTTCGATAGTTTTGTGCAGAGCATTATAGATTGTTGAGGAATTTCTTTGAGCGGTATGAGCGGTAAAAATATGCCTGCGCAGGATAATAGCATCATCCGGTGCAACGAGAGTTACGTCTTGCTGCACTAACGGAGTCAGCGGACTGATACGTCCTTCTCCATTTACTCCAAGGACAGGACTACGCCATTGCAGCTGATCTGTACGCTGTGCCGCATAGAACATATCCGGCGTTTTGAAATCTACCAGCAAATGCTTCCCGTACTCTTGTGGTACCCATGCACTGTGGCAACTGTAGCATTCAAGCGATTCAAAATGTTTGGGGTGCTGTAGTTTTGCAACCATCGCCCGCGCTGGTTTTTTCCATTCATGTCGCTGTGCAATTTTTTTTAGCACAGGCACCTCGTATGAAATACCTGACGCAGAATGTACGACCACAGCCTGCCCTCTTCGGACAACATTACCAAAAGGATTCCCGCGCGCTGTCAGAAGATACCCGTCCTCTGGAACATACACGGTGCCTACCTGTTGCTCGAACGGGAGAATCTCCGCAGTCCCGCGTGGATCACCCTGTGCTGGCGTTGATTCAAACTCATCCTGCCAACCCAAAGGAAGCTCCCACGGAAAAGAATCTGTTGTGCCATGACAATCTGCGCATTCAACTTCAACATTTACCCGACCGGAAACAGCTATGTTTCCTGTCCCATGCATTGCCCGCGTAGAATGGCAGTCCTGACAAAGCAAGCCACCCGCAGGGTTCCCGTACCTATTCATCCCATTATGATGCACATCGTCTCGCATGGCGCGATACGTCTGTGCTCCAGCCATACGCAAAAGCCCTGCGTAGGAGGTCGCTATTTTTTTACCTTCTGAATGGCACTGTGCACAGTTTTCCAACGCAATGCCGGTTGTGGCTTTCCCATTAACTACGACCTTGCTTTGGGCAGTTCCCTGAAGGGAATGCGTCAGCAATTTTTTGTCTTTTCCGTATCGTAAATGGCAGACGGCACAGCCGGAACCTTTGCCACCGCTATGAACGGTGCCAATATGACATGACGTACATTCTGAGCGAACATATTTATACGCTGCAAGCTCTGGACGCGCTTCTATCTCTCTCCATTTTTTATCAGGAACAGCGACAACGCGTTCCGCAAAAATGCCATTCTGCTTGCAATCCAAGCGAACCATATATGCCTGATATTCCGGCGTACCGACAGACGGAAGAACACCGTCTAAATCTGTAATAGTTGTAATACCGACAGGTTGTTTCGGTTTGATCCCCCATGCCTGTAAGGCTGCGGACATATGACCTGTTCCAGTAGCCATACCGGAACGGCGAAGGCTGTACACTCGACTTGTATGACACTGACCGCAGGTTTTATCGACAACCGACATAGAAGCCGGGCTAGTTATAAATTCTGTAAGCAGACTATCTTTGGGTGCCCCATGATGCAGACGACGCTCCCATAGCGCAACGGGATCACCACCATGGCAGACAACGCAGCCATTAGGATCACCCTGTGCTGCGCCGAGTAAATAAATCTGCTTTGCCATATCTGAATTATGCGAACGTATGGGCGCAATGTCGCTGTGACAATGACCGGCAAGACATCCAGCGCCTATGGCCGGATACCCTTGTGAGGACATTTCCGCCGGAACCGCACTCCAAGCCACACCAGCCCATAACAGAAGACTGCACCAAGTAATAAAAAAACTACGTAACATACTAAACTCCTGTGCAATTCCATCTGACACATAGGAATACACAACAGTACAATAAACACAGCTATGGTGCGACAATTGTTTGGAATATATCACCAAGTTAACTATATATACTTTTCCCTGCCATACCCCACGATGATGGAGTCTTAATACAGCCACAGCATTATATTATCAAAGTTTAGCATCGTAACATTTCCATAGGTTTGCTACAGGTGGAGAAGCAACTCTCGTTGGATGCCTTCTTCCGCCATATTCTAAACAGGACAATGCCATGGATCCCATCACGCATCGCCATTCAACTTTTGAAGACGCAGCAAACTGCGAAGTTTGCTCTGCGCGCGCACACCAGCAACGCAACAGCCTGTTTCTTAATACCGATGCAATTATGCTCTATGTGGCAATTGTCCTTTTTATATGTGAATTGTTTTTTGAAAAGCTCTTCCACGAACACAATCTGCAATCATGGGAGTTGGTCTTTGTCCTCGTTGCATACCTGCTTGCGGGTGGCACTGTCCTGAGTAACGCGGTCAAAACGGTTCTCAAGGGTGACTTCTTTGATGAAAACGTTCTTATGGTTATTGCTACTGCGGGTGCGCTTGCTATCCATGCGTACTCTGAAGCCATCGGCATTATGATTTTCTTTAAGATAGGTGAATTAATGCAGTCGTTAGCGGTTGCCAGCTCACGCCGTTCAATCACTGCGCTATTGGCGTCAAAGCCGGAAATTGCACGGGTTCACACAAGTTCAGGAGTGGTTGAACGAGAACCGGAAGAGATAGCAATCGGAGAAAAAGTAACGGTACGTCCGGGAGAAAAAATCCCTCTGGATGGTATTGTTCTGGAAGGCAACTCACAAATAAACACAGCCGCCATTACAGGCGAATCTGTGCCGTTTTCTGCGCATAAAGGTGATGAGGTGATGGCAGGACAAATATGCATCAACGGCGCAATTACTCTTCGTGTTACCCGCCTGTTCAAAGAATCATCCATCGCCAAAATTATGGATCTGGTCGAAAACGCCACAGCGCGTAAGGCAAAAACAGAAAAGTTCATTACGACATTTGCCAGATATTACACCCCGTATGTGGTGCTGATCGCCTTGGCTGTGGCATTCATCCCGTCACTTATCATGGGGGGCGATTTAACCAAGTGGGTCTACAGAGCCCTTGTCCTGTTGGTTATCTCCTGTCCGTGTGCATTGGTAATCAGTATCCCGCTTGGCTATTTTGGAGGCATAGGACGAGCCTCAAGCTCGGGGATCCTTATTAAGGGATCTAACTTCATTGATGCTCTTGCAGACATTACAGCCGTTGCATTCGACAAAACTGGGACACTCACCCACGGCATATTTGTTGTTAATAATATTGATCAGGTAAACGGATTTTCAAAAGAACAACTTATAGAATACGCAGCGGCAGCCGAGTTCAACTCTACCCACCCCATTGCACGCTCAATTCTTGAGTACTACAAGGCACACGATGGAAAATTAGATGAAACCGGACTGGAAGAAGCCAAAACGATTTCCGGCAGAGGCGTCAGTGTTCATTATTTCGGAAAATATATTCTGGCAGGAAACGCCTCATTGCTTACACAGCAACGCATTAACTTCTCACAATCACGGCTGGAAGGAACAATCGTTTATGTTGCGGTTGATCGTGTTTTTGCCGGTGCCATCAGCATAGGAGACGCGTTGCGAAATGATTCGGTTGAAGCCATCCGTCAGCTTAATGAACAAGGCATAGAAACAATCATGCTCACGGGCGACAATGAAAAAGCCGCCAATGCCATTGCAGAAGAACTCAGTCTGGACATATTTCACGCAGGGTTGTTGCCGGAAGAAAAAGTGGCGTTTTTTGAAGAACTACAAGCAAAGCAGAACAGAACAGGTCGCATCGCGTTTGTAGGCGACGGCATTAATGATGCGCCGGTTATCGCCCGCGCTGATGTAGGAATTGCAATGGGTGGATTAGGAAGCGATGCCGCCATTGAAACCGCGGATGTTGTACTTATGACAGACGCGCCGTCCAAGGTGCCGCAAGCCATATCCATCGCACGGCAGACACGATCAATCGTCTGGCAGAATATTATCTTCGCCTTTGCCGTTAAAGGCATATTCATCACCCTCGGCATATTCGGCATTGCAACCATGTGGGAAGCCGTTTTCGCAGACGTAGGTACATCCCTGCTCGCACTTGCGAACTCTACTCGTATTTTTACGTTCAAACGATGAACAAAACGTATCCGAACACGCAATTGTTATGAAGACACTCTGCCAATTGTATCGTCATGACGTATGAGTGCCTTCATCCAAACATTCTTGCGCGGCAACGCAAGACAATACTTTGTCTACAGGGAGTTATGATACAAACAGACACAGCAGGAATACTGTACAGCTTTTTTCAACCAGCTTCTATGCATCAAAGTATGTATAACCGCACAATGACACTATAATAAACTATTACATAAGAATTAGTGAATGTTGTTCCATGAAAACAAAAAAGATGCACAATATCATGAAAGACTTTTTGCGATTTTAGAGCGAAACGTTGTAGAATGGTACATATCCAATATTTTCTAAGGCAGAAAAAGAAGAACTACTTCTTATATTTTTATCTATTCTATTGCTGTCTTAGGCAGTTATTTTGCTCAAAACACAAATGATGACACCATTTATTAGTCGAATAGTTGAGACTCACGGGGGAAAGTATGCGAATAGTAAGCAAAAACGTAACGACCACCGGACTCAAAGGATTTGAGAACATCGGCCGCAGTCCGGAAAAGGTAGGTCTGACAAAAGATGGAACGCTTAAAGCGGGGAATACGTGGAAGGGACGCCTTGTGTCCATGCTGGAGCCGTTTGGTCTTTTCAAAGAATACTGTGAAAAAACTAAGCTTGAAATGGCTAAAGAAAACCGCCTTGCAGCGTGGACACTCTGGAACAGTCTTGTCAAAAAATACGGCATTGATAATGCTCAGGAAGCGCTTTCTACCACAAATCCGTCCTTGCACGGCATGGACAGCATAAAGGTTCGGCAAGGCATTCTCGGTCGTGCAACTGTTGGAAATTCCGGCGCACTTACTTGCGGCGAAATTTCTTCACTCATGAACAAGGCAAAAAATATTTCTCGTATGCGTGAGCAGCAGATACAACAACTGCATCATCATGTTCCAATGACAGAAAGCGAAGCCGCGCTCTATGAACCAGAAAATCCACATACTGCTGGGCTTAGTGATGCAATCCAAAACCATCAGCGTGTCATCGACTTTGTCGGCAACAAAGCCAATCTACAATTCTTATTAGCCGAAATGAATGAAGACCCTGCACGTCTTAAAAGGTCCCGCATTGAATACATCACTGTCCGCCTGCTTAACGAAGTTGGCTCGGCAAAGCGCGAGGGAGTATTCTCCCGAAATCAGATTGTGCGCATGGCAGAACGGGCTCTGTATGACTCTTTGCAACACAATGCCTCGTGGTGCCAGATGCAAGTCCTAAAAATGGAAGCAAATAAGCGGATGGAGAAGCCTAGTAAATTTGTTCAGGATTTTGCTGCGCTCAAAGATTCAGTTACAGCGAATGCCAACGCGACACTCACTCCCGAATATGTACAGGATGTAGGACGAGAGCTTGGTATACGAGTACGCAAACTCCGCGCACGAATGATCGCCACCAAAATTCGTAGACAAGTGGAACGGCGGGTAACAAGAGAACGCATTGCGCTTAATGCTGACGACTTCAAGAAAATGACGATAGAAGCTCTTCACAGTTAATCCTGAAATCCAACTGCACACTACAACAACGCATAAAAGCCGCTCTCATATGAGAGCGGCTTATTACTTCTAGCTGTGTCAGAATAAAGATTAGATGAAGAGATCGAGATCGTCGCGAAGAAGCCCTTCGGCAATTTTTTTGCTATCGATCTCATATTCTCCGGAAGCAATCTTAGCTTTAATTTCAGCTACTTTGTCTTTACGAACTTCCGGTGCGTTCATCGCTTCTTTATACGCTTCAGTGCGCAAGCGTCCTTCATCGGAGAAACTGACCCTATCGCCTTGGGGTTCAGCATCTACAGAAGTTTGCTCGCGACCAGCCTTTTCACGTCCAGCCTGATCGGCACGCTTCCCTTTGTTCAGCGTCGAGCCGTAATCCAGCTTTGCGTTGTAATCATATACTTTCATTCCCTACCTCCCGGTCAACGGCACGCTTATAACATGGTCGCATTGACTTTGTCTAAAGAGATTGCCCAGAGCTTGTTCATAATGTCTTCTTTTTCATCCCTTGTAACCTTTATCGGCCCGAAATCAGTTTCTTTATAAATTTGAAGAGAAAGATTTGGAAAAGGATTTCTAAAAAGCACGGCAAACCCTAAATCAACTTCAAGTTGCGCCTTTATTTCTTCCACTATTGGATTAGTGCTGCCGGAGAAAAGTAAGTTTTCGTAGACTTCTCTGGCAACTCGCTCCACAAGTCCCTGCCGCCGTGCATCCACAACGCGCTGGTCCTTGTCAGATATTTGATCGTCCTGATAATTGAAATGCAGATTACGTGCCGAATCAGCCGCCCGGGCAATATGCTGGGCAGATGTTATTTGCTTCTTATATTTACGAAGCATATTTTGCACATAAAATGATTTTATTGTCATGACGCTATACTCTTAATAGTCGGTATCGACCTCCTAAAGATAAACTTTAGACAGAACTCATTAGAATCTGAGTAAACGCTCTTTTACTGCAAAAAAAATATATCTGATAGGCAAATGAGACGTTACAGTTACTCTGAAGTCTGTAATTATAACGTCACAGCTCTGCTGCATCATAACTCAATTCAATTTATTGACAAATACTCGATAGATACAGCACAGTGCGACAACCAATCACGACATTATAACCGGAACTACTATTAGTATATGAATATCCCTGTTTACTCTACAATGAAGCCAATTGTTCTGGCCTCCGGATCTCCGCGTCGAAGCCAGTTTCTTTCCGAACTCGGCATAACTTTCACAGTTGAAACTCATGCTGGAGACGAACCACTGCCAGAGGCAGGAGAAGCACCGGCTGCGTTTGCCTGCCGTTGTGCTCTTGCCAAAACAATGTCTGTACGTGGAGCCTCTAAGCTGTGCGACACGGCCTGTTTTATCGGCGCAGATACTATTGTAGTACTTGGTGACGAAATTATGGGAAAACCTGTAAATGATGCCCACGCACTGGACATGCTAAGCAGACTTTCCGGCAATACACATAAAGTAATCACTGCGACTGCCCTTGTATACCCTGACGGCACCACAGATACCTATGCCGTTGAAACTGCAGTTACTATGAAGAAATATGCAGAAGATGCATTAAAAGCATATATACGCACCGGAGAACCGGCAGACAAAGCAGGAGCCTATGCGATTCAAGGAATTGGATCGTTTCTTGTGGAATTGATCTGCGGCTCATGGTCTAATGTTGTAGGACTGCCGGTAACTGAGTTGCTGGAAAAATTACACACTGCCGGAGTCGTTACTCCATCAGTATAATAGTAGTCTCAGGGCTACCAATCTAGGGGCTGTTTTATGATCACAGAACTTTCATTACGCGACAAAATTGCAGTTCATGCTTCACGTCTGGGACCTTCCGGTCTTTCGCCGTATGCTCCGGGCACAGTAGGTTCTGCTGTTGCCATTGTTCTTGCGCCAATATTTTTTATGCCGCTGCCAATGTGGATGCGTATAGTTGTTATTGCCGCCCTTTTTTGTTGGGGAAGCTTACAAATAACACGGGCAGAAGAAGTTTTAGGCAGCAAAGATCCGGGAGAAATAGTTCTGGATGAACTGGTGGGCCAGTGGATAACAATCCTGCCATTCGCAGCATTATCATTCTGGTGGATGGTGATAGCATTTTGCCTGTTCCGAATTTTTGATATTGCAAAGCCCTACCCTGTTAATGACTCCGAAACATGGCTTAAAGGCGGCTGGGGCGTTATGATTGATGATGTTCTGGCAGGACTCTACGCAATGGTATGCCTTGGTGTTCTTCGATTTTTATTTGCATAATACACAATCGATATACGCTGTCAGCTAATCAGCAGCGAAAATACATACAAAAAAAGGCTTCGTAAAAAATTACGAAGCCTTTTTTTGTATGGAGCCCAACCGTGCAGGAAGATGGGCCTTCACTGCACGACCGGGGGTGTCTAAGACTGAGGAGTTACCTTGAGGTGTTGCGAAGTTACCACTAACGGGTTCCTAACACGATAACCACAAGCAAGCGTTATCAAGCTTTTTCCACACATGAGCTACAGAAGAGCCCATAAGCATGTGGCGCATAAAACTGTTTCCTGTACCGGAACGTCCCATAGCTACTACTGCGAAGTTACCTTGATCGGAGGTTTCCATGATCACAGAAGCTGGGTCGTTAGAATGCATCAACTGGGTTTTGATGACGCTTTCTTCCACACCGTTTGCAACGAGCAGGGCAACTGCATCGGCTACAACCTGGTGGCTGGTTTTTGAAATGAAACACTGCGCTTTGCGCTGATTGCGAGACTGTTTATTCAGAAACGCAACACTCGGAGAAGCGGTAGTATATTTTTTACCGGGAGCAACATGTAGAACTGTAATTGTATGCATTGGGTTGCTTGCAACTACCTGCGCTACATGTTCAGTGATGTTTCTGGAGGAACGAGAACCGTCCACACACAACAGCACATTCCTGCGGCCATGAATCGATGAAGGGGCAAGCCAAATCGGTCTTGCACAGGACTGCTCGATAACTTCTTTTGTAATATCGGTGGAGCCGTTAATCATGCTCTCAAACCATGATTTACCACGTTTGCCTAGAACGAGAGCGTCATGGTTACCGTTAGCTGCTTCATCCATCAGATCCCAAGCCTTAGAATGGGTCTGCAGTCTAGAAAGAAGTGCTAAGCGGTTGCTTGAAATCCCTACCTGCTTCAGGCTTGCCTGAGCAGTGACCAAGCATGACAGCTGTTCACCTGTTCGTGCTAAGAACTCTTCAGCAACGGTCTCTTTGGCGCTGGCAGACCGTTCATCCGTGCCGGGTAACTGAAGCGTTTTAGCGTTTTGCAGATGAAAAAGTGTAAATTTTGCTAGTTCATCCTGGCAGAAAAAATCACGTACAAAACGAATGCCGTATTGTTTGGTATGGTCGTTTCCGACCCCAATGAGCACGCTAGGTTGTGTTCTATTTTGGGACCAAACAGATGATTTCATCAGTGTTGCTTGCTGCATCATACTGTTCACTCACTACTATGTTAATTGTTTCTCTGTGTTGGCGCACAGACCTGACTTGTTGATCAGTTGAGATATAGATAACCGAACGTACTTTTTTTCACAAGCCTTTTATTCCAACCTTTTGTAATACTTATTTATAACACAAAAGTTAGTCATTACTTCATGTTGAACACTATTTTTTTGTATTTTTTTACCATATTTGGAAAAAGAACTACCCAAAATAATTGAATAAATCATCATGCAAAATTGCGGATTGACTAGTCAATCCGCAATGCCACAAGAAGAGGCAGCAAGCAATTTCTAATCTCTTCTCCAGAATGACTAGGCCCTATTATCATATGTGATTGTGTACACAAACAAAATTATGTAAAAAGATATCTCGAGAATGGCACCCTAACCCACTTTAGTCGTGCTTTTTGTTTGCAATTGTTGATAGTAAAATAATGAGCAGCTGACGTTTTATGCACTTTTTCACCACAACACATGAGAGTAACCATTTTAACATTTTATTTTCAACATGTTAGAATGATGACAAACTGCAACATTCATCAGTTTGTCTGATTAATGGCAGTACCATGTGTACTGTAGCAGGCTTACCAAAAAGCTGTTACAGATGCACAGTACCTGCATTTGTCGCATAGTTTCAGGAGATAGATATGAACAACCCTACATCAAAAAGCCTGTATTACGGAGCCAATCCGCTTAAGCGCCCATCCAAGGATGACCTCACCCGCGTGACAGGACGCCCTATGCCTCATTTGCAGCAAGCACAGGAATTACTAAAGCCGTATCTGGTATTCTCAAACCTCCGATCTGTTCAGGCGCTCCGAATTTTTGCCAACCTTGTCGGGCGCGATTACGGCATATTCAAAACAACACAGCTTGCATATCTACTTGGCATGTCCAGCCGAATCGTTGAATACGATATAATCGACGAATTTTTAGAACTCGCTCTACAGGACATCAATGCAAACAGCGTGTTCCATGTTGAAATCACACATGTATTCAACCATTCTGAAGAACGCGACAATGCAAAAGACGAAGAAGAGATACTTCCTGACGAAGTAGCCTTTCTTGTTATAGAAAAAGAACGGTACGAAAACTGCCCAAAACAACTTGCAGGCAACTTAGTACGCCTTGCAAATTTTAACTCTCTCGAAGCCCTTGAGTATGCAGTACAAATGGAAAGCCGCAATCTCACCAGTGAATTTGTTTCCGAACTGCGCGTTGCAGAACAACGAGCCGTGCATATGACACGAGGCGGCAAGCGCTTTTATTTGAAGCGTTGGATTAAGGGCAATATCGACAGAATTAACGGCACGACTTTGCAAAAAAATAAAGCCGCAGGCAAAGCTGCTGCCCTGATACAGGCAGAAGAATGTTTTAAAGTGCGAGGTGCATATTGCACCCCCCGCGATGCATATGCATGTACTGTTTGCCAGCAGGTATTTAAAACTCAATAGATACAAAAAAAACACCGTAAACTAAAATCAAGCGACTTGAAGGACGGCTGGATCACAACTATTCTTGCCTTGCCCTTACACCTCAAGGGGAACTGCTAATACGTACAGCGCATCATCAATGTTCATAACGAAGCGCTAAACAGAGCTGGCAAAGAATGCTTCATACAATTTACCGGATCTTCCCCAACACAAACATGTACTCTTTGCTGATGACAACGATATGAATCCCGCAAAAAGTCTCTTCATTGATTTCATCAAAGCTGAAATGACAAAACTGATTATGTAGCTTGTGCCTTACACTTCCCATCGAAGTTTACACATTCAGCAGTACAAATCAGGATGATATTTCTTGAAAATCAGTGAAGCAGAAATCTAGTTGGAAAATTCGGAAGATTGGAAGGATGAGGCGATACAGCGTCAGAAATATTCACTGCAGATCAGAGTAGTAATATGACTATTACACCACGGGACTAGGCCTCGGCGGTGTTCATATCACAGCAGGTGAGTCAGAATATAAACCTACTGGTCACATGCGTAATGGCTCATCAAGCACTTTCCATTTTATTAAATTTGGTGAAATTCCCCTCACATGGCGAGTGGAATAACAGTCTGCTGGTGCTGATGAATGTATTTTTAGATATCAAATTTGGAATTAAAAAATGAAAATTTGTATCTATCGGCTGTTCGAAGAATCGCGGAAAGTTGGAATAACCATGCCAAATTATTTTCTCTGGTAATTATCCGAACAATTAACGGCACAAAAAAAAGCCCACCTAAGGGCGGGCTTTTAATCATCAAAATAAATTTCGATTGCTTAGTAACGAGGGCGGGATTCGCGAGGCTGAGCTTCGTTAACCTTGAGGTTACGACCCTGGAACTCAGAACCATTGAGAGACTCAATAGCCTGTGCAGCACCAGCTGCTTCCATTTCAACAAAGCCGAAGCCACGGGAACGACCAGTTTCACGATCTTCGATTACGCGAGCAGAAGAAACTTCGCCGAAATCAGCAAAAAGAGTGCGAAGATCCTGATCGCTACATTCCCAAGACAAGTTACCAACATAAATATTCTTATTCAAAATAAACTCCAAAAAAAAGATATCCCCAAAATAAGCAGGGACGCGGCGTGCATTAATTCTAAGAAAAAACACACTTTGTTCGATTCAATCTTGGGAAATTACCTTGCATAAATAGATAAGTCAACACCTATTTCCATAAACATTGAAAGAATAACCTATCCCGGACATGCATATCGATTGAGAACCTGACTCAAGATCTAAATTAGTAATAATTAAAAAGGGTTCGTTGGTAGCCACCCTTTTTTTAAATCTAAAATCTAAGCTCAAAGAACTATCCCATTCTCAACCAACTCTCCAAACAATTATTCTTTATTAAGCAGGAGTTAATATTTTTTGGTACGACTAACAGCCCCAATGTCGTCAAGTGGTCTAACGCGACCTTAATACCATAGCGATGCCTAATTCCCATCAAGCCATTACCACTAAAGAATTTGTGAGCAAAGAAGTTTTCAAATCACATGAATCTTCTGGCGCAGAGACCAGAACACGCAGAAATGATTTACAAACTGAATATTGGAAAGTTATTCCAAACATAGGAGCTTATGAAACATGCCAAGCTATGGGAGAGGGAGTTCATTGGGAAAAACCTGAGCGTCCGCATCCCAACTGCAAGTGCGAAATAAAACCGGGGTCAATAAAGGTTGGAATATTCAAAAAGCTGGAAGGTTGTCGAGATACTGCCTCAGAAATGTAGCAGATCAGAGTATTAATGTTACCATTGTTAACAGGGGACTATGCCTCGGTCGTGTGTACATCACAGTAAATGGTTCAGAAAAAAAGCTACTGGGCACATGCAAAATTGTTCATCAAGCACCTTCCACTTTACCAAATTTGATGAAATACCTCTCATATGGCGAGTAAAATTAATGTCTGATGGTGCTGATGAATGCGCGTTTGAATATAAAAAATTTAGAATTAAAAAATAAAACTTTTTTATCCCATTGCTGCTTTTGACACTGTCAGCTTCTTTGGCATGTGCAGAAAGTATTAGTCCTGTTTCGTGCGATGATATTGCTAGAATTTCTATTCATCAAACAAAGACATCAGAACCACCTTTCCTCACAGAAGAATATCCATATGTGTATCCCACTGCGTTCTGGCTTAAGCCCGAATACGCCTCAAAATATCAAGAAGTTGCTGACCCAAACAAAATCGCAATTATCTATTCTGACGGGACAAGAATTGAATACAGGCCTTTCCTTCTATCAACTCCTGCAGGAATTGTTTTTGGGGGCACCCCATACCCGACATGTGTCGACTCCAGACAGATTCATACCTTTTTTAACCAAGGAAGAGGCATTTGATACAGCACGGAAGGTATGTCTAAAGATAAAACCAAGAGTTTTCTTTGTGTATGACTATCTAGAAGAAAAGCATCGAAGAAATAGCAAGAACAGATAGTTGTTAGACAACTAAAAAGGGTGGCCATTAACCACCCTTTTTCTATTTCTTGGAATGTATACATCATACATACGTTTTCAGCGCCAGAAGCACTGCGTATACATTATCGCAGTCAAGAGGGTGTCCCTCTTGCTCCCGCTGAGAAGCGCCCTCGGAGAGCCGCCGGAGGCAACTTTACTTATTCACCATAATATCCAAGATAATCTTGTCCGTCTCGCACATGCCTGCACTTCCGAGACGACCAAGGTTCTTGATGCAAATTTCAATGTTATCATCCACGATACCATCACCACCCGGCACTGAAGTTCCTTTCATGGCGAGTAACGCAGAGCTAATTGCAGCTTCAACACTGGAAGCAACTTTTAGTGCGCATGAAGTTTTTGCACCATCGCAAATCATGCCGGCAATAGTACCGACCATGTTCTTAATAGTTCGTTCTATCTCAACTAGCCCACCGCCAAGCAACATCACGATACCGCAACCGGAACCGGTAGCAGCGAGGATTGCACCGCATAATGCTGAAAGCCTACCAAGATGATGCTTTAAGTGGATTGCCATCAGGTGACTTAAAATAAGCGCACGAGCCATCTCTTCTTCGGATTTGCCCAATCTACGAGCAAAAGCTGTTACTGGGATAGTTGCAGTAATACCTTGGTTGCCGCTACCTGAATTACTCATTACAGGCTGCATTATGCCGTCCATGCGTGCATCTGATGCAGCTGCTGCAAGGCGGGTTGCAAAAGATGTAATATCATCAGAACGTAAGCCCGATGCAATATCTTCACCCATGGAGCGGCCAACTTTGAGACCAAAGTCATGCTCAAGACCTTCCGCAGCAATGGACTCGTTAAGACGAGCTGCCTCAAGAATAAATGAAATATCTTTGAATTCTGCTCCGAGAGCAAAGTCATAAATGGCTGACACAGAAAGCGGCCAAGAATCATCTGAAGCCTCTTCGTCCTCTAACGGAGTACTTTCGATAACTTCATCATCTTTAGTAACTTCGATGACTCCGGTATGTGTGCGGGCAATAGTACATGTTGCGGTATGGCCTTCTGCGGCAACAGTGGCTTTAGCAAACAGCACTTCTTCTGTTTCTGCTAATTCTACTCTTACTTTTCCATCCACAATAAGCTGTTTGGCTGCAGCAACAACTTCTGGGGTCAAATCGCGCAACACTTCAAGCTGCAATTCAGACTTGCCGCCGAGAGCACCAACAGCTGCAGCGATATGAAGTCCTGTCATTCCTGTACCCGGAACGCCCACTCCCATACCATTTTTAAGCAGGTTGCCACTAACCTGAACAAGAAGACTCTCCGGCTTAGTACCCAGCACTTCTGCCGAACGCGCTGCTGCCAAGGCCGCAGTTATCGGCTCAGTACAACCTAATGCCGGAACTACTTCCCGGTTCAAAATAGTTATAAATTCAACCCATTCTTTCTTAATTGTCATTGTGTCTCACCTAAATCTATTTAATTGGAATAACACTCATTATGTATCGTAAGCTGAAAGATCACTTCAAGCAATTTATGTAACGCTCAATAAAATTGTAGCGACTCAGTAGGAAGAAATCTGCACATCCGTCAAGAAGGTTTCACAAACCCTCATTCTGGACACAAAGCGATCTTATATCACCCCATTCTACACCACTGCCATTGTATGCAGGATGCTTTTAATTCTGTCGAAGCTGTAGATTTAGACAGACACCAACACCCAATCGAAGTCTTCATAGCGTTCAAGCAATTCGCAACTAACATTCTACTATCTAAGAAAGTTAAAGCCTGAAAAAAAAAGACTCCATGCACATATCGTTCATGACTGGTACAGCACTTGTGCTGATGGTACAATAGATACAGGTATCAGATTTCTTAATTTAAGTGTTTTTACAAAATGGTGAAATCTATGAACAATCATGAGAAGATACAGCAAATTCTAAAACAGTTCGGGGAACGCATTGCTCTTGAAGCGCTGGAATTGAATGACGACGGAAGCTGTAGAATAATTTTTGATAGTCATCTCGAAGTAAATCTGGAACTGGATGATGTGACAGACAGCCTATTACTCATAAGCCCTGTGGTGAAAGCAGATGAAGAGCTTTTTGCAGACGCATTGGAGCTCAACCTCTTTTGGGGACAACTCCACGGATGCAGGTTCATCCTGCTCCGCAATGCCAACGTGCTGGCATTAATGCGCAGGCTTTCCATTAAAGAGCTGGAACTCTCGGCCTTTGAAGAGACACTCGAAATGTTTCTGGAGACAGTCACAGTGTGGAGAAAAGCATTTGAAGACAGCCCGCATGAAAAAGAAAAGGCTGCGGCCTGTGGATGGAATGTACAAAGTTTTGTAGGCAGAGCCTAAAAAAAACCTCCGGAGAATCTAGTCCACCGGAGGCAACATTTTTATCGTGCTTTAATTTCGCACACATCATCAAGAAGGAAATTCGGTTCGTAAACCATTTCAGCCCCCTTGAAGATAACGCCGCCGCACCCTGCACGTTTTGTCCACGTCTTAATCCAGCGATCATACGCCGTTTGCGTAGAAAATGAACGTGAATGGAAATACTGAACTGGGCGCATGTAGATTGTCTGTTTATCTAAAAGCATAAATGCATCAGCCAGTGTGTTTATCTGCGTCCACAGTGTAAACGGACTCTCAGCTTCCGGTGCGTACATATCGTAAATACGAAAATGCGGATTACCCTTCTGCACAGGAATAAGAACACCATCTGCGTAGAAAGGGCCCTGCATTTTTTCGCTGAGCAGCGCAATCAGTTTATCGAACTCTTCAACAAGATGCTCCATTCCAGAGAGCACTACGCCTTCAGAATCAATAACTTCTTTTGTTACGCCATCAATAAACACCCGTTTACCAAGGTAACGGGCGCAATGCATGGTACCCGCAAGGGAGCCGTTATGTGCTGCTGTAAATGCTTCAATATCCGACCCGTACGTTGCACAACGGAACGAGCTTTTAGCCATTTTTGCGATTGAAAGGTCCATAGTCTCTCCAAAATATTATAAACCGGCTCGAAATGTCCGGTACAGTTCTGGTTGGTGAAGACACAGTACACACAATCGCCATGCTCTATCAACAGGCAGAATTGCCCCGCGCATACACGCTTTCATGTGTGAGTAAGCGCTTAACGAAGGTATTGCCTTTATTTTTTAGTGCACTACCAATTCGGTTGCCAAAAAATATATTTTGGCAGTACAGTAGCGCAATTGTTTTAATTGTATGCTCAAACAGCTACTCCATTTCATGGAGCTATGGTGGTGCACTCTTGTGCAAGCTTCTTATGAGTACAACGGTGGCGCTGTTTGAAAATTGAGGAGTCTTATGCTGACAACAACTCAAGCACCTGATGGTAAGCCGATTTACCAGTGCGACAAATGCGGAAGAGACGTTGTGGCGCAGGATATTGTAGTTACCTTTAGTGGTGACTTCTGTCCTGACTGCTACGCCAAACAGCAACAGGATAAATCTTCCTAATGATTGGGACAGAAGATATTGTATCTTCTGCCCCTTTTTTTATCTTTCCTTCAACTGTGTGTAACGCTACAAAACGCTTCAGACGTATATTTAACCTATATATATTGGAGCACAAATGAACACCTCGCACTCTCATGCCCACGTAGTTGATCTTACACACACAATTACCGAAGACATGCCAGTATACCCCGGCACAGATGCTCCTATAATTGAACAGGGCACCACCGTCGCAGTAGAAGGATTTGCTGAAAAAAAACTAACCTTCTTCTCCCATGTGGGAACTCACATGGATGCCCCTGCACATATTTTTGAAGACAAAAAAACATTGGATGCCCTGCCTGCATCTACCTTCACTGGTCCGGCTTGTATTATAGATGTCTCCGGCCTTACGCTCATCACGTTGGATGTGCTTAAGCAGTACGAAGATCAAATTGCGCAATGCGATTTTGTTATCTTCTCCTCAGGCCACGAAAAACTATGGGGAACCGAAGCATACTTCTCTCCATTCCCGACGTTGGATGAAGAAGCCGCCACATGGCTTACAACTCAGAACCTAAAAGGTATGGGCATTGATGCCATCTCTTTCGATACCATGGACGTAACAAGGCTTTTCATCCACGAAATCCTTCTTGGAAGCGGGCTTGTGCTTATCGAAAACTTGAAAAATTTGGACACAATTACTGATCCGATATTCACATTTGTCGCTTTACCACTCAAGATTTTTGAAAGTGACGGCTCTCCTATTCGCGCAATTGCTATGTTGCCTTAGGAAATCACTCAACACAAAGCACTGTCCATCGACATACCAATAGATATCACCATAAAAAGACGCCCAGCAAGAAAACTTGCGGGGCGTCTTTTTTTTCAACTATATCTTTTCATTCCTGACGAGTTAGGACTTTCATTCTATTTCTGAGAAGCACAATGGGATACAACCTGATCTTTAATCCATTGCAGCCAAAAATGGTACGCTTCCTCATGGTAGTTCTTCGATAACTGATTCATAAAGCCATGCTCAAAAGGCGTTATGTAGCTCTGTGCTAACGGAATATCCTGAAGAGAACGAGCTACTGTTTCCACATCAAAATGAGGTTCATTTTCTGAAAAAACCAGATCCACAGGAACCTTAGGAGAGTAATCCATCATATTGCGGATAGGTGATCCATAAAAACAAACTGCCCCCTTTGCCGCACCCACATTTTCTGCACAAACAGCAGACCATACAGCACCGGCACCAGCACTAAAGCCCACAAGACATGTCGGCTCGGTCGCTAACTGCAATGCATCCAAAACACGTTGCCCATACTGACTATGACCACAGTCCACAGTATACCGAGCATACGCGTCTTCTTCACTGCCAAAAGCAGGATCAGTCCCATCGTATGGATCAACGATTGTAATATTGCTCGCGATATCCTCAAACTTTGATGTCATCAAATCCACATGGGGCGTTTTTCCCCATATTTCTGTTGCGAAAATAATATGCATTATCATAGCCCCCTTATAATAAAACCAATGCGAAATATCACATGACTAATATGTCACAAATACTACGCAGTTAGTTCCTGTATTATCCGAATATATTTTTGATTATTACAGCACACGGCACATTCCAAATCGTACCAACACGTCAGAGGTATTGAGGTGCATAGTTGGAGTTAAAAAGCCGTCAGCATCTAGCAAGCATGACAATAAAAAATCTGCACTTCGTACAGTAGTAGCCTATTGCTCGGTGCTGCTATCAGTATGTGGGTAGCTAATAATATTATGAAAAACACCTTTCTCGCCCGCAACTCGATATGCATGAGGTTGATCTGCATAGAAACGTACTTTTTCACCAACCACTAACGTATGCCATGTACCATCAAAATAAAATTCCAACGTTCCCTCTAGCACAACAACATGCTCAATGACTCCCAATTGATGGGGAGAAGACTGTTGCTCGTGGTTGTCGCAGAGGGTTATCTCAAAAACTTCCATTCTCGTATCTGACGAATAAGGAAAAATTGTATGAATCTGCATTTCTGGATCATTAGGAAACGTCACAGACGGTTCTTTCTTTTCTGATTGTTCTGAAAAAAAAGAAGAAAACGAACTATCAAACCCGCTGGCTATTTTCCACAAGGTTCCAATCGTAGGGCTGGATTCTCCACGCTCTATCTGGCCAAGCATTGCCTTGGAAACGCCTGTCTTATTTGCTGCCGCATCAAGACTCCAGCCACGCGCAATTCGTAACTCTCTTAATCGCTGAGAAATTTGTGCAACAAACGCCTTGGAATTCATTCATTTCTCCCAAAAAAATGTTGTGCGTTATAGCGCACAGTAGTAAACCACAACAATTACGTACGTTATAACGCACAAGACATGTACATCAAACGAAAGGAAAACGCATGCTAAATAAATTGTCAATTAGCCACGTATCATCAGGATTAGCGGCTATCCTTGTAGGATATACCTGTTCAGTTGTACTTGTAATTGAGGCAGCCATGGGAGCAGGAGCAACACCTGTTCAGGTTGGTAGCTGGCTTTTTGCAATCGGTATTGCCTCTGGGCTTACCACCATAATATTTTCACTTCGTTACAAAGTACCTGTGCTCACAGCGTGGTCGACCCCCGGTGCCGCATTGCTTGCAAGTAGTGTTGCCGGATTCTCATTATCAGAAACCATTGGCGCATGTATTGTCACAGCCCTGCTCATCATTCTTACAGGTGCCACAAAGTCCATCTCCACATTTATTCAAAAAATTCCTCCAGCGCTTACGACTGCCATGCTTGCAGGAATTCTTATCCCGTTCGGAATCAAAACGTTCACCCCTTGGCAAAGCACGCCAGTACTCTTTGGCTGCATGCTTGCGGCATACCTTATAGGCAAACGATTCTATCCTCGATACACCATGCTGCTTCTCATTCTCGTAGGCGGCTATGTCGCGTACGTCCAAGGGGCTCTCCCATTGGGAGACAGTCCACTTTCCATCACCGGTCCTGTATTCATGAGTCCGACATGGAGCGTTGCTTCTGTTGTAAGTTTAAGTATTCCACTTTTTCTTGTAACCATGGTATCCCAGAATATTCCAGGGATCGTCATGATCCAGAGTCATAACTATTCTGTTCCGTTTCCAAAAATTTTGCTTGGCACAGGATTTATGAACCTACTGACAGCACCGTTCGGTGGCTTTACATGTAACCTTGCGGCTATTTCTGCTGGGATTTGTATGGGCAAGGAAGCTGACCCAGATCCAAAGAAAAGATATTTAGCATCAACAAGTGCGGGAGTATTCTATATCCTTGCAGGACTCTTCAGTACCAGCCTTGTTGCGCTCTTTGTTGCGATGCCTAAAGAACTTACTCAAATGCTGGCAGGATTCGCCCTGCTGGGAATTATCCAAAGAAGCCTCTACCTTGCCATGGATGACGAAAAAAATCGCGAAGGAGCGCTTATTACACTGCTAATAACTGCCTCTGGGATTACGTTCATCGGCATCAACGCACCTGTATGGGGTCTGCTCGCCGGATACATTACGAACCGCTTCTTTAATCCAACCACCTAACGTAACAACTATATTTCATCAGCTGCGATTTGCTACGTAGCCCCATAATGCCCCTGTACGACACTGTGATAGTCCCATCCTGCGTACAGGGGATTTGTGTTCTAAGCATATGACATAGCACCCTTCGAAAAAACACTCTGAATCACCGCGAATTCACTGTGCATAAAAAAAAGCAGCTAATAAAGCTGCTTTTTAAACACAAAATTTTATTTATCTAATTGTGTTACCCAATAGTCACCGTCCCGCCACCAACTAGGACACCACCACAATCTACGGCGTCGCCAGAGCGTGCTGCGGGTTTTCCATCAAAAAAAACTGTACCGGAACCTACCGCAATAGCACGCCCGTGCTTGGGGGAATTAGGCTTGTCATGAGGTTCCAAAGGGTCCCCCACTCGCGCTGCTGGCTTTCCATCAATGGTTATCGTTGGAGAAGCGGCAATAATGGGTGTTGGCGGATAGCCATCATGATCTGTACCTATGTCATTCAGCTTTGCTGCGTTTCCCATGAAGCACCTACCTTGAAATTACCAATTTGCCATCAATGAGAGAGAAAAAACACTTATAGGCGTACTCTTCACCATCGGAACCTTTGTAACCCACAGGGGTAACGCCTGCAAAATCTTCTAGACTTGCAATTCTACCACCCTTATAAAGTTTAAGCTTATACTCGCCCCAATCCGTTATTTGAGCCCCTGTAATTCCTTCTTTAAATCTTTCTTCCATCCCAGTCGTTGCAAAATATTCTTCAGGTTCAAGATCATCAGCCATAGCACGTTCTTCCATTGAGAGCCACATTGCTTTTTTAAAGGCTGCAAGATCATTTTTAGCAAAAACTAACCCGAGTTTTATATAGGCATCTTGTAACATTTGATATGTCTTTGGAGAATCAGAAAGTGGGGTCGCCTTTGTCCATGCCCACTCTGGAAGCCCTTTGCATATCACTTTTCGGCGCATTTTATAGACTGGAGAATCTGAGTCTAAATACCCTATTTCTTCAACAGGAAACAACTCGTTTTTATAGGAATATTCCTTGGATAGAATACTTGTTGGTGAACCTGAAGAATCAGCAGTTGCAGTAATACTTGTCGCTATCGCTTCTTGAGTTGGCGTAGCTGCTGTTAACGTCACTTCACATCGGGCATTTTTGCTATGCTTAAAATTATCGGGGACATTATGTGAGGTAAAATAAATGCTTATTTCATTTTCACCATTTTCTAAATATGCTGTTGCATTATACCCAGTTGAAATGGTTCCCGAATCATAGCCATAGTTGTTAAATAGTTCTATTTCATTAACAAAGCTCTTACAGTATGCAACATTGGTCTGGAGTGAAGTCAAATATTTTACTTTAATCATATCTGGAGTGACCTTAGTTTTGATGCTTGCCATTTCTTCAGAGTTAGCAGTACAGCCATTAATCACTAAACCTAAAAATATTGTGAGAATACAGAGTGTTTTTTTCATAATAAACTATATAGTTGCGCTATGTTCCAGATGGATAGTTAAAGTTCTCATAAGACATCAGAAGCTCACCTCTTTTATTTTTTTCAAAAAGAAAAGTTCGCATTTTTGAGTCTTCTTTTTTGCATGGTGGATAAATTTGCCATTCGTTCTTCGTGGTGAGCAGGAGCATAACGACAAAGAATAAAAAATTTCAGCTCAGTTTGAAGAATGACATATCTAACACACAGTTTTTAAAACAGCCCAAAAAAAAAGAGCAACTCTATCAAGCTGCTCTTTTTGCATAAAATAGTTGCTTATCCAATGCTCACCGTCCCACCACCGACTAGGACACCACCACAATCTACGGCGTCGCCAGAGCGTGCTGCGGGTTTTCCATCAAAAAAAACTGTACCGGAACCTACCGCAATAGCACGCCCGTGTTTGGGTGAATTAGGCTTGTCATGTGGCTCCAAAGGATCTCCAACTCGCGCTGCTGGCTTTCCATCAATGGTTATCGTTGGAGAAGCGGCAATAATGGGTGTTGGCGGATAGCCATCATGGCCTGTACCTATGTCATTCAGTTTTGCTGCGTTTCCCATGAGGAATCTCCGTTTCTATCGAGTTATAACGAATTTTTTACCATCGAATCTAAACCGAGGGCAGTATGCGATATAATCAGACTTATCATCATTTTTAATAAAATGAATAAGGTCTACACCATCGCTATCAAGTTCAACGACCTTTCCATCATATGAATAAAAATATTGTAATTCTTCAAGCGAAAGCGGCGCTAAGGACAATTCTGATTTTTTAAAAAATCGCTCTAATTCTAATGAGTTATAAAAATCATCTTCTAAAAGACCACTATAATCTGCACCCTCAGAAATATACTCATGATGCAATTCTTTTAACTTTTTAAGATCTTTTCGATTAAAAGCATCCCAGAGTTCTTTATACGCTGCGACTAGTGCAGCATTAAGTTCTTTGGAAAGTGGAGCTGCATAACCGGTCTCGTCAGAAAGGGTTTGAGAGTTGACCCAAGACCATTCTCTATATTCTGGAACTAAATCAAACTGTTGTCGAATTTTATAATAAGTTCTTTTTGAATTTTTGTAGAGTTGTATGTCCGCTTTTTCCGTTATCAGTCCAAAATCTGTATTAATGTCTGGTATTACTTTTATCGCTTTCTTCGATGAATTAAATTCAACACTTTCTGTTGGGAAATAATTAATGCCTCCAAAGACTTTTATTTCATTAGTAAAACGGTCTCTTCCTGCAAGAGAAACTTTGCAGAAACTATCAGGCTCAAATTTACCATTAGAGTTTGGAGGAGCGACAACAAGACGTAACCTATTGTTAGTGGGTTTCAAATACTCTCCAATAGAAAGGGCCATTTCAACTGGATCCTTTGAACTATCACCCACGACGTGAGTTTCATTTATTATTACAGACATCATACAATTATTTTTATCAATTTCTATCTCGTAGGACATCTTTTGAGGACTAACATCTTTTGTGCATCCCATATTTGCTGTTCCAATAAAAAAAGAAAGTAAGAAGAAGAAAAGAAAGTTACTTTTTGATATTTCTCGATATTTCATAGACATATCTCATAAATTGGTGAAAGTGAGTGAGAACGTTTAGCGGGAAATAATAAATTTTTCTCCGTCAAACCTAAAATGTGGTATATATGAAATAAAATCATTTTTATCACCATTCCGAATAAAACGAATTAAACCTCCAGTGTTAGTTAACGTGACAAGTTTTTTGTCCAATGAATACGAATAGCTTAAATCGTTAAAAGAAAGTTCAGCTAAAGAGAGCTCTGGGTCGTTAAGAAATGAGGGAAAACTTAGCGACTCAAAATATACAGCAGCGGATGTGCCATTTGCTTCAGCAGATTCAACAGAAAATTCTGTATGAAGCTTTTCAAGGCTTTCCATATCGTTTTTGTTGAATGCCTCCCACAACTGTTTGTAACTATCGAATAATTTCGTCAGCAATTTATTCGATAGCAGACTACTGTCACTATCTTTTTTTGCGAGTGTTTGTGAATTGACCCAATTCCACGTTTTATACTTTGAGTTAATATCAAAATTTTGAACCGCCACACACTGCTTATTCTCATCATTAAAAGAAATATGGATAGCACTTACGGGCCTGCCAAGGTGCTGATTTATTAATGGCAATTCTTTAATTGCTGTTAGTGAAGCGTTCCTATGTGAATTCTTAGTTGGGAAGTAATGAATCCCAGAAAACGCACTAAGCTGCTCAGTTTCAAAGCGATTCCTAGCAGCCAGTGTGACCTTGCAGTAGCAAGAATCTTCGATAAAATCATCAGCCCCTTCTGCAGGATACACAATTAATCGCAATGCATTATCTAAAGGCTTGAGATATTCGCCTACCCCTATAAGACAATAACTAGGGCCAGCCTCATCACAACGCATCACACAAAGATCATTAAGATAAATTTCAAAAGCAACATTATTTGTGTCAATATCAATACGGTAGTCAATTTTTTGTGGATTCACCGGCTGCCACCCCTTAGGCATCAATCAGATAGTAAGGTGGAAGAGAACTTTTTTCAGCCCAGACTATGTCTGCTGTTAAAAATTCGTAGCCCGTTTCCTTTGTTTTCTTATTAGCTTTGTCAAGTTGGCTCAGAGAATCATCTTCTTGAGCTTTGCTAGTTGTATACTTGCCAGCCTTAACGCGAATAGAAAAATGTGAACGGATGCCTTCATGGTTGAATTCAACACCGACACCTTTTTTATCAAAAACTAAATTACTTTTAATTTCTGTTTTAGTATTTGCCTCAGCCATCAGCTGTCCTTTCACAAAGAGTACTTTAACACCGGCTTCTACCCCTGCTTGTATTTGCAGGCCAAGCTTACTTCCAATTTTTCCTTGGAGTTCCTCTTCATTATTTTTACAAACTAGAGTCCCTTCGCCATTAATAACTTCCCCTGTTAATACTACATCTATGTAAAATAACCCGTACATGCCTGATTTGGCTGCGCCACGTTCAACGCTGTCCTTCATCTCTTGTAACTGATCTCTTAATTCTTTCCATGCCTTGCCCCCTGCGGGACTTCCTAAGAGAGTAATTAAGACACCAATAACATCTATAACAATTTCAGCACCGATAAGAGGAGCCATTTTTAACGCATAATTATACTCAAAATAAGGAGCATCATTTTGACATTTTAATTCCTTGAATCCTGACAGCTCAAGCTGAGGTGGAATTATTGTGAGCTTTTTTATTAGCCCGCCCTCATTCTTATTCCCACCCAGTACATGGTTTCCAATTTTTTTAAAGAGTTCAGAAGTCTTATGTGTAAGAGATTTTTTATGTTTAAGCCTTGAATCAGATTGTACCAACGTACAATCACTTTTTTTTGTTTTATCTCCGATGGAAACTGTACTTTCGAATACTACATTAAAATCTTCTGGGTAAATCTCTTTCCCAATATCTTTCCATTTCTTCTTATTGGCTTTTTTCTGTAGCTTAAGAGCATCTTCTCTACTATATTCATGTCTCTTCTTTATTCTTTCATTTGCCTCTGCATTTACCTTGCTTCCAAGTGTAATTTTTCCATCCAACTTGTACTTAGGGTACATCTTAAGAGTAGTTGTCTGAACAGTGCCAGAACAGTCAGTTGTTGTTGAAATAAATTCTTTTGGTAATATTTTTTCAGGAGATCTCTCTAAGGCTAGCTGTAGCCATTCCCATGGATCTAGCTCTCTTAAGAATTTTTCCCCATCGTATGACAGTTTATATGTCTCAGACAACTTAGCTGGAGTAAGCCGAGCAAGCTCCGTATCCCCCTCTTTATCATTTTTTTCTAAAATAATAGTCTCAGGACAATTCGCTAATACACAAACTCCGTTGGGAATAAGTACTGATGTTATGGAAACTTTTTCATTATCTAGAAAAGTGAGTTCTTTGTTAGCACCAGAGCTGTTCGGATAATCAATAGTTACCCCCTCAGGAAAACCCGACATTGTATACCCAGCTGTACAATGGGGTGGCTGATGACATGCAAAACACATTATTTCATTACTTTTTTCTTTTTCTGCCATAACGGTTGTCTATAATCCTATTAGTGACTGACATGCTTTCCCAGCTCGACCCCATCCGACAGTGCCGTCGTCCTCCGCTAGATCAAAAAAAGAACGAGGGATCTCATCAAAATCATAATATTCTTTTTCAATCAAACAGAGTGAGGTTTCCCTAACGGTCTTAGGCAAAGTGATATCCTGACTTTTAAAGTAGTCGAATAAACGGTGAGCATACTCTAGAAAATTAACATGAGGAACAGCTGCAGCTGACGAAGCCGCGTCCTCCATCAATCTTGCTAATTTTATTATAAAATTCCTTTCAAACTCTTGATTCATTATTTCAACCTGCTCTTCTGTAAGAGCAAGGGTTGAAACCGTTGATTGAGCATCCTGCGGATACTGTGCTCGTCGTTCAGCAAAGGTCTCAGCACGCTCATTCCCTTCAAAGGAAATACCTATTTTTTCGATGGGTCCCATAAACGAATGTAGTTCCCAATCTGTAAGAGCAGACGTTAGTAACCAAATATTCCTTGGATCATAGAATCTAAAAAATACAGGCTTGTCACTATCTGGCAGTAATACATACAAATATTTTCGTAAGTGACTACGAACGCTCTTCAAATCAGCATCAGTCGTGATATAGATACCCCACGGGGTCTCTCGGGTATTAAGCCACTCTTGAACTTCTTCCGTTACAAGCACAACATAAGGTGCAATATCTACTAAGTCCGGTTGCACTGGCGGGGCATAAAGACACGCAGCGGGTGGATCGAGTTCTGCGAGCATGGGCATCAACTCTTCTTCAGATGCCCCATCGATTATTGCATATAATTTTTCGTTACTCACAATCCCCCTCCAATGGGCAATGTTTTACAAACATGCTGCCTTCTCCGGCTGCGCTTTTCAGAATTTCGGGATTCGCTGGTAACGCAAGGCTCCCCGCTCCCCCTCCAGAGTTCAATTTGATTGCTGCACCTTTAATATCAACACCACCCGGATGAATAACCACAAAGCTTCCGCCAACTTTTAGCGTGATTTTTGTGTCGCTCTGGAAGGTCATTTCACCATCAATTTTAACTCCGAGTGCACCCTTAATATGCTGGGACTTATCACCCTTGACAGTTAATCCACTATCACCCTCAATAAGTTCAATATAATTTCCGGTTGTCTTGTGGTCTTGTTTACCATCGACCGTAACTTTTCTATCTTTAGCAACAACTAAATTTTCATTATTCCCGACACTTGTAGACCTATCGAAATCAACCCGCTCGTTTTTTGAGTTAAGGACTTTTATATCCATATTCTTTTGTGCATGTATGAATATTTCTTCTTTATCGGCCTCATCTTCAAAGCGAAGTTCGTTAAAGCCATCGCCTTTATGGGTGTCAGTTCTCAGAACCGTCATGGTTTTATGAGCCGGAAGAGGATACGGAGACTTGTTTCGTGCGTGATAAGTACGGCCAGTAATTATAGGCTGATCGGGATCACCTTCTAAGAAACTGACGATAACTTCATGTCCAATGCGAGGGATCGCAACTATGCCGTACTGTCCACCTGCCCATCCTTGGGAGACACGAATCCAACAACTGCATGTTTCGTCGCTATTCGTATTATATCTATCCCATGGAAAATAAACCTTTACGCGGCCGTGCTCATCACAAAAAATTTCCTCGCCTTCAGGGCCTACAACAGTGGCGATCTGCGGCCCGTCTACGCGAGGTTTTGGGTTTGGCGTTGGTTTCCACTGACGATGATCTGGAATCACTACAAACTCATTATTGTATGTTGTAGAACCGGATGTTCCGGCTTCTTCAAGAGCTTGAGGCTGAGTTCCAAAGTGGGAAACGGCAATAGTAAACCAATCGCGGTTACAGGAGTCGCTGGGGTGTTCTTTTAAGGAAAACTTAAAGCCAGAGATGAGCTCAGGGTAATTGCTTAGCCCTTTAGCTGTAAGGGCTTCACTACGAAGAGACTCAAGTCTGAATTGCGTAAATTTTTGTCCAAGGCTGTCTTCTTTGAATCGACCTGGATAGTCATAATGTTCGTATGTCGAACGTTGAAAGTCTAACTCGCTCCCAAAAACGTTGTGCTGAAGACTATTTCTCGGATTTAAAAAACTATAGTCTTTCAACTCTGCTGAGGAAGAACAAATTTTAGCCTGTTGCGTGAACCCTCTGATAAATGCACCTGTGCTCATGCCACCAGACTGAGTGTTATACTCCAATTCGTTTGGCAACGTCGGCGCTTGTTTAGTGTCATCAGAAAAGATTATGGTGTGAGCGCTTTCAGAATGTTCAAAGTAGTAATACATCCCTTCTTCTGCTGCTAACCGCTGAACAAATTCAAGATCAGATTCTCGATATTGAACGCAGTAATCACGAACTTTCGGTTCTTTCGTGAGGCCGAAAGCAAGATCCTGTATTCCCATTTCTTGTAAAATGAGCTGAATAATTTCTTGAGCAGGCTGCTGCTGAAACATTCTTGTATTTTGGCGTAAGGCTAGACGAGCTATAGACGGCACCAGCATGACTTCATACATAGTATGATGATGCCCAGTATCTCCCTGACGGAATTCACTGATAATGCCGTGCCGCACCTGCACCATCTTACCGTTAATCCATGTCCTCAAGATGCCAAATCTATCTACTGTTTGCGTAGGAACAATATCTTCTAACCGACTGGCAAGTTTAATATGGAAATGGAACGGGGAAGAAAGAGTTTCCATTCCAGAAAATTCTAAAACACTGAACGTATCGTCCGCCAGCCCATCAACCTGAAAAGTGAATTGCAATCCGGTATTTATCGCCATGTGTGTACTCTTTTCTCTAAGGTTTCTAAATTGTTGGGGCGAACAACCACGACCCGTTTACAGTAAGACCCGCACAATCATAGAGAATGTGCGGGTCTGTATAATTCATATTCGATAAAACTATGCTACAGGTGCACGCCAGTCATCAGAACCAGAAGTTCCAGCAACGGTATGTTCCCAGTCAATTTTACGATAGGCGAGAGCTACGTTGATGAGCTGTGTAAATTCTTTGCTCTGAGCATCCTGACAATGCGGCATGTCGAAGTTGATATCCACGATTGTTGCGTCGGTAAGTGTAGTGGTGAAGAAATGTTCTTGCTTACCTTCAATAGAAGTACGGTACCATTTCAAAGTAACAGTTGTAAGCATTTCGCCAGAAGCAAGGGCGTTGTACATAAGTGGAACAGCTTTGTTGAGTGCTACAGTAAAGCGGAAAGGCTTATGCATACGCTGACCGGAAGGCTGACCTGACTGAGGATCAGTAGGAACAGTAACAATGTGTTTGAATTCTTGCACGAGCATTTCATCTTCATGACCTTCTACGTAGATATTGCCTACGGAGTCAGCAGTGAATGCGCCTGCAGTAATGTTGCCCTGAGTTTTACCTTCAATAGCGATATAACAAGGAGTTGGCATAATATTTCCTTTTAAAAAAAGTTTTAGAATTACGCCTTCTCTATCAAGTTATGTGCCAAAGTATATTTTGGTTCTATTACCAGCTTTTCACAAGGCAATAGAAAGGGATGAGCAACTTGTTGCTCAAAAAATAGGCAACTTATTGCCATATGAGCAATTTGTTGCCAACTTTAGTAATAAAACACGCGTTCAGACACTATGTCCTTCTTGAGTCATGGGTCTATCACTTAATAATGCCAGGAAATTAGGAATGATTCAGAAAGTTCTTAAAAAAATTCTTTTTTGCAAAAATGGGGACAATGTGGAGACAAACTGAGCAAAGGGCACAAAAAAAGCGCTTACAACAATTTATAAAATCGTTGTAAACGCTTAATTTTCTTTTGGTACCCGGGGCCGGAATTGAACCGGCACGGCCGTGAGGCCGAGAGATTTTAAGTCTCTTGTGTCTACCTATTCCACCACCCGGGCACAGAAAAGGTGAAGACTTCTATACCGCTAAAGGCGATATCGTCAACCTCATTTATGCACTTTTTTATTTTTTATCGTAAGCTATGCGCATGTTCCAGATGAAATATCAATTCCGGACTCTTTCCATGTCCCTTTTTCAAACTGGTAGAGATGGGATATTTCAAGATTCTTCTGGATGGCAAACAAACGAGCTAATGTCTGAATAGGGAAAAATGGAACAACAGCGTCGCAGATAGTATGCAACACACTTTCATCATAGTCAGTTAGAACAAATTGAATTCGCAAACCGTCATCTAGACCAAAAAAGTCTACGTGGTCTGCTCCACATTCATGTAAAGTGTCCGCGAGCTTTTCTTTAAGCTCATCCTCACACTCTATAAGTTCAGCATAACTTAGTTCCGGATTGTATTGAACATAGCCTAAAACTTCGCAATCGAATGTTGCCATCAATGACTCCTGCTTTATGAAATATCAAAACCATACAAGCCATCACATGAACGTTATGTCAACAGCATATCTGACGTTTACACAACAACACACACTTTTTTGAATACTAATTATTGTTAGCTGAACATAAAAAAGCCCTGCTCTTTTAATGAGAACAGGGCTTTTTCATTCATATGCTAATTAACGCATTTCACTAATCAAACTATTCAACCTTTCTGCAAGGCTGGCAAGTTCTGTGACTGCACTTGTTGACTGCACCATTGCCTGAGATGTTTCAAAAGAGATTTTATTAATCTCTTCGGTTGCACGTGAAACCTCTTCAGCCGCAGCAGACTGCTCTTCCGCAGCTGTCGCAATAACACGAACCTGATCGGCAGAATCATTCGCGTAGGAAAGAATACTACTAAGTAGTTCGCCTGAACGATGAGCCTGCGCGGTACTCCTTTCAACAGCTTCTACTGTACGCTGCGCTTCTTCCATATTCTGCTGTGTAACCTGCTGAATCGACGTAATCGCCGCGCCAACCTGATCCGTAGCATTCATGGTATTTTCAGCAAGCTTTCTCACTTCATCTGCAACCACTGCAAAGCCACGCCCTGCATCACCTGCGCGGGCAGCTTCAATTGCTGCGTTTAATGCAAGCAGGTTGGTCTGATCCGCAATGTCATTAATGACATTCATGACCTCACCAATAGAAGCAACCTGCCCTGTCAACTCTTCCATACTTACTGTCAACTGATGAGAGATTGTATCAACAGCGCTGATAGTCTCAAGAACTTCCTGCACTGCAACTGCACCGTCCTGTGCTGTCGCACGTGTCTTCTCAGAGTTTTCCGCAGCATGAGATGCATTTTGAGCTACTTCAAGCACTGTCGCATTCATTTCTTCCATAGAGGTTGCGGTTTCCGATGCACGTTCGCGCTGGATGTCTGCCCCTTTGCTGGATTGTTCAATCTGTGCAGACAGCTCCTCCGCTGCGGAAGAAAGCTGACTGCTGATATCTACCGCGTTCTCTGCAAGATCACGCATTTTGCGCTGCGCTTTTGTAATAGCAGTCTGATCCACAATAATCTTGAGAGCACCGACAACTTCGCTTTCAACACGGATTGGAATAGCAGAGAAACTTGCGTGAGAACCTTCACCGTTGATCAAAAGATCTGCCTCAGATGCTTCTTCAACCCCACTCTCAATGGTGCGGTCACAAACACAGCGATCTGTTCGGCAATCTGTAGAATTAAGCGTGTCGAAACATTTGTTCCCAGCAACTTTCTCTGGAACAACACCTGCCCCGACATGCGTACCAAACTTGTTCATAAACAATATGTTCGAGTTAGTATCAACGGACATCAGTACCATAGGCATAACATCAAGGAACTCCACAAACACATCACACAAAGCGTTGGTGTTATGAATAAGCTCTTCATACCCGCCTTTAAACTGTGTGGCATCTCCGCGTTCCCGTAAATTACCATGACTGATTGCCGCACTCACAGCTTCCACCGTTCCGGTTACTTCACGTAACGTATGTGGAATTGCCTGCGCTGCCGCAGCAAGCTGTCCGAGTTCATCATTTTGATTAATACTTAATGATGCATCAAAATTACCACGCGCAATCTGTTTTGAAAATTCAACAACACGTCCTAACGGTCGGGTAATACTGATAGCAATCAAATATGCGAACACAGCAACAATCAAACCGATCACTAACGAAACAATCCAGACATTTTTCTTCAGCAATGCGACAGGGGTGGTTACTTCAGCCTGATCAATCTCAGCAATAAGTGCCCACGTTGAAGAACCAAATTCTACAGGAGTAAACGCAGAAAGCACTGTTGACCCTTTGTAGCCAACAATCTCTTTTGTGCCACTCTTGCCGGATAAGGCGAGCTTTGTCGCTTCAGTATCCACGCCGTTGTTTTTAACAGATCCAGCAAAGGATGCCGCTACGTTTCGCATATCGGGATCAAGAAAAGTTCGGGAGCGCATCTTATTATCGCTGCCTACAATATAACACTGACCTGTTTTTCCCATGCCAGCGCGTTGCTTCATAATTTTGTTGATGGAATCAAGAGACATCTGAAGTCCGACAATGAACTGAACTTCACCGTCTTTCACTACAGGCTGCGCAAGAAACGCATACGGCAGTCCATTACTCGGTTCATACGGAGCAAAGTCACTGATTGCTGTCGTACCGGTTTCCAGCACTTTCCTGAACACTTCACCAAACTTGGTATTAGAGAATTCACCGGTTTTAATATTGGTGTGGTAATCTGCTTCGCGCAAGACGCTATAGAAAACATACCCGTCTTTCTGAATAAGGAATAAATCTGCGAAACCACTCTCTGCTGCAAAATCTTTAAACAGGCTGGAACCGTCAGCACCTTCGTTGGCCAAGACTTCTTCAAGACTTGTTTTGATAACAAGCGCCCATTTTACACCATCTATGCGCAACGGCTGCACGAGCACCATACAAAGAGTACCGACACTATCCACATACAGCCCTTCCACAGGCTTGCCTGTTTCTTTTACCGTATCCAAATATTCTGTAGAAAGTTCCTTTCCAATACCAAAATTGCCGTCACCGATGGTGAACAGTGTACTGCGTAAGGTAGGTGTCTTAGTATCAAGCGAAATAAAGTACGCTTCACCAGTCTTTCCAAGACCTGTTCTGTCCTGTGTAATATAGTTCATTGCAGAATCGGGGATAGCTACCGCAATATAGCCACTCAGATTGCTTCGGGCATCAATAAGACGGGTAATGATAAATGCCATCGGTGCACCATCAGCAGGGGCATACGCTTCAAAATCTGCCAGTTTACTACGATGAGACTGTGTGCTGATCTCCTGAAATGCTTTGGCAAGTGCTGTGTCTTTCAGCTTACCTGTTACAAGGTTTTCGCCAAGATCACCCTTTTTCTTGGAAGAATAGACAATTTCGCCTGCCTCACTAATTAGCAAAAGATCTCCCCAACCATTCTTACTACACTGATTGCGCATTCTCCAACCGGATGCCATGTCCAGCTTACGCCAGTCCTGAGAATCTCTGGAACCACTATTAGAAAGCTGAGTAAATGAGTCTGCAATTCTGTTTAAATCTGAATCACGACCAAGCATTGTAACCTTAGAAAACTGTTCTATAAAATATTTTTCTACTTCTTTAGCTCTCTGGTTCTCAATAATATGCATTTTATCAGAAGCAGATTCTTCTAAATGGCCAACAGTGCCTACAAGGCCACGTAATGAACTTTTCCATTCTTCTTGAATCTCAAGAACGTCTAATTTTTTTGATTCTTTAACCGTTTCTAACTGTGCATATGCCTGTTGCATTAATGCATCAGAAGCACTGTTACTTGAGATCCACCCTATAACAACGAGTGGAAGAAGACCCACTGCAAGGAAATAACCAATTAATTTTGGTTTCATTGAAATATTAGACAATAGTTTCATGTCACCCCCTATGGTTCTGTAAAAGAATGTGTCAAATAGCGTAATAATTTTATCGGCGTAATAATTGTAAAATTAACTTTTTTACTTATTGTTACAAAATATATGGATACATTACTTTTTTATTTAAAATCAACGTGCGATTCTGCACAGCCAACACAGCCATCTATATACACTTCCAACTATTCAACACTAACTGTGGACAAAACCTTCGCCGTTCCCCATCTCACAAGCAGTTTCTACAAATGCTACCCTGCAATCGTTATCTTCTAGCCCTGTGCATAGCCATCTGGTAAACACCTGCACATGTCATCGATAGAAAAAAACACCAACGCCAACGGAAAGCTCGTTGTTCTCGGATTAGACGGTCTTCCTCTGTCCCTAGGCAAACGCCTCGTTGCCTCAGGCAGATTTCCTGCCCTTGCGCGGCTCACAGCAAATGCTACGGAAATGCAGGCCGAGCTACCGGAACTCTCGCCCGTTAACTGGACAAGTTTCTACACAGCAGCAGACCCTGGAGAGCACGGTGTATACGGGTTCACCAGAATCCACAGCCAAGATTACACAATGGGGCTCTGCAACTTTGAGCAACCGCAGCATCCAACTATCTTTGATAGGCTTGCTGAAAAAAGACTCCGCACGCGCAGTATTAACCTACCAAACACATATCCGGCGCGCCCCATAAACGGGATGCTTATTTCCGGCTTTGTCGCAGAGAACTTATCGCAAGCGGTTTACCCGAAATTTTTGATCAACATGCTCGGTTCAGATTTTTTACTCGAAGCAGACACAACGACAGGAGCTACTGACCCAGCATTCCTGCTTAATCAACTACGCAAAACACTCGCAGCAAGAAAACACGCCTTCTCTCTATTATGGAAAGACGGCGCATGGGATCTTTTCATATTTGTACTCACGGAAACAGACCGCCTCTTCCATTTTCTCTACGACGCAGTGGAAGAAACAGATCACCCATGGCACAAAGAGTGTCTAAGTTTGCTGGAAGAATGGGATGCTCTGATTGGTGAATTTCTCAATGCCTACGACACACTACCAGAGCCAAAGCGACTCATGTCCTTAGCAGACCACGGATTTACGCGACTCATCACAGAAGTTGACGTTAACGCTTTACTACGCCAAATGGAGCTGTTCAAAACGCATTTACCACCAGAGGCGTGTAGCGAACTTGACCCTCAGCAGATATCTGCGCACTGCAAAGCTTTTGCGCTTGACCCGGGGCGTATTTACATCCACGCTGCCAGCCGATTTGCGAACGGCAGTGTTGCGGATTCAGATGTTTTTGCGCTAGAACAGCACATCATTGAACGTCTCATGGCCGTGACCTACAACGGTCAGCCCGTGTTCAAAAAAATCCACAAAGGACGAGAGCTCTATACCGGTAAAATGGCACAATTTGCGCCTAACCTCGTCTGTGAATCCGTCGCAGGATTTGACCTCAAAGCCAAATTCGACCGACGTGAACCATTTGGATTTTTTGGACGTACCGGAACGCACACAGTGCAAGACACCTTTTTTTATGATAGCCAAAACGCACAGCCTCAACGCGTGCGAGATGTTGGCACTGAAATTTTACGACATTTTCAGCTTACTGAAAGGTAGTGCAGAGCCTCCGGCGGCGCTTAATTTTATTTTGCCTCCGGCGGCCTAAGAACCTTTCTGTAGAAAGGGTCTTAGGAATCTCCAAAGACTTTTATCTGCGAGGCTCGCCCGTTTTTCTATGCAGCCTCGCGGCTTTTGCACCACTACCTTTTAGCTAACCAGAATATATTATCAAACCGTCAGCCCTCTAGCTTACTAATAAGATTTTTAGGAAGGGGGTCTGGGGGAAAACCCTTTTGCAAAAGGGTTTCCACCAGCCGTCGGAGACAAAAAAACAGTTTGTCTCAACCCGCCGGAGGCATAAAAAAAATACCATCATGATCGATTACAAAAATGAATTGAACCCTGCCCAGTATGATGCGGCAACCACCCTTGAAGGCCCTATGCTTGTTATTGCGGGCGCCGGTTCCGGCAAAACCCGTACACTTGTGTACCGCCTTGCAAATATGATCGAGCAAGGCGTATCGCCTCACGAGATATTGCTGCTCACCTTTACCCGCAAAGCCTCGCAAGAAATGTTGCAACGCGCCACAGAGCTGCTTGGTCACTCTGTCGGCAACATTACCGGCGGCACCTTCCATGCTTTCGCGTACTCTGTTCTGCGCCAGAATCCTCCGGCAGAATATCAGGGATCGCTTTCCATTATGGACTCTGCGGATGCCAACGGTGCGCTCAAGTACTGCAAAGACATGCTCGCAGTAGGCAAAGGCGACAAGTCATTTCCTAAGATCCAAACTGTCATGGGGATGCTCTCCAAGAGCCGTAACAAGGAAATGGAACTGCACGACATTCTGCGCCGTGAAGCATTCCACCTTGCCGCATACCGTGACGACATTGCCAACATTGGCTCTGAGTACGAACAGTACAAGTCACAGCATGGTCTTCTCGATTATGATGACCTCCTCTTCAAGCTTGAACAGCTTCTTACCGTGAATAAAGAAGTCCGCGAATACTACCAGAAGCGCTTCAAGTACATCATGGTGGACGAATATCAGGATACCAACCTCGTTCAGGCGCGTATTGTTCGCCTTCTCGCAGGCGGTCACGGCAACGTTATGGCTGTAGGCGATGATGCGCAGTCTATTTATGCATTCCGTGGCGCAAACGTGCAGAACATCCTTGATTTTCCAAAGCTGTTCAAAGGCTGCAACATGGTTAAGCTGGAAGAAAACTACCGTTCCATCCAGCCTATTCTTGATTTAACCAACGCCATTCTTGCTGATGCGCCGCAGGCGTTCCAAAAAAATCTGTTTTCAAACAAAAAAGATGGAAGAAAGCCGGAAGTGCTTATTCCTCTTTCTGACCTGACACAGGCTAAAATGGTTGTGGATAAAATCGGCAAGCTGCGCAAGAAGTACAAGAACAAAGAGATTGCTGTCTTGTTCCGCGCTGGCTACCAGTCCTACCATGTGGAAGTTCAGCTCAACAAACTGGGCTTAAAATTCCGTAAATTCGGTGGACTTAAATACTCCGATGCTGCGCACGTTAAGGACATCATGAGTTACGTACGCCTGCTCATGAACCCTCTCGATTTGCCAGCCTTCCACCGCCTCACCGCTAACATTAAAGGCGTCGGGCCAAAAACTTCTATTCGAATTTATGAAGCTACACAGGCAGAAGACCCGAGCAAGCTCAAAAAAGCGCTCGTACGATACCCAGAGCTGCGTGAAGACCTCGACCTGATCGATTCCTTGCGCCGCCAGCGCCTTGAACCTGTAGAGCTGCTTGAAGAAATACTTGCGCATTACAAGCCAAGACTCAAAACCATCTACCCCGACGACTACCCGCGTCGAGAACATGGTCTTGAACAGCTTGTACAGATTGCGTCAGGCTACTCTGACATCGACCTCTTCTTATCCGACCTTTCTCTGGAAGACCCGACACAGAGGAAAGACGACGAGGATCAGGATCTCATCACCCTGTCTACAATCCACTCTGCAAAAGGTTTGGAATGGGACGCAGTACTCATTATCGACTTGGTGGAAGATCGCTTCCCGTCGCGTCATGCAGTACAAAAAGCCGATGAATTCGAAGAAGAACGCCGCCTCATGTACGTTGCATGTACCCGTGCACGTAAATACCTCGGGCTGTTTGTTCCGTCTTCACTCTACGCACGTGGAACAGGTGGTAACGAACCAGCAATCCCAAGCCCGTTTGTGCGTGATATCCCAGCGTCCCTCTATGAAGAATGGCGCGAAAACTACGCAGGTACCGTAACGCAAACAGCACGCCCTACAAGCGCTGCGCCTCATCGTGATCCACAAAAAAGTGGCTCCAGTGCACCGAAGCCATCGGCTAGTACACCCTCAAGCAGCGGAATCGGCGGCGTTAAACTAGGGTACTGCGCACATAAAATATTCGGTCGCGGAAAAATTATTCAGCATCTGCCACCGGACAAGTTCCGTGTAAACTTCCCCGGCTTCGGACTTAAGGTCATTATGGAAGCTTATTTAGTTATGGAAGACTAAGCCAATATCCATGACGAAATATGACAAACACGCTATCTTTACAGTCTGCGAGAATTTGTCAGGCGACAACACTCAGGAGCTTTTCCATGACGCATAAAAAACTATCTTCCGAAGTTGCTTTTTTGGATTGCATTGATCGACATTTTCCGAACAGCCATGCACACCTCATCATAGGGCGCGGTGACGACTGCGCTGTTCTTTCATGCCCGGAACGCATTTGTTTATCTTCAGACCTGTTTCTTGAAGATATCCATTTTCGTGAACAATATTTTTCCCCCGCAGACATCGGATACAAAGCTCTCGCGGTTAGCCTGAGTGATATTGCTGCATCCGGCGCAACACCGCTTGGATTCTCTCTCGATCTCATGATTCCGGAAGGCCGGAATCAGCTTTATTGGGATGAGTTCTTCGGCGGTATGGCAAGTCTTGCACAACAGCACAATGTGCCTCTCGCGGGTGGCGACCTTTCAAAATCGCCTATCTTAGGAACATCTGTAACCATCTGGGGTGCGCCAACCCGTACCGCAGGCGGAACTCCGGTATTCCTCAGCCGCACCGGCTGCTCGGAAGGGGATATCATTTTCCTCATCGGAACACTTGGGCTTGCTCGAACAGGTTTATCCGCACTCGAGGCCATTGGTCGTAATGCAGTGGATGAATACCCCGCAGCAACCAATGCACATCTGCGACCAATACCGCAAATTGAAGCCGGACAAATTCTTTCTGCCTACAACGGCGTTACGCTCATGGATTTATCCGACGGGCTTGCACGCGATATTCCGCGGCTCCTCGGCGAAAAAACCAAAGCATCAGCAGATAAGCCTTCCGCTAAAGGGGCCAGCATTAATATTACAAACGACATGCTGCACGCAGAACAAATATCCTACGCACTGGAAAAAAATATCGATCCGACCTTCGAAGCCTTTAAAGGTGGCGAAGATTATGCGCTGCTTGGAACATGTCCTGCTTCCATATTTGCAGAACTAATTGTAAAACTTCCACAAATACAAAAACTCGGTGCCGTAACCAGCAATGGAAAAATTGTTCTGAATGGACAAGAGGTCACTGAGCATGGGTTTGATCATTTCGCGTAGCGATTTTATTTAATGGGTTGTGCCTCTGGCAGGTCTGCGACGCTTTTTTATTGAGAGTTTATGCCTCCGGCGGGGAGGGTTTGCCCCTCCACCCCACAAGAGGTACGACCTCTTGACTGCGCTTGTGTGCAGGACAGACATTGTCCGTAGACGATGACCACTCAATGTAGCGCGATGTCTGTAACCGAATGCCTAATTGTTCGTTTGATAGGAAAGTACCATGACAGCTGAAGTTCAATTTATCGGAAGAGTTCGTACTCAATTTGATGATCTGAAAGAATGTCCGAAGCAGGGCAATGAGGGCGGTAAAGAGGCGTGGGTTGAAGTCTCGCCGGAGTTTGCCGAAGGCTTAGCAGAACTGTATGTCGGGCAAAGCATTGATCTGCTCACATGGTTTCATAAAGCGAACAGAACCACTATGGCGGTTCACCCCCGTGGTGACAGATCCCGTCAAAAACGTGGTGTATTTGCTACACGATCCCCTTCCCGTCCGAATCCTATCGGCGTTCATACCGTAACAATTCTTGAAATTGCAGAGAATAAATTGCGGGTTGAGCCGCTTGAAGCATTGGACAAAACTCCGCTTATCGACATCAAAAAGACACCTACACCCGATAATTTAATTACACCTGTAGGCATTCGATACAATGACATCAACGAAATCACAAAAGTTTGCCGCAATGCATGGACTCGTCGTCTTTTTTCAGGATTCAACGGTAATGCGTCAATCCGTCTTGGTGATGCTTGTCTTATGACAGCAACAGGCTCCGCAAAAGGATGCCTTGAGCCAAAAGATTTTGTCCTTGTAGAAATTTCCAGTGGTAAAATTTTAGCAGGCAGCAAACCTTCATCCGAAGGCGAAATGCATCTAGAGATTTATCGAAATCAGCCTAAGGCTCGCGCCATTCTGCATACACATCCACCAAAAATTCTTGGACTGGGGGTGCTTGTTGAACCCGCTAACATGCTGAAGCTACCGATTTTTGAAACAGACTTAATTGGCTCCCGTATGACAACAGCCCCTGCTTTTGAACCGGGCACCGTAGAACTCGCAAAAGCAACGGGAAAAGCCGCCATGACACACGATGCTGTGTACATGGAAAAACACGGACTTGTTTGCTGGGCAGACACATTGAGCCATGCTCTTTCCCTTAGCGAAGAGTTGGAACACCTAGCCTCTATCCACGTAGACGTAGTCCGCTAACTAAACAAAACCGACTGCTGACAAACCCTCTCCTTGAAAATTTCAAACAGATTTTGTCATCAATCATCTCAAAAACCATAACGCCTAAAAACTATATTTTGTTATCCCAAAAAAACTCACTAAAAGGGGGTAAGGGGACTGTGTCCCCTTGCGGGGGGTACAGGGGGGGGGTAGAGCCCGCATGTCCGTCGGAGACAAAAGCGTCGCAAACCCGCCGGAGGCAAAAAACTTAAAAAAAGCGGTGCAGCCCGCATGTTTTGTACTCTTTGGGTGTTGCCACACGTTAAATTATTAGTTAGGCATACAATTTACAAATTTGGAAATCACTCCCGAAACATTGTAACTAAGACTACCAAAGGGATTTAAATGACAGACTTTACCCCTGACTTTGCGAAAACAGGTGGTCTTGTTCCCGCTATCGCTCAAGACGCAGCGACTGGCGAAGTGCTCATGATGGCCTATATGAACGAAGAAGCTTGGAACAAGACTCTTGAGACGGGCGAAGCCCATTACTTTAGCCGAAGCCGCAGCGCGCTTTGGCATAAAGGCAAAACGTCAGGACATACCCAGCATATCAAGGCCGTGCGCCTTGACTGCGACAGCGACACAATTCTGCTGATCGTAGAGCAAAAAGGCGGCGCGGCCTGCCATAAAGGGTATAAAAGCTGTTTTTATCGTGAACGTAACAAAGAAGGCGACATTTCAATCTGTTCGCCGTTAGTTTTCGACCCTAAGGAGGTCTACTCATAATGTCTTCTACCAATCCGATTATCAAACTTGGTCTGCCTAAAGGCTCTCTTGAAAAACCAACCCTCAGCCTCTTCGAGCGTTCCGGTTGGAAAATTCACCAGCACCACAGAAACTACTTTCCTGAGATCAACGATCCGGAAATCACCGCGCGTCTTTGCCGTGTACAGGAAATCCCTTCATACATTGAAGACGGCATTCTTGATGTCGGCCTTACTGGTAAAGATTGGCTGCTGGAAACTGGTGCTGAAGTAAAAGTTGTATCAGACCTTATCTATTCCAAAGTTTCCAACCGTCCTGCCCGTTGGGTTCTGGCTGTTGCTGGTGACTCTCCGTACAAACGTCCGGAAGACCTTGCTGGCAAACGCGTTGCAACCGAGCTGCTTGGCGTAACTAAGAAATATTTTGAAGATGCTAACATCGACGTTGATGTTCAGTACTCATGGGGTGCTACAGAAGCGAAGGTTGTTGAAGGACTTGCTGATGCGATTGTAGAAGTAACCGAAACAGGTACTACTATTCGCGCTCACGGCCTGCGTATTATCGCAGAAGTTCTCGTAACCAACACCCAGCTTGTTACAAACGAAGCTGCTTGGGCTGACCCTGAAAAACGCCGTAAAATCGAACAGATTGACTTGCTGCTTCAGGGCGCACTTCGTGCAGAATCCCTCGTTGGTCTTAAAATGAACGTACCAAGCGATAGACTTCCTGAAATCCTCAATGAAATTCCATCCTTGAACTCTCCTACTATTGCAGAGCTCACAGATACCAAATGGCACTCTGTTGAGATTGTTGTAAACCAGAGCCTTGTTCGTGACCTCATTCCGCGTCTAAAAGCGGAAGGCGCAGAAGGTATTATCGAATACGCACTGAACAAAGTTATCTAGTTTTACGTTGGGCTAACTGACCCAAACAGGACAATTAGAAAAACACGCAAAAAGGGTGAGTTGATTACAATCAACTCACCCTTTCTTATTTGCATCCTATTTTCGCAAAAGCGAAAATTATTTGCTCTCTATATTCAAATAGAGTTGGGTTGGCACGTTTTTATCAGTCAACGGTGTCTGCACACCTCGACGACTTTTTCTGTTTACCAGAATCGGGCCAGTCAGGTTTAAAGCTGTATTTTCTGGTCTTCCATGTGGAATGGTCACTGTTACCAACACGGCGACATCGGAAGGATCTTCAACCTGTAAGGTTTCTTCATCCAACGAGTTAATGACGACAGGATAGTCGTCAATAAAGCTGTATGGGTCCGCCACAAGAAAACCCAGACTCGGAGCATCCATACTTTGCAGAACAAGAAATGGAGAGGCATCGCGAAGCTGTAGCAACGTAAAGTTGTGATGATCCTCAAAACCCAGCAGTCCACGTGGGAACTCAATGACTTTATCCATAGAGACACACTGTGTACCTATACGGGTTTCGATTACTATTTCTTTTTGCTTTTCCATAATTCTGTAGCCATTAAAAAGTCTGTGTCGAGCGTTTCACTTGCCTGACGGTTCTGTTCTTTAATTCGCAAATAAACTTCTTCGCGGTATACCGGCATTCCATCCGGTATATCCAACCCAATTTTTACCTGCTTTCCTTGTACACTGAGGACTGTGACCTTTATGTTGTCCCCTATGCACAAGCTCTCCCCCGCGCGTCGGGTCAGTATAAGCATAGGCGTCACTACTCTTGCTGAGGTTTATGACAAAAACCTGCTGTCGCAGGAACAACTGCGACAAGCGGCATCCGCCATTTCACAGTGTTTTTCTGTTAATTCGGCATCCCCGCGATAACCTGCATCATGTCTTCCGCAGATGTAATAAGCTTCGCTGCCGCCTTGTATGAATGCTGAAACTTCGTCATTTCGGAAATATCGGCATCCAAGTTGTTGCCATGTATTGTGGCATTCTGACGAGAAAGGTCAAGTAGCAGTGTCTCATTAAATTGCGTTTTGTATAATGCTTTTGTTGCATCGTCTTTTGCCTGAGCACTCAAAGCAGAGTAATAGTCCCGTGCACTCACGGTTTTCGTTGCTTCACCCGGAGTATTGAAAGAAAACGATGTGTCTTTCAATGCAGCAATAGATTTTGCAGTATCGCTACTTTCAGTTGAAACCGAGCCAGCATTGTTAACTACGCCTGCATTAATTGCGACGACATTATCACTGATGCGTTCGTGTACATTCATATCTTTTGCTGATGTTCCAACAAAAAATGTGTTCATACCTAACGCAGAAAACAGGCCGGAACTATCTTCACCAAAAGAAAGCGTATGCCCCTCAGCAGCTATTATTTGCAGTGCATTATTTTCAATGCTTGCAGTACCAAACTGCCCAAGGGAACTATTGATAGCATCACGCACGTTGTTCAAAGAATGAACTGCCGGATCAAAATCACGGATGTACGGCGCGACGCCGGAAAAATCGACAATACCGTAGGCAGTGGTTGGCGCAGGCTTGCCTGTTTCTGAATTAGAAGCAAACAGCGTCATTTTACCGGTAGATATTGCGTTGCCTGTGGCGAGACCGGAGCCATTGCTTACAAGCGGAGCATCCGGATTTACCACTGTATTTGTGGCAGAAATTTCTGACTGAGGAACAACAGATGCGCCCTGAGCGTGCAATTTGTTCACTTCAGTAATAATGGTCGAGGCAAGGCCATCAAGCTTTTCCGAGTACTTTCCAAGCTTATTGTCACGCAACTGCATGAAGCCGGCAATCTGACCACCGGTAATACGTAACTCGTTGTCACTTCCGTCAAAGAAGCTCTGCGGCGTAAGATTTACGCGTCCCTGCGGTGTAAAACCTGTTACATGCTGCTTAGGAATAATGGAGAAAGTGTCTCCTGATGCAAGCATTCCTGAATTAGAGTTAAAACGAACATCCAGATTCTGTACGGAAGGTGCTGTTCCATTGGACGCTACCGCGAATTGAATATCGTTTCCTTCCGCATCGGAAAGCCATGAACGTTTACCGTCCAGAGAAGCTCTGAAGCGCACTTCGCCTGTTCCTACAGCGCCACCTTGAGTTACTTCCAGAATAACCTCACGTGAGGAATTTCCAGAAAAACTTACGGTACCGTCAAAAGTGGAAGCCGGAGTAAGACGCGGCGTTAAAGAAGGTTCGCTCAGCTGCAATGTGTATGCTGAAGTAGAGTCCACCAATGTGAAGCCGGAGCGGGTTGTAACCTGCATCTGCTCACGGGTGTTCACGCTGGTTTCTATGTCCAGCTTTTCAGAAATGGCATGTACAATTGCATTGCGTTCCTGAATCAAATCGCTACGGGCACCAACATTTTCCGGTGCGGCGAGACGTGCATTCACATCCACTAACGCTTGTAATTTATCGTTCAGTTCAACCAATGACTCATGAACAGCTTCTGAAAGTGCTTTTGATGTTGAATCAAGCATATAGCGTTGTTCACGAAGCATCTGAGACATTGAGTCTGCACTGGTGAGGACTTCCTGTCTGGCTGCTTCGTCCTGCGGGTTCTGGCTTAGTGCTTTCCAGTTATCAAAGAAGCGACTGATATTATCCTGAGACCCGAGCGCATCTTCTGTGGCAAACATAGTATCAACAGTAAGCAACATCTCCCGCTGGCTGTTCCAGCGTGCAAAATCTGAGGTACGGGCAACAGTCTTCTGCTCTACCTGTTCCGCAAATCGGGATACTACCTCGTTACCAGTCGTACTGATATTCATAAGACCCGGTAAGTAATAAATACCGGAATTCTGACCAAACTGGTCTGGAGGCACAACTGTTCCCGAATTGCGTACAGGAATGTTGCTATCAGTAGGATTAAGTTCCCTAGGAGGAGTGTAGACGGAATTACCGCCTAAATTGAGTAACGAGGTTATAGCCATTTACAGTCTCCCGTGTATCAGTACGGCCTCCGGACGACTTTGCGTGTATGCTCCGGTTCTTCCGTAGGTAGCGTGGTTGCGAGGTTGAATTTGGCTTTGCAAATGATTGAGCAGAGCCTGACTCTGATCATGCAGCGCAAGTGCCAGTTCTGCGTTCATCGAAGCCTGACGGGAACAACGTTTTTCTAAAACATCTATGCGGCCAAGCAATGCGGTGAGTTCTGCCTGTTCTTCTTCTGCAAGGATAGGAAGCACGTCAGCAAGACGCTGTCCGCTCAAAGAAGCTTTCAAGTCTGTTCGTTCATTTGCAATTTGGCGCATGAGTTCATGAATTGAAAACTCTATTCCGGTAATTGATTCCGGTTTACGCTCACGTAACTCGGCAAACTCTTCCGTAAGTAGTATCTCAAGCACCTCAAGTGCTTTTTCCTGACGATGTAAATTCTGGTATGTTTCTGTATACATGGTGTATCCTTTACGTTACCCGACCGATGGGAAGCCCCGCCATTAGGCGAGATCTAATCTGTTGAGGGTTCCATGCAAGCTCGCCTTGTCGCACTTCAAAATGCAAATGCGGCCCTGTGGAGCGCCCTGTACTACCTACTTCAGCAATTTTCCTGCCAGCCGCGATATTTTCGCCAACTTCAACGTTCAAATTACTGTTGTGACCGTAGTAACTTCGCCATCCGTTAGGATGTTCCAGAACTACCAATTTGCCATATCCTTTCTTTTCACCGGAATAGATGACTTTGCCATCCCATGCTGCTGCAACGGAATCACCAGTGTTACCGGAAATATCAACACCACTGTGCCATGCTTTTTTCCCAGTGAATGGATCTTTTCTCCATCCAAAATTAGAAGAAATAGGTCCCGGAAGCGGCCAGTTAATTGTCGCCATATCTGGCGAAGGTTCAAGTGGCCCACCCATTCCAAGAACTTGCGACACTGCGTTTGAAGCATCAAGACTCATCGGATTTGTTAATTCTTCTTCAACGGCAAGCTTTTTTGCCGCTGGCGCAACCATTGCCTGATTTACAGGCTCCGTTTCCGGAGGATCTGCCACAACCCGATCCGGGTCAGCGATATAATCCATAACAAGCTGACGTTCCAACTCATCCACGTTTTCCACAACATCCTTGTCTGTCATAATCTGCAAATTCGTGTTGATTACACGTGTGGCTGTGGTGTCAGTATCCAGTTCCTGCTCTCCCATCGGGGAATACAGACCTTCTGGAGTTTGGACGGCTGCCATCTTAGCGGGGGAAGAAAGTTCTTTTACTTTAGTGAACACATCTGTTGAAGAAAGATCACGGACTGCTGCAACACTACCGCTCTTGCTGTTGGTATCGCGGCTGGCATCGCCCAGTTTGTCTGCAAGCTGCTTATAGAGCATATCAGATAACCCGATGCCGCCTGATTTGGACATTTTCACAGATAATTCCTGATCAAACATCCCCTGCCACACCTTCTCCTCACGACTCTTGAACATACCGCTTTTCGGAATCGTGTTTCGCATCTGCTGCCACATTTTTTGAATAAAAATGGCTTCAAATCCTTCCACAGCTTCACGCAGCTTTGCATCACCAGCTTCGCCGCCCTTTTTCAGGGCGGTAAGCTGTTTAGTTTTTGCTTTAAGCTGTTGCGCCCCAAGTGAGGCATTCAGCAATTCAGAATCAACAGGAGCTACCATCTTAGATTACCTCCAGTTCCGCATGCAGCGCACCGGCTGCCTTCAGAGCATTGAGAATAGAGATAAGGTCACGCGGTGTTGCGCCTATGGCGTTCAAACCTTCAGTCAGTTCCTGCAAGGTCGCGCCTTCAATCAGTACCAAACGTTTATTTTCTTCTTTCACTTTCACATCGGTCTGCGGAGTTGTTACAGTTTTACCATCAGAGAACGGATTAGGCTGTGAAACCTTTTCGTCTTCTTTAATAACAATCTGCAAGGAACCGTGTGCAATCGCCACTGGTGAGAGACGAACATTACTACCGACAACAACGGTACCTGTGTTCTCATCAACAACAACGCGTGCTTTCTGATCAGGTGTCACTTCAATGTTCTCAATGGCTGCCATCAATGGTACGATGTTATTTCTGTACTGTGGTGGTACATCCAGAGAGATAGTGGAAATATCTCTGGCAAAGGCGAAGTTTCCGCCAATTGCTCTATTCAAACTTTGTACAACTTCATTCGTTGTAGAAAAATCGCCATTGTGCATGTTCAGCGTCAGAGTGTCCTGACTGTTGAACTCAAACGGCACTGCGCGTTCCACGTTCATACCGTTTGGAATACGTCCCACGGTGGTAATGTTTTTCTGTACTTTGGCTGCCTTGCCCTCTGCGGAATAACCGCCGATGGCAACTGCACCCTGTGCAAGGCCGTATACCTGCCCGTCAATACCTTTAAGAGGTGTCATAAGGAGCACGCCGCCAAGCAGACTTTTGGCATCGCCGAGACTGGAAACAGTTACGTCGATCCTTGAACCCGGCTTTGAGGAAACAGGAAGTTTTGCTGTTACCATAACGGCTGCAATGTTCTTGGATTTAATATCGCGCGGGCTAACGCTTACGCCCATTTTTTCCAACATGTTCACAACTGCACGTACCGTAAATGTTGAGGAAGTACTGTCACCAGTACCGCTCAAACCGGAAATAAGGCCATAGCCTACAAGTTGGTTATCCCGGACGCCGCCAAAGTCAGCTATGTCTTTGATACGCGCTGCACTGGCAGACTGCGGAAGAGCAACTGCCACTACGAATGCGAAGATCAAAAATGCTGTGATGTGTTGAATACGTTTCATACTATTTTCTTCCTATCCTAGAACGGCCACACGGTATCCATAAGGCGTGTAACCCAGCCTGGCTTCTGCTTGTCAGCAATAACGCCTTCGCCGAAATATTTAATACGGGCATTTGCAACCTGACTGGAGATAATGCTGTTGTTATCTGCAATGTCACGGGCACGGATCAAGCCAGTGATCATCAAGTACTGCGTTTCATCGTTGACCTGAGTCTCGCGTACACCTTCGATCTGAAGCAAACCACCGGGGCTCACTCTCAATACCCGGCAAGCAACTGTTGCGGTAAATTTGTTTTCACGAGTCGTTTCACCTTCACCCGAGAACTTAGTCTTTCCGCTTGCCTTTAACATAGGGTTGGCTACTGAACCCAACACAGGAATTGATGACTGACCAAAGAAGGCATCTACACCAAGGTTGATTGAAGAATCTTTGTCACTTGTGGTATCAGCCTTGTTTTTAGCACTGGCATTTTCCACAATGTTCACCATTACGATGTCACCAACTCGGCGGGCGCGGTTATCTGCAAACAAAAAGTCTGCATTGGTAGGCTGGAAGAGTGAACCGGGGTTAGCCCGAGCCATTTCTGGTGTGAGCATTTCCGGCGGTATCGCGACCGGCATGGATGGAACCGGCTTTTCATGTGCAGCCTGACACCCTGTCAGCATAAGTGCTGCCATAATGATGACAGTGTAAAAACGAACATTCATGGAATACCTCGTACTCAAAAACTTTGTTATATCGGCTAATATCAAGGTTCTTAGCGATTTCTTTCTATAACCACCGTACTGTCATCCAGTACGGTTGCGTAAACTTCTCTTTTACTTTGCAAATTGCGAACCGGAATCACTTCTCCGATACGCCCATCCTCCATTGCCTTAGCAACTATGGACAAACGAATTGATTTTCCCTTGTATATAAGATCAACGCGCGAACCTTTTGCCACCACAGGAACTGCTTCTATATCACCTTCAAAAATTGGTGTTCCAGCGCCGAGGGTTCGCATTGCACGGTATGGACCGCCTCTGCCGTCCCACGTTTCACCGCGCAAATACGCCAAGTTTTTACGTTCGTAGGTGATCATATCCGGTGTCAAAAGCTCGTTTCTGTTCACAGGAGTGGCAGCGCATGGCACTGTTACCCATAAATCCAGAAACGCTCCGCCGGTCACACGGCGGACAACTTGCCCGTTAGGATCAAGTTCTCTGAATCGAATCCCGATACGCCCTGCCTGCACAGTGGTTAACGGTTCAATATCGAGTCTATTTTTTGCATCACGGAGAAAAATAAAATCCGGAATTGTTGTGTCGCGCAGGATGGCTTCACCATCCAGCTGCTGTGTTGCGTTACTGATAGTTCTCGTAACCATCTGCGAGAGCGTATTTTTCTGCACAACCTTCCCACCACGCTGAATCGCGATAGAGCCGGGAAGAATCGCCTTACTTGCCATGCTGCCCAAGTAACGCTGCAACGCATTGCGGAGCTTAGGGCGGGTGATAGCCATCGGACGCCCATACTGACTAGGGGAAGGCCACAGCTTCACCGTGGCAAACTTATCCCATGATTGTGAAGGAATATCGCCGGAAGGCTTTGCAATGTCGCCTAGCAACACAATATCACCTGTCACAACAGCGGCTGGAAGAACCGTAAAATGCCACGCTGACTCCTCGGCAACAGCGCTACTTGCTACAACAAGCAAAAGCACTGTCATACAGCATATGGCTGCCCACTGCTTAACAATCACGAATAAATTACGCATACCCATATTCCGAATGTTATACGTTAGCTTTTGAGCTGTGCTGCGAGCTGCAACATAGAGTCAGAAGTCTGAATTGCTTTTGAGTTCATTTCGTAAGCGCGCTGGCCAACAATCATGTTTACCATCTCATCTACGATCTCAACGTTAGACATTTCGAGGAATCCCTGAGCAAGAGTACCGGTGCCATCTTCGCCCGGAACACCTTCTACGGCTTCGCCTGAAGCTTCAGTTGTGGAGTATATGTTACGACCGAGAGGATCGAGACCCGCAGGGTTGATGAATGTGTACAAAGGAACATCTGCACCTGCTAATTCGTTACCCTGAGCATCCAATGCTGCAAGGCGACCATTAGCAGAGAGCGTGATACTTTTTGTATTCTGCGGAACAATGAATTCCGGCTGGAGCTTGTACCCGTTCGAGGTAACAACGGTTCCATCTTTATCAAGCTTGAAAGCACCTGCGCGGGTGTAGCGGAGCTCGCCATTCACTTCTACCTGAAAGAAGCCGTCACCTTCGATGGCGAAATCAAGCGGGTTAGTAGTATTCTGAAAATCACCCTGAGAAAAAAACTTATGTGCACTGGCAGGGCGAACCCCCATACCAACCTGAATAGGAGTCGGCACCTGTCCACCATCAGAGGTTGGAGAACCAGCGATTTTCATGGACTGGTACATTAGGTCTTCAAACTCTGCGCGGCTTTTCTTAAAGCCAATGGTGTTTACGTTTGCAAGGTTGTTGGAGATGGTATCAATATTCAGCTGCTGGGCGTACATGCCGGATGCAGAAGTCCAAAGGGAACGCATCATAATTACTATCCTCCACAGGACTAAGCGCTGGCTTTACCCAGGCGTTGCGTTGAATTTTTATCCAGTTCACTACTGGTTTTCATTATCTTGGTGTAGGCTTCAAACTGGCGGTGTGCTTCAATCATGTTCACCATTTCAGAAACAACCTCTACGTTTGCAGATTCCAATGCACCCTGCTGAACAGTTGCCTGAGCTGCGGGTTGTTCTGCGATGTCTGATCCCTCACGGATTCTAAACATGTTCTGCCCGAGCTTTTCCAGCCCGCGTAAATCGTCAAACGTAACCACTTGAAGCTTTGCTACCTGCACGTTATTTGCGAGCAGCTCTCCCTGATCTCCAATCACAATATTTGCATTGCGTGGAAGCGTAATCGGGCCGCCATCTCCCAGTACGGGGTAGCCTCTGTCTGTAACCAAAGTCCCGTCAGTGCTTTGACGGAATTTTCCATTACGAGTCAAAAAATCACCGTCAGGAGTTTGGACTTTAAAAAAGCCCTCCCCGTGGATAGCCACGTCAAGCGGGCCTCCTGTAAGCTTTACAGCTCCGGCAGTGAAGTCCGTCTGGGCAACCGCAATACGGGGTCTCGCCATGAGTTTTGGCTCTGGAAAGAGTTTTTCTGAACGAACATTTGCTACAGGTTCCATGATCTGATCATGGGCAAACTTGACAAAGGTATCCTTAAAAGCAAGGGCGTCACGCTTGTAGCCTGTTGTATTTATGTTAGCCAAATTGTTACTGATATTGTTAAGACGGTGTTCATTTGTAAGAGCACCAAATAGGGCACTATACACACTGCTTTGCATGACTGTTCCTCCCAAGTGGAATTTCTGTCAGGAAGACAATTGCAAAACGTGCGCCAAAAAATAACAAGAATCACAGCAACAAACAGTGGAATAAAGAAAAAGAGGAGAACACCGCCACTCCCAAAGGTTCTGGAAGCGTCGACATTCTCCTCTTTTTTTATGTACTATGAAAAAAGAAGAAATCTATAGATACAAAAACAGTAAACGAACTCTAGGAACGAAGTGACGTGACCAAGTTTTTGGCTGCGCTTTCTATCTGAAGAATAGAAGCTTCATTCTTTTTAATTCCTCCAGCATCAAACGTGTTGAGAATAGCGACCTCTTCAACAATTTCGAAACCTAGCGCCTCTAAAGGCATCCGCATGGCTTGCAGGGTCATGCCCATGTCCGCAATGCTTTCCTGCTCTGCGACGGCACCGATAACTGCCTTTCTTCCCTGCCCTGCCAGCCTGCTCGACCAGCCACGGGGACGGGTATTCGTAAAATCATAAAAACAGTAGAGTCGGTCGATAAAACTTTTCATCCATGCTGTGACATTGTAATTATGCACCGGTGAAATAAGTACCAGCCCTTTGGCTTCTTGTAATCGAGGATACAAAAGCGTCATGCCGTCATGAAACTTTGTACAAATTTTATCTTTTCTGCATCGTTCACACCCTACACATGGCTCGTATCTGTAATCACGCAGGCTGGCCTCAAAAAAAGGCATTGCTTCCTGAGAACAAACAGTTGAAAACATCTTCAGCATTGCCTGTGAATTACCACCTCTGCGCGGACTTCCCTCTACTCCCAAGATCATGAATAACTCCCGACGTTATGGGGCGACATCATACGACATGGCATGACATCTCAATTATGGATTGATCAACAGTTAAAAACAGATATACGAAACCGTATCTTCCCTGTTTCAAGCCATACTAAACTAAGTGAACAGCAAATTACAATCATAGCAAATCACCATACTGGTGTTTCCATACAGCATCTGGTATTCGAGGCTTCTCGAGAAAATTATGAGCATTACATTAGACAACATATCCAAATTTTACGGTGGCACCGAAATCATCCCTCAGTTCTCATTGGACATTGCGGATGGTACTCGCCTGTGCGTCTGCGGCGCTAACGGGTGCGGTAAATCTACACTTCTTAAAATGGTAGCCGGTATTGTGTCCGTTGATTCGGGACGCGTGCTGCTGCCTAAAGGCTGTCGCCTTGGCTTTGTTCAGCAGGAACTGGACGAGTCACTTCTTGATATGCCCCTGCTAAGCTGGGTGCTTGAAGTTCTCCCTGACTGGAATGATTTCTGGGAAGAATGGGAAGCTGCAAGTCAAGCACAGGACGAGCAAGCCATCATGCGCCTCGGCATCCGTCAGGCAGAGCTTGAACAAATTTACGGCCACAACCCAGAACACAGAGCAAAGGCCGTACTGACAGGTCTTGGTTTCAGTGAAGACAAGTGGCTCAAAACCATGCGTGAACTTTCCGGTGGCTGGCGTGAACGCGCAAAGCTTGCCCGGGTACTTACCGCTGGTGCAGACGTTCTTCTTCTTGATGAACCTACTAACCACCTTGATCTTGATGCTGTTGAGTGGCTGGAAAACTTCCTGCTCGATTATCAGGGCGTTCTCATCTTCGTTGCGCACGATAGAATCTTCATGGATAAAGTCGGCAGTCACGTGCTCTACCTTGCCGGCAACAAGCCGACATTCCGTAAAGGTAACTTCTCACAGTTCCTTGTGATTCAAGACGAAATTGAAACCCAGAAAGGCCGTGAAGCAGTCAAGCTACAGGAAGATATAGCCCGCAACATGGATTTTGTTCGCCGCTTTAAAGCAAAAGCGTCCAAAGCAAAGCAGGCCAACTCTAAACAGAAAATGGCGCAGCGCATGCAGAAAGAGCTTGATACCATCAAGTTTGAAACCAAGCGCAAAAACCTTTCGTTTGCATGGCCTGAACCTGCTCCTGCGGAAAAGCTCATCCTCAGCGTGTCTGAATTACGATTCACCTATCCTGACGGTGTTACTCTTTGGTCAGATTTAGAATTTCAACTTTTCCGCGGTCAAAAGATTGCCCTTGTTGGCCCTAACGGCTGCGGTAAATCAACTCTGCTCAAACTTATTGCAGGACGTCTGGAAAAGAACAACGGCTCCATTACCACCGCGTCTAAAGCAAAAATGGGCTATTTTTCTCAGCATCAGCTTGATACGCTCAATGCACAGAATACTGTTATCAGTGAAATCCGTCGTCTGTCTGATCCAAAGACCACTGAAGAAGAGCTCATGTCTGTTCTTGGCCTCTTCATGCTCGGACAGCGCTATTTCGACCGCATTGTCGGTGAATTGTCCGGTGGCGAAAAAAGCCGTTTGATGATGGCGATCCTTTTCCTTTCACGCTGTAACTTTCTCGTACTTGACGAACCGACAAACCATCTCGACCTTGAATCCCGCGAAGCTCTCATTGAAGCACTCGCATCGTTTGAAGGAACCATATTGATGGTAGCGCATGACCGCTATCTGTTAAAAGAAGTGGCAGACCAGCTTTGGAGTCTTTCTCCGGAAGGTCTTATCGTGCACGAAAACGGCTTTGAAGAGTACGATAAGTACCGCAGAGCACAGAACGCCCTTGCCGGCGGAAAAATTAAAGAAACCACCACTGGTGGCGGTCTTAGCCGTGAAGAGCAAAAGCGCCTCAAACGTGAACAGGCTGAACTTCGTAACCGTATCTACAAAGAGCTGAAGCCGAAGCAGAAGACGTATGAGAAAATGGAAGAAGATCTCATGATCCTGCTGGAAGAACAAAGCGAACTGGAAACCCAGATGGCGGATTCAGAATTCTTTGCTGATTCCAAAAAAATGCAGGAAGCGCTTAAACGATTCGGACAACTCCAGAATGACAGCGAAGTACTCATGGAAAAAATGGGTGAGCTTGAAATGGAAATTAATGAATTGGAACAGAAGCGTGAGTCGCTGGCAGGCTAGATATGAAAAAAGCCATTACAGTTGTTGCCGGTATAGTATGGGACGGTGAGCGCTATCTCGCCGCCCAACGTCCGGCCAACGCGCCATTCGGCGGTTTTTGGGAATTCCCCGGCGGCAAGATTGAGCCGGGGGAAACACCGGAAGCCGCACTTGTGCGTGAATTTCAGGAAGAACTGGATATTACGCCTACTGAATGGAAATACTGGCAAACACGCACCCATGAATACGAGGAGCTTATTGTTACGCTTCTCTTCTTCCACATAACCGCATTTGAAGGTACACTGATTCCTCAAGAAGGACATACTGTACAGTGGGTTATGCCTCATGAAGCCTGTGAGCTTGATTTTCTTAAAGCAGACATCCCCATCGTGCAGGCGTTAACTACGCTAGCATAGCGCGACCAGAACAGTCGAATTTTCGCAGACCGTTGAAGGTGAGCCTTCCCACTGCGAAGCAGACACCATTCAGGTTTTGCGCTGAAGGGGTGAATCTATGCATATCACATTGCTCTTTCTCGCACTCGTTGTCGGCACATTTATGCCCCTGCAAATGGGTCTTAATGCCATCATCACCCAACAGTGGAGCCAGAGTGCGCCCATTGCCTCACTTGTTTCTTTCTTCGTCGGCACCATCTCTTTGACTATATTTGTCGTAGTAACACGAATTCCCATTCCTGCGCTCTCAACATCCACCGTTCCATGGTATGCATGGTTCGGAGGCATTCTCGGTGCTGTCGGCGTTACAACGCTCACCTATCTCGCACCACGCATTGGTGCCATTGCAATGCTCTCGCTTCTCATCTGCGGTCAATTCATCAGTTCAATAGTCTTCGACCATTTTGGACTTCTCGGGTACTCGCTTCGACCCGTCACACTCATGCGTGTATGCGGTGTAGTGCTGCTTATCAGCGGCGCATACCTTGTAAATCGCTATTAATACCATTACTCTATATTACTGATTGAATTACTAGCATTGTTGTCCTATTGTCTCGCCGTGAACGTATATTGATAAGGAACACCTAGCCCTTTCCATAAGGGATGCTATTCAGGAGATATGCATGGCGACATTCGAATGGAACTCTTCACTGAATACCGGCATTGCTGTTATTGACAAACAACACGCCGAGCTGACGCAGATTATTAACACCCTGTACTATGCATATATGAACGGAGAAGAAAACTCTGTTTTAAGCCCACTCATTCATAAAGTGAATGACTATGCGCATATGCACTTTGCTACAGAAGTAGACTTGATGAGTGCGTACAGAGATGAAATTCCACACTTTGAATCGCACATGGAGCAACATAGAGAATTTTTTTCCAATGCAATTGGATTCCTGCTGGATTATCTTAATAACAAAGCAGACATTACTCCTGAGCTCTTAGACTACCTGACTGACTGGTGGTTTAATCATATCAATGGAATAGATCGGAAGATGGCTGAGTTTTTAATAAATAAAGGCGCTGCATAAACAGAAATGGCGGTTTCTGTTATATAGTACGCCGACTGTTACCAAATTTCTATGTGCTCAAGGAGAGTTGAAATGAGTAAAGATCGTTTAGTGGTTGCCGTTGTCGGTGCCACAGGTGCTGTAGGGCGGGAAATGCTTTCCGTATTGGAAGGCCGTAATTTTCCAGCTACCGAGGTAATTGCCCTCGCATCTGCACGATCCGCAGGCACCACAGTACCGTATGCGGGTGGTGAACTTACAGTCAAAGAACTGACTGAAGACTCTTTTGAAGGCGTTGATATTGCGCTCTTTTCCGCCGGTGGCTCCACGTCTGAAAAATTTGCACCAATCGCAGCTAAAGCCAGCTGTGTTGTTGTAGATAACTCCAGCGCATGGCGTATGGATGACCGCTGCCCGTTAGTTGTTCCGGAAGTAAACCCGGAGGCACTCGAAGCGCACAACGGCATTATTGCTAACCCTAACTGTTCCACTATCCAGATGATGGTTGCGCTTAAACCGCTGCACGACAACGCTCAGATCAAGCGTATCGTTGTTTCCACCTATCAGGCAGTGTCCGGTTCCGGTCAAAAAGCAATTACTGAGCTCGAAACACAGATTCGTCAACTTTTCAACATGCAGACTCCGGAAGCAGAAGTGTACCCGCACCAGATTGCGTTCAACGCACTCCCGCAGATCGATGTTTTCATGGACAATGACTACACCAAAGAAGAAATGAAGATGGTTCACGAAACCGTTAAAATCTTCAACGATCCTTCTGTTAAAGTAACTGCTACATGTGTACGCATTCCTGTTTTCTATGGTCACAGCGAATCTGTGAACATTGAAACTGAACAGAAAATTACTCCGGCAGAAGCTCGTGTTATTCTTACTCAGGCGCCGGGTGTTACCGTGCTTGATAACCCAGGTGAAAAAATCTACCCGATGGCAATTGATGCTGCAGGTCAGGATGACACCTACGTTGGACGTATCCGCGAAGATGAAACCATTGAAAATGGTCTCAACATGTGGATCGTTTCTGACAACATCCGCAAAGGTGCTGCTCTTAACACAGTACAGATTGCAGAAGAATTGATTAAACGCGACCTTCTTGGTGTGAAAGACACAACCGTATTCGACTAGGAGAAAGCAACCGTGGCGACAGTATGTGATACAGAGGAATACATTTCCAAGATTCTGAATAGCCGTCGAGCCGGAGAGCGCGACGTGCTTGCCTTTTACGAGCACCGTATCGGATGTATTTGTAAAAACCCGAAACTGATGCTGCTGCCTATGGACGACCATCTCGCCCACAGAGGTGATGGCGTTTTTGAGAGCATTAAATGGGTAAACGGAAAACTGTATCAGCTTGATGCGCACATAGAGCGTATGAAGAAATCCGTTAAAGGACTCCATCTGTCTCCACCTTGCACGTGGGAAAAACTTACAGAGCTTACTGTTGATGTAGCAAAAGCTGCGGAAACACAAAACGGACTGCTGCGTATTATTATTGGTCGCGGCCCGGGCGGCTTCGGCATCGACCCGAAAGAATGTCCGGTAAGCAGTCTGTACATTGTCGCGTATACATTCAAACCAAAACCGGAAGAATGGTTCGAAAAAGGCGCAACAGCCTTCCGTTCCTCCATTCCGGCAAAGCCTGCGCACATGGCGCGGGTTAAGAGTGCGAACTACATCCCTAACGTGCTTATGAAGCGCGAAGCGGATGAACGCGGCTACGATTTCCCGTTCAGCTTTGATGCTGATGACTTTATCGCTGAAGGTGCAACAGAAAACGTTGCTCTTGTTAATCAGCAGGGAACACTCATTGTCCCTGAATTCTCCAACGCACTGGTGGGAACAACCATTATGCGCGCTGTTGAACTAATGAAAGACAAGATCAAAATTGAATTTGGAGCAGTACGTGAAGACGACCTTTTCCGAGCAAAAGAAGTCTTAATTTTCGGCACAACATCCGACTGTATCTCCATTGTACGCTTTGAAGGTCAGCCAATCAGCGATGTTCGTCCGGGGCCTGTTGCCAAAGAAATTAGACGTATTCTCAAAGAAGACCTTGAAACAAACGGACTGCCACTTTAGTCAGCCTGCTGTGACTACTGCCGATACTCCCGTCATCGGGACTCGATTACCAATCGTTATCGGCGCAGGCTCTGTTTACATGTCTGATACAATAGAGCCGGTGCTGTTTTTGACGGCACCGGCTTTTTAACAGTTTGAAAACTATGCCGAAGAGTACAATACCGCAAGATTTAATGCCCCCCGAGTGATAACTGGCGCAGGCTCGAAAAATGCAGGTTCTCACATACTTTTACGTATATTTTGAACTAAACTTTTTCTCGCTTGTACCTTTTGTAATCCGTAACGTTTAAACACTCCCATACGGCTTTGAAGATTGTACAGCACATAGTTACCTCACTATACAAAAGAAGATTCTTAACAGTCTTCTTATCTCACTAGAATTAACAACATCGCAGTGCGGACTCATGGGGGAACGGAGGCCGCACTGGATATTCAGGAAAATATGTATGCACATTTTGTTGCTTGATCTCGGAAAAGAAATGCGTGGTGGACAATGGCAAGTGTTCTACCTGGCGCGTGCATTAGCCCGCTCTCAGGAGTTCACAGTCACGTTGGCAGCACCTGCCAAGGCTCCATTACTCACACACGCAGCAGAAGTAGAAGGAATTACCCTTCTGCCCCTTTCCGGTGCCCGAGACTGGGACGTACGCAACATCTACAAACTTCGCCGCGCCGTTACAAAACACGGCGCACAGGTGATTCACACCAATTGTGCAAAAAGCGCATCGCTTGGCGGTATTATTAAAAAGATGTGCGGCAATGCCTTCCGTCTCATTCACACCCGCCGAGTGTCCTATCCTCTTAACAAAGGATGGAGCGGCAAAAAATATTTACTTGCAGATGCCGTAGTCGGTGTCAGTCAGGAAATTTCTGACATCATGATGGAGTCTGCACCGCTGCTTGATCGCAGCAAAGTTTTCACCATTCATTCAGGAATTGACGCTACCCGTTACAAGCCTAAAAAAGATCGTAATGATAACCGCATAGTCATCGGTATGATCGGCGCATTAACAGAACAAAAAGGTCACGTAGTCCTTGTTAAGGCACTCGGAGAACTTGCCAAATCCAAAGATCTTCCCACATGGGAAGCACGCCTTGTGGGCGACGGGCCGTTATTCGCTGAAATTAAGGACTTGGCTGAAGAGCTTGAAATCAGCAGCCATCTCGCCATGCTTGGACGTCAGGACTCCCGCGATCAACTCCCGTATTTTGACCTGCTGGCCGTGCCTTCTGTCAACGGCGAAGGCTCTTCCGGTGTGATCAAAGAAGGCTGGGTAGGCCAGCTTCCGGTCATAGCGTCTGACCTCCCCTCCAATTTGGAACTGGTAGAAGACCAGAAAAATGGACTGACATTCCCGAACCACGATCATGAAAAGCTCGCGAAGCTTCTCCGCACCCTCATGCTGGATGAAGAACTACGTGCACGCCTTGTGGAAGGCGGTAACAGACGCGTTCAGAAATTTACCGACATGAAGATGGCAACATCATACATGGAGCTGTACAAACAAAGCTGGTAACACTGTGCCCATAACCAAGATCCTCCTATACACCTGCTGCCTGTTGACTCTGGCACTTCCGTACATTGCTTATATGCTGCGCGGAAGTATTTCCGGCTACTTTGCGGCATTGCTGTTTTTGCTTGCAGCAATATGGGGCCTCTTGCGAATGCGCAAACCTAAAAAAGAAACTGTACAGCTCAGTAAGCCACTAAGAACAACCTCTTCTCTTCCACCACGGTCACAACAGCTTGCCAACGACATCATGACCACCTTTATCGGATCGATGTACGACAAGGCACGTTTTTTACCGGATTTTGATGCGAAAATAGAACAGGAAAACATGATCTCCCATGTAACATTTACTCTTAGGCAGCATGATCTAACGCTAGAAGACGAGGCTGTTAAGCAACTTCGCACCAAGCTTGTGGAGGCAGTTCAACGAGGACTGGAAGACAGAAAAAAGGCGTAGAGACTACAAAACGCCGCATATTTCTTTAACAGAAAATATACAGCGCACTGACTCGATATCGGGAATGTGGCGCTCAGAGTAAGGCAAATTCGTGCAGTGCAAATGCCATGTACGGATTTGCCTTACTCTGAGAAGAAGGGGGAGCCGGCCAGGTTCCCCCTTTTCCATTCAGTCCCCCATTGCAAAGCATACAAGGGGGACAGAAACACTAAGGTATATGGTTTATGCCCTAATGTTTCCGGAAAAAATCTATCCTACTGTTTATCACCTTTCACAAGTTTCAGCTCAAAAACACAGTACGTCTACTGTAATATGCTGATTTTTTTTAACAACGCTGCTACTCAGCTATCGAAAAAAGCAGGACGATAAGAAACATCGCCGCAAGGCATAACACTCACAACGGAATGTGCCAAGACATTGTCTTAGGGTATTCCTGATAAAAATATGTGAATATGTACCCCACACTCAAAACACCGTTAAAGTTCAATCGCTCACAGAAAAATGTAATTTATTACAGCTAAAAGTGAACAGTGTTCACATTTTTATAAAAAAAAACCTGCAATCTGTTACGACTGCAGGCCTTAATTACTTAATCTTCGTTTACGCGTTGAATCCGCGCACCCACAGGGATAAGCTTTTCTTCAATATGCTCGTATCCACGATCTAGATGATAAATACGCTGCACATGCGTTTCCCCTTCTGCTGCAAGCCCTGCAAGAACAAGGGATGCGCTTGCGCGAAGGTCGGACGCCATAACTGGCGCACCGCGCAATACAGAGCCACCTTTAATGCGGGCTGTTCTACCTACAGGGCGGATATCCGCTCCCATACGTGCAAGTTCCGGTGCGTGCATAAAACGGTTCTCAAAAATGGTTTCTTCCACCATTGAGGTACCATCCACACAACACATAAGCGCCATAAACTGCGCCTGCATATCTGTAGGGAAGCCGGGGTATGGCTGAGTGGTGATTTCCACAGGAGAAAGAGGTTCTACGTATGTTACGCGAGTTCCATTTTCTTCTTGGGTCACACGGACTCCCATTTCTTCAATCTTGCTGATAACAGCATCAAGTGAATCATTCGGGCAATTTTCAAGCAACAGATCACCTTTTGTAATTGCAGCTGCAATCATAAAGGTACCTGCTTCAATGCGGTCAGGCATAATGGAGTACTCACACCCTTTGAGGTGTTCAACGCCCTGAATGCGAATAACACCTGATCCGTGCCCTTCAATCTTAGCACCACACGCGATTAGGAAGTTTGCAAGATCTACAATTTCCGGCTCACGGGCTGCGTTTTCAAGAATAGTTTCGCCTTCTGCAAGGCTGGCTGCCATAAGCAGGTTTTCTGTTCCGCCTACGGTTATTTTTTCAAAAACAATATGCGCACCTTTCAATCGTCCGTCACATTTCCCCATAATGTAACCGGAGTCTACTTCAAATACTGCGCCCATTTTTTCAAGTGCAGAGAGATGCAAATCAACAGGTCGTGCGCCAATTGCGCAGCCACCCGGATATGCAACTTTAGCTTCGCCAAGGCGGGCAAGCAGAGGGCCAAGACATAACACAGAGGCACGCATGGTTTTTACAAGATCATACGGTGCTTCTGGTTTCGGATTGCAACCTTCTGTTTCAACAACTCCGTCAGCAAACCGACCCGGGCATCCAAGAATGTCCAGAAGACTGATAATTGTGCGAATATCCCGCAAGTTAGGCACGTTGGTAAAACGTGCAGGCTCTGCAAGTAGAATTGAGCCCATCAGAATCGGTAATGCAGCATTTTTTGCGCCGCTGACACGAATTGTTCCGTTTAACGGAACGCCACCTTGAATCACTAATTTTTCCATATGTCTCCCTTGAATGGGTCTCGAATATCGAAGCATGTCATCCTAAATTAAAGTTACAGTGTGTAGACCGTTCATAGTAAGACACATGGCAGAAATAGGACATGAGAAGCATACAAATATATGTATGATCACTTCATGCATTACTACAACGTGGTATCTTGTTTGACCAATCGTGCGCACTGGATTAGAATTTAGATGGGCATGCTAGGTTATACAGCGAATATCAGTCCCTCTCATGTAAAGTCGTATAAGCTGACTTACATCAGGAAGCAATAAATTTAAAAAAAATGAAATTTATGCTTGACCCAAAAGACCGAAGTCTATAGTACACATTCCTGCTTGTGGCGGATGTAGCTCAGTTGGTAGAGCACACGGTTGTGGCCCGTGTTGTCGAGAGTTCAATCCTCTTCATTCGCCCCATCCAAGTAAGAACGCCCCGTACTCTGTACGGGGCTTTTTTTATGTCTTGTCTTTGTATATCAGCCTACAGACCAAGCAAATGCTCCATCGACAGGCAAGCTATCTTCAATGCTTCTTCAAATGCGTCAATGTCCGCAACATCCACATGTCCGGCTCTAGCATCTTTTTCTATCTTCTCCGCACACGCAAAAACATCTTTTGCAGAAATATTACCACTGGCACCTGCAAGTGTATGTGCTTTAGCTGCCAGCCCTGCTAAGTCCTGTGCATCAAAAAGTGCACGAATATCCTTGGCTACATCCTCATAAGTTTCATAAAACGTCTTTACCACTAATAGATAGATGTGACTTTTCCCGCTTAACCGTTCCACACCTTCAGACACAACCAAACCCGGCAAATTTTCCAAAGGAGCCGGAGTCTCTTCCAAAACAACTTGCGGAACCTTGGACAACGTTTTTTCCGGTGGAACGCATTCGGAAGCTTCGGTTTCAGTCTGGAACACGGCCTTTTGTTCTCTCAGGTCATATTCTTTCAGCAACTTCACCAAGGCATCCAGCTCAACAGGCTTTGTTAAATAGCCGTTCATACCTGCTCGCGCCGCCCTGTCCTTGTCTTCCGGCAACGTATGCGCTGTCATGGCTATCACGGGTAAATCTGTCAATTCCAACTCTTCACGCACCCGGATAGTTGTTGTAAATCCATCCATGCCCGGCAACTGAATATCCATCAGTACCAAATCGTATGTGCAAATTGAAAGCAGATCTATGGCTGAGTTACCATCCTTTGCAATTGTGACCTTCACACCAAGGTATTCTAAAATTTCCCGCATCACCTGTTGGTTGATGGCATTATCTTCAACAACCAGAACAGAGAGCCCCTCAAGGCTCCCTGCTTCTGAAGCCAATTCAGACTGAACAATCTTGTCGGAATCAAACGCACGTAAAATATTTAGCTTAAGCTGTGCGAAAGTCACCGGACGTCGTAAAAATGCGGTCAGTGTAAAGTCACATTCGCGCTCAGGTAATGTTTCGTCCCCAAGCCTTGCAGCCATAAGAATTTTTAATTCCGGATGCTGGCACAGATAGTTTACAAGTCCCCCTGTCATATCCAGCAATTCTTTACTACCAAGCACTATGAGATCAAACTCTGCGCCTTGCGTCTGATGCTCAAGCTGCAACAGCATTTGCCGCTCTGTACCAAGCACAACAACAAGCATGTCCAGCTCTGCGAACAAATTTCGCCACATGGCGCGCGCGGCAATAGATGGTTCAAGAACCAGCACACGCAAGCCTGTAAAGACAGGAAGAATGTAACTGCGTCCATCTTCCGCCACAGCAAAAGGTAAGACTACGGTGAAGGTGCTGCCTCTTCCCACTGTACTTTCCACGGTGATGGAGCCTTTCATCAGGGATACAAGCTCTGCCACAATGGAAAGCCCTAAACCGGTGCCACCGTATTGGCGGGAAGTTGAGCCGTCCGCCTGCACAAAAGTATCAAACAATTTGGTCTGTGCTTCTTTCGCAATGCCGATGCCCTTATCTTTTACAGAAAAAGCAAGCTGAACCACTTCATCATTTTCACGGGCATGTGGAATCTGAATAGGTTTTGTGACGGTACCGTTCATCCCCACGCGTAATTCAATAACACCACGATCTGTAAACTTGAACGCGTTGCCCACAAGGTTCAAAAGGATCTGCTTCAAGCGGAACGAATCACCACGCATGACAGGCGGTACGCCCTCATCCACAACCACCACCAAATCCATTTCCTTTACAGCAACTTTTTCGGTGAAGATAATTGCGAGTTCATCCAGCACATCACGCAGAATGAAATTTGTTTCTTCTATTTCCAACTTCTTCGCTTCCAGTTTAGAAAGATCAAGCACACCATTAATCAAATGCAACAAACTTTGCGATGATGCGGCAATAATCTCTGCATACTCACGCTGTTTACTGGTCAGCTCTGTGGTTTGGAGCATGTTTGTCATACCAAGGATAGCATTCATCGGCGTGCGTAATTCATGGCTCACACTGGCTATAAATTCGCTTTTGGCACTATTCGCCGTTTCTGCCTCTTTCGTGGCCTTCTCAAGCTCCAACGTTCGTTCAAGCACTTCTATCTCTAGATTACGGCTTTCCGAAAGCAGGAACATGTCGTGCGTTTCAATATGATCAAGCATACTGTTGAATGAATCTGTAAGCTCTGCCAACTCGCCCATCCCTTCACGTTTTGCACGCAAGGAATACGTCTGCTCCTCCCGAACTCTACGAGCAGTATCCGAAAGCTCGCGCAGCGGACGCAGCAACGTCTTGACAATGAGCAAAATGACCATGAGTACGACCATTGAACTTGCAACTATATTGGCAAAAACAGAAGGGATAAAAAGACTAAGAAAATGCTGGTGTGCAGGATCAAATGTTACGATTGAAACAAGTTTACCTACGTGTGAGTCAGCATGATAGATGGGTAATTCGATAAGGTACTCTGAAGAATCAAGAGGAGGAACAACCTGACTCTCTTCATTCTTATACCAGCCACAGACGAGTACACCTTCTGCGTCGTACAAAAAAAATCCTGATGTACTTTTCTGCGATAGCTCTTCATGAAGAAACTTGTCTGCCCGCTCCAGTTTTCCTTCTTTTAAAGGCGTCGCTAAATGAGTCGCAAGTACCTGCGCATGTTCTGTATGATTCTGGATAAAATTTTGCATACGCTGATTGATAGCAAAAAAATAGCACACTGCATTAAAAACAATAAGAAATATTGCTGTTAAAAGAATGCTGACCGCAATAAAATTTTTGGTGTAGCTGTCTGGAAAAAACTGCAGCCTGAGTATCCGCTTCAGCATTGCTTTACCACCTGATCATGAAGCTTCTAACTATTAGAAATATAGAGTTAACACTATTTCTAAAATAGCGTAGCCAGACTTTCTAAGCAATCTATAAATTAACTATTTCTAATGGTTGCGCCGTGTTTTCATCACCAATGAAAAAAGAAGCTGAGCATCAGGGCTGCGTCCGACATACAAACACCCGACATACCCCAAAGCCACCACAGGGATGCAAAGCAAGCTGGCGATTCCAAACGGTACTGCCCACCAGCAACCAATGCCTACGAAAACACTCATCAATACGTAGGCTAAATTCCATATACTTGGTTGAGCCAGCCCCCTCCCACGTCGTAACAGAACATACAACAAAATGCAGTTGACCCAACCACCGCATGAAACCGCCAACGCAAGCCCTGTTCCGCCCCATACTTGCATAAAGAGTGCGCCCGACAACACAGTCACAATTAGATTGCATCCTCCCGCTAACAAAGGAATACGGCTATTTTTCTTTGCGTAATACCCGCTAAGCAAAGGACGAGTGATAGCAAAAGCTGGAAGCCCCAAAGAAAACGCCTGTAGCATGGCAGAAGCCGCAGCGGCATCCAAAGCTGAAAATGCCCCGCGTTCAAAGAAGAGTTGAAGAACAGGATGCGCCAGAACATACAACCCGACAGCAGCAGGAAGAGATAGAAATAGGGTAAATTGCACTGCAGAGGCTAACACCTCGCCATATTTTTGCCTGTCGTTAGAAACCGCAAGAGAAGATAACGTTGGAAGTACCGCAACGCCAATGGCTACGCCAATTAAGCCCAGAGGAAACTGTACCAGCCTGTCCGCAAAATAGAGCTTTGCAATGGTGCCTTTTGCCTGAAATGAAGCTAGCATCGTCACTAAAACTACACTGACCTGAAACACCGCCCCGCTTAAGACTGTAGGCACGAGCGTTTTGCCCAGCGATCGCGCATGAACATCACGCAATGTCCAAGTGCCACGCCAAAAGGCTTCACCCCGAAGAAATATGAGTTGTAAAAGAACCTGTAGCACACCGCCGATGACCAGCGACACACACAATGTTTCCGCGACGGGCAAAGAACAAGCCCATGCGGTGCTTGCACCAAGAACGAGAGTACAGTTCAGCACCAACGGCGCAAGCGCAGGGGCATGAAAATGTTTACGGCTATGCAGCACACCAGATAAAAATGCTACAAGACCGATGCACACAAGATACGGCAGCGTCATAGTTAAGAGAGCTTCCGCATGAGTAAAAACATCCGGAGACATGGACAACCCCGGTGCTAATACCGCCGCAAGCATCTTGCTTCCGTATTCTGCCAACACTAAAAGTAATGAGAAGATTCCGACAGTCCACAAAAGACAAGCACGGATAAGTAATGCCGCCTTTGCTTCACCTTCCACTTCACGAACATGGGTAACCGCTGCCGTGACAGCGGAAGAAAGTGAACCTTCTGCAAATAATTTTCTAAAAAGATTAGGAATACGGAACGCCACGATCAGCGCATCCGCCAATGGGCCTGCACCAAGCAACGACGCGATCATAACATCGCGCAACAAGCCAACAAGTCGGGAAAGAAAACTACCCGCAGAAACAACTGCTGCAGCAAGGGAGGTGCTCTTCCATGAGTTCGATTGAGATTCCATATGGCCCTATATGTTTGATATAAAACTAAGTGATAGGATATAGTATTTGCTGAGATTATCTTCAAACTGTACGTTAGCCGCGATTCCTGTAACATGCAGATATACTATTCATATGATCTACAGCAATGGAACCTCATGCCTAACCAGTCTATTTTTTTGAATTTACGCTATTTATCACCATTACTCATTCCTTTTTTCCTCTTTTTTGTCGGAGGAATAGTGCTGGCTGTTCTTCAATCTCTAGGAATGGGATTGCCGTTTCCCTATGAAGGCGGCCTGCTCGACAGCTACAAGGCGTTGCTCACACCCTATATGCTGCGTTCGTTTCTTCTGTCCATAAAAGTCGGCGCGCTGGCTGCGCTCTTTTCTGTGACCATCGGAACCATTCTAGCTGTTGGATTATGGCGGATGCCGTCTGTATTGCAACAGGCGGGTGTTATCTACAAGATCCCCCTCATTCTACCCCATCTTGCAGTAGGATTTATCGTTTTCTTTTTCTGGGCAAAATCAGGGCTGGTTTCGTCTGCTTTGTTTCATGCGGGACTCACCGCTACCCCGCAGGACTTTCCATCTATATTATTCGGCGGAGACGGTTGGGGCATGATCATCGCCTACACATACAAACAAATTCCATTTGCGTTGCTCATGGTCTACGCATCACTCAAACGGTTGGATATGCGTCTGCTGGAAACAGCTTACATGCTGGGAGCCGGACACTTTCGCACATTTCGTACCGTCACATATTCACACATCAGCGGCGCTCTGCATTCAACATTTTGCATCCTATTCTTATTCGGATTCGGTGCATTTGAAATCCCGTTCCTGCTCGGCGGCTCACAACCTGCTATGCTCAGCATTGAAGCATACAACATGTATTTTAGAAAAGAGTTGTACCATCGCCCGCAAGCCATGGCGATTCTCATCGGTATCTTTCTATTCTCTATTGTCTTTCTCACCTTCTACCTGCGATCAGTAGCAAAGACACGTCCGGAGGAAATGCATGGCTAGAACCACCCTGCGTCACAAACTTTTGTTCCTTTTTTTCATACTCTTTTTCGTCGGCCCGACCGCGGTGCTTGTCCTCTCTTTGTTCGCCCCCGGCTGGACATGGCCGGAGATTATTCCCACACAGTATTCCACCAAGGCATTGCAATCAGTATGGCAGCATAGCAATTCTATTCTGCTGCATCTTGGTGTCTCTGTGTTGTACTCGCTATCAACAACATTCTGCACACTTGCACTCTGCCTGTTACCTGCTTACCATTTTGCACGAGTTCGCTTTGCAGGAAAAAATGTGCTGCAAGGAATTTTACTAACACCCGCGCTAGTTCCGGCCATGACGTTCTCTATGGGTATCCATCACGTCTTTATCAAATTGTCTCTGGCAGATACCTTTGCAGGTGTTGTGCTCATCTTGACTATTTTCAGCTACCCGTTCATGCTTCGTGCCCTTATTTCAGGCTTTGAGGCATACAGTGAAGAATATGAACTCTGCGCAAAAAATCTCGGTGCGTCGTTATGGATGCGGCTACGCTATGTAACATTTCCGCTCCTGCTCCCAGGTATTATTGCGGGCGGCTCTGTGGTCTTTTTAGTGGCATTTTCAGATTATTATCTTGTCTTCCTCATCGGCGGCGGCGTTGTGCCTTCTTTCACCGGCTACTTGTTCCCGTTTATCACAGGGGCGGATAGAGCCATGGCAAGCGCGCTCACGCTCATATTCCTGATTGTTCCGATTGTACTGTTCGTTCTGGTAGAACTCTCCGTACGCCGCTTCTATCAACGGGCAGGACTGTATTAACAGGTACTCTCCACCTTCAGCCGTCTATACGACACCAACATAATGCTAACCAAACACTCTACACTTCTTCCACAACTCTCGCTTTGTGCTGCCATGACACTGTGGGCGAGCTCTTTTGTTGCAATGAAGTTCGCCATTGTCGCATTTTCGCCAATGCTTGTGGTCTTCTGCCGTATGGCTATTGCTTCGCTTGTGTTGCTTACTCAATGGCACCGAATAGAAATTAAAAAAATCCCCCGCGAACACTGGAAGACTTTTGCATTTTTGGTGCTCTGTGAGCCATGTCTGCTTTTTATCTTTGAAGCACATGCTCTCAAATACACTTCCGCATCCCAAGCTGGAATGATCTGTTCCATTGTTCCTATCTTTGTGGCTGTGGGGTCCTATTTACTCTATCGAGAAAAACAGCCCAAAAGAGTCTGGGCAGGCTTCATTACAGCCATTTGCGGTGTGGCTCTTCTCTCCATGAAAAACATTGCCACTGATTCCGCCCCCAATCCCCTTTTAGGGAACTTTTTTGAAATGATGGCCATGTTGTCAGCTACCGGATACATTTTGACTGCAAAGCACCTTTGTGCCTCTTATTCGGCATTCACGCTAACGGCACTACAAGCATGGATAGGAACAATCTTCTTTTTCCCCATTCTTCTGCTTTCCGGAGAAACAATTCCTGTAAACGTGCAACCCGACGCAGTGTTGGCAATCCTGTATCTTGGAACCGCCGTGAGCTTTGGCGCATACCTCTTCTACAACTACGGACTGCGTCATGTTCCTGCTGCTCAAGCTTCGGCATACGGCAATCTTATACCGGTCATTGCCATCGGGCTTGGTCACGTGGTTCTTTCAGAATCCCTCACACTGTTGCAGTACGCAGCCTGCATCCTTGTTCTTGCCGGCGTCTGGATGAGCCAGCGACAAAGCAGCAAAGAAACAGTAGAGAATTCCCCCGCTGAAACACTTCTAAACCCCGTGCCTGAAGAGCAATAAAAATCAAATAGTAATCTGATTTACAACACTGAAGAAAGTGACTACTGACATGGTGTCTAACTTATAGTAGTTCTTTAAACAGCTACTAGTTTTCCCCTTCCAGAGGCTGTGTCGAGTGAATAAAAAAGCAGTACTCCATAAGGACACGACCGCTCTATTACTCCCTTCTCTCGACTGCGACTAGCTGCGCTTCGATTATTCGTTAATCAGCAGCAGTTCCTTTCAGATTCAATTTTCAGGATTTCAAAACAATGTTTACTAAAGACCACCTTCTTCCTACCTTGTCACTTTTCAGTGCTATGGTTCTGTGGGCGAGCTCATTTATCGCCATGAAGATTGCTGTAACAGGCTTTTCGCCTATTGCGGTTGTGTTTGGACGCATGATCATCGCATCCTTACTCTTTCTTGTACTCTGGAAGAATTTTTGTGGTCTTAAAGTCCGACGAGAGGACTGGAAGCAACTTATTTTCATGGCAGTGTGCGAACCCGGTCTGTACTTTCTTTTCGAGGCATACGCGCTCAAATATACATCCGCCACACAGGCAGGGATGATTGTTGCGACACTGCCGGTGTTTGTAGCCATTGCCGCATTCTTTGTTCTCAAAGAAAAACTGGCTCTACGTGTATGGGCAGGATTCATTCTTGCGGCATTCGGCGTCATCATGCTCTCATGGGGAGCATCGGCAACGGAAAACGCACCTAACCCGATGCTAGGCAACACGCTTGAAACTCTCGCCATGGTATCTGCAACAGGCTACATGATCACGGCAAAAAACCTTTCCAACCGTTACTCACCGCTGTTTATTACTGCGTTGCAGGCATGGGTTGGTGCTATTTTCTTCCTGCCGCTTCTTATGTTCACTCCTGATGCATTCCCGACGGAATACCCGCAGGACGCAACCATTGCCGTTCTCTATCTTGCAAGCGTAGTAACAATGGGCGCATACAGTATGTACAACTATGGATTAAGCAAAGTACCGGCGGGCCAAGCCTCCGGTTTTACGAACCTCATTCCTGTATTTACGATGCTCATGGGCTTTTTATTTCTTGGAGATCGACTTTCCACAGCACAATTTCTGGCGTCCGGTCTTGTTCTTGGCGGCGTAATTCTGACGCAGATTTCGCCAGCTAAAAAGTTAAAAGTAACAACAAACCAGTAACGAAAAACTTAGACAACAGACCATAAAAAAAGGCTGCCCAAACGGGCAGCCTTTCTTATTTCTATAACGAGGAGTCTTATCGACGGGAAGCAGGTTCAACGAACAATTTGTTGCCGCGAATCTGGTTGCCGTTCATTACGTTAAGAACTTCCTGTGCGTAGTCTTCTGGAACTTCAACGAAGGTGAAGCGATCATAAATATCGATTGCACCAATCATTTTACCAGGAAGACCGGACTCACCAGCGATTGCACCTACGATGTCACGTGCGCCGATATGGCTTTTGCGACCAACGTTGATGAACAGACGTACCATGCCTGCCTGTGCGCCAGTGTCTCCGAAAGATTTTTTCTCTTCCGGCATTGCGTCACCGAGTTCACGATGCATGAGAATTTTAAGCAGCGCTGCTGCCATCTCAGTAGTAGTGAGGTCGCCATCAAATTCGTTCTGAATGAAGTCATTAACGATGGTGAGGTAACGCTCAAGTTCGTGCTTGTTGATGTTGTCGCGAATTTCGTCGAGCAGTTTGCTTGATTTCGCATTTTCAACGTCAGCAATGGTAGGAACCTGATGCTGCACGATACGTGCTTTAGTGTAGCGTTTGATATCGCGAAGCTTCCAGAATTCTTTACCGGAAACAAAAGTAAACGCACGACCCATACGACCTGCACGACCAGTACGGCCGATACGGTGAACGTAGTATTCTACGTCGTTAGGGATATCGTAGTTAACTACTGCTTCAACGTCGTCTACGTCGATACCACGAGCTGCTACGTCGGTTGCAACGAGCACTTCAATGTTACCTTTGCGGAAACGGTTCATAACACGGTCACGCTGAGTCTGGTTCAAGTTACCGTGCAGACCGTCTGCCTGGTAACCATGACCCTGAAGGTTAGCAGTCAGTTCATCTACGCCACGTTTAGTGGAACAGAATACGATTGTGAGCTTAGGGTTGTATACGTCGAGTACACGACAAAGAGCATCCATTTTCTGGAAAGGACGAACTTCGTAGTAAATCTGTTCAATGTTAGGAACAGTAAGAACTTTCTGAGTAACTTTAAGAAACTCAGGATCTGTAAGGAAGCGTTTAGCAAGAGCAAGAATCTCGTCACGCATGGTAGCGGAGAAGAATACAGTCTGACTTTTTTCCGGAACCTGTTCAAGGATGAACTCGATGTCATCACGGAAGCCCATGTCGAGCATTTCATCCGCTTCATCAAGAACAGCCATGCTGATTTCCTGAAGAGAAATAGTACCACGTTTCATGTGGTCCATTACACGGCCAGGAGTACCTACGATAACCTGTACGCCACGACGCAGAGCTTTAATCTGACGATCGATTGGCTGACCACCGTAAATAGGAAGTACAAACACGCCACGCTTACGTTTTGCGAGTTCAGTAATCTCTGTAGCAACCTGAATAGCAAGTTCACGAGTAGGGCAAAGAATGATTGCCTGTGGAGATTTTTGACGCACGTCGACTTTTTCCAAAGCTGGAATACCGAACGCTGCGGTTTTACCCGTACCTGTCTGAGCCTGACCAATTACGTCCTTACCTTCGAGAAGGGGCGGGATGGCCAAAGCCTGAATTGGAGATGCTTCTTCAAATCCCATGTCTTCAACTGCTTTCAATAACTCCGGAGACAACGGGAGATCAGAAAAAATACATCTTTCCATAATAAAATTCCTTATGCACTAACTGGCATCTTGTGACTGCGCTGCAGAAGAAGCGAACTCTCTGACGCACCTGTTCAGAGTATCTACTTTCTTGCCGGAGGGCTGTCTTTTTATGTTACATTCTATCTTAGAAGCTGTGCTCCGATCCGGAACAAAGGCGCTGGCAATCAGGGACACTGGGCGTCTGGAGCGTGTATATTTTGCTCCTTTACCCGAGTTATGTTCGCCAAGGCGTCTGTCCATATCGGTTGTTATGCCGCAGTAGAGCGAACCGTCTGCACATCGCACAAGATAGACTACCCAACTTGTTTTTTTCGACATCGTTTTGTCTTGCACGATACCAGTCCATGCAATTCAATGACTTCTGCTAACATTTGCAGGCAGCAGCCGTTGTGTTTTCAAGCTTCAAACTATCACCTGGTTTTAAATCGTACAGGCGACAATCCGGAGCATAATTATTCAACTGGTACGCAAAATCTTTTGTGTTTTGTTCAAGGACGGGGAAGGTGCCCCAATGCATAGGCATCACGCTTTTGCATTTTAGCAGACTGCATGCGAGCGCCGCCTGTTTTGCATCCATGGTAAACACGCCACCTATCGGTAGCAGGGCGAGATCGATGTCATACAATCGCCCCCATAATTCCATTCCTGAGAAAATTCCTGTGTCACCGGCATGATATACGGTGTATCCGTCGTCCAGTCGGAAAATATACCCGACAGGAGCACCAGATTCTGTGGAATGGTAGGCTTGCGTCATGGTCACACTCACACCTTCCACCACAATTGTACCACCTATATTAAAACCGATTCCATTTATTATCTGTTCCTGCGGAACGCCTGCCGCTACAAACCTTTCAGCTGTACCGACAATGGCACCAAGCTTAGCGCCTGTGGCTTTACAAATTTCTACTGTCGAGCCGGTATGGTCGCCGTGATCGTGGGTCACAAATACAGCATCCGGTTTCGATGCCTTCTGCCATGTGCTGGCGGCAGAAGGGTTTCCTTCAAAAAAAGGATCAATTAAGATTGTCGCTGAAGGAGTTTTCAGTTGAAAATTCGCGTGTCCATTCCATTGCAATTCCTGCATGTGCTGTCCTCCGGCTAAAGTTGGAGCGACTAAATGCCGTTCCAGCGTTTAACTAAAGCATGCTCGATGCCTAAATGATCAAGCATTCTACCTACCAGATGAGTACAAATATCTTCTATCGTCTCAGGCTTTGAATAAAAGCCCGGAGTAGGTGGCATAATAAGCGCACCTGCTTCATCGGCCGCGAGCATATTCTGCAAGTGTACACGATTCAGCGGTGTCTCGCGAGGAACAAGAATAAGCTTTCTACGTTCTTTCAAAGTTACATCAGCAGCTCTATGTATAAGGTTAGAACCAATACCGTTGGCGATGGCGCCAAGAGAGGCCATAGAGCACGGACAAATAATCATGCCGTCGTGCAACCAGGAACCACTTGCCGGTGCTGCCCCGAATTCATGCTGTGAGTAGACAGAGTGTGCATAGGAGGTGAGATGATCGAGAGTAAGCCCTGACTCAAGCTCGAGGACTGTCTTGGCTGCATCAGATACAATAAGATGTACTTCAGCCTGAGAAGTGGCGGCGAGTTCTTTGAGCAGCGTAACTGACAGTGGCATACCACTGGCACCAGTCACGGCTACAACAATCTTTTTCATGACTCTCACTTACTATCGGAGCATCTCTGTTCCGGTGTAACATTAAAAAAAAGCAGACAAGACAAACTAACAGCAAAGACTATTTGCTTTGCATTATTGTCTTGCAAGCGGCTTTACCAAACTAATTATACGAGTGCTAGAGAAATAATCTTTAAAAAGGTTTTTTCTCCCTTTTTGCACAATTTTGTCAAATTTCATTTCTTTTTTTGTTATTTGTTGTAACAAGTTCAAAATATTTGTAGCTCGAACAGTCCAAAATGACAAATATGTGACTTTATGCTTTTTTATGATGCAAATCGAGACAAATCGAGACACAATTGAACGCCTGAAAACAGACCTCTCATGGCACAAGAGCCTTATGTACCGCAGACATTCTCGTTTTATTACTTTACATCATTTTATGCTGACAGGGCATGGCAACACGTTATATAACTTGACATCATAGACTCTCAAGTCTACTTAACCGCCCACGGGCTATTAGCTCAGCTGGATAGAGCGCTGCCCTCCGGAGGCAGAGGCCACAGGTTCGACTCCTGTATAGCCCACCACTTTGTGAGACATCACAAAGAAAAGTCCCCTTGCAATCTTGTAAGGGGATTTTTTATTCTCTATGCCCTGCTGCACAGTTCTGTGCATAATTCTTTCTCTACAACTACGAGAGTGTAACAGATGTTACATTTACATCAAGCGTTCATTTCATCCAACTCGCTTTTTTTCCACAATCACTCCATTTTCTCCGAAAAAACCTTGATTCTCAAGGTTACATAGCGCTCTCACTGTTCATCTCACAAAAGAATGAGTGCTCCTTAAAAACATCAGCATAACGCAACGATATTAAAAAGTGCCTTCAAGCCCTTCGAAAAGCAAAACCGCTTAACAATTTGAAAAAATAGCTTTTTACACAGCGAGGTGTTTTTTAGAGAAGACAGCAACATTTTTTTCTTGATGTAACAAAAATTTCATACTCATACGACTTGGTCATAGCAGTTTCCAAGCCTTGCAGAAAGACTATGTTCGTGTGTCAGCTAACAGTGCAAGTTAGGTCAAAGAGAATAAAAAAGGGGCCGTAACATAATATCACGACCCTTTTTCATGTGTACTGCACTAAACAAAGCAGCCAATCAGCGATGCGTACTGTCATATCGCCGTACAGTGTGCTGGAGTACGGGCGTCCCTTCCCGTTGCTTCAGGCTGCCTCTATTTATTGTTGTACTAGAGTATGCAACTGAGAATAGGACTCCTCGATGGTACAAGGATCTTCTACCCGTTGCTGCAAAAATTCGTTTACTTTCGGCACCATTGCAATGGCTTTATCCACCACAGGGTTTGATCCGTGAGAATACGCGCCGATGTTAACCATATCTTCCACTTTCTTATATGCAGCCAGCAACTTTGTTACAGACTGTCCTTCCTCGATAACGTCACGGGTGCAAATATCACCACGAAGACGAGAGACAGAACGCAAAACGTCGATTGCTGGATAATGTCCGTTATCCGCAAGATCACGCGTTAAAACGATATGCCCGTCGAGAATTGAACGCACAGCATCAGCTATCGGCTCGTTGAAATCATCACCATCAACAAGAACAGTATAGATTCCGGTAATACTGCCTTTATCACTGTTGCCTGCGCGTTCCAAAAGTTTTGGAAGCTGGGTAAATACTGTAGGGGTGTAGCCCTTGGTTGTTGGCGGTTCACCTGTTGCAAGACCAACTTCACGAGCTGCCATTGCAAATCGGGTTACTGAGTCCATCATAAGCAGAACGTTTTTGCCCTGATCACGATAAAATTCTGCTACTGCGGTTGCAGCATATGCGGCACGCATACGCACAAGCGGTGATTGGTCGGATGTTGCCACGAGAAGTACTGAGCGTTTCATGCCTTCAGGACCTAAATCCTTTTCCATGAATTCCAAAACCTCACGCCCACGTTCGCCGATTAGCGCAATGACGTTGATGTCTGCTTCAGTGTATCGAGCCATCATACCCATAAGAGTTGATTTGCCAACACCGGAACCCGCCATAATACCAACACGCTGCCCTTTGCCCAATGTGATGAGACTGTTGATGGAGCGAACTCCAACGTCCAGCGGCTCTACAATGCGCGCACGGGAAAGCGGGTTAGGTGGTGATGCATACAAAGGCTTGTAGCCTTCAGCAGTATGCATCGGTAATTCTGATCCAAGCTCATTGCCAAACGCATCAAACGCTTTGCCGAGCATGTCGTTGCCCACAGGAAAAGTTGGAGGCAGGCTTGAATTTCGGATAAGTGATCCCGGCTTAATGCCGCGCATGTCACCATATGGCATGAACAGAATATTGCCGTCACGAAAGCCCACGACCTCTGCCGGAATCTGCTCTGCACCATCTTCAGGGATAAGCTGACACACAGCTCCTAAAGGAGCCTTGATTCCACAGCCTTCCACAATGAGACCAACAACTTTGTTCACCTTACCAAAAGACTGGCTAGGCTCTAAGTTTGTCAGCAACTCAAGGGCACCACGCGGGTCGATCATATCTGATCCTCTGGGATCACAAGCTGATCTAAAATATCGTCCACGGCCTGTTTGCGACTGATAATGGTATTGTCCACCATACCATCACGGCTTTCCACAAGAATACCACCGGCAACAATTGTGGAATCAGACTTTACGTTCCATGCTTCCAGACCGCTATAGTGATTCTGAGCATTTTGAATAATGCCGGTAACCATATCTTCATCATCTGGATGCACGGTAATAACCAGCTGTCTGCGCTCATCCAGAACCTGTACAGCTTCTGCAAAAAGCTTTTTTAAAGAGGTCTGTCGGTTTTCTGACATCTCTACAGCGCAAGTACGTTCAACAGCAGAGCGCACAATAGTTACAAGCTCACTACGCCAGTTATTAAAGATATTGGAGCACTGTCCCTGAATGGCACCGAGAACACCGGATACGGAATCCGCATGCTGCTGTTGCAATGCTGTAAGCTCTTCCTGAGCCTGTTGGCAGCCTTGTTCGTAACCTTCCTGACGTGCTTTTTCTTTAATCCATTCTGCTTCTTCGCGCGCTTTAGCAAGAATGGTTGAAGCACGCTCAACTGCACGCTCACGAACTCGCTGCATATAGGCAGCTTCTGTAGCGTCATCCCACTGCTGGGAACGTGAACCTTCCACGCCTTCCAGTGTGTGCTCATTGGAAGCACCGGGACCGGTAAAAATGGTACCCCACACAGCCACACCTTTCGGTGCAGCTGTGTCGGATAAAATATTGCCAGAGAGAATATTAGATGAAGACATCGTTGCCTCCGCGTCCGATGGCTATGCGTCCTTCCATTTCGAGGCGGCGTACAATCTTTACAATTGTCTGCTGCGCACCCTCTACGTCGGAAAGCTTTGTAGGTCCCATGATCTCCAAATCTTCCCGTATCATGGTTGCCGCACGCTCGGACATGTTGCTGAAGAACACGTCCTGCATATCTTCGGAAGCACCTTTGAGCGCCATAGTCATATCCTCGTTGGATACTTCTTTCAGCAACTCGCGGATACCGCGACCGTCCAGTGTTGCCACGTCTTCGAATACGAACATGAGGTTTCGAATGTCTTCTGCCATCTGTACAGATTCTTCTTCGATCTCTGCGAGTACTTCTTCTTCGGTAGCACGATCCACTGCGTTGAGGATTTCCGCAACAGCAGCAACGCCGCCCACTTTCTTGCCTTCTTTGCCACCCATAGCAATGAGCTGGCTCTGCAACACTTTGTCTACTGCCATAAGCATATCTTCCGGTACAGCTTCAAGACGGGCAAGACGCATAAGCACCTCTGGTCTGATACCGGCAGGGAGCATCTGAATAAGCTCTGCTGCCTGATCTGAATGCAGGTGACCAAGAATAAGTGCTAATGTCTGCGGGTGTTCGTTACGCAGGATCTGAGCAAGAATACGAGGACTTACGTTTTCAAGTTCACGGAACGGCGCCGGACCATTATCCAGATCCAGTGTATCCATAATGTACTTAGCGGTTTCACTATCAAGGTTTTTCAGGAGCATTCGACGTGTGGCTTCTTCGCCACCGGAAATCATCTCTTTACCCGCGATCATTGAATGGTGGAACTCACGTAAAATATCTTCAACATCTTCTTTAGGAACTGTGTCCAGTTCCATCATGGCTTTTGAAATTTGAGCAATGTCTGCACGGTCGAGACGTTTAAACGTCTCAGCGGTGAACTTGTCCCCCATCGCCAGGAGTAATACGGCGGTTTTTTCCGCGCCCTTAAGCTGAGTGGCCAACTTTCTGCCCTCCGGTATCTTTAAGCCAAGACCTCAAGATGCCTACAGCCTGTTCCATGTTTTGTTCGGAAATCTGTAATGCATGCGCCTTAATGTCTTCAATCTTCTTCAGTGCATCCAATGCATCAATCTCTTCTTCACCTTCAATAAGCGCTATGCGCTCTTCGCCCATTGGAAGCCCTTCAAGACCTTCCATAACCTCGCCTGCTTCAACCTTAGGTCGAATAAGCGCGAGAATAACAGGGCGAACAATGAGGAGAAGGAAGAGGAATACGAGTACTGCGTTCAGAATCGGCTTACCCATGCGTAATGCATAGTCTCCGATTACTTCTGCAAGACTGCGTTCGCGTTCTACATTCAGTTCACCGAAAGCGATACAGGAAACTTCAATGGCGTCACCACGAGCTGTTTCAAAGCCAACCGCGTTGGAAACCAGCTCTTTAATGCGAGTCATTTCTTCTTCAGTACGCGGTGTAAATACCATTGCACCAGTTTCTGGATTTGCTGCGTACATACCATCAACTACAACCGCAATACTAAGACGATCCACCTGCCCCACAGGGGTTACGATGTTCTGCTCTTCTTTGTTAATTTCGTAGTTGAGTGTAGATGTTTCACGAGTAGAGTTCTGCTGGCTTATGCTACCACCGATGCCGTCACCTCTGAAGTTTGCATCAGGAGTTCCAGCCTCAAGGTTAGCGCTACCGCGAGTTGTTTCTTCGCTTTTCTGCTCGGAACGGATAACAGCGCTGTCTGGGTCGTACAGCTCTTTACGGATAGTACGCTGATTGAAATCAAGGTCGGCGTTAACTTTCGCAATAACCTTGCCTGCGCCAATGATAGGATACAAGAGTTCCTGAATGCGCATTTCCAGATTTCGCTGAATGGTCTGCTTATGGTCGAACTGTGTTGATGTCATACCCTCGATGGAAGTTTCATCTTCAGGGTGATACAGCACAGTACCCTTTGTATCCGCAATGGATACACGACCTTTTTCCAGACCTTCAACAGACATGGTCATGAGATTAACGATTGCCATAACGTCTTTTTCTGACATTTTTTTCCCTTCTGCGAGGGTTAAAACAACAGAAGCAGACGGCGGCATCTCTTCCTCAATGAACAAGCTTTTCTGAGGGATTACCAGATGCACACGGGCTGATTCTACCGCAGGGAATTCCGTAATAGTACGACTCAGTTCACCCTGAAGTGCGCGCTGGTAGTTAATTTTCTGTACGAATTCTGTCTGCCCGACTTTTACTTCATCAAAGACTTCGAAGCCAATGCCCTGCCCAGTTAAACCACCTTCACCGGCGATCTTAATACGCATGTCGTATACTTTATCTGCAGACACAAGAATGGTGGAGCCGTTGTTTTCCAGACTGTAAGGAACTTTTTCAGCCTGCAAAACTTTAACGATTCTATTCGCATCCTCAAGAGCAAGATTAGAGTACAGCAACTGCATGTCCGGCTTATTCAGCCAGAACAACAACGCGAAAAACACGCCGAGTACAGTAAGCGCAAGACCACCGATAAATACCCGTTGCGAGAGGGTAATACTCGACCAGAAATTTTTTGTGCGATCGACAGCATCGTTTAACATGGGGGACATTATTTACTCCGAAAAATACAGTTAATAAAAGGCGATATAACAGTATGAATTAGAACTGCATTTTGCTGATTTCGTTGTAAGCATTAAGAACCTTATTACGTACGGCGGACGTAAGGTTCATAGCAACGCTTGCTTTTTGTAACGTAATCATAAGTTCGTGTACGTTCTGCTGCTCACCTGAGGCAAAAGATTCGACCATGACAGATTTTTCCTGCTGCATGTCGTTTACTTTTTTCACAGATGCTTCAACAGTATCTATAAATGAGGTTGTTGTTTTTTCTTCAGATGCAGTGGACTGCTGCACCTTTTTATTACCAGCTGCAAAACTGTTTAAGGCTTCTGAGTACGCCTTCATTCCTATATTCTGAATAGACATGGATTACTCCTAAACATTGTCCGCCTAACCGCGGCCAAGCTCTAATGCTTTGTTGTACATAGTTTTTACGGCATCCATTGAGGAAATGTTTGCCTCGTAACTGCGCTGTACAGTCATGAGATTAGCCATCTCTTCCACCACGTTGATATCAGGATAAAAAACATATCCTTCTTCATTTGCATCAGGATGCCCAGGTTCATAAACCTGTTTGAGCGGGCGGGAATCCTGTGCGACCTGACTTACCCGTACACCGCGCAAGTCTCTATCCATCGCAGACTGCATCTGCTTGCTGAACGGATGATCAACTTCTGTTGCCTGCAACACAACGGTTTTACGTCGGTACGGGCCGCCTTCCGCAGTTCGGGTAGTTTTAGCGTTTGCAAGGTTCATTGAAATAATGTTCATGCTTGTACGCTCAGTACTGAGCGCGGAAGCTCCGATATCGAGTGCTGTCATGAAATCCATTATTTAGCTCCATCTGATATGATACTTTTCATACCTTCAAAATTGCTTTTAACTACTGTTGCCAGTGTGTTGTAGCGCATGGTATTTTTAGCCATCACAGCCATTTCTTTATCCATATCAACACGGTCTTCACCGTGTACAACGCGCAGTGGCATTGCTTTTTCCCATTCCGGTCCGAAATTCTTCGGATCAAAGGAAGCAGGAACATGCTTGCCGGAAGTGCGTGTCATCTTTCCACGACCATCAATGTTCAGCGCTTTCTGTAAATCTTCCTCAAAATTAACCCTGCGAGCGAGATAGCCCGGAGTTTTGAGGTTTGCCATGTTACTCATGACAACATTCTGACGCTGTAACTGCATGTCCATAACCTTCGCACTAAGCAACGTATGGGTTTCAAATAAACCTTTCATGCAGGATCCTCCTTTTCACTAGTCTTCCCGCTGTTTCCTTTGTTAAGGGAGCCAACGGTACTGAATATAAAGCAAAAGGTGTTCCACAGTTGCAACAAGTTGTTTTCATTATATCTTTTATAAATCTGTCATTTTTATTCTATAAAAAAAGAAACGGAGTGACAGAGAATTGTCACTCCTAAGAATGGAAGGTCCTATAGATTTTGGCATGGTAGTTGCTGAATATCCTGCAGAAACACAAAAGCTGAACTATTTTTCCTACACGCCTAATCGTATGAATTTGTGGGGATGTAGCTAAACTCAATAAGGATACCCGTATGAGCGACTACCAGACATTAAAAGTACTTGGCGAATACCATCTCGCGTTAGGCGACACTCTTAAAGCTATTGAATGTTTTGAAGGTGCAATGGAGCTTAATAACAAATCTTCTGAGCCGCTTCTTGGCCTTGCAGCAGTCAGCATTTTTGCTGGTGATTACGACGCCGCGTTATCACTCTATATGAAAGCTGCCACTATGGAAAAAAGTGCCCGCGCACATGCCGGTATCGGCCTTGTTCTTGCGGAACAGGGTAAGCACGATGAAAGCTTTACCCATTTCCTTAAAGCTCTCTCCATTAATCCAGTAGATAAAGTTGCCCTTAACTGCCTTCTCCAGCAGGGGTACAGCACTGAGCGCGTTGAAGAAATTCTTCCTGCTTTTGCCCGCGCTTTGGAAAAAGACGAAACCGACACAGCAGTGCGCTTCTCCTATGCAACTTGTCTTTTTTCAACAAACCGTAAAGACGAGTCTATTGCGGAATTTAATGAAATTTTACGCCTTGATCCAGAACATAAGGCAACCAAAGAAGTACTCACGCACATCGCTGCGTAGTTTCCCCCTCCACAAAGTTGTAAGGCACCCTGTTCTGAGTTTAGACTCAGAACAGGGTGCCTTATTTTTTAATCAGTTTCCTCATTATACATTTTTATGTAAGTAGATTAAAGAATAATGCACATCACACTTGTTCTTTTTTATTCCGTGTTCTAGCGTGTTTTTATATATAAATTTTATTTTTTCTTAGTCTGTTAGACGGGATTAATCCTGCGTAATCTAAATACAACAGGGAGTTAGATATGGCAGGAGCTACGGTTCCACCAAGCACTGAGGTAGAGCATCTAGAAAAGTTACAGAGCACCCGCCCTATTTTCTACTCCAATGACTCCGCCCGCAATATGGTACTCCATTCACCGCTATGGGAGTTCTGGTATTCCGCAGATGGAACACTTGAAGTCGTTTCAAACGCCTGCGAAATATGCTGCGGATACGAAGCAAAGCACTTTTACCGTAACTCACGTTTCATGGAAGCCATCCTCATTGAAGAACACCTTCCGCTATGGCATGGCCTATGGCGCAAGATAACTGAGGGGGAAAACTATGCATGTGCAGAATTCCAAATCCGCTTGCCCGACAGCAAAAAACGTTGGATGAAATTTGAAGCCAGTCGCGCATCAGATGCCGACGGCTGCAATTGCGGCATTCGAGCTTTTTGTCACGACATCACAGCACACCGCAGTGTTGTGCAGCAACTCACCCACTTTACATGGCATGACAGCCTTACAAAACTCCCTAACCGTTGTAAGTGCATCGAAAAAATTAAAAACGCCATTACTCGTGCCAAAGCAGCAAATCATTGGAACTTTTCCGTCATCTATATAGATATCGACCGCTTCAAGAACATCAACGATTCACTTGGTCACGTTGCCGGTGATGCGATTCTCTGCAAACTTGCAGACCGCCTCCGCGCTTCTATATACGGCTTTGAAACTGTCTTCAGAATAGGCGGCGACGAATTTGTGCTGATGTATGAAGACACCACTAATCAGCAATCCGTACACCGCTCCATCGAAACTCTCATCAAGCGCATCAAGCGCCCCATCTTATGGAACGGTAAACAGATTCATATGTCTGCCAGTTTCGGGGTCATGCACGGCGATTCAGAAGTAGACACAGCTGAACGCTACCTGCAAAACGCACACGTTGCACTCAATCACGGGCGTTCCAACGGAACTGACGGAGTTGCCGTCTACGACTCACAAATTTTCTCCAACGCGCTTAAGCTCATCAGCATGGAGCTCGATCTTCACAACGCGCTTATTAACGATGAGTTCTTTCTCGTATACCAGCCTGTAGTGGATACCGTAACGCGTGCCATGACTGGCTTTGAAGCACTTGTTCGCTGGAAAAACAGTCAGGGCAACATTATTTCCCCAACAAAATTTATTCCGTTGGCAGAAGAGACAGGGTTGATCCTGCAACTTGGCGAATGGGTGCTACATGAAGCGTGTTCAACACTTGCAGAATGGCGCAAGAGCAACCCATTATTCAAAAATTTGAAAGTAAACGTTAACCTCTCAGCACGTCAGCTTTCCGACTTAGAGTTAACGGACATTGTCGCCAATATTCTTGAAAAAACCAATTTACCACCAGACTGTCTTCGTCTGGAGGTAACCGAAACCATGCTTATGGAAAATCCAGACTATGCTGATATTACTCTACGCAGATTACGAGCGTTAGGCGTAGGGCTATGCATTGATGATTTCGGAACCGGCTATTCTTCACTCATGTACCTGCAACAATTTCCAATCAGCAATTTAAAAATCGACAGAAGTTTTGTTGCAGACATGGAAAAAAACCCAGCTAACTATGAGATAGTAAAAGCAGTAATCGCCCTTGCACACGCATTAGGGTTAACCGTTGTCGCTGAGGGGGTAGAAGAAGAGGAGCAACGAATAATGCTGTTAGAAGCAGGATGTGATTTTTCTCAAGGATATTTATTCTCGCGTCCAATTCCTCCGCAAGAACTTCCAAGCCTTGTCAGTTCCATGCAAGCCCCCCAGAAATGCCTTCCGCAGGCAGGGTAACACTGTTCATCATAGGCAGTTGCAACACGAAAAGAATTCGACAGAGGGGAGGTACGATAGTAAGCTTTCGAGATGTCAACAACTCGCTCAACTAAAGAATCCTTCCTCACCGGCGCAAGCACAATCATTCCCGTAATGCCGGGGATTGTTCCCTTCGGTATGCTTACTGGAGTCGTCACAATTGCCGCCGGAATTTCTCCACTCAAAGCCATTTTCATGACAATCTTCATGTTCGCCGGAGCCGCACAGGTTTCCGTTGCCCAGCTTATGACAGAGAACAGTTCAGCCATCATTATTGTGGCTACAGCCATTATGATCAACCTGCGCTTTGTCATGTACAGTGCGTCAATCACGCCGCACCTCGGACCTTTAAGCCCATGGCAGCGTCTATATCTCTCGTACACTTTATCAGATCAAGCATACGCGGTTTCCATTGTGGAATTCACACAGAAGAGCAGCAAACATCAAAAGCTACCCTTCTTCGCCGGTGCGTGCACATCGCTTTATGTCACGTGGATGATTTCGACCATAAGCGGAATTTTTTTCGGTTCGCTTATCCCTCCTGAATGGTCTTTTGACTTCGCAGTGCCGCTCACATTTTTGGCGCTTCTCGTACCCAACATTGTTGACCGCCCGTCCGCCCTTGCCGCAGTTGTCGCGGCAATTGTTGCCATCCTTACGGTTTCACTTCCGTACAACATGGGGCTCATGATCGGGGCATTCTCAGGCATCTTTACCGGATATTTTGTTAGCAAAAGAAAAGGAGCATGCCATGAGTAATAGCACCTTCTGGATTGTCATTTCCGTCATCGGTATCGCTACTATTATTATGCGCGGCTCTTTTATCCTTACAGCTGATCGGTTCAAGCTTAGTGACAAATTTACAGATATTCTCAAGTTCATTCCAGCGTCAGTGCTTGCAGCCCTTGTCGCACCAGCAATTTTCTACCATGAAGGCATGGTTAACGCTTTACAGGGTAAAGAACGTCTGTTGGCCGGAATTATTGCCTTACTCGTTGCATACAAAACTCGAAATATTTTTTTCACCATTCTTACCGGGATGGGCACATTGTATCTGGTGCAGTATTTGTTCTAGCAGCTGGCCTTTAAGCTCCAGAAAGTTTTCCCATCAATTGTATCTTTTGATTGCGTAAAAACGAAAAAGCCTCCAAGCTCACATAGTAGGACGTTGCCGCTATACTTTACGGCATGAACACTGGAGCCAACCTCGCTCCCACGGTAAGCTGAGTTATTCTTTTAGCACTGACAACTCCTTTACCACGTATAACCACTGGAGGCCCCTTGATACTTGCACTTGCATTGCTTCTTTCAGCATCATTGTTGATCGCTAAGCTCGCCATCCAAAAAAGCCCACAACTAGTACGAATTAATAAAAAGTAATAAAAAAAGCCCCTGTTACGCTTCGTTGTAGCAGGGGCTTTTCGTATCATTAACCGCACATTATCTACAGTTATTTAGGGCTTCAGCAGCAATCCGCATGTGTTGTTTTTCTAACTGACAAAGTGAAAGGAAATGCTTTTCCATCACAGAGTCTTTATACAAGTGCGCCATGTTCCGATACAAATCGTATGCAGAAAATTCAATGGCCATAGCCATCTCAACAACATTCTGACATTCAGTCCCTTCCTGCATCAATTTTTCTGCAAGTTCATCAAAATCGAGCCCGCCTTCAAGGATGTCTCCCGGAAGAGAGGCATACACTGATTCAAAAGATGGCGGGTTGTCCTGAGACTTTTCCCAAAATTTGTAAATCATATGTGCATGTGCTTCTTCAGCTTTAACAAGCGTCTCCATTACTGGAGTAAAAGGAGCATTCGGGAACTGTTCCAAAACAAGTTCATAGAATTTATGGGCACCCTTTTCCAAGTTCATTGCCTGATACAACAGATCTGCATCAGAGCCTTCCATATCAAAAACTTTCAAGTTAGGCATATCCTCGATGTAATGCCCGTCCCACTCAAGATAGCCCCCGAGCATATTGTAAACTTTTCCTTCAAAATCTGGATGTGTTCCAATAAAAACAGACGCAGCAACGGAACGCTTGCCTGAAAGGCAGTAAACAATGGTGTCTTTAGTTGAAGAAAGTTCTGAAATACGCTCTTCAATTTCACCAACCGGAATCAGAATTGCTCCGGCAATATGGTCTTCTTCGTATTCATCAAGAAAACGAACATCCACCAGCTGGTATTTTTCCTCTCTGGTATTGCCCATAAAGTCTCTTACCTCGTCGACGGTAAGATCTTGGTATTCTTTTTCCATTTCCGGTCCTTCTTCTGCCCACTAGGGAGTAATTATATTCAGAAACCTGCCTGATGTATCGGCTAAGAGCAGGCATACTAGCCCATTTATACGATAACAAACTAGTATCAATCACAAAAAACAACTAACAATCTGAAAAGAATAAGTTTAATCTTGCAAAGAATGTCGCAACGCGATAACCACTAGATAGACCATTTAATAGTAATAGTAATTAAATCTATTAATAACTTTTTTCTTAGAATTTTTAGTATCTCATTTCAAGCGGAAATAGATAAGGGGTCAAAAATGAACGATATCAAACTTGCAAAAGGTATTTACTGGGTGGGCGCTGTTGATCGGGACATCCCGCCTTCAAGCGGCTATGCAGGTACAAGTTACAACGCATATTTGATCATTGATGATAAAGTGACTCTGGTCGATGGAGTAAAAAAATCTCACCGTGATCAGTTCTGGGCTCGTGTGCGCAACATTATCGATCCTGCCAAAATCGACTATATGATTGTAAACCATGTTGAACCGGACCACTCCAGCAACTTCCCCGATATCATCAGCACCATTAAGCCTGAGAAAATTTTCTGTTCTGCCGCAGGGAAAGACGCTATTATTGCCCATTTCCATGATGCAAGCTGGCCGTTCGAGGTAGTAAAAAGCGGTGACGAAATTTCGCTGGGCGAAAGAACTGTCCAGTTCATTATGACCCGCATGCTTCACTGGCCGGACTCAATGTTCTCCTACCTTAAAGAAGATGGCATTCTGTTCTCTAACGATGCCTTTGGTCAACACATTGCGTCAGATGATCGCTTTGATGACGAGGTAGACATTGCAGAACCACTTAAGGGTGCAAAGTTCTTCTATGCGAACAACCTCAACCTGCTTTCACCGCTTATCAAAAAGACATTACGTGCTTTGGATACTATGGAGTTAGGTCTGCGCATGATTGCTCCGGATCATGGATACATCTGGCGTAGCCATCCTGACAAAATTCTTGAAGCATACGCAGAGTGGAGTTGCCAGAAGCATTCTAAAAAAGCGCTTGTTGTATATGACACTAAATGGAAATCTACTGAGATCATGGCACATGCCATTGCACAGGGAATTGAAGAGAAAAATATTCCTGTTCAGCTTTGCAGTTTAAAAACATGGCATCGCGGTGCAATCATGGAAGAGCTCCTCACTGCCAGCACCATAGTCATGGGAAGCCCAACCATCAACAACGGCGTAATCCCAAGTATGGCAGCATTTCTACACTACATAAAAGGTCTCAAGCCTAAAAATAAAATTGGTGCATCTTTTGGCTCTTACGGTTGGGGTGGCGAAGGAGTACGACAAATTAACAGTACTCTTGATGACCTGAAGATCACACGAGTAGACGACGGCTTACGCATCAAATTTGTACCAGACGAAGCACAGCATAAAGACTGTGTTGAATATGGGCACAAAATTGCGGAAGCAACATTGGCGTTCAATCCAGGCTGTGCAAAAGATTAAGCTCAGTACGGAGTTAATAAAAAAACTGTAGCCGGTTATCTTAAGATAACCGGCTTTTTTATTGTCTCTGTGTACTACGTACTATGGTTCATCTTGATATCACATATTCTGTATAATCAACATGTAATGATAATTCGCAAGATTCAAAAAAGATTTAAGCAAATGAATAGGTACATATAACCGTCCAAAAGAATAAGCCTAACTACGTAGTTCAGTTTTAAAGAAACCTCCTCCATTTTTCGGGATGGATTTTAAACAAATAGCGAATGTTCAGAGGAAAATAGGACTGCTATAAATAACTTCACAAAACGAAAAAAAGTGAGGTTCTTATGAATACTATAGTTAAACAATTTGTTCTTGCTCTCCTTTGTGTCTCTTTTTTCGCATTATCAGCTCAAGCTAAAACAAACGTTACAACCAAAACAATTGGTCATGGTTCATATTCGATGACCATCCCGTCTGATTTTCAGAATGTAGGCCAGCTCACAGTTTCTATTCCATTAAATACAGAAGTAAGTGGCCGGTTCCCGCATAGCTCCATGCATTCAAAAGTATACACCGACGGAAAGACTATTCTATTTGTCCAGCGTATGTCTGCACCAGTGTCAAATAACTACTTCAAACCACTAATTGGAACCAACGTTGCCAAATGGGGAAAACACTGGTTCAAAAATACGTACAACATGAATGTTGCCAACACTACACAAGAATTTGACCAGTACAACAACTTCATCAAAGAACACTCTATTACTGAAGCAACTGACTACATGGTCGAAATGTTCGATCACCTTGTAAGCCCTACCAGCATATTCCGTGTGCTTACATTTACCCCACAAAGCACAGAAAAACTTCCAGCAGTTCCTAACTCAACCAATCGTTACTACGTAGAAGTTAATAAGTAACCCCAATGTCATACCTCCGTTCCTAGTCATTAACATACGACAAAGCCCCGCCATGCATTTAACTGCATGCGGGGCTTTTTGGGGTTCGCATTAAAGACTTGCAATCATGTTTATGAAGTCTGCAAGTCATTCCACATTAAATATACAAGCACACACCAGTAAAGGTTCCATCGACAAGACGCGCACCACCACATTCACCCATCGAGTTGAAGTCACTATTCTCAGCATTATTTTTTCGTACCTCTGTAGGCAAAGCAAACTTATTTAGCTCACCGTGAATATTCCAAAGATCATACCGGAGAAGGGCGCCAGTAGGACTATGCATAAGAAAGGTAGCAGCAATCGTTGATGAGAAGCTTACATAAGGAGTTTCAGCAAAGCATCTTCCCCCTCTCACGGTTGGCTAAGAATGAAATACTGCCACGGCACAAACTCTTTCTCTCTCCCTTTACTTTGCGTTTCTGAGTTTATTTCACGGCATTGTTTTTAGTGCGTAAAATGCAACTGAAAAAATGCTGAACCACCATGGTCATCTGTAAATAATCCCAGAGTAAGAACAAGCTTCCCCCCATTTACTTCTTCGAGTTGGAGTCATTATTCTCGGCATTGTTTTTCATTCTTAAGTATGCAAAGCGAACTTCTTTTGAGCCGCCGTGAATATTCCGAGAATCATGGCGGAAAGAGGACGCATGGGATCACGCGCAAAAGCTCGGGGAATGGAAAGGGGGGAGAGCTTTCTCACCCTGTCCCCCCGCGGGAGCGTGGAAAGGAAAAGCTTGAGACTCGATATCAGTAGAACAACTGGTGTACCTTGTGCACTTAAAACAACAGCCGTCTATCCTAAGATAGACGGCTGTTGTACAATTCAAAGTAAGTTCTATTTCTTAAACCGTAACTTGAAAAGAATACATTGTTTCAAACAATCTATACTTAGTCAGACCCGAGAGCCAATAACAGTCCAAATAGAAACAACGTCAGCAGGAGATCAAGCTTAAGGCAGAAGCGAAGATGAAGGGAAAAGCAAAGGCAAGAAGAAGAATCAACCAATCTCCGCTCTACAGGGATCAACACTTTTTGATTTCATAGAATAGTTTGGTCAGCGGCGTACCGCCTTGAACCAAACTTCGCGCCCTATGTATGGGTGCTCTCCGGCTTCGCCGCGGCTCTTATCGCCTGTGGGAAAGCAGGTTGAGCTATACAAACAGAAAAAGCCCGTTAGCTTTATAGCTAACGGGCTTCTCAAAATAAATCTTGGCAGCGACCTACTTTCCCACAGGCTCCCCTGCAGTATCATCGGCGATGGTTGGCTTGACTTCCGAGTTCGGAATGGGATCGGGTATACCCCAACCTCCATGGCCACCAAGAAAAATATGTCGGGTCAGTCAGTACTTTGGAAAGGCTAGTAATATTTACCTTACTGCCACATCAAAGGACGAACCCTAAAATATTAATCTAATAGGGAGGAAAAGAATGATTTAGTGTAGAAAAATAAGGCTCACGGACTATTAGTACTGGTTAGCTGAAGGCATCACTGCCCTTACACACCCAGCCTATCAACCTGGTGGTCTACCAGGGTCCTTTAGCTCATAAATGAGAGGGAGATCTTATCTTAAGTGAGGCTTCCCGCTTAGATGCTTTCAGCGGTTATCCCTTCCGAACGTAGCTACTCAGCTATGCCGTTGGCACGACAACTGACCCACCAGAGGTTCGTTCACCCCGGTCCTCTCGTACTAGGGGCAACTCCTTTCAAATCTCCTACGCCCACAGCAGATAGGGACCAAACTGTCTCACGACGTTTTAAACCCAGCTCGCGTACCACTTTAAACGGCGAACAGCCGTACCCTTGGGACCTGCTTCAGCCCCAGGATGTGATGAGCCGACATCGAGGTGCCAAACCGCGCCGTCGATGTGAACTCTTGGGCGCGATCAGCCTGTTATCCCCGGCGTACCTTTTATCCAATGAGCGATGGCCCTTCCATGCGGAACCACCGGATCACTAACACCAACTTTCGTTCCTGCTCGAGATGTCTCTCTTACAGTCAAGCTCGCTTATGCGTTTGCACTCAACGACTGGTTTCCAATCAGTCTGAGCGAACCTTTGTATGCCTCCGTTACTCTTTAGGAGGCGACCGCCCCAGTCAAACTACCCACCAGACACTGTTTCCTAACCGGATAACGGTAGAGGATTAGAGCCTTAGACTAGCAAGGGTGGTATTTCAAGGTTGGCTCCACAAACACTGGCGTGCCTGCTTCAAAGCCTCCCACCTATCCTACACATGCTAGCCCAAAACCCAATGTCAAGCTATAGTAAAGGTGCACAGGGTCTTTCCGTCTTGCTGCGGGTACACGGCATTTTCACCGCGAATTCAATTTCACCGAGTCTGTAGTTGAGACAGTGCGGAGATCGTTACGCCATTCGTGCAGGTCGGAACTTACCCGACAAGGAATTTCGCTACCTTAGGACCGTTATAGTTACGGCCGCCGTTTACCGGGGCTTCGGTTCGCTGCTTCGCCGAAGCTAACAACTCCCCTTAACCTTCCGGCACCGGGCAGGCGTCAGTCCATATACGTCGTCTTACGACTTTGCATAGACCTATGTTTTTAGTAAACAGTCGCCACCGCCATTTCTCTGCGGCTCTCCATTGCTTTGTTTCGCGAGGAAACTAACAACAAGGAGCACCCCTTATCCCGAAGTTACGGGGTCATTTTGCCGAATTCCTTAACTACAGTTCTCTCGAGCGCCTTGGATTACTCATCCCGCCCACCTGAGTCGGTTTGCGGTACGGTTTGCATAGACTAAACTTAGAAGCTTTTCTTGGAAGCATGGACTCAACACCTTACGTTCTTGCGAACACCGCATCGTGTCTCAGGCATGTAGAGGTACGGATTTGCCTATACCTCAACCCTACGCACTTGCACTGGCTATTCCAACAGCCAGCGTGCCTATCCTACTCCGTCCCTCCATCGCACATCTATACAAGTACAGGAATATTAACCTGTTTCCCATCGACTACGCTTTTCAGCCTCGCCTTAGGGGCCGACTAACCCGGGGCAGATTACCTTTACCCCGGAAACCTTGGGCTTACGGCGGATGGGTTTCTCACCCATCTTATCGTTACTCATGTCAGCATAATCACTTCTCTACCGTCCAGCATGCTTCACAGCACACCTTCAACCAGTAGAGAACGCTCTCCTACCACCAGCACAAAGTGCTGATCCGAAGCTTCGGCACCATACTTAGCCCCGTTACATTTTCGGCGCAGAATCTCTAGACCAGTGAGCTATTACGCTTTCTTTAAAGGATGGCTGCTTCTAAGCCAACCTCCTGGCTGTCTAGGAAATTCCACCGCCTTTTCCACTGAGTATGGATTTGGAGGCCTTAGCTGTCGGTCTGGGCTGTTTCCCTTTCGACTACGGCCCTTCTCAGTCGCAGTCTGACTCCCGAGGATCATTTATACGGTATTCGGAGTTTGATAGGGTTTGGTAAGCTGGTGAGCCCCCTAGCCCTGTCAGTGCTCTACCCCCGTTAAACTACCTCGAGGCTATACCTCAATATATTTCGGAGAGAACCAGCTATCACCAGGTTTGATTGGCCTTTCACCCCTATCCACAAGTCATCCAAATCGTTTTCAACCGATACTGGTTCGGTCCTCCACTCAGTTTTACCTGAGCTTCAACCTGCTCATGGATAGATCACCTGGTTTCGGGTCTAATCCACTGTACTTGTCGCCCTTATCAGACTCGCTTTCGCTACGGCTCCACTTTCGCTTAACCTTGCACAGTAGATTAACTCGCTGACTCATTATGCAAAAGGCACGCGGTCACATCTCAAGGATGCTCCCACAGCTTGTAGGCAACTGGTTTCAGGTTCTATTTCACTCCCCTAACAGGGGTTCTTTTCACCTTTCCCTCACGGTACTGGTTCACTATCGGTCACTAGTTAGTACTTAGCCTTGGAAGATGGTCCTCCCAGATTCCCACGGAGTTTCTCGTGTTCCGCGGTACTCAGGTACAGTCTGTGCCAGGTTCGACTTCAGGTACGGGACTTTCACCCTCTACGGTCAAGCTTCCCAGCTTGTTCCCCTATCTAATTCTGGATCACGTGATGACTGCCCTACAACCCCGCCATGTCGAAACATGACGGTTTGGGCTATTCCCCGTTCGCTCGCCGCTACTAAGAGAGTCTCGTTTGATTTCCTTTCCTCGGGGTACTGAGATGTTTCACTTCCCCCGGTTAGCCTCTCTAAACCTATGTATTCAGTAAAGAGATAACGAGACATTACTCCCGCTGGGTTTCCCCATTCAGAAATCTATGGGTCAAAGGATGTTTGGCTCCTCACCATAGCATATCGCAGCCTACCACGTCTTTCATCGCCTTCTAGTGCCAAGGCATCCGCCAGTTGCCCTTAATAACTTATTTTTCTACGGACATTCTTTTCCGTCCCTATCGATTGTAAAAGAGCAGAAACCCGAAGGTTTCAGCCAAGTATAATACTTGGATTGTAACCACTACTTGTCTTTAAGTAATGACGACTACCAAAAATTTACTTGTTAAAGAACTGTAAGCTGTTCCACCAAAATGGTGGAGGCGAACGGGATTGAACCGTTGACCCCCTGCGTGCAAGGCAGGTGCTCTCCCAGCTGAGCTACGCCCCCACTTGGGTAGATGGTGGGCCTGGGAAGATTTGAACTTCCGACCTCACGCTTATCAGGCGTGCGCTCTAACCAACTGAGCTACAGGCCCATTCAGCCTAATGACAAAAGAATCGCCTACCGGCGGTACTCTCGTTACGGTATACTCTCTCATTAGAAAGTGTACTGTGTCATTTAGTTGTAAAGAGCATGCGACCATATGTTGGTCAACGCAAAACTCTTTGCAATTAAATAGCGAATCGGATTATTTTCTTTAAAGGAGGTGATCCAGCCGCAGGTTCCCCTACGGCTACCTTGTTACGACTTCACCCCAATCATCAGCCCCACCGTAGACAGCTGCCTCCATTGCTGGTTAGCTCACTGGTTTCGGGTAGAACCAACTTTCGTGGTGTGACGGGCGGTGTGTACAAGGCCCGGGAACGCATTCACCCCGGCATGCTGATCCGGGATTACTAGCGATTCCGACTTCAAGGAGTCGAGTTGCAGACTCCTATCCGGACTGGGATGCACTTTATGGGATTAGCTCCACCTCACGGTATCGCAACCCTTTGTATGCACCATTGTAGTACGTGTGTAGCCCCAGGCGTAAGGGCCATGATGACTTGACGTCGTCCCCACCTTCCTCCCGGTTAACCCGGGCAGTCTCCCTAGAGTGCCCAACATTACTTGATGGCAACTAAGGATAGGGGTTGCGCTCGTTGCGGGACTTAACCCAACACCTCACGGCACGAGCTGACGACAGCCATGCAGCACCTGTCACTGCATTCCCCGAAGGGCACTGTCTAATTTCTAGGACATTCGCAGGATGTCAAGCCTGGGTAAGGTTCTTCGCGTTGCATCGAATTAAACCACATACTCCACCGCTTGTGCGGGCCCCCGTCAATTTCTTTGAGTTTCAGCCTTGCGACCGTACTCCCCAGGCGGGGTACTTAACGCGTTAACTACAGCACCGAAGGTCAAGCCTCCGACACTTAGTACCCATCGTTTACGGCGTGGACTACCAGGGTATCTAATCCTGTTTGCTCCCCACGCTTTCGCTCCTCAGTGTCAGTAATAGTCCAGGAAGTCGCCTTCGCCACCGGTGTTCCTTCTGATCTCTACGGATTTCACTCCTACACCAGAAATTCCACTTCCCTCTCCTATACTCTAGCGATGCAGTATCAAATGCAATTCCACGGTTGAGCCGTGGGCTTTCACATCTGACTTACAAAGCCACCTACGAGCGCTTTACGCCCAGTGATTCCGATTAACGCTTGCACCTTCAGTATTACCGCGGCTGCTGGCACTGAATTAGCCGGTGCTTCCTCTAGAGGTACCGTCAATTACTAGGAGTATTATTCCTAATAGGTTTCTTCCCTCTTGACAGGAGTTTACGATCCGAAAACCTTCATCCTCCACGCGGCGTCGCTGCGTCAGACTTTCGTCCATTGCGCAATATTCCCCACTGCTGCCTCCCGTAGGAGTCTGGGCCGTGTTCCAGTCCCAGTGTGGCAGGCCACCCTCTCAGGCCTGCTATTCATCGTTGCCACGGTAGGCCGTTACCCCACCGTCTAGCTAATGAAACGCGGACTCATCTACTGGCGAGAGCTTTCAAGAAGAGGCCCCCTTTCCCGTTTCCAGCGTATACGGTATTAGCAGTCGTTTCCAACTGTTGTCCCGTACCAATAGGTAGATTATCCACGCGTTACTCACCCGTGCGCCACTCTACTCATCTCCGAAGAGACTTTCGCGTTCGACTTGCATGTGTTAGGCACGCCGCCAGCGTTCAATCTGAGCCAGAATCAAACTCTCCAGTTTAATAATTCTGTATTGAATTGCCCGTTACCTTAGTAACGAACAACGCTAGCTGATCTCTAAATCAATCCGATTCGCTATTTAATTGTCAAAGAGCTTTTTAATAAAAGCTCCACTTGGCTAGTTAGCCTCGTGTCGAGTTGGCGTTTATGCCACCCGGCCGCTAAGCTGTCAACAACTTTCTGAAATTTAATTTCTTCCGTTGTGCGACGAACCCTTGTCTCGCGGCGTGGAGGGAGTGTTTAGACTTTCCTCTTTCCGCTGTCAAACCCTTTTTAAAAGTTTTTTGAAAAAACTTTTTGAAGAGCTTTACGACTTGGGTAACTACCGATTGTGAAATGAACTTTCCTCGCTTCAAGAACTGCTTCTTCGTAGCGAGGAAGGAGGTTCTATGGCTTTTGCCCCCCGCCGTCAACAGCTTTTTTAGATTTTCTGCATTAATTTTTATTTATATTGATAGAGCGTTACCCTACTTCCGCCTTATCCCTTGGGGCAGAACAACTTTCTACAATCACATCCTCTTCACTTTTTCCCAACATTCCCTTTAAAAATTTATCTACAGCCAAGGGGGCCCCTTGAGGGCGCTTGCGCAAGTAGCCGTTCACGAGAAACGAGTGATTACGGACGCCAGTCCCTTATGAGGCTGCGCCATTTCCCCTCTGCGCTTTAGCCGTTCTCGAAGAATAAGAGATTACGGATAAATATAGTGAACGAGTCGCCGAAGGCACCCCACACACGAAAAACAAAAAATGATGAACCGAAGCGGCTCACCTTTTCTACCATCATTATATAGTACAAACTTCCGCTTTGACTGCTACCCCTAACCGCCCACTCCCTCCATCTCTAATACCGTAAAAATAAAATGTGTATTACTCATAAGTTACATCATTAGAATGCAAGGGGTTAATCTCTACAATGCAAAATCCTGTTAAACAAATCAGCGTCAACATCCATACAAAAAAACATTCTATATATTACTGGTGGAGCGCCCTGTTGCTGCTCATTCTTGCCATTTTTTCCTGTTTCTTCATCTTTGCCAGCTACTATTTACAGGCATCTCACTATCATCAGGACTTCATTGATAAGAGTATTGATAAATCCAAACTCTTAAGCATTCATCTAAATAATGAAATCGAAGAACAACAGGCCGTTATTCAATATCTGGCGAAAGACAATAATCTGCTTAATGCCATGTCGATGGATGATGATTCCGCAGTACTGAAATGGATTAGCGCAGTGCACAACTTCGACCGCAATCAGATCTATTTTATCCAATCAATTAAAACGAATAAAATATTTTCTTTCGGGCAAACCACGTCAGACATTAAAGACGTCCTTCGTCACTCTACCGCTTCTCCTAATTTTTCTATCTATAAAAGCTCGTCCGGCCAATATCTGCTTTGCCTTACGCAGGCATTACGAGTCGAGGGAAGCATTGTCGGTATCTTAGGAAGCATTTTTTCTTTCACCTCTTTTACTAAATCTATTGATCTCGACCGAAATCTTTACAGCATTCTAATCAATGAGAATGATCAATTTACTGACATCCTTTCTGGAACAACAATAAACAAACCCATTACGCTGTTACAAAACGCCATAGAAGGTATTTCCCTTTCAGCCCTTTTTAACCACGAGCATCTTGCCATACCTATCGGCATGAATCAGCTCTACCTGTATGCACATACAAAGACGCTGACACCCAACCTTTCTACCACTTTTTTCACTTGGTTTCTTCTCTGCTTTCCTGGATTCCTTATTACTTACTGGATTACGCGAAGACTCTCGAAAAAAGGAATCAACTCGATTCTACGCCTTACATCATTTTCCGGTGACAAAAGGAAAGATAAAGAGGCAATGCTCGAACTTGCCGAGAACTCTTTCATAAATGAAGTCAGCAATGGAGCTCAAAAACTTGTTGCATACTGTGATCAGCTTATACAAAGCGAAGAGCACAAAAGGCATACCGCCCTGTTTGAAGCATGTACGACTGCACTTGTTGTTTGTGATCTGGATGGAAGAATTCTTGAATGGAATGAGGAACTGACCACCTTGCTTGGTGGTGCTAAAAAAAATCTTTACGGCATACCGGTAAAAGAAATCTTCAGCAGTATGGATCAACTGCGAGTTATCACAGGCATGGCGCATGTGAGACAATCTATCAACGCGCCACTTGATTCGAACAATGTGTTCCGTGCACGACTAAGATTAAATTCTGTTCGCAAACGCTCACAACATATTGAAACTGTCATCAAACATTTACAGTACTCTAACCGTTCTTCCCTTGTTTTCATGCTCCATAACGTCACAAAACATGTCATTGCTGAACAGGGATTGCAGCGTGCAAAGAATTCTGCCGAAAAAGTTACAAAAGACAGGCATCACTTTTATATGGGACTGACGCAGGAGATTGAACCCCTTGCCGAAGCATTAAACCAATCACTTATTCTTCTTAGCGAAACACAGACAACCCAAATACAACAGCGTCACATGGAGCATTTGCAATTTTATAACGAGCTGCTCTCTGAGCTCATTACGAATATTCGTGATTTCGCCCTGCTGGAAACAGGAAGTTTCTTTTTTGAAAGGGCAACTTTTGAGCTTGAAACACTCCTCAGGCAAGTTCATGCATCCACGTATTCTCGTGCCATGCAACTTCAATCAGACATTTGCATTTACCTTGATCCGGCTGTTCCTCAAGATATTTGGTTCGATTTTTCAAAGTCACTGCAAGTCCTCAGTAACTTGATTAACATCGCTGCCAAGCGGGTACACGGTGGAATTGTAACAATGACTGTTACAGCGGGTGAAGTGCTGAATAACCACATGCAAATAGTCTTTGAAGTTTGTGGCCAAAAAAAATCCATTGGAAATGAAGAAGTCACAGCAGAAACAGGCACGTTGCCTCAGCCTGAATATTACGGTGAAAAAGGACAGCAACTGAGTCTGGCAATTATCGAACGCATGATTAAGATGTTTTCCATTGAACTGGAGCAACACGTAACCTCAGCAGATGTTCATATATTTTCCCTTGAGGTAAATCTGACCACACGCTATCCGCTGCGCGACAACCTTCACTTGTTACTTAAAGGCAAAACTGTCTTGCTCACCTACTGCGAACACAACACGGTCAATTTTATTGGAAAAACTCTCAGCAGGTTAGGGGCAACATGCGTATTCAGCCCCGTTGAAGATGGGTACTGTAAACACGTGATTGAAGCACAAGACTCATACGATGTCATCATCAGCTGCGGTTGCGCGTTCGAGACTCTTTCTGAAAACGAAACCCGCAAATACTGCCAACAGCTGACAACAACGTTATACACGGTAACCCATTCATACTGGGAACCAACGTATACCCACCCTAAAGTTGAATCACTCCGTAAGCCAGTCATGGTCAACGAATTACTTGCAAAGCTGTGCAACAAACTACTTCCCACAGTTCAACACTACGAAGTCACTGGAAATTCGCTAACATCTAGACTTGTACTGATCATCGCAAAAAAGATTAATCAAACAGAATTCTTACTGAATAACTTACAGCAGCAAGGTTACACAACGATTTTGGTTGAAGATGTTATGAAAGGTGTTGATGCTCGGCAGCTGTATCAGCCCGAGCTTATCCTGCTAGATACTGGATACGTGACGTTGGACAGTTTTTGGCTGGCCAAAAAAATTAGAGAGATGGAAGAGGCTGAACAACTTGAACCATCGCGCATTATCATGTTTATCAGTCAGGAATACGCAACAGATCCAGAATATGTAGACAAATACACCCTTGTTCTCAAAGTAAATACCGAACCCGAAGAACTGTTTACTCACATTTCGGCATTACGAGGTAAGGATGAAAATGACCACGTTGCATAATTACAAAAAAAACGCCCACACAAGTTGTGCGGGCGTTTTTTATTATTAATGTTTTGTTTTTTTCTTCTTCGCAAAAGTACGCTTCGTATGGCTTGAACGGAACTTAAGCCTGATCGGCGCATGTTCAATCTTAAATGCCTTACGTACCGCTTTTTCCAAGTAACGAATGTAATGCTCTTTCAAGCGTTCATGGTCGTTACAGAAAAATACAAAAGTAGGCGGCAAAGTTTCTGCCTGAGTCATGTAGAAGAATTTTGGACGAACTCGTTTAACAACTGGTGGCTGGTGCTTAGTAACAACCTCGTCCAGTGTACGGTTAAGTACGCTTGTTGGAATACGAACTGAACATTCATCCCAAATCTGCTGAGCTAAAGGAAGGATCTGCTTCAGCCCCATGCGAGTATGCGCGGAAACATGAATAACCGGCACATGACCGCAATAAGCAAGCTCGTGCTTGTATTCTTTGCGCACTTCCTGCATCTGCCTTGGGTTAACAAGGTCAGTTTTGTTAATGAGCACCATGAAAGGAGTTTTACGCTCATCAAGCAGCTTCATAAGACGCTTGTCCTGAGAGGTAACACCTTCCGAACCATCAAGAACAAGCAACGTAACGTTTGCTTTGGTAGTTGATTTGATGGAGGAGTTTACAGAGTAACGCTCAACAGTGTCAGTAATTTTGGTACGTCGACGAACACCTGCTGTGTCTACAAAAGTGTAGCGCTTATCATCAAGTTCATAGGTAACGTCAACAGAGTCACGGGTTGTACCCGCAACGTCAGAAACAATCATACGCTCAGACTTAGTAAGTGCGTTGATAAGAGAAGATTTACCAGCGTTAGGACGACCGAGCATTGCGATCTTAAGACCGAGCTGCACGTAATCTTCCGGTGGTGCAAATTCGTATTCGTCTTCATCTTCATCTTCGCCTTTGCTTTCACCAAGTGGAAGCATCTCACGAAGCATAAGTTCAAAAGTACGCATCTGGAAGCCATGTTCACCGGAAATAGCGATCATTGGGAAACCAAGTTCATGGAATTCCGAGGTAAACTCTTCTTCCAGCTCGCCACCGTCTACTTTGTTAACAGCCAGCAGAACAGGCAACCCTGTTTTACGTGCAAAACTTGCAAGGCGTCTGTCAAATGGCATCAGGCCATCACGGCCGTCTACAACAAGACAAAGTGCTTCACATTCAGTAATTGCTTCATTAACACCGCGGAGAATTTCTTCTTCAAAACCACGAAGTTCATTAGGACCCTGAGCAGCAGTTACCTGGTTTTCATCCAGAGTTACACCACCGGTGTCGATGATAGTCCATTCTTCGCCTTCACGGCGTACAAAGCCTTCCATACGATCACGGGTAACGCCCGGACGGTCATGGGTGATTGCACGGTTACTACGAATGAGTCTGTTAAAAAGAGTGGACTTACCCACATTTGGGCGTCCGATAAGTGCGATTTTGAAAGTCATGATTGTTTCCGAAAAAATATAGGATAGCGGAGCTTGGTCCGCCTAGGTGCTTAGTATTCAATAGTTAGCAGACAGTGACAGAGGTCTGCGGAAGGTAGTGCCTTCAATCTATAGAATACACAAGAAGGCAAGAGGCAATACCTTAATAGTTTGTAGTATGCAAGTAAGCTGATATCAAACTTACTCGTGATATGAAACATGATACGGGGAAAAATAGTTGTTTGGTTGATTTTCTACAGACACATCAACTACAGTTCTCTAATAATAACTGCGGAGGATGCCCCCATGAAGAAGCTTTTATCCACAAAAGAAGTTGCGCAATACCTTGGTGTGAACGAAAAGATGATCTACACGCTCATCTCTGAAAAAAATTTACCAGCCACCAAAGCTACCGGAAAATGGCTGTTCCCCGCACACCTTGTGGAACAGTGGGTTGAAGCCCGCACTATGAACTTTCCTGAGCACGTGCCTACAAACTCTGCTATGGAAAAAACTCTCATTATAGCGGGCAGTAATGACATGCTCGTCGATTACGCTATGAAAATTTACATGCAGGAAAACGATGGCTCTTATGCCGCGTTCTGCAACCTCGGCAGCCTTGGCGGAATCCGTGCAGTGCACAACGGTGCAGCACATATCGCCACAAGCCATCTTATGGATAGAGACGAGAGCGACTACAACTTCTCCTTTACCAAAAACGAAATGCAGGAACCTCCTGCGGTTGTGAACTTCTCCTTTCGCGAACAAGGATACATTGTAGCGAAAGGAAATCCAAAAAAAATAAAAAGCACCAAAGATATCGCATCCGGCAACGTTACCGTTGTTAACCGTACTGCCGGCACAGGCACTAGACTGCTTTTTGATGCAGAGCTAGTCGCAGCCGGAGCAGAAGGTAAAACCATTCCCGGTTACGACAACTGCGTGGATCGTCATATGGATGTGGGATTCGAAATCATCAACGGCAACGCAGATGCAGGACTTGGTATTCGCGCAGTTGCATGTTCACTGAATCTCGACTTTATTCCAGTGCAGTGGGAACGGTATGATCTCATCATTCCTAAATCCCGCTATTTCGACAAAAACATTCAGGCATTCATCAGCCTGTTACGCGATCCGCGAATAATCGCTCACGCTGAAAAGCTTGGCGGGTATGATTTAAAACGCTCCGCAAGCGTCATTTATCCGGGCGAAGCAGGTACGCCTGAATAACTACCGACAAATATTGACGCAATAAATCTCGACCAGTAAAGCATCATACTGTTACGGAGACATATATGCTTACATACCCAACCATAGACCCGACGGTCTTTTCTATCGGCCCACTCAGTATACACTGGTATGGCCTAATGTACCTTTTCGGCTTCCTGTCAGCATGGCTGCTCGGCAGGTATCGCGCCTCCAAGCCTACGAACGTCTGGAATGCGGAAATGGTTGACGACTTAGTCACATTTTGCGTGCTCGGCGTCGTGCTCGGCGGCAGGCTCGGCTACGTACTTTTTTACGATTTGCCGTTCTACATTTCCAACCCTCAACAGATATTCGCAATATGGAATGGCGGCATGTCGTTCCACGGCGGTTTGCTCGGCGTCATCATTTGTTTCGGACTTTTTGCCCGTAAAAACAAAATGACACTCTTTGAAATAGGTGATTTTTTTGCGCCTATGGTTCCTCCGGGATTATTTTTCGGAAGAATGGGTAACTTCATCAACGCAGAGCTATGGGGCAGAACAACAGACGCAGCAACAGGAATGGTTTTTCCCGGTGGCGGCCCACTGCCGCGCCACCCATCCCAGCTGTACGAAGCAGGACTTGAAGGCATACTGCTGTTCATCATCCTGTGGGGATTTTCTGCCAAACCTCGCCCTACTCGCGCTGTTTCCGGATTATTTCTCATTTTCTACGGACTGTTCCGTTTTATTGTAGAATTTTTCCGCGAACCAGACCCACAATTAGGCTTCATTGCCTTCAACTGGCTCACTATGGGAATGCTGCTATGCGTACCTATGGTGCTATTTGGTTTCTATCTTCTTTCGCTTGCCTACAAACGAAATCAATATCCAATGGATAGAAAATAATAACGTTACAGGTAAGTTAAAGCCGTTCTCCCCATTGACATCAGGGTATCTTTGTCGCTATCCACGCATAGTAGCAATAAAAAGAATCTTTACTGTAAGGATTCATTTTACCAACTGTTTTATATGGAGGAATCATGGCTAAGGAAGAGGCCATTGAAGTTGATGGCATCGTGCAGGAAGCATTACCTAATGCAATGTTTAAAGTAGAATTGAGCAACGGCCACACAGTGCTTGCTCATATTTCTGGTAAAATGCGTAAATTTTATATTCGTATTCTGCCTGGAGATACGGTTAAAGTGGAGCTTTCTCCATACGATCTTACCAGAGGGCGGATTGTTTACCGCAGTAAATAACATTCTTGCCACTTCACATGTCATGCATTGTTCCCACACATTGTAATTTTTACAATACGTGAGTGTATATTACCGAGCGTTCAATGTAGAGTTGTATTTCTAAAGCGGTGTGCTTTTGCACACCGCTTTTTTTATGCTCATAAACCTGTAGTGACGCCTATAAAAATAATGCTTCTGCTGTTGAGAGTTGTGTAAACAACCAGCTTTCACACTCCCCATATCCGGCCTCTTTTGTAAGATTATATTGTAAATTCGCACAGATGCTTGCCACTATTTTGCTAAGACTGTACAACGTTTTTTATAACTATACATAAAATAAAGGTGGTAGATTAAGAGGTTCGAGCAATACAGAGTGAAAAATCTATCGATTGATAACTTGTACACTTCAGGAGGCCTGAATGGATACACAGCTAGAGGCGAAGATTGTTGAACGAGGTAAAGAGTTCTTCACCAGCATCAGCGGCGAGGCACCCTCCATTTTCAATAAGGGATGGTGGACCGGTAAAGTCATGGACTGGGCTATGAAGAATGAAGACTTCAAGGTTCAGCTATTCCGTTTTGTAGACGTATTTCCTTATCTGAACACTTCGGAGTCGTTGTCCCGACATATTCGCGAATACTTCTCCGGTGATGATCACGAAGTTCCATCCGTTCTTAAATGGGGTGCAGGCAAAGCCAGTTTTGGCGGTAAACTTACTGCTAAAATTATGGAAAAAACCATCCGCTCCAACATTGAGAACATGGGACGCCAATTTATTGTTGGCCAAAACACCAAGGAAGCAGTGAAGGGGCTTGCAAAGCTACGCAAGGAAGGCTTTACCTTTACGGTCGACTTACTCGGTGAAGCAACTGTGAGCGAAGAAGAAGCAGACGCCTACCGTGACGGCTACCTTGAAGTACTTGATGCAATCGCTGAAGAGCAGTCTAAATGGAAAGCCCATGCCGGCATGGGCGGCGATGCAAACATGGACTGGGGATACACACCAAAAGTTAACGTATCTATTAAACCTTCTGCACTCTATTCTCAGGCAAAACCTGTTGATATTGAAGGCTCTGTCCAAGGTATCTACAAACGCCTTGAGCCTGTTTACCGTAAAGTTATTGAAATGGGTGCATTCCTGTGCATTGATATGGAATCGCTCAAATACCGCGAAATTACTCTAGAGCTGTACCGTCGTTTACGTAGCGCTCAGGAATTCCGCCATTATCCACATCTTTCTATCGTATTACAGGCATACTTACGCAGCACAGAACATGATGCTGAACAGCTAGTTCAATGGGCACGTACAGAACAGCTTCCTATCGCAGTGCGTCTGGTAAAAGGCGCATACTGGGATATGGAATCCGTACTGGCTAAACAGAACAACTGGGACTTCCCAGTATGGATGTACAAGCCGGAATCTGACATCGCTTTTGAACGCGTTGCTAAGATTCTGCTAGAAAACCACGACATCGTATACTTTGCCTGTGGTTCCCATAACATTCGCTCCATTTCCGCTACAATGGAAATGGCAAACGCCATGAACGTGCCTGAAGATCGATACGAATTCCAAGTACTCTACGGCATGGCAGAACCTGTTCGTAAAGGATTGCTCAACGTAGCAGGCCGTGTGCGCCTCTATTGCCCATACGGTGATATCATTCCAGGCATGGCATACCTTGTACGTCGCCTTCTTGAAAACACTGCGAACGAGTCATTCCTTCGCCAGTCCTTTGCAGACGGTGCTGAAGTCACACGCCTTCTTGAAAATCCACAAATATCCCTAGAGCGAGAACTGGCAGCACGTCCTGAGCCTAAGCCGGAAGAATTTGTAGACGGTCTACCGATCTTTAAAAATGATGCCATGATCGACTTTACAATTCCACGCTGCCGCACCGCGTTCCCGAATGCTATCAGCAAAATGCGCAGTGAGGCAGGCGGTATTATCCCGCTCTACATTAACGGCAAAGAAGTTATTACTGACGACGTTATCCCGACAACAAACCCAGCTGATTACACAGAAAAGATTGCTGATGTATGTCAGGCTGGAACGGCAGAAATTGATGCAGCAATCGAAGCCGCAGACCAAGCATTCCTCACATGGCGTAATACGCCGGCAAAAGAGCGTGCAGAATGCCTGCTTAAAGCCGCAGAGCTTGCGCGAGAACGTCAATACGAACTGTCTGCATGGCAGGTTTTGGAAATTGGTAAACAATGGGATCAGGCATTCCACGATGTTGGTGAAGGTATCGATTTCCTCGAATACTATGCCCGCGAAATGCTGCGTCTTGATAAGCCGCGAAAAATGGGACGTGCTCCGGGTGAACACAACCAGCTCTTCTACCAACCAAAAGGTGTTGCAGCTGTTATATCACCATGGAACTTCCCGTTTGCAATCGCAATCGGTATGTGCTCCGCAGCAATCGTGACAGGCAACCCTGTCGTCTACAAACCTGCATCTATATCATCACGCGTGGGCTACAACCTTGTAGAAATCTTCCGTGAAGCCGGTCTGCCGGATGGCGTGTTCAACTACTGCCCAGGTCGAAGTTCTGTCATGGGCGACTACCTCATAGAGCACCCAAAAGTATCCATGATCTGTTTTACAGGTTCCATGGAAGTTGGCTTACGCATCCAGAACAAAGCATCCGTGGTGCAGCCAAACCAATTCCAGTGCAAGCGTGTTATCGCTGAAATGGGCGGTAAAAACGCCATCATCATTGATGACGATGCTGATCTCGATGAAGCAGTGCTGCACGTAATCTACTCCGCCTTCGCTTTCCAAGGACAAAAGTGTTCCGCATGTTCTCGCGTTATTGTTCTCGACCCGATCTATGATCGTTTCGTTGAGCGCCTCGTTAAAGCATGTCAGGACATCAAAATCGGTCGCTCCGAAGATCCTGAAAACTACATGGGGCCTCTCGCTGACGCTTCATGTCAGAAAACAGTTATGGAATACATCAAGATCGCAGAAGAAGAAGGAACAATCCTTCTCAAGCGTGAAGATCATCCAGCCGACGGCGCATACGTTCCATTGACCATCGTTGGTGACATCAAACCGGAACACCGTATCGCACAAGAAGAAATCTTCGGACCTTTGCTCGCAATTCTGCGCGCAGCATCCTTTGATGAAGCAATCGACATTGCAAACGGCACCCGCTTCGCCCTCACAGGCGGCGTGTTCTCCCGTTCACCAGAGCATCTCGAACAAGCACGAAAAGAGTTCCGCGTCGGTAACCTTTACCTCAACCGCAACAATACTGGCGCACTCGTTGAACGTCAGCCATTCGGTGGGTTCAAAATGTCCGGTGTCGGCTCTAAAACCGGTGGCCCAGACTACCTCCTTCAATTCCTCGATCCGCGTGTGGTAACAGAAAACACCATGCGCCGTGGCTTCGCGCCTATCGAAGAGGATGATGATTGGATTTAGTGTATGCTGTGTCTTTGGCTAGTCTGCGACGCTTGCCTCCGGCGGCCAAAGAACCTTGTTGAAACAAGGTTCTCTGGACTCTCCAAAAACTTTTAACTGCGAGGTACGCCCGTTGAATATGTTTTCACGCGGCTATGCACCACTACCTTGAAGTTATGGTGTACAAAGATAAACTTCACCTTTTCACTCAGTAACCTCTGCGTTACTTAAAAAACACAAAAGGGTTGGCGCCATTGGTGCCAACCCTTTTTATTTACACAAGTTCTTTTGAAATTAACAAAGAAGGATGACACCAACGGTGTCATCCTTCTTATCTTTCATCATTAAGCCGTAATTGAGTTAACTATTAGGCACCCCTCGCTAAATGGGTCAAGGGGGATTTCCCCTTGCGGATGCAAGGCAAAGCCTGCCCGTCGGAGACTCACCGAAGGCATAAAAAACTCAAAAAGAAAATAAAACGCGCCGCAGGCACTATCCTTTTTTCACCACAGTCGCATCATCAACCAGATACATAATGTTCCGGTACTTGAGACCGGAATGTAGGCTCAGTCCGACTTCACATGTTCTGCTTGTTGAGTAGGCCTCGTCACAGTCCTCAACCTGCTTAGGTAAATCTGCTAATGCTGCTTTGTTGAGCTCTGGGAAGGAGAAGCCTCTGTCACCGGCGAAGCCACAACAGTATACGTCTTCAGGGAGCACAACTTTTTCCGCACACATGTTTGCAAGCTGTACTAGCGGCTCGACTAGATTCATTTCACGTACCGTACATGTAGGATGAATCGCCACTTTGCGAGAAAGTTTTACGAACTCAAGTTTGTCCGGCAAACATTCCAAACAGAAACGAATTGGATCGTAAAGCGTGAGACGCTTGTCCATATAGTCCAGCATGCGATGCAGGCACGGGCTGGTGTCGCAGAGAACGGGGTATTTACCGTTTTCCGAAATGGTCAGCAGTGCATCGGAAAGCTCTTTCGACTTTGTTTCTCCCTGCGCGGTGTAGCCTTTAGACGCAAACGCCTGACCACAGCAGAGATTCTTCATGTTAGACGGGAAGAGTACTTCGTATCCCGCTTTCAAAAGGAGCTGAATTGTTTTCTGCGGAATGTCTGTTGCTTCAGGGTCACCCTTTGAAGGCCCCATTGTTCTGCTTATGCAGCTTGGGAAGTAAACAACCTTGTCCGGATTTCCGTCATTAATCGGCACAGGCTTAATCGGACCAGCACTTGTTGGCATCTCTTTGTTCCAAAGTGGAATTTTTTTCATGGAAACAACACGAAGCACATTTGCTCCAGAATCCATTACACGGGTGCCGAACAGACGGTGCGCAAGGTTTGCACCTTTAAGTGCTCCTTGCACGCCTTTGGCTACAGTACTGAAATTGCGCCCTACCCAATCCGCTGCAGTGTTTGCAAAAGAAGATGCGTTTTGTGCACGTAAATCCTTAATCATGGTTCCTGTATTGATATCTACAGGACAACGAGTATGACACAACCCATCTGTCGCACAGGTTTCCATGGCAAGATAGTTGAACTCTACCCACATTTTTTTCAGCCGGTGCTGTTCTTCCGGAATATCTTTAAGTCGGTATAGCTCTCGCAAGCTTGTAATTCGTTGACGCGGCGTAAAGGTTACGTTAGCGGACGGACAGATTGGTTCGCAAAATCCGCACTCAATACATTTATCAACAATGTCATGAGCCGCTGGCAATGGCTTAAGCGCTGTCAAATGCGCACGCGGGTCGTCGTTAATAATTACACCCGGATTCAGCAAATTGTATGGATCGAGCAATGTTTTAAGCTCGCGCATAAGATCATGTGCCTGCTTGCCCCACTCAAGCTCTACGAACGGCGCCATGTTACGCCCTGTTCCGTGTTCTGCTTTAAGCGAACCTTTGTACTCGGTTGCTACCATTGCACAAACTTCATCCATAAAACCTTGGTATCGTTCTATTTCTGAGGCAATGCTGAAATCCTGTGTGAAAACAAAATGCAAATTCCCTTCAAGTGCATGGCCGAACATAATTGCCAAATCGTACTTGTACTTTTTCAGCAATTCATCAAGCCGCGCTACACCTTCTGCAAAGCTTTCCGGCGGGAAGGCAACGTCTTCGATAATAACAGTTGTTCCTGTATCTCGAACAGCACCAACGGCTGGGAACAAGCCCTTACGCACTGCCCAGAATTTCGCGCACTGAATTGGATCATGGCAAAATTCCACAGGCTCAAGCTTATTAATATGATCTATGGACGCGACAACTGCCAGCACCTGCTTTTCAATTTCAAATGGATCATTTGAAGCAGTTTCAATTAAAAGTGATGTCGTACCTTCCGCGATATCTTTAATTGAATCCGGCATCCCGGGCTTATCGCTTACGGAGCGTAATGAACGTTCGTCCATAAGCTCTACAGCTGATACTGGCTGCTTTTTCAACTCCATTGTAGCAAGACATGCGTCCTGCAAACTTGGGAACATAGCAAGCGCGGTAGCTTTGTATTTAGGTTCAATAACCGTTCGGTAGGTGACTTCTGATATAAACCCCAACGAACCTTCAGAACCAACCATGAGGTGCTGTAAAATTTCGTACGGATCATCAAAATCGATGATCGCATTCAGACTGTAGCCGGTGGTATTTTTAATTTTAAATTTTTTAGATATCAGACCGGACAAACCTTCGTCTGCCATTACACGTTCACGAATATCCTCAAGCCCCTTTACTACTTCTGGATGCTTTTCAGCGAAAGCTTTTTTGCTATTTTCACACGCAGTATCAAGCAGTGTGCCGTCATACAGTGCCAGCCGCATACTATGAAGCGTTTTGTAGCTGTTTTCAGCTACACCACAACACATACCGGAGGCGTTGTTAGCAACAATACCACCAATTTTTGCACTATCAATCGATGCAGGGTCCGGACCAATTTTCCTGCCAAACGGCAATAACGCCCTGTTCGCCTGACTACCGATAAGCCCCGGTTGAACAATAAAGCGAGTCGCATTTTCTGTGATACGATAATTTCTCCATGAGTCACCAATACGTACCAAAACTGAATCTGATATACCTTGACCGGAAAGACTGGTTCCCGCAGCGCGAAAAGTTACGGCGACCCTATGGGTATCCGCAAGTTTGAGAATATGCAGCACTTCTTCTTCTGATTCTGCATCTACAACCATTTTAGGGATAAGTCGGTAGAAACTGGCGTCTGTTCCATACGCCAGAACCTGTAACGGATCTTTATAAATCCTTTTTTTGGGAATTACAGACAGTAAATCATTATAAAAAGCTGTATGCGGCGTTACATGCATGGCGCGTACTCCTACTTAGTTTTCAGATAGTATGATCACAATAGCATTAGCGACCACTGCAACAAATGAAAAATTTACTATCATTACAAAAAAAGCCCCCGCAAAAAGCGGAGGCTTATAATTTAAAGGAGTCTGTTGTTACTAGTTCGCGTAAATTTTCAGGTTGTCACCAGGACGCAAAACAGAGCGCTTACTCAGCTGGTTCCAGCGAAGAACATCTTTATATGATACGCCAAACTTTTTCGCGATTGTCCATACAGATTCACCTCTACGAACCTGATACGCCACAGTCTTCGTACTTGTCTTGCTAGATGATTTTTTAGCAACAGTAGTTTGAGACTGATTCGGAATGTACAGCTTGCTGCCGGCACGAAGTTGTTTAGCAGAACGCAAACCGTTTGCTGACAGGAGTGTTTTTACACTCACACCAGTAGCGTGGGAGATATCATATAAGGTATCCCCCTTCTGAACGATGTAGTTTCCGCGTTTCTGAGCAATTTCCCGGGTTTTAGCACGCGGGCTGCGCCATGCAACCTGAGTTGAGTTACTACCAGGAATCATTAAGCGCTGTCCCGGTTTCAGCATATTACTTTTGCGATTGTTGATATTCTTAAGTACCGAAATAGGAACTCCATGCCTTCGACCAATACGGTACCAAGAATCGCCTTTACGCACTTTATAAGCAATCCAGCCAGCATATGGACGGGATTTATCGCTTTCAAGGAAGGCTGTAGCCTTAGTGGCTTTATTCGATGGTACATAAACAGTCGATACATAGTCTGGTGGGCTTACCTGACGACGGAACGCAGTGTTCATGTCAGAAAATGCCTCCCACTTAAGATCAAGATCATTGGAAAGAGCAAGTAAATCCGTACCGCCCTTTACCTGAATTGGTGTGACGTTTTCACAAGGGATCTCGTCAACAGGTTCGAAACCAAGCTTTTCGAGGTTACGCATGATCTTCACGATAGCAAGAAACTTAGGAACATAATGTTTAGTTTCTTTGCGAAGCCTTGCACGACGACTAAGCTTGTGGTTTTTCTGTGTTAATTCAAAGAAGCTTTCTGCGCCGGTTTTTTTAATGGCACGTCCAATCTTGCCCTCGCCTGCATTGTATGCAGCAATAGCGAGGTACCAGTCCCCGAAATCGTTATATAATTTTAGAAGATAATCTGCGGCGGCAGATGCGGATTTGTAAGGGTCGCGTCGCTCGTCAATCCACCAGTTCTGGTGTAAACCATAGACTCTACCTGTGTACGGCATAAACTGCCAAACACCAGCAGCTCCAACGCGAGAGTATGCTTTCGCATTGAATCCACTTTCAACAAAGGCCAGATATACAATTTCTTCTGGCAGACCTTTTTCTTTAAAAATCTCTGTTGCATGTGGAAGCAACATGCCACAACGGGCTAAGTAGCGTTGGAATGTTTTGCGACCTCTGTGAGTGAAATACTTGAAATATTGCTCAACGACCTTACGATCACTCTCATCCATCTCAATATCGATGTTAAGGCGAGTTTCAAGCGCTTCAATCTCTTCACTGGATAATGGCTCTGCGTCATCTGCAGGTGGAACCTGCACATCCACAACTTCATCTGCCGGTTCACCACCAACTTCAAGCTCTACAAGCTCTGAAATCATGGTAGGTTCATCCGGAATAAGAACTGGCAATGTGGCCGTGGTGTTGCTTGGTTTAGGTGCGCATGATGCAAGCAACATGCACGCAAGGCACAAAAGAAGAATCTTTTGGAAAGTCATTTTGTGAGTATCAGAGTTTTTCTGCATCTATTTTCCATTTAGCGAGGGTGTAGCTATTGCAAGAGTAGTTTTAGACAGGTATTTCACCCTAATAATGATATGCCACCTACCCTATACCAGAGTACAAGGCAATCATCAGTTACAAAGAATCTTACATCTATTTAGCGATTTTTTCAGGATATATAATTATGAGCGACAATTACAACGAAAACACCGATGGCATCCTTCCTGGCGTAAAACCGGTAGCCGAACAACTTGCATCCTCACCAGAGCAAGTTGACTCCGTGCTCATCCGTAAAGACAAACGTGGGCCGGAAATCACAAAAATTACTGACCTGTGCAAAAAGAACAAAATTCGTTTTATGTTTGTACAAGACCCTACCTTGAACAAATTGTTCGAAGGAAACCATCAGGGCGTTATCGCAAAAATATTTAAAGCAGGCTTTAAGTCTGAAGAAGAAGTTCTTACAGAAGCATTGGAAGCAGAATTACCACTTGTTGTTATTCTGGACCAAGTTCAAGATCCAGGTAACGCGGGCACACTCGCTCGTACCGTTTATGGAATCGGTGCTGGCGGTATGATTGTTCCTAAACACAATGCTTCTTTCCTGGGCGCAGCCGCTGCAAAAGTTTCTGCCGGTGCACTTGGCAAACTGGCAGTTGCAAAGGCCACTAATATTTCTCGTACATTAGAACTTGCAAAAGAGATGGGCTATTTTGTGTACGGTGCAGAATCAAAAGAAGGCGCAGAAAATTTGTTTAAAGCCAAATTACACACGCCTGCAATTTTAGTATTAGGAAACGAAGAAAAAGGTATCCGCCCGAATGTCGCCAAGCGACTAGATGTATCCCTGTTCATCCCTATGGCTCATGGCTTCGATTCGCTTAACGTAGCGCAGGCAGGTGCCATGATGCTTTCTCAATTCTATGCTGCAAGTTGTGATTAATCTACAATACACTGTATTGTAAAAGGATTATTTATGCTGTGCGGTACTGTTTTTTATAAATACACAAATGAAAAAGAAATGCTGCAAACCGTGATTTCATGCGGATTTGCAACAATATGAAGAGAATACAGGAAGGGCGAAAAAGAAGTCAAAAGGTCGCCAATGCTGACGACCTTTTGGGTTACAATCTACTTGTTGACGCTATCCATCAATGCTTTAGCTGGTGAAAATTTCACAACTTTGCGAGCTGGAATGGTCATAGGCTGACCAGTTTGCGGGTTACGTCCGGTACGTTCAGCACGGTCGTAAACAGAAAATGCACCAACATTTGGAAGGCGAACACCCTGTTCACTTACGACGCCTTTGGTCAATACTTTGCAAAATGCGTCATACGCTTTTTCAGCACTAACTTTAGTTTCGAAAACTTCAGGCAGGGTGTCTTTAAGAGCTACAACAAACTCAGCTTTTGTCAGCATGAGAGTTTCCTCCTTGCGAAATGGTTCTCCCCCTAGACAAGCCTTTGTAATGTATAGCTTTGATTCTATGCAGATATAAGGCGTTTATGTCAATCATTTCTGAGATAGAATTGCGCTAAAATTGAAATTTTTCGTTATATTTCTTAAAAAACCGCGTTAGTTCCTGTTTCACAGGAATTTAACGCGGTTTTCTTACTTCATAGTTTTCTTTTATAACTAATCAGGCGATCATCAAAAATGGACCCCTAACTCATACATTCCAGTATCAAATCCTACATATTGCCCTTCAACAGTTCGTTTACCAGTTCAGCAGCAACTTTTGCTCCCGATTCGTTCCAATAAACATCATCAGTCCACCATATAAACTCTTTATGACGTCCCCATTCTACAATTGCCTTTGCTTGTAGATGCGGAGTCAAATCGTATACCTCAAATGAATGCTTCTCTGCCATGGCCCGCAGGGCTGCTAATTTTGGTGACTCAGGTACCTGCGGAGTATTTTCACCCAACAGAGTTGAATAGACTCGCAACTTTGTTGGAACAAAGACAACAGTATTTACAAGCCCTGCGTTATCACTAAGCGAAGCAAGTAATTCTTCAAATTTTGGATCTGCTTCATATGTAGTCGCAAGGGTTTCCGTAACATATGCTTCAGAAAAAGCCATACTTCTTGCGCCGATTGGATATGTGACAACACCAGACTGATCTGCACTGTTTGCTAAGAATCCGTCTCTGTGCTCTCGTAACAACCGACCAAGATCATTATTGCTCAAGTATTTTGCAAGCCGTTTAAGTGGGTAATGCACTTCTGAACTGAAAGGCTTAAAATCCTCGCCTTCAAACACAAAAAGAATACCATTATTAACAAGATGTTGTTCCTTCACTAGCGTCAAAGCTAACAAAGCCTGTTCATCAAGAGAACCCGGAGTCCCGATATTGTATGCAGCAACACCGTAATTCTGCTGCAATATATCGCTGATTAATGATGACTGTGTGTTTCCGTTACCTACAACAAAACCACCACCAATCAACAGTACATTAGGGTTATTCACTCCATTAGAATTACGGAGACCATTTTTATCAGTCACAAAAACAATATCTCGAGCAACAGGCGCGATTTTTGGGTCAACACGTGCCAGCAAACCTGCGCTTTGCTCCATCTGCACCTGCCTATCAGGGGCAAAGGTGTAAAACGCTAAGCTTGGATTGTATTCTGCAAGGTATTGTTCTGGAGTTGCTGCATTCTTTTCAGCAAGACCACTTGCTGTGACGCCGCCCCACACAATAAAAGTCGCCAACGCAAACGCGCCAGTAATATACAAAGCATTATTTCCACGCATGAACATGCAAGCCACAGCCCAAATAGCCAGTGCGTATGCAATGATATGCACATCAAATATTCCATACACAGCGAGTGTCGCAGAAAAAACAACTGCACAGACAACACCTATAAAAACTTGTTTTAACATTCTTACCTTCCATGAGCTGAGTTTGGTTTTGCAACCAACTTTAACCCTAAGCGGTCATAGAGTTTCCGTCAAATTCCTTAGCCTGAATATAAGAATCAGCATTTTGTTTCATGAACACTGATTAGCAAATCGATATACTGAAAGCTCAACCAATTTTATTTTAAGGCCTTTTTTTGTAAAAAAGTGTACTGTCCTTGAATTATCATTTTTATATGGCAACTTTGCGTTAATTGATATAGTTACTATTAGCAATTACCACTTTGTCAAAAATAAACGAATAATACACAATAAGGTGCGAGCGAACATGGTAGAACAGCAAATCCCAGCTGATATTGAGTCCCTAGAAGTTAATGAAAACGCCGAAATTGTTTTAGCAAGACGTTATTACCGCAAAGATATTGACGGTAACCCCATCGAAGATGCCACAAAATTATTCTGGCGTGTTGCATTTGCCATTGCCGCAGAAGAAAGCAAATACGAAAAAACCACTGTTTCTCCTGATGTGCTGGCAAAAGACTTCTATTCTATGATGGCCAAAATGGAATTTCTACCAAACTCTCCAACACTCATGAATGCAGGTACGCCACTTGGGCAGCTTGCCGCCTGTTTTGTGTTGCCTGTTGGTGATTCCATCGAAGAAATTTTTGACGCTGTAAAACATGCGGCCATGATTCATAAGTCTGGTGGCGGCACCGGTTTTTCATTCTCCCGCTTGCGCCCTAAAGATTCACGCGTAGGATCAACTGGCGGAGTTGCCTCCGGTCCAGTATCCTTCCTGCGTATTTTTAATACAGCTACTGAGCAAATCAAACAGGGAGGAACACGGCGTGGTGCCAACATGGGCATCCTTCGTATCGACCATCCTGATGTTATGGAATTCATTCGCGCAAAAGAGCGCGAAGGTGAATTCAACAACTTTAACTTCTCCGTGGCACTCACTGAAGACTTTATGAAAGCAGTGGAAAGCGGGGAAGACTACGATCTTATTGATCCGCATAATAAGAATGTCACCAGCACACTGAACGCGCGTGAAGTATTCGAGATCCTTGTCCAGAAGGCATGGGAAAAAGGCGATCCGGGGATCGTGTTTCTTGATCGCATCAACCGAGACAACCCAACACCGGCGCTCGGAGAAATCGAATCCACTAATCCATGCGGTGAACAGCCATTGCTTCCATACGAAGCATGCAACCTTGGCTCTATCAACCTGAATGTGATGCTCGCACAAGACGATAATAACATTCTCTCTGTAGACTGGAATCGTCTTCGTCGTGTCATTCATCTCGCTGTGCGTTTTCTTGATAACGTAATTGATGCATCACGCTACCCACTTGACCGCATTACTGAGATGGTAACAACCAACCGTAAAATTGGTCTCGGCATCATGGGTTGGGCAGACATGCTTTTCCAGTTGAATATTCCATACAATAGTCAGGAAGCACTAAATCTTGCTGAAAAGGTCATGGAATTTATTCAAGCAGAAGGAAGAGCCGCATCAAAACAACTGGCAAAAGAACGCGGTGCATTCCCTGCATACAAAAATTCAATTTTTGGCGAACGAGATCTTGGGCCATACCGTAACGCAACAATTACTACTATTGCCCCAACAGGTACTCTCTCTATTCTGGCGGGCTGTTCTTCAGGCATCGAACCACTTTTTGCTCTTTCCTTTGCCCGCTATGTCATGGACGGTGACAAACTGGTAGAGACAAATCCGTTCTTTAAAGCAGCATTGAAAGAACGTGGCTGTTACTCTGAAAAGCTTATGGATTCCATCACAGAAAAAGGCACTATTGCGGATATCGATTATCTCCCAGAAGATCTTCGTAAGGTATTCGTAACCGCTATGGATATCGAAGCTGAGTCTCATTTAAAAATGCAGGCCGCATTTCAAAAATACACTGACAACGCTGTGTCTAAGACTGTAAACGTTCCAAAAGAAGCAACCGTAGACGATATCCGTTCCATTTACTGGATGGCATATGAACTAGGCTGCAAAGGTGTAACAGTGTACCGCGATGGCAGTCTGCAATCTCAGGTGCTTTGCACCGAGGGGTCCAAAAAAGAAGAAGAACCAACTCAGGCACGACCTAAGGTTGAACGACCTGAAATCGTTTACGGGTTCACCCAGAAAGTTGAAACAGGAATGGGCGTGCTTTACGTGACCATCAATGAAATTGACGGGCGACCATTTGAGCTGTTCACAACCATCGGGAAATCAGGTCGGTCCATCACTGCAAAAGCTGAAGCTATCGGAAGATTAGTATCCTTAGCGCTTCGTGCAGGTATCGAACCAATCGATATCGTTCGTCAGCTCAAAGGCATCGGTGGAGAACACCCAGTATTTCAGAAAAAAGGCTTACTCCTCTCAATCCCGGATGCAATCGCATGGATTTTGGAAAACCGTTACCTTAAGTCTTCTGTCTCTGTTCATTCTACAAACGGATTAACGAAGCAGCTTTGTCCAGAATGCGGCAACGAACTGGTATTCGAAGAAGGCTGTAATAAATGCTACTGTTGCGGGTTCACCAAGTGCGGATAGTGAAAGCTAGCAAGTAAGTTTAAATTAAAGATATAGCCGGTTGTTCTAAGACAACCGGCTTTTTTGTTGTAGAATCAAAAAAGTCGTCTATCTTAATGATAGACGACTTTTAATAACTTCTTAAACTCAATGTCAGACTTTATTACAGTCTCAAAAACTGAAAGAGCTCAATCAATCTCCACTCTACAGGGATCAACACTTTTTGATTTCATAGAATAGTTTGGTCAGCGGCGTACCGCCTTGAACCAAACTTCGCGCCCTATGGGTGCTCTCCGGCTTCGCCGTGGCTCTTATCGCCTGTGGGAAAGCAGGTCGCGATGAAAAGCTGTTGAACAAAAAAAAGACCGCGTTTCAAAAGAAACGCGGTCTTAAAATAAATCTTGGCAGCGACCTACTTTCCCACAGGCTCCCCTGCAGTATCATCGGCGATGGTTGGCTTGACTTCCGAGTTCGGAATGGGATCGGGTATACCCCAACCTCCATGGCCACCAAGAAAAATATGTCGGGTTAGTTAATACTTTGGAAAGGCTAGTAATATTTACCTTACTGCCACATCAAAGGACGAACCCTAAAATATTAATCTAATAGGGAGGAAAAGAATGATTTAGTGTAGAAAAATAAGGCTCACGGACTATTAGTACTGGTTAGCTGAAGGCATCACTGCCCTTACACACCCAGCCTATCAACCTGGTGGTCTACCAGGGTCCTTTAGCTCATAAATGAGAGGGAGATCTTATCTTAAGTGAGGCTTCCCGCTTAGATGCTTTCAGCGGTTATCCCTTCCGAACGTAGCTACTCAGCTATGCCGTTGGCACGACAACTGACCCACCAGAGGTTCGTTCACCCCGGTCCTCTCGTACTAGGGGCAACTCCTTTCAAATCTCCTACGCCCACAGCAGATAGGGACCAAACTGTCTCACGACGTTTTAAACCCAGCTCGCGTACCACTTTAAACGGCGAACAGCCGTACCCTTGGGACCTGCTTCAGCCCCAGGATGTGATGAGCCGACATCGAGGTGCCAAACCGCGCCGTCGATGTGAACTCTTGGGCGCGATCAGCCTGTTATCCCCGGCGTACCTTTTATCCAATGAGCGATGGCCCTTCCATGCGGAACCACCGGATCACTAACACCAACTTTCGTTCCTGCTCGAGATGTCTCTCTTACAGTCAAGCTCGCTTATGCGTTTGCACTCAACGACTGGTTTCCAATCAGTCTGAGCGAACCTTTGTATGCCTCCGTTACTCTTTAGGAGGCGACCGCCCCAGTCAAACTACCCACCAGACACTGTTTCCTAACCGGATAACGGTAGAGGATTAGAGCCTTAGACTAGCAAGGGTGGTATTTCAAGGTTGGCTCCACAAACACTGGCGTGCCTGCTTCAAAGCCTCCCACCTATCCTACACATGCTAGCCCAAAACCCAATGTCAAGCTATAGTAAAGGTGCACAGGGTCTTTCCGTCTTGCTGCGGGTACACGGCATTTTCACCGCGAATTCAATTTCACCGAGTCTGTAGTTGAGACAGTGCGGAGATCGTTACGCCATTCGTGCAGGTCGGAACTTACCCGACAAGGAATTTCGCTACCTTAGGACCGTTATAGTTACGGCCGCCGTTTACCGGGGCTTCGGTTCGCTGCTTCGCCGAAGCTAACAACTCCCCTTAACCTTCCGGCACCGGGCAGGCGTCAGTCCATATACGTCGTCTTACGACTTTGCATAGACCTATGTTTTTAGTAAACAGTCGCCACCGCCATTTCTCTGCGGCTCTCCATTGCTTTGTTTCGCGAGGAAACTAACAACAAGGAGCACCCCTTATCCCGAAGTTACGGGGTCATTTTGCCGAATTCCTTAACTACAGTTCTCTCGAGCGCCTTGGATTACTCATCCCGCCCACCTGAGTCGGTTTGCGGTACGGTTTGCATAGACTAAACTTAGAAGCTTTTCTTGGAAGCATGGACTCAACACCTTACGTTCTTGCGAACACCGCATCGTGTCTCAGGCATGTAGAGGTACGGATTTGCCTATACCTCAACCCTACGCACTTGCACTGGCTATTCCAACAGCCAGCGTGCCTATCCTACTCCGTCCCTCCATCGCACATCTATACAAGTACAGGAATATTAACCTGTTTCCCATCGACTACGCTTTTCAGCCTCGCCTTAGGGGCCGACTAACCCGGGGCAGATTACCTTTACCCCGGAAACCTTGGGCTTACGGCGGATGGGTTTCTCACCCATCTTATCGTTACTCATGTCAGCATAATCACTTCTCTACCGTCCAGCATGCTTCACAGCACACCTTCAACCAGTAGAGAACGCTCTCCTACCACCAGCACAAAGTGCTGATCCGAAGCTTCGGCACCATACTTAGCCCCGTTACATTTTCGGCGCAGAATCTCTAGACCAGTGAGCTATTACGCTTTCTTTAAAGGATGGCTGCTTCTAAGCCAACCTCCTGGCTGTCTAGGAAATTCCACCGCCTTTTCCACTGAGTATGGATTTGGAGGCCTTAGCTGTCGGTCTGGGCTGTTTCCCTTTCGACTACGGCCCTTCTCAGTCGCAGTCTGACTCCCGAGGATCATTTATACGGTATTCGGAGTTTGATAGGGTTTGGTAAGCTGGTGAGCCCCCTAGCCCTGTCAGTGCTCTACCCCCGTTAAACTACCTCGAGGCTATACCTCAATATATTTCGGAGAGAACCAGCTATCACCAGGTTTGATTGGCCTTTCACCCCTATCCACAAGTCATCCAAATCGTTTTCAACCGATACTGGTTCGGTCCTCCACTCAGTTTTACCTGAGCTTCAACCTGCTCATGGATAGATCACCTGGTTTCGGGTCTAATCCACTGTACTTGTCGCCCTTATCAGACTCGCTTTCGCTACGGCTCCACTTTCGCTTAACCTTGCACAGTAGATTAACTCGCTGACTCATTATGCAAAAGGCACGCGGTCACATCTCAAGGATGCTCCCACAGCTTGTAGGCAACTGGTTTCAGGTTCTATTTCACTCCCCTAACAGGGGTTCTTTTCACCTTTCCCTCACGGTACTGGTTCACTATCGGTCACTAGTTAGTACTTAGCCTTGGAAGATGGTCCTCCCAGATTCCCACGGAGTTTCTCGTGTTCCGCGGTACTCAGGTACAGTCTGTGCCAGGTTCGACTTCAGGTACGGGACTTTCACCCTCTACGGTCAAGCTTCCCAGCTTGTTCCCCTATCTAATTCTGGATCACGTGATGACTGCCCTACAACCCCGCCATGTCGAAACATGACGGTTTGGGCTATTCCCCGTTCGCTCGCCGCTACTAAGAGAGTCTCGTTTGATTTCCTTTCCTCGGGGTACTGAGATGTTTCACTTCCCCCGGTTAGCCTCTCTAAACCTATGTATTCAGTAAAGAGATAACGGGACATTACTCCCGCTGGGTTTCCCCATTCAGAAATCTATGGGTCAAAGGATGTTTGGCTCCTCACCATAGCATATCGCAGCCTACCACGTCTTTCATCGCCTTCTAGTGCCAAGGCATCCGCCAGTTGCCCTTAATAACTTATTTTTCTACGGACATTCTTTTCCGTCCCTATCGATTGTAAAAGAGCAGAAACCCGAAGGTTTCAGCCAAGTATAATACTTGGATTGTAACCACTACTTGTCTTTAAGTAATGACGACTACCAAAAATTTACTTGTTAAAGAACTGTAAGCTGTTCCACCAAAATGGTGGAGGCGAACGGGATTGAACCGTTGACCCCCTGCGTGCAAGGCAGGTGCTCTCCCAGCTGAGCTACGCCCCCACTTGGGTAGATGGTGGGCCTGGGAAGATTTGAACTTCCGACCTCACGCTTATCAGGCGTGCGCTCTAACCAACTGAGCTACAGGCCCATTCAGCCTAATGACAAAAGAATCGCCTGCCGGCGGTACTCTCGTTACGGCATACTCTCTCATTAGAAAGTGTACTGTGTCATTTAGTTGTAAAGAGCATGCGACCATATGTTGGTCAACGCAAAACTCTTTGCAATTAAATAGCGAATCGGATTATTTTCTTTAAAGGAGGTGATCCAGCCGCAGGTTCCCCTACGGCTACCTTGTTACGACTTCACCCCAATCATCAGCCCCACCGTAGACAGCTGCCTCCATTGCTGGTTAGCTCACTGGTTTCGGGTAGAACCAACTTTCGTGGTGTGACGGGCGGTGTGTACAAGGCCCGGGAACGCATTCACCCCGGCATGCTGATCCGGGATTACTAGCGATTCCGACTTCAAGGAGTCGAGTTGCAGACTCCTATCCGGACTGGGATGCACTTTATGGGATTAGCTCCACCTCACGGTATCGCAACCCTTTGTATGCACCATTGTAGTACGTGTGTAGCCCCAGGCGTAAGGGCCATGATGACTTGACGTCGTCCCCACCTTCCTCCCGGTTAACCCGGGCAGTCTCCCTAGAGTGCCCAACATTACTTGATGGCAACTAAGGATAGGGGTTGCGCTCGTTGCGGGACTTAACCCAACACCTCACGGCACGAGCTGACGACAGCCATGCAGCACCTGTCACTGCATTCCCCGAAGGGCACTGTCTAATTTCTAGGACATTCGCAGGATGTCAAGCCTGGGTAAGGTTCTTCGCGTTGCATCGAATTAAACCACATACTCCACCGCTTGTGCGGGCCCCCGTCAATTTCTTTGAGTTTCAGCCTTGCGACCGTACTCCCCAGGCGGGGTACTTAACGCGTTAACTACAGCACCGAAGGTCAAGCCTCCGACACTTAGTACCCATCGTTTACGGCGTGGACTACCAGGGTATCTAATCCTGTTTGCTCCCCACGCTTTCGCTCCTCAGTGTCAGTAATAGTCCAGGAAGTCGCCTTCGCCACCGGTGTTCCTTCTGATCTCTACGGATTTCACTCCTACACCAGAAATTCCACTTCCCTCTCCTATACTCTAGCGATGCAGTATCAAATGCAATTCCACGGTTGAGCCGTGGGCTTTCACATCTGACTTACAAAGCCACCTACGAGCGCTTTACGCCCAGTGATTCCGATTAACGCTTGCACCTTCAGTATTACCGCGGCTGCTGGCACTGAATTAGCCGGTGCTTCCTCTAGAGGTACCGTCAATTACTAAGAGTATTATTCCTAATAGGTTTCTTCCCTCTTGACAGGAGTTTACGATCCGAAAACCTTCATCCTCCACGCGGCGTCGCTGCGTCAGACTTTCGTCCATTGCGCAATATTCCCCACTGCTGCCTCCCGTAGGAGTCTGGGCCGTGTTCCAGTCCCAGTGTGGCAGGCCACCCTCTCAGGCCTGCTATTCATCGTTGCCACGGTAGGCCGTTACCCCACCGTCTAGCTAATGAAACGCGGACTCATCTACTGGCGAGAGCTTTCAAGAAGAGGCCCCCTTTCCCGTTTCCAGCGTATACGGTATTAGCAGTCGTTTCCAACTGTTGTCCCGTACCAATAGGTAGATTATCCACGCGTTACTCACCCGTGCGCCACTCTACTCATCTCCGAAGAGACTTTCGCGTTCGACTTGCATGTGTTAGGCACGCCGCCAGCGTTCAATCTGAGCCAGAATCAAACTCTCCAGTTTAATAATTCTGTATTGAATTGCCCGTTACCTAAGCAACGAACAACGCTAGCTGATCTCTAAATCAATCCGATTCGCTATTTAATTGTCAAAGAGTTTCAAAGCGACGACAAAAGACCAGTTGTCTTCCGAGGTGCGAAAAGCGTTTTGCCTTATCTCACTTCGGGAGTCAACCTCTTTTTGAATTTAAATTCGAAGAAGTTGTCTTTCGTTTTTGCGTCGTTAATTGAAAATGAACAAGCTGCGTCGTTCCGACCCGTTCGGGCCGCTTCGTTGCAGCGAGAGACGTTCTATGTAAACCAGCCCTCTTCGTCAACATGTTTTTAAGATTTTTTGTGTTCTTTTCTTAAAAACTCATAACACTAACAAGTAACATTACGATTTTATTTATAAAGATAGATTTTTTATTCCGTAATAAAACTTCAATTTATTCCAAAAGAACAGCGGATTTTCATCTGTACTATAGTCTTACAAAAGATATTAACGTTTCAATTCTTATATCCAGCACTCTTTAGATAGCCCTTTAAACATTGCCTTATGAGCAACTTATGAAATGGCTTTATTAAACTGAAGTACAGTCTACCAAAAGTATTATGAAAACAAACAACTGTTGTTAAGCTAACAGTAGATAGTCCATTTGCTGTCTTCTCTGCTAGCACAGAACATTTGAAATCAAGATGCGTATCCTCTTTGCCCATCACGATCTCTGAATTATTTCTATCTACAACCGGAAACAATACTGCTTTATCACCTATCTCGTATTTTACTTCTGGGTCATTAAGGCGTTCCAGACGATCGTGAGCAACTTCAAGACCAAATGGTTTAACAATTCTATTGCGAAGAGCCAGTAGCATTTCGCCCCAATCTGGCAGTGCTGAGAAAATACAAGTCGTTATATAATCAACTGAGTCATTCTTATCAGGAACTATCACTTGAAATGAATCTACATAATCAATTCCTACCGAAAACTGATTAGCGATTATCGAACCCTCAGGACTTTTGTTGGTTAATTTGATTTTCATAATACTATCTCCCTACTTTTGTTTACCTTTGATCATCAAACAATTATAGAATGGATATATCCCCTATCATCTACTGCTTTAAATATCTCACCATTGCATGTCCAAGTTCTCTTCACTTATTCTTACTATAATTACAGCTAAATAACTTATTTTATCTTCCATGGCTTGGGCTTTTTTGATTATTCACTACATTGTTTTTAGTATTCAGTGCGCCACTAAGGAAACGGTGCTTCACCATAATTTTTCCGCTAACAATCTCAAAGAGCGAGCGTATGACATCACACATTCGGTCCAGAGAAAACGAACTGTAGCGGAACCGTTAGTAAAAAGGGACGCTACAGATGCCTCCTATCACGATTGAAAGCAGGCACCAAGGATCTTGATAAGAAGAACAAGCTTCCCCCCATTTACTTCTTCGAGTTGGAGTCATTATTCTCGGCATTGTTTTTCATTCTTAAGTATGCAAAGCGAACTTCTTTTGAGTCGCCGTGAATGACTCCACTTCGAGAATAATGACGAAAAGAAGGCGGTGGAATCACGCGCAAAAGCTCGGGGAATGTAAAGGGGGGAGAGCTTGCTCACCCCGTCCCCCCGCAGGAGCGTGGGAAGGAAAAGCTTGGGACTCGGTATCAGTCAAAGTAGCTGAAGTAACTAGTGCTTCAAAACAACAAAAGCCGTCTATCCTAAGATAGACGGCTTTTCTAAAATTCAACGACAACCATATTCTTCTTAATCTTATGAAAGAACAATAAATGGTTAGCCTAAGCTATCTTTATTCAGTCATAACGAATTAAAGGCAAAGGCAAGAATAGAAAGAAGAAAAATCAACCAAGCTCCGCTCTACAGGGATCAACACTTTTTGATTTCATAGAATAGTTTGGTCAGCGGCGTACCGCCTTGAACCAAACTTCGCGCCCTATGGGTGCTCTCCGGCTTCGCCGTGGATCTTATCGCCTGTGGGAAAGTAGGTCGCGATGAAAAGCTGTTGAACAAAAAAAAGACCGCGTTTCAAAAGAAACGCGGTCTTAAAATAAATCTTGGCAGCGACCTACTTTCCCACAGGCTCCCCTGCAGTATCATCGGCGATGGTTGGCTTGACTTCCGAGTTCGGAATGGGATCGGGTATACCCTAACCTCCATGGCCACCAAGAAAAATATGTCGGGTTAGTCAATACTTTGGAAAGGCTAGTAATATTTACCTTACTGCCACATCAAAGGACGAACCCTAAAATATTAATCTAATAGGGAGGAAAAGAATGATTTAGTGTAGAAAAATAAGGCTCACGGACTATTAGTACTGGTTAGCTGAAGGCATCACTGCCCTTACACACCCAGCCTATCAACCTGGTGGTCTACCAGGGTCCTTTAGCTCATAAATGAGAGGGAGATCTTATCTTAAGTGAGGCTTCCCGCTTAGATGCTTTCAGCGGTTATCCCTTCCGAACGTAGCTACTCAGCTATGCCGTTGGCACGACAACTGACCCACCAGAGGTTCGTTCACCCCGGTCCTCTCGTACTAGGGGCAACTCCTTTCAAATCTCCTACGCCCACAGCAGATAGGGACCAAACTGTCTCACGACGTTTTAAACCCAGCTCGCGTACCACTTTAAACGGCGAACAGCCGTACCCTTGGGACCTGCTTCAGCCCCAGGATGTGATGAGCCGACATCGAGGTGCCAAACCGCGCCGTCGATGTGAACTCTTGGGCGCGATCAGCCTGTTATCCCCGGCGTACCTTTTATCCAATGAGCGATGGCCCTTCCATGCGGAACCACCGGATCACTAACACCAACTTTCGTTCCTGCTCGAGATGTCTCTCTTACAGTCAAGCTCGCTTATGCGTTTGCACTCAACGACTGGTTTCCAATCAGTCTGAGCGAACCTTTGTATGCCTCCGTTACTCTTTAGGAGGCGACCGCCCCAGTCAAACTACCCACCAGACACTGTTTCCTAACCGGATAACGGTAGAGGATTAGAGCCTTAGACTAGCAAGGGTGGTATTTCAAGGTTGGCTCCACAAACACTGGCGTGCCTGCTTCAAAGCCTCCCACCTATCCTACACATGCTAGCCCAAAACCCAATGTCAAGCTATAGTAAAGGTGCACAGGGTCTTTCCGTCTTGCTGCGGGTACACGGCATTTTCACCGCGAATTCAATTTCACCGAGTCTGTAGTTGAGACAGTGCGGAGATCGTTACGCCATTCGTGCAGGTCGGAACTTACCCGACAAGGAATTTCGCTACCTTAGGACCGTTATAGTTACGGCCGCCGTTTACCGGGGCTTCGGTTCGCTGCTTCGCCGAAGCTAACAACTCCCCTTAACCTTCCGGCACCGGGCAGGCGTCAGTCCATATACGTCGTCTTACGACTTTGCATAGACCTATGTTTTTAGTAAACAGTCGCCACCGCCATTTCTCTGCGGCTCTCCATTGCTTTGTTTCGCGAGGAAACTAACAACAAGGAGCACCCCTTATCCCGAAGTTACGGGGTCATTTTGCCGAATTCCTTAACTACAGTTCTCTCGAGCGCCTTGGATTACTCATCCCGCCCACCTGAGTCGGTTTGCGGTACGGTTTGCATAGACTAAACTTAGAAGCTTTTCTTGGAAGCATGGACTCAACACCTTACGTTCTTGCGAACACCGCATCGTGTCTCAGGCATGTAGAGGTACGGATTTGCCTATACCTCAACCCTACGCACTTGCACTGGCTATTCCAACAGCCAGCGTGCCTATCCTACTCCGTCCCTCCATCGCACATCTATACAAGTACAGGAATATTAACCTGTTTCCCATCGACTACGCTTTTCAGCCTCGCCTTAGGGGCCGACTAACCCGGGGCAGATTACCTTTACCCCGGAAACCTTGGGCTTACGGCGGATGGGTTTCTCACCCATCTTATCGTTACTCATGTCAGCATAATCACTTCTCTACCGTCCAGCATGCTTCACAGCACACCTTCAACCAGTAGAGAACGCTCTCCTACCACCAGCACAAAGTGCTGATCCGAAGCTTCGGCACCATACTTAGCCCCGTTACATTTTCGGCGCAGAATCTCTAGACCAGTGAGCTATTACGCTTTCTTTAAAGGATGGCTGCTTCTAAGCCAACCTCCTGGCTGTCTAGGAAATTCCACCGCCTTTTCCACTGAGTATGGATTTGGAGGCCTTAGCTGTCGGTCTGGGCTGTTTCCCTTTCGACTACGGCCCTTCTCAGTCGCAGTCTGACTCCCGAGGATCATTTATACGGTATTCGGAGTTTGATAGGGTTTGGTAAGCTGGTGAGCCCCCTAGCCCTGTCAGTGCTCTACCCCCGTTAAACTACCTCGAGGCTATACCTCAATATATTTCGGAGAGAACCAGCTATCACCAGGTTTGATTGGCCTTTCACCCCTATCCACAAGTCATCCAAATCGTTTTCAACCGATACTGGTTCGGTCCTCCACTCAGTTTTACCTGAGCTTCAACCTGCTCATGGATAGATCACCTGGTTTCGGGTCTAATCCACTGTACTTGTCGCCCTTATCAGACTCGCTTTCGCTACGGCTCCACTTTCGCTTAACCTTGCACAGTAGATTAACTCGCTGACTCATTATGCAAAAGGCACGCGGTCACATCTCAAGGATGCTCCCACAGCTTGTAGGCAACTGGTTTCAGGTTCTATTTCACTCCCCTAACAGGGGTTCTTTTCACCTTTCCCTCACGGTACTGGTTCACTATCGGTCACTAGTTAGTACTTAGCCTTGGAAGATGGTCCTCCCAGATTCCCACGGAGTTTCTCGTGTTCCGCGGTACTCAGGTACAGTCTGTGCCAGGTTCGACTTCAGGTACGGGACTTTCACCCTCTACGGTCAAGCTTCCCAGCTTGTTCCCCTATCTAATTCTGGATCACGTGATGACTGCCCTACAACCCCGCCATGTCGAAACATGACGGTTTGGGCTATTCCCCGTTCGCTCGCCGCTACTAAGAGAGTCTCGTTTGATTTCCTTTCCTCGGGGTACTGAGATGTTTCACTTCCCCCGGTTAGCCTCTCTAAACCTATGTATTCAGTAAAGAGATAACGGGACATTACTCCCGCTGGGTTTCCCCATTCAGAAATCTATGGGTCAAAGGATGTTTGGCTCCTCACCATAGCATATCGCAGCCTACCACGTCTTTCATCGCCTTCTAGTGCCAAGGCATCCGCCAGTTGCCCTTAATAACTTATTTTTCTACGGACATTCTTTTCCGTCCCTATCGATTGTAAAAGAGCAGAAACCCGAAGGTTTCAGCCAAGTATAATACTTGGATTGTAACCACTACTTATCTTTAAGTAATGACGACTACCAAAAATTTACTTGTTAAAGAACTGTAAGCTGTTCCACCAAAATGGTGGAGGCGAACGGGATTGAACCGTTGACCCCCTGCGTGCAAGGCAGGTGCTCTCCCAGCTGAGCTACGCCCCCACTTGGGTAGATGGTGGGCCTGGGAAGATTTGAACTTCCGACCTCACGCTTATCAGGCGTGCGCTCTAACCAACTGAGCTACAGGCCCATTCAGCCTAATGACAAAAGAATCACCTGCCGGCGGTACTCTCGTTACGGCATACTCTCTCATTAGAAAGTGTACTGTGTCATTTAGTTGTAAAGAGCATGCGACCATATGTTGGTCAACGCAAAACTCTTTGCAATTAAATAGCGAATCGGATTATTTTCTTTAAAGGAGGTGATCCAGCCGCAGGTTCCCCTACGGCTACCTTGTTACGACTTCACCCCAATCATCAGCCCCACCGTAGACAGCTGCCTCCATTGCTGGTTAGCTCACTGGTTTCGGGTAGAACCAACTTTCGTGGTGTGACGGGCGGTGTGTACAAGGCCCGGGAACGCATTCACCCCGGCATGCTGATCCGGGATTACTAGCGATTCCGACTTCAAGGAGTCGAGTTGCAGACTCCTATCCGGACTGGGATGCACTTTATGGGATTAGCTCCACCTCACGGTATCGCAACCCTTTGTATGCACCATTGTAGTACGTGTGTAGCCCCAGGCGTAAGGGCCATGATGACTTGACGTCGTCCCCACCTTCCTCCCGGTTAACCCGGGCAGTCTCCCTAGAGTGCCCAACATTACTTGATGGCAACTAAGGATAGGGGTTGCGCTCGTTGCGGGACTTAACCCAACACCTCACGGCACGAGCTGACGACAGCCATGCAGCACCTGTCACTGCATTCCCCGAAGGGCACTGTCTAATTTCTAGGACATTCGCAGGATGTCAAGCCTGGGTAAGGTTCTTCGCGTTGCATCGAATTAAACCACATACTCCACCGCTTGTGCGGGCCCCCGTCAATTTCTTTGAGTTTCAGCCTTGCGACCGTACTCCCCAGGCGGGGTACTTAACGCGTTAACTACAGCACCGAAGGTCAAGCCTCCGACACTTAGTACCCATCGTTTACGGCGTGGACTACCAGGGTATCTAATCCTGTTTGCTCCCCACGCTTTCGCTCCTCAGTGTCAGTAATAGTCCAGGAAGTCGCCTTCGCCACCGGTGTTCCTTCTGATCTCTACGGATTTCACTCCTACACCAGAAATTCCACTTCCCTCTCCTATACTCTAGCGATGCAGTATCAAATGCAATTCCACGGTTGAGCCGTGGGCTTTCACATCTGACTTACAAAGCCACCTACGAGCGCTTTACGCCCAGTGATTCCGATTAACGCTTGCACCTTCAGTATTACCGCGGCTGCTGGCACTGAATTAGCCGGTGCTTCCTCTAGAGGTACCGTCAATTACTAGGAGTATTATTCCTAATAGGTTTCTTCCCTCTTGACAGGAGTTTACGATCCGAAAACCTTCATCCTCCACGCGGCGTCGCTGCGTCAGACTTTCGTCCATTGCGCAATATTCCCCACTGCTGCCTCCCGTAGGAGTCTGGGCCGTGTTCCAGTCCCAGTGTGGCAGGCCACCCTCTCAGGCCTGCTATTCATCGTTGCCACGGTAGGCCGTTACCCCACCGTCTAGCTAATGAAACGCGGACTCATCTACTGGCGAGAGCTTTCAAGAAGAGGCCCCCTTTCCCGTTTCCAGCGTATACGGTATTAGCAGTCGTTTCCAACTGTTGTCCCGTACCAATAGGTAGATTATCCACGCGTTACTCACCCGTGCGCCACTCTACTCATCTCCGAAGAGACTTTCGCGTTCGACTTGCATGTGTTAGGCACGCCGCCAGCGTTCAATCTGAGCCAGAATCAAACTCTCCAGTTTAATAATTCTGTATTGAATTGCCCGTTACCTTAGTAACGAACAACGCTAGCTGATCTCTAAATCAATCCGATTCGCTATTTAATTGTCAAAGAGCTTTTTAATAAAAGCTCCACTTGGCTAGTTAGCCTCGTGTCGAGTTGGCGTTTATGCCACCCGGCCGCTAAGCTGTCAACAACTTTCTGAAATTTAATTTCTTCCGTTGTGCGACGAACCCTTGTCTCGCGGCGTGGAGGGAGTGTTTAGACTTTCCTCTTTCCGCTGTCAAACCCTTTTTAAAAGTTTTTTGAAAAAACTTTTTGAAGAGCTTTACGACTTGGGTAACTACCGATTGTGAAATGAACTTTCCTCGCTTCAAGAACTGCTTCTTCGTAGCGAGGAAGGAGGTTCTATGGCTTTTGCCCCCCGCCGTCAACAGCTTTTTTAGATTTTCTGCATTAATTTTTATTTATATTGATAGAGCGTTACCCTACTTCCGCCTTATCCCTTGGGGCAGAACAACTTTCTACAATCACATCCTCTTCACTTTTTCCCAACATTCCCTTTAAAAATTTATCTACAGCCAAGGGGGCCCCTTGAGGGCGCTTGCGCAAGTAGCCGTTCACGAGAAACGAGTGATTACGGACGCCAGTCCCTTATGAGGCTGCGCCATTTCCCCTCTGCGCTTTAGCCGTTCTCGAAGAATAAGAGATTACGGATAAATATAGTGAACGAGTCGCCGAAGGCAAAGGCACATCGAAGACAAAAAAAGGGTGAACCAAAGCGGCTCACCCTTTCTACTATCATTATATAGTCCAAACTATCCCTTGAGGACACCAAAGCCTGGGATGTAGAGACGCTGTTCAAATTTCTTCAATAACCAACCTGCGATGGTTACAAGGAACAAGTAGTATGCTCCTACAACCATAAAGGCTTCTGTGAAACGGAATGTGTGCGCAGCAATGCCGCGTGCTTCGCCCGTCAGTTCGATACATGTAATGATGTAAGCGAGGGATGAGTACTTAATCAGATAGATAACTTCGTTACCGCAACCCGGTAATGCTCTTCGGAAAGCTTGCGGAACGACGATCCAGATTACTGTCTGGAATTTGCTCATACCCAACGCTGCGGCAGCCTTAAGCTGCCCGTCACGGATAGAAAGCAATGCACCACGTATGTACTCTGAGTTGTACGCTCCACTACACAACGTAAAACCTACAATGGCCGCTTGTTCCGGTTCTAAGTAGATACCAATTTTTGGCAGCCCATAATATAAGATAAAGAGCTGTACCATAAGTGGCACGCCACGGAAGAGCGAAGTATAGAAGTCCATCAGCTTTTGCACAAACCTGTTGCCGAATACACGACAACAGCCAACGCCAATGCCGAGTAGCTGGCCCATTATAGCAGATGGTACGATGAGCATAACACTCATGACCAGCCCCCTGTTTACGGCAGGGAGCAATTGTTCAGTATAAAACGGATCCACTAGTCAAGCTCCTCGCACATATCAGACAGCTTGTTACAGAAGTCAGCAGTACGAGTACCGGAACCTTCTTTAAGAAGCGATGCCGGAGAACCACGTTCGATAATCTCACCCTGCTGCATAAATACAATTTCGTCTGCTAATGCTCGTGCAAAATCCATCTGGTGGGTCGCCATGATCATGGTGAGACCTTCTTTTGCCAGATCGCGGATAACAGAAAGAACCTCGCCGACTAATTCCGGATCAAGCGCGGATGTAGGCTCATCAAGCAAAAGAACTTTTGGCTCCATTGCAAGCGCACGGGCAATTGCCACACGCTGTTTCTGTCCACCGGAAAGCTCCGCAGGATATAAATCACCTTTATCTGAGAGACCTACACGGTCGAGCTCTTTTTTGGCAATTTCAATAGCCTGCTTCTTGCTCATGCCTTTTACTTTACGCAACGCCACGGAAACGTTGTCCAAAGCAGTAAGGTGGTCGAACAGGTTGAAGTCCTGAAAGATCATGCCTACCTGCTGGCGGTATCCGTACAGCTCTTTTTTGCTGCTGGTGTCCACAATCCTGTCTTCAAGGACGATCTGCCCATGTTCCGGGATAAGCAGATAGTTAATACACTGCAAAAAGGTAGATTTACCCGCACCGGAAGGTCCGATGAGCACTTTTAGTTCCCCTCGATTAATGTCGAGAGAAACAGATCGTAAAATTTCTTTCCCGCTAAGATTCTTGCTGATGTTTTGCATCTGCAAGATCGGGGTGTTGTTCTCACTTGGCATGTGTATATCCCTTACGTGGTGTAGCCCGGAATGCGGACTTTCTTTTCAAGAGTGAGCAGCAGCTTTACGCCCACCATAGTAATAATAAAGTAAATTACACCGGCGGTAATAAACAGCGTGAGATGCTCGTAGGTTCTGGACGCAACGAAATGGGTGCGTGTGAACATATCCATAGCACCTACGACGTAGGCCAATGCAGAGTCTTTAAGAATAATAGAAAATTCGTTGGACCATCCAGGAATAGACAAACGCAACGCCTGTGGCAGAATGACAGTGCAAACACCTTGCATGTCAGACATACCGAGTGCACGGGAAGCTTTAAGCTGTCCCTGCGGCAAGGCTTCGATAGAGCCTCTGAAAATTTGTGACTGGTAGGCGGCACTTGTCATCCCCAACACAATCGACGTGGCAGCAAGGGCAGATAAGTTAAGCCCTAATAAATCGAAAATGCCGAAGTAGAAAAGAAACATGAGTGTCAGAATCGGCACCCCACGGAAAAACCACACATATAATCCCAGAATCAAGCGAACAAAACGAGGCCCGTAGACCAAGCCAACCGCCATAGGTATGCCCATGACGAGTCCGAGGCTCATCGCCCCGCCAACTATCGCCAACGTCACGAGCGCGCCTTCCAAAATGTATGGCAGCGCGTCTAATATTACTGCTAATTGTTCTAGCATACAATGTCGGACAAACAATTCAGTTTGTCCTTCCTCCTTAGGTGTGCCTTACAGCACGCAATAAAAAAGCTGAGAGCGTTTTAATGGAACACGCCCTCAGCTGAAATAGTATCTTTAAAACTGAGCAACAACCTGATTAGTGGTTGCCACCTTTAAGATGCTTTTCTTTGAGAACTTCCCAGTAAGGGTCAGCTTTCAGCAGTTTGATACCTTTATTGATGAGATCGAGAAGTTCAGCATTATCTTTATTGATAGCAACACCGAAATCTTCATGATCACCGAAAGTGTCAATTACAGCCAACGGCAGTCCACGACCGATTGCATCATTAACAGGAGCAGCATCCATTGCTACAGCCTGAATACGACCGTTCATGACATCCTGAAATGCAAGTGGAGCAGAGTCATAGAACTTCAGAGTAAAGTCCCAGCCTTCTTTGCCCATATGCTCTTTGAGCCATTCTACCTGCGGGGTGCCAGACTGCACACCGAGACGTACTTTATCGTGCTGTATCTTGTCTACAGTAAGGCCGGAACCTTTTTTAGCAGCATAGACGTTAGCAACAGAATAATAAGGCTCTGAGAAATTTACTTTAGCAGCGCGTTCCGGAGTAATGGTCATACCGGAGTAAACCATATCAATTTTATTTGAAAGAACGCTCTGTACGATGGTTGACCATTCCATAGGGCGATGCTCAACTTTAAAACCAAGCTTTTTGGCGATCCAGTTTAAGGAATCAACATCAAAGCCAGCAGGCTCACCATTTTTGTCAACATAAGCAAAAGGAGGGTAGTTTGCATCAATACCGTTAATGTATGTTTTTTCTGCAAACGCTCCTGTGCCGAACAGTAAAACCAAACCAAGTGCTGCGATAAGCACGCGTGTTGTTCTAAGCATTTTGTTCATCCTTCTAGCAAGACAGGTAAGCAATACACGCAAATGACATTCTGAAATCATTTGCTATCCCCAATAACCCACAACTATCTTGGCTAGCAGAAAGTGGGTTTACCCGCAACTACGAAATGAACAATTTTGCAAAAACAACCTTTTTTGATTATTAATATGCAGTAGTTATTTCAAACTCTTATACATAAATTCCAGTTGTGCTCGTGACCGCCTGCACACAACGCAGCGCCCCCGCAGAAAAGAATTTGTGTTTACACATTCAATAAGAGCAGCACCTCAAAGACGGCGTTGCCCTCTTTTATGCACTTGATCCGCTACTGGCAACACTTTTAGCGTTTTAACCCTCGCAGTTATTTTACGCAGTATCTCTCACTGCACAATGAAAAACCGCCGAGTCATATAACACGGCGGTTAACGGTACTTTGAATTAGATTGGGATGTTATCTTCGGCGAGCTTTCTTTAACGTAAAGATAAAGGCAGCGCCGGTACCCTCACTAGAGTTTACAGGTGATTCAACCCATATATTCCCACCATAAGATCGTATGATCCTGCGACAAATGGCAAGTCCCAATCCGGCACTTCCATCTTTCGCCACTGGTGCCTCTTCATTTTCAAGCCTGTAGAATCTTTCAAAAATCCTACTTTGACTCTCCGCCGGAATGCCTGAGCCTTCATCACGAACACTAAAGGCTGCTAGCCCATCGCGTAAATTCAAACCAACAGAGACAGTTGACTCTCGAGGACTGTACTTAATGGCGTTATCTATAAGGTTGCGTAACACCTCGCCCAGCCCATCGGCGTCCGCAATAACGTTAATATCATTCTTTTCGATATGATATTGGAGCGTAATGTTCTTTTCATGAGCTGCCGGCATCATATCGCGCACAGTCTGTTCTACAACTCCACCGCCATCGATTACTGTAAGCTGGCTGCTATCTTTATTATGTTGTGAACGAGCAAGCACGAGTAAAGAATTCACCATCTTGGTCATATGGTCAGCGTTACGTAAAATTGTATTTAAAAACTTTACCGCTGTGGAATGCGGAGTCTCTGGCGCATCGATTAAAGTTTCTGCGTACCCCTTAATACTCGTAAGTGGTGTCTTAAGCTCATGAGAAACGTTCGCCACAAAGTCACGACGTACCCGCTCCAGCTGTTCACGTTCACTCACATCATGAAAAACCAGAACCATCTTCCGTGCTTCCTGACGGTCGCGGAACGGTACAAGGTTCACAGAAAGATAGACTGAGTCCGGTAATTCCAGAACCAGATTAGCATTTTTAGGAATAGGAGATGCCAGAATATCATCCACAGCCTGCTGTAAATCCGGCTGCATTGTGGCTTCGATAACACTTCTGCCTTCGCAACCATCCATACAACGTAACATCGTAATCAACGCCGTATTGCAGGAATGAATCCTGCCGCGTTCATCCAGCACCATAACCCCTTCCGTCATCCCATCAAACACAGCTTCAAGACGGTTCTTCTGATCGACAACCATCCGCAAATGCATTTCGATATTTTGCGCCATGTCGTTGATAGCAGTGACTAGAGGTTCAAACTCCGTCCCCGGATACGTACGGATTCGCCGCTGATACTGACCAAGTCCAATTGATTGTGCTGTACTTGCCAGTCGTCGGATAGAAATAAGGAATGGTCTTGTAACAAGGAATCCGAAAAGAACAGTGCCGAATGTGGTGAAAATAAATACCCACATCATCCCCGCTTCAAGCCTGTTTAAACGCTCGCTTGCCGAAGATGCCGGAATAGCAACACGCAAGACACCGGCAGGAATAATTCCCTGAGCCTTTTCGAGTTGCGCCGCATAAATTAAATCTTTACGGATTGTGGTGGAATAACGCACTTCAACGCCCGTTTCACCGCCCAGAGCTGTAAGCACTTCCGGTCTAGTGGCGTGAGAAGGCAATTGAGAAAGTTCAGCATACGGAACATTTGTATCAGCAATTACATTACCTTCAGCAATGTAGGTCACACGTACATTAAGATGACGAGAAAGAGCCTTTAACCAGCTATCAAATTCCTGTATACTAGTAAAAGTATTTTCATGCGTTGTCCACGCGACCGTATTCAGATAGGTAACCGCTCTACCTTTGGCATCGCGAAGGATATCTGTTCGTAATGACGAATCAAAATAGTAAAACGGAGGAATGAGCGCGACCATTAAAAGCAGGAACATTCCTGTTAACAGTCTGTTACGGATGGAATAGTTGTTCATGGTATTTATTATCCGCTACATTGTGGCAATTGTATGGCTGTTATGTTACATCGCGACAGTACGGTGCGGAATTGATTTTGACAATAGTGTTGCCTTTTTCAGCTCACTCAAAAGCATCGGTTTGCTGCGAAAGAAAACAAAACAATCGGAATCTCCAAAAGTATGGATATATATACTGTTTTCCTTGTACTGGCTGTATTAGCCGGTTTTATGATGGCGTTCAACCTTGGTGCAAACGACGTTGCTAACTCAATGGCGTCTGCAGTTGGTGCTAAAGCCATCACTGTCAAACAAGCTGTGCTGATTGCGGGTGTTCTTAACTTCGCAGGCGCGGTTTTTCTTGGTGCTCAGGTTACCAAGACAATTTCTAAGGGGATTATCAACCCGGAAATGATTACTGACCCTAAGGTTCTTATGGTCGGTATGTTTGCAGCATTATTATCTGCAGGGCTCTGGGTTCTTGTTGCAACGCTCACAGCACTTCCTGTTTCTTCAACCCACTCTATTGTCGGATCTATTCTCGGCTTTGGTATGGTTGTCGGCGGACCAGAAGTGGTTAACTGGGGCAAACTGGGCTTTGTTGTTCTATCCTGGATTATATCACCCCTATTTGGTGCTGTAATTGCGGGACTTATATTTTCATCAATCCGCAAACGAATCCTGTTTCGAAGCCAAATGCTTATGCAAGCGCGTAAGTGGGCTCCGTTCTGGATTGCACTTACGTTTACCTTGGTGTTCTTATCCTTTCTGTTTAAGACACCGTTCGGCAAAAACCTGCACCTTACATGGTGGGATGCTTCCTACCTTGCTCCTCTTGTGACCGCGGTTTTCTGGTGTATTGCCAGAGCGTTTATTCATAAACTTATTCCAGAAGTCGACGAAGAGTCTGAAGCAGTTGAAGGATTGTTCCGTAAAATGCAGGTGGGTACCTCCTGTTACGTTGCAGTTTCTCAGGGCGCCAACGATGTCGCAAACGCTATCGGTCCGGTAGCTGCTATCTATATGATTGCCCGTGATCATGCACTGCTCAGCACAGCTGAGGTTCCTCTGTGGCTGCTTATTGTAGGTGGTCTGGGTATCACACTTGGTATTGCAGTTCTGGGTCACAAGGTAATGGACACCGTAGGCAGCAAAATTACCACGCTTAATAACACGCGTGGCTTTGCCGTAGATTTTGGCGCAGCAACCACTGTACTTATTGCCTCCAACCTCGGCATGCCTGTTTCTACAACACATGCTTCTGTTGGCTCAATTGTAGGTGTTGGTGTGGCCCGCGGTTTTGGTACAGTTAACTTTCAAATTTTATTTAAGATCGTTCTCTACTGGGTGCTCACAGTGCCAATTGCAGCGCTGAGCAGTATTATTATTTTCCAGTTGCTCAAGTGGACGATTCTTTAAAAGTTTTTTACCGGTAGATTCTTAGGAGGAAACTGCAATGAAATTTCGCGTTCCATTCTTTGGAATGTTATCCGACCGCACTCCGATGAGCGGACTGCTCGAGCACTACGGGCAGATTGAAAAAGGCATGGGGCTTATTCACGAATCCATGGAATGCTACATTACCGGTGGCGCTTGTAGAGAGTTCTATTCCCTGCAGCAAGAAGTGGATGATGCTGAATACCATGCGGATAAGATTAAACGTAATATCCGTAACCACCTGCCACATGGCCTTTTTATGCCAGTGGATAAGACTCTGTTCATCAACTACACCCGTAGTCAGGACAACATTCTTGATTCTGGCCAGGAAGCACTAAACTGGCTTGGCATGCACCGTCTGGCAATTGAAGAAGACATGCAGAAGCTTCTTCTTGATTACCTGTACGAAGTGGCTAAGACCATTGAAATGTTGAAGGAAGCTCTTGAAGCAACCATCGACCTAGTTCAAGGTACTGTCACTGTAAACCGCCAGAAGACTAAAGAACATTTTCGAGGCATCCGCGCACAGCAGCGCAATGTATTCCGTATGAAACAAAACGTCATGGCGGAACTGTATGACCTCGATCGTGACTTTAAAGAAGTCTACCAGCTCATGAAGTTTGTAGATTGTCTCTTCGACATGAGTCACAACGCTGAAAATTGTAGCGACATGCTGCGCGCTATGATCGTTAGATAAAGTAAAATGCCTGCGATGCCACGCATCGCAGGCATTTTTTTATTCTATGAATACACATACCCCCTCCGTATCTGTCGTTATGCCCGTTTTCAACGGTGCTGACACTCTCACTACAGCTATAGACAGTATCCTCGCTCAGACATTCAGCGACTTTGAACTTATCCTAGTTGATGATGGCTCCACAGATTTCACACTGGAGATCATCAAAGGATATGTTGCGCAGGATGAACGCGTGCGGGGCTTCACCATGCCGCACTCAGGCGTGGCTGCTGCTGCTAATGCAGGACTTTCCAAAGTTCGTTCACGGCTCATCGCACGCATGGACGCAGACGACTACTCAATGCCGGAACGGCTGGCACAACAAGTTGCCTACATGCACGGGCATCCGGAAATAGGCTTTTTAGGTACTCGTGTAAAATTTGGTGGTAACAGAGAAACGGCAGCAGGGTATGCTCGTTACGTGGACTGGACAAATACTCTTTTAGAACCAGAAGAACTTAGGTTGAGACGTTTTCAAGAAGCGCCTTTTGCACACCCAAGCACCATGTACAGAACTGAGCTCATAGAACGTTTCGGGGGATACAAAACCGGTAACTTACCGGAAGATTACGAACTTTGGCTCCGCTGGATGTCCCTTGGAATCAAGGCTGCAAAGCTTCCATCCACGTTAGTCGTATGGAACGATCCTCCAGACAGACTTTCGCGCACTGGTGAACAGTGCACAACAGATAACTTCTATAAAATGAAATCACCCTACCTTGCGGACTGGCTTCATAACAATGTGTCACCAGGCAGAAAAATTTATGTCATCGGTGCAAGCAAAACCAGCCGAAACCGTGCGCTCCTTCTCGAGCAATGCGGTGTTGTAATCACAGGGTGGATTGATGTTGACCCAAACAAAATAGGTAACATCGTAAATGGCAAGCGGGTTGTAAGCAGGGAAATTCTGGATCAGGATCATTGTTTCGCTGTGGCGTATCTTGCTGGCCATGATGCAAACAACCAACTTGAAGAATTCTTAAAAACTAAGGGATATACCCTTGGAAAAGATTATATTCTGGCTTCATAGCCATATCTCCGACCTATTTCCCCTCCAGCTCATCAATATGCGGAAGCAGCTGCCCTGAAGTATATTGTTTAACTCGATACGCGGAAAGCATACTTCCAATATTCCTGTCCTCGACATCAAAATGTTCCAACGCAAGCCTTGTCATTTCCAGACTAGCCTCAAGTACTGGATTAATCATTACGTCAACACCGCAGGCCTTGAGTTACTCACTCTAATCATCCGAGTTCACGCCCGCAATAATCTTCAAGATCATCATAGTATTAGAAAACGCCATAAATGCGCCAAACCATACAGCCTGAATACTTGTCCATCCTAGAGCATAGTAGGCAATCCCCCACCCAGCAGACATGGTTAAGGCTGCCTGAACAGGAGTTCCGAGAAGAGCAATGACTCGAACGGGCTTCAGTTTCTTCAAAGAGAAGTCCAGCCCCAAAGCAAACAACAACCGTGCGACGCCAATATTAGAAAGCAGCTCAATATTTTGCTGCCCGTCACCAGAAACTGTCGGTCCGGCAGTATATGGGCCACCAAGTATGTAACCGAGAATATATGGTTGTTTCAGAGCGCGAGCGCTAATCGCGCCCAATAGCGCAGCAAGCATTACGGTAATAAGCTAGTTGCTATCCCCATGAAAGAACCCTTTACAAAATTATTCCACACAAAATTCTAATCCTACCAACACGTCATACTAGTAGGAATTGAAAAGAGTCCAAAGGATATGTTCAACCAGAACAATTACTCCCACTATAAGGTCTCACAACGTAACACCTTTCGCTGAAGGAAGTATTTACAATAAATTAAGAAGTATTACCCCACCTGCCTTAACAAAACAGCCTATCTGCCGATATGGCATAGTATGCTAATATGATTATATTAATTGATTAGTAAAAACAGAACATAACTAAATACTGCATTATAAAATCTTTCATGGAGGGTGTAGTGAAAGGTAATTTCAGGAAAACATTAGCATTTCGGTATATCGGATGCGTCTTTTGTATCTTACTATTATCTATATCCATAGTAAGTGCTTACTTCTTAAAGTCACAACAAGAAACAGAGCTCGAGCAAAACACTACTTCCAATAGACGAACACTGGAACATGTGACCAATGTGTTAGAAGATTGGACAAATGCGCAGATAAAACTTGCACAGATCATGGCTAAATCGCCTGCTGTCATAGAAGCATGTAAAAATCCGGAAGACCGTGTGCTCGTTGAAAAAGCACAGAAATATCTTCAAACATACCACGATAAATATGGGTTTTACGAAAACATCCCTCTCGCTGCGCATTTACCAGAAGGAAAGAGTCTTTCAGTAACTGTAAACGGGAAAAGTCGTGTTATTAAAGACGGCACATTCTTTACTGATACAGTAGGCGGAAAAACCATTGGTAAAGGTGGCTCACAACTTTCGTTCATTAAAGCGTCCCGATCTGGAAAAGAATATTTCATTAGTCAGGTCTACCCGAGTATTCTTCGTGGCAATCCTATTTTTGTTATATCGATTCCGGTTTATGACAAAAACAAGCATGTTGGCAGTCTTATTCTTGCGCCGCAAATGGACTACTTTACAAACAAGTTCATCAATCACTCTAAAATTGGGAAGACTGGCTCACTCTTCTTCTTAGACTCCAGAGGGATATTTATTGCCCATAAAAATCCTGAAATGATTCTCAAGAAAAATCTCGGAGACCACACCGGATATATCCGAAAAATTCTGAACGGACAGGACAACTTTTTCTCAACAGACGCTACAGCAGAGAAATACAAATACCTCGTACAGCCAATTTCAATCTCAAAAGATAATATCCTACATGAGTGGATTTTATGTGCCACTCAGGCAGAGAGTGAAATTACGGCTGGCTCACACAAGACCGCAATTGCCATGCAGTACGCAGGTGCAGGACTGCTCATTGCCCTTGGTCTGCTATTGTATCTCCTCACAAGATTTTTCGTTACAAAGCCGCTTGCCGAAATAGGCGAATACGCGAGGCAGATTGAAAACGGTAATCTAAAGGCTCAACTCGCCTTTAAAAGTACAACAGAGCTAGGCACCCTTGCGAACTCTCTGCGCAACATGAACGTTACAATCATTGGTGAGCTTCAGAACAAAATGAGCTTCATGCAAGGTCTCCTGAACGGTATCCAGAACCCGTATGCCGTTGTTAATGCAAACATGGAATTACAGAGCTGTAACAACCGCATGATTGAGATTGCTGGTCGAAGTGGTAATGTTGAAGATTTTGTAGGCTGGCACATTTCTAAATTCCTTTTTGATGACACGAGTCGATACGTAGTCCTTATCGATGTAATGAGAGATAAAAAACCACGTATCCACAGAGACCTCTCGTATACTAACCCATCTGGCAAAAATTATGAGTTAGTCATAGACGTTGTGCCTTTGTGTGACACAGAAGGAAATGTGACAGGCGGGATTACATTCTGGAATAACGTAACAGAATTGAAAACGCGTCAGAAAGAAATGGAAGCGCACAAAATGGAAATCGAAGCTGCGGCCACTCAGGCCCATGCACTTTCGGACAAAACAGAAGACATATTACGCCTGCTCACAGAAAATGTTGAACAGTCCAATGCTCGAACTGAAAAACAAAAAGCATACCTTCTCGAAACCATTACAGCCATCGATGAATTGAGCGCAACAGTGCAGGAGATTGCCTCCAACTCAAGTCGAACAGCTAACACTGCCCAAGATACAAAGGACAGTGCAGATAATGGTGCCGTTATAGTTCAAGAATCCATGCAGTCAATTCAATCGCTGCAACAGCTTATTGCAACTATGAGTAACGATATCGACAAACTGACAGAACATGCCGATGGCATTGGGAATGTCATGGAAATTATCAACGACATTGCAGACCAGACCAACCTCCTTGCCCTTAATGCTGCAATTGAAGCCGCACGAGCTGGCGAAGCTGGAAGAGGTTTCTCTGTTGTTGCTGATGAAGTACGAAAACTGGCAGAGAAAACTATGTCTGCAACAAGCGAGGTTGGTCTGGCTGTTACAGCCATTCAAACAGGAACAAAGAACTGTGCCGCTTCTATTCAAAAAGTAGATACAGAAGCCGGAAACAACGTAACAAGGGCTAAAGATACCGAAGAAGCACTAACAGGAATCCGCACCATGACAGAATCAACCAGTCATATGATTACTGGCATTGCAACAGCAGCAGAACAACAATCGGCAGCCACCGAACAAGTGGCTCGAACTGCAAGCGACATCGGGACAATAGCTGAAGAAACGTACACCGCAATGCAAAGCGCGACATTACGAATAACAGAGGTTAAGGCATCCTTTGAAGAGTTACGAAATATCATCTACGCTATGAAATAATGAAAAGGCAGACTCCGGTCTGCCTTTTTTGCATGGTATGCATACCTATCCTGAAATAAGTTGGAAGGGTTGAATGTTAACTATATGGCTGTAAGGAGCTCCTTGCAGCCATATCTATATATGTAAGGTTATCGCCTTCATGTCCAAGCTAAGAGAAAGCCGTACTCTTGAGTCACACAGAATCACAACGCTCAGTATTTCTATGGAAAAAGAATGTTAGCCGAGGAACGAACATTTCGGATGGCTTATGCAAAGCTGCGCTAGCGCTTGAGCGGTCAGTCCCCCAGCGGTAGCGTGGAAAGGAAAAGCTTGAGACTCGATATCAGTAGAACAACTGGTGTACCTTGTGCACTTAAAACAACAACAGCCGTCTATCCTAAGATAGACGGCTGTTGTACAATTCAAAGTAAGTTCTATTTCTTAAACCGTAACTTGAAAAGAATACATTGTTTCAAACAATCTATACTTAGTCAGACCCGAGAGCCAATAACAGTCCAAATAGAAACAACGTCAGCAGGAGATCAAGCTTAAGGCAGAAGCGAAGATGAAGGGAAAAGCAAAGGCAAGAAGAAGAATCAACCAATCTCCGCTCTACAGGGATCAACACTTTTTGATTTCATAGAATAGTTTGGTCAGCGGCGTACCGCCTTGAACCAAACTTCGCGCCCTATGGGTGCTCTCCGGCTTCGCCGTGGATCTTATCGCCTGTGGGAAAGTAGGTCGCGATGAAAAGCTGTTGAACAAAAAAAAGACCGCGTTTCAAAAGAAACGCGGTCTTAAAATAAATCTTGGCAGCGACCTACTTTCCCACAGGCTCCCCTGCAGTATCATCGGCGATGGTTGGCTTGACTTCCGAGTTCGGAATGGGATCGGGTATACCCCAACCTCCATGGCCACCAAGAAAAATATGTCGGGTTAGTCAATACTTTGGAAAGGCTAGTAATATTTACCTTACTGCCACATCAAAGGACGAACCCTAAAATATTAATCTAATAGGGAGGAAAAGAATGATTTAGTGTAGAAAAATAAGGCTCACGGACTATTAGTACTGGTTAGCTGAAGGCATCACTGCCCTTACACACCCAGCCTATCAACCTGGTGGTCTACCAGGGTCCTTTAGCTCATAAATGAGAGGGAGATCTTATCTTAAGTGAGGCTTCCCGCTTAGATGCTTTCAGCGGTTATCCCTTCCGAACGTAGCTACTCAGCTATGCCGTTGGCACGACAACTGACCCACCAGAGGTTCGTTCACCCCGGTCCTCTCGTACTAGGGGCAACTCCTTTCAAATCTCCTACGCCCACAGCAGATAGGGACCAAACTGTCTCACGACGTTTTAAACCCAGCTCGCGTACCACTTTAAACGGCGAACAGCCGTACCCTTGGGACCTGCTTCAGCCCCAGGATGTGATGAGCCGACATCGAGGTGCCAAACCGCGCCGTCGATGTGAACTCTTGGGCGCGATCAGCCTGTTATCCCCGGCGTACCTTTTATCCAATGAGCGATGGCCCTTCCATGCGGAACCACCGGATCACTAACACCAACTTTCGTTCCTGCTCGAGATGTCTCTCTTACAGTCAAGCTCGCTTATGCGTTTGCACTCAACGACTGGTTTCCAATCAGTCTGAGCGAACCTTTGTATGCCTCCGTTACTCTTTAGGAGGCGACCGCCCCAGTCAAACTACCCACCAGACACTGTTTCCTAACCGGATAACGGTAGAGGATTAGAGCCTTAGACTAGCAAGGGTGGTATTTCAAGGTTGGCTCCACAAACACTGGCGTGCCTGCTTCAAAGCCTCCCACCTATCCTACACATGCTAGCCCAAAACCCAATGTCAAGCTATAGTAAAGGTGCACAGGGTCTTTCCGTCTTGCTGCGGGTACACGGCATTTTCACCGCGAATTCAATTTCACCGAGTCTGTAGTTGAGACAGTGCGGAGATCGTTACGCCATTCGTGCAGGTCGGAACTTACCCGACAAGGAATTTCGCTACCTTAGGACCGTTATAGTTACGGCCGCCGTTTACCGGGGCTTCGGTTCGCTGCTTCGCCGAAGCTAACAACTCCCCTTAACCTTCCGGCACCGGGCAGGCGTCAGTCCATATACGTCGTCTTACGACTTTGCATAGACCTATGTTTTTAGTAAACAGTCGCCACCGCCATTTCTCTGCGGCTCTCCATTGCTTTGTTTCGCGAGGAAACTAACAACAAGGAGCACCCCTTATCCCGAAGTTACGGGGTCATTTTGCCGAATTCCTTAACTACAGTTCTCTCGAGCGCCTTGGATTACTCATCCCGCCCACCTGAGTCGGTTTGCGGTACGGTTTGCATAGACTAAACTTAGAAGCTTTTCTTGGAAGCATGGACTCAACACCTTACGTTCTTGCGAACACCGCATCGTGTCTCAGGCATGTAGAGGTACGGATTTGCCTATACCTCAACCCTACGCACTTGCACTGGCTATTCCAACAGCCAGCGTGCCTATCCTACTCCGTCCCTCCATCGCACATCTATACAAGTACAGGAATATTAACCTGTTTCCCATCGACTACGCTTTTCAGCCTCGCCTTAGGGGCCGACTAACCCGGGGCAGATTACCTTTACCCCGGAAACCTTGGGCTTACGGCGGATGGGTTTCTCACCCATCTTATCGTTACTCATGTCAGCATAATCACTTCTCTACCGTCCAGCATGCTTCACAGCACACCTTCAACCAGTAGAGAACGCTCTCCTACCACCAGCACAAAGTGCTGATCCGAAGCTTCGGCACCATACTTAGCCCCGTTACATTTTCGGCGCAGAATCTCTAGACCAGTGAGCTATTACGCTTTCTTTAAAGGATGGCTGCTTCTAAGCCAACCTCCTGGCTGTCTAGGAAATTCCACCGCCTTTTCCACTGAGTATGGATTTGGAGGCCTTAGCTGTCGGTCTGGGCTGTTTCCCTTTCGACTACGGCCCTTCTCAGTCGCAGTCTGACTCCCGAGGATCATTTATACGGTATTCGGAGTTTGATAGGGTTTGGTAAGCTGGTGAGCCCCCTAGCCCTGTCAGTGCTCTACCCCCGTTAAACTACCTCGAGGCTATACCTCAATATATTTCGGAGAGAACCAGCTATCACCAGGTTTGATTGGCCTTTCACCCCTATCCACAAGTCATCCAAATCGTTTTCAACCGATACTGGTTCGGTCCTCCACTCAGTTTTACCTGAGCTTCAACCTGCTCATGGATAGATCACCTGGTTTCGGGTCTAATCCACTGTACTTGTCGCCCTTATCAGACTCGCTTTCGCTACGGCTCCACTTTCGCTTAACCTTGCACAGTAGATTAACTCGCTGACTCATTATGCAAAAGGCACGCGGTCACATCTCAAGGATGCTCCCACAGCTTGTAGGCAACTGGTTTCAGGTTCTATTTCACTCCCCTAACAGGGGTTCTTTTCACCTTTCCCTCACGGTACTGGTTCACTATCGGTCACTAGTTAGTACTTAGCCTTGGAAGATGGTCCTCCCAGATTCCCACGGAGTTTCTCGTGTTCCGCGGTACTCAGGTACAGTCTGTGCCAGGTTCGACTTCAGGTACGGGACTTTCACCCTCTACGGTCAAGCTTCCCAGCTTGTTCCCCTATCTAATTCTGGATCACGTGATGACTGCCCTACAACCCCGCCATGTCGAAACATGACGGTTTGGGCTATTCCCCGTTCGCTCGCCGCTACTAAGAGAGTCTCGTTTGATTTCCTTTCCTCGGGGTACTGAGATGTTTCACTTCCCCCGGTTAGCCTCTCTAAACCTATGTATTCAGTAAAGAGATAACGGGACATTACTCCCGCTGGGTTTCCCCATTCAGAAATCTATGGGTCAAAGGATGTTTGGCTCCTCACCATAGCATATCGCAGCCTACCACGTCTTTCATCGCCTTCTAGTGCCAAGGCATCCGCCAGTTGCCCTTAATAACTTATTTTTCTACGGACATTCTTTTCCGTCCCTATCGATTGTAAAAGAGCAGAAACCCGAAGGTTTCAGCCAAGTATAATACTTGGATTGTAACCACTACTTGTCTTTAAGTAATGACGACTACCAAAAATTTACTTGTTAAAGAACTGTAAGCTGTTCCACCAAAATGGTGGAGGCGAACGGGATTGAACCGTTGACCCCCTGCGTGCAAGGCAGGTGCTCTCCCAGCTGAGCTACGCCCCCACTTGGGTAGATGGTGGGCCTGGGAAGATTTGAACTTCCGACCTCACGCTTATCAGGCGTGCGCTCTAACCAACTGAGCTACAGGCCCATTCAGCCTAATGACAAAAGAATCGCCTGCCGGCGGTACTCTCGTTACGGCATACTCTCTCATTAGAAAGTGTACTGTGTCATTTAGTTATAAAGAGCATGCGACCATATGTTGGTCAACGCAAAACTCTTTGCAATTAAATAGCGAATCGGATTATTTTCTTTAAAGGAGGTGATCCAGCCGCAGGTTCCCCTACGGCTACCTTGTTACGACTTCACCCCAATCATCAGCCCCACCGTAGACAGCTGCCTCCATTGCTGGTTAGCTCACTGGTTTCGGGTAGAACCAACTTTCGTGGTGTGACGGGCGGTGTGTACAAGGCCCGGGAACGCATTCACCCCGGCATGCTGATCCGGGATTACTAGCGATTCCGACTTCAAGGAGTCGAGTTGCAGACTCCTATCCGGACTGGGATGCACTTTATGGGATTAGCTCCACCTCACGGTATCGCAACCCTTTGTATGCACCATTGTAGTACGTGTGTAGCCCCAGGCGTAAGGGCCATGATGACTTGACGTCGTCCCCACCTTCCTCCCGGTTAACCCGGGCAGTCTCCCTAGAGTGCCCAACATTACTTGATGGCAACTAAGGATAGGGGTTGCGCTCGTTGCGGGACTTAACCCAACACCTCACGGCACGAGCTGACGACAGCCATGCAGCACCTGTCACTGCATTCCCCGAAGGGCACTGTCTAATTTCTAGGACATTCGCAGGATGTCAAGCCTGGGTAAGGTTCTTCGCGTTGCATCGAATTAAACCACATACTCCACCGCTTGTGCGGGCCCCCGTCAATTTCTTTGAGTTTCAGCCTTGCGACCGTACTCCCCAGGCGGGGTACTTAACGCGTTAACTACAGCACCGAAGGTCAAGCCTCCGACACTTAGTACCCATCGTTTACGGCGTGGACTACCAGGGTATCTAATCCTGTTTGCTCCCCACGCTTTCGCTCCTCAGTGTCAGTAATAGTCCAGGAAGTCGCCTTCGCCACCGGTGTTCCTTCTGATCTCTACGGATTTCACTCCTACACCAGAAATTCCACTTCCCTCTCCTATACTCTAGCGATGCAGTATCAAATGCAATTCCACGGTTGAGCCGTGGGCTTTCACATCTGACTTACAAAGCCACCTACGAGCGCTTTACGCCCAGTGATTCCGATTAACGCTTGCACCTTCAGTATTACCGCGGCTGCTGGCACTGAATTAGCCGGTGCTTCCTCTAGAGGTACCGTCAATTACTAAGAGTATTATTCTTAATAGGTTTCTTCCCTCTTGACAGGAGTTTACGATCCGAAAACCTTCATCCTCCACGCGGCGTCGCTGCGTCAGACTTTCGTCCATTGCGCAATATTCCCCACTGCTGCCTCCCGTAGGAGTCTGGGCCGTGTTCCAGTCCCAGTGTGGCAGGCCACCCTCTCAGGCCTGCTATTCATCGTTGCCACGGTAGGCCGTTACCCCACCGTCTAGCTAATGAAACGCGGACTCATCTACTGGCGAGAGCTTTCAAGAAGAGGCCCCCTTTCCCGTTTCCAGCGTATACGGTATTAGCAGTCGTTTCCAACTGTTGTCCCGTACCAATAGGTAGATTATCCACGCGTTACTCACCCGTGCGCCACTCTACTCATCTCCGAAGAGACTTTCGCGTTCGACTTGCATGTGTTAGGCACGCCGCCAGCGTTCAATCTGAGCCAGAATCAAACTCTCCAGTTTAATAATTCTGTATTGAATTGCCCGTTACCTAAGCAACGAACAACGCTAGCTGATCTCTAAATCAATCCGATTCGCTATTTAATTGTCAAAGAGTTTCAAAGCGACGACAAAAGACCAGTTGTCTTCCGAGGTGCGAAAAGCGTTTTGCCTTATCTCACTTCGGGAGTCAACCTCTTTTTGAATTTAAATTCGAAGAAGTTGTCTTTCGTTTTTGCGTCGTTAATTGAAAATGAACAAGCTGCGTCGTTCCGACCCGTTCGGGCCGCTTCGTTGCAGCGAGAGACGTTCTATGTAAACCAGCCCTCTTCGTCAACATGTTTTTAAGATTTTTTGTGTTCTTTTCTTAAAAACTCATAACACTAATAAGTAACAGCATGATTTTATTTATAAAGACAGATTTTTATTCCGTAATAAATTTTCAATTTACTCTAAAAGAACAGCGGGTTTTCGAAATTTTCAAGATCATACCAGCAGTCTTTATCGATGATTTGTGCATTTTCGATAACAAGAACTCTGTTATCGGCGTTAGTAAGCCATTTTGACAAAACACCTTCACCGTCAAAATTACCTACTATTGTTATAGTGTCGCCATTTTTTAATCCGATTTTTGAGATTTTAATAATCTCATCACTTCGTAGAATCACAATAACTCGCGAATTAAGCTCTATGAACATGTCATTAAGTTTACTCTGATCAATTCGAGTTATCATGCCTTCCACATGAATGATCTTTCCATCCAGAGCGAGAATAACCTTATCCTTCGCCAAATATCCTCTGTACAATTCATTAGCGCTATAACTCTTGAGCTTGGACATTGATGCACACCCTGTAACGAGCAGCACACAGACGCATAACAGTATAGTGCGTACTATTGGAATTCTTTTCATCTTCATGTGTGTACCAAAAAAAGCCCGGAGAACAAACTCCGGGCTTTTTTTATGCTTATTGTGACTATCAATCGATAGTATGCCGCTTTGCGACTTAAAGTATAAAAACATCCCTAATCTAGTGTTCCGGAATATTAGTACACTTAACTATTATTTAAGTCCATTTTTCAACAGGCGGTAAAGGCAAAGTATGAATTGTTTCTATTAACTGTTCCGGTGTTACAGACGCAGCTCCAACATGCCCAACAACAATACCCGCTGCATAGTTTGCGAGCACGCATGAATCAATAAGTGTGCAGCCAGAAGCAACCGCAAGAGCTGCCGTAGCAATAACAGTATCACCGGCACCTGTTACATCGAACACTTCCTGCGCCATTGTTGGAACATGCCACACTGTATTGTCATCATCGAATAGTGCCATACCAAGAGGCCCCAGTGTAGTAAGAAGCTTGTCACATCCAAGAAGGCGGAAGATTTCACGTCCTGCATCCAGAATTTCTTCACGACTCCCAACTGGCAGATTTGCACCTTCGCTTGTCTCTTTAGAGTTCGGTGTAAGAATAAATACGTTCTGGTACAACTTGAAGTTTCGAGTCTTTGGATCGACAAAAATCTTTGGCCGATTTTCCTGTGCGTCGCACAGAAAGCTCAAACGCTCCATAAATTCTTTACTTACTATACCCTTACCGTAATCAGAAACTATGACGACTTCATAATCTGCAATGCAGCTTTCGATTCGATCCATAAGTTTATCGAGATCTTCACCGCAAACAGTTGCAGTATCTTCGCGGTCGATACGAATCATCTGCTGATTACTCGCAAGAATGCGTGTCTTACGGGTTGTTTTACGAGTCCCTATCTGCTGAATATCATGCTCGATTCCTTCAGAGTCCAGCAATGCGTTCAACAAATCAGCTCCCATTCCTGCACCGGAAACAGTGATAATCTTTGGAGCGCCGCCCAGTGTACGAACATTCTTTGCTACGTTACCTGCTCCGCCGAGGACATGTCTGTCGCTGCTAACGTGAACAACAGGAACTGGTGCTTCTGGTGAAATTCGGTCTGCGCTTCCCATCAAATACTCATCTATCATGATGTCACCGATGATAAGTACCTTTGATCCGGCAAAGCTTTCAACGCGCCCTGCAAGTGTATCTTTATTTACCATATATAATGTTATCCCCAGAATAATGACGCTGGCATTTTTGCCGTACGTGGTCACATGTGCATTGCACCCACAGGTCCAGCGCTATCCTGCTTGTTCTATACCTAGCTTGTTAAGTAATTCGTGAAGCTCTTCTTCTGTATTATAAGCCAACGTTACTTTCCCTTTTTTCTCAGTACCGCTCATAATAACTTTACTGGAAAAAAGGTTACTTAAGCGGGTTTGAAATTCTTTTAATACCGCAGGCTTTTCAACCTTCGGACTTTCTTTTTTTACTTCTTCAAGAGCTTTAAAACTCTTATGCTGCTTCCACGATGCTGCCAAAGCTTCTGCTTCGCGCACGGTAAGCATTTGAGAGACAATAATACCAAGAAAATCGATTTGGGCAATATCATCAACGGAGAGAATGGCTCGCGCATGCCCTGCTGTAATAGTTCCCGTTGATAACGCGCTCTGTGCCATATCTGGAAGCTGTAGAAGACGCAATGTGTTTGCAATGGCAGAACGGCTTTTACCAACCTGCTTAGCCAAATCTTCCTGTGAAAGACTGAACTGGTCTTTTAATTCTTGCAGACCCTTTGCTTCTTCAAGCGCGGTCAAATCTTCGCGCTGTAAATTTTCAATCAACGCAATCGCCAATGTCTCCATATCATCCAGCTCACGGATGACTACTGGAACTTCGCGGATACCCGCAAGCTGGCTTGCTCTGAATCTACGTTCGCCTGCAACAATTTCATAAACACTTTGCCCGCCCACAATCTGTGGTCGAACAAGCAATGGCTGAAGCACACCCTTTTCGCGAATTGAAGCTGCCAAATCTTCCAACGCAGCATCATCAAATTGTTTTCTAGGTTGGTTCGGATTTGCCTGAAGAAGACGTAATGGAAGCATATTCGGACTTTCATTATTCTCTACTGTTTCTGTATTTTTAAACAGTGCATCCAACCCTCGACCTAACCCTCTCTGTGCGCCCGCCATATATCTCTCCTTGACAATATGTCTTTTGAACACGACTCTTAGATATTCACACTCACAAAAAATCGACACGTTATTGGAGGCTGAAATGTCTGAATATGAAACCCATGTTAAGCAGCTTTACGATAGTAAAGGTAACCTGCACGGCGTATTGCTTAGCCCTGAAATTTGGAAAAAAGCTGGAAAAAAAATATCAGAGATTCTTGATCAGGCTCAGGACAAACCTACTTCTGAGATTCATCAAGAACCTATTGAAGACTGGCAGTTATTTAAAGACTATTGGGACTTTAAGTATCCTTTCAACCCGAAAGTTACATGCAGAGCATGCGGTGCTAAGTCTGAAAACTGGGAAGAGGATACACCTAGAATCTTCCGTCTTACAAATGCTTCTTTAAGCGGCCTGCTCGTTTTTCATTGTGAAAAATGTGGTGGCACAGTGCGCAAAAAGCATTTTAAAGATCACATCTGTCTTGAAGCTTCAACACAATCCGGCGAATCATGTGAACCGGAATGTATTTATCCTGAATAACTACTTCGGTTAATTCTATCTGACAGGCGCAGGGGCATTTCGCATTGCTACTTCTTTAGCAAGTGCAAGATATGCTGCTGCGCCTTTTGATTTTATATCATAATGGATGATTGATTTTCCATAACTTGGAGCTTCTGAAAGACGCACGTTTCGAGGGATAATTGTCTTAAAAACGTGCTCTGGGAAACAACGTTCCACTTCATTTTTGACCTGAGCAGAAAGTTTGTTTCGCGTATCAAACATAGTAAGCACAACACCAAGCAGCGAGAGATTTGTGTTCAAACGCTTTTTGACCTGCTCATATGTTTGCAATAATTTTACGATACCTTCCAACGCATAGAACTCGCACTGAAGTGGAATAAGAACTTCATGCGCAGCACAAAGAGCATTTAAGGTAATAAGTCCAAGTGATGGTGGACAATCAATAATGATGTAATCAAAACGTGAAGCAACGTTATTGAGCACATCGTGCAGATAGTATTCTCGCCCCATCTTATCAACCAGTTCCAACTCAACAGCTACCAAATCCGTTGATGAAGGAAGTACGGAAAGATACGGAGTTCGAGTAGGATAAATAGCGTGCAACGCTTTTTCTGGCGTAAAGAAGGTTTGGTACAAATTGCTGGATAAGCTATCCGCATCAAGGCCGATCCCGCTTGTTGCGTTTGCTTGCGGATCACAGTCAACGAGCAAAACCCGTTTTTCCATTACAGCCAAAGACGCTGCCAAGTTTACAGATGACGTAGTTTTACCCACCCCACCTTTTTGGTTAGCTACAGCAATAATCCGTGCCACATGAACCTCTCTTGTACTGTTGAAGTAGGATAATTTTGCAATATGTTTCACGTGAAACGTTGCAAAACACCCTGTCCCACCCTCTCGAAAGACAACGTTGCGTAGTAACGTTACATTGCTAGTTAACTTCTTGTGTTTATGTCAATACTCGTCAACGTAACGTTAAAGGTAAAAGAGACCTCATTCCCTCTGTTATACTAGATTAACAACGGTAAACTAATTAGAAAATTTATTTAAACTTTTTTTAATGTTTCATGTGAAACAAGGTTTGAATACAAATATTTATGCACAAAAAAAGCAGCCCCCATTTGAGAGCTGCTTATCTGTTTCACGTGAAACGTTGAACTAAACTTTGTAGTATTCGCGATACCAATCAACAAAAGCACCAACGCCCTTTTCAATTGGAGTACCCGGCTTAAAGCCGACGTCATTCATAAGATCGTCAACATTTGCGTAGGTAGCTGCTACGTCACCAGGCTGCATTTCCATCATATTTTTGACAGCTTTTTTACCAAGCTTTTCTTCAAGAACTTCGATAAATCGACCAAGTTCGACGCTGTTGTTGTTACCTATGTTGTACACACGGTACGGCGCAGAACTAGATGCAGGATCAGGATTATTACTATCCCATTCAAGATTCGATGTAGCTGTTCTATCTGTAACACGAACAACACCCTCTACGATGTCATCAATGTAAGTGAAGTCGCGTTTCATTTTACCATGGTTAAACACGTTAATTGGCTTACCTTCAAGGATAGCTTTAGTGAACAAGAAAAGCGCCATATCTGGACGCCCCCATGGTCCATACACTGTGAAGAAACGAAGGCCGGTTGTTGGTAATCCGTAAAGGTGGCTATAGGTGTGCGCCATAAGCTCGTTAGCTTTTTTGCTTGCAGCATAAAGACTAACCGGATGGTTAACAGCCTTATGGGTATCAAAAGGCATGTTTGTATTCAAACCGTATACTGAGCTCGATGACGCATACACAAGGTGTTTGACGCCGTTGTGACGACAGCCTTCAAGGATGTTACCAAAGCCGACAAGGTTAGCATCAACATATGAATCTGGATTTTCGATTGAGTAACGAACGCCAGCCTGTCCCGCCAAGTTTACAACATGGGTGAACTGTTCAGCGGCGAACATTTCACGCATTGCTTCGCGATCTGCAAGATCAAAATTCGCATGACGGAAATTTGGATTAGCGATAAGAGGGGCGAGACGGTCTTTCTTCAACTGAACGCTGTAATAATCGTTTAAGTTATCAAGACCAACCACAGTATGACCTGCAGAAAGAAAACGCTGGGATAGTGCAGAGCCGATAAAACCGGCAGCTCCAGTTACAAGAATGTGCATTCAAAGCTCCTAACGGTGCTGTAATGTTTATGTAATCTGAGCTGCCAGTTGAGTCGTCCTTGAGCTCAGAATTATTTATCGTCAATAGGTTGAACACCTTTTTGTGGCATGAGTCCGGTCATGATGTCTAGTGGTATTGGAATCAGAGTTGCCCCGGCATTGTTCGACATTTCCTGCATTGTCTGCAAGTAGCGCAGTTGTAATGCTTGAGGATGACGACCAATAATTTCCGCAGCTTGAGCAAGCTTTGTTGCTGCCTGATATTCACCTTCAGCATTAATAACTTTCGCTCTACGCTCACGCTCTGCCTCAGCCTGTTTCGCCATAGCTCGCTGCATTTCTTGCGGTAAATCAATGTGCTTCAATTCGACAGAGTTTACTTTAATGCCCCAAGGTGCGGTTTGCTTATCAAGTAAATCCTGAATCTGCATATTCATCTTTTCGCGATGCGCCAAAAGTCCATCAAGCTCAGCACTGCCACAAACACTACGCAATGTAGTCTGGGCAAGCTGTGATGTGGCAAAAAGAAAATCTTCAACTTCAATGATGGATTTTGTCGGCTCAACAACTTTAAAATATACAACAGCACTTACCTGAACAGATACGTTATCACGTGTAATAACATCCTGTTCAGGGACATCCAGAGTTAACACACGTAAAGAAACGCGAACCATTCGGTCAATAACAGGAATGAGGATTATAAGTCCAGGCCCTTTGGAATGAAGAACACGACCAAGACGAAAAACTACAGCCCTCTCGTATTCATTCAAAATTCGGATTGACAGGACCAAGAAGACCACAATAACGCCGATTATCGCTGAAATCGTATACATAACTTCTCCTGTTTTATTTTTATTTTTTTATTCAAAATCAATGGTCACAGTCAGTCCGTCTATTGACTTTATGATCACTTGTGAGCCGTTTTCTAATTCAATTCCGTCAGGGTATTTTTCTTTATCTATTTTTGCAGACCAGATAGTTCCGTAAACAAAAACCTTCCCTTTTGTACCTTTCCATGAAGCCACTTCAGCCTTTTCACCAATCATGGTTGTAACCCCACTCGCAGGCTTTTTTCTCAATGCTTTTGCTGCTAGATACGCAGTTCCGCCCATGATTACAGTAATCGATCCTGTTGTTCCGAGAATCAGTGATATTGGCAATGCCATATGCCCGCCTTCTTCGGGAAACAGAATTAATGAACCAATCAGGAGCGCTGCTACCCCTCCCATAGATAACAACCCGTAGCTTGTAACCTTTATCTCTAGAGCAAAGAGAACAAGACTGAAGAGTATAAGGAGCAATCCTGCTATATTTGTTGGAAGAATAGACATGGCGTACAAGCCAAGAAGCAAACAAAAGGCACCGATAATTCCCGGAATCATCGCTCCGGCGTGTGTAAATTCGATAAAAAGACAGGCAACGCCTGCAAGAAGAAGCATGTACGCAATCTGAGGATCAATGAGCCAGGACAGTACATTATATCGGAGTGTTGGCTCATTTTCTACTATCTCTAATTGGGCTGGAGAAAAATGTATGATGCCGTCAAATGACGTAATTCCGTGCTTGCCAGCTTGGACAAGAAAATCCTGTATGGATGGTGCAACCACTTCCACAACTCTGGCTGCAGCTGCCCGTTCGCTTGTGATGCTTATACTGTTGCGCACCGCATCTTCGTACCAATTTAAATTTCTATTTTGTCTCGCTGCGACGCTGCGAACAAGACTGACCAGATCATTCACAACTTTTTTGCTCATGGTCGAGTCAATATTTTTGCCTCCAGCATCAACAGGTGACGCAGCCCCCATTGTTGTCTGTGGAGCCATCCCAGCAAACGAAGAAGCGGCTACAATAAATACACCTGCACTAGCAGCACGAGAACCGCGCGGCCCTACCCAAACCAAAACAGGAATGGATGAATTCAACATATTTTTTACAATGTCTCGCATGGAAGACACAAGACCTCCTGGAGTATCCAACTGCAACACAACAAACTGAGCACCGATTGTTTCCGCCTGACGTAAGACACTTTCAGTTAACTCTGCTTGCGCTGGACCAATTCCACCCTGAATTGAGTACTGCAAAACTTTCACAGTAGAATTTTGCTCATTTTGAGAGGTCGCTATGGGCGGTTTTTTTTCAGCAGATAGAGTGTTTGTTTGCGAAAAGACCAAAAACGCCGCAAACAGGCCAATAAGGGCAATAAAACGCAGATGGATCATTTCGACCCCCTATATAGAAGCTAAAGAGGAATAATTCCTAAGACTAGTTCAATAGTAATTCTATTACGAGGTAATACCAGTATGAGAAAAAAATAAATTGTTTTTTAGAAATAAGAAAAAGCTTCACGTGAAACACACCAAAAAAACTCCCCCTTCTTAAAAAGAAGAGGGAGTTCATAATAAATGACTAAATAATAAATCTGCCGACGAGATAAAAGTGCTTACGGCTGTCGTGACAATCTAATTGAGCTTCTAAGAAATGCAATCACAGGCGCGAGCATGCTCGGCGATCGTACAAGATAATCAACATCCGGTAGCGCGATAACCCTGTGCCCAAGGAACTGAGTAAACAGATACGGGCGTAATGTGGAATCCGGCATAAAACTTTTTAAAGCTTTAGACCCGAACACGACACTGTATCGCGGGCGCAAGCGTCTGAGTCCTGCAAGGAAAATTTCCGGTGCAGGTGTTAACTCGTCTGCCGCTTCACCGCTTGCTGCTACTGGCCAGAACGAACTGGTTCCGCGTGGAAGGTTGAGACTGCTTATAAGCTTTTTCAAAATTTCTCGACGCTTCGGATCAGCATGTCCTGAAAGGTCGTCACCAAGAGCCCAGTATGTCCAAACAACCGGACTTGGAATTTGAACCTTGCTCCAATAATTCTGCCACTGCTGCGGCCATTCTTCCGGCGGTTTATTTGTCGGATGAATAACAAGAGACGGCATAGCGCGCGGTGGTACAGCAGGAGCACGTTGCCCCTGCTGGGCAGAACTTTGTGGCCGTTGTTGCGATGTCTGAGCAGACGATGCAGCCTGTGGCTTTTGCTGAGAAGGTTGTACAACCTGTTTTTGAGACTGACTTGCTGCTGGCTGCTGATGAGAAGTCTGCTGGTATTGCTGTGGTGCCTGCTGCGCAGGCGCAACTGGAGACGAGGCAGGTTGAGCAGAAGCTGCTGCTTGTGCGTCAGTCATTGCCTGTGCAATGGAACCATCCTCATCAAAAAGAAAGCGAAGTCCGGCATTATGCCATGGACGTATTTGTTCGCTAAGAACTACAGTTGAAGCAGCCAATCAAAAACTCTCCATGCAACTTCCGGTTTTGGGGCTACTGGCCAATCTTCCTGCCTGCCGTTTCGATCGACAATACAGACTTCATTGGTTGCAGATCCGAATCCGGAACCACTTTTAGCAACATTATTTCCAACAACAATATCTGCATTCTTTGCAGCAAGTTTTTTCTTCACATTCTCATGAATGTTTTCAGTTTCTGCTGCAAATCCAACAACCCGCTGGTCATCACGCTTTGCGTTGCCGAGGGTTTTAAGAATATCCACGGTCCGTGTAAAGGAAACTGTGAGATCATCGCCACCCTTTTTAAATTTGGAATCACCAAAAGGCACAGGGGCATAATCTGCAACTGCTGCTGTGAACACACCAATGCTCATATCTTTCCATAAGGAATCAGCAGCTTGGTACATTTCTGCTGCACTGGTTACGTCATGGCGTGTGATGGCAGACGGCAACTCCGGAGTACCAGCTCCGCAGATTGCATGAACATCTGCACCACGCAACCACGCAGCAACAGCAAAAGAAGCACCCATTGTTCCGGATGAAGGATTAGACCAAAAACGCACGCCGTCCCATTTTTCACGGGTAGGTCCAAGCGTAATCATCACGGTCTGCCCTGCCATATCCTGTGGCGACATGGCGCGAAGCCCGTGCAAATAGATATCTTCAACAGGCGCTAAACGCCCCTGTCCTTCTTCCATGCACGCGGTACGTCCGCATCCCGGCTCAACAATAATATGTCCACGCCGGCGCAGCTTTTCCACATTTTCCTGTGTTGCTGCATTGTGCCACATGCGCGGATTCATTGCCGGTGCAATAACTAACTTCTCTGGAAACGCTAAAGCCTGACACGAAAGCATATCGTCTGCCAAACCATTAGCAAGACGCGCAAGAGTTGTGGCAGAAGCTGGAGCGATTACAAAAGCATGACATGCTTCACCCGGCATGAGATGTCCGAAAACATCATCACCCACAGGATACATTTTGGAAAAAACAGGCGATGCCCCAAGAGCTTCATAGCTAAGGGGCGTAATAAACTGCTGTGCAGAATCTGTAAGAGTTACTCCTACATCTGCACCGCTATCTTTAAACATTCTTAGTAAGTCTAAACCTTTGTATGCAGCGATTGAACCGCTGATACCAAGATGCATACGTTTACCAAGAAAGCCTGTAAAAGCTGTATGTGGTTTCACTAGCTATCCAATCCTTCTTCTGTCGGCATATCAGATACCGGCACTATGGAAGTTTTCTGTCTTGGAGTTCTCATTGAAGATGATTTAGGCATATCAATAAATGGAAGTGGCTTTTCCATCATCATAGAGTCCTGCTCTGGACGAGGAGAAACCCAAATTTCCAAATCAGTATTAAATGAGCTTGTATCGGTAATATTCACAATAGCAAAGCGAGTCGGTTTGATAAAAAGCAGTAAGGTGCGCGGAGAGGCGAACTGGAAACGAAGTTCCCATCCATCTTGCTGCATCGTTGTGATCATCGCATTTGTCAGTGACATAAAATCTACATTACCGGAAAAAACTAGCACACCAGTTTGCTTGTTACCCATGCCATGAACAAACATCTGGGATTCATCTGCTTTCATCTCGGTAGGAACACGAACATCTGGGAAGTTGTAGTACATGAATTTGGATTCAACTGGCGCTTGAGCTCCACCTGTAGGCTGCGCTGATCCGGATTTATTCGCAAGAGAACAACCGGATAGCATCACGCAAAGAGCTACGATGGATAAAAATAGTCGGGCTCGCATTGGCCGCTCCTTTATGATTGAGTCTTAGAGAGTTCAGGTGTAGGCACATGGAGTGCACATCATGTATATAATGTTACGTGGGATATGAATAGCGCAATGCAAGATAAACCGCAATTTTCCACCATCCCAAAATAACAGAGAATGGATTATTAATAATGGAACGCGATAGCAACTGTACCAAAAAAGATTTACAAACTATTCCTGATGATTTCAGGCTTTCAGCATATACGTACGAGCTCCCTGAAGATCAGGTAGCTCAGCATCCTGCCGATAAGCGCGGCAGCTCTCGCTTATTTGTTATCGACAAAGAAAGCGGTGAAAACCATGCAGCAATGTTTTCAGACCTTGGTAAGTTTCTACCGAAAAATGCGCTGCTTGTGGTTAATAACTCAAAAGTACTACCTGCTCGTCTATTCGGAAACCGCCCATCCGGCGGTAAAGTAGAATTTCTCATGCTTACTCCGCTCCCGCTGGTTAAACCAGTAGAACAAGGCGAGTGGAAAAGCGCTACTGTTGAGGGCCTTATGCGTATGTCTAAGCGCGTAAAAGTAGGTACCAAAGCAGAATTTGGCGACGATTTGTGGGTTGAAGTCACAAAAACCGCTGAGTTTGGACGCTGCGAAGCAACCATAAACTGGCGTGGTGAACTGAAAGACCACTTCTTACAGCAAGGGCATCTACCGCTGCCTCCGTACATTAAACGCGAGGACACCACTGCGGATAAAGATCGCTACCAGACAGTTTACGCAGACGATAGCCAGCTTGGTTCTGTTGCTGCGCCAACTGCCGGTCTACACTTTACTGAAGAAATGCGTGACCAGCTTTCACAAAGCGGAATTGAATGGGCAGAAGTAACTCTTTACGTAGGCTATGGAACCTTCTCTCCAGTGCGTTGTGATGATATTCGTGAACACACAATGCACAAAGAATTTCTTGAATTGTCAGAAGAAACTGCACAGCAGATTGCCAAGGCAAAAGCAGAAGGTCGTCCAGTTATCGCAGTTGGAACAACCTCTTCCCGTGTATTGGAAGGCGCTTTTAGAGAAGTAGGCAGCATTGCACCGTTCAAAGGGTGGACAAATATATTTATCTACCCCGGATACAAATTTAATGTTGTGGATCACATGATCACAAACTTCCACTTGCCGGAATCTACGTTACTTATGATGATCAGCGCATTCGCTTCAAAGCAGCGCGTTCTGGATGGTTACGCGGATGCTATATCACAAGGCTTTCGCGTATTCAGTTACGGGGATTCAATGCTGATTCTCTAAACATTTGATGATGTTTATAATGGGTATTGTAATACACTCCTACTTTTGACATAATTGTCGTTGTTATTCTACAAATAAGCCGTTCGTTGCGAACATAACATACGGCAAAATATTGATCTTACTTATAAAGTCGAGGTGAACACATGGCACGCGTTGAATTCCGCGAAGAACGGTGTAAGGGCTGCATGCTCTGTTCTACCGTTTGCCCAAAGAAAATTATCTGCCAGTCCTCCCGCTTTAACCAGCAAGGGTATAAAGTGGCTGAGGTAAAAGCAGAAGACATGGAAAACTGTACAGGTTGTACTTCCTGTGCGCTTATTTGCCCTGACCTTGTTATCAAGGTCTACCGCGAAGAGAAAAAGGAGAAGTAGCCCATGTCCGATAGAAAACGTATTTTCATTAAAGGTAACGAAGCCATTTCCCGCGGCGCACTTGCTGCTGGTTGTACCTGTTACTTCGGCTACCCTATTACTCCGCAGAACGATATTCCTGAATTTCTTTCTACCGAAATGGCAACTGTCGACGGTGAATTTGTTCAGGCTGAATCTGAAGTAGCTGCTGCAAACATGCTTCTCGGTGCTGCTGCTGGCGGTGCACGTGCGATGACCACCTCTTCTTCTCCGGGTGTATCTCTCATGCAGGAAGCTATTTCCTACATGGCAGGCTCTGAGCTTCCTGGTGTTATTGTTAACGTTAACCGTGGTGGCCCGGGTCTTGGAGACATTGGTTCTTCTCAGGGTGACTATTTCCAGTCTACCCGAGGCGGCGGACACGGTGACTACCGTACCCTCGTTCTCGCTCCAGGCACCTGTCAGGAAGCCTACGATATGATGATCGAGGCATTCGACCTCGCATTCAAATACCGTAACCCTGTTCTTGTTCTTGCTGATGCTATTGTTGGCCAGATGAAAGAACCGGTAACCCCTTGGGAACCGAAAGCTGCTGATAACCATGGCGCAGAAAACTGGTGCATTGATGGTGCAAAAGGTCGCGAAAAACGTCTGCTCAAGTCCCTCTTCCTCGAAGATGGCGCACTTGCAGGCCAGAACCGCAACCTTCAGTCTAAATACGAAGCAATGCAGGTAGAAGCACGTGCAGATGTTTTCGAATGCGACGATGCAGATCTCGTAGTTGTAGCATTCGGCTCCATTGGCCGTATTGTTAAATCTACCGTTCGCCGTCTGCGTTCCGAAGGAAAAAAAGTTGGTCTGGTACGTCCTCTTACTCTGTACCCATTCCCATCTGAAGTACTTCGCGATCTTGCAAAAAAAGGCAAACGCTTCCTCACTATTGAACAGAACTGCGGCCAGATGGTAGACGACGTACGACTTTCCGTATGTGGTATTGCAGATTCCGAATTCCACGGTCACATGCCAGGCGACCTCCCTGGTTCCGATGACTTCCTCGCACCTATCATCAAGCATTTGGAGGACTAGGGAATGTCTGAAAAACTCGTTTTCGACGCACCTGAAATCATGATTGACCGCCCTACGCATTACTGCCCGGGTTGTCATCACGGCGTTGCACACCGCCTTGTTGGTGAAGTGCTTACAGAAATGGGCCTTGTAGACGACACCCTTTGTGTTGGCTCCATTGGTTGTTCCGTATTTATCTACAACTACCTTGATGTAGACGCAGTTGAAGCACCGCATGGTCGTGCTCCTGCAGTAGCAACCGGCCTTAAACGCGCACATAAAGACAAATTTGTTTTCACCTATCAGGGTGACGGCGACTTAGCTTCTATCGGCCTTGCTGAGATTGTTCATGCTGCTAACCGTGGCGAAAAAATCTCCGTAGTGTTCGTTAACAACACCGTATACGGCATGACTGGCGGTCAGATGGCTCCTACAACTCTCGTAGGTCAGAAAACAACTACCTCTCCTAACGGTCGTTCTGCTGAAGAACACGGCCTTGCTATCCGCATGAGTGAAATCATCGGCGGTCTCGGCGGCACAGCTTACTGCGAACGCGTATCTCTTGACTCTGTTAAGAATATTCGCCGCGCTAAAAAAGCTCTGCGTAAAGCGTTTGAAATGCAGGTTAATGGCACCGGCTTCGGTTTTGTAGAAATGCTTTCCGCATGTCCTACTAACTGGAAAATGGATCCAATCGCTGCAAACACTCGCATCACTGAAGAAATGATTCCTTACTTCCCTCTGGGAGTATTCAAGGATGTGACCAAGGACGGGGAGGAATAGCATGTATCAGGACGTTATTATCGCCGGCTTCGGTGGTCAGGGCGTTATGCTCATCGGTAACCTGCTCGCATACGCAGGTATGGAATCAGGCCAAGAAGTTACCTATATCCCTGTTTACGGTCCGGAAATGCGCGGCGGTACTGCAAACTGCACCGTTGTAATTTCTTCAGAAGACATCGGTTCACCGATTATTCAGAGCCCTAAATCTCTAATCATCATGAACCAGCCGTCTCTTGACAAATTCCAGCCTAAACTCATCGACGGCGGTATTCAGATTCTGAACTCCTCCCTCGTTGATGCAACTAAAGCTGAAGACCGTGTGACAACCTACGCAGTGCCAGCTAACGAAATTGCCGATGGCCTCGGCAACACTCGTATGGCAAACATGGTTGCTCTCGGCGCATACGTGCAGGCAACTGGTTGTGTACCATTGGAACAGGTTAAAGAATCTCTTAAATCTGTTATTAGCTCCCGCTACGGTCACTTGATCCCTAAAAATGCAGAAGCTCTCCAAGCTGGCGCGGATCACGTAGCAGAACAGATGAAGTAAGTTTCCCTTACTCATTAGCTTGAAATAATGAAGCCCTCACACCATTGGTGTGAGGGCTTTTTTTTATGAATAAATGCCTTGCTTGCCTCCGACGGGCAGGGCTTTGCCCCTGCCCCCCACAAGGGGACGCTTCCCCTTGACCCCGATCAGGTGTATCTTTTTTTTAACAAATAAAAAAAGGGTGGAGTTTTTAACTCCACCCTTTTCGTCTTTATGAAAGATAGTGATGCAAAAGCCGCGAGGGAATCTTAAACAAAGAAAGACCTCGTAATAAAAGTTTTTGGAGAGTCCAGAGAACCTTGTTTCAACAAGGTTCTTTGGCCGCCGGAAGCAAAACAATCTTTACCTAAGGCTTTCTCAACAGCGCCACGTAGAAATATTCGCCGTACTCGCTATCGTCTGGAGTTTTCCATTCTTTTTCGAGCGTAGCTTCTGGATGACGTTCGAGGAATGCCTGAACCTGCTTTTCGTTCTCGTCAGCGTTAATTGTGCAGGTCATGTATACGAGCAGTCCACCCTCTTTGAGGATGGAGAATGTGTTATCCATGATCGCTTTCTGAACTTCTACAAGATCTGAAATCCCTTCAGTTGTGCGATGGTAACGCACGTCTGGACGACGAGAGAGAGTACCAAAACCGGAGCATGGTACGTCTGCAATAATAGTCGCTGGCGGCTCTTCTTCAAGCGGAGAACCTTTCTTTGGTGACTCAGCAGCAGACATAAGAAGGGATTCTGGTGGATACATTGCGAGGCGCTCTGCTTCTTCGCGAAAGCCCAAAAGGCGTTTACGTGAAGTATCTGAAGCAAAGGTAACATCCACATCCTGCTCGAGCAGCGCGTAGGTTTTACCACCACGTCCACAACAACAATCCCAAACTGGTCCATCCCAAGTTTCCGGAAGAGCTTCACGCAGAACTTCCTGCGATGCCATAGACTGACGGGAAACAAGACCGTCATTGATCATGGTTTTAAGCTCTGCTGGCTGGGAACCTGCTGGATACATTACACCGTAACCAATAGTTTTGGTGCTTTTGCCGTCGTCTGAAAGCTCGTTAACGAGATCCATAGCGGCTTCAAATGTCTGGTTAACGCGAATACCTAGCGGTGCATGCTTCTGCGCGTTTGCGAGAAGAATCTGGGTACGTTCAGCGCCATATGCGTCAATCCATGAAGTCACAATCCACTCAGGCATGGAATGCCATGCGGCTAAGAGTGCATTATCTGACATGCCTTCTTTACGAATAGATTCCATGTCGTGAACTTTGTCGCCCATACGGTCGAGGTTACGCAGCACAGCGTTTGTCAGTTTCCCGAGCCCTAATGAAAAACGTTTCTTTACGTACCCTACACACCAGTCAACGGATGCGTAGACAGGAATACGGTCAAGATAGAGCATTTCGTACGCTGCAAGCCCCATTACATTAGCGGCTTTTTTAGGCAGTTTCGAACCATCCTTCAGGAACAATCCCAAAAGAGCTTCAATACGCCCTTTGTAGCGCAAAAATCCATACACCAGCTCTGTGCACAGAGCAGAGTCCTGTGCAGTGATCTTCTGGTTGTTGAGCTGGTAATCCAGCGCTGCCTGAACGTCGCGGCCTTTATCTAAAACCTGTGAGATAACTTCAAGCGCAACCGAACGAGCTGGCGGTAATGCTGAATCTTTGAGTCTTGCCATATATATTCCTTGAAAATTTCTTTCTGTGTGTTTTTTAACACTTTGTATCAGCGTGGCCAAAAGCAGCTTCAAACTGCAACGGCGGCGCTGGATTATTGATGAACATACGCAAAGCGCGTTCCATTGAAAGCTCCGGCACGGTTGTATCAAGACACGGGCCGCACGGACGTTCATTCAATACACCATACACAGGGAGCGGATATGTATCTTGGATACCGGAAGTAAGATCACGCTCACATGCAACGGCAATAATAAATTTTGGACGTTCTTTCACCACGATACGACGAGCTATTGTGCCCCCTGTCGCGATGGCAAATTTTACGCCGTAATGATCACGTAATTTAAGCAGCATAGCCACGGGGCAACGCCCACAGCGCTTACAGTTATCAACATTGTAGGAAAGGCGCAGCGAACAATCACTTGCCTGCAAACAATGCGGAGTAAGAATTAAAATATCGCTTGCTTCGAACTTACCATTCTCTGATCGAACTAATTCATTATTTACACGAATAAATGACTGCCGAACTCTAGACTTTTTTATACCCAGCAATCGGGCAAACATCGTCATTAGCGGCAGGAATATTCGGATCGTCAAACCACGCATTTTAGCACTTCCGAGTACGGCTCGACCTTTAATAATCTGCAAAACAAGCCCGAGGGTTGCCCAACTGATGCAAAAAATAGCTGAACCGAAAATAAGGCCAAAAACATACGGTAACGATGGATGAATATTAGAAAAACCAATGAACGGGATAATCCACCCTGCGAGCAAAATTGCACACAGCAAAACAGAAGTGCCCGTAATTAAGCCAATAAATAGCCTTTTACGAGCTCCGTAATACCGTTCTGGATTATCAAGATCTTTTTTATGAAACAGCATTTTCTTCTTTATTTTAACAAAGCCCTTCGCCTGAACAGGTTGCATCGTCGCACTGAGCAAGGTATCCGCAGGCAAACGCTTTGGCATCCATCACTTTTTTATTCGCAGGACGCAATTTGCGTACTAAGTACACACGGTCAGCGGTTGCGATAGCAATAGCGTCATCTTGCAATCCAAGCACTGTTCCCGGTTTAATACCTTCTTCAAGGTCAGGACCGATTGTACCCGGTTCAATAGCAACACGAACAGATTTTTTATCGGCACGTTCAAGAATAAAATATCCACCCGGCCAAGGAGAAATACCACGTAAATGCGCGTGCAATTCCAAAGCAGATTTACTCCAGTCCAACAAACCGTCCGCTTTGATTAATTTTGCAGCATGGGTGGAACGATCATGATCCTGCACTTTCGGGTGCAAATCACCAACAACAAGCTTCTGAAGTGCTTCAACCAATAATTCGCCGCCGAGTACTGCAAGCTCATCATGCAGGGTGCCTGCTGTATCGTCAATGCCAATAGCAAGTGCGCGCTGAAGAAGAATTGGCCCGGAGTCCAAGCCCTTTTCCAGCTGCATAATAGTGATGCCGGTAACAGGATCACCATTCATAATAGCCCGCTGGATAGGTGCTGCGCCACGATATTTAGGCAACAAAGAAGCATGAACATTAATTGCACCATGCGTTGCAATATCAAGCACTCGCTGTGGAAGAATAAGCCCATATGCAGCAACAAGAAGAACATCCGGTTTGAGCGCCTTAAGCTGCTCAACATCTGCATCTTCTTTAAAATTAAGCGGCTGAAAAATAGCGTAACCTTTATCAAGGGCAAGCATTTTTACAGCAGAAGGCTTACACACCTGACCACGTCCGCAAGGACGATCTGGCTGTGAATATACGCCTACAACTTCAGCTCCATCCCACTGAGAAACACGGTCAAGAATTGTTGCCGCTAACTCTGGTGTGCCCATGTATACAACGCGAAGTTTACTTACCGCTTCTGCCATTTCTTCACCCTTTTGTCGTACATGGAACGTTTAAGACGGCTAATTTTATCAATAAAGAGAACGCCATCAAGATGATCAAGCTCATGCTGCAAACAAATAGCAAGAAGACCATCCGCTTCAATAGTAACGTCATTACCTTCCAAGTCTTGTGCCTTAACGACTACAGTCTCAGAACGCTTAAGTTTGCTGCGGTAGCCAGGAACTGACAGACAACCTTCTTCAGAATCACAAGAGCCTTCTGCAGAAAGAATAACCGGATTAACAAGTGTCATCAATTCGTTACGAACCTCAGGGCCGGAGACGTCGATAACAACGAGACGATGCAATGCACCAACCTGTGGTGCAGCAAGGCCAACACCCTCTTCTTCGTACATGGTCTCAACCATGTTTGCAGCAAGCTCTCTAATTTCTTCGGTAATCTCTTCGACAGGCTTGCTTTTTTCTGCAAGGCGGCTGTCTGGATAATGTAATACTTCGCAAATCATATATATCTCCTCCCAGTCTCTCTTTGACCGGAACGGTTGTATGCTCTGTCTCTAAAAAAGACAATTTTTCATCACACCATTTATTAATATAAGTACGATTGTTCTTACTGTGAAGGTGTGTGTTTTATGCCTCTGGCGGCTCGTTTTACTATCTTTATCCGTAATCTCCCAAGCTTCGAGAACGGCTAAAGTTCCGAGGTGCAAGGGCACCGCCCCTTGACCGCAATAAGGTCTTTTTTCAACATAAATTAATTGTTACCCAATTAATAAAAACCTCGTCCCTCTATAATCTTTTTTCAGGAGGAGGAGTGCAGAGGGGGAACCTCGTTTTTTGTGAAAAAACGAGGTTCCCCCTCTGCACTCCGGAGGCACAAAATAAAGTTACGTCAAAACGTAAATTTATTTCTGTAAATTCTTTAACCTGAACTCCACGACTCGCGGGTTCGGGTAGGTGTCACTAATTTCCTGCAACAAAGTTATGGCTTGAAGCGGCTTTTCCTGCTGTTCATAAATATCTGCAAGCAGCAGCTTAGCACGTGCCATGAGTGTTACTTCGACGCCCTCATATTGCAACAAATTATTCAGACTCTGTTCTGCTTCAACATAACTACCGAGGTAGGCATATGCCTGTGCAAGCTCGTAAATGCAGTACTGTTTGTGTTCTGGATTATCGAACTCAAGCTCGCGACAGTCTTTAAATGCATCCACCGCCAACCCGTAATCACCGCGCATTAAATACGCTTTGCCGAGATTCGCGTAGGCTGTGGCTTCTTCATCAATTGTAACTTCAGGAGCGCTCAATAACTGTGACCACACTACTGTTGCTTCAGACCAGAGACTGCCCTCTATTAACATATTTCCTTTGCTTATGAGAATTTGTCTATAGCGTGCGGCGTCACCTGAATATTCCAGCAACATTGCATCGAGCAACTCGATAGCTCTATTTTTATTTCCCCGAACATTGCCGGTAATTTCAACAAGACGATTCCAGACCTTCCAGCGTTCTGTACCGTTATCATTATCTCGCAGATAACGCTGATAAAACCGCTCTGCTTCCGTGTATTCTTTATTAATAAATGCTTTGCGAGCTCTGGAAAGTTCATCCTCAGTCTCCGACTGCATGCAGCCGGAGATGAGGATGATTACCATCACAAGAAGCAAGAGAACGCTTCGGTTCATTCGCTATTCCTGATCGTCCTGCTGTTGTTCAAGAACACGGTCAAACCCTACAACGAGTCCGCCTTTGCCCATATTAACAAGACGTACACCCTGTGTTGCGCGACCTACAGAGCGAATCTCTTTAACTCCCATACGGATAACTTTGTTATCGGAAGTCAAAAGAATAAGTTCATCTTCAAGGAGTACTGGGATCGCGCCGAGCACTTTACCAGTTTTCGGTGTCACCTTGAAGTTAATGATACCTTTACCACCACGAGTCTGGATTCGGTAAAGATCAATACGGGTACGTTTACCGTAGCCATTTTCTGCAACAGTCATAATTTCGCAATCAGTATCTTCGCGAAGGGTTACACAAGCTACAACCTTGTCATCACCTTTAAGAGCAATACCTTTTACGCCGGTTGCGGAACGTCCCATTGCACGAACATCGGTGCATGAGAATCGGATAGCAATACCGGATGCTGTTGTCAGAACAGTCTGGCAGCCGTCGTCAACTTCACGAACCATGATCAGTTCGTCATTTTCTTTAAGACCAACAGCAATGATGCCGGTTCGACGGCTTTTCTTGTACAGTTCAGCGCTGGAACGCTTAACCATGCCGTTCTTGGTAGCAAAAAGGAAGAAGCGATCCGGCTCAAAGTCACGTACACACAGAACTGTTGTGATCCACTCGCTATTTTCAAGTGGTAACAGGTTAGCGATATGTACGCCTTTCGCAGTACGGGAACCCTCTGCAACCTGATGCACCTTCATCTGGAACATACGTCCCTTGTTACTGAACAGAAGCAGGTGCTGATGGTTGGAGGTAGTCAGGAAGTCCTGAACAAAGTCTCCGTCGCCCGTGTGAAGTCCGGCAACACCTTTACCACCACGACGCTGAGCGCGGTACACTTCAAGTGTAGTACGCTTTATGTAGCCACGGCGGGAAAGAGTAATTACTACGTCATCGTCAGGGATGAGATCTTCAATTTCAATACCGTCGAGTTCATCAAACTCAATAGCGGTACGACGAGGTGTAGTGTATCTTTCATTAATATATTCAAGCTCTTCACGAATAACACCACGAAGTACTTCTCTGTTTTCGAGAATAGATGTGAGGTATTCGATCAGCTTCAAAAGCTCGGTGTATTCTTCGAGAAGTTTTTCATGTTCAAGGTTGGTCAGGCGCTGGAGGCGCATATCAAGAATGGCCTGTGCCTGAACATCTGAAAGTTCAAAACGTTCTTTAAGAGCAAGTTTTGCATCCAGTGCATTGGAAGATGCACGAATAATTTTTACAACTTCATCAATATGATCCAGTGCAGTACGCAGACCTTCGAGAATGTGTGCACGTGCTTCTGCTTTACGCAGATCGTAACGAGTACGACGAATAATAACTTCGCGGCGGTGATCAAGGAAGTGAAGCAGCGCAGTACGCAAGTTAAGAAGCTGTGGTTTGTTGTTATAAACAGCCAGCATGTTAATACCGAAGGAAGTTTCCAACGGAGTAAACTTGTACAGGGAGTTAATAACAATCTCAGGAATAGTACCGCGTTTTAAGTCGATAACAACGCGAATACCTTTACGATCAGATTCATCACGAAGGTCGGTAATACCTTCGATTTTGCGATCGTTAACAAGAGCTGCAATTTTTTCTACAAGAGAAGACTTGTTAAGTGCGTAAGGAATCTCTTTAATAACAAGAGACTGAAGTCCTTTTTTACGCTCTTCAATTTCAAGCTTACCGCGAACTTTTACCGTACCGCGACCGGTATGGTATGCATCCACAAGACCTTTACCCGCGTAGCAGAAGCCACCTGTAGGGAAGTCAGGACCTTTCACATGTTCCATAAGCTGAGACACGGTGGTATCTCGATCTTCAAGCAGAAGGAAAAGTGCACCAATTAATTCGCCAAGGTTATGTGGCGGAATGTTGGTAGCCATACCAACCGCAATACCGGAAGTACCGTTAAGCAGTAAGTTAGGCACCTTTGTAGGCAGCACGGTTGGTTCGAGAAGAGTGTTATCGTAGTTAGCACGGAACTCGACAGTTTCTTTTTCGATATCGCTTAGAAACTCACCAGCAAGACGGGACATGCGTGATTCGGTGTAACGCATTGCCGCTGCAGCATCTCCATCGATGGAACCAAAGTTACCCTGGCCATCAACAAGTGGATCGCGCATTGCGAACGGCTGCGCCATACGTACCAACGCATCGTAAACAGCAGAGTCACCATGCGGGTGATACTTACCAATTACGTCACCGACGATACGGGCAGATTTTTTATGTCCACGGCCGTAAGAGTTACCCAGCTCATGCTGTGCATACATAATACGTCTGTGTACCGGCTTAAGACCATCTCGGGCATCCGGAATAGCACGGCCGACAATAACACTGAGGGAATACTCAAGATATGCTTTCTTGAGTTCCTCTTCGATAGTAATTTGCGGTTCTAGTGACACGTACCTCTCCTAAATATCCAGTTCCTGCACGTTAAGCGCATTTCGTTCAATAAATTCACGGCGCGGCTCTACTTTGTCACCCATGAGTTTCTCAAAGGTTTCACTTGCTTCTTCCGCATCATCAATTGTGACCTGCAAGAACACACGGTTTTCCGGGTTCATTGTAGTTTCCCACAACTGATCAGGGTTCATCTCACCAAGACCTTTGTAACGCTGTACGTTCAACCCTTTGCGGGCTTCCTGCATAACGGTATCTACCAGATCGAGTACGTCATCCACTTCGGACACACTGTCTTTACGACGCAGGGTGAAGTTGAGGCCGCCACACATGCTGCGCAGATCGTCAAAGGCAATGTACGGAACCTTGTACATTTTGGAGTTGAAGAACTCTGTACCGATACGGGTACGGTGTCCGTTCAAATCTTCAAAAACGAGGAAGGTACGTGAGTCAATCTCGTCCTCTTCTTTTTCGATAGCTACCGAATAGCCACGCTCTTCGAGCAGAGCGCCAAGTCCGTTAAGTTTCTCTTCTTCGAAGTTTTCAGGGAAGAGACGTTTATCGTGATCAAGGAAGGTACGGAAAAGATCATCTTTAACGCCCACATTCTCTACCTCACGCATTTTTCCTTTAATGGAACGCACAGTAGCTAAAAGTCCTTTAAGGTCCTCTCCGGCGAATTCTACGCCATTAGCACCTACAATAACGAGGTCTTTAACTACGCGTTCGAGGAGGAATGTTGTGAGCTCTTCATCATCTTTAATAAAACGCTCAAAACGGGACGCATGCGCACGGTACAAAGGAGGCTGTGCAATATAGAGGTGACCACGGGTAATAAGTTCGCGGTACTGACGGAAGAAGAAAGTGAGCAGCAGCGTACGAATGTGCGCACCGTCCACGTCCGCATCTGTCATAATAACAATCTTATGATATCGCAGTTTATCGTAATCTGTATCTTCTTCACCGATACCGGCGCCCATTGCTGTAATCATCGCCTTAATTTCTTTGTTCGCGAGCATCTTGTCGAAACGTGTTTTTTCAACGTTCAAGATTTTGCCACGAAGAGGCAGAATAGCCTGTGAGTTAGGGTCACGACCCTGTTTCGCAGAACCACCCGCAGAGTCACCTTCCACGATGTAGAGTTCGGACTCTTCCGGTTTTTTAGACTGGCAATCGGCAAGTTTACCCGGCAGCGAATTATCACCGAGAGCACCTTTACGACGCACAAGATCTTTTGCTTTACGTGCAGCGTCACGAGCACGAGCCGCATCAACAGCTTTTTCAATTACTGTACGTGCGTCTTTCGGGTTTTCTTCAAAATAGGTCATCAGCTGTTCGTACACGAGGGTAGACACAATACCGGCAACTTCACTGTTACCAAGTTTTGTTTTTGTCTGACCTTCAAACTGCGGCTGAGGAATTTTTGCGCTGATAACGCCGGTAAGGCCTTCACGAACATCATCACCGGAAAGCTTTACTTTGTACTTACGCGGCAGATCTGCTGTCTGAATATAGGCATTTATTGCGCGGGTAAGTGCAGTTTTAAAGCCCTGAAGGTGTGTACCACCCTCTTTTGTGCGAATATTGTTACAAAAAGTCAGTAAATTTTCTTTGTAGCTGGCATTGTACTGCAGTGCATACTCAACAAAGATATTCTTATGCACTCCGTTACCATTACCGCTTCCGTAGATAATAGAATGCATGCCACCTTCGCCGGTGTTCATGTCTTTTACAAACTGCTTAATACCGCCTTCTGCTTTGAAAACAGAAGATTCACCGGAACGTTCATCGCTAAATACAATCTCAAGACCGGAGTTAAGGTATGCGAGCTCTTCAAAACGTTTTTTAAGCGTTTCAAAAATAAACTGGTTGGTCTCAAAAATTTCTTCATCAGGACGAAATCGAATAGTTGTACCACGACGTCTTGAGGTTCCGATCACATCAACACCGGTAACAGGAACACCACGCTCGTAGCGCTGCTTGTAGCGGGAACCATCTCTGTCGATGAAGACTTCAAGAAATTCTGACAACGCGTTTACACACGAAACACCAACGCCGTGCAGGCCGCCGGATACTTTGTATGCATCGTTATCAAATTTACCGCCTGCGTGCAGAACAGTCATAACAACTTCTACCGCAGGACGTTTTTCTTTCGGGTGCATATCAACAGGAATACCACGACCGTTATCTTGAACAGTTACGCTGTTATCAAGATGGATCTTTACTGTGACCTTGTCACAAAATCCTGCCATAGCTTCATCAATGGAGTTATCAACAACTTCATATACGAGATGGTGTAAACCGCGAACGTCCGTGCTGCCAATATACATAGCAGGACGTTTACGAACCGCGGAAAGTCCTTCAAGGATTTGGATACTGTCCGCAGTATACTGACTCTTATTGGTCATTAAACTTCTTCCTCGCTGTAGTAGGTCTCTTCTACAATCTTCATTGGCATAATAATCACTGTGTATTCAGGATCGTCACTACCGCGTAATCCACATGGGCCTTCTGTACCGGTAAGGATAAAGGTCAACTTTTCGGATTGATAGTGATTGAGGATTTCGATCAGATTACGTGTCGGGAACGCGATTTTCTCGATATCGCCAGAAATTTCTGCGTCCACGTATTCTTTTGCTATGCCTACTTCCTGTCCCTGAGATGCAAGCTCTACTTCACTGCCGTTAAAGGTGAAGTAGGTGCAGCGATTGTTGTCTGTGTTGAAAATGAGGAGACGATCAAGTGCGTCGATCATAGGCTTACGATCAACATAAAGCTTGGTCACATCATCACAACCCAAACGGGATAAGAATGAATTGTAATCAGGATACTGGTAGTAAGACAGAGGAATAGTGAAAACCTCACGCTTATCGCCAGTACGGAAGAAGAGACGTTTATTATCAATATTTAACTCGATTTCGTCGCCACCGAGCCATTTTTTAAGTTCATTCAAATATTTTTTCTGTAAAAGAATGCCGTCTTCAGGAAGCAGTGCGTGCAGTTCATCATTAAGGAAACGCTGCATCGAGAACTGGTGTCCGTTAAGACCGCAGGCTTCTATGTATTGGTCTTCTTTTGGTTTGATGGAAAGACATGCGATTGCTTCCATGGTGTCTTCATCAGAAATACAAAAAGAAATTTTATCGATTACTTCCTGAAGGAAGTCTCCTGACCAGTAAACTGAATTTGCTTCAGGGAAATCTGAGAAGTTCTGAAACCAAGTCGCTTCGTTTACAGGAAGCTTGTAACGCTTTCTTCCCTGTTCAATAAGAAGGTTCTTGCTGTCTTCTTCAAGACGAAGAGTGATTTCGCCTGCAGGCATTTTCTTAACCAGATCAACAAATGCTCTGCCTTGAACTCCAGCCAGTCCTTCCTCTGTTACCTCTGCTGTGTAGTTCCCGCTGAATTCAATATTTGAGTCAGTGGAAAAAATTTGCAGTGTGCCGCCTTCGGCTCTTAGCCAGATGGAACGTAAGTAGGCTGCTCCTGTCTTTGCAGGAATTATATTCGCAGCTTTCAGGAGACCGTCAATGACGTCTTCTTTAAATACTTTTAAATACATATGATCTCCTTGTAGTTGTTGTAGGGGGTGTCACTATGTTATTAACTATGGTAAGTGATTGATTTTGCATAAAGTTTATATGTCACTTTAATTAACCCGTTAGTAACCGGGTGCGCGTAACTGAAAGCGTGTTTTTTATTTAGTGGCAGTTAAGCACTTTTCCTTCAGCTCGTTTATTAAAAGTTTCGTATCTTTGTTCTTAACTATAAATTTCTTAATTTTATTAACTGCATAAATAACTGTAGAATGGTCTTTTCCGCCGAACATTCTACCAAGTGCAGGATATGAAGAACCAAGCAGTGTACGGGTCAGGTACATGGCCATTTGTCTGGCAAGTACAATTTTCTGATGTCGTTTTTCACTCAACAAATCTTTCGTCTGTAGCATGTAGTGTTCTGCTACTACCCCTATTATAATGTCCGAGGTAAGCGGATTGGATTTTGTATTATCCGTGTGCTCGATAATCTGATTAAATTCATATTCAGATACTTCAGTGTGCATAAGTTCTTTAAATGCGGCTAACTTAAGCAGCACGCCTTGCAGCAATCTAAAGTTATCAAAACGCTGACAGAGTAGAATGATCTGATCATTTGTCAGCTTTATTTGATTATCTTTCAGATGATTGGTGGCATATTTTATTCTGATGTCCATATCCTGCGGCTTCAATTGAGCCAGAAGTCCCCACTCCAGACGGGAGCGTAAGGTAGGCAGCAAAAAGTCATGTGTAGTCAATCCATCCGTGCAACAGAATACCATCTGCTTATTGTTGTCATGGAACGCATCAAAGAGCGCAATCAACTCCTCTTGCAGAATTGGGAATTCTTCCAGTCGTTGCAAATCATCCAGCAAGAAAAAATCTTTCTGAACAATATGTTTGCGCATCTCAAATCGGGCGCCGGGGCTGCCGTCCTGATACAACGCAGCAAGATCTTCAATGTTTCCTAAGAACATTGAACCTTCTCCGCGACGTTCAATGATTGAGTGTGCAATAGCACGTAATAGATGGGTTTTTCCGCTTCCAGAAGGGCCAGCAATAACGAGCGGATTATATTTTGGGGAAATATCCGCTTTTGCCACTTCCTTAGCACTTGCAACAGGAAACACATTCTTAGCGTTGTGCAAAAACGTATCGAATGTGAACTGATTGTTGAGCATTGTACGACTAATTACCGGTGCAGTTTGCTCCTGCACTGCTGCACCCGATGTTTTAGCTGGTTGTGTAGTTGTAACAGGTGCTGGGTCCGCAAGAGGAGTGTCATACAACACAACCACTTCCGGACTAATATAATCCCGCACAGCCTGTTCCAGAGCAGCTTTCCCGTGTGTAGTGAACCATGAGCCAAAAAAGGCGTGAGGAAAGGCTACGGATACACTTTTTTCTACATTACCATAGTGTATCGTGAGGGGGTCGAACCAATTACGCAGATCCTTTTCAGGATACTGCTGTTCGAGGAAATTTCTCAGCCCGTTTTTCAGCAAAATAAATATACTACTTCTGGTTGGTTATTAGCAAAAGTTGCCGCTAAATTTCTTGTATATAAAATCAGGCAACGTAACCTTAGTTATATATCAAAAAACAAAGGGTAAGCCAAGCAATCGCCGTTCTGAGCCTGTTTTTTTCGACAACATGAGCCATAAGCTATTTTCCCTCATTTCAAAGCATTCTAAGGGCGTTTTGTAAGAAATAGACCTGAAGACTAAAAAAAATCATAAAAATAATTCTTACGATTATAGATTGTAGCCTGTTTTGTCGGGGGCTTTTGAGTAGTTGAATTATTGTTGCCTCCGACGGGCAAGCGCATCCCAAGGGCACTTGTTTCCGTAACACTCGCAGACTCACGAACGGTTGACTGGCGCCGCCTTGCATCCGCAAGGGAGACCCCTATTAAGTGTGTGGAGTTAGGATAAAATTATAAATGGGTTCTTTTTTGTAGGAGTTTTTTGCGAAGTAATTGAATTACGTTTTAACTAGGGTCTTCCTTTTAGTTGTTAGGAACAAGTTATGTACAAAGATAAATGTTCGTAAAATGTTGTTTGATTTCTCTTTGAAAAAAGTGAGATAAAAAAGTTACGAACATTTTCCACTGATGGAAGTTATGAACACCTTGTAGATAACATCTCGGCAGTAGCCAATTGAAATATGTTGCAGTACAACTGCGGGATACAAAATTTGAATATTCGAACGTTTTGCGTGAACACGAATTTTTGTCAGCCCTAAAAGGGGTAAAGGGACACTGTCCCTTTGTGGGGGGACAGGGTACGGCGCCAGTCAACCGTTCGTGAGTCTGCGAGTGTTACGGAAACAAGTGCCCTTGGGGTGCGTCCACCTGTCCGTCAGAGGCAAAACGGTCGCAGACCCTTCAGAGACAATCTGTCGGGGGCTAATAAAGGATCTACATGGGACAGGTTGAGTTTGTTACGGTAACGCCGGAGGAATCCGGTCAGAAGTTGTTGCAGTTTTTGCAACGCAGAGTTGATAAAGATGTTCCTAAAAGCGCAATTATGCGCTGGATCAGAACCGGACAGGTGCGAGTAAATAAAGGGCGAGTGAAGCCTTTTGTTCGGTTGGAGTTGAACGATATAGTGCGGATTCCGCCGTATATTTTTGATGAGTCAGTTCCCTCTTTTGAACAGAAAAAAGAGGAACAGAATTCTGCAAAAAAAAATATTGAGCTGACAATTGTCGGTGAAGCTGACGGGCTGCTTGTTTTGCACAAGCCTGCGGGTTTACCGGTTCAACCGGGAACAGGTCATACTGATGCTGTCACTACGCGTTTAAAATTAAAATATGCAGATGCACCTTTTTGTCCGACTCCTGCTCATCGATTAGATAAAAATACATCCGGCCTGTTGCTGGTTGCGACTAGCTACACCCGTTTGCAGGAATTACACGAACTTTTTCGTAACGAACATGCGCTGGGTAAGCATTATCTTGCATGGGTTGAAGGCCGCTGGGAACATTCCGAAACGGTGCAACTCCATGATCAGCTGAGCAAACAGACACAGAAAGATGGCAAAGAACGCATTGAGACCGGTGAGGGTAAAGATTCACTTTGCACAGTTACCCCGTTGCTCGTAACAAATAAAAAATCTTTGCTGCATATTTCCTTACAAACAGGACGTACACATCAGATCCGCGTACAGCTTTCTAGCAGGAACCATCCTATCATCGGGGATACAAAATATAACGGCTCCCCGAATCCGCAGGGAATGCTTCTTCATGCATGGCGAATTGTTTTGCCCACAGAGAAATTTATCTGTCTGCCAACATGGGAACGTCCTTTCGATGTCACGAACGAACTTATTGATAAAAGTTAAATAAAAATAGCTAAGAAATATTTTTCTTCACTGTATCGTTTTATGATCCGATTTTTAAAAATAATTTTTTTAGAGTTAATAAATCTTTTGCCCATTCACTCCTCGGATTTTTCAAGGTAGTGGTTGAAAGCCCAAAAGAATAAAAAAACGTGCCGAACTCGCGAATAAAAGTTTTTGGAGAGTCCAGAGAAGCCTTTTTTCAAAAAGGTTCTCTGGCCGCCGGAGGCAAACAACCGCAGGTTCGCTAACGACCGAGCGTTATCCATGAAACCGACATTTTCTTTTATCCACGCAGCAGATTTGCACCTGGATGCAGCCTTTAAGGGCGTTGCTCATGTTTCACCACAGGTGGCGAGCGTTCTGCGCTCTGCAACTTTTGAGGCATTGGAGCGTTTGACACAGCTTGCGTGCACTGAACGTCCACTCTTTGTTGTCCTTGCTGGTGATATTTATAATCAGGAAGACCAGAGCTTAAAAGCACGCTTTGCCTTGCTTGATGCATGTAAGCGTATGCGCGATGCAGGAATTCGAGTTTTTATTGTTCACGGCAACCACGATCCGCTGCTTCAAACAGAAAAATCTTTTAGTTTTCCGGATAATGTTCATATCTTCGGCACTGAAGCTGTCGAACAAGTGCGTGTTGAAAATGAGCACGGAGAGCTTGTTACGGTCGTGCATGGCATGAGCCATGGTAAACATAACGAGCGTAGAAAACTTGCAAGACTGTATGCGCGTACCGAAGACAATGTTTTTCAGGTGGCGGTACTGCATTGTACTGTAGATTCTGTCGCTGCTTCTGAACAGTATGCTCCGGCAAGCGTGGCAGATTTTGCGAAGTCAGGCATTGAATACTGGGCCCTTGGACATATCCATGAGCAGCAGATTGTGAGTCGCGAACCGTTTGTTGCCTATTCTGGAAATATTCAGGGTTTGCATATTAATGAGCAAGACGAGCGTGGCTGTTTACTGATTGATGTTGCGGATGGGCAAGTTTCTAGCCGACACCATACTCTTGGCGGGATTCAGTGGAAAATTGAATCTGTGGATATTGCTGCTGTGGAACAATTAGATGTGCTTGAAGAGGTTGTTGAATCTCGGCTCGATGAAATTTCCCAACAATTGGTGGAAGGATGTAAGGGCGTGATTGTACGTCTGGTTCTGGAAGGGCGTAGCGTCCTTGATGGTGAATTACGAAAGAATGGCGCAGTGAAAGAACTCGCTGAGCGTATTCGTGAAGGACAGATGGAAAATACTCCGTTTGTCTGGCTGAAAGATATTGAACTTGCGTGTAAGCCGGATGTGGATATTGAAGCTATGCGCAGCCGTCCAGATTTGCTTGGCGAGGCGCTGACTGTTGCAGATCAGCTGACGTGTGAAGACGGTGTAGCAGAACTTCGTGATTCAGTAAGTGAATTGTTTGGTTCCCCGACGAGCAAGCGTCATTTAACCATTCTGTCTGATGAAGAGCTTATTCAGCTTGCTACAGAAGCACAATATGTATGCCTTGATTTGTTGGAGGCAGAATAATGCGGATTACTGACCTTCATATAAACGGTTTTGGTGTTTTTTCTGAACAGGATCTTTCTGGATTTTCTTCCGGTGTGAACGTTTTTCTTGGAAACAACGAAGCGGGAAAATCCACCTGTTTGTCTTTTTTGCGGTACATGCTTTTCGGGCTACCGCGAAAAGGAAAAAATATTTCACACCATGAGCCGCTTCGCGGCGGTAATCATGCCGGTGTACTGGGACTTGATACACAAAAATTTGGTGCCCTCCGGCTTGAACGTTCTTTTAAGCCAAAACGTGTAGGCATCACAGGCGCTGATGGTAGCCAGATGGATGAGTCTGCCTTGCAGGCATTGCTCGGTAACGTTTCGCGTGACCTGTACACAAATGTGTATGGTTTTTCTCTTACAGAATTACAGAGCAAAGATGCGTTAACAGGCGATGCAGTGCGTAATGCTTTGTATGGAACAGTTCATGGTGGCGGCGCTTCGTACACAGATGTGATGAAACATCTTTCAGCAAAGCGAGAGGCATTATTCAAAAAAGGCGGCAGTGTATTGCCGTTGAATAAAAATCTTAAAGAGCTTGAACAGCTTCGCAAAGATATGAACGCCAGTGATGACAGCGTTGCAGCGTACTTGGAAGTTTCACAAAAAATTGCTGAAATTGAAGAAGAGCTTGCAGAACGAACCACTATTTTGCGCGAGTTAGGCATCGAAGCCGGAACCGTAAATGTGGATATTCGTTTGTGGAGTATTTTTACCGAATACAAAGAAAAGAAAGCAGCGCTTGAGGCTGTTCAGCCGCTTATTGAATTTCCGTCTGATGGATTGTTTCGTTTTGAGAATTACAATAGCAGTGTTCAAGAAAAGCGGGAGCAATTTTCCAAGCTCAAAAGCAGCATAGAAGCCACAAAGCGGGATATTGAAGAAAAGCAGACACAGCTTAATACTGAACTTGTGGAGCAACAGGATGTTGTACGTGCATTAAGCGAAGAAAAAGCTGTGGTAGCGGGTAAAAAAAATGAACTGGAACAGCTAAGGCTGGAACAGAAAACTCTTGAACGCGACCTTGCAGAAACTTTTGAACAGCTTGGGAGTGACTGGAATGCTGAACGAGTAGTAGCATTTGATTTGTCAGACAACACTCGACGAGAAGTTGCGCAGTTAGAAGATCAGATAGATTCAGCAAAGCAGGCTGCAACCCTTGCTCAGAATGAAGCATCACGTCTTGCAGGAGTTCTTGATGACGCGCGGTGTAATGTTGAGCAGCGCACCTATGAATTTGAGCAAAATGCCGATGTGATGCGTTTCTCTGCTCTGGAGAATGAGCAAAATTCCGCACCTGTTGATTTACAGAAAAATAAAGAAATTTTACGAACTGTTCGCACTAGATTACCAATGGTTCTTGCTGCGGAAACAGGTTCAAATAACTCTGCACTCATGATGGCGGCATCGGTTGGTATCGTGGGTGCGGGGATAGCCGCTCTTCCACAATTTGTTCCAGCTCCGCCATACACTTTGTATTTCGGGGTAGCCGTTATTGCGTTGGCAATAGCGGGTTTTATGCTGGCAAATGTACAGCGGAAAAAGAAGCAAGCAGTCCAGAAACAGGATCTTTTGGAGATTATGAATGAAGCTCCATTGTTATTTCCACAACCGGCTGCAACCGAAGAATGTTTACTTCACGGCGAGGATTTATTTGAAGATATGCAGCGTGGCTTAATGGCATGTGATGCCTTGCGGGAGAAGCTTACTCTCGCTCAAAGGCAACATGATGAAGCGCTGAAGCAGTTTGAAAAAGGAAGCCGTATTGATAAGAATGCTGACGAGGTTCTAACGGCAGTCAATGTAAAGGTGGAACAATGGCTTTCGCAGCGTGGTTTATCGTCAACATTACGTGTTCAGCACATTCCAGAAACCTTACAGCTTATTAAAGACACCAAATCTAATATTAGTCATCTTTCCGACCTCAAGGCTCGCAAAGCCTCTGTACATGGGATTCTTGAAGCGTTTTCAAAGCAGCAGGACGCTCTTTGTGCGGTAGCTGGAATAGAGCCGGAATATGCTTTTGACCGCAGCATTAAGCGCAGTGCAACGCAAGATAAGTTACTTCGTATTTTGACAGAGTCTCAAGCTGCCCAAACAGCGAGTAAAAGCCTCTCCGAAGCACTGCACAAAGATGTGGAATCTGCAAAAGTTCTACGCGATTCGATAGTGAAGCTTGAAGAAGAGATTCACGCATTATTTACCGCCGCAAGTGCCACAGACGAAGAATCTTTCAGAACAAAACATGCACTCTACATGCAACAGCAAAAAATAGTATCTGCATTTAACGCTCTGAAAGCCTCTCTCACTGCCGCCAGTGAAGATGGTGATATCGAACAGCTTACAGCGCGAATAGGTCAGCAGAGCGAACAGGAGCTTGCAGTAAAAGCATCTGAGTTATCCGCAACCATTCAAGAAAAAGAACAAGAGCAAGAAGAACTGCGTAAAAAGCTTATTCAAGCGAAAGTTGAGCAGGAAAAATTGACATCAACTGAAGATCAAGCGCGTCAACGAACTCAAAGTGAAGAGCTTAAAGAAGAAGCAAATGGTTTGGCAAAAGAATGGGCACGATTCCGTATCGCTGAACATCTTTTATCCCGTGCCCGTGAGCGGTTTGAACGTGAACAGCAGCCAGAAGTGGTTAAGCAAGCGGGAATTTTCTTTAAGACAATTACAAAAGGTGCCTACAGTGGTGTATTCAAGCCGCTTGGGGAAGAAAATATTTTTGCACTGGCAGAAGATGGAACACGTCGCGAGCCGGAAGAATTAAGTCGTGGCACCGTTGAGCAGCTTTATTTATCGTTGCGGCTTGGGCATATTTTAAGTCATTCAGGGCAAAATGAGCCATTACCCGTCATCATGGATGACATAATGGTAAACTTTGATCCAACAAGAGCCGCAAGCACTGCAGAAACTATTGCTGAATTAGCAGCGCATAATCAGGTATTCCTTTTTACTTGTCATCCGCAAACTGTTGATCTCATACAAAAGCATTCTGAAAATGTTGGTGTATACACTGTCACAAATGGTTTATTGGGTATGATGAATGGATAGAGAATAAAAATTAAAGTTCATTGGGGTTGATCGGCGAGCACAGGTCAACTCTTTGTGCTGATTTTCAGGGCTACTTGTACCAAGCAAGTAGCCTTTTTTTATTCTCCATCCGTGGGAGAAACCGCGCTGAAAATAACCACAAAGAGTTGACCCGCACTCGCTAAAATGGTCGTCAAGCTCAAGGCGAAGGATAAGGCGAAGGATAAGGCGAAGGATAAGGCGAAGGATAAGGCGAAGGATAAGGCGAAGGATAAGGCGAAGGATAAGGCGAAGGATAAGGCGAAGGATAAGGCGAAGGATAAGGCGAAGGATAAGGCGAAGGATAAGGCGAAGGATAAGGCGAAGTGAAATAATTCCTTAATTTTGATGAAAAAGGTTTGAGGTAAAAAAAGATTAACTGAACAAAATAGCTAGCTAGAAAAATCTGGAATAAAGGGTTCGTATAATCGCCGGTCAAGGGGGGCCCTCTTGCGGGTGGAGGGCAGCGCCAGTCAACCGTTAGCGAGTCTGCGAGTGTGCCTAGGGGTGCGCCCCCTCGCCGAAGGCAACAAAAGAAAAAAGAAAAAGAAGAAGACACAAAAAAAGCCCTCGATCATATCGATCAAGGGCTTCATTTATTATCATTTGGTGCAGAGCGTTAGTGCCCCCCCCCTCCTACGATACCAGAGGCTGCGAAGAGAAGTACAACAATTTCAGCAATTACGATAGCAAGGTAGATGTGATCGTGACAGCGGTAATAAGGTAAAATCAGTGTCCCATAGCAGACGATAGTCATCACTGCGAGCAACACGATTCCTATGTAGTTCATGTAATCGCCAGTTCCAATAAGGATTAACCAATCCCAGCCACTTGGGCTGTTGGTAACTTGAAGGTATTCATGAACACCGAGGTGCCAGTTGTTGATTACAGTTTCAATAGGCACATGTGGTGTTGTAATACCAAATGCATAGAGTAGATAGGTAATTACCATGATCAGGATACCAAGATAGGCACCGCGTTCCAGAATAATTGCATAGCGCATTTGTTCTGGTGGAGTTACGCACACGTTAGTTTGTTTTGTCATGACTTGCCTCCATTAACCCATAATACCGAGTCCAAGGCCTTTGTCGAGCGCCTTGAAACCAGCAAAGAAGAGAACGCCGATAACCATGTAACGGATGAAAGATGCTTTTGCCACTGCAAGCAGGCGTACGCCGACGAGGGAGCCGAGCATCAGGCCGATAATGGAAGGAATAGCGATCAGTGGAATAACAGCGCCCTGGTTCATGTACACCCATGCAGCAGAGGTATCTGTGATGGAGAGTAAGAATTTGGATGTTGCTACAGAAACTTTCAGTGGAGCACCCATGAGAAGGTTGAGAACTGGGATGTTAGCCCAACCAGCACCAAGACCGAACATGCCAGCCATAACGCCGATTACGACGAACAGTAGCAGACCGGTGAAGGTACGGTGAGTTTTCCATTCAAATTCTTTACCTGTTGCCTGATCTTGATAGAGACCTTCAATCCCAAGAGCGTGACTAATAGCGTCCTGCTTGGTAACGATAGGGTATTCAGAGTTTTTAGAGCAGAGTAACAGAATGGAGATACCCATAATGGTCGCACCGAGTGCAGTCTGAACGTATCGTGGGTCGAGCTTTGAAAGGTATAAACCAAGCACAGCACCACCCACCGCACAGGCGGATGCAATAAGCGCCATAGGCAGGGCAAGGCGAAGGCTCGCTAAGTTACGCTTTAAAAGACCAGGTCCCGCAGCAAGGGCACCTGCAAGCGCAACCATAAGGCCTGCACCACGTACAAAGTCAATGTGAAACGGGAAGAAGCCAGACACGAGTGGTACGTATAGTACGCCGCCACCAACGCCAGCCAAAACCGCGATCACACCAAGTATAAAACAAAAAACTAACAATATGAGCGGCCAGAACCACCATACATGGTTACCACCCGCAGGAGCGCTGGCAGTAGCCGCTTCAGTAGCAAATGCCCCCATAGGGGATGCAAATACTGCTGCGCCAACCCAAAGGGTTAGCATCGTGAAAAGTCTAGTAACGTTTTTCAGCATTTTTTCCTCGCATAACTTACGTTGACCTCTAATCAAATGTTGTTCCGTACTTTTTGGGTAAAAGAATGTGAAAAATATGTCAATCACCCAGAGCAAAGAAATGAATCGAAATAACCCACTGAATTTCAAGTTTATCGACATTAATGAGTGCTTTTCCGTTGAAGCATAAGGTTGAAAAAAAATGAATAAAACAGTGAGATAACGATTTTTTTCACGTGCTTTTTAAAAGCATAGTAGTTTGAATTAATGATGAAATATTATTTTTATTGCAACATTGTGTTTTTTTGCACAAAGCAAACTATCTCGAAAGTCAAACATTGTTTTGTAGATGCTGTTTTTTCTAATTTTTATGAAAAGTCAATAAAAGAAAGGGGGTTTATAGGCAGAGATAAAAATAATGAAGAAAAAAAAGAGCAGATAGTTTTCACTACCTGCTCTTTGTCTGCTGATAAAGCGGGGTGCGTTGATTATGAAAAAAGAGGCAAATTATGTTGTTTCAGTAGATAGTTAAACTGCACAACATATAAGCGCACTGAGGTCATTAATCTATGCGTAATGCTCAAGGGGTTATGCTAAACGCTTTTTAGCGAATGCGAGCATTTTTTCTGCTTCTTTAAATTCGGGATCAAGTTTAAGTGCCATGAGAGCTGACTTCGCACATTTATCCCACTTTTCCCAGTCAACGTAGACTCGGCCAAGATTAAAGAAGAGGTGCGGGTCTTGTCCGGCTACCTTTACGGCTTTAGCAAAGTATTTCTCTGCTACGTCGAACTTACCCATTTTCCGCAGTGCCATGCCGATACTGTTGTAGTAACGGATGTTCTCCGGAGATAATTCAATTGCTTCAGCAAGCTGATTGAACGCTTCCTTGTACAAGCCGGCACGAAGATAGCGTTCTGCAATATCATTTTTAAGGTCTGCGTCTTCTGAGAATTTGGAGAGCAATGAGTTAAAGATTGCAATAGCTTTCTCGTTTTGCTCTGTATCAAGGCACAGTTGGCCTTTTTCCAGCTCTGCTTGTTTTTGCTTTTCCAGCGCATCAAGCATTTGTTGAGCTTCGTCAGTTACGTTTTTTTGAAGCTCAGTAAGCAATTCCTTTAGCGTTTCAATAAGTTGACGCTCCGCACCTTCTTTGAAGGTAAGTGCGATAGGAAAAACTTCTTTCAGCTTAGGAGCTGCCGCCAAGTACATTGTACTGTCTTCAAGCAGTTGCAAAAATTCCTGCTTCTCAGCCTTCATTAACGGATGCTTTAAGTAAGCGATTAATCCGTCATGCAGCGCCTGAGCAGCCATTTGAATTTTTTCTTGCTTTAAGTACGTACGAACGTTGCTTAGCTGGGTACGAGCTCTGGTCAGTTCAGCAGACATCCAAACCCCCTTTTGGAAGCATGATGAAACTACTTATCGAGATTGTCTTTGATCATGTCACTGAATCTTTTGAAGAAGTAGTGACTGTCATTAGGTCCCGGACAAGCTTCTGGATGGTGCTGCACAGAAATAACTTTCTTAATTTTATGTGCAATGCCCTCAACAGTATTATCGTTGAGGTTAAGATGAGTAATTTCTACATCATCACTATCCAGTTCAACACAGAAGCCGTGGTTCTGCGAAGAAATTTCAATGCGCCCAGTTGTCAAATCCTTAACAGGATGGTTACAGCCGTGATGTCCAAATTTAAGCTTGGAAGTTGTGCCACCTAATGCATGTCCAAGTAGCTGATGTCCGAGGCAAATACCGCCAACAGGCATTATGTCGCAAAGCTTAGTAATTTCGACAATTTCATCTTTAAGAGTAGCAGGGTCGCCAGGGCCGTTGGATAAAAATACTGCATCGGCACCAGTTAATGCAACCTGCTCTGCTGTAAATGACGGAGGAACAACTAGTAAGTCAAGTCCCTGTTCATGTAATAGTCGTAAAATATTCCATTTAATGCCAAAGTCGTACACAACAACCTTTGGACTTTTGCCGGTCCAGTTGTAAACACCGTCTACAAGACGAACATTCTGAGGTCGAACTCCGTCCCATCGGTATACATCAGTTGGTGCAACGTCTTTTACAAGATTGAGTCCTTCCATAGAAGGAAGCGCTTTTGCTTTTTCTACAAGCTTTTCTACATTAAGTTCTTTTGTAGAAATGATTGCGCGCATTGCGCCGTTCTTACGGATGTGGCTTGTAAGTGCTCTTGTATCGATTCCCTCAATACCAAGAACGCCACAACGTTTAAGATAGTCCGGCAAAGATGCTACTGAACGCCAGTTGGAGGGAACTTTACAGCATTCTTTGACAATAAGTGCTGCAGCGTGAACTCCGCCTGACTCAACATCTTCTTCGGTTACGCCGTAGTTACCAATAAGCGGGTATGTCATGCATACCATCTGTCCGGCGTAGGAAGGGTCAGTCAAAATTTCCTGATACCCGGTCATACCAGTGTTGAAGATAACCTCTCCGCCAGTTTCACCAGATCCGGTGAATGAGCGACCCTCAAGTACAAAGCCGTCTTCAAGTGCCAAAATGGCTTTCATCAGGAATTCTCCCGTAAAAGTTTTAAAATTACGTCTATATCTTCAGGACGATCCACACCGTGTGTCTTATGTTCCGTGCATACCACTCTGATAGGAACATTATTCTCTAAAAGGCGCAGTTGCTCAAGTCGTTCTATACGCTCTAAGCTGGACTGCTCCCACTTTGTGAACTGCTTTAAAACTCCAAAACGGAATGCGTACAATCCGATATGCCCAAGATACCCGTCAATTGCTTCGCCGTCTCTTGCAAATGGTACAAGCGCACGGGAAAAATACAGCGCGTCACCATTGGCAGCCTGAACAATTTTAACCTTGTCCGGACTTGCTGCTTCTTCAGCAGTGATGTGGTGCGCAAGTGTTGCCACCTGTACATTACCGTCTGTTAAGAACGGAGTAACTAATTCGGTGAGCATAATCGGGTTCAGCGCAGGTTCGTCACCCTGTATATTTACTATAACAGAATCTTCACCAGCACCAAGCAGACATGCAGCTTCGTAAACCCTGTCCGTACCACTCGGGTGGTCTTTGCGGGTCATTACGTATTCGACATTCAGCTCGCGCGCGATGCTCGCAATACGTTCGTCGTCAGTCGCCAGTACTACCTTGTCGAATTCCGGACAAGAACAGGCACGTTGATACACATGCCAGAACATAGGTTTGCCCTCAATGAGGGCAAGCGGTTTGCCGGGAAAACGTGAGGAGTCGTACCGCGCGGGTATGATACCAAAGCAGGAAGCTGTTAGAGCCATATGCACACCTAATTCCCTATAGTTAGGGAGGTTCATAGATTGGACACAGAAAAGCCCCACGCTATGGGGCATTGTTTAAACCGTCAGAGAGTATGCTAGCTTTCTTGAAAAGAAAAGAGAAAAATTACATTTATGCTATCTTTTTGTATTGCAGTGATTCTTATGAAGAAGGTGTACGAATGCGCGTTGTGGTATGATGGGGCTTCTGTCTCCAGTCTCATTCTGTTATATGATACAGATGAAACGCTGCATAATGCACCTTGATATGGACGCCTTTTTTGCTTCTGTAGAGCAACTGGATCATCCGGAATGGAGAGGAAAACCTGTCATTGTGGGTGGTTCAGGTGATCGTGGTGTTGTGTGTGCTGCCTCGTACGAAGCTCGAAAATTTGGGGTGCATTCTGCAATGTCCATTGTTCAAGCGCGTAAGTTATGTCCGCATGGGATATATACAGGAAACTCACGGGAGCGGTATTTAGAGCTCTCCCGTAAAGTAATGTCAGTGCTCCACGCGTATTCACCAGTCATTGAAAAAGCATCAATTGATGAAGCCTATATTGATGCCACTGGTGTTGAGCATATTTTTGGCCCTCCTCTTGAAATGGCGCATGGAATGAAGCAGAAAATTTTTGAGACAGTAGGATTAACCTGCTCTATCGGTATTGCGCCTGTGAAGTTTCTTGCTAAAATTGCTTCTGATTACAATAAGCCCAACGGGTTGTATGCTATTTTTGAAAAGGATGTTCCTGCTTTTTTGAACGAATTACCTGTGCGTAAAATTCCCGGTGTAGGTAAAAAATTTGTCGGAAAGCTGGATGAGCTGGGTGTAAGCTCCTGCGGCCAAGTGTTGGAATATTCCGTTGAATTTTGGGAGCGTCGATTCGGGAAAAGCGGCATAGCGCTTTGGGAGCGTTCCAATGGGATTGATGAAAGAGTCGTTGAAACTTCTGTAGAAGCGAAATCAGAAAGTGCTGAAAACACGCTGCATAAAGATACGTTCGATAAGGCGTTGTTGAAAAAATGGCTTATGCGTCATGCAGACCGTGTGGGGCAAAACCAGCGTAAACATGGCCTTAAAGGACGGACTATTACGCTGAAAGTTAAATATAGTGATTTTCAGTCTCTTACCCGTAGTAAAACGCTGCCTGATCCTACCAATACGACCGATGTTATTTATCAGGTTGCGGCAGATCTTCTTGATAGTATCGAATTGGCTAGACCTGTTCGATTAATTGGGCTTGGGCTTTCAAATTACAACAATACCGGCGTTGAACAGTTAAATATGCTTGATCATATGCAGCATAACTGTGCGGGAGTTGTTCGTGCCACGAAAAAACAGCAGAAGCTTGATGAAACGCTGGATGCAGTGCGAAATAAATTTGGTAACAAAGTTATTTGTCGTGGCAGCTTGTTTGGCTTTAACGAAGAATAATTTGTAATTACATGTACGGCTCTATTTCTGTGAGCCACCAACCTAAGACAGTTCCTCAGAATTCCCATCTTGTTGATCTATAACTTACCGCAGGTCTGCGCCGTTATTGTGTGGAGCAACCTTTCTTGTTTGCTCTTTTGAATTCCACATTTCTTTTCAGGAACGTTTAGTTACGACAGCCTGTAGTCTTCCATTTTTCTTACCAAACTTAGCTAATAACGATGAGCAATATAGCTTTGATTGCAGCCCTAATAATTCCCCTCAGTTGTTTTCATTTGTTTCTCGAGTCTGTGGAGTTTCTCTGGCGTAATTTCTTTTGGCAAAAACTTGATTCCGTTAGGAAGACTCCGGTCACAGCAAGGGCACAGCACAATTTTTCCACCGAGGTGTGCGTGTTCCAAAAGAAGTTTGTTCAAGAGAGGCAGGTAGACTTGTTTTGCATCGTTAATCATTATTTCAGGAATAATCGGTGGAACATTGTCTGTAACTCGTTTGGGACACGTGGGGATTATGTGCAGTGGTGCGTATACGTTTTCACCACAGTATCTGGTGATGACTCCAAACGGGATCCCTCGAACAGCAGGAAGCGTTACCGCAGTCCCTTCAAACAGGATAACTGTGTCGATTCCGGCTTGCTGGCGTTTGTTCGCGAGTGTTACGGTTCGTATTGCTTGTCTTAGTTTGTTTGCTGCGGGAATGACAAAAGTCATATGGCGATAATATGTCCGAGCTTGTGCCGAGTAATATTGCGTGGGAAGCGGCGTTGCTGAGTATACGGGAGAAAATTCAGCGTTGATCAGGGTTGTGAATAGTATCCAACTGCTGAATGTAATAATAATTTGGTTGAAGTTTCGCATAGCCCGCTCTTTATTCAAAGCTTGGACGCATGGTGTCGCCCGCATGAATGCTGAATATTGTGTCATCGGGGGCTAGATAAGCACCTTCTGGGAGTTCATCTTTGCGAATACCAAAAGTGGTCATGCATTGTGGGCAGACTGCAATTTCGCCCTCATATCCAATTTGTTTAGCGTATGGAATACGTACCAGCGTTACGCCTGACCCTTCCAGAATGACGATAGTTCGAACGCCTTTATTGTATAAATCACGGGCGAGTTTGAATGTTGTTTCTGCTTTTTTGGGATCTGCTGTGTTGAGGATAAATGTGACTTGTTTTTGCTCCGCTTGCTCCCTGAAGATAGTACCGGAGTTTCTGCGTGCATCGTACTGCATGGCAAGTGCGGAGAGTATTGGCAGCAGTGTAATAACTGCTATCCAGATAAGAGTAGTCTGGCGCATAAATCCCCCAAGAGTGTCCCAAAGTGCATAGCTACCCTGTATTGTACTATTGAACAGGGACGTCTCAATGATTAGGGGCGCGGGGGTATGATAGAGAAAGGTGGGCTTAAAAACAGAAAAAGCCCTGTACTTGAGGAGTTGTACAGGGCCCTTCCATCTGGGGGAGAAAGGGTACCAATTACCCTTTATATTCATATTACCTGTAAGGTAAACAGAAAGCTGAGTTGCAATGTGTCACGTGATGTGAAGGACTCGCTGCCACGAGTTATGACACGATTGCGGAGTGTGTATAAGGAATGTGCGGTTTTATTACTGCTGTGCAGGTGCTGTCTGCATTGGGGGCTGCATCGGCATTTGCATTGGCATGTTACCGCAACGGTTCATGCCGTGTCTGCCGCCTTGTCCGCGTTTCATACCTTGTCCGCCGCCGTTACCGCCTTTGAAGCTAGGACAACCGTTGTAGCCATTATTACCGTTGTACCCAGGGCAGTTGTAGCCCATGTTGTTTCCACGGTGCGGGTTACCCAATGGTTCGATACCAACTTCTTTTTTTACAGTCGCTGCAAAGCTAGCTCTCTGTGCACGCATCTCTGCACGCATTTTATTCATTTCAGTAACAACGCCGGCGACTTTATTTGCATCAACGTTCTGATTACTCATAAGTGCATTAAGCTCTACTTTTTTGGCCCACATTGCATCGCGGAGCGGAGTAGTATTTTTAATGAAGTCATCGTGCAGGGTCATATACTTCTGCTGCTGGGCTTCGGTAAGGTCGGTCCAGTTTGGCCCTGCTGCCAATGCTACGGTTGCCACTGCAATAACACACGCTGTTGCAACTAATAATCTGAATGCTTTAAACCGCATAAAAACTCCTATGTTCAAGAATCAAGTAATGGTTCGCGTTTTGCTAGTTCTACTAAAGCAACCCGTGTGCCAAGTTTTCAATAATGGTGCAAAGTTGTTTTAAACTAAGTAGTTATATGTAGAAATGTTTTTGGCGAAATAGAAGCTGAAATATAGGTGTAAAAAAAACATACAGAAAGCTTTGTGCTGGTTGTTCATTTTTTTTACACTGGAAAAAAAGAATACACAGGGCTGATATGAAAGAGACCACTCTTCGTAAGAAAAAAATAGTACGATCTCAATTTGCTACCTCGCTATGGTTGCTTGTCGGGGGGATAATCATCCTCGGCATGGTTGTTACCTTTTTGACCATTCGAGGCATTGAGCAGGAAAATCGACAATTGGAAACATTCTATGAAGAAAAGGGTGCTTCCATTATTACTGCTCTTGAAGCCGGAACTCGTACAGATTTTCGTCATAACCAGAAGGCTCTCAGACTTCAGACAATGTTGGAAGAGATGGCCAGCCAGTCCGGTATCTTATTTCTTATGGCAACAGATGCCAGCGGCAATATTATTGCCCACAGTAATCCCAATGTTGTTGGCTCCCGTGCATTTAATGCAGAGCAGTTAGCAGCATTAAAGCCTAACAGGCATGTTTCGTGGCGTATTATGGAACAGGGTAAAGAAAAGGCATTTGTTGTTTATAGAGACTTTCGCCCATTCGCCCCAACGGTTGGCAATCGTCAGGGTATGCCTCATGCCATGCGTAGGATGGGCAATCATATGAGGGGAAAAGAGCGTGACGGTTCAAAAGAAGAACACATGTTCAGACGCAAACTTTTCCCAACAAAAGGTCCTGCGCCAGTTATTTATATAGGACTGGATGAAAAGACCTTTGCCACTGCGCAAAAGGTTAACAGAGAGCACGCCATGGTAAATGCTGTGTTCATTCTTCTTATCGGTCTCGCCGGATTCCTTGCGCTGTCATGGGCGCAGAAAGCGCGTCAGTCTCGCAGACGTATGCAGAGTTCTGAAGCTTTGGCCAATGAAGTTATGTTCAACTTGCCTGATGGGTTGCTTGTTACTGATGACGAAGGCCGCATTGCCATGCTCAATGATGTTGCTTTGGAGCAGTTGAACCTTACGGATGCTAATGTTGTGGGCAAATACCCTTCTGAAGCATTACCGGAATGTGTAGCGCGTCTTGTAGAGCTTATCGGAGGTGAAGAGCTTTCTGAAATAGAAGTTGAATGCCTTGGCGAGCGCGGGGAAGTTATTCCGATCGGCGTAAGTGGCTCTGCTGTTACGCTGGATGACGGCACTGCCATTGGGTACGTTTATTTGCTCCGTGATCTTCGCGAAGTGCGTAGGCTTGAAGCAGAAGTGCGCCGTAAGGAAAAGCTGGCAGCGGTCGGTTCTCTTGCAGCTGGTGTTGCTCATGAAATTCGCAATCCGTTAAGTTCCATTAAAGGCTATGCAACCTACTTCGGCAGTCGTTTTGATGAAGGTTCTGAAGACAGAGAAGCAGCAAATATTATGGTGCATGAGGTAGAACGCCTTAACCGCGTTATTACTGATCTCATAAGTCTTTCACGACCATCTGATTTGCGTCGTAGTGAGACTGATCTGAATACGCTGATTAAACATTGTTTCGGATTAATCAAGCAGGATGCTGCATCACATAATGTGGTTCTGGACATGACAAACGATGAAACCTTGCCGCATTTATTTGTAGATCCGGACAGGCTTTCTCAGGCCGTACTGAATATCTGTCTCAACAGTCTCGAAGCTATGCCGGAAGGCGGAACTCTTGCCATGAACCTTTCCCACACGGAACAGGTTGTAACATTGGCTATTTCCGACACAGGTAAAGGTATCAGCAAAGAAGATGTTATCCGCATTTTCGAACCGTACTACACCACTAAAAGTCAGGGGACAGGACTTGGTCTGTCTATTGTTTTCAAAATCATAGAAGCACATGGCGGCACCATTCGTGTTGAATCACAGGAAGGTGCCGGTGCCCAGTTTATTATTGAAATCCCAGTGTCACCGGTAGGAGAAAACGCCTAATGAGCGCGCAAGTATTGATAGTAGATGATGATTTAGCACACCGTTCCATGCTGAAAATTATCATTAAAGGCTGGGGCTATGATGTAGCAGAAGCTGATGATGGTGAAGTTGCTGTCGAAATGGTTCGTAATCAATCGTACGATTCTATTTTGATGGATATTCGAATGGTGAAAATGGACGGTATTACTGCCCTTGAGCTTATCAAGGAATACAACCCTTCTATCCCTATTTTGATTATGACGGCTTTTTCATCTGTAGATACTGCGGTAAAAGCATTGAAAATTGGTGCGTACGATTATCTTACAAAGCCGCTGGATTTTGATGTGCTTAAGCTTACGCTTGAGCGCATGCTTGATCACACTCGTCTTGCTTCTGAAAACAAAGAGTTGAGAAGTATTCTTGAGCCGAACAATATGGGGATGGTAGGTAATAGTGATGTTATTAAAGAGCTTCGTAAGATAATTGCCACCATCGCCCCTTCAGATGCCTCAGTGCTTATTGCAGGGGAATCAGGAACTGGTAAGGAGCTTGTGGCTAACGCTATTCACAGCGCCAGCAGTCGCGCAGAAAAGAGCTTTGTGGCCATTAACTGTGCTGCATTGAGCGAAAACTTACTTGAATCTGAATTGTTCGGGCATGAGCGCGGTGCTTTTACCGGTGCAGACAGACGACGTGAGGGGCGTTTTGTACAGGCGGACGGTGGTACGCTTTTTCTTGATGAAGTGGGTGAAATCCCGGTTTCTCTGCAACCGAAGCTGCTTCGAGCTCTGCAGCAGGGTGAAGTACAGCGTGTGGGCAGTGACACGGTGGAAAAGGTGGACGTGCGAGTAATCACCGCTACAAACCGTAATCTTCCTGAAGAAGTAGAAAACGGTAATTTTAGAGAAGATCTTTATTATCGTCTCAATGTTATTGCGCTTCGAGTGCCAGCCTTATGTGAGCGTCCCAGTGACATTCCGCTTCTCGCAGAATACTTTATGAAAAAATATTCAAAGAAGAACCGCAAAAGTATAAAAGGTCTTGCTCCACAGGCAATGGATACCCTTCTTCGGTATGCATGGCCGGGAAATGTTCGCGAATTAGAAAACGTTATTGAACGCGCTGTCATTATGACAATGGGTGAGTATATCTCCACCCGTGAATTGCCGTTATCCCTATTAGCAAAAGAGAACGAAGCCCCCATACAGCCAGCGCAACATACTGTATTGACGGGGATGTCTCTTGATGAGCTGGAACGGAAAGCTATTCTCGCGACTCTGGAAGAGTGTGAGTATAACAAAAGCAAGACCGCCAGAAGGTTAGGTATTACGCGGGCTACTCTGCATAATAAGCTAAAACGTTATGGATTTGAGTAGCATTTTATTTAGTATACTAGTATATACGACAAATCGTTATCTCATTTATACTATGTAATCCTTCTTATCGGCCTAGTTACATGTACATATAATGCCCCACCTGCCACATAACGGGGGATTAATTACATATGCTGTGAAGGAGAGCACAAAAAGTGGAGGCAGAATGGAACCGTTAAGCTTAACGACGTTACTAGTCTGTTTTGGTGGAGGAATACTGGGCGGCGCTCTTGGCGGGCTGCTGTCCTTCGTGCTTTGTGGTCTGTTCGTTTTCACAGGCTGTCTGATCGCTTTAGCTGGCGGCGGAGACTTTATGTTTTCCGTAATCGGATTTGGTCCTGTATTCGGCCCACACGTTGGTGGCTTTGCAGCTGGTGTTGCTGCTGCTAACTATGCACAAGGCGTTCGCAAGAATCATCCTACAGGTGGAGCTAAGGATATTCTCGCATCATTAATGCCAACTTCTTGGGACGTATTATTCGTTGGTGGCGTATTCGCCGTATTCGGTTACCTTTGTAACTTCTGGCTTGCTTCTTTCATGAAAGGACAAGACACCATCGCTATTACAGTTCTTATCAGCGCATTCGTATCCCGCGCTATGTTCCTTCGTCAGAGCCCGTTTGGTAACTCTGAATCAATCAAAAAATTCGGCTTGTTCGGCACCGATGACACTAACTTGTCATGGGTACCTTGGATGTTGCCGTTCTCCCGCATGATTATGTTTGCTATTGGCATCGGCCTTGTATCCGGTGGTACAGCAATGGCAATCGGTAACTATGCAGAAGCAGCTGGTATTACATCCGGCGCTACCGTAACCGCACAGGTTGTAATCGGTTGGGCTATTGCTGCAATTACCCTCATCTCATTACAGCTTGGTACAGACACAGTTCAGCGCGTGCCAGTATGGCATTGTCAGGCTATTCTTGCCGGTATCGCATGGGTTAACTTCGGGAACCTTGGAGTTTGTGTAGCAGCAGCAGTAGCTGGTGCTCTTCTTCAGGAATTGGGCGCTCGTCTCTTCTGGAACCATGGCGATTCACACGTTGACCCACCAGCATTCGGTATTGCTGTAGGTACTTGCATTCTCAATCTTCTTGCGTAAACAATGATGAACTGTATTCTTAGTATTACAGTTCATTTTTCGTGTAGTTGAACAGAGAATATGTATTAACGAGTGGCAGAGTTAATTTTAAAAGCGGCTTATCCTGAGAAAGGATAAGCCGTTTTTTTTGTTTTTAATGTGGTGTGAAGGTATGAATCCATGAAGCCATGACGTATGAAATAATGGAGCGAATATTTTCTACTTGAAGTCTGTTGGTAAAAATGCAGGCGTAGAGTTCTCATCCTATTGATTCCGGAGCATACTTGCCAAGATATGAATACAGCCTCAACGTCTTCTCCGTGGGCGAAACAGCGCCGTCATCTATATGATGAAAACACTACACCCGCGTAGTATGTGCAGTCGTGGGAGTGAGGAGCAACGTGAAGAAAGGGCAACATGGGAAGGAATAGAGCTTTTGGTAACTAGCGATGTTACTAAGGGTGAAGTTTCTAAAAAGAATAGAGGAATGACGTTGGTAGAAAGCGGGATGAAGGGAAAAGCAAAAATAGGCGTGGAAAAAATATAAATGGATAGAGTATGAGAAGAACAGCTTTTGAAGGTTTCTTGAAAAAATAAAAACGTCAGTTCATAAAAGAACTGACGTTTTGTTGCCTTGGAAAGAGATTGTAAAGCCGAAGCAGGAGTTAAAAAACAAGCTTGGTCACTACATCGCAGTCAAGAGGAAGTTCTCTTGGGGGCGAGGGCAGCGCCAGTCAACCGTTAGCGAGTCTGCGAGCATTACGGGAACAAGTGCCCTAGGGGTGCGCCAGTCAACTGTTAGCGAGTCTGCGAGCATTGCGAAAACAAGTGCCCTATGTGTGAGCCTCTTCGCCGAAGGCTTTCAAATAATAAAAATTAGGTTCGGACGTTACGTTTGTCGTCTGTTCGCGATGAATTGTCTTTCGATTTGTTGTTTCGAGGTGTTGCAGCAAGCTTAACGATATTTCGTCCAGCGCCTTTGGCCTTGTAGAGGGCCTTGTCTGCGAGTTTTATTACTTCCATAGGGGATTGTGACCCGTCAGTGCGTTCGGCGACACCAATGGATATTGTGACGTTTACAGAGCCCTTGCGAGTATTTCGTTTTTTAGGTGCACGCTTGCCGCTACGGATATGAAAATCTGTTGTGGCGATGCGTTGGCGCAATTCATCAAGATGTGACTGAACTTCTGTTGCGACACCTTTGGGAAAGATAATGGTGAACTCTTCGCCACCGTATCGGTATGCCCTGCCACCACCGGAAACTCTGGAAAGATGTCCGGCAACCATGCGCAGTACGTCATCACCGATGTCATGCCCGTATGTATCGTTAAATTTTTTGAAGTGGTCGATGTCTACCATCGCCAAAGCGTACTTTCTGCCGAGTTTTTTGAAATCTGCATTCAAAGCTCTGCGTGAAGGCAGATCTGTCAGTTCATCCACGTACGCCATGAAATATGAATCTTGAAATAAGGAAAGCGTAATGATGAGTGCTGCTGCCATGAAAAAAAGGGAGCTTGCGTTGGGAGTCGCCACATAGTGATACGCCGCTATAACGGCAATGCAGCTTGTAATAAGCGTTACGTATGTGCTGTCGCGCTTACCTTTATTAAGACTCATAAATATGAGCAGAAGGAGCAGTGCGGTGCTGGTAACAATGAGCACTATTTGTGGAATAAATGTCCAATTAGTTGCCCATACAGGAAGAACGTCAATGCGATCTAAAAGCAGTACGTTGTCCTGAAGCCATGCAATAAGTCCATTTTGTTGTGAAGGCGCAAGCATGGCGGCAACCATTGCAGCCTGAAGAATGATGAATGCTCCCGAAATGGAGCCCCACAACGTAAGAACGCCTCGATCGTCACAATAGGCGAAGATAACCAGATTTATAGGTAACAGCAGCGCAGAAAGGCCGTAGGCCAGACGTAAGCGCATGCCGGTACTGCTCATACCGGGAAGATATAGGGTAATAAACCAGCAGCAAAGTGCTATCAGTAGTAAAAGAAAAACGGCCCTGCTTCGTTTAAATTGCCAAGCCATAGCAGCGCCGCTAATGGCAAAAACAAACGGTAAAGCAGGCATAATTGGAAGAACTGATTGCGGAATGAAGTGCTGATTCATTACGATAAAGAATGTTCCCACAAGGCTTGTAATAGGCAGGAACAGAGAGAGAACTAAACTGGTGAGTGCTCTCATATTAACCTCGTAACTTTGATATCATCTTTAATTCCAATCCTCTTTAACCCACCTCATAGCCTGAAGTGCCCTACTGAGCAACCCCGCGAACTGTCTTGCTCAGATACGGGCAACAGGGTATCTGTTGAGGCACAATTTTTACTCACAGAATACGTTTCTCAATGCTTTCTGCTCGAAAAAATAGAATTTTTCAGTGTAGATAAATTGTTAGCAGGTATGGTAAACCGGAAGATTCTCGGTTTATCAGTATTCTGCCTCCCAATTCTTTTATCGGCGTATTGAGGCGTTTTCTAAACCCCATAGAGAGTATTTAATGGAACGTCATATTCGTTTTTCTGATGAAGACTCAGCTCTTGTGTTGCTTGATCAGCGGTATCTGCCAGCGTGTGAAGACGATTTTTACTGCCATACTGTAGAAAATATTATCTATGCATTACAGACAATGGTCGTACGTGGAGCGCCTGCAATCGGTGTTACAGCGGCATACGGTTGTTGGATTGCGGCAAAAGAAGTCGCAGGCAGCGAGAATTGGAAAAAAGAGCTCGAAGCTAAGCTCGAAGAGATTGCAGAAGCACGACCAACAGCAGTCAATTTGCGATGGGGTGTGGAACGCATGAAAGCATTATGGGTGTCTTCTCAAGCGGAAACTCTTGAGGCGCTTATGGAACTTTGGCTTGAAGAAGCAAAGGTTATCCACAAAGAAGATATTGAAATTTGTAAGCTCATCGGTGTGCATGGCGCAACCGTTATCGACGACGGTGACACCATTATGACCCATTGCAACGCAGGGGCACTTGCAACTGCTGGGTATGGAACAGCGCTTGGTGTTGTTCGTGGCGCTGTAGACGCAGGTAAAAAAGATATTTCAGTCATTGCGAACGAAACTCGCCCATTTCTTCAAGGTGCTCGCTTAACAGCCTATGAGCTGAAAGAAGACGGTATTCCGGTTTCTGTTGCATGTGACAATGCTTGTGGTCTTCTCATGCGTCGCGGCATGGTAAACAAAGTTGTTGTAGGTGCAGACCGTGTTGCCGCAAACGGTGATGCTGTGAACAAGATTGGCACCTATTCTGTTGCCCTTCTTGCAAAAGCGCACAATATTCCTTTCTATGTGGCAGCGCCGTTGTCCACTATCGATAGAAATATGCCGGACGGTGACTCCACGCCGATTGAAGATCGTACGCCGCGGGAAGTAACACACGTAGGTGAGACACAGATTACGCCAAACGATGTACCAGTTTTCAACTTTGCGTTCGATCCGACGCCCAACGAGTTGATTGCCGGTATCGTAACCGAAGTTGGCGTGTTGCGCCCTCCGTTCGCAGAGTCTATTAAGAAAGCTTTTGCAGAACAGGGTAAGTAAGTCGCTAGTGATAAAAAGAAAAGCAGCCTTTCAAGTGAAAGGCTGCTTTTTACTATACGATAGATATAAAAAAAAGCCGTACTTGCTTTCGCAAGTACGGCTTACATATTCATGGTGGGTCGTGCGGGGCTCGAACCTGCGACTCTCTGCTTAAAAGGCAGATACTCTACCAACTGAGTTAACGACCCGTTCGGAGATGTGGTTTATAGGCTTCGTGTAATCTTGTCAAACACTTTTCTAAAAAAAGTAATTTTTTGTAAGAGAACTAACACCACACTCTTTCACTGAAAAAAGCCGTATTCGCTTTTGCAAATACGGCTTAGATATTCATGGTGGGTCGTGCGGGGCTCGAACCTGCGACTCTCTGCTTAAAAGGCAGATACTCTACCAACTGAGTTAACGACCCTCTCGAGGAAAATTTTTTTATAGGCTTCGCGTCCTCATGTCAAATGTTTTTCTGAGAAAAAATTTAACAAGCGATGTGCCTGACTCAAACGGAAGTGAATAAATTAGACCGGAACCGAAATTCCGGTCTTTAAATTCTATGGTGGGTCGTGCGGGGCTCGAACCTGCGACTCTCTGCTTAAAAGGCAGATACTCTACCAACTGAGTTAACGACCCGTTTGAGGAGTGCAGTTCTATAGTTGAGCACTCAGATTGTCAAATACTTTTTCGAAAAAAAGTGATTTTTTTATTTAGTCGCCATATCGGGGGTGATTATTTCGATACCACCCATGTAAGGACGTAAAGCTTCAGGGACTACGATGGAACCATCTTCTTGCTGATAGTTCTCGATAATCGCGATCATGGTACGGCCTGTAGGCAGTCCAGAGCCGTTCAATGTGTGCACAAACTCAGGCTTTTTAGCGCCTTTGCGCTTAAACTTGAGGTTTGCACGGCGTGCCTGAAAATCTTCACAGTTGGAACAGGAAGAGACTTCACGGTATTTATCCTGACCCGGTAACCATACTTCGATGTCGTAGGTCTTTGCAGCAGAGAATCCAGTGTCGCCAGTACACAAGGTGATTACACGGTAGTGCAGACCAAGACGCTGAAGGATGTTTTCTGCATGCTGACGCATTTTTTCCAGATCTTCGTAAGAAGTGTCCGGATTTGCGAAACGAACCATTTCAACTTTTGTGAACTGGTGCATACGGAAAAGGCCTTTGGTGTCTTTACCATAACTACCTGCTTCAGAACGGAAACACTGAGTCTGTGCAGTGTATGCACGTGGCAGGTCGCTTTCTTCCAGTATTTCACCCGCGTGCATGTTCGTCAAAGGCACTTCAGCAGTCGGGATGAGGTAGTAATCTTTATGGCTTAAACGGAAAAGATCTTCTTCAAATTTTGGTAACTGGCCAGTGCCAGTCATGGTAGCGCTGTTTACGATAGCAGGCGGGAACACTTCTGTGTAGCCGTGTTCGAGTGTCTGCATGTCGAGAAACAGGTTGATAAGAGCGCGTTCTAAGCGAGCAGCCCAGCCCCATAAGACTGCAAAGCGGGAGCCGGTAAGTTTAGCAGCGCGTTCAAAATCAAGACCGCCCATAGTCTCTGCAATCTCCCAGTGTTCTTTAGGAGTGAAGGACATGGTTGGCTTTGTGCCCCATTTGTGCAGCTCAACGTTTTCGTCTTCGCTTACGCCAACAGGAACACTTTCGTGTGGTATATTTGGAATAGCAATAAGCCATTCGTTCATTTCGGTTATGATTGTATCCGTTTCAGCATCAAGCTCTTTGATTTTATCGGACAGAGAACCGAGACGGGAAATAAACTCAGATGCATCTTCGCCTGCGCGTTTCATCTTTGCTACTTCACCGGATGCTTTGTTGCGTTCGCTTTTAAGAGACTCGAGTTCTACGAGCAATTCTCTGCGACGCTTATCAATAGTAGTGAACTCTTCAACGTTAATAGAAGAGTTTCGCTTAGCCAAAGCGTCGGCTACAACTTGCGGATTTTTCTGTAAAAGTTTGAGATCGAGCATTGAAATGCGGCTCCTTGAAATTTTGTACGATTTGTTAGCATAGCCGCAGGAAAATATGGCGTCAACTTAGATAAATTGACGCCATCATTTTGTAACCAGAAGTTGTTCCATTCTACAGTGGTAGAATGCAGTTTTTTATTAATCGAATATTTCTGGATGAATTTCTTGTAGATAATCCATAAGGCGAGGGTATTCGAAATCTTCCACCATTTCACGTTGGTCACCGTGGGTATAATAACCAACCCAGACAGTTTCCAGAAGTGAACTTGGGCATCCGTTCTGATGTTCATTCATAACCCAAACGCGAACATCAAGTCCTTTGTACTGTGTTTGAAGCGTAAAAGCAGTGCTGCCTGTCGGTGTAAGCGCAATTGCGTATCCAAGCGCCAGCATAACTCTTTGAATATCGTTCTGCCCTTCTTCCTGAATAGGAACATGCTGAATTTTTTTCTTAAACGATTCTGAAAGAAGTGACTGCATTTCCTGTTTCTTACGAGTAGTACGAGATGGTTCTGCCATGACTGTGTCCTTTGTTATTCCTGCACAGCAGGGACGAAATGAGCATAAACAAAGTAGCTGAATCATAACAAATATGCGGAAACAGCCTGTTTGTGTCAATGGACATTGAGGAAGTTTGTACATACGGGAAAACAGAATTTGTTGGCAACGCACGGGGGCTGTGCATTGCCGGAGTTTTTTTGTGGAGTTATTTTTTTGAAAAATACGATAATTTGATGTCATTTTGCATCATCAATTAGAATATGAAAATGATGCAAAGATAAAGGCCATACAGTTTAGCATGGCCTTATTTGATAACTAATTTGTGTAAGCTGTGTGTTGCTAGTAGGGTGAATGCTGTTGCAATGTATAGACAGGCGAGAGGTTAGTTAGGTGCGCTTATCTTTTAAATACCGACCAAGAGCCTGCTCTGCACTTTTATTCATGTTTAAAAACTCAATGCCAATGAGTGAGACGTCATTTTTGACAGTTGTCCAGATTACTCGCGAAACAACGCGAATTTGATACGGCATATGAGACGTAACAAGATTGTTCTTCAGCAGTTTTTTCTCAAACCCGGGGAGCTCAATGCTCACTTGCTGTATGCTTCCTTTTGGAATTATCGAGCCCACCTCTAGCATCGCGCCCTTGGAGGTAATGTCTAAACACTCTGCCTTAAAAGACTGTTGGCAGGACATAGGGAAGACAAACTCAGCTATGGATGCAGTAAACGGGTGGTTGTAACGTGGCATTGCCCGGCGTTCTTGATAATGAGCCTCTCGTGGCATGATGCAATCGTCCCATAATGATTAAAGGGGTTGTGTGCGCCGTGTTGTTTTGCTTCTATGCTTTGAATATAGAAGCTCTAAAGACTACTTGTGTGGAAATATCACAGCTATTAAGTATAAATCTATTATAAAGATTAGTTATTTTAGGTAACTACAGTTTTCTTGCCAGACTATTTTGAATGTTGTACCCACTCAGCAACATGGTGTAACTATCTTGAAAACTGTAGCTGGCGACTCTGCACATGCGTTATATTGCTTCAGAATACATGTTTACTTGTTGCAGGCGTGTTTTTTTAAAATATTACAAATGCAAATATACTAAAAATTTTAAATAGATATAGAGGAAGAAATCATGTCAAAATGTTCTTGCGGCTCCGGTCTTGAGTTTTCTGTGTGTTGTGAACCTATCATTACTGGCAAAGCACATGCTCCTACTGCGGAAGCACTTATGCGCTCCCGTTACACAGCACACGCAATTGGTAGCTACGAATACCTCGGTACTTCTATTCACCCAGACATGCGTGGTGATCTTTCTGTAGAAGAAATTAAAGAATGGTCTGAAAAGATCTCTTGGACAGGCCTTGATATCCTTGGCACCAAAGACGGTGGCGAAAACGATATTACTGGCGAAGTTGAGTTTGTGGCTAACTACAAACTTGGTGGCGTACCGCAGGAAATGCACGAGCACAGCTTCTTCCGTAAAGAAGGCGACGACTGGTACTACGTTGAAGGTATGGTTCAGAACCATGACACATACCGCCGTGAAGCTCCAAAAGTGGGCCGTAACGAAGCTTGTCCTTGTGGTTCTGGCAAAAAATACAAAAAATGCTGTGGTAAGAACTAAGTTTCGTAATACCCATATCCAAAAAAAGGCTGCTCTTCATACGAAGAGCAGCCTTTTTAAATGCGTTTTATTCAGCGCTAGTAGGATTCGTCAGAATCAAGCACTTCGTCATCTACAACGTGCATGAGCAGTTTTACAGCCCAAAGTTGGTAGAGAAGAACGAGCGGGATAATCACAGCCACAACGCCGAGCATAATCTGCAGGGTGAGGGTGCTGGATGCACCGTTGAATATTGTTACGGATGCTGCCGGATCAAGACTGGAAGGCAGCAGTTTCGGGAACATACCAATGATGCCGAACATGATCACAAAGAAGATGGAGATAGCGTTGCTGATCCATGCGAGATGGTTACGGCCACCAGCAAGGAAGATGCGAACCATAAGCAGCGCAGTTACGCCGATTGCAGGGACAACAAGCAACATACCGCTTTTCTGGTAGTTTGCGAACAAATCAGTGTAGAAGCCGGTAGCTGCGAGGAATGCAACAGCCAAAGCTACAGTGAACGGCCATAATCTTTTTGCATAGACGATCGCGCGGTCGTGGATTTCGCCATCTGATTTCATGGAGAGCCACATTGCGCCGTGCATTGCAAAGTTGATTACAAAGAACAGGCCACCGATGATGCCGTAAACGTTGAGCAGTTTAAGAATGCTGCCGTAGTATACGCCGTCTGCATCGAAAGGAATGCCCTGGAAGATGTTGGCAAAAGCTACACCGAAAAGCAGAGCTGGGATAAAGTTGCCAAGGAACTGGAAAACGTCCCACATTTTACGCCAGCCGTCTGAGTCAACTTTGTTACGGAACTCAAAACTTGCTGCACGCATGATGAGTGCAAACAGGATAATGAGAAGCGGTGCGTAAAGTGCGCTGAACATGATGGCGTATGCTCTTGGGAATGCAGCAAAGGTGATACCACCAGCTGCAATCAGCCATACTTCGTTACCATCCCAGAAAGGGGCCACACTATTGTACAGAACACGCTTTTCACGCTCGTTTTTAGCAAAGAACGGGAATATGGTTCCGAGTCCCAGATCATAACCGTCTAATACGAAGTAGACGGCCCAGAGGACTCCCCATAATAAAAACCAAATAAGTTCAAGAGTCATATAAAAACCTCTCTATTGATTGCTTAGGATTTGTCCTGCCAGTCTATTTAGGGCCTTTCATGGCGTATTTCCTCAGTAGGTAGATATCCAGCACACCAAGGAATGTATAAATCACGGTAAAGGCGACAATGGACCAGACAACCATGGAGGCTTCAATAGGCGAAGCCGCATCTGAGGTTCGAAGCATTTTATATACAATCCAAGGCTGGCGACCAATTTCAGTTACAGCCCAACCGAGCATGATACCGATGTATGGAAGCGGGATAAGCCAAGGAAGTACTTTAAGAACAAACGTTTTTTCTTCAATTTTCTTGCGCCAGAGGAACAAGGCAATACCAAGAATCGGGAAGAAGGAGCCTAAACCGACCATCAAACGGAAGCTGATGAAGGTAGGTAGAATCGGTGGACGATCTTCTTTGGGAATATCGTTCAGGCCGGTAACTTCTGCATTAGGGTTGTTGTATGCAAGAATAGAAAGAGCACTTGGAATTGGCAGAGCCTGAATGATGTTACCGGTGTTGTCAGCGTTAGGCCATGTCAACAGGTACATAGGAACATTGGTGCCGGTTTCCCAATGGGATTCCATAGCTGCCAGTTTTGCAGGCTGGTATTTAGCTGCAATCTGTCCCTGATGGTGACCTGCTGCTGCTGTTGCCAAAGAGAAGATAAGGAAGAATACAGAAGCAATTTTGAAAGAGCTTTTGAATAATTCCACTTCGTTTTTGCGAGCAAGATGCCATGCGGAAATACCGATTACGAAGAGACCGCCAACCATCCATGAAGAGGCAACGGTGTGGGCAAATTCGCCAAACCCGTAAGGATTTGTGATAACAGCAATAAAATCATCAAGCTGTGGTTTGCCGTTAACCATTTTGTAGCCGATTGGATTCTGCATGAACGCGTTCGCCATGATGATCCAGAAGGCAGACATGTTGGAAGCAAGCGCAACAAGCCAGATACACATGAGGTGAACTTTTTTGGAGACTTTTTTCCAACCAAAGAACCATACAGCAATAAAGGTAGATTCCAGGAAGAAAGAGGTACTTGCTTCAATAGCGAGCAAGGAGCCAAAAATATCACCCACGTACTCAGAGTAGCGTGACCAGTTTGTACCGAACTGGAATTCAAGAGTAATGCCTGTAACAACTCCAAGGGTGAAGTTGATAATAAACAGTTTACCCCAGAACTTAACCATGCGCTTGTACATCTCATTACCGGTGCGTACATACATGGTTTCCATGATGGCAAGCAGTACAGACAGTCCAAGCGTTAACGGTACGAAAATAAAATGGAAGAAAACAGTTACTGCAAACTGAATTCTGGACAGCATTACTACGTCCATACATTAACCCCCTTCGGCTACGTCCTGTCAGAGCAGGTAACGGACGCCAAGGTTTCGCAAAAATGTTGAATATTTTTAACAAGACACACACGATTGTCTTGTCAGTCACTCAGTAATGGTAATCAATACTAAAAAAGTTGTTTTGGCAACCACAAAATCGCATTTCCGCCAATAAAGAGAACTGATTGCTACTCCGTTTTAACACTTTATCATAAAATTAGGTAACGAAAAAAATATGATACGTTTATTTTTGTGTTTTTGTGTAAAATATGATTATCGTTTGATGACAAAGCTCCATAAGAGTCCGCTTTTTGTAAGGGGTTACATCGTAAGAGTTATAAACTCTAATGAGCGGTATGTGATGCAGTTGTGTTCCTTTATCGGGGCGTGTGCATAGTCGCCAATAAATGTGTATTGAATACCTTTATTCACACGTAAGTTGATTGTACAAATTTGAGTACAGGATATGTATCGGATAATACTTTTTTACTCATTATATTAATAGGTAAAAAGGTACATTCAAGCAAGAAGCAATAGAAAATCCCCTACCTGAATGAGCGGTCAGGAAGGGGATTTTCATTTGTCGTCTACGAAGATGCAGGATGAGTACGGTACACGTCTGTTCGGGCACAATGCTTATTCTGCTGGCTGAATCCTAGTGGCAGAAGGGGGAACTCCACTAGCCTTTGCATTCAGCCGGATGGATAGTTAGGACAGGAGTATTGGAGTGTTTCACTACCCGGTTTGCAACAGAGCCGAAAAGTACGCGTTCAACACCCTTGCGGCAGTGTGTTCCCATAATGACCATGTCGTAATCATCAGTATCGGTCATTTCCAGAATTAAATCCTGAGGCTGACCGCGGCGTAGTTTGATGGATACGTCCACGTTTGCCAACTGGTCTTCGGCAATTTTTTCAAGTTCATTTATGGCGCGTTGTTTAGAGTCTGCTTTAAGTTTTTCTACAACGTCATCGGTAAGATATACATCATAAAAACGATCCAGAGGCGGACGGGCGTACAGCAGAGTAATTTTTGCATCAAGTTTCTCTGCCATAAGATTTGCATATTCAACAAAAAATTCGTTGTCTTCCATTACATCAACAGGAACGAGGATATTTTTGATAGTACGCATAATGACCTCCAAAGGATGTTTAAAAATCGGGGATGAGTTACATACTGACTTGAAAATACATCTTGTGTGTTCTGTATTGTTTATGCCCCGATAGTGTGCATCATCGGGAGATAACAAACCGTGTGACGTTATTTCGCTGCCGTTAATAGTAATCAATACCAAAAAAGAATCTAATGCAACCAGAAATCTAAAAAAAATAAAAATTTCTTATAGTCCTTTGATAGTGCAACAATTCCCCTATTGGCAAACTTTTTTGCCAATAGGGGAATTAATTATTTTAAACAATTGGTTACATGTCTGGTCTTACTGTAAGGACTGGGATGTCCGAACGTCTGACAACATGGTTGGCGACAGAACCGAACATAAATCTATCCACACCCTTGCGACTATGGGTACCCATAATAATGAGGTCGTAGTTGCCTTCATTGGCAACACCAAGAACAACATCCTGTGGATGACCATTAGCAAGGCGCTGTTCTACGTCCATTCCAGCAAAATGTTTCTCAACAAATTCTTTTAGTTCACGTATTGCACCTTGTTCTGATTCTTCATGAAACTTTGCGATGGTGTCTTGCGGGAGGTAAAGTCCAAAATACTGGGTTAATGGCGGTGTGGCATAGACCACAGTTATTTTGGAATTAAGTTTTTCCGCAAAAAGTTTTGCATATGCTGAAATAAATGAACTGTCTTCCATAAGGTCAACAGCAACAAGAATGTGCTTGATTGTTCGCATACCTTCCTCCGGCGCGTAAGATGTATTTAATGTCGTGAAAAGATGTTTGGCTCATTCTAGCATAGGGAGCACAGGTGTATAGTCTTTTCATGATTACCTGAGGACATTTTCACGTGGCAGGATGAAAGAATAATGAAGCGAAGAGGGGCGAGGCTGAGGTGTGACTAGATTGCTTGCAGGGTAAACCAGGTAAGTACGGCGTAGCGGGTAAATTTGCCAATGAGGACAAGCAGGAGAAAGAAGGAAAAGCGAACGCGGGCGATTCCGCCGACAAGACAGAGGGGGTCTCCAATGACGGGCAGCCATGATAGAAGTAGAGACCACTGCCCCCACTTGGAATAGTAGTGATGAGCTTTTGCTTGAGAAGCTTCATCCATGCGCAGAATCCGATGGATAAGATACGCGCCTCCCCATATACCAATGGCATAGGTGGTACATGCGCCGAGCGTATTGCCGGCAGTTGCGACAAGTACAGATGATGTTGGATCAAAAGCACTGGCGATCATGGCGACAAGCAACCACTCGGAGCCGAGAGGAAGTACTGTTGCAGCAAGAAAGCTGAGAAGAAATAGAGCTGGGTATCCCAACTCCGGTGTGAAGAAGTCTGTCATAGGTGTGGCACTGTTTCAAAAAGAACGTTGATCGTCAAATTTAACAGGATCGAATTGTATGATCTATAAAACCAAGAGAGGCTCTGTAATCATTATGATTACAGAGCCTCTGCAAGGAAATATTCGTGGAACATTCAGGCTATCTGACATTATTCCCGCCGTTCAAGCGCAATCGCAGCGGGCAGCCAGATAGAAAAAGGAAGTTTAGGTAAACTGGTACCGGATGTGAAATGAGTGTTGGCAGTTACTCACAATTTCACAGTGTTAGAGGATACCACATGTGCTTTTTGAAAAGCTACTTTTTATATAGCAAATGTAATGCCAACTTTATAAAAAACAGCTTATTTTTTATAAAAAGCACAATACCAAGGCCTTGCCGTGGGTCGGTTATAATAGTGGACACTCACACAGGTTGCAAAAATGCAACACTAGTAAGTGCTTGGTTTTTACGTGTTGTTGCAAAAATAAAACACTGGGAGGAAGTTCTTTAATATCAAGGGCTAAATGGTGCCGTCAAAAAAGGATAAAAGTCGATAGCGCTGCCTTTTTGCAACATTGAAATAAAAAAGTAACAAATACAGTTAGAAAGAAGAGCATTACTATAGGATTGGAACATTGGGCGCATGTGATGCGGGTCTCAGCATAGCACATTCTGCAATTCTTCCGTCCACTTTAATAGTGATTGGAGACTCAAACCGTATGTGCGTTATAAACTGTCCTTTTTGGTGCACAGGCATGTTTGCCAGCCATTCCCAATGGATAAATTCCTCACTGGAGTTGGTCACCATAACGTAGTTAATACCCAGTGTTGTTATGCAATGGAAGAAGTGCGAGCCCTGAGACGGCTCAACCCGTAGATTTTCCGTAAAGGTTTCTATTATGGCGGATACGCCGGAAATATCGTTCCATGTAACCGGAACTCCTAGCCAGCGGTCGGATGTTCCCCAACGGCCGGGGCCAATAAGAATGTATTTGCGTTCTTCGCGAAGCATCTGTTTATTGCATTCTAAAAGTTCCTGCTTAATCTCCATAGTTCTTGCTACATCAAAATCGTCTGGATGAATAAAGAGTATGTCATATACATCGTTGCTTTCTGCATTACCCAACGCATGTTTTGAATAACAGAATGCGGCAGCGCGTTCTTGCTTGGTGATATTTACTGTGGAGAGTCCAGAAAGTGAGCTCATTGGGCGCAGTTGTAACAGAGCAAACTCTGCGTTGGAGCCGTCCATGTCCATATTCACGCAGAATTCAAGCTCAACGGGGCCGCCCATGGCCTCTTCAGCCAGTGTAAGCAGATCATTCAACATTTCCGGTAGCGGAAAGAGTCCGTGATTCAGCACCTGTGCAAAGAGTAGAACTTTTGAGCTGCCGGGAATAGAAGCTGTGTCTCGAATGATCCCTTCCTGCGGAAGATAGCTGCTTGAAAGATACGAAATTGGCCCGTTAGGCTCCGCATTGTAGATTCTACGTTGTACAAGAGCGCCTTCCTGTTCTTTTGCTTTAGGCGCAAGGGCAGGGTCTCCCATATAGAGACTGTAAAATGTACTTTGTGAATTCTTGAGCAGCTCCTGCATGTTGGCGGCTTGCGGTTGAACATGTGGACATTTAGGACAGAATCGGAACACCTGCCCACCGTCCATGACTGTTTTACCAAGTCCCATAGCAATTGATGCGATTCCGTCGTTTGTTTTCATTCTGCCAAAAGGATAGAAGTTTTTAGATTGAGCCACGCCGGAAATTGCCGGATAGAAATAATCGTCAAATCGCCTACCGATAACTTCCTGAATAATTACACCCATTTTTTCGTCATCAGTACGGAGCTTTACTCTGCGCGAAAAAGATTTCGGAGATTGAAAAAACGTTGATGCGTAGACTTTTTTCACGGCTGCTGAAAGCTCTGCGTAGCGTACCTCAATATCAGGATGCGTATTTGTGAGCATAACCGTGGAGTACAAGCCCGCATATGCTTGATACTGAGCATCTTCGAGCAAACTTGAAGATCGTACAGCAAGCGGCGTTTTCACTTTTTCTAAGAAAATTCTGAGTTTTCCTTGCAACCACCCGGGAAGTTTAGCCTTGAGACAAATTTCAACAACTTCCTCATCTTGAAAGTCTTCATCTGCCAAATAGTCAAGGTCATTCAGGCGCAAAAAGCTATCAAACCCCTCAGTGGCAATGCTCAACACCTTGGGAGGAACAATATTGATGTTTGGATATTTTTTGTTCAACCAGCTGCTTTGCTCAATAAGGCGGAACATAAAGGCAAGACTACGGGCTTTGCCGCCGATGGAACCTTCGCCAATTTTTAAAAAATCTGTCTGAGGATCAAAGTCGTTTTCTTTAAAGCTTACAACAATGCCCCGTTGTCGTTGTTGGAGCCTGTTGTGGATTTGCTTGATAACGAATGTTCGCATTGTTTCCACGCTGTTTCCAAAGTCCGCCGCAGTAAGCGGACGCATGACACAGGCCAGTTCTGTTTCTGTGCGGGCAAAAAACCAACGGGAAAAATCGTTATTCAGGCAATGTGTAAGAAAAACATCATCTGGAATTTGTTCTAACTTTAGTTTGAGTTGGTACATCGTGTGGGCACGATCTATTTCCATTCCATTTTTGCTGCGGAATATGAAATCGCCGAAACCAAGATGCTCGCTGACAAACCTGTGCAGTTCTGCCAACAAAAGAGGTGAATTTTTGTCTATAAATTCACAGGGAATTTCTTGTGCGTACCATCTATTAACTGACTCACTGCTGGACAGCAGAAGCGGAATATCTTTGCGCTCCTGTTTAATCTGAGACAGCAGCGTAACACCTGCTGACGGGTCAACCACACCATTTCGCGGGTAACGGACGTCAGAGATGACACCGAGCACGTATTGCTCGTATTGGTGGAAGTATTCCATTGCTTCTTCAAATGTTTCAGCAACGAGAATTTTTGGTCGTGCACGCATAACCAGCAACCTGTGTTCCTGATTAAGTCCTTCCTGAATAACGGATTGTGCTTGCTGGACTAGTGCCCGATAAAGAATAGGAAGAAAGGATGAAATGTAGCTCGGAGAATCTTCCACAAGAATAATATTACGGATGCCTGCTTCCCGCGTGTCTGCCTCAAGGTTCAGTTTATCTTCTGTCAGTTTGACAATAGCCATTAGAAGCTCTGCATCACCTGTCCATAAAAAGCAGTGATCCAGATTTTTACGCTTGAGGCGTGCGCTCTCTTTAATTTCTCTGTGCGTGAGTACAACAACAGGCAGGTCTGGAACAAAATTGTCGATACGTAGTTTCAGATTGATAAGTTCCGGTTCTGCAAGTCCGGACATAAGAATGACCATGTCTACCGGACGTGCTTCAAGAGCTGCAGGAATTTCTTCCGGCGCTGAAATCCACGTAAGACGCGGTGGTGAGCTTAAGTTCAAGCCGCGGTATTCGGTCGCAAGGCGTTCAGAAAGGTTGCAGTCTTCTTCCATAACCCATGCATCATATGGAGAAGAAACGAGAAGGATGTGCTTAACTTTCTCGCGCATGAGGTCGTGATATACAGTAAATTTGTTCTCAGCCGTAATTCTGTGACAGAAATCAGAAAGTGCCATAGTGCCCCGCTCGTTTGTGGGTGATTTGGGATTTTCTGTGAGAAGAACGAACCATGGGCAGTGCTGAACGCTATCTATTTTGATGCTACACGAATAAAGAGTAGTACCATGTAATACTGCGATGCTGCCTCGAAAAAGAGGTATCGTTCTTTAATCTGTAGCACTTGCAAGCTCTTAGAGCAATGAATGACAGCAGTGAAAGGGAGTGTCGCTTGGTTGAAGAATGAATTTATACGGGGACTGGAGGGCATAACTACCTTCAATTGATACAAAAAAAGGGCACACATGAAATCATGTATACCCTTTAGAATCTATATATCACGTGCACATGGCACGGGATTGTCTGTAATTATGTTACACAACACCCTGATCGATCATGGCGTCTGCAACTTTGGTAAAGCCGGCAATGTTTGCACCGTTAACGTAGTTACGAGGAGTGCCGTAGTATTCAGCCGTATCCAGACAACGCTTGTGGATGTTTTTCATGATCATGCGGAGGCGATCATCCACTTCATCACGGCTCCAGCTAAGACGCATAGAGTTCTGTGACATTTCAAGACCGGAAACAGATACACCGCCAGCGTTTGCTGCTTTACCCGGACCGTACATAATTTTTTCTGCAGTGAAGATTTCAATACCTTCAGGCATGGTTGGCATATTTGCACCTTCAGAGACAACATTAACGCCGTTGGCTACCAGGTTAGCAGCATCTATTGCATTAATTTCATTCTGTGTAGCGCAAGGGAATGCACAATCTGCTTTGTGATTCCAAAGTGGGTTGCAATCGGCTGTAGGATCAACAGGTACGTACACTGCTTCAGGGTACTCTTCAGCGTATTCGCTTACGCGACCGAAACGTACGTTTTTAAGCTCTTTGATGAATGCGAGTTTTTCTTTATCCACGCCTTTTTCATCGTAAATGTAGCCTGAGGAATCTGAGAAGGTTACAGGGATACTGCCAAGTTCAATGAGTTTTTCCATTGAGTACTGTGCAACGTTACCGGAACCGGAAACAAGGCTGCGTGTGTCTTTTAGGGTACGACCATCAACAGCAAGCATTTCAGCAGCAAAGTATACTGCGCCGTAGCCTGTTGCTTCCGGACGAACAAGGCTGCCGCCCCAGTCCAATCCTTTGCCGGTTAATACGCCGGTAAACTCGTTACGGATACGTTTATACTGGCCAAACATAAAGCCGATTTCGCGTGCGCCTACGCCGATATCACCTGCTGGCACGTCGGTATTAGGGCCGATATGACGGGAGAGCTCTGTCATAAAGCTCTGGCAAAAACGCATGATTTCCATGTTGCTTTTGCCTTTAGGGTCAAAGTCGGAACCACCTTTACCGCCGCCCATAGGAAGGCTGGTGAGTGCATTTTTAAAAACTTGTTCAAAAGCAAGGAACTTCAGAATGCCGAGGTTTACGGAAGGGTGAAAGCGTAACCCCCCCTTGTACGGGCCAATTGCACTGTTCATTTCAATACGGAACCCGCGGTTAACCCGAACGTTGCTATCATCGTCAACCCATGGAACACGGAACATAATAACACGTTCAGGTTCAACAATACGTTCAAGAATATTCGCGCTGCGGTAATGTGGGTTGCGATCAAGGACAGGCTTGATAGAATCTACAACTTCAGTAACCGCCTGATGAAATTCACGCTCATTAGGATCTCTGCTTTTAATAAGGTCGAGAATATCCATTGTCGGACTCCTTAGCGCTGCAACAATGTGCAGCAAAAAACAAAGTTAAATTCATGTACAGAATAGTGAGCCATACTGCACTTTTTTTTGTATTGTTGGAATACAAAGGCCAAAAATAGAGTAAACTGGACAAGCTTGCTTTTTATTGTAATTCGTATTTAATATTAAAAGTTCCAATTTTTACTATTAGACACTTACAAAATTGTGAAACAAGTCGCTCTGTTATGGGGCAGATCAATAAAAAAATAGAGAAATACTATGCTAAAAATTATTATGAACGTCCTCTGGTTGTTTCTTGGAGGAATCGGAATGGCTTTGGGATGGTTTATTGCCGGACTAATCATGATTATTTCTATTATCGGCATTCCCTGGGCGCGTTCCTGTTTTGTGATTGGGATGTTTACCTTATGGCCATTCGGAAAAGATGTTGTGAATAGAGTAGAGGTTACCGGTCAGCACGATATTGGAACTGGCTGTTTAGGGCTGGTAGGCAACATAATCTGGTTCATTTTCGGTGGCTTTTGGCTTGCACTCGGGCATCTGTTTTTCGCACTGGTCAACTTTATTACCATAATTGGCATTCCGTTCGGCTTCCAGCATCTCAAGCTTGCAGTAATTTGCCTTGCACCTATCGGAAAAACCGTTGTTGACGATCCGAATTCATTGCTTAATCGTTAAAATGATATATTTCAATTTTTTTACGAATGTTTGACTGTCTGTCATTTTGACTTGCAAATAGAAAAAGGCCGGAACTAAGTTCCGGCCTTTTTCTATTTTTGCTTTCGGCGAGTAGGGGGCCTTGCCCCTACACCCCCAGAAGGGGACGCGTCCCCTTGTTCCCTATTATGGGGTTCTTCTTTTTTACTATTCTAAAAAACTTTTCTTTTGATAAAAAATTTTGACAAAGTTTCTTCTTAACAGGGGTTAAATGGAGCTATCCCCTTTCTGGGGTGCAGGGGGCGGGGCCCGCCTGCCCGTCGGAGACAATACGTTTGTTTTGCTAAGTTGTTTTGTATCTGCATAGACGCTGAGCAGTATGCCAGCAATAATCGCTGTTACTGGTGCGACCATGAGCAGCCCGATGCTTCCTATGAGGATTCTAAAAATTTCTGCTGCGACCAGCTTCATGTTTACTATGCGGGTAAAGCTTGTTCCTTGCGAAACAAAAACCATGAGCATGGTCAGGTAGCCTCCGGAGTACGCGAGTAGCAGAGTTGTTGCCATGGTTCCGATGACCATGCGTCCTACGTTGAAACCGGACTGGATGAGGTCGCGCATTTCAATGTCTGGACGTTTGATCTTAATTTCGTTCATGGAAACACTGACGTCCATGGCAATATCCATGGCTGCACCGGATGCACCCAGCAGGACGGCTGAATAGAAAATATGCTGTAGATTAAGACCGTAGTTGCCCTGCATGAGTAGTGTTTGGGCGAATGGCGCGGTCATGCCGCCGAGATGAAGTTTGTTACCGAAAAAGAGTGTCAGTCCGAGTGTTACACCCAGTCCGCTCACAGTGCCGAGAAAGGCCGCAATGCCGTGGCGGGTTACTCCTGCCACTGTGAGGATGATGACCATTGAAAGTAGGACAAGAACGCTTAAACTTAATGGCAGCGGATCTGCTCCGTTAAGCAGGTTCGGGATGTAGTAGCACCAGAGTAGCCCAAGTGACGCCACGAAAGAAAATAGCGCCTTGAGACCGATAAACTGTGAATACAGAACGAGCGCAACAGCAAAGAGAGCAAAGAGAGCAAGTTCCCAGTTCTGGCGGTATTTGTTGATTGCTTTGGCGTAGGTGACTTGCTGGTTGTCTATCTGGATGGCGAGTAAAATTTTGTCACCGGCGGAATATATTTCATCCATATCCAGTTGACCGTTCAAGTGATTGATTGCTGAGACTTGTTCACCCTTCCATTTCCCTTCACCCAAGACCACGAGTGCTGTCTGGATTCCGACTGCACCAACTCCAGCTTGAATTATTTCGCTGTTGTCTACCGAAATAACAGTTCCGGAGAGTTCATGCACATTGTCAGAAGTTTCTGCGTTCATCCAGCTATGACCGGTGAAAAACAGAAGAAAGGCAATCCCTAAAATTAGTATTGTTTCTACCGCTAATTTGAGCTTCGACATGCACATCTCCGGCATAGAAAGTGGAGAGCAGGCGAACCTGCTCTCCATAGATTGACGACAAGTCGGCTCTGTACGATGCGATCTAACGGCTAGAGGCGCACTGTACAGACTTGCTTCAACGTGTTTTTTTCTAAACTTAGTTTTTACCCGCTACGTTCTCGGTGTGACCGTAAGGGATTTTGGAGTATTTTTCGTTAGGGCCGGAAGTGTAACCAAGCAATGCTTTGGAAGATTCCAGTTTGAAGGAAGAAAGCTTCGCGCCGATTGCGTTAGCGATGGTACGAGGAATATCGGTGTTATCTTTGAAACCACCGAAATTTTCTGCCTGAACGCCAATTGCAGATAGTGCAATTACGCTGGATGTATGCACGTAAGAAGTCCAGCTGATGCGTGCACGTTCGGAAACGAGGTGTGCAACTGCGATCATGGTTGGAGTGTATGCATAACCGTAAGTTGTCTGTTCTTCTGCGCTGAGATTCTGGTTGTGATCTTCGATATCCATTGCGGACTCAAGCTTTTTGAGTTCGCGTTTGTTCAGATCAGTTAATCCGAAGTTTTCGCCAACATAGTTGAGGTATTCCTGATGGCGTTTAGCAGCCTGCGGGAATTCTTTGACCATTTCTGGGTATACGTATGCAAGGGTGTCTTCGATGGAGACTTTTACTTTCATCAGTTCGTTAAGTTTGAGGAAGTAGCCTTTAGAGTCAAGGCTGATACCCATAGCCATACCACCAGTTTCGTGGTCAGCAGCAACAACGATCAGAGTTTCTTCAGGATGTTTTTTGTAGAAAGCAAAAGCTTTAGCAATAGCAGCATCGAGAGCGAGTGTGTCGTAGATGGTACCGGAAGCATCGTTACAGTGAGCAGCGTAGTCAATACGACCGCCTTCAACCATCATAAAGAATGGTTTGTTCTGTGCTTTCAGAACTTCGATGCCTTTTTCAGTTAACTCGGAAAGCGCAGGCATTGCGTTTACTTTTTCAGAGCTGTTACGACGGTCGATTTCCATGCCCAAGGCGCTGTATGCGAGAGGTGCGAGGACTTTGTCGCCTTTCTTTGGCTGGTATGCACGGAAGGTATCGCGTGCTTTGTCACCGATGAAAGTTGTGTACCCTTTTGCTTTGAACTCAGCGACGAGATCACGATTGTCTTTGCGTTTGGACTTCAGACCTTCAGCATTGCCTTTCGCAACAAAATGACGGAAACCGCCACCTGCAAGGTAATCGAAGTTGGTACCGAGCTGGTCGATAGCAATTTCGTTTTCATTACCGCGGCTCATGTTGTGAGCAGAAAAAGCTGCAGGGGTTGCGTGAGTGATGCGGGTAGTGGTCGCAATACCAACTGCATAGCCAGCGTCGCGTGCTGCTTCTGCAATGGTTTTGATGTCAGTACCGTCAGGAAGTTTGGAAACTGCACCGTTGGTAGTTTTAAAACCGGTAGCTAAAGCGGTGCCACCAGCTGCGGAGTCTGTAATCATGGTGTTATCAGAGTGGGTAGTAATCAGAGCAGAAACCGGGAAAGAGTTCATAACCAGTTTAGCAGCTGGGTTCTGAGTCTCAATTTTGTAGAAATACTGAGCAGACTGGCGCTGCGCCGGTCCCATGCCATCTCCGATGAAGTAGAAGACATATTTAGGAGCGGCCGCGAAAACGCTGGAAGCCATAAGCAGGGCGGTTGCAAGCACTACAAAAGTACATGCTACCTTTTTACTACGTCGAAACAAATTCATACATTTCTCCATTACAAGTTACAGCTGTAAGTGTGATTCATTTAACTGCCAACATATCGGTGTTTATTTACCGACTCAGCAGCGTGCAGAAGCAGACAATTTGCCAAATGCATACAACTTGGTACGGGGTGTCAGTAAATAAACTTGATTTCGGGGAAGTGAGATTGTGAATGTAATCAAATTTGCGTGAATCTAACCTATGCCCCTAAGGGGAAGGTCAATGCAAAATCACAAAAAAAGTAATAAATAAGTTTTATTTTTAGATAATTACGCGGAAAGATTTTGCAGTACGTACTGGCGTATATTTAGCGCTGTCGCTAGGAAAAGCATTGGTGAAGTACCGTGAAGGTATGCTGATGAAAAAAGAATGTATGCTTTGGTTTTTGCGATTGTATAATCATGCAGACTACAAAAAATAGAAAAAGTGTGTAGAAAAAGACAACTAAGTAAGATAGTTATTGGGAATGGAAGATAGTTTTTACGAAACGAATTGTGTAAGAGTTGTGTAGAAACAAAAAATAGCGGCGCGGTTTATTAAACCGTGCCGCTATGTTGCGAACACTATATGAAAGAATGAATATTATCAGTTTCTTTGCTGAAGAGTATGTATGACCGGAATATTCTTTCAGGTGCTATTTTGTACTCATCACGGCTTGGTAAAGAACTATGATGTAATTTTTTCCAATGCATCAATTCGTGCAACAACAGGCGGGTGCGAGTAGTGAAGAAATACATATGCAGGGTGCGGTGTCAGGTTTGAAAGGCTGTTAACAGACAGCTTGATGAGCGCCCCCGACAGTGCTGAAGGATTTCCGGTTGTTCTGGCTGCAAATGCATCAGCTTCAAATTCATACTTACGGGATTGATGCGAAGCAAAGATCGTCATCAGAAGAGAAAGCGGCGTGTAGAGGAAGTTGAAAAGCACCATTCCGACCGCAATCGTCATATTCTCTACGTGAAATGCAGCATACAGAGGCTCGAATCCTAGCACCAAGGATAAGCAGTAGAATGTGATGCCTGTTGTCATAATACTGGTAAGGAACATGCGTTTAATGTGGTTCAGCTTGCAATGCCCGATCTCATGGGCAAGAACACCGACGATTTCTTCTGTGCTCATGGATTTTACAAGCGTATCGAATAGGGCAATACGTTTTTGTTTACCGAATCCTGTGAAGAAGGCGTTTGCTTTGTTGGAACGCTTGGAACCATCTATTATATAGATACCGGAAATATTGAATCCGTTTTTGTGTGCAAAATCTTCAATAGCCTGACGCAACTCTCCGTCTTCAAGCGGAGTAAATTTATTGAACAGTGGCATAATCCAGATTGGCGCAACATATTGCACCGCGAACATAAATGCGGTGGAAAATCCCCACGCGATAAGCCAGCCGAAGGTAGCGAAGGTTTGGAAAAACCAGATAACACCTGCAGCAAGCGGTGCGCCGAGAACAATAGCCAGCAAAACACCTTTCAAACGGTCTGTGATGAAAAGCTTTGGTGTGGTTCGGTTGAATCCGTATTCTTCTTCAATCACAAATGTTTTGTAGATGGAAAACGGGAGTGAAATAACCATGGAAGCTACAGAGACAATGGCAAGAAAAGCTAATCCCTGCATAATCTGTCCAGCCACAAGGGCTGCTGCCCATTCATTAAAGACGTTGAAAATGCCGAGCAGCATGCAGAGCACCACGGCGACTACGTTAATAAAACCGGAGAGAAATGAAAGTTTCTCGTTCCGGCGAGTGTACGCCTGAGATTTTTCATATTTACTTGTGTTCACAGCATGTTCAAATGCAGCGGGAATGGGTTGCTCCAGATACTGGAGGTTAAGCCTGCTCACCCAAGTTTCAAGTCCCCAAGTGCCGATGATGAAAAAAAGAATAAGAATGGTCAAAAAGGTCATGGTATTCCCTCAGGATAAATAATGGGGCAACTCCCCGTATATGTCGGAGCATTCGCACTGTGTATTACATAACAGGCTGTTATGGTCTGTTAAAATATTATTCTGGCATTTGCCTTGTGTCTTGTTCATCCACGCTATTTGTTTCGTATAGTAAAAAACATTATGTAATTAGGGTGTTGAATAGTGTTATCACGCACTTTTAAACGAAAAACTGCAAATTTACTCAAGAAAGATAAATATTTCCCCCAATATATTCAACTGTCGCAAGGTTGCAACATGAATGATCGTTTATGCACGGGTATGGATTTTCTTGAAGCTTGAAATCATCGAAACTCTGAGGTGTTTGTTCGCTCGAATAGCGCTCTAAAATGATATGAAAAGAATATTCATGTTGCGTTTTTGCAATACATGAATGCGTTTTCGCAAAGGTCAGTAAATTTAGCGTGTTTTGCAAATAAAAGTTGTTTTTCTCTTGTCGCAAATCTGTGGCAGTTGTACAGGGATTGGTAACCCAAATGACGCACGTTACAAACGTGAATTTATACCACAGTTTCAATGTTTACAATCAGGGGTAGCATCGTAATACGTCGCTGCGTAGCAAGATCAAATCCTCTGGATGTTGCAAGGAGAAAGTCATGATTATTGGTGTACCTAAAGAGATTAAAACTCTGGAAAATCGAGTAGCTCTTACTCCGGGCGGCGCAGCAACACTTGTTCGTCAAGGTCATACCGTGCTTGTGGAAACAGACGCAGGTCGCGGAAGCGGATTATTTGATGATGAATTTATTGCTGCCGGTGCAACCATGGTTACTGCAGAAGAGGCGTGGGGTGCTGAAATGGTTATTAAGGTGAAAGAGCCTGTAGCCTCTGAGTACCAGTACCTTCGCGAAGGTCTTCTTCTCTTCACCTACCTCCACCTTGCTGCTGAACGTGATTTGACGAATGCCCTTCTTGAAGGAGGCACAACAGCTGTAGCATATGAAACTGTACAGCTTGCAAATGGCTGCTTGCCGCTTTTGATGCCAATGTCCGAAGTTGCTGGACGTATGGCAACACAAGAAGGTGCAAACTTCCTTAAAAAAGCAAACGGCGGACGTGGTGTCTTACTTGGCGGAACACCTGGTGTTGCTCCGGGCTGTGTTACTGTTGTAGGCGGTGGTATTGTTGGTACCAATGCTGCAAAAATGGCTATTGGTTTTGGTGCCGATGTTACTATTCTTGATGTCAGCCATCAGCGTCTTCAGTATCTTGATGACGTGTTCGGCAACCGTATCCGCACCATTACCTCTACTGAGCCAAATCTGCGCGAATGGGTTGCGAAAGCAGACCTAGTCGTCGGTGCTGTTCTTATCCCTGGTGCAAAAGCTCCAAGTCTGGTGACAGAAGATATGGTTAAAACCATGCAGGAAGGCTCAGTAATCGTAGACGTTGCTATCGATCAGGGCGGTTGCTGTGAAACCATTAAGCCAACCACGCATGAAGATCCTGTATTCAATCTCCACGGTGTTGTTCACTACGGTGTAACAAACATGCCGGGTGCTGTGCCTCGTACTTCTACTTTTGCTCTTAGTAACCAGACATTGCCATATGCTATTCAACTTGCGAATAAAGGTCTTGATGCTTTGCGTGCAGACCGGGCTCTCGCCTTGGGACTGAACACCTACAAAGGCAAAATTACTTGTTCTGCTGTGGGCGAAGCATTTGAAATGTTCTCCGTTTCACCTGAAGACGTACTGTAATTTTACGGCTATCCACGTAGAGTTTTTGTCATCCGACCTCTTAATAAGAGGTCGGATTTTTTATCTCTATCATTTAGCTAACATTTTTGTTAAAAAAAAGACGGATACATGTGTTTACAATGACCGAGTAGTATACTGGAATTATTGAGTCTAAATGTTGCCAGTTGTAAAAAATATTTTACAATTAACAAAAACGAAAAAAAATGCAGCTCGTTTGATTTTTTTTATTCCATCTGCTAATACTCTCTCGGTTTGAGAACACATTTTCGTTAAACTTTGGTTTAATGGAAAAACGAAATAGTAGGAATTTTACACAGTAGTTATCGTAATCACTTTTTGGAGGGTTCATTTATGAAACGTCTTATTGCTATCTTGACAGCTTTGCTTGTTATTTCTTTATCTTCTGCAGCATTTGCTGAGAAATTGGTTGTTGCACATGATACCAACTTTAAGCCTTTTGAGTTCAAACAGAACGGCGAGTTTGTTGGTTTTGATATCGACATGTGGAAAGAAGTAGCAAAGCGCATGAACCTTGATTACGAATTCCAGCCAATGGATTTTAACGGTATTATTCCTGGCCTTCAGGCTGGATCTGTAGACGCTGCTGTTGCAGGCATCACCATTAAGCCTTCTCGTGCAGAAGTTGTTGACTTCTCCGACGGCTACTACGATTCCGGTCTCGTTATTCTTGTTCGTTCCGATAACAACGACATCAAGACTATTAACGATCTTAAAGACAAGATTGTTGCTACCAAGCTTGCTACTTCTTCTGTTGACCTTGCTCAGCAGTATGTACCTAAGAAGAACATCAAACTCTTTCCTAACAACGACAACATGTTCATGGAACTGATGACCGGCGGTGCCGACGCAGTTATCTTCGATATGCCAGTTGTTAAAGATTTTGAAGCTAAAGCAGGACAGGGCATGGTTAAAGTAGTTGGTCCTATCTATCAGGGTCAGGCTTACGGCATTGCATTCCCTAAAGGTTCCAAGCTCGTTCCCGGCGTTAACAAAGCGCTTAAAGAAATGAAAGCAGACGGTACCTACAACGAACTGTTCATCAAATGGTTCGGCTACGCACCTGCTAAATAGCAGCTTCCCACTCTCTTCATAGTACCTAAAACATAGGGATGGTGTTGTGCCATCCCTATGTATATTTTATTCGCTGAGTTTTTTTGGCAAAAGTACCCAAAGGCAGATACTCTTTATGGCATTTCAGTTTAAACCATCAGTGATGTTAGAAACTCTTCCGCTTCTTACAGAAGGGGTTGAACTGACTATTTACATCACTCTCCTCGGCCTTGTGTTCGGTTTTCTTATCGGCACAGTTGCAGGTTTAGGTCGTCTTTCTCAGAATAGATTCAATCGCTCTCTTTCGAGCATTTATATAGAAATTATTCGTGGTACCCCGATGATTGTACAGGCTTTGTTCCTGTATTTTGGTGTGCCGCTTGTTTCCGGAGTTCGTATCAACCCTATTACAGCAGGTGTTATCACCATCGCTGTTAACTCCGGTGCATATATCGCTGAAATCGTACGTGGCGCAGTGCAGTCTATTGATGCAGGGCAGTTTGAAGCAGGTCGCTCTATCGGGCTTACTCATAATCAGACTATGCTTTCTATCATTTGGCCTCAGGCGTTCCGTCGCATGATTCCCCCACTGGGCAACCAGTTCATTATTTCGCTTAAAGATACCTCACTCCTTACTGTTATCGGTGTAGCAGAGCTTACCCGTTCCGGTCAGGAGATTGTTGCGGTTAACTTCCGTTCTTTTGAAGTATACCTGACTGTAGCGATCGTTTACCTGTGTATGACGCTTTCTATTGCGAAGGCCCTACGCTGGTATGAAAAAAAATTGATGGCACGCAGCAGCCGCTAGGAGCATTCTTATGAGTGATACATCAAGCATGATTGAAATTCGTAACTTGCATAAAAGTTACGGTGATATAGAAGTTATTAAAGGCGTAGACCTTAGCGTAAAACAGGGCGAAGTTGTTGTAATTTTGGGACCTTCCGGTTCCGGTAAATCAACAGTTCTGCGCTGTATCAACCGTCTTGAGGAAATTACCTCAGGTACTATTGTTGTTGACGGCTTTGACCTCTATGCAAAAGAAACTGATATCAACTACGTACGCTCCGAAGCAGGTATGGTGTTTCAGCAATTTAACCTGTTCCCGCACCTGTCTGTTCTGCAGAATATTACCATCGGACTTATTAAAGTTCGCAAAATGGACAAAGCAGAAGCGGATAAAATTGCACTGAGCCTGCTCGATAAAGTAGGTCTTCCGGATAAAGCAGCATCCTATCCGGAACAGCTTTCCGGTGGTCAGAAACAGCGTGTTGCAATCGCACGGTCTCTGGCAATGAGTCCGAAAGTTATTCTCTTCGATGAACCAACCTCTGCACTCGATCCGGAGCTCGTAGGTGAAGTTCTCGACGTAATGAAAAAACTCGCCGACGAAGGCATGACCATGGTGGTAGTAACCCACGAAATGGGCTTCGCTCGCGAAGTTGCTGACCGCGTAATCTTTATCGCCGATGGTGTGATTCAGGAAGAGGAAGCTCCAGATGAGTTCTTCTCTAATCCTAAGCATCCGCGTCTTAAAGATTTCTTAGGCAAGCTGTAGTCTTCGGTCTTCGAAGAGCCTCCGGCTGGTCTGCGACGCTTTTTAATTTTGTCTCCGACGGCTGGGGGAAACCTTGTTGAAACAAGGTTCTCCCCCAGACCCCTTTCCAAAAACTTTTATTATGTGAAGAGCGCCCGTAGATATATTTTTTTACGCGGCTTTATTCCATTGACTTGAATAGCAAAAGGACTGTCCTTCATATGAAGGACAGTCCTTTTTTATTAGTTGAAAGGTAGTGGGGCATAAGCCGTGAGGTTGAGTAAAAAACAGGCTAACCTCGCTAATAAAAGTTTTTGGAGAGGCCAGAGAACCTTGTTTCAACAAGGTTCTCTGGCCTCCGGAGGCAAATATTTCGCCCTTAAAATACAGGCGTAAAATGAAGAGATAGAGTTATTGAAAAACGAATAGGTTGCGCAATTGTCTAGGGAGTATTCCTCTGATACAGGTATGGAACGGAAGGATTCATTTTTCTGTCTGCGGTTAGCAGTCAACGGCTTAAAGCTAGGATAGTTGCTCCATGAAACAGTTTCGCGCCGATTTGCATATTCATTCCCGATTCTCTCGTGCAACCAGTAAAAAGCTTACCCCGCGCCATTTGGCTGCATGGGCGGAGGTAAAGGGACTAGATGTCCTTGGAACTGGCGATTGCACGCATCCTGAATGGCTGGACGAGTTAGAAGACCAACTTGTCGAAGACAGCCAGAGCGGGCTGTTTCGGCTGAAGGACACTACAGACCTTGGCAAAGAGATTCCTCGTTTTGAGGAAACCTCTATGAAAGGTCGTGCTCTGTTCATGTTGCAGGGAGAAATTAGTTCAATCTACAAGCGCGGCGGCAAGGTGCGTAAGGTGCATAACCTTGTGTACATGCCTACGTTTGAAGCTGCTCGAAAATTCAGCAACCATCTTGGCGAAATTGGCAATATTACTTCCGATGGCCGCCCTATCCTTGGTATGGATTCACGCGACATTCTTGACCTCGTGCTCGAAACCCATCCACTAGCCTTCCTTATTCCTGCTCACATTTGGACGCCGTGGTTCTCTCTTTTCGGCTCTAAGTCCGGCTTCGACACAGTAGAAGAGTGCTACGGCGACTACGCCTCAGAAATTTTTGCACTTGAAACAGGGCTTTCTTCCGACCCTGAAATGAACTGGTTATGGAGCGCCCTTGATCGGTTTGCTCTTGTGTCGAACTCTGATGCTCATTCCGGCGACAAGCTTGCTCGTGAATGCAACCTGTTTGCAGGCGATATCTCTTTTGAAGGCATGTATCGCAGTTTGCGTGATGAAGGGCTTGGTCACAAGTTTCTTGGCACCATGGAATTTTTTCCGGAAGAGGGAAAATACCATTTAGATGGTCATCGCAAATGCAATGTTGTCATGGAACCACGCGAAACATTAACTCGTGACGGAATCTGCCCAGTCTGCGGCAAGCCGTTAACCGTGGGCGTGTTGCACAGGATACTTTCTCTTGCAGACAGAGACACGCCGAAGCAGCCGTTAAAGGCTGGCGATTTCAGTTCGTTAATTCCATTGCCGGAAATGATGGGTGAAGTGCTTGGCGTGGGGCCTAAGACGAAGAAAGTTATGACCTTGTATGCTGAAGCAATCCAGAAGCTTGGTTCAGAAATGAATATTCTTCGTGATGTTCCTGAAGAGGACATTAAGAAGGTACATCCTATTCTTGCTGAAGCTGTTGGAAGAATGCGCAAAGGGGAAGTTCTGCGTCAACCGGGTTTTGATGGTGAATATGGTGTGGTTCGTGTGTTCTCTCAAAAGGAACGTAACGAATTCAAGCACGGTAAAACGCTTATTGATGTACCGGAAAAAGTGAGCGGGCTGACACCGGAAGAAGAAGCTTCTATTATCCCTATTTTTGAATCAGCCGTTCAACAGCGTCTGGATGAGCCAGAGCGCATCGAGTACAATGATGCGCAGCAAGAGGCTATTTTCTCCGCGCCGGAACCAGTACTCGTTATGGCAGGGCCGGGAACGGGCAAGACTCGTACTCTTATCGGTCGCATAGAGCATTTGCTCGGCTCTGGAGTCAAAGCACGCCAAATTCTTGCGTTGACTTTTACCCGTCGTGCCGCGCAAGAGCTTACAACACGCCTTGCTGATTCCGTTCAGAACAAATTATCTATACCACGTGCAGATACCCTGCATGGTCTTGCGTTCGAGTATTGGCAAAACTCATATTCAGACGCTCCTACGTTGCTTTCTGAAGAAAGCTCCAAGCGGGTATTTGCAGAAGCCAATGCCGACGCAAACAAACAGCAGTGGAAAAAGGCGTGGGAAATAATTTCATTATGCCGCGAGCGTATGGATCCATGCCCTGCTGAACAGCAGCCTGCGTACGATAACTATTCCGGACTTAAAAGTTCATGGAACCTCGCAGATTACACAGACCTTCTTGAATTTTGGCTTGAATCCTTACGTAACAACGTATTTGTTCGTCCGTGGACACATGTGCTCGTCGACGAAATTCAGGATTTATCCCCGCTGCAATTAGCAGTAGTACGGGAGCTTGTGTCGCAGGATGGCCAAAATGGTCAGGGATTTTTCGGCATTGGTGATCCGGATCAATCTATTTATGGGTTCAGAGGAGCACATGGCGGCGTTAAAGAATTTTTAGCTCAAGAGCTCCCGTCGCTGACTACTATTCAACTTTCTGAAAATTATCGTTCTTCGCAGCAGATTGTAGACTACGCAAGCGCGCTTATGGTGCCAGCTCGTGAGGTACAAGCAATCCAAGCCAAGAAAGCCGTAGAAGCAGAAGTACGCATGTTCGAAGCGCCGACTTCTGAGGCAGAAGCTTCATGGATCGCAGAACAAATCCGGGGTCTTCTAGGTCAAACTAGCCATTCATTACAAGATAACAGACAAGAACGGCTTCTTGGCGGTGAACTATCTCCAGGAGACATAGCTGTTCTTGTGCGATTTAAAGCACTCATTCCTGTGATCAGCCAGACACTCAACAGGCTTGGCATCCCTTGCTCTGTCCCCGAACAGGAAGCATTCTGGGTAGATCCTCGTGTTGAGATTATTCTTGCGTCAGCAGGTCGCTTTGTCGGTATTTCCAGCAAGGAAGGTGAAGAGCAGATAACATGTCCTGACAAAGTTCTGGCAAAAGGGCCTCAAGGCATTGCTGTGTACATGGAGGATATTTCTCCATTCGATCGCTTATTCTGGAAATCTAGTGCCTTTAAGCAGCTTGTGGACAATTACAAGGAGCACAAAGGTTGGGCAGGATTGCTTAACTGGATTAATCTTCAGACAGAGCTTGATCTTGTGCGTCAGAAAAGCGAAAAAGTGCAGATAATGTCCATGCACGCATCAAAAGGGTTGGAATTCAAAGCTGTATTCCTCCCTGCGCTCGAAGATGGTATCATGCCATACTCAGGTATGAGTACCCTTACGGGCACGACCGGCGGCGCGCCCGACCATTTTGATGTCGACGAAGAACGACGGCTGCTTTACGTGGCAATAACCCGCGCAGAACAACTCCTTTTCCTAAGCCATTCAACAACTCGCATGATTTACGGGCGTACTGTGCACCTAGCTCCGTCGCGGTTCCTTGCCGATCTGCCAGATGACAGGCTCATGCATTCCGCACTCAAAGCCAAAAAGAAGCACAAAGAAACTCAGCTTACTCTGCTGTAAGGTCTGTTTTTTCCTTTTTGAGAGGAGATGCCTGCGGCGCTTTGGAGTTGGACTTTTTATGTCTCCGACGGGGAAGGGCACTGCCCCTCCACCCCGCAAGGGGGAGCCCCCCTTGACCGGCATGACGTGCTGAGTAGGTGTTGCCCGTAAACGAAGGAACGTTTTTCCAATTAAGTTTGTTAGAGAACAATCTGTTGTGGAAGGAATGGAGGACGAATTGGTGGGAGATCTAGCGTGTTCTGTGGCAGAATTAATATTTAAACTCCAAACCAAGTTTTTAGTCGTCCTTCGCCTAGTCATATTTGTGGTATAATCATTAACGGTCGAAACTATCCTTAATCCGAAAACTAAATTTTATAGATAAGAAAACTCGCCTAAACAGGGTCAAGGGGGATTCCCTCTTGCGGGTGCTTGCGCAAGTAGCCGTTCACGAGGAACGAGTGCTACGGATGCCAGTCCCTTGTGGAGGCAGCGCCCTTGCCCGCCGGAGGCATATGATGAAAACGGCTGCACCGTCGTGGGTGATAGCAGGTAGCGTGTATGAGAATTGTGTTTTCCTTGAAGGCAAAGTCAACGAGGTTGCGCTGCTCTTTTTTGAATCAGAATCCTGCCTTGCGTATAACGAATCAGATTTACCGAGTGGGCTGGCGAAGCTTGATTTGACGTACCACGTGCATTTGCCATTGGATTTGCCTTGGGGCGATGTTGAAGCTGTGGCTCGGATTGTGTTGGGCTTGATGGATAAGGTTCGTTTTCTTGGAGTCCGTCAGGCTGTATTGCATCCCCCAGTGACAACGGGGAAAAATGCACTTTCTGTGGAAGCGGCTCAGCAGTTGTTAGCAGTGGTTACTCGCGCGTGGTGTAGTCATGGATTTGACTGTAATGATTTACTAATTGAGAATATTGAAGGCTCAGATTTGATTGGCCTTGCTCCAGCGATAGAGGCTTTGGGGCTGGGGGTGTGCATTGACATAGGGCATATCATTGCATACGGGCATGATGCACTCCTTGATCGTACTGATATTTTTGATCGACTTCGCATGGTTCACATAAATACACCTGCGGATATTGTAACAGCTAAGGGGCGGAGTAAGCATGTAAGTTTAGTGCATCTGGATGAAGCCGGAAGGGGGGTTGCACGTAGGGTGCTTCAGGCTTGCGGTGAAGATTGCACTCTGGTTTACGAGCTGTTTAACTGGAAGCATATTGAAACAACTATTCCGATTGTTGAGAAGTTGCTTTTGATGGAAGGATAATAGAATGATCCGACTTATTTTGGGGGGAGACAAGTCCGGCAAGTCAAACTTTGGTTTGCAGCGGTTGTATGAAGGAACGGGGTCTTCAGTTTTGCTTGCAACGGGGCAGGCACAGGACTTTTCGTTCGGTCAGCAAATTTTGGATCACCGGTTAGCCAGAATTCCGGAAATTCCAGTAAAGGAAACCGGAATTGAATTGCCCCAACTGTTAGAAAAGTCCATACTGAAATATGAGGCTATTCTAATCGACAGTCTGGATTTTTGGGTCTTTGCATGCGGTGATCAATGGAAGCAGGGGCAAGATGCTTTTTTGCACAGCCTCTCATTGGTTCCTTACGAGACTCAAGTTACAATAGTTTCATGTGAGGCAGGACTGGGGCCCATAGCGGCAAGTTCTCAGGTTCGTCAATTTATTCGAAGATTAGGTGCACTTAATCAGGCTGTTGCAGCTGTAAGTGATGAAGTCTGTCTCATGATCGCGGGTATCCCGCTCTATGTAAAAAAGGCGTAACATGTCGTATTTTCGTAATGTAAAACCACAGATTGAAAAACTTCTGGAATTATTCTCTCGCAACGAGCGTTGGCTGATTACTATTAATGCCGACCCTGATGCGATGGGCTCTGCTCTCGCGCTTAAGCGCATTATGAGCCACAGAGTTGCAGATGTAGACATTGCTCGTGTAAACGAAATTACGCGTCCGGATAACCTTGCTATGGCCCGTTTGCTACGCATTCCTATGGTAAAATTAACACCTCAGGTGTCTGCCCAATACGATAGGTTTGCGATTGTAGATTCTCAGCCGCATCACCATCCATTGTTTGCTGAGCTGGATTACTCGGTCGTAATTGACCACCACCCGTTGAATGATGATTTTCCTGTAAAAGCAGATTTTAAAGAAATCCTTCCGAATTATGGCTCCAATAGCACCATTCTTACAGAGTATTTGTATCAGATGAAGATTCGTCCTGGTAAGATGCTGGCAACAGCGCTTATGTACGGCATTAAGACTGATACAAACGATTTTGAACGCAGTTTCAACGAAGTCGATATCCGCGCATTTAAAGTCTTGAGCAAATTTGCAAACCACTTGCTGCTTTCACGTATTGCACGAAGTGAAATGCATTCTGATTGGCTGGAATATTTCTCCCGTGCAATTACAGGCATACACAAAGTAGGTTCTGGCCGTTTTGCGTTTGTGGGCATAGTAGATAATCCTGACGCACTTGTTGTGATTGCAGATTTCTTTATGCGAGTGCACGAAATGCGTTGGGTTGCTGTATGTGGTGTGTATCAGGATAAGGCTGTTGTTATCTTCCGTGGTGACGGCGTGAACCGTGATTTAGGGCATTTTGCTTACTGCCAGTTTAACGATGTAGGTTCTGCCGGAGGGCATAAGGCGTTAGCCCGTGCAGAGATTCCTATTGAAAATATGGTTGGTAAGGACGTTGAAATGTTCGTTTTCAAACGCCTTGTATCTCCTACACGAAACCGCTCTATAAAATGCGCAAAGCCTGCCGAAGAAGACATAGAAAAAATGGGCGAGTAACGATATTCGGGTGAAAGTTATACCCGAATATTGTGCGGCAATGCTCTTCTTGCATTCTTAGAGAACAAAAAGTAGACTCGTGGGCTTCGTTCTTAAATACTGGGAGAATTGGTCATGCCGCACAAAGGCCCACATATTTCTATAGGTTCCGAGTTTCTTGTCCATAGGGTGTTGCGGATTGATCTTGATGAATTTGAAGATTGGCCGGAATCGGTTCGGGAGCTCGCCATTGCGCTTGCTGAAGAACTATTCCTCGTCCGCTACAATCCGTTTATCGATGCGGATACTGTTCGTACAAGTGTAACTAAGCGTTTTGATAGAGCGGAACCTGCTCTGGCACATCATTACGCCAATACACTGAGCGAAGGTATCACCATGTTCTGGAGTGCCTATGAGGCAGATATGGCATTCCGGAGTGAGTTGGTGCGCCGACTTGGACAGATCATTCCAAAAAACAATATTGATCTGCGCCCTGCATCGTTAGTGGAATGTTCCACAGACGCAACTGACTTGCGTATGGAACTTCCATTGCTTGTCGTTGCGCCTTCTGCAACAGAACAAGTAAGCGCCATTGTTCGCCTTGCGAACGAAATGAAATTTGCACTCATTCCGCGTGGCGGTGCTTCCGGTTGTACCGGTGGTGCTATTCCGGCACGCAAACGTACCGTTGTAATGAGTTTGCAAAAATTGAGCGCTATCAAATCCATCGACAAAAAAGAAATGACTCTCACCGCTGAGGCTGGCGTTATCACGTTTGACGCCATTAAAGCCGCAGATACCGGTGGGATGCTCTTTACTGTTGACCCAGCATCCAAGACTGCTTCCACCATCGGCGGGAACGTGTCGGAAAACTCCGGCGGTCCTTTTGCCTTTGAATACGGAACAACTCTCGACAACATCCTTCACTACACAATGGTTACCCCTACCGGTGAAATCATCAACGTAGAACGCATTAATCATCCTCGTCATAAGATTATGGAAGATGAAACTGCCGTGTTTGAAGTTAAAGACGTGTCCGGCGGAGTCCGCACTGTTATTTCTTTGCGCGGTGATCAAATCCGCAAAGCAGGTCTTGGTAAAGACGTTACTAACAAGTTTCTCGGCGGTCTGCCGGGTGTGCAGAAAGAAGGCACTGATGGCATCATCACTGAGGCAACCTTCATTTGCTACCCTAAGCAGAAATATGACCGCGTGCTTGTGCTGGAGTTCTTTGGACGCTCCATGCGTAACGCGATGCTTGTGATTAAAGACATTGTTGGACTGCGCGATACCATTCGCAAGCAGGGCGACCTTGTTAAAATCTCGGCACTCGAAGAGTTTGGTGTCAAATATGTTGAAGCAATTGAATACCAGACAAAATCAGATAAGTATGACGAGCGCCCGATTTCAGTTCTTATTATTGAGCTGAACTCAAACGATACGAGCGCGCTGGACGCCAGCGTAAACGACATCGTGAATATCTGTACTCCATACGAAGGCGTGGATGTTTTTGTTGCGAAAGATGCAGCAGAGGCAGAACTTTTCTGGGAAGACAGACATAAGTTATCCGCTATTGCGCGTCGTACCTCCGGCTTTAAAATTAACGAAGACATCGTTATTCCAATCGATGTTATCCCTGAGTTCTCCGACTTTCTTGAGCAGTTAAACCAGCGTTGTACGGGCAGAGCATTCCGTACAGCTCTTGGTGAAAGTGGACGTCTGAGCGGCATGCCGCTTGAAGATAAAGAGCTGAACCGTGCGTTCACCTTTGCATCTAAAGTTGCCAAAGGCGATGTGCCGATTGCAGAGCTTTCCGATCAGGAAACTCTTGATCAGGCGCTTGCATACTTTGAGCATGCGCAGGATCGTTATCCGAACCAGCGTCGCAAGCTCGCTAAGATTGTTGAAGACATGCTCGCTACCCGCATCATCGTCGCAAACCACATGCATGCTGGTGACGGCAACTGTCATGTGAACATTCCTGTGGATTCGAACAATCCTGTCATGCTGCATCACGCAGAAGAAGTGGCAGAAGAAGTTATGGCTAAAGCACAGGAAATGAATGGTGAAGTGACCGGCGAGCACGGCATCGGTATTACCAAAATTAAATTCCTTTCAGTGAAAAAAATGGAAGAACTTACTTTGTTTAAACGCAGAGTCGATCCTCTTTCCATTATGAACCCTGCAAAGCTGACACAGCGAGATACTCCGGTTCAGCCGTTTACGTTCTCGTTTAACCGTCTTATCCGCGACATTCAGGCATCCGGTCTGCCGGAAAAAGAACGCCTTATCAGCTTGCTCACCAACATTCAGGTATGTACCCGTTGTGGTAAGTGTAAGCAGGTTTGTCCGATGTTTTATCCGCAGGGTGACTTACTGTATCATCCGCGAAACAAGAACTTGAGCCTCGGTGCGCTGCTTGAAGCTGTGTACTACTCTCAGGTTAACAAAGGTAAGCCGGACGAAAACCTTATGGCGCAGCTGCGTAAGCTCATGGAGCATTGCACAGGCTGCGGTAAGTGTATGGCTGTGTGTCCTGTAAAAATTGATTCTTCGAAAGTCGCGTTGGAATTACGTGCATTCGTTCAAGATGAAGGCGCAGGCGGACATCCTATCAAATCCAAGGTGCTTGATTACCTTGTGTCTGATGTTTCTAACCGTGTGCCGCGTGCAGCTAAATTGGCTTCTATGGGACAGCGTGTGCAGAACAAAATGCTGCGTTTGATTCCAAGTTCATGGCGCTCCGGCATTAACAGCCCGCTGTTCTCCGGTCTTGGACCGGAAGTCGGGTACCGTGGCTTGAATGAAGCTCTGCGTTTGGACAAAGGTTCAATCTTTGTTCCTGAGAACGCTCCGGAAGGTAAAGCCCTGGAAGCAGTCTTTTACTTCCCGGGTTGTGGCGGCTCTCTTTTCTACAGAAATATCGGTCTGGCATCACTGATGTTGATGCTTAAATCCGGTGTGGCTGTAATTATGCCACCACGCCATATGTGCTGCGGGTATCCGCTGCTGGCAGCCGGTAAAGATGAAGAATACAGAAAAAACCGTGCTACTAACATTGAAGAAATGAAAGCATTTCTTGCCGATGCTGTACGTGCGGGACTTAATATTACGCATTCCATCACTGCGTGTGGTTCCTGCCGTGAAGGGCTTGAATCATACGGGCTTGCTGAAGCTTTAAACATTAAGCTTGAGCATAAAGATGCCGTACAGTTCCTTATTGAACGTATGGGTAAAGATGCGTTGAAAGACGCAGCAAAGGGTAAGTCTGTATTATACCACCCGTCCTGCCACGCAGAATGGACAGGTGTGCATAAAACTAAAGCCGCTGGCGTATACGTGCAGGCTTTGAGTGAATTATGTGGTGCAGAAGTTACATTGAACCCTGGTTGCTGTGGTGAATCCGGCATGGGTGCTCTCACAAGTCCAGATATCTACAACAAGTTGCGCGCAAAGAAAGAAGCAGGGTTAACACACGTGTTGCCGACAATGCAGGAAGACGCCCCTGTTCTCGTAGGGTGTCCTTCATGTAAAGTTGGTATCTCGAGAATTTTCCTGAATTTACAGGAAAAACGCCCAGTGCTGCATACAGTAGAATACATTGCAGAAGCGCTATACGGCGCTGACTGGAAAAAACAAATGAAACGCATCGCAACAGAGTCTAATCAGAAAGATTCGAAGCGAATCGTAGATACAAATAGTCTTTAATAGCATTAGCTCCCCTTCTGATCTTGTTTATATTCAGAAGGGGAGCTTTGTTTGCTAAAGACAAAAGAAAAACTACATGAAATATATTGCTATAGACTACGGAACAAAGCGGACAGGGCTTGCAGCCAGTGATACTGGCGGCAACATGGCATTTCCGCGTATGACGCTGATGATGAAAACCCGTGATAAGTTTTTTACGGAGCTGTTAGCGTTCATCGAAAAGGAAGAACCAGTTGCCATTGTTGTTGGCCTGCCCATGACATTGTCTGGTGAAGAAACGCTTATGTCCCGTCAGGTGCGCAATTTTCTTGCACGATTGCGTCGTCGCTGTGATCTACCAATTTTTGTTATTACAGAAGCCCTTAGTTCTTTTGAAGCAGAATTAGAGCTGCGAGACGCGGGTTTAAAAGGCCACGAGATAGATAAGGTAGTTGACCAGCAGGCAGCAGTGCGTATTTTAGAGTCGTTCCTGCATTTGGACGAAGAGCACAGACAACTTTACGATTAGCAGATTGATATGGGCATATTTTCAAAAATAGTAAGCACTGTTTTGGTGCTTACAGTACTCGTCGCAGCGGGCGTCTGGTTTACGTTTGAAACGTATACAAGATCTCCTATGCAAAAAGAATTACGTCAAATTCCTCTGGTAGTACCGGAAGGAGCGTCGTTCAATCAGATTATTGATGATATGGCGCGCCAAGGCGCTCTTACGCATCCGTATGCATTTCGTCTGTTCGTCCGACTCCGTAAGCAACAGCAAAATTTAAAAGCCGGTGAATACCTTCTTAATACCGACTGGACTCCTGAACGTCTGCTTAAAGAACTCGTAAGCGGCAAAGGCATCCTTTATACCCTGACTTTTCAGGAAGGACTGCCTTGGTGGATTATTGCTAAGAAAATTGAACAACAAGGCTTTGCCAAAGTAGAAGATTTCGCCAAGGTCATTCATGATCCTGTGTTTTTGAAGAAACACAATATTCCTTTCCCCGACGCGGAAGGTTTTCTATTCCCTGAGACGTACAAGTTAAGTAGGCCGCTAGAAATGAATGAAGGTTCTGCGGAAGACGTGGCGTCAATGCTAGTTCACATGTTCTGGCAGAAGACCGCTTCTGTATGGGGAGACAGCAAGCCGAGCCCTGAAGTTTTGAAAAAAGCTCTCATATTGGCCTCGCTTGTGGAAAAGGAAACCGCAATCCCTGAAGAGCGCGAACGTGTCGCTGGCGTATATGAAAATCGTCTGGAGATGCGAATGCGAATGCAGGCTGATCCGACCATTATTTATGGTTTGGGAGAAAGCTTTGATGGTAATATTCGTCGTGCCGACATTCGTAATAAAAATAATGTATACAACACCTATCAGCACAGAGGGTTACCCCCAGGGCCAATTTGTTCTCCTGGTTTAGAAGCCGTTAAAGCTGCTATGAATCCAGAAAAGCATAAATACCTCTTCTTTGTTGCAAAGGGTGATGGATCTCATAAATTCAGCAAGACCTTGAAAGAACATAACAACGCTGTCCGTAAGTATCAGTTGCGTAGCAAAAAGTAGGATGGCAGCGTAGCTGCCCTGCGTTGAAGTGTATCAGTTCTCGTTGAACCGCAGTTTAATGTACTGTTGCTATTGATGATATATTTGGTGCGAAAAAGGCAGGGAGTGTATAACTCTCTGTCTTTTTTATACTTATGATAGAAAGTTTGCTGTATTAGAGTTTTTTAAAATCAAGGTGTTAAAGAATAAGAGGAAATTTTCTTATCAATAATAGTTATTATTAGCTTGATTATTCTTTTTCAACTGCGTATATCTTTTTTCAACGGCGGGTAGGAACAAGTAAATGCCTGCTTAACGCGTTGAACTGATACTACTTTACGTGTATAGTGACGCAGCAATAAAATTTCCGATTACTGGAAAGTGATTTTACCCGAATAAAATAATACAATGTCGATCAGGAGGCTCCCGATGCCAAATCGTCTCGAAGTTTACAAGTGTGAGCACTGCGGAAACATGGCTGAAATTCTCGTAGGTGGTGGACCGGCTTTAATTTGTTGTGGCGAAGATATGGTTCTTCAGGTTGAAGGTACTGTTGACGCAGCACGCGAAAAGCATATTCCAGTTATCGAAAAAACTGCAAATGGCTACCTCGTTAAAGTCGGCGAAGTTGCTCACCCTATGGTTGACAAGCACTGGATTCAGTGGATCGAACTCGTTGCAGACGGCGTAAGCTACACCAAATTCCTTAACCCTGGCGATGCACCAGAGGCTGAGTTCTGTATTGAAGCAGAACAAGTTACAGCACGTGAGTACTGTAACCTCCACGGTCACTGGAAAGCAGAAGCATAATAAAAGGGGAAGAGAACAATGGAAAAGTACGTATGCGTGATTTGTGGTTATGAGTATGATCCAGCCGAAGGCGACCCAAGCAATGGTGTAGAGCCAGGCACAAAGTTCGAAGATATCCCAGAGGATTGGCTCTGTCCGGTCTGCGGGGCTCCTAAGAGCGAATTCGAACCAGCTTAAATAATGTAAGTCCCCCTCTATTGGAGGGGGGCTTTTTTTGGTAAATTGGCGTATACCAGACTCTGTACAGGATGCAGATGTACATGCTATCGCTGTGCTTGGCTGTGTTGCTGTGTTGCATTACGCAATCGTGGCAAGATTTTTTCACGTGTTCGCTGTGTTTTCAGTGTTAGAGCACAGGTATTTCAGAGTATTGCGCTATGCTCTTGAAAGTAAGAAACACGCTGTCATTTGTTTGAACAGCTACAAATTTCTCTCTAAGACCCTTTCGCTGTGAGCAAGGGCGAGTAATAAGGAAAATATGATGCATCCTGTTGAAATTAAAAAAGACGTATTTTGGGTCGGTGCTGTTGATTACACAAGCCGTGATTTTCATGGCTATTCTCTTTCTCCACAGGGCACCACTTACAACAGCTATCTTATAAAAGACGAAAAAACCGTTCTTTTTGACACAGTAAAAAGCAATTTTCTCGACACAATGTTGTGCCGTATGTCAAACGTTACAGAGTTAGAGAAAGTTGATTACATTGTTTGTAACCATCTCGAGCCAGACCACTCCGGTTGTCTTCCAAGACTCGTAGAGCTTTGCAAACCAGAAAAAATATTTTGTTCACCACTCGGTAAACGCTCCATGCAGGCGCATTACAACACCGAAGGGTGGCCTATCGAAGTGGTGAAAACTGGCGATACTATCAACATCGGCTCCCGCGACATTCAGTTTATCGAAACTCGCATGCTCCACTGGCCTGATTCCATGGTTTCCTACATTCCACAGGATAAGCTTCTTATCTGCAACGACATTTTCGGTCAGAACATTTCCAGCACTGAGCGCTTCGTAGACGAAGTAGATCGTGCTGTTGTTGAGCATGACATGGTAGAATACTACCAGAACATCGTTCTTCCTTTCTCCCCATTAGTACTTAAAACGCTTGATGCTATTGCAGAAATGGATATCGAAATCGACATGCTCGCACCTGACCATGGTCTTATTTTCCGCGGCAAAGAAGATGTGCAGTGGTGCTTAGACAAATATCGCGAATTCGCAGAGCAGGCATGGCAGAAACGTGCTGTCATTATTTTCGATACCATGTGGCATTCCACAGAGAAAATGGCGTACTCCGTTGCAGAAGGTTTTGAGAGCGAAGGCGTCCCTGTACGCATCATGCATCTTAAAACTGACCATCATAGTGCAGTAATGACTGAGCTTGGTCGTGCAAGCGCTGTTGTGTTCGGTTCCCCGACTCACAACAACGGCATTCTTCCAGAAGTCGCTAAAATGATTACCTACATGAAAGGTCTCCGTCCGCAAAACCGCATCGGCGGCGCGTTCGGTTCCTTTGGCTGGTCTGGCGAGTGTGTAAAATCACTCACCGAAAGTCTTGTTGATATGGGCTTTGAAATGCCTGTTGATGGCGTGAAAAACCAGTTTGTGCCAACACACGACTCTTACAAAAAATGCTACGAAATGGGCGTTGAACTCGCTAAAGCTCTTAAAGAGAAGTGCAGCGAATAGTTTTTTTTAGAGCTTACGGCACTTTTGGTTGAGTATTATGCCTGCGGCGCTTTTTGAGTTTTATTGCCTTCGGCGAGCAGGCTCCGCCTTGCATCCGCAAGGGAGACTCTCCCTTGACCCGATTTGCGACGGACTCTTGTTCATAAAAAGTGATTACGGCTTATTGATGATTATTAGGAAAGGGTGGGGAATATATCTCCACCCTTTCTTTATGCTAATGAAAGGTAGTGGCGCATAAAGCCGCGGGGTGGTTTTAGGAATAGAACGACCTCGCATATAAAAAGTTTTGAAGGGGGGATGGGGGAAACTTTTTAAAACTTTCAGCCCAGCCGTCGGAGACACCCCGCTGATAAGCGCCGTCGGAGACAAATGTAAGGATCATAATGAGCGATACGAATGAGATAGAAAAGGCGCGTGAATTTTTTCCGCGTGGCCTTTTCCAGCCGGAGGGAACATTTCGGTTCTCGATGGACGCTTTACTGCTTGCAAGGTTTGCAGGTGCGGCGAAATACCGTACGGCTGTTGACCTTGGCACTGGGTGTGGGGTTATTGGTCTGACAATGTTACTTGAGAACGAGCGGCTTGCTGTGACGGGAGTAGAATTGCAACCGCTGCTGCTTGATGCTGCGAATCAGAATGCGAAGTCTTTGGGCGTAGCGGAACGGTTCAGCGGTGTTTTAGCAGACGTGGGCGCGATTCGTAAGAGCAAGCTTGGTGCTGAAAGTGCAGATGTTGTAGTTTCTAACCCACCGTACCGTAGACAGAATCAGGGGCGTCATGCTGCTACTCAGGAACGGACGTGTGCTTTGTTCGAAACGGAAGGCGCGCTTGCTGCATTTGTGCAAACAGCGTCTTTTCTGGTAAAGAATAAGGGATCGTTTTGTTGTATTTTTCCTTCAGAGCGCCTTGAAGAACTTTTGCATGCTTGTTCGCAGAATAAGCTGACACCTAAGCGTCTTAAATTTATTCACAGCAAGGCAGATCAGAATAGTACGCTGGTATTGCTTGAAGCCCGAAAAAACTGTAATTGCGGTGTAGCCGTTGAAGCTCCGCTCGTTATGTACAGCGGCACGGGTGACAACACAGCCCTTACTGACGGGGCACTGGCGTATTGTCCGTATCTGGAATGTAATGCACGCGGGCGATAGCCCTCAGGAGAGTTTATGATTGGTATGTATCGTAGAAGAGAGCGTCTGCTTTCAACAGAAAACAAATCAAAACCTGTTATTGTTTCTTTTGAACAGTCCCGAATGGACGGCGGCTTCACTTCATCAGTCTCTGCGTCTTCCTGCGTGGAGGTCATCAGCAAGCATCCTTTCACTTCGCTTCTTGTCTCCAGCGGTTTTGCTCGAACATTTGGTCTAACTTTTCCTGCAACGCTCCCGCTGATCATTCAGCTTTCTACAGCCAGCAAACATGCCATTCCTTCATGGAACCGGACCGTTGTATGTTCTGTACTTGAAGCGTTACGCGCCGGAGCTGATGCAGTAGCGTTGCAACTCGCTATCGGCAATGAGTACGAAGAGAAGATGCTTCAGGATTTTTGTGGTATCAGCGAAGAAGCTCATACGTATGGTTTGCCAGTTATTCTTTCAATTTTTGCAAAGGGTGAGCGCATTGTTCAAGAATACGATCGCGCACTCATTGCAGATTCAATAAGTCTAGGCAGCGAGCTTGGTGCAGATATTATCGCAGTGCCTTACTCCGGGCACGAAGAGAGCTTTGCTCAAGCTGTTGGTGAATCAACAGCACCAGTGCTTCTTTTGGGAACACACGGTGCTACAACCTTCGATAGCTATTGTAAGTCCGTAGAAGAAGGTCTAGCATGTGGCGCAGAGGGCGTAATTGTACCTTTCCAGATTCTTCCTCAGGATGATCAAACAGCAGGCTTAGAACGCATTCAGAGTTTGGCAACGCTTCCTGAGGAATCTCAGAAAGAAGATGTTTAAAATAGCAGTACTTTTTTTCGTGATCGTTTGGATCATGAGCTTTTTTATGAGCAAACGACGTAAGGTGATCCGTGATTCGAATCATCTGTTTCAGCTCGTAATTAGTGCTGCCATTATCTTTAGTGGAATAACGCTGCTGCGTAATTCTGAAATTGCCGCGAGCACACCGCTCTATTTTCTTGCGCTTGTTATACTTTTCGGCAGTGCATGGTTTGTCGCTCGTTTGTTGCTGAATATCGTGACTCGTCGCAAATAATTTTATTGATTTGAATAGCAAAAAGGGCGGCCCTTCATATGAAGGACAGCCCTTTTTTATTGTATTAACGGAAATAAGGTATACGTCGCAATACAACGTAAAAAACTTGCTGCCATCGATAATAAATTTTTTTGACGGGGGTCTTTGGGAAACTTTTTTCAAAAAAGTTTCAGCCCAGCCGTCGGAGACAAAAGCCCCGCAGGGTCAGCAAAGAGACCGCATCCCAAAAAAAGTCCCGAAGTCGCGTGTTAAAGCAAAATACGATGCGGAACTTTTAGCTTAGGCAACGCCGATACCCTTTTGTCCAACGGGAAAACGAGCGGAAAAGGGTTGCGTCTGGGGATGATTGGCGCCCCTGCGCAAAGTCCTTTTGAATTCGCTAGCGCTACTGCTCCGATTGGATCAACGCCTATAACGGCAGACTTGTCGTGCAGCGACAGGATGTTGATCACTGACCGTGCACTGGCATCAATCATGGATTGTAAGTATTTGCGGTCGGCTGCGCCGGGCATTGTGTGATGAATAAGCTTGAGCGAGCTTTTCCACGGGTACGCGCCGCATAGGGCTACGCTGCTGCGGAACACTTGCTTACGGAAAGCAAAACCACCTTTGGTTTTGTTTGTGGCTGCGAGCAGCTCGCAATCATGATCGGTGCATGAAATTTTGAATAAGCCACGTACACTGTTGCTGTCCCAACGAACCATGCGGTCTGCTTGTGCTTCGATGTATACGTGTCCGAGTTTACCGGAAGTCGGTGCTCCTGACATGAGACTTGGAACGTAGTTGTTATGTGCTACGACGTCTGCTGCAAGATGTGAAAGGTACCCGAAGGCGTATGAACGCAGTTTGGGACTTTGAACATTTTGCAGAAGGGTAAAGCCTGTCTCCCAGTTGTGACTATGACCGGGAACGACGGTACTGCCTTTTCCGATGAATATGTCAGCGGAAAGAGCGCCGTATTTAAATGCGTCTTTGTGTGATGCGATGGTGTGTGCGACTGATGCAGGAAGAAGAGTAAGGTTGGAAAGAAGCCATTCAGCTATAGAAATATGAACTCCCGGCCCCCACGCGTACGCAGGTTCAGGAAGCAAAACAAAAGCAAAGGCAGCTAGTGCCGCCAGTACCAGACATTTTTTCATAGAACTCCACCCCTCATAAAACGCCCGAGGTTTCGGGCTGAGGACTTAGAGTAATGCTATCATCTAGAAAGTCAATACTTCGAATACTAGTTGCGGCCCATTGCTTCGAACAGATTCTCAATGATGGTGTTGGAGACTAACATTCCGCGTTTCGTAAGGTTCAAATAACCATTACGAATTTTAACTAAGCGGTGCTGGTGCAGCGCTGTAACCATGGGCCGAAAATCTTCCATAAAACTTCTGCCGGTGAGCTCTTTGTATGCAGCAAGGCGTAACCCGCGTGCTGTTCGCAGGCGCAGCATGATGAGTTCCTGCATACGTTCATGCGGTGTCAGCGTCTCTGCGTTGTCGCCGAGTTGGCCATTTTGGGCTTGCTCTGCATAGGTTGCGAGGTCTTTTGTGTTTCCCCATCGCTGGCTATTTATTGTTGAGACAGCTGAAGGCCCTAGTCCCAGATAGTCTGCGCCTTCCCAGTATCCAAGGTTGTGACGGCACTGAAAGCCCATGCGCGCAAAGTTGGAAATTTCGTAGTGTGCATAGCCTTGAAGTTCTAGAAAATCTGATCCGTACAGAAACATTTTACTCTGATCGTCGTCAGATGGCAGCTCGAGCTTTCCGTCATCATGGGCAAGTTCGAATGGCGTATTTTCTTCGATTGTGAGGCTGTAACAGGAGAGATGATCCGGTCCCAGTTTTGCAATTTCTTTCAGTTCTTCGAGCCAGTGTTTAATGCGCTGTCCCGGTAATCCCCAGATGAAATCCACGTTTATGTTGCCGAATCCGCTTTGGCGGGCAAGCTCAACGGCTTGAATTGCCTGTTTGGCGGAGTGCGGTCTGCCTAAGGTGTGCAACAAGTCTCGGTTCAGACTCTGAATGCCGAGGCTCAGTCTGTTAATGCCGGAGCTGCGGACATCGTGCAGGAATGTGTCCCGTACTGCTGATTCGGGGTTCGCTTCCATGCTGATCTCTGCTCCGCTATCGATAGCAAAGGTCTTGGCAAGTCTGTTGAGGATTGTGCCTATGGCTTTGGAAGGGAGTATGGAAGGCGTGCCGCCACCAAAAAATATGGTTTCCACTGGAACACTGCCGAGCCTGTCGCCCCAGAGAGCGATTTCGCGCATCAATGCATTCAGATACACCTGTAGAGCGTTCTCATCCGGCACTTGGGAATGAAACGCACAGTAGCCGCATTTACTGCGACAGAAGGGGACATGTAAGTATAGCAACATAACGGCTTGAAAGTAGGGACAGGGGCGCCATGCGTCAAGGATTCAATTAATTGTTGTTAGCTGCCTTATAAATGAGAGTAGAGAGCATTGACGCACAAATTCTTTTCCTTTATTGACAGGTCAACAGTTGATTTGACAATTCGAACCTATTCTCAAAGAGACAGGGGGAGCAATGAACCGCTTTCAAAATGAACAGTTTCCATTGGGATATGCAGTGGCAATGACCCATCGCATGCAGGCTGCAAAGGCCAAAGAAAAAATTTCTCAGTACGGCATCACCTTTGGGCAGGTACCATTTTTAATGGAAATTCTGCACAACAAAGAGCCGATGACGCAGGATGCATTATCTAAAGCCCTTTTTATCGACCCTGCAGCGACTGCTCGCGCTGTAGAAAATTTGGAAATTAAAGGGTTTATTAAGCGAAAAGTTAACCCGAAAAATCGAAGACAGAAGCTAGTATCTGCTACAGATAAAGCGAACTGGATTAAAGGTGAACTCCGATCTTCGTTGCGAGAAGCAACGCATGAAGTGCTCGCGCCGTTGACCGCGGAAGAGCAGAAAACACTTGCAGATCTTTTAGCAAAGATTTGTGAACACGGCATGAATACATAATTACTTGCTAGACACACTATTCTGATTGGGGAGGACTCCATGACCAAAACTAAAACAGTATCACCAGCGGCAGCAACGTTCATCGTTGCTGCCGTACAGTTTTTGACACCATTTATGATGTCGGCTGTCGGTGTAGCTTTGCCTGCAATAGGCAAAGAATTTTCAGCTGGCGCATTTCAACTTGGCCTTGTTGAGATGGCGTACATTCTGGCTGGTGGCATTTTGATGCTTCCGGCAGGACGCTATGCAGATATTAAGGGCCGTAAGAAAGTTTTTTTGACCGGACTTTCTATTTTTATTTGTGCGACATTTTTCATTGCGCTGGCACCGACCATGGAAGCGCTGATTCTTTTGCGTTTTGTACAGGGGGCAGGCTCTGCGCTCGTTGCAACGACTAGTATTGCCATTATTTCGTCTGTTGTTCCGCCTGAAGTGCGGGGAAGGGCGATGGGGATTGTGGCAGCATCAGTGTATATGGGGCTTTCTGCGAGCCCTACCATTACGGGCTTTATTATCCAATATGCTGACTGGCGCTGGATATTCTGGGGCGCTCTGCCTCTCCAGCTTGCTGCGCTGTGGCTTACATTCACCCGCTTGCACGGGGAATGGTTCGGCGCAAAGGGTGCTCCGTTCGACTGGGCGGGCAGCATTATGTATGCGGCAGCTATCTGTATGTCCATGACAGGCGTGACTCACATGAGGTCGGGTGGAATTTTCCCTGTTCTGTTCGTAGCCGGAATCATCGGGCTTTGCGGATTCATTTTTTGGGAATCAAAAGCCAAGCATCCTATCCTCAATGTTCCGCTCTTGAAGCAGAATCGTACTTTTTCTCTAAGCAGTGTTGTTTTGCTTATGAACTACGCAGCTTCCTTTGGTGTAACGTTCTTTTTCAGTTTGTATTTGCAGCAGATTAAGGGTGTCTCTCCACAGTATGCCGGGATGATTCTTGTTATTCAGCCTGTGATTATGGCTGTATTGTCACCTTTTGCCGGAGTCCTTTCAGATAAGATCAATCCTGGTAAATTAGTGATTACCGGACTTTCCCTGTGCACTGTCGCGCTTGGCATATGTGCTACAGTTACAGCCTCCACAACCATTGGAACCCTAATGGTTATTTTGGTACTGCTCGGGCTTGGTTTCTCATTTTTTTCTTCGCCAAACCTTACGGTAATTATGAACTGCGTGGAGCCAAGGCACTACGGCGTTGCCGCAAGTCTTTCCGCTACAATGCGTACCCTCGGCATGCTCACAGCGATGGCTTCCATTTCATTTATTCTAAGCCTGTTTATGGGTAGTGAATCTGTTTCTGCTGCGCCTGAAGCGTTTATTTCATCCATGCAGACAGGCTTTGCTATCTTTACCGTTATTAGTGCAATCGGTGTTGCGTGCTCCTTTGCCAGCCTTCGTGCTCAGAAGAATTCTGCTATGCACAACACTGCATCAAAGGCTTTGGACGCTTAAACCGCATAAAAACAACGCATCATCTGAGAAAAATAGTGCTTTTTCAAAAAATTATCTTAGCACTACAGCCCTGCCTCCAATACACTGCCGTTATGAGTACTATCTTATTTTTATTACTAATATTGGCAATGGGTATTGGATGGTATGGGCATCGGATGGGCGCAATCTACGTTACTATTTCTTCAATCATTCTCGCGATCATCTGGTTTATGACTCATGCTACAGATTCGTTAAACATTAACCTGTAGGCGGGCGTATGCATCCAGAACTCGCACGCAAGATCAATTTAGTATTGCTGTTGCTGGTCGCCGTTGTTCTCTGCGGCTCTCTTTCTGTCCAGTTCATCATTGGTGATCTGCCATGTCCGCTGTGTATTCTTCAGCGTTATGCAATGGTCGGATTGGCAATGGGACCGCTTCTTAATTTACGGTTTGGAATTAGACCACGGCATCTCTCCGTTACTCTCATGTTTGCCTTGTTCGGTATTGCTGTAAGTGTCCGGCAGGTTCTTTTGCACATCATTCCCGGTTCAGGAAGCTATGGAGCTCCTGTTTTCGGTATGCATCTGTATACATGGTCATCCCTCATCTTCTTTATTGCGCTTGTTGTTACGGCGCTATTGTTACTTATAGAAGATGCATGGTCTCCGCTTGATGTTCCTGCATATAATGACAAGCTCGTTCATATTGGTTTTGGATTTATGATCCTGATTACCTTACCGCTTGTTCTAGTCACTTTTTTGGAATGCGGCTGGCGGTGTCCGGACAATCCTTTGAACTACATGCTCCTTACTTCGTAACGTGTTTACAACTTTTACAGTATCTAGTTTTGCGAACTCATTATTAATTCTGAAAATCTTATGTGTTATTAGGACTTATTCCTTCTAAGGCCTTGACTAAAACCCTTTTCGGATGATCTTTATTAGTTCGTGTATAATATGGAATGTGCTAACTATTTGAGAACGTTTGTAAGGGTTATATGTCTATTCAGCAAAAAATGAATACAAAAAAAGTATGCTTGCTTGTTGTTGCAGTGGTTTCAGTCGTTGCAACAGCCTATCTATCATTAACACCAACGCAAAATGAACAGACCGCTCAGAACGGAATCGAAAGCACCACTCCTGTCGCAACTTCTGAGGTATCACCCGAAGCACTAGTGGCTTCAGCGACACTGGTTGATCCAAAACCAATTCCACAGCCTGTTGTGGATGTGTTCAGCGGGAAAATTGGAAAAGGCGCAACAGCCTCTACCATTCTGAACAAATGGCTCTCCAAAGCGGAAGTGTATGAGCTTGCATCTGCAACTGACAAAGCATTCCGTCTCACCAAGCTTCGTCGAGGACGTCCGTATAGAGTCGTCACCACCGATGGAGAATTCACAAGATTTGAATATGAGATCGATAACGATCAATACCTTTCTGTAGCAAAAACTGAAGACGGCTTTGCGGCTGAACGCAAAGACATCAAATACGACATCATAACCGAACGAGTTAGTGGCGTAATTACATCTAGTTTATATGAGGCCTTAACTGCCACCGGTGAACAAGCTTCACTTGCTGTTCGTATTGGTGACATTTTTGGATGGGAAATCGACTTTATCCGCGATATTCGTAAAAATGATAACTTCACAGTTGTTGTTGAAAAACGATTCCGTGATGGAAAGTTCCAAGGCTATGGCGACATCCTTGCTGCACGATTCGTGAATCAGGGTAACGAACATGAAGGGTATTATTTGAAAGATAAGGATGGCTTTACGCAGTACTATACTGCTGAAGGTAAAAACTTGCGCCGTGCATTCTTAAAAGCACCGCTCAAGTTTACCCGTATTTCTTCCAAGTATACCAAGAGCCGTTTGCATCCAATCCTCAAGACATACCGTCCGCATACCGGAATCGATTACGCGGCACCACGCGGCACTCCTGTTTCCGCCATCGGTAACGGTCAAGTTATCAAAATTGCTCGCAGTAGAGGGGCTGGTAAGTACGTTAAAATTCGTCACAGCAACGGGTACGAGTCTGCCTATTTACACCTGAACCGCTTCGCCAAGGGGTTGAAAGTTGGTAAAAAGGTTAAACAGGGACAGACGATCGCTTATGTTGGTTCAACGGGGCTTTCAACAGGGCCGCATCTTGATTTCCGTATGAGAAAGAACGGCAAGTACATCAACCCTGCGAGAGCTACCAACCCACGTGCGCCAAAGGCTACCAAAGAACAGATTGCGATTTTGAAAGAAAAAGTTAAGTTGCTGAATCCAAGCAAAACAGCTGAGACACCTAAACAGGTTGTTGAAAAAGCAGCGTAGTTTTTGGCATTGAGCGTGTGCATGAAGTTCCTGCACATTTGGGTGACTTCTTAGTCCATGCATCACTACCTTTTGCAAAATAGAAAAGGGTGGAGTTTTTAACTCCACCCTTTTTTTACTTAATTTTGTATTTCTGTGCTTTGAGAATTTCTTGTCGTAAATATTTTTTGCACAAAAAAAGCTCTTAATTCAAAAGAATTAAGAGCTTTTTGATATCGATGGTGCCGGGGGAGAGACTCGAACTCTCACGGAAATACATCCACTAGACCCTGAACCTAGCGTGTCTACCAATTCCACCACCTCGGCACATTTCGTCGAAGCTTTTGTTGCGCTTCGAGGAGTGGTGTTTAGCGATAATATGAAAATCTTGCAAGCTTTTTGTAGAAAAAAAATAAAAAAAATGGCTTTTATTTCGTGCTCAAAAATGGAGGAGTAATTCGTGCGCGTTAGTAACACATTAAATTTACACGAAAGAGAGTGTTAACAGAAGCATAGATGTAAAACGGGATTGGCCACCATCTGCCACTTGAAGCACCACCCCTTTTGCTGTAACAATAACCGCCTTCGCGCAACAGGCTGCCTGTGCGTGAAAGTGTTTTTACGAAAATAACATGCTTCTGGTGGTACCCATGCAAATAGCACGAAGTATACAGGAAATTTCAATAGATCTTTCCCAAGGTTGTTGCGTTACTATCGGAAACTTCGATGGTGTACACAACGGTCACAGAAAGTTAATTAACCGCACTAAAGAAAAGGCGGCGTCAATGGGCGTGCCTAGTGTAGTGGTTACCTTTTGCCCGCATCCACTTAAGGTGCTTGCCGGTTCGCATGCCCCTGCTCTCATTACAGACTACGAAAAAAAATTAGATCTGTTGGAAAAAATTGACGTAGATCTTGTGGTTCTTCTCGAATTTACACGAGGTCTGGCTGCACTCGAACCTGAAGACTTTGTAAAAACTATTCTTGTTGATCAGCTTAATATGAAAGAGCTTGTCATAGGATACGATTACGCCTTCGGTAAAGGTCGTAAGGGCAATTATGAGCTTCTCTCCGCACTGGGAGAAGAATTAGGGTATGGCATTGAACGTCTTAAACCCGTAATGATTAACGATGCCATTGTCAGTTCCACTCGTATCCGTGACCTCATTAAGGCCGGTAAGGTTTGGGACGTAAGACCTCTTATGGATCGCTTTTACGTTATCCGTGGTACAGTTATCCATGGTATGGATCGCGGTGGAAAATTATTAGGATTCCCGACCGCAAATATGCGTGTACGTGACGAATTACATCCGAAGCCGGGTGTATACGCCACATGGGCAGAATTAGACGGTAAGGTATATCAGGCTGTAACCAACATCGGTAATAACCCGACCTTTGGTAACGATGAGATCAGCGTTGAAACGTTTATTCTCGATTTTGATGAAGACATCTATGGATGGGAACTGCGTTTGAATTTTGTTGCGCGCATGCGTGATGAGAGAAAATTTAATGGACTGGATGAACTCATCGAACAGATTACCAGTGACGTTTCTTTAGCACGACAGCTGCTCGACGCACCAGAAGCACGCCTGTAGCATAACATACAATTTGGAGCGCCCAATGCTCGGTCCCTTTAAGAGAGTTTGGCAAGAATACCTGCGTGTGTATAACAGCGTTACATACGTCCGTATGCTCGTACTCGGCATACTTGTTGGTATTTTTGCCGGTTTAGTTGCAATTTTATTTCGCCTTGGGCTCGATTATTCTCAAGATTTTATCCAGAACCATCTCGCCGGACTTTCTGCACATGGAAGTAATGGTGAGTATCGTCCGTGGGTAATCCCAGTATCACTTGTTACCGTCGCTTTTATTACCGGCTTTCTCGTAAACAAATTTCTGCCGGATTCCATTCACGGTGTTACTGACGGTACAGATGCTATGATCAAGGCTTTTCACCAAAACAAGGGTGAAATTAAGCCTAAGGCTCCAATTATCAAAGGTATTACCTCTATCCTGACTATTGCCGCGGGTGGTTCCGCAGGTCAGGAAGGGCCAGTTTCCCAGCTTGGTGCTGGGCTTGGCTGCTGGTTTGCCCACAAATTTGGTCTTTCCACCAAAGAACGCCGCATCTTGATGCTTACCGGTGCTGCCGGTGGTCTCGGTGCGATCTTCCTTGCTCCGCTCGGCGGCGCGATGACAGCTATTGAAGTTATCTATAAAGAAGATTTTGAATCAGAAGCTATCGTTTCTGCAGTTACCTCTTCCGTTGTGGCATACTCTCTGTTCTTTATGGCATTTGGTTCAAAACCAATGTTCGATATTCCAGAATTCCACTTCAATGATGTGCGTGAACTCTTCTTCTACGCGATTCTTTCCGCAGCGTGTGCGCTTGCAGGTTGGATTTATGTTCGTACTTTCCACTTTCTCAAGTACTCCGTATTTGAAAAGATTCGCCAGCGTCTCGGCATCATGTGGGCTATGGTCGCAGGTGGCCTTCTCATGGGTGTTTACGGTATGTTCTACCCAGAGGTGCTCTCAAGCGGTCATCATGGCTTAGAGCAAGCAATTAACGGTAATTTGCCAGTACTCACAATGCTTGTGTTGATCTTTGGTAAAACATTGGCAACGTCACTCACCCTCGGTTCCGGCCTTAGTGGTGGTATGTTTGCTCCTGCACTCTTTGTTGGTGGCATGACAGGCGGCGTTGTCGGCTTCACTGCAAATAGCTTCTACCCGAACATTGTCACCCAGCCGGGCGGCTACGTTCTTGTTGGTATGGCAACGTTCTTTGCTGGTGTTGCGAATGCTCCAATTGGTCCGCTGATCATGGTTTGTGAACTGTCACAGGGTTATGGACTTCTTGCTCCGCTTATGCTTGCTGGTGCTGTATGTGTTGTTATCAGCCGTAAGGTTTCTCTTTACGAGAATCAGGTTGAGAACAAATTTGAATCTCCAGCACATATTGTTGATTCTACCGTCAACATCCTTGAAAATTTGCAGGTAAGAGAGTTCTTCCAGCGTGGTCGCGTAACTATTTTGGAAGAATCCATCACGCTTAAAGCGCTTACGAACATTATTACCAATACCAACGAGTTCTTTTTTCCTGTCAAAAACGTTGAGGGAGAAATTACAGGCATTTTGTCCATCAACGATGTGCGAAACATTCTTTACGAAGAAAGTTTGTTCGACCTTGTTGTCGTAGGTGATCTTGCCCGCAAAGGCGTAACCCTGCAGGAAGACGATGATCTGTATACTGCGCTTGTTAAGTTTGTAGATTCTGATCTCGGGCAGATCCCTGTTGTGCAGGAAAATAGTCCGAACGAAATTCTCGGCCTGATTAACAGGGCTGATGTTTTTAGAGCATACAAAAACCACTTGTACACTATTCACGAAAACGAACGCTAGCCAGCAATGGCAGCCCGCATAGAGCGGTGTTGTTGTGAAAAACGATAGAATTCGAAAACCTCTGAACTATTCAGGGGTTTTCTTTTTGGTAAATTTGCCAACAATAAAATTCTTCAAAACCGACTTTTGTTGTGCTATTGGTCAGACCAAAGCAATTGGTCAGACCACCTAAGGGATTACATGAACAATATATCTTCCGCACACCCTAGTGAACAGCTAAAAATATACGAACAGGTCGTGTTGCGTATTCAAGAGATGCTGCAAGCTGGCACACTCTCTGTTGGTGATAAACTTCCGGCGGAACGCGATTTAGCCAGAACATTTCAGGTGTCCCGTAGTTCCATTCGTGAGGCTATCCGCTCTTTGCAAGAAAAGGGTATAGTTGAAAGCAGGCGCGGCAATGGTACCTTTGTCATCGACACAGGAGACATTGTAGAGCCACTGGCTGAAGCGCTGACAGAGCAGCGACTTTATTTGTTGCAAATAATGGAGTTCCGTCAGGCTATTGAGCCGGTGATGGCTGGATTGGCAGCGCGAAATGCAACGCCGCAGCAGCTCGAAGAGATTGCTGCCATAATGAAAGAAAAAGCACCGGAGCCGCCGGAAGGGAATCCTTGGGAAAAGGATATTCGCTTTCACTGCGCCATAGCCAAGGCTTCCGGAAATCCGCTTTTTGAACAGGCATTGTTTAATGCAAATACAGCACTGGAAGAAACACGGGAGGCACCGTTGCAGACTCCGGAGCGTAGAGCACAGTCTTGTTCTATGCACAAAGAAATTTTTAGCGCCATTGTTGCCGGTGACGAAGTACTGGCAACAGAATGTATGCATAAGCACTTGGAACAAGTGCATAGAATGCTTTTTACTTCAAAATAAGACAACTGCAGGCAGATTAAGATAATTCAGCGCATTGATGACTACTCTCAAGCCTTTGTTTTCTATGGTTTGAAGGGTTATCGACTGATAGCTGCGGTGTAAATATTAACCACAACAACCCACGTAAGGAAATGTCATGCAAGATGTTCGTAACGAAGCTCGTGAACTTATGAAAGGCTATTGCCGAGTCTGTAAAGAATGTGATGGACGCGCCTGTGCAGGCGAAGTTCCAGGAATGGGCGGTCTCGGCACTGCTGCATCATTTAAAGGCAACGTAGAGGCATTAGCAGACTTTAAATTGCGTATGCGTACTATCCATGATGTTTCTGAGGCTGACCCGAGCGCATCTGTTCTTGGGTACAACCTTTCTATTCCTGTATTTGCAGCACCGATTGGCGGCGTATCTTTTAATATGGGCGGAAAAGTATCTGAAGAAGACTACATTATGTCCAAACTTAAAGCGTGTGACGCAAATGGTATTGTCGGCTGTACAGGTGACGGCGTACCACCATTTATTTCCGAAGCAGGTTTTGACGCTATTAAGGCCGTAGGTGGTAAAGGCATTCCGTTTATTAAACCGTGGGAAGGCGAAGAGTTTTTCGAAAAAATCGAAAAAGCAGCAGCTACAGGTTGTACAACCTTCGGCATCGATATTGATGCAATTGGTCTTATTACCCTTGCAAAAATGGGACGCCCTGTTGCCCCGCGTGGTGTTGAGCGTTTGAAGGCTCTTATTGAACGTATTCCGGGTCAGGTTCTTCTAAAAGGTATTATGACTCCTGAAGATGCTCAGGCCGCAGTAGAAGCAGGCGCAGCAGGTATTGTTGTGTCCAACCACGGTGGTCGTGTTTTAGACCATACTCCGGGGACAGCGCACGTTATTGCTGAAATTGCAGAAGCCGTTAACGGTGAAATCGCAGTGTTGGTAGACGGCGGAGTTCGCACCGGCGTTGATGTTCTTAAAATGGTAGCTCTTGGCGCAGACGCTGTGATGATTGGACGTCCGTTCTCCATCGCAACCATTGGCGGCCTTGAAGATGGTGCCTCCAAGTACATCCAGCAGCTTACAGGACAGATTAAATCAGCAATGGTTCTTACCGGCTGTGAAACTATTGATGATGTGAATCTTAACATCATTACTGATGTTCTCGGACAGTAATAGCTAATAGGATAACGAGTTGGGCGCTAGTAATAGCGAACACCACAGCGAGTGGTTTTGAACTCGGAATAGCCCCCCATCACCCTAAACGGGGTCAAGGGGGAGCCCCCTTGCGGGTGCAGGGCAGAGCCCTTGCCCGTCGGAGACTCGCCGAAGGCCTAAGCTAACCCAAGTCCGACCCAATCATAAAAAAAAGCCTCTGACGAATTATCGTCAGAGGCTTTTTCATTTTCTTTACTTATTCCGCGAATAGACACCAAAGAAGTGCGCTTTTTCAAGAACATGTCCTTCCATGGCGCGTAGAATGGCCCCTTTGCTTGACCCCGGTTTGATCCGCAGCTTTGCATCAAGTGCATAGAGCTTGAAGTAATAGCGGTGCTGACCGGATGGCGGGCAAGGGCCACCGTAATATGAATTGTTCCAGCTGTTGATACCGTGCCCGACACCTCTGAACGGATCAAAAACTTTCGGTGTGTCTTCCTCAAGTCCTGTGAGCTCTGGACTGATGTTGAAAATCAGCCAGTGATCCCATACGCCGGAAGGCGCATCTGGATCATCGCAGATCATGGCGAGACTTTTGGTGCCTTCTGGAAGATCTGACCATTGCAGCGGTGGCGAAATATCTTCACCGTCGCAGGTGTATTTTACCGGAATTTCTTCTGTAGCGGCGAATGCCGGACTGTAAAACTTCACACTATTCTCCAAGGCCGATTCCCGGCTCCATAATGGTTCCTGTCAAAGAGGTCTCATATCCGCCGAGCGCTTCAATACGTGCTTTGAATGTAGGAGACTGAAGCAGTTCAAGTACTGCCTGCACCTGCGGTGTTTCTATGTAGGCTGTCGGAATAATAAGGTCGTATCGTTCGCGTGCAAGCGGCACGAAATCAAGATCAAGCGCTTTTGCTGCTGCGTAGATACCGAGTCCGGTATCAGCCGCTCCAGTCAGCACGTTTATGGCAACTGCCATGTGCGTAAACTCTTCTTTATCATACCCTGTCACGGACGTAGGAGAAATATCAGCTTCTTTCAGATGATAATCAAAGAGGATGCGTGTTCCGGCACCGCGTTGTCTGTTGAGAAAACGAATAGTGCCGTTTGCAAGGTCTTCGATGGACTGAATGTTTTGCGGGTTCCCTTTAGGAACAATAAATCCCTGATGACGGATGGCGAGGTTCACGAGCGTTACGTCGGTATCCGGCAGGTACTTTTTGATGAACGGGAAGTTGTAATCGTTGGTTTCAGGATCAAACAGGTGTGCACCAGCCATGTGGCACGAACCGTTTTTGATGGCGAGGATGCCGCCCATAGAACCGACGTGGCTGGAAGCAAGACGCATTGGTGTGTCGAGTCCCATGAGTTCATCAGACAAAATATCGAGGGTGTTGTCGTGGCTGCCGATGGTAACGAGAATTTCTTCGAGACGTTTTTCTTCCACAAGCAACTCGGTGTGAACAATGGCGTTCTGGTCGATGCCTTCAGCTTGTGCCGGAATACGACCAACGCCTTGAGCACGGGACATGGTTGTGATGCACCCTGCGCCACGGGCAAGTGGAGTTGCAACGTATTTGTCGCCGACTTTACCGATGGAAAGACGCAGAAATTCTTCAATTCCAAGCTTGGATGGAACCTTGCGGGTGATCTCTGCATCCACTTTAGGACGCGAAGGAACGGGTTTGCGGCTGATCCATGATATAAGTGGAGTTAGGAGCTCCTCGAAGCAAACTACGGCGCTTACAGGGTACCCTGGGGCTCCGGCAACAAGCTTGTCTTTGCAGACACCAAGCAGGGAAGGCTTGCCAGGCATAGCGGCAACACCGTGAACAACTACTTCGCCAAGTTTGGCAATGGTTGCACGGGTGAAATCTTTGGAACCTGCTGAGGAACCAGCGCATATGATGATGAGGTGGTATGGCTCATTGAGTTTTGCGGCAACTGTTTTTTCCAACAGTTCAGGAACATCCGGCACAGGTGGAACGCGATCTACAATGCAATCGAGATTCCGTGCCATTGCGCTGAGCACCTGTGAGTTGCTTTCAATGACCTGTCCCGGTTTTGGCTCTGGTCGTTTTTCAAAATCGAGAACTTCGTCGCCGGTCGGGATAATGCATATGCGTACTTTTTCCCATACACGCACTTCCCAGATACCTGCGCTGAGCAAGGCTCCAATGTCATATGGTGAAATTTGCTGATTCTGCGGAAAGAGTAGTTCAGTAGCAACAATGTCTTCGCCGATGCGCCGAACGTGTTGCCAAGGAAAAGACGGCGTTTCAATTTCAACGGTGTCTTCATCAACAGAAATAACGTTTTCGATCATAATTACAGCATCGCGTCCTTCCGGAAGCGGGTTACCTGTGTTCACAGGAACGTACGATATTCCTTTCTTCAACTGTAAGGGAGAGCCTTCACGGGCGGTAAAGGTTTCCTTTGCTGTTACAGCAATGCCGTCCATTGCTGCGCTATGAAACGTTGGCGAGGAATATTCAGCAAACACTGCTTCAGCCAATACGCGTCCGCCAGCCTTATGTGTCGGCACAACTTCGCTTCTCAAAAGAATTTCTCTGTCGAGTGCAGCTTGCATTTTCGCTACGGCTTCAGTCAGCGGGATTGTCTTTAAATATACGTTTCGTTTTGATGCAGTCATATGTTCCTCGCGGTAATTTTTGTGATCGACGGGCATACTACATGTTTTAGAATGGTAATAAAAGAGCTTGAAGCACGGTCATATTCAGGCACAACATATTGAAAGGGTGGTAAGTAGTGTGCGTTTTGTTGTGAAGATTGAGGAACGTCCAATGTGTGGGGAATTGTAAGTGTTTTAAGGTTGAAAATAAAAAAGTTATATTTCGGGAGAGCCATATTGAATACACTCAATGTTCTTTATGGAGTTTATGGTGTCGAAAAAGATTCATTTCTTTCTTTATTATTACAGCAGGAAAGAGTGCTTTGATCTGAGAAAGAAAATTGCACGGAAAGAACATTCAAAAAAAACTTATGAATTATATAAAATTTATTAAGTTGCATACTCGTACCGCTTGGGTATTATGCAGCTTCCTCGCATAACGCGTGACCTTCACGCGTTAATGCTGTGTTTTCCGGGCACGACTGTTCCGTGACTGTGTTCGGAAAACTCGGCAGCAACATAAGAGCCTATTAAAAAGCCTGTTTCAAGACGTATGTTTTGAAACAGGCTTTTTTTTGTGTAGCTATTTCATGTTATGATCATCACTTAGCGTAATTGTAAGAGGTGATGTTATTGAAAATGTAAGAATGTGGATGTTCTCTTGTGATATTTTTCATTTTCTTTACTTGGAAATGGAATTTGTTTATTTCTATACATACTACTTATTATATCAAAAAAATGTATATAAGCACTGTACTGTATAAACGCATCATCCATGTTTACTCAATTACGCCAAAGAGTGCATGGGGATATACAGTACATCCCTACACAGGAATCCATTGGTTTTCCTGTTTCAAAAGACTAATTCTGATTTAACTATGAGGATTAGTCTTTTCTTATATCCATTCATTATATCTTTTTTATCCAATTGCTACACCTTGTTTAGCACGCTATGCTTAGAAAAATATTGCAAAAAACCATTCTAAATTGGTGTGTACAATAAAAGAGGTTTGTTTTTTACTTAAAATACAGACTCTAACGTGCTCTTTGGTGACGAATAGAAAGAGCTGTGGCATTGATTTAGATTATTCGCATAAACTCTGCTGTTACATGGGAGTAGTATATGGAAATAAAAAAGATATTGTTACCGGTAGATGGATCGGAATATTCTCTCAATGCTGCTGCAGAAGCTATTGATCTGGCAAAAAAATTTAGCGCAGAAATCATATTGCTCTATTGCAGCGAAACATTTCAAAATTTGAAGCAGTTCAAAGATTTTTCTGTGGAATCGCTTGAATACGCGAATCAGGTGCTCTCGCCTGTACGCGAGTTGCTTGTGAGGTCTAAGGTTGTGTATATTGAGCGTGTTATTGACAACTCTCCGAGTGAAGAAATTCCAAAAATGGCGAAAAACGAAAACGTGGATTTGATTATTATGGCTCCGCGCGGAACAAACCCGCTTGCATCCATTCTGCTAGGCAGCGTTACAACCCGAGTGCTTAAGCAGTCTCCATGCAATGTGCTTGTGGTGCATAAAAAGCCATAGCGCTTTTTTTCTCTATCCATACGAAAAGGTCGATTTTGTTTACTGACAAGCGCACCATTGCGGTGTTGTCGGTAAACAAAATCGACCTTTTTTATTATTCAGTGTTGTGGATTTCAAATGTTGAACGCAAAAGAGTCCGGAGTTCAGAACAAGTAACCATCGGCTGAACCCCGGACTCTTTTGAGAAGCTCCGGCAGCATTTCGCCCATTGAATGCTACCGAAGAATTTGCAACACGCAGCGCTAAGTCGTTAAAAAACGACCTTTACCAGATGATGTTTATGTCAGATTCATCCGGCAAACTGCGATAGAAGTTGATACGGGGGTACCATCTTCTATCAGTCATTTTCCGGAAGCGGTTACACTTTTTAAGTGCAGTAAATACTCTACCTTCACTCATCTCGAGTAAATTAGTAGATATTATCTGAATCACTTCTGTAAACGGTTTCAGTATGACTGTAAAGCTATCCTTTTCATTTTGGAAGTACAAAATAGTGAAAAAAAATACCGCAGGATATTTTGAATAATATCTTTCTGCGGTATTTTTACTAACATCATGAAATAGCGTATTTATTTTAATTATATGATACTCAGTAGAGCTAACATTTATTCTTAAATAGCGCTACTGAGCGAGAATAATACAGGTAGCAGGCAGTAAGAAGAATACACCTAGTACATAACACGCTGCATAGCGTTTTTTGCGGCCTGCGTAGTCTGCAAGCCATTCTGCACAACGTGGAGGAATTTCGCGTAAAAATGGAATTCCGTAAATAATCAGTACACCGGAAATATTGAAGAGCAAGTGTACAAAGGCAATTTGAAGAGCAAACAAACTATTGCCGCCGATAACTGCGGTTGCTGCAAGCAAGGCAGTTACGCAAGTGCCGATGTTGCTTCCTAGAGTGAACGGATAAATTTGACGCATGTTGAAGATTCCAGAGCCAACAAGCGGGATCATAAGGCTGGTTGTTGTAGAAGATGACTGTACAAGTATAGTGATAATCATTCCGGAAGCGATGCCTGCAAATGGGCCGCGACCAATAGCAGTGTGCAGCATGTTTTTAGCACGGCCTACCATGAGTTTTTTAAGCAGTTTGCCCATCATGGTGATTGCGCAGAAAATTAGAATGATACCGAGAATCGCAAGGAGCACGCCCTGAACTTCCGGTGAAAAACCGCCAAGCATGCTTTTAAGAGCGCCGATAATCGGTTTGGTAATCGGTTTAATGAAGTTGATGCCTTTGATGCTCATTGAGCTGCCGCCCACGAACATTGAGGCAATTGCCAAGCTTGTTTTTTCTAAAAATCCGGTGAACATTTCCAGTGGCAAGAATATTCCTACCGCCATCAAGTTGAAAAAGTCATGCACGGTTGCGGCAGAAAAAGCGCGTTTAAATTCAGTACTGCATCGCATGTGTCCAGCGCTGACAATAGTATTGGTAATTGTTGTACCGATGTTTGCGCCCATTACCATTGGAATAGCCAGCGAAACCGGAAGGCCACCGGCAACAAGGCCAACAATAATAGAAGTAACAGTACTTGAAGACTGGATAAGAGCGGTACAAACGGTACCGATGATGAGTCCGAGGAATGGGTTGGACGCGAAAGCAAATAAAGATTTCGCCTGTCCTGCTGTGGCAGTTTTAAAACCCGCGCCAATCATGCCTACTGCAAGTAACATACAGTAAACAAGGGCAGCGATAGCGAGCCAGCGGCCAATGCTCTTCAGGTTTATTTTTTCTGGGTCAGTCACAGAAGACGCTTCGTGCGTCGCTTCCGGAGAGTAAGTCATCTCAGGCATACATGCTCCATAACGGATATCTAGGTGATCGACCCGACCTGTTCAGACACACTTGCCTGCTCCTCGAGCCGTGCTCTAGATAGACATTTTATGTGACAGCTTTGTTACAGCTTTGCTGCATTGTGACCACAGTATGCAATTCAACATATATCCCGTTAAAATTAAGTGTCTTTTTTCAAGAATAATCTCGCTCAAAAATATCGTTCTTTATCCTCAATCATTTTTACAGTATTGTGCCGCAACTACACGTCACGTATCTATACATGACACCTCTACGCATGAACTCATGCCGTTTTCTTAAGTTTTTTCATAGAGGCCGCACCCCTCACTACCGTGACGTAAGGAGCAAAGATGCTAGATTTTAAGGTTGATACCGAAAAGTGCATTCAGTGCAATCAATGTGTGACAGACTGTCCTGTATCAATTATCCGTTTTGAAAATGAGTACCCAGCTATCGCTCCTTTTCGTGAAGAGCGTTGCCTACGATGCTTGCACTGCCTTGCAATCTGTCCCACAGCAGCCATCTCTATATTAAATGTAGAGCCGGAAAACTGTATGCAGATTAAAGGCAACCTGCCATCTGAGAAGCAGCTCGAAACGCTCATGCGCGGACGTCGTTCTGTACGTCGTTTTAAGCAGGAAAATGTTGATAAAGCACTCATCGACAGGCTTATTAATCTTTCTGCAAATGCACCGACGGCTAAAAACGCCATGCCATTACAGTTCACAGTTGTGGACGATATAAACGTCATGCAAAAAATTTCAGACCATACCTACGGACATATTGCTACAGCTATTAGTGAGCATAGAGTTTCTAAAGAGATGGCGCACTTTCATGCGTTTGATAAAGCGCATGCAGGTGGTAGCGACATCATCTTCAGAAAAGCACCGCATATGCTTGTTGTGTCTGCGCCGACAACTGGTTCATCACCAATGGTTGATATCGCCATAGCGCTCACACACTTTGATCTAGCAGCAACAAATGCAGGTCTGGGTAGTCTCTGGTGTGGGTTTGCACTGCAAGCGTTTATTCATTTTGTACCTGATTACAAAAAACTCCTCGGTATTCCCGAAGATCATCAGGCCGCATATGTGCTCATGTTCGGTAAATCTTCCGTGAGATATACACGTACTGTGGATCGCAAGTTCCAAAAAATTCATCACGTGACACTGTAGCGAGGTGAGAGTTCGGCAATATTTATTTTCGCCGAATTATCCTACTAACTTTTCACCGAGCTTAATTTTACTGATTTGAATAGCAAAAGGGCTGCCCTTCATATGAAGGACAGCCCTTTTTTATTTTACAAAGGTAATGGAGGACGAGCCGCAAGCTTCATTAATAAAAGTAATTGGAGAGTCCAGAGAAGCCTTTTTTCAAAAGCGGTAGCCGTACTCGATGTACGAGAGATTACGAAAAGCGATAGCAAAGCGGCAAGCACCGCAGGTTTGCCGAAGGCATCCCGCTGTTAATCTTAAGTTCGGTCGGATACAAAAAACTAAAGCTTCAATGAGCCTCTGAACTCTTCCAGATCGGTGATGTTCAGTTTGACCATCAGCTGTTCGAGCTGATCCACGAGACGGAACGAGAAGTCTGGACGCAGGAAGTTTGCAGTACCTACTTGGACGGCATGTGCTCCTACGAGGATGAATTCGAGGACATCTTCTGCTGATGCAATGCCGCCCATACCGATTACCGGAATGGAAACAGCTTTGCAGACCTGATGCGTGCAGCGTAGCGCTACAGGTTTGATTGCTGGCCCTGAAAGACCGCCGATTACGTTAGCGATAAGCGGCTTACGGGTGCGAATATCCACGCCCATTCCGGAGAGTGTGTTGATGCAGGAAATAATGTCTGCACCGGCACCTTCTACAGCTTTAGCGATGGTGGTGATGTCGGTAACATTCGGACTCAGTTTGATAATAACTGGCTTGTTACCGGCAGCTTTTTTAACAGATTCTGTTACGCGTGCTGCCAGCTTCGAATCTTGTCCAAAGAGAATGCCGCCTTCCTGCACGTTAGGGCAGGAAATGTTCACTTCGATTGCTGCGATGCCTTCTTCTGCTGCGAGTACTGCGGTGAGTTCACCGAACTCGGCAGGATCACATGCGTAGATGTTAGCAATAACAGGCAGTTCAGCGGTTGGAAGCTTCGGCAATTTTTCAGTGATGAAATTTTCTACACCGGAGTTTTGCAGACCAACAGCATTGAGCATGCCGCATGGAGTTTCTGCAATACGTGGCATCGGGTTACCCGCACGCGGTTCAAGGGAAAGCCCTTTTACCACAATACCACCGAGTGTTTTAAGATCGCCGTATGGAGCAAACTCTACACCGTATCCGAAAGTGCCGGAGGCGGTGAGGATTGGGTTCTTAAACTGTAAACCGGTAGAGCCTGGAAGCGTTACGTTCATAGTCATTGTAGCCTCCTACTCTTCGTCTAGAATAATTTGATCTGCCCAGAATACAGGCCCGTGCTCACATGCTTGTGCGCGACCGGCTGCGACACCTTTGGCAGTCATTTTATCTGTTGTTTTAGTTACACAACCCAAACATGCGCCAACGCCGCATGCCATACGGTTTTCGAGAGAAAGCTGACAACGTGCATTATGCTTTGCTGCAAACGCCTGCACCGCACGTAAGAACGGAGTAGGACCACAAGCAAGCACAAGGCCGTCTGTTTCAGCGTATTCTTTAATGCTTGTTTCAACTAAATCAAGAAAATGTGCTAAATCATCAGGGCCACGTTCAAGGTGGCTTGCTGCTGTAATACGCTCATTGATTGACTCAAACGGGTAGCAGTTCAAAGGCATTCTGTGCCCGAACTCCATATGCAGGTTCCATGGTTGTGGATGCTTTTGTGCGTAGGCAACGAGCGGCGCTATGCCGATACCACCTGCGAGCAGCAGTGTAGGGGTTTTATCCTCTACAACGAATGGAGTACCTAAAGGTCCCCATACCACAACTTTGTCACCGGTTTTTAGCGTTGCAAGACGTCGTGTTCCGCGTCCTACAACTTGAAAGAAAATTACGAGATCGCGTTTGCTCACGCGACAAATCGAAAAGGGACGCGCCCACATCATATCAAGCGCCCACCCTTCCGGGCGAAGCATCACAAATTGGCCTGGCTTCCAATCTGCCCATTCCGGGCGCTCAATGCGTAGGGCGAAAAAGAGACTTTCGCCGGATACTGTTCCAAAGGGAACATTATCGAGAACTGTAAGTGTAGTGCATTGTTCCTGATGCATAATTCCTGTAACCTTATTGCAATTTCTTAAGGCATGTTAGACCTGCCCAAAGCGTGCAAATCCTGATAGTAAAGTATTACCCGAACGTCGAGCCGTTTACGTGTACGTTCTTTCTCCTCTAGTCGCAATCAATACTTTGGGGCAAAATCGTGTTTACAGTTTCTATTTTTTTTAACAGAACGCCCCATCGGCATAAACCTATCACATAAAGAATATCTACTGTATCTTTTTCGTACATTCATTAAGCATACAAGTGCAGTAGAAATGAAATTGTCGGCACACACTGCTGCTTTGACACCGATTCAAATGTCCTTTGGTATGTGTAATGTTAAAAAAGAGTTTCCTTAGGTAGTGTATTAGAGTTGCCAACGGGTAATTCAATGGTTATGTGCTACCACGCAGACAACGACAAAAATTTTTTCCGCCAGCAAATTTTTTTCAACTAATTGCACGGCAATTGGTTGAACCACCTAGGTGCGGCGGACCATAAGAGATATATATGCAAAATAAACCTGAAATTTTGGCACCTGCCGGTGATAAAAACGCGTTTCTCGCAGCAATAGCTGCGGGTGCTGACGCGGTATACCTTGGCTTGAAACATTTTTCTGCCCGTATGGCGGCGGATAACTTCTCCTCTACCGAGCTTTCTAAAATGGTAGAGCTTGCCCACAAAGAAGATCGTAAGGTCTACGTGGCAATGAACACACTTGTTAAGCCGGGTGATCCTGATTCCGCTGCACGCCTTATTGGCAGACTTCAGCGTGATGTAGGGCCGGACGCACTTATCATGCAGGATTTAGGCATGGTTGAAGTGGCAAAACAGGTTGGTTTTAAGGGCGAATTGCACCTTTCTACACTGGCAAACGTCACCCATCCTGCTGCATTTAAAGTAGCACAGGAAATGGGTGTAGACCGCATCATTCTTCCACGTGAACTGGATATTGATGAAGTACGTCAGTGTAGTGATGCATGCCCTGAAGACATGTCTCTTGAAATGTTCGTACACGGTGCGCTTTGCTATTGTGTATCCGGACGTTGCTACTGGTCCAGCTACATGGGCGGTAAATCCGGTCTTCGCGGTCGCTGTGTTCAGCCTTGTCGCCGCGTATACCAGCAGAAAGCTCGTAAAGGACGTTTCTTCTCTTGTCAGGATTTGTCTCTGGACGTTCTGGCAAAAACACTCCTTCCTATTGAAAATCTTAAGTCATGGAAGATTGAAGGCCGTAAAAAAGGTCCTCACTATGTGTACTACGTAACTACAGCTTACAAACTGCTTCGTGATAACCCAGACGATCCGCAAGCGCGTAAACAGGCAGAGCAGATTTTGGAACAGGCGCTTGGTCGTCCTTCCACTCATAGCACCTTCCTGCCGCAGAAACGTCGTTCTCCTGTTGAACCGGGCGAACAGACAAGTTCCGGTCGCCTTGTTGGTAAGATTACCGTTGAGCCGCCTGCAAAGGCTAAAAAAGGCGAACGCACCTACCCTAAATACTTCTTCAAGCCTCGTTTCGAGCTGCTGAAAGCTGACTACCTGCGTATTGGGTACGAAGATGAGCAGTGGCACTTTACCGATCGTGTTCCGCATCCGGTACCGAAAAACGGTACCTTTGTACTGCGTGCACCAGCAGGTAAACGCCCGAAAAGCGGTACTCCTGTATTTTTGATTGATCGCCGTGAACAGGAAATGATCAATCTCCTGAAAGAATGGGACGGTAAACTGTCCCGTTGCAAAGGCACAAAGAGTGAAGCTATTGAAGCGCCTCTTACCTATCCTGCGGCAGGCAAACGGCCACGCGCAGTAACGATTCTCATGCGTGACCATCTTCCGCATGGTAAAGAAGGTAAGGCAGGTAAATTTACAGATACAGCCAACGGCATCTGGCTTGGTGAACGTGCGCTGAAAACTGTTGGACGTACTCTCTTTGGTCGTATGTCATGGTGGTTGCCACCAGTGATTTGGCCAAACGAAGAAAACAAATGGCGCTCCATGATTAAAATGGCGCTACGTCAGGGTGCTCGTCACTTTGTACTCGGCTCCCCATGGCAGGCTGCTTTCTTTGAAGGCGCACGCAACATCGATCTTATTGCAGGTCCGTTCTGTAACCCGTCCAACCCTGCTGCTATTGCAGCACTGAAAAAGATGGGCTTTAAAGGCGCTATCATTTCTCCTGAGCTTTCTCAGGAAGATATTATGGAACTGCCTAAACAGAGCTGTTTGCCGCTTGGCGTGGTTCTTTACGGTTACTGGCCTATGGGCATCTCCCGATTCCCTCTGGAAGGCGTAAAGCCGAACGAACCGTTCTATTCTCCAAAAGGCGAATGCTTCTGGCTGCGCCGCTACGGTCAGAACTCCTGGATTTACCCGGGTTGGCCTATGGATATCGAAAAGAACAAGCAGCAGCTTCTTCAGGCCGGTTACACTATGTTCGTAAAGCTCATGGAAAAACCACCGTCTGTTGTACCTGAAGCAAAACGTACTTCCCCATTCAACTGGGATTTGAATCTTTTATAAGATTTGCAGCATGATGCCGTAACTAGAATAAAAAAAGGCTGTCCTTCATATGAGGGACAGCCTTTTTATTTTAGTCAGAGACACTTTGGCTAGCTGATAGCAGCCCCAAAGGTAATGTTACTGATCAGCTTCTTTTTCAAGTGTGTTCTCAAGCTGACGATCTGTGTCTGTATCAAGAGGTTGGTCTAAAGCTGAAGTGTCATCTTTGCATTCTGCGGCAACGTCTTTCTTGATATCGCTAGCAATATCTGCTTCCAGCCCGCGACCTGTTTCGTTGATAACGTCGCTTGTGGTGAGCCCCGGGACCTTGCTGCCGGTTGCGTTGTACAAGGATGCTACAGAGATCATGTAGTCACCGCGGGCGGTAATCAGGGATGCTTCTGCGGAAGACAAGTCAGACTGTGCATCAAGTACATCAGTGTTGGTACCAACCTGTGCCTGATAGCGTGCTACAGCCATACGATATGCTTCTTCTGCTGCGGCAACAGTTTTTTCTGCTACTTTAATACGCTTTGCAGCGTTGATAATGTTCAAGTAACGAGATTTAACTTCAAACGCAGCTTCCTGCCATGTGTTTGCTTCAGTAGCTTTAACAGAAAGTACGTTCTGCTTTGCGCTGGTTGTTGCAAAGTAGGTTGTACCCCAGGAGAAAAGGCTCCATTCAGCTGTTGCACCAACAGAAGTTCCGGAAAGATCTGTAGGGTTGTTGCTGTTATCGAATCCGTTAACATCAAAGCCGTCGCCATTTTTCACCCATTCAACATTAGCGTAAATTTGCGGGTAAAATTCGCTTGCTGCGAGAGTTACCTGTTCCTGAGAAATCTCAGTTGCTTTACGGGCAATAAGAATGTCAGGGCGGTAATGAGCAGCAGTATCAAGGCTAACTTCAAGTGGTTGGTCGAACGGGAAGTATGCAAGCTCGCCTTTGTAGTTAATATGTGCATTAACGGGCAGGTTGAGCAAGGTGTTCAGACGGGCTTCCTGAATAACAACCGTATTCTGTGCAGAAATGAGGGTGTCTTCAGCTTCAGAAAGCTGTGCTTCAGCACGCAGAACGTCAATACGCGGCTTGAGGCCAACATCGTAAAATGCCTGTGCAACTTTAAGTTGAGAAGCAAGACGTTCAACGGAGTCTTTAGCAGATTCAACATTTTCACGTGCTGTCAGCAGGTTAATAAAATTCTGCTGAACAAGAAAAATAAGGTTTAATTCTGACAGGCCAAGCGCAAGTTCCTGACTTTGTGCAGTAAGAGCAGCGCTGTTGTAGGTTGCAAGAATATTAAAACCGGTAAAAATAGGCTGAGAAACTGTCACAGACCATTGGTATATGGTGTGGTTGTTGAATACACTTTTATCCGAGTGGGAGGCTGTGTAGTTAGTGCTCAAAGCTGGTCCAAAAGCACCGCGAGCAGATTTTCTTGTTTCCTCAGCGCTGGTTGCGCCTCTGCGGGCAGCTTCAATGGATGGGTTATCTGCAAGTGCTTTCAGCACGGCTTCTTTTAGAGTAAACGTTCCTGAGAACAGGATGTCAGCAGTGTCGTCTGGCTTAATTGCGTTTGAGGCCTGTTTGATTTCAGCGGCCACAGCAGAACGTTCAGCTGGGGATGCTTCGCGGTCAATCTTAACATCCTGTGGAACATCTTCCTGTGGGGTCATCTCTTCTGCATAAACAGGCGCTGCCATAATAATACTCAACATTACGAGTAAAAGCAGCTGTTGCCAACGTGGGCATCTCATGGTCGGATCTCCTTGCGTTTGTCTCAAAGACTCGCAGCTAGCACCATAAAAGATTTATTCGAAGGAGAATAAACGCTTTTAAGGGCTGTTTCAAGGGTAAGGGGATAAAAACACTGATCTATACGTAATATAACGTTGTGTTTCAGGTATGCTTCCGTGTGTGAGGAGAAGCACTGAATGATCAGGATAATTCCTAAGTAGTTAGAGAATTCAAACACTGTTTGAAAAGCAAGTTTCTACTCAAAATCACGTACTACTGCAAGGCACTTTCGGTTACAAGCGAAAAACTGGGTGTCTTTTCGCCTGGCGCAACGTGAAGCTTCACAGGAAAAACTCATCATTTATCATTTTATTTAAAAAATATTAGATGGATATGGAAGAACTTTAAACCGCACCTTATTTAGGGTACAACGCATCAGGCTAAAAATAAAAATATCCGTAACATCAACCGGAGAAATATATGGGCGATACCAACATCTTCATGCTCATCGGGCAAGCGACAATTGTCGTAAAAATTGTACTTGGAATGCTTGCACTTATGTCCGTCATTAGTTGGACAATTATGTTTAACAAGTGGCTTACACTCAGTTCTGCTAAAAAGCGTGCAGCCAAAGGTATTAATGCTTTTCAGGATGCTAAATCGCTACGCGAAGCTGTTCAGGCCGTCGGTACTGATGCTTCTTCCCCACTCTTTTTCGTAGCACAGCAGGGCGTGGATGAATACACACGTCTTCGCGATAACGTAAATTCTTCAACCGTCATTGCAGACAACGTTCAACGTTCTTTGGAACAGGGCGTGTCTATGCAGGCTGCATCTCTTTCCTCCGCATTGCCGTTTCTTGCGACATGTGCGAACTCTGCACCGTTTATCGGCCTCTTTGGTACTGTATGGGGTATTATGCACTCCTTCCAGACCATCGGTCAGATGAAATCAGCAGCATTGGCAGCTGTTGCACCTGGTATTTCCGAAGCATTGGTAGCAACAGCTATCGGCCTTGCTGTCGCAATTCCTGCTGCTATCGGCTACAACATGTTCCTCGGTAAATTGCAGGACATTGAAGTGCAGCTTAATTCTTTTTCCGGTGTATTTTTGAACCGTGTGCAGCGTGAATTGCATACACAGCGTCCAAAACGTACCACCGGCGAAGGGTAGCACGCATGGCTATATCTCTTGGAAATAAAAAAGGCTTTGTGTCTGAAATCAACGTGACGCCTTTTGTAGACGTTATGCTGGTTCTGCTAATCATCTTTATGGTGACAGCACCACTCATGACACAGGGGCTGGACGTAGAACTGCCGCAAACAGAAACAGTTTCCGCCTTGCCATCAGATAAAGATCATTTAATACTTACTATTGATAAAAACGGTAAGATGATGCTTGATGACTACGCTGTAACAGAACAGGATCTTCCAGGGCATCTGGAACGTCTTGTTAAAAAACAAAATAAGCAGCTATTCTTGCGCGCAGATACAAATGTTGCATATGGGAAAGTTGTTAATGCGATGGGCATTATCAAAGGTGCCGGCATCGATAATTTAGGGGTTCTCGCTGAAACTCCAGAAACTGCGACCGCAAAAAAATAGGTGTTTGTAACATGCGCTTCTTGAGTATGTTGTTCTCCCTATGCCTTCACTTAGGGCTTATTGTCGCAATCCTTTACTGGCCTGTTTCTACTATTAAGGTTCGACTGGATGTGCCTGTGTACAAGGTTAAACTTGTGCAATTGGCCAAAAAATCCAACGCCTCTCTTCCTAAGCAATCAAAGCCTGTAGTAACGGAAACAAAGCCTAAAAAGGAAACCCCTGCTAAAGAAGCTCCAAAGAAGGAAGTCCCTAAAGAAGAGGCTCCTAAGCAGGAAGTGACAAAGCAGAAGGCACCGGTTAAGGCCAAGCCTAAAGCAAAACCTGTTAGCGACCAAAAGACAGAGCAGCCCAAAAAAGCGGTGACTAAAAAGAAGAAGCCGGAAAAGAAAAAAGCTGTAAAAAAAGTTAACACGGAGACGAAACCGCAAAAGCAAAAGGTGAAGAAAAAAACTCCACCGAAACCAACCCCTGAGGATCTTTTGCGGAAAGCGTTGGCATCTACTGAAGCTACTGTGAAAAAAAACGATCAGAATAAAGCTCTAAATGTCGAAAAAGAGCTGGCGGCTTTACAAAAGGCAGTGGAAAAAGAAGATGCTAAAAATGCAGAACAAGGTATTGAAGGTACACCACAAGATGGTGTTATCGGCAGCATCGAAGATTTATATGCGTTAACAGTTATGGACGCCATTAGACCAAATTGGCGCTATCCAAAGCTTGCCACGCGCACCATTCTTGTTGCACAGGTACGAATAATGATTTCGAACGTAGGGGAAATTTTAGACGCCAAGCTCGTAAATTCGTCTGGTCGTCCTGATTTCGACTCTTCCACACTGCGCGCAATTGCTGAAACAGAGCATTTGCCTACCCCACCAAGCCCTGACCTTACTGAAATCACCCTGAACTTCAACAGTCAGGAACAATAACTGACACAACGCCTGGATGAATAAAATGAAGCGTATTTTTATACTTACATTATTGATGTGCATGGCTTTTGCCGTAGCAACATCCGCGAATGCCCGCTCTTTGGAGATTGATATTTACGGGCCGGGACAAAACAGCATTAACCTCATCCAGTCCAATCCAGTTATTGCGCCACAAGCACAGGGAAGTGAGCAAACAATACAAAGTGCTGCGACTCTTTCTAAGTTTATCAGCGATAATCTGTACTACCTGCCGTTTATGAACCTTATTAAGAGCCACACAATTCTTGGCGGCAATACGGTAGCTGGTGGTACAGGAAAAGCGATTGATTTTAAAAAGTACCAGCTTGCAAATGTTGACTTGCTTGTTACCGAAGTATGGCCGGAAGTGCCAAACGGTGCTCGTCCAAAAGTTGAACTGCGTGCATTTGAAGTGTTCACGGGCAAGCTTATTCTTGGTAAGGCGTATTCTGAACTTACACCGGAAAACCTTCCGAACGTTGCAGACAGATTCTGTTCTGCTTTAATGAAAAAACTAACAGGGCGTGGTGAATTTTTCCTCTCCACACTTGCTTTTGTTAAAAAAGCAAACCCTGACAAGAAAGATATCTGGACAGTCCGGCCTACAGGTCGTGATTTGAACAGACTGACGAATATGTCCGGCCTTGCCATGTCACCTACATGGTCACCTGATGGTCGGTACATTTTATTCAGTCATATTGGTAAAAGATACCACTCCATGGGCATTTGGGATCGATTGACCCAGCGAGTGCAAAAAGTTCAATTCCCGGGTAACACCATTATTGGCCCTACTTTTCTGCCTGATAATAAAGTAGCAGTCAGTCTTGCCGCTGGTGGTAATCCGGACATTTACCTTTTGAACCACCTTTTTAAACGCGAAAAAACTCTTGTAGAAAACTGGGCAATCGATGTTTCACCAAGCTTTGATGCCACAGGGAAGAAGATGGTGTTTGTTTCCAGCAGACGCGGTAATCCGCACATCTTCCTTAAAGACCTGACAACAGGCAAAGAGACCCGTATTACTCGAAATGGTAAATACAACACCAGTCCGTCTATTTCACCTGACGGAGAACTGGTAGTATTCGCGCGTAGGACACCGGAAGGCCACAGAATTTTTGCCCTTGACCTTGTTACTGGCAAAGAAAAGCAGATTACCTTCGGGCCGGGCAATGACGAAACGCCAGACTTTGGTCCCGATGGCTTTTTTGTAGCTTTCTCGTCTGATCGCACTGGAGAATACAAAATATATCTCACCACCCGTCATGGGGGGACTCCAAGGATAGTAAAGACCGGCTCAGGAGAAGCAACTCTGCCTTCATGGGGCATGGTTCCGGTTGCGTCAGGACGATGACATTTACATTCTAAGCGTCATCGGACTTGCCAATAGCCTGAAACCGTGTAAGAAATGGACGGAGTTTTTTGTATTTATAAGAGAACAAGTATTATGGTTCTTTCCATAATATAGGTGTGTTCACGCTAATCAATTCGGTTTTAAAATGCTTGTTATAAAAGCGATTCTATCGCCAGAGTCCTTTTTTGCAAACTTTAGGAGGATGCAATGATGAAACGATTCGGTATTGCACTGCTGCTCATTCTGGCTATGGCCATGAGCTTCGGTTGTGCTAAAAAACAGGTAGCTGTTACCCCTGAGAATGCCTCTGGCTCCACTGCTGTTGTTGAAGCGCCTGCTGACAACTACAACGATAGTGGTTCCATGACTATGACATCTCAGGTTGAAGAAGGACAGCTCGCAGAAGAAATGGCAGCAGCATGCGCAGTTATGGCTGATGCTCCAATCTTCTTTGACTTCGATAAATTTGACATTAAGCCTGAGTACCGCACAGTACTCAAGCACAATGCTATGATGCTTAAAAAGTACTCCATGATGCGTGTTCTTATTGAAGGCCACACTGATTCACGCGGTACTTCCGAATACAACCTTGCACTTGGTGAACGCCGCGCACGCGCAGTTCAGGATTACCTGATCGTTCTCGGTGTGCCTGCAACTCAGCTCGAAATCGTTTCTTACGGTGAAGAGCGTGCAGCAGTTCAGGGTTCAAGCGAAGCTGCCTGGGCTAAGAACCGTCGCGCAGAATTCAAACTTATCAAGTAATATATCTATTTTTTAGTATATTAATATAAGGCGTTTCTTTCGGGAAACGCCTTTTTTATTTGTACTGTAGCTGCTTCACGCTTTTTTTATGTATTGGCTCCAGTTGAAAAATCGAAGAACGCAGAACCGTCTTTGCATACCATCACAAATCTGTATGGCGAGTGTCTCAAGGGCGTTTACATCGAAGACAGAACGCAAAAAAGCCGGCAAAGGAGTAATCCCATTGCCGGCTTTTTTGCGCTTTATAAAATATCTGAGCTAGGAAGGACTATTGCTCTTTTGCAGTAGTTTCCGTTGCTGTTGCAGCTTCAGTTGCTTTCATTTTTTCACGGGTCTCTTCGATGTAGCCTTTTACTTTGTCAGACTGCTTCCACTCTGCGTACATGGAAAGCCAATTTCCAAAGTCGAGGAAGTTCTGATCAAGCTGAGACTCATGACCTTCAACCCACATGCTGAACAGATGCATTTCGAACTGGAAGGTTGAGCTGTTGAAAACACGCTCTGCCATGCCTGCTTTCATGCTGTTACCATCAAGCTCTCCAGAGATATGCACAATAACTGCTTCGCGGGAGGTTTCCGGAGTAATTTCTTTGTTGTTAAGTGCATCAGCAAGAGAGTGGATGTGTGGCCAATTCTCGCGGATACGCATGTCTGCCTTTTCAGGGATACGTATGAAGAGCTTGTCGTCTTCCTCTTCGCTAATGAAGTAGAAACGTAACCAGTTCTCAAAAATAAGAACTTCGCTGATAGATTTAACTGCCTTAGAAAATTCTGTAACCGCCATGTGGCACTCCTTTCTCTGTTTCTCCCCACTGACGGGGTACAAACAACTATGGTCATTAGATGACCATACGTCAAGTGACTTTTTTCACAATCAATGTCTATGAATATAAGTGACACAATACATGGTGGTTTTTCTCAACTTCAAGCCATTCTGGAATGGCTTCTTTGCACACTGACATGGCTTGCTTGCACCGTGGATGAAATGGACATCCTTTAGGCAACGCTAACGGGCTTGGAATATCTCCATCCGGCACAGTGCCGGCACTGCGTCTTTTCGGGATAGGTACCGGAATGGCTTCGAGCAGCATCTGCGTGTACGGGTGTAGTGCGTTATCAAACAACGTCTGCGCGCTTGTTAATTCAACAAGGCGTCCAAGGTACATAACGGCGATTACGTTGCTCACATGGCCCACAACGGCTAAGTCATGCGATATGAACATGTATGTCAGCCCGAAATCGTTTTGAAGCTCAGTCAAAAGGTTCAGTACTTGTGCCTGTACCGAAACATCCAACGCTGAAACAGCTTCATCACAAATAATAAAGTCTGGATTTAAAACCAGTGAGCGGGCAATAGCTACACGCTGTCGCTGTCCGCCAGAAAATTCATGCGGGTAACGAGCATAATGCTCAGCACGCATTCCGACGCGTTCCAATAGTTCCGTAACAACCTTTTTACGGTCAGCAGAACTCCCGACATGATGTACGTCCAAAGCTTCTTGGATGCTTTTACCAATACTTTTTCGAGGGTTTAGCGATGACACAGGGTCTTGAAAGATCATCTGGATTCGTTGCGGTAAAGAACGGGTTACCTTGTGGCTTCCGTGCCATATGGAATCGCCTTCCAGCAGTACATCACCGGAAGATGGTGGAAGTAAATGTGCAACAATTTTTGCCACCGTGGATTTACCGCAGCCGCTTTCCCCGACCAGCCCTAAAGTCGTGCCTTTTTCGATAGTAAAACTGACGTCGTTTACAGCCGTCAACTCTCTTGGAGCGGCTGAAAACAAAGGCTGTTCTATGGAAAATTTACGAGTAACATTTTTAAGTTCTAAAAAAGTTGTAATGCTCATCTCTCCAATGCGTTAGTGTCCAACGGTTTCATAATAACAAAGTGTTACTGAGTTAGCAAAAAACTATCAGTACGACTGATGATTAGAAAATGTGCCGAGAACGCTTTATTGACAAGGTTTTTGAAATGAGCCACTTTCCATCTCCGAGGATCAAACATGGCAAAAAAACGTAATAGAAAACCACGTCCACCTTTACCGGCACCAAGCTGGTCAAGCATGCTGTATGCAAAAATTGAAAAGAAATACATCGGCATGTTCCGCTTTTTGCTCGAAGCACAAGACAACCTCGGCTACGCAAGCGTAGTCGATAACTACGACTGTGTGCTTAAAATTACCTTCTCGCCGCATCAAGAACGAGAAATGCGCGCGTTCCTCAAGGGAATGCAGCAAACTATCCCATTTGAAGTTTTTGAACGACCTGTGGAGTCAGCTCCGTAGGGGTTTTTTTACTATATATAAGAGTGTGTGAGCCTCCGGCGATGCTTATCAGCAGAATGCCTCCGGCGGCTTAAGAACCTCTTGCAAAAGGTTCTTAAGAATCTCCAGAAACCTTTATTATGCGATAAACGTTTGTTGATTAATTCTTCACGCGGCTTGATTGCACTTACTTGAATAGCAAAAAGGCTGTCCTTCATATGAAGGACAGCCTTTTTTATTCTACGAAAGGTAGTCGCAAAGCCTTGAGGTTACATAAGCAACTGGCCTATCTCGCAGGTAAAAGTCTTTGGAGAGTCCAGAGAAGCCTTTCTACAGAGCCTTAGCCGTTCTCGAAGAATGAGAGATTACGGATACGGACAGTGCAACAAGGTTCTTTGGCCGCCGGAGGCAAGCCCCGAAGGGTCGCCAAAGGCAAACGTCGTAGACAACAAGTGTCACAGACTCACCAAAAATACCCACGCAAGTGGCTACAGCTTTTGCCTGTAGTTCAGCGATTGCCGCAGCGTTGCTTTGTCCACAAACTTTACGTCTGACCCGAGGGGGATACCTTGCGCGAGTCGGCTGACACTAATATGAGGAAACTCCCGTTTTACAAGCTCCTTGATGTAGGAGACGGTGTTTTCCGCTTCAATGGTGGTGCCGAGTGCGAAGATAATCTCGGTAATGGAGCCTTCGAGAAGGCGTGATTTCAGTTTGTCCAGTTCCAGCTGTTCAGGGGTAACGTTTTCAAGCGGCGCAATGAGCCCGCCGATGATAAAGTACTGCCCTTTGTAGAAGCCGCCCTCTTCAAGTGCGAGCATTGCATCCCATTCCGGCACGATACACAGGGTGTCGGTCGAACGGTTTACGTTGATGCATATGGAGCATGGGTCGGTGTCTGACAATGCGCCGCATCGGTCACAGATATGCAGCTTGTTCCGCAGGTCATGGATATTTTGTCCAAGATCGCGGGTTTGCTTTTCCGGCCACTTGAGTAGCGTCATAGCAAGTCGTTGTGCAGATTTGGGACCGAGTCCCGGCAGCTTGGAGAGTTGTCCAACTAGAACTTTAAGCGGTTCAGGGAGCTGTTGCACTGGTAATCCTGACTTAGAACATGCCTGGAATGTTCATGCCACCGGTAAGGGCACCCATTTCACTCTCAGCCATTTCTTTAGATTTGCGGAGTGCGTCGTTAGCAGCAGCAAGAACGAGGTCCTGCAGCATTTCAACGTCTTCAGGGTCTACCGCGTTTTTGTCGATAACAATGGAGCGAATTTCCTGTTTGCCAGTGCAGACAACAGTGATCATGCCGCCACCAGCAGTACCGGATACTTCGCGTTCTGCAAGGTCATCCTGAAGTTTAGACATTTTTTTCTGAAGCATCTGAGCCTGACGAAGCATATCGTTCATTCCACGCATGGTAGTCTCCTTGAGAATGTAGTATTTAAAGTAAGCAGAAATCTAGATCTGCATAGTTTGCACAATAATAGGGGCAAGCCCCGTTCACCGGAAACAGTATACTATTTCCGGCTCGGATCGTCTTTATGTTTGAACGTAAGCAGCTCTGCACCTAATTCTTCTTTAAGAAGGAGTGCCGCTGGATTCGATTCAATTTCTTCTTTCAATTCGTGGTAGCTGCGCACTTCTGATTCAGGCTCCTGCAACGTTACAGCAGTCGTACCGTACCATTCCTGAGCACGGTGTGTGAGCAGCACAATTACCTCTGTGCTGTTCAACATGTCATACTGAGTACGCCCTGCAGCGGTAATCTGTAGGGTGTCACCGAAACGTTTGCCAGTGGCCTTAGCGAGGTATTGTAAGCTTTTGCCGCCCGTCTCGTCCTGTTTTTGACAGGACTCTAAGAATTCGCTCCAACGGGTAAGATCGGACGGCTGATTATTGCTTGATGCATCTCCTCCACCGGATGATGGAATGTCCGGTGGTGCGCTCATACTGTTGTTAGCTCCACCATACTCCGGCGGTAACTCCATAGGGGGAGAATCCATTGGAGGCATAGACGGTGGCATGTTGCTCTGCATCGGTGGACGCTGCTGCTGTTGCTGCTGTCTGTGCGGTGGTTCTTGTCTATGAGGCGGTTGTTGCTGACGCTGCGCTTGTTGCCCTTGCTGCCTGTGTGGCGGCTGGGGCTGTGACGCTGGTTGAGCAGGAGCTTGAGCCTGCGGTGCAGCCTGAGTTTGTTGCGCCTGTTGTGGGCGCGCCTGCTGTGACTGCTGCATTTGGGGGGCGGCTTGTTGAGGCGCTTGCTGGTTCATCTGGTGACTAGTTTGATTAGTGACTGAATGAGTAGCCTGATGATCCCCTTGTGGTGCACTCTGCTGAGGCGCAGGGCGTTGTCCTGCTGGCTGCTGAGGTGCACCGGTTCCACGAGAAAGTGATTCTGTTGAAATAAGCTTTGGCAGGAACGCAAGGTTCAGCAACAGCAGTTCAAGTGCCATTGCCGGTTCAAGGCTTGTGAGAACTCGGCGTTGGCCTTCAAGCGTCAGCTGCCAGCAAGCATGCACGTGAGACAAGGCAAACTGTGGTGCCATATCCAGCCATTGCTGAGCTTCAGCTTCTGGTAGATTGAGAAGCGGCAACGCCTGTGCGCCGGCCTGTTTAAGCATAAACAAGTTGCGCCATGTGTTACCAAGCTCGCGAAGGAAGAAGCCGATATCAACGCCTTGTTCCAAGATGTCACGGATTACCTGAGAAAGGGCAATGACATCCTGAGTCTTCATGGCGTCCATAACGCTAAAGAACAGTTCCTGTCCTGCAAGACCAAGAATAGAGCGGACATCCGCCACTTCAAGACGATCATTCCCTAGAGCTAGAACTTGTCCGAGTAGGGACATGGAGTCACGAACAGACCCTGCTGCACGGCGTGCGATAAGGCGCACTGCTGCTGGATCGTATTCGATTTTTTCCAAGCCGAGAATTTTTGTCAGATGATCTACAAGTTCCTGCTCGGTGAGCATTTTGAATGTGTAGTGCTGACATCGGCTGATGATAGTGATGGGGAATTTGTGTGACTCTGTGGTGGCAAGAATAAATGTAACGCCTTTTGGCGGCTCCTCAAGTGTTTTGAGCAGCGCGTTAAACGCGTCACGGGTGAGCATGTGTGCTTCATCGATGATGAAGACTTTGTAGCGACCTTCCATTGCTGCATAGCCGATAGATTCACGCAGTCTGCGTGCGTCATCGATGCCTCGGTTGGAAGCGCCGTCAATTTCCACCACATCTACATGCATGCCCTGTGTAATCTTTTTGCAGTGTTCGCACTCGTTGCAAGGCTCGTTTGTTGGAGCATTTTTGCAGTTAAGTGCTTTTGCGAAAATACGGGCAATGGTTGTTTTGCCGACACCGCGGGTGCCGCTGAAAAGATAGGCCGGAGCTACTTTGTCTTCTTTGGCTGCGCGGGAAAGAACAGCTTTTACTGTTGACTGTCCTGCAACGTCGGCAAAGCGTTGTGGTCTGTAGGCTGTGGTTAATGCTGCTGTACTCATTATGGTCCTGCAAATTTCAAAAATTTGGAATTTGTGTGTTCGGGGATTGTGTATTCAAAACAAGGAATACGCAAAAAGAACTACAATTAGTCACGCTAAAAAAAAAATAGGGCAAAGGCAAGATGAACCCTTGGGACAGACAGTTTCATCCATTATTTTTTGAATCCACTGGGAAGTGGGAAAGACTATGGCCTGCTCAGCTGTAATTGTTGGCATTACTTTAATGCAAAAAATTTGCAGTGTACTTTTACAAGATATTACTATTAGAAGTCGCGCGCTCAGTGCAAACTGAGGTTGTTAAAGCATAATCATCAGACTTTAATTTTCACATGAAATAACGTAGTTCTCTTTTGAAATAAGCGGCAATAATGCTGTGGTGCATGTATTTTTCCACGAGTGATGAATGAACAGGCGATCTTTTTTACGACATATTTGTATTGCATCTGCGGTTGCAATACCATGCAATGCTTTTGCTGCTGAGTTGATTGAGATGAATCTTCAAGAAGAGCATGGTCAGTTTGATTTGCATGTAAAAGACTATATTTCTAAAATGAGTCATTTTGATTCTGCGCATCCTGACGATATTATGCTTAAAGATGAAGAATTGTCGATACTTAAAGAGTGTACAGCAAAGATCACACGAGTGATGCGCACAGTCGGATATGGAAATTTTAATCTTGTGAGTGTTGATGAAGCGTTTACTATCGGAGAACAATATTCACGTGTTGGCGCGTTTTCTGATAAAGAGAAAGAATTTCTTGAAAAAACATTTTACTATGATGCTAGTGCATTAGGTTTTTACGGTGATAAACCTATTACTGCATTTACCCAGACCATAAAACCCGAGAGTGTCATTAAAATTCGCAACAGCGGGCATTATGTTTTTAAAGGACACCCATATGAGGTGTGGAACGAAATAAAAAGTGCCCTTTCTTCTGATGTAATTTTGACATCCGGTGTACGCGGCGTGGTGAAGCAATTCCACTTGTTCCTTATGAAAGCGAGCAGTAACGGTGGTAATTTGTCTTTGGCTTCGCGCTCCTTAGCTCCTCCGGGCTATTCCTTCCACGGCATCAGCGATTTTGATGTTGGGCAGCGAAAATACGGAAAATTTAATTTTACCTCCCGCTTTACTGAAACACATGTGTTCAGCAAATTAAGCAAGCTTGGTTATCTGACACTGAGATACCCTAGAGAGAATTTGCTGGGAGTACGGTATGAACCCTGGCATGTTAAGGTGAATTTATAATGCGACTGTTACTATCTTTTATCTTCGTTTTCATGATGACGGTTTCTGCCGCTGCGCAAAATCCGTTGGATTTTTCTTTGCACAAACTTGGCAACGATGCTGAGGGACCAACGATTCTTGTTGTGGGTGGCATTCAGGGTGATGAACCGGGTGGCTTTAGTGCTGCCGCTATGCTTGTATCTCATTACAACATCACCAAAGGCAATGTGTGGGTTGTTCCAAATTTAAACTTTTTAAGCATTATCAAAAGTTCACGTGGTTCATACGGTGACATGAACCGTAAATTTTCGATGCTTGATAAAAACGACCCAGACTATTCTTCCGTGCAGCGGATAAAAGAAATTATCCGTAATGACAAAGTCGACATGGTTCTTAACCTGCACGATGGTAGCGGATTTTTCAGTCCAACCTACATCGATAAGCTTCACAATCCTAATTATTGGGGACAATGTGTAATTATTGATCAGGAAGCGATAGCGCATCCAAAATTTGGTGACTTGAACAGCATGGCAAAAATTGCTGTTAAAAAAGCTAACGCAGAGTTACTTCAACAGAGCGATAAGCTTCATTTGAAGAACACCCGCACCCGCGAAGGTGATCACGAAATGGAAAAGTCGCTTACTTATTATGCCATTACGCATGGTAAGCCTGCTTTTGGTATTGAAGCCAGCAAGTCTTTTATGACACCGACCCGTACTTACTACCATCTCTCAGTGCTTGAATCGTTTTTGAAGCAGGCAGGTATTGAATTTTCCCGTGACTTTGATCTGAACCCGAGTTCGATTAAACAAGCCATGTTCAGCCAGGTTAAACTTGCAATGTACGGCGGGAAATTACAGCTCGAACTGGATGATGTTCGTAAGTATCTCAGCTACGTTCCTATGAACAAAAACTTAGCGAACAAGTTTGAAGCATCTAAGCCGTTGTTAACCATGGTTGATGCTCCGAACGGCTACAAGGTTTACTACGGGAACAGAAATTTGACGAACCTGTCGCCTCAGTTCTTTGAATTCGATGACAGCCTTTCTTCACTGCAAATAACCGTAGACGGGAGTACTCGGGAAGTCGCCATGGGTACTGTCATCGACGTGGACAGTCATTTTAGTATTAACTCACTGAAAGGCTATCGTTTTAATATCATCGGGTACGTTGGAGAAAACAACGGTGCTGAATCAGACGTGCTTGTACGCAAAAAAGATCTTGTAACACGGTTCTCGCTTGATAAGGGCGGACGTGTGTACCGTGTTGAAGCATACCGCGGTGACAAATTCTCTGGTATGGTACTTGTGCGGTTCAGCGAAAATAGCGCTGTCGCAGTACGGTAGCAGGCCAAGTTCCTTTCGATGAATACCAAAAAGGGCTGTCCTTCAGATGAAGGGCAGCCCTTTTTGTTGTTCAAGTCTGTAGAGTTAAGCGAGTGAGATACTTTTTAGCGAATGTACGTAGGGATATTGATAAAGACTTCGCGAGTAAACGAGGTCATTTTCTCCATAATCCAGGGGAACGCTATGAGTAGCGATACAAAGATCGCGATAATTTTAGGTACAAAGGTAAGGGTCTGCTCCTGCACCTGTGTTGCTGCCTGAATGATGGATACAATCAGACCGACAATAAGGCCTACGAGGAGCATAGGCAGCGAGATCATGAGCGTAAGCTCGATTGCTTTACGGGCGTAGCCGATAACGAATTCGGGTGTCATGTTTCATATCCTCACAATAGGAAGCTGTTAACGAGAGAGCCGGTGAGCAGGCTCCAGCCGTCTACCAGGACAAAAAGAAGCAGTTTAAACGGCATAGAAACCATCATTGGCGGCAGCATCATCATACCCATAGCGAGAAGAATACTTGAGACAACCATATCGATTATGAGGAACGGTACGTAGATGAGGAAGCCGATGGTAAAGCCTGTTTTGAGTTCGCTGATGACGTAGGCTGCTGCCAGCATCATGGTCGGAACTTCTGTCTTTGATTTTGGTCGTTCCATTTTACTGATGGAATAAAACAAAGAGAGGTCTTTTTCACGTGTATGCTTAAACATAAACTCTCTGAGAGGCTTTTGTGCCTCGTCCAGAGCTACTGTGAAGCCGATTTGTTCGCTTAGGTAGGGTTGCAGTGCATTATCGTTAATAGCCATGCCCACAGGGCGCATAATGACGAAAGTCATAAAAATAGCGAGGCTTGCCAGAACCTGAGACGGTGGCAGCTGCTGTGTTCCTAATGCCTGACGTAAAAAGGAAAAAACGATAATGATGCGGGTAAAGCTGGTAACTGTCAGCATAATGGCTGGTGCCAGTGACAGAATAGTGAGCAGGAACAGGATTTCTAGTAGAACGGATACATTCTCCGGTTCTGACTGGCCTGCACCTAATGCCAGCGAGAGGGATGGCACTGCGAGGTCCCGCGCAGCAAACGCTACAGCGGGAACCAGCAGTAATAAAGCACTAAGAGTCAGAATCCGCGTTGCGGAGCTGTCCCATAAATTTTTTAAATTCTTCCGAGTCAGAGGAGTCGCTAGAGTCATCTTCCGCTTCCGTTTCAGATAAAAGGTTGATCTGGTGGTCTGTAACCCCCAGTAATAGCCTTTTATTCAAGAAGCGTACCACGACTAATTGCTTTTTAGGTGCAAGGTGGAATCGTTCTTCCACATCCAAGGTGCGTTTACTACCTTTATTGCCCCTGAAGCCTTTATTCATGCCGACTTTCCTAACAAACCAGAGCAGTCCATAGAGCCCGCCTAAAAGTAGCAGCAGGATGCCGATGGACTGAACATAGCTCCCCCAGCCTACTACTTCAGGGACAGCGGGCGACGTTCCGTTGACGATATCAGCGGAAGAATCGATAGCCGCATGGGCTGCTGTCACTAAAATGTTACGCAAGCTGCTTAACCCTTTCGATCGGGCTGATGATGTCAGTCAGGCGCACACCGAATTTTTCGTTAATAACAACAGCTTCGCCACGAGCGACAAGCTTGCCATTAACAAAAATTTCAAGTGGTTCACCTGCAAGCTTATTAAGCTCAACTACAGAACCCTGACCAAGCTGGAGCAGTTCGTTGATGAGCAGACGGGTACGACCAAGTTCTGCGGAAACATCAAGTGGAATGTCCAGAATGAAGTCGAGTTCGTGCTTTCCAGCTTCAGGACGGATGGCTTTTGCATCCTCTGTCAAATCCTTGAACGTAGCTTCGTGAGCTTTGCTGGAGAGTACGCTTTGCTCTTTTTCCTTCTGAATAACTTCTTGTTCTTCAGAGGCAAGTGCTGCTGCCCATTCTTCTGCAAGTGCTTCGTTTTGACTCATATTCTGAGTTGCGCCGCCGATTGGTTCATCATCCTGCTCTTCAAGAGCTGCCGCCCACTGTTCAGCCAGTAAATCCTGATTCACGTCTTCAGACATAGTAACCTTCCTTATCTGAAAGGGAGTAATAGCTAATTAAATTACTGGATAACCAGTTCTGTAAAATACACACGTACAACTTTAGAGCTGCCAATGATCTGGTTGAGTCGGGTCACCAGTTCATTTTTAAGCAGAATTTTGCTCTCAAGAGAAGCAAGGTCTGCGTATGACTTGCTGGAAAGAAGCAGAATAACTGCGTCACGCACTTTTGCGCTTGAGCTTTCCAGTACTTGTGCAGCATCCGAACTGGCAACTTCAACATCAAGAGTAAGCTTAATGTAGCGTCGCCCGAGCGGGTCAGAGAGGTTTACAAGGAAACTTGGCAGGGTGACTACTTGTGAATCAGCTGGATCAATATCTTCAAGTTGAACATCCTGAGGTTCTGCCGTTTCGGTAGAATTCTGGAAGTACGTTGTGTACGCGAAGTACCCGCCGCCAGCCAGAAGCAGAAGGACTAAAAGCATGATGACCCATTTCATCTTTCCGCTTTTTTTATTTTGGTCTTTTCCTTCTTCAATCACGATACAGCTCCTTTGCAGTTTCTTGCAGCAATCTCTTATGAATAGCGTCCAAGACGCTGGGTTGTTTTAATTAAAATCTCTACTCGTCTATTCTGTGCACGTCCGTACTCTGTTGCGTTTGACTCAAGGGGCTTGTCTGCACCGTAGCCGCTTACGGAAAAGCGTCTTGGCTGAAGTCCTGTTTTCAAAAAGTATTCAAGTACGGCCATCGCTCTTTTTCCGGAAAGCGGATAGTTGGCGGCATTGTTGCGGCCTGTATTATCTGCGTGACCGGAAATATTTGTATCTGCCGATGTGTATTGCAGCATCAGCACTACTTGAGAGAGCAATTTTTGTGCAGAAGGGGTTAACTCATAACTGCCCGGTTTGAATACAAGATCATTTGTAAGGGCAATTGCAAGACCTTCCGGCTTTTGAAGGATGCGTAAGTTACGATCCAGCGTACTCATGTCAATATCCGGTGGCAGCACGTCCTCCGGAAACAACAAGTCTTTAATTCTGTCTCGCTGCTCGAAAGCAGACTTTGGATCAGATACAAGTTCCAAGATAAGTTTGATGCGCTGTGGCACTCGTCCGGAGCCATGGTAGTTGATAACACCCATGCCGCGCTCAAACGGGTTAATCTCCACAAGCATTGTCTTATCCATAGAAGACATACTGAGAATGAGTACAAAGAATGTGAGCAGCAAGGTCACAAGGTCAGAGAAGGTGATGAGCCACGCAGGGACGCCTTCCGGTTCCTCTTGTTTTTTTTCACGAGCCATTCGTTATACTCCGTCCTGCATTGAACCGGATACACTGGAAACCCTGTCTCCGCCATCATTTACGCTAAGATCAAATTTGAAATCTTTGAAGTCAAATTGCTTTTTCTTTTTTGGCGCTTCGCGGGTGAGATCTTCCAGCTTTTTGATCCACTGCATATTGCGTTTATCCAACACAATATCTACGCGTCTGTTTTTTTTTCTACCTTTCGGATTGTTATCACTCCAGCGAGGATGATAGTTGGCGAAAGCCTCCACCATCATTTGATCTGTAGGGATTCCCCGACCTTTAAGATAACTGTAGACGCTCATTACGCGCATGAAAGAGAGGTTCCATGTTGGTGAAAGCTCTGCATCACGCGTAAAGGAAACTTCATAGTCTTTACCGGCTTCATCGCGAAGTGCGGATGTGTGTCCGGCAAGCAGCAACGGATGTTTTATCCGCAGCACCCAAGGCATTATGCGGTTTAACAGCATAACGCCTCTATTGCTTAATTGTGTGGTGCCTGGGTTGAATAGAACATCTTCGCTGATGGAGAAAATTTGAACATACTGGTTTTCCTGAAAGTTCAAGTCTTCTTTGTCGTCCTCCCACAAAAGGTCTTTAAGTGGAGAGAGATCATCAGTTTTCAGTTCCATCGGGCCCGGGTCAACAATACGTTGAGTATCAGTCTGTGTGGCCGGGTTCAGGTTGCCATTACCTTCACCAAACGCACCAGTTACGGACGTTAATACAATCAGCTTTCGTCTCTCATCCGTAACCGACATACTTACAAGTAATACAAAGAATGTAAGCATGAGGGTCATCATGTCTGAGAATGTGATGAGCCAGGAGGCGCCGCCGCCTTCTTCTTGTTTCTTTTTACGTTTAGCCATTACGTACTCCCGTTACGATGAAGTATGGGAGCTGCTATGCAGCATCAAGACGATCGCCAATTGCCTGGAAACAAGAAAGTTTTTCTTGAATAATACGCGGGTTTTCCCCACGGGAAATTGCAAGCACGCCTTCGAGCTGCATTTCTTTAATACGGATTTCGGAGTTACTACGAGACTTCAGCTTGCCAGCCATTGGAATGAACACAAGGTTGGCAAGACATGCGCCGTAGAATGTGGTGATAAGCGCAACCGCCATAGCAGGACCAATAGAACTTGGATCACTCATAGTTTGCAGCATCTGAACAAGGCCGATAACTGTACCGATCATACCCAGTGCCGGTGCGTATTCACCGAATGATTTAAGAATATCCTGCCCGTCACTATGGCGGGCCTCTGTATTGGCAATTTCAGACTCTAAGATTTCCTGAATAGCCTGCGGCTCAAGGCCGTCGACGGTCAGTTGTAAACCCTTTTTGAGATATGGGTCTTCAATTCCGCTGATGATCGGTTCAAGAGAAAGGATACCTTCTCTACGGGCACGGTCAGCGTAATCTTTGAACTGATCAATAGTTTCCTGCGGGGACAAGTCTTGAGCAAAGAGTGTCTTTTTAAAAACACTCATTACGGAAACAACGCGCTTAAGTGGATAGTTTACAAGCGTTGCGCCAATGGTTCCGCCCAGAACAATAAGTAATGACGGTACGGAAACAAAAATGAGAAGACTGCCACCCATCATGATAGCAGAGAGAACCAGACCGAAGGAAATTACTATCCCGAGAACCGTTGCCAAATCCATAGAATGCTCTTTTTTCGCGTGTTAGTAAGGACGCGGGCCGAAAATTTCTGTTCCTATACGTACAAATGTGGCGCCTTCTTCAATTGCCTGCACGTAGTCCTGTGTCATACCCATAGATAGGTGTTCCATTGGAACGCCAATGCGGGTTGAAAGCTCATTGCGCAGTTCACGCAAATTGCTGAAGAAAGGACGTGCCTCTTCTGCAACACAAGATGCCGGTGGCATTCCCATTAATCCGCGGATACGCAGTAGTGGAAACGCTGCAACCTGTTCGGCAAGTTCAAAAAGTTCGTCTTTATCGACGCCGGATTTTTGTGCTTCGTCGCCAATATTGACCTGAAGCAAAATATCCTGAACTTTTCTCTCACCGTCCAAACCGGAAACGGGAAGCATCTCCATGCGGTTTTGCAGTTTTTGTGCCAAGGCTAAACGGTCGATGGAATGAATAAGGGCAAACTTCCCAGCAACATCTTTGGCTTTTTTGGATTGCAAATGACCGATAAAGTGCCAGTTGATGGTAAGTTCAGCCAGTTCTTCCTGCTTAGCAAGAACCTCTTGAACGTAGTTTTCGCCAAAGTCTAACTGGCCGTGTTTGTTGAGAATTTTAATAGATTCAGCAGGGTGACGTTTAGATACAGCAATGAGCTTTACATCTTCAGGATTACGTCCCGCTTTACGGGCAGCATCCGCCACTTTTTCAACGACAGCATCGTAACGGGCAATAATTGCAGCACCGTCAACATGACATTCATTCATAGTTCTCTATCCATTTTTCCGGCGGTTATTACCCCTCGCCGGTCAAAGTAAGTACGGGGTTTTGACACCCCTAATAAAAAAGGCGGCAAAAGCCGCCTATGTTCGCTGATATGGAGCAGCTAGGAAGAAGAAAGACCAAGAAGGCGCATAAAGCCTACGTCTTCAGTCCATCCTTCGCGTACTTTTACCCACAGTTCAAGGTGAACTTTTTGGCGCAGCATTTCCTGAAGCTCTTTACGTGCTTCTGTGCCGACCTTTTTAAGGTTCTGACCCTGTGCGCCGATTACCATAGATTTATGGCTCTTGCGGGAAACGTAAATAACAGCGTTAACGAATACACGTTCGCCGGTGTCATCCCATTTCTCAATTTCAACAGCGCAGTTGTATGGAAGTTCCTGACGCAGTTCCATGAAGAGCTTTTCACGTACAACTTCAGCAGCCATAAAGCGTACTGGTACAGTGGAGAGCTGGTCTTCAGGGTAGAGTTTTTCAGAAACAGGAAGGTGTTTCTTAAGGTACTCGAGCATTGGCTCAAGTCCATCTCTACGCATTGCAGAAACAGGGAAAACTTCTGCGTTAGGCCAAAGAGCGCTCAGCTTTTCGAGAAGCGGAAGCATCTTAGCTTTATCGCGGAACTTGTCCACTTTGTTGACAGCAACTACCACAGCACGTTTTTCGTTGAGAATTGCTTCTTTCAACGGTTCGATATCTCTATCAAATGTACCAGGACGGTCGACGTACTGTGAACCATCCAGAACCACCATAACTACATCCGCACCACTAAGGGTGTGCCATGCAGTCTGCAATAAAATTTTGTTCATTTTACCACGAAGCTGGTGAATACCAGGTGTATCCATAAAGATAACCTGGGAATCTGGGCTGGACAGGATACCGCTGACCTGATTTCGGGTAGTTTGTGGCTTAGGGGTAACGATAGCTACTTTCTGCCCTAAGTATGCGTTAAGCATAGTTGATTTACCCGCATTAGGAGGTCCCATCATGGCGACCCAACCGCAGCGGTGTTCTGTGTTACTCATATTATATATTTCTCCATCAATTTTCTGACAAATTAGTTTGCTTAGATGTGTAATAGGACTTCGTATAAAGTCAAGAAGTCATATTCGAACATACGCTCGTTGGGGCAAGACAGCAAATGGAAGATTATGAAAAAGTCCGGTCTGGACGCGGCGTAGGGGGGAAGCGAAGCAAGGATGCAGAATCTAGCTAGAATTTCTGCATCCTTGCGTGAGGAGACTCTCAGCCATTTCAGGCAGGAGCGTCTGGACATAGTGACATGTCGCCAAAATGTCTTATTGCTCACAACAAGCGGTAAAACCGCAAGCGGAAGACGTTGTGTGCAATAACTGACTGTAACGCGAATTAGGTAGAGCGGCAAATGGTATAACGGTTTCATATGTAAGAAATAGCAAGTTTTTTGCCTTAAATGAGAGTTATTACTCGTAGATAGAGGTGTGGTTGCTCTTTTCTTTAACTTTTGTGTTTTTTTAGCAGGAGGGGCTGGAAGGATTGGTGACGGAGTGCAGAATTTTTTCTCATCTGTTTCCGAGCGGTACGTACAGGGTGACTCATCTGGAGCTCAGGGCAGCATGTAGCTCGGAAAACAATACGGAAACTGATGAGAAAAGATTCAACACATCGTTCGAATGCATTTGCGTGATGAATAGGGATTGGGAAAGAAGAAAGATGCATGAGGAAAGCGGTTTTCTTGAAAAAATGTTAACGACATTACAAAGAATCGAAAAGACAAACTTCCCAAGGCTAATAACTCAAAATTTTTATGAAATGAGTAAGAGGAATTTGTCAGAAAATGAAAAAGAATGGTTTTGAAAGATAAAAGGCTGTCCCACTATAATGGAACAGCCTTTTTTATTTATGAAAGGTAGTGAGGTGTAAGCCGCGAGCTACGTAAGAAACGTGCTAGCCTCGCAGATAAAAGTTTTTGGAGATTTTTAAGAATCTTTTGCAAAGCGGTAGCTGTTCTCGATGAATAAGAGATTACAGATAGTGACAGTGTGACAGGTCTTAAAGTTCTGCTGGCAAGCACCGCTGGAGGCACACATACACACAAATAAAAAAAACGAACTACTTTCCACTAGTACCGCGAAGCTGACGTTTGTCACCGATACGCATGGTAAGCCGCACGCGATCGAAATATTCGAGCAAGGGAATTGCGTATTTGCGTGAAAGCCCTGCAGTTTCGCGTAGCTGTCCAGGTCCCATGTCGTCATGATTAGAAAGATATTCGCGCACCATTTCTTTTACTTTTTCCAGCGCTGGCGCGTGATAGTAAAGAGTATCCTTCACTTTCACGATTTCACCTTTCTCTTCCATAAGCTTAAGTACAGGGACTGCTTCTTTTACTTCCACCCCGAGCGGTTCAAGAACCTCTTTGAGGTTCGGAGGAGTAATTCCGCCCTTTTCGTATGCTTCAAGGATGGTTTTACGTAAGCCTTCCTGATCCGCTGCCATGGACACTTTATGTGCTGGCAATCGCAGAACATCACCATCGATAACGATGGAGTTGGCTTTAATAAGTCGCTCAACAAGAAAATGTACGAGCTTAGGTGAAAGCCGCTTGCCCCAGCCGGAAGCAAGCATCCCACGGGAAAGGCCTGCTTTCATCGGTTCGTTTTTATGGAACGCAGCCATAAACTCAACACAGCTTTCTGAAAGTTCTGTAAGAATTTTTCCTGCGATGTACTGACGCTCTTCTTTATCGAAACAAAGCGCTTCTTGCTTTCCACCCAAAAGGTTAAGAATTTTCTCAAGCTTCTTAGTTTCGATATCTGTAAAAATACAAAGACGAGTGAAGGACAAGCCTTTTTCTGCTGCCATAGCAAGATGCAGACGGACTCTGTCGTCCGGCTCAGCTTTTGGAAGTTCTTGCAGGCTGTTCCATATAACTTCGTAGTGTGGATTCTTTTTGCGAAGACGTTCTGCTTCTGGATGCAGCAATTTGCCACCACCCACGGTACGCAACGGCGAGAAAGAACGAACAACACAACGGTCATTTGCTACGCCCACCATTGGCTCTGGGAAACGGACTTCACAAATAGCCGTTTCACCCGGCATAAGCTTGTCACGATCAGGAAAATATAGACGCGCTAAAACGTCACGAGCACCGTGATGGAAATGTATTTCTGTACGGTTTTTAAGCGGTGATGGTGACGACGAGAGGCATGTAAGTTCAATGTGCCACGTTTCGGAAGGAAACAACGTATCAGGCCGTGCAAGCACATCGCCTCTATGTACGTCTGACACTTCTATTCCGGCAATATTGATTGCAGTACGTTTGCCTGCCGGAGCCTTTTCAACAGCACTACCATGACTTTGCAGCCCGCGAACCTTACCCGTGAAATCATGTGGATAAAAACGTACTTCATCGCTGATATTAAGAGAGCCGGAAACCATGGTTCCAGTCACAACAGTACCATGACCACGCATAGTGAACGATCTGTCTACCGGCATACGGAACAGATCTGAACGACGCTGCGGTACTAGCTCTTTCTCCATCTTGGTAATATGCGCACGAACGGTATCAAGTCCGTCGCCAGTCTGCGAGGAAACAGGAAAAATTGGCGCACCATCAAGGAACGAGCCCTGCAGAAAAGCTTTAACATCCTCCTGCACCAGCTCAAGCCATTCTTCGTCCACCATGTCTGTTTTGGTAAGCGCAACAAAGCCTGTCGGGATACCAAGGAGAGAACAGATTTCCAGATGCTCGCGGGTCTGCGGCATTACGCCTTCGTCCGCTGCAATAACCAACATCACAAAATCGATGCCGGATGCACCTGCAACCATGTTTTTAACAAATTTTTCGTGCCCCGGAACGTCCACAATCCCCATCTTGCCGCCATCAGGCAAATCGAAGAAAGCAAAACCTAACTCAATGGTTATCCCGCGCTTTTTCTCTTCTTCCAGTCTGTCACAATCGATTCCGGTGAGGGTTTTTACAAGCGTGGTCTTACCATGATCAACATGTCCGGCAGTGCCCATTACAACAGGCATAGATACTCCTTGGCATAATTCCTAACTGATGCTGCTACACAGAGTGTTTATCCGTTAACAGCAACGCATCGTACAGTGTAGTGTCCCCATCGACGGTTTCTGCCGCCAAGAGGATTGTATGTTGTATTGGAAAAACCCCAACTCCTCAACTATTCCCAGCTCATAGATGATATCGCACAATTATGCTACATATCATACAACACATTCAACTGCTTACATATATACGAGGACATCATGGAACTACTTGAAATACGCACATCCACCCGTGAAGAACTCATTGATATTACATCCAGAGTGCAAACGCTCGTCAGCGAAAACAATTGGCAGGATGGCGCATTGCTGCTCTTTTGTCCGCACACAACCGGCGCTGTAACTGTTAACGAAGGAGCAGACCCTGACGTTGCCCGCGACATAACAGTGAATATGCGACACCTTGTCCCGCGCAAAGGTGATTACCAGCATATGGAAGGCAACAGCGATGCACACATAAAAGCAAGCATGTTTGGCCCTGATCAGATGCTTATAGTCGAAAATGGTCGAGTTCAACTCGGGACATGGCAGGCCATCTATTTCTGTGAATTTGACGGCGCACGAAATCGCAAGCTTTGGGCAAAATTTATTGGGTAGCAGGGAAAAGGGATAGTTTTGCCTAGTTCCTTTGATTTAATCAAAGGAACTTAATATTCGATGAAGATAGTATTACCTTTCGTGAAATGATAAAAGGCTGTCCTTCGTATGAGGGACAGCCTTTTTATTATTCAAGTCAGTAGCGTTAAGCCGCATGAAAAATCTATTAACGAATGTTTTTCGCATAATAAAAGTCTTTGGAAAGGGGGCTGGGGGAGAACCTTTCTACAGGGCACTAGCCGTTCTTGAAGAATAAGAGATGACTGATGCGGACAGTGTAACAAGGTTTTCCCTGTCCGTCGGAGACAAAAATACTATTCGAAATCTTTCCAGCCAATCGGCATAACGAGCATTGGGTTGTGCTCCGGTGGCAATTCAAGAAGTTCCATGAGATGTTCTTCTTTGAACGCACCGACTGCGGTCACACCAAGTCCGAGTGCTTCAGCTTGCAGATAGCAGTTCTGGGACATATGACCTGCTTCAAAGAAAGTATATGCTACACCACGTTCGCCAAATTTTTGAGAAATACGGTCGAATGCTGCTGTGATCACAAGAATTGCAGGTGCTTTAGCAATCCAATCCTGTTCCATACAAACTTCAGCAAGTTCTTCACGCAAATCGCCTTCTTCCACTTCTTCGAGAGAGTGGCAGAGAGCATCATAGCGATACACACCCGGTTCCAGCCCTTCCACATCACCGGCTACAACGTAAAGCTCCATTGGATACATTGCTGCTGGAGACGGTACGGTACGACGGTTCCATGGTCCCTCTTCGTTCACACCATAGGTTGCCCATAAGATCTGTCCGAGGGAATCCGGAGTCAGCGGTTCGTCTGCAAACTCACGTATACTACGACGGTTTGCTATCGCTGTTTCAACGGAAAGAGGTCCTTCCATACTTGGTTCTGGAAACTTCATATATATTCTCCTTGCCCACACACCTTGTCGTTGCGCCTGTGAGCATTTCGTATCTTTATTGTGCTTGAGTGATACAGTTGATCTAATAATCCCGCAAGAGGCACATGATACCAAATCAGAATTCCTGCCTTGCAGAACACTTTTGCGGTTCGACGTACCCAATTCATACACCAATCCATCCTTTGCAGACCAGTAGGTACTGCAAATCATGCCTTTAAAAGTGCCAACTTTGCTGTAACAAGCAGCCTAACCTGCTTACAATATCATCAGTAAAATTCCTGCACGTAGAGTTCAACTCTCTCCCCTTCTTAAGCTATTAACAACGCACAGATATGACAGTATTGTAGAAAATGCCAAGTCGATAAGTTTTTTCTCCAATATCAACTCCTCTGCATTTTTCTTCATCAACGGTAATTTTTGAAATATACATCACTATCTAGCAGTTTTTGTTTCTATTTTTTAAAAAAAAAGAAAAAACATGCCGTTTTCACTGTAATTGTGATGTAAGTTTTATATTTTTCTGCAAATTTGTGCAGTTATGATTATTTATTTGCTGTATGACGTCTGTAAATAGCAGTATGACTCAGGCAACATTTTACTGTCACCACAGTGTGATGGTGCAAAATGTATAGAAAAGTTGTTATTTTTCAGTATCTGTTGTACTAAAATCCGCACGGCGAATAGTTTCTCTTGCCTTACCCACTTGGTTTTCATAACTGTTTACGTAAATGGTAATTATTGAATATTGAATGGGTTAGGTGCGTCCTTGTATATACTGAGCGACTATTTCTATGTATTCTCCAAACAGCACGGACTTATTTAATTTTCTGCGTCTGTCAAGACGATTGCACTTACCTGCTGTTTTTTAAGAAAAAACCGAAATGAAGCTCAGTTGCGTGTTTGCTCAAAGAACCACGCTGCAAACCCGCGCCATTCGCGACAATCGGTTCTTCTATCGCAAAAAAGCTTGACTTAAAAAGGTCTGAAAGGTTTTTATTTCGAGCTTTATATGTTGTTTACGGTGCTGCTGTGTATTGAAACGCGCACGTTAAACAATTTTGTGGTCTCTATTTGTTTTAGGTTGTTAGAAGTATTTCTAGTTTGGAGGTTTCGGATGAAACGTTTGTTCACGGTGCTTGCTCTCGCCGCTGTTTTAGCATTTGCTGCAGCGCCAGCTTCCGCTAAGACTTTACGCTTAGCTGTTGATGCTGACCCTGTATCACTTGACCCGCATGTACAGCTTTCCGGCGGCATGCTTCAGTACTCTCACTTAGTATTTGACCCACTCGTACGTTGGAACCAGGAAATGGGCTTTGACCCGCGCCTTGCAACTAAATGGGAACGCATCGACGACAAGACCATGCGTTTTCACCTCCGCAAAGGTGTAAAATTCCACTCCGGTAATGAATTTACTGCTAAAGACGTTGCGTGGACTCTTGATCGTCTCAAGGGCTCTATCGACTTCAAAGGCCTTTTCGAAGTTTTTGAACCTGCAGTTGTTGTGGATGACTTCACTGTAGACCTCAAAACCAAAGTGCCTTACCCGCTCCTTATCAACATGGCTACCTACATCTTCCCAATGGACTCCAAGTTCTACACTGGTAAAGATGAAAATGGTCAGGATAAAGGCATCATCGGCAAAACCGGTCCTGCATTTGCTAACACCAACGCTTCCGGTACTGGTCCTTTCACTGTTGCAGAACGTGAACAGGGCGTTAAAATGGTTTTCAAAGCCAACCCTAACTACTGGACTTCCCGTGGTAACGTTGAAGAAATCGACATGCGTCCTATTAAGAACGAAGCTACTCGCGTTGCTTCCATTCTTTCCGGTGACGTAGATTTCATCATGCCTGTACCTCCACAGGATTACGACCGTCTTGATTCTGCTGACAACGTAGACCTGATCACCATGCCAGGTACCCGCGTCATCATGTTCCAGATGAACCAGCAGCGTAACAAGGCTCTTGCGAACCCTAAAGTTCGCGAAGCGATGGTATACGCTACCAACAACGCTGGTATCGTTAAAAAAATCCTCAAAGGTCGCGGTACTGCAGCAGCTCAGCAGAGCCCTAAAGGCTATCAGGGTTACGTAGCAGATCTCACACCTCGCTACGACCTCAAAAAAGCTAAAGCTCTCATGGAAGAAGCTGGCTACGCTGACGGTTTTGAAGCAACCATGATTGCTCCTAACAACCGTTACGTTAAAGATGAGCAGATCGCTCAGGCTTTCGTTTCTATGATGGCTCGCATCGGTATCAAAGTTAACCTCAAAACTATGCCTAAAGCACAGTACTGGGATCAGTTCGACGCACGTGCTGCTGACATCCAGATGATCGGTTGGCACTCAGATACCGAAGACTCTGCAAACTTCACCGAGTACCTTGCAGTTTGTCCTAACAAAGAGACAGGCGCAGGCCAGTACAACTCCGGCGAATACTGCAACCCTAAAGTTGATGAACTCGTAGCTCTTGCTAACTCCGAAACTGACACAGCTAAACGCCATGCTCAGCTTCAGGAAATCGAGCGCATCCTCAATGCAGACGCTGCATTCATTCCACTTCACTGGCAGGATCTTTCCTGGGCCAGTGCTAAAAACCTCGACAACGCTCGTGAGGTAGTAAACGTAATGAACTACCCTTACTTCGGCGACCTCGTAATGAAATAGCATTCTTCGGGGCGGCGCAAGTCGCCCCGATTTAATGATGGATACAAACAGACTCTGTCTGTACTACTCAGTTCTCCGCCACACAGCGAGGAACCATATGAACCGACCTTTGTGCCGGTTCTCTTCGGTTTTAAGAGACTGGGTTTTGGATTAACTTATAACCCCCAACACCCCATATGTTTGCTTTTATTGTTCGAAGAGTGACACAGGCGTTGATCGTCATGTTTGTCATATCCATCATCGGGTTCGGTATTAAATATTCGTTCGGTGATCCAATTCGTGAGATGGTTGGCATTAGCGTTTCCGCTGCAGAGCGTGAAGCATATCGCGATCAGCTAGGCTTGAATGACCCTGTTGTGGTTCAGTGGGTACGGTTTGTAAAAAAAGCAGCGCACGGTGATCTTGGCCGTTCCTTTTTTTATCGCAAACCAGCTACTGAGGTAATCTTAAAAAAAGCTCCGGCGACCTTGGAACTTGTTATCGCAAGTGCCTTGGTTATTCTTATTCTCTCTGTGCCTATCGGCATTTATGCAGCAGTTAATCCCCGTTCATGGCTTTCCAGACTCTTTATGGGTGCCAGTATCGTCGGGGTATCTATTCCTGTATTCCTCACCGCACTGCTGCTCATTTATGTATTTGCGGTAGAGCTGCACTGGCTTCCGTCCTATGGGCGCGGTCCAACAGCGGAACTTTTCCCTGGTTGGGAAAGTAACTTCTTAAGCTGGAAGGCGTTTAGACACATCATCCTTCCATCTGTTGCATTATCCTCAATTATGCTTCCACTCTTCATCCGTCTCATCAGAGCTGAAATGGTTGAAGTTCTTCAGACTGAATACGTTAAATTTGCCCATGCAAAAGGTCTTAACCCGACCCGCGTTCTTATGGTGCATGCATTTAAAAACACCCTTCTTCCGGTTATTACCGTGGGTGGCGTACAGCTCGGTATTATGATTGCGTACACAATCCTCACTGAAACGGTATTCCAGTGGCAGGGTATGGGCTTCATGTTCATTGAAGCAGTAGAGCGTTCTGACACGGCTTTACTTGTTGCGTACCTTGTTTTCGTTGGTGTTCTTTTTGTAATCGTGAACACCGTAGTGGATGTTATTTACGGACTGGTTAACCCAATGGTCCGTGTTTCGGGGAGGAAGTGATCCATGTGGCAAAAATTTAAGGATTCATACTTTTTGTATAGCTTCCGCCGTGACCCTGTTGCGGTCGGCAGTTTCCTTGTTTTAATGATTCTTCTTGCAATGGCGGTTTTTGCACCACTGTTTGCAACACATAACCCATACGACGGTGCATCAATCGATCTTATGGATGCTGAAATTCCACCAATGTGGACTCCGGACGGACTTAGCACTTTCTGGCTCGGTACTGATGCACAGGGACGTGATATTTGGTCTACCATTTTATATGGTACTCGTATCTCCCTTCTCATTGGTATTGGCGCAGTTATCTTGCAGTCTGTCCTTGGAATTACTATCGGCCTAACCGCTGGTTACAAAGGTGGTCGCATTGACTCCTTCCTCATGCGTGTTGCCGATGTTCAGCTTTCTTTCTCATCCTACATGGTTGCGATCTTCTTTGGTGCAATTTTGCAGGCTGCATTGGGCGTGTCCCGCTACGCAGATGTTGCTGTTCCATTTCTGATTTTCGTTATCGGATTCTCTGAATGGCCGCAGTACGCACGTACTGTCCGCGCCTCCGTGCTTGCAGAGAAGAAAAAAGAATATGTTGAAGCTGCCCGCGTTATCGGTCTTCGACCAACTCGAATTATGTTCCGTCATATTCTTCCGAATACGCTGACTCCTGTTCTCGTTATTTCTACAGTTCAGGTTGCTAACGCTGTAATGAGTGAAGCTGCGCTTTCTTTCCTCGGGCTCGGCATGCCTGTTAACCAGCCTTCACTCGGCTCTCTCATCAAATCTGGCTTTGCCTACTTCATGAGTGGCAGCTGGTGGATTACCTTGTTTCCGGGGCTCGTTCTCGTTCTGCTGGTACTTTCCATCAACCTGCTTGGCGACTGGGTCAGGGACTTCCTGAACCCAAAACTGTACAAGGATTAAGGGACAATGGAACACCTTTTAGATGTAAAAAATATGGTTGTTCAGTTTCGTATGCGTGACATTGCGCTTACGGCTGTAAATAACGTTTCGTTTTCTGTAGATAAAGGCGAACGCCTTGGTCTTGTTGGTGAATCCGGCGCAGGAAAATCTGTTACCGGCTTCTCCATTATCAATCAGATTTCCAAACCGGGCTTTATCGCTAGCGGTTCCGTAATCTTCGAAGGTCAGGATATTGCTCAGATGAACAGCAAGCAATTGCGTTCCATCCGCGGCAATCGAATCTCCATGATCTTTCAGGATCCGATGATGACTCTCAACCCTGTTCTGACTGTTGGTCAGCAGATGATTGAAACTGTGCTTGCACACAGTAAGTTATCAAAAAAAGAAGCCGAAAAAATCGCGCTGGAAAAACTGCGTAAAGTGTACATTCCTTCACCGGAAAAACGCTTAAAGCAGTACCCGCACGAATTTTCCGGCGGTATGCGCCAGCGTATTGTTATTGCAATTGCATTGCTGACAGAACCTGCTCTTATTGTTGCTGATGAACCTACTACTGCTCTCGATGTAACCATTCAGGCTGAGATCATGGATCTGCTTCTCGAACTTTGCGAGAAAGATAACATGGGTCTTATCCTCATCACACACGACCTTGGTGTTGTGTCTCAGGTTACAGAAAAGATTGCTGTTATGTATGCCGGACGTATTGTGGAACTGGGCTCAACAGACACCGTCTGTGCTACCCCGACCCACCCATACACACAGGGGCTTATTGCAGCATTACCGGACGGCGCTAAAGGCGACCGTCTTAACCAGATTCGCGGCTCAATGCCTAGCCTTACCAATATTCCTAAAGGCTGTGCATTCAACAACCGGTGTGACTACTGTAAAGACATCTGTTTTGAAGTGGTACCGGAGCTCGAACTTAAAAAGTCCGGCGTTCTTGCTGCCTGTCATGTAGTGGAGTAGGCGATGAGTAATACACCTCTTCTTAAAATTAAGAATCTAGTAAAACACTTTGATATTTCCGGCGGATTTCTTGATCAGCTCGGATTCGAAAATGGTAAGCTTACCCGTAAGAAATCAATTGTTCATGCTGTGAACGATGTGAGTTTTGAAATTCAGAAAGGTGAAACCCTTTCTGTTGTAGGTGAGTCCGGTTGTGGTAAATCAACCCTCGCACGTACCGTTATCGGTCTGTACGAGCCAACCGGTGGTCAGGTATTTTATCGCGGCGAGCGTGTGGACAATAAGTCCGGATCAGAGCGTAAGAAATTCCGTACAGCAGCTCAGATGATCTTTCAGGACCCATACGCATCTTTAAACCCGCGTATGAAAGTTTCACAGATCCTTGAAGAACCTGTACGCTTTCATTTTCCTGAATATAGCGATGAGCAAGTAAAACAGCGTGTGGCAGACGTAATGGAACAAGTTGGCATTAACCCTGTATGGGGTGTACGTTATCCGCACGAATTCTCTGGCGGCCAACGTCAGCGTATTTCCATTGCACGCGCACTTGTTCTCAAACCTGAGTTTATCGTAGCTGACGAGCCTATTTCTGCGCTCGACGTATCCATTCAGGCGCAGGTGCTTAACCTGATGATGGACTTACAGCGGGACCATAACCTTACGTACTTGTTTATCAGTCATGACTTGTCTGTTGTTGAACATATCTCAAATAGAGTTGCTGTAATGTACCTCGGTTCCCTGTGTGAACTGGCAGACGCGAAAGAGCTGTTTGCCAACCCGCAGCACCCGTACACCAAAGCACTGCTGTCTGCGATTCCGCGTATGGGCAAAAAAGGCTTCTCTCACATTAAGCTTACCGGTGATGTACCGACCCCGATCAACCTGCCTACAGGCTGTGTTTTCCATGGTCGTTGTCGCCTTGCCAACCAGCGCTGTGTGAACGAAGTTCCACACCCAATGACACTTGATAACGGTACAATCTGTGCCTGTCATGCTGTTCAGGAAGGTCGCTCAATGCATATTCCTTCATAGCTATATGAGGAGCTTTGCTCCTCGCTATCCTATAGAAATAACAAAGCCCGCTCTAATTATATTAGAGCGGGCTTTATTCGTTACGCTTAAAAAAACGAACGCCTTATATGTCGAACCTAACGAGGACGGAAGGTAATACGACCGCGAGAGAGGTCATAAGGTGAAAGTTCTACAGTAACTGTATCTCCTGGCAGTACGCGAATACGAAATTTACGCATTTTACCGGAGATATGGGCTAGACATTGATGACCATTTTCGAGGCGAACGAGAAACATTGCGTTCGGCAACGCTTCCATTACTTCACCGTTTACTTGAATGGCTTCTTCTTTTGCCATGTGCGATCTCCTTTATCGTGAGTTAACGCCGGGAGTACATAACAGAATGACCCCCCTGCATAGCAGGGGGGTCAAATATTGGTAGCGGGGACAGGATTTGAACCTGCGGCCTTCGGGTTATGAGCCCGACGAGCTACCGAACTGCTCCACCCCGCGTCATAGCTTGTTACGATGCGGTCCTTGCTCTGAAAGCAATTCCCTCTCGAGGTGGACATAACTATACGTGACGTCTGCAACTGTCAACATATTTTTTTTAAAAAAATACCTGCACTAAGTAATATGACACATTTATATCTATTAACATACTATATTCTTAAAACATCCACATGGTGCAAGCGGCACTCTATATAAAATATTTATACACGCCGGCGTCATGCCAGGTCGTTACATCATACAAAGTTCAGCATAAGGCGCAGAATCTTTTACCGTAATCTTTGCATATCCTCCATCAGACAACATACCTGTATTAATCACGGTAGTTTTACCAATGGAATCTACAGAACGTGCTTCATGAATATGCCCACACAAAACGAGCTGCGGCTGCGCCTTTTCAATAAATGCTCGAATTGCTTTACTGCCGACATGCACGCCATTCCCCAGATCATCACAACTCGTATTAAATGGAGCGTCATGCACCACAACCACAGTTGCATTATACTGAACAGTGTTAGCGTATGTTTCGTCCAGCCATTCACCAAGAGTTTCGTCCGGTGTCTCGGAAACTGTATTAAACGGGGTAATGCTGGAAGTTCCTACGCCCATGATGGCAACTTCAGGTGTAAGCTCAGCAACAGAGCGATGAATATTACAGCCCTGCTCCTGTAAAAATTCTGTTACTTCCGGCTTATCCATATTCCCAATCTGTGCGTAGATAACAGGATTAATGGCAGCTACCGCATCAATAACACGACGAGCAGCAGGAATACCTTTTGCCATGGTCAAATCACCGCTGATGATTACCCCGCGAGCCTGTGCAAGTTCAGGAATATCTTTAAGACGTGCAATCTCATCATGAATGTCACCAATACAAATCCAAAAATCGCTCATATATAGCTCCGTAAGGCACAGTATTTAAATAAATTATTTTCTGCACGCATAGTTGACGTAAACGAGATCATTTGCAACCGTTGAAAGCTATTTTTTTCGATTTGAATGTGCCTTGAAAGTATCAAAGCCGTTGAGTATCAGCGACACAAGTGTTAGGCAGAGTTGAAGAGAATTTCATATTCTTTACCTAATTCTTAATTTTTCTTCAGGAGTGACCGGTGACAAAAGCAAAATTGCGCAAAAACCTCCTTGATCAACGCAAAAACCTTGATGAGCTTTTCGTGCAGGAAGCATCCATTCGCGCGCAGCACCATTTAATGGCTGACGATGTGTGGAAAAAGGCACAGCAAGTCATCATTTATTCTCCTATCCGCAATGAAGTTCGGACGGATTTGCTGTTAAATGACATTTGGAGCTCCGGCAGAACACTCCTTCTACCTCGATGCGATGAAGAATTAGGTCAGATGTCTCTTGTCCATTGTGAAAGAGAACGTGACCTTGAAGAAGGCACCTATGGAATTCTAGAGCCACGCAGCCATTGCACTGTTATTGAATACAATTCTCCAAGCTTTACGCCGTCCCTCGTCATCGTTCCCGGCGTAGGATTTGATTCCGCCGGAAACCGGCTTGGATTCGGAGGCGGATACTACGACAGAATGTTGCAAAAACCGGCTTTTAATCATGCAACCTTTGTAGGATTGGCTTATTCTTTTCAGATAGTCCAAGCATTAGAATCTGACCCTTGGGGTCAGGCAATGCATGCTTTATGCACCGAGGAGGCTCTGCGATGGCTTTAAACGGAATTGAATTTGCGTTCCCTGGCATTTCCCATGTGCGCTGTTTCTTTCAAAATCGCCGAGGTGGCGAAAGCACCGGTGCTTTTATGTCCGGCAATATTTCCATGGATGTGGGCGATAATCCAAAGCACGTTGTATACAATCGTATACGCCTGCAAAAAGAGTTGGGAATCCAGTCATGGTGCGAATTAAAGCAGGTGCATGATGATACGCTCGTTTTCGATCCACCGGAAACTCCCGCCGGTGAAGCAGCCAAGCTGGAAGGAGACGGCAGTGCAACAGACAAAATTTCCAAAGCGCTTGTCATCAAAACAGCAGACTGCCAACCTATTCTTCTAGCCCACAAGAGCGGCAAATACATAGCCGCGCTCCATGTCGGATGGCGTGGCAACCGCATTGCCTTTCCCGTTTCCGGAGTACGCAATTTTTGCAAGCAATACGGCATTACGTCAGCGGATGTTTTGGCAGTTCGTGGCCCGAGTCTTGGCCCTGCCGAAGCACAGTTTGTTAATTTTGAAAATGAATGGGGCGTAGAGTGGGCGCACTGGTTTAACAAAAGAACAAACACAATGAATTTATGGCAACTGACCAAACATCAACTTCGCCTTGCCGGAATCCCTGAAGACCAAATTTTCTGTCTTGACCTTTGCACCAAAACGCTTGAAGACGAATTTTATTCTTACCGTCGGGATAAAGTTACTGGCAGACAGGCAGCCGTTATCTGGATTGATCAGGAACTGTAGCAGGAACAAATAGTGCGCATTGTATTAGTAGACAACAACGACAGCTTCACCCGAAACCTTGAGCACCTTCTGGTTACGGCAACCTCCTTCGTTCCGGACATTATTTCGTACGGCAAAGACGGATCTGCATTACTAGCGTGCTCATTAGAACAATACGATCTAATTGTTATTTCCCCCGGGCCCGGACATCCTGTCGAATATAATGCCTACGATTGTGTATTTGAAAGCAGTAAACCCGTGCTCGGTATCTGCATGGGGATGCAGATCATAAACCACTATTACGGCGGCACGACCGACAGGCTCCCAAACTGTGTGCACGGCAAAACAGATTTGATTGAAATAGATGGCAACTTACGAACAATTGCCCGCTATCACTCATTATATCTTTCTTCCATTGGAAAAGGATTAAGAGTAACGTCCACTTTGTCAGGAACAAAGATTCCTATGATTATTGAACATGAAAACCGCCCTATCATGGGGCTTCAGTTCCATCCTGAATCGTTTTTAACGGAACAGGGTGAGTGGTACATTCACCATGCAACGAGCTTTTTCGGTCTTTCTTGAGGCAGGCAAAGTACAGCGAAAAAAACTTGCTGCACTCTTTAATGGATTTGCAACAATCTTCGACGCGGATATGTTTTTATCCGGCGTTACTGAAGACGATACACCGCTTCGCCGCTCTGCGAACACGTGTATAATCGGCATTGATTCCACAACAGAACTCATTGTTCAGCCGGAAACCACCAGAGACCAGATAAAATCTTTCTGTTTTGATTCCGGCAACGAATCCCTCGGGTATCTTTCCTATACCTACGGATTAAAAGAGCGCGGAATCGCGTCCAAAAAAAAGAACGAACTGCCGCTGGGACACTTCCGTCAATACGCAATTCTCATCACCGTCAATCTTTCCACAGGCTTCCTTGAATGCTCAGCATTAGAAATTGCGGATAAACGCAGACTGCAACGCCTTAAAGACTTATGCACTACGCCGCCCCACAGCACTGAGCTACTTCCGGAAAGCGCAACTTTTTCCGTCCCGACGCCTTCCATGAGCCGGACAGAGTACATTGATGGCGTGAAGGCTGTGCTCGAACACATTCGCAACGGTGACACCTACCAGCTTTGCCTTTCTTCTTCATTTTCAATGACCGTACCGGAAGACTTCAGCACCTCCGTAACCAGCTCCAGTGATAACACAAAGCAGTGTGATGCAATCGGACTCTTTATGCATTTATGGCAGAACTATCCGGCAGCATATTACGCATGGTTTACTTCTGAAGACGCAAAGATCATCTCCACATCCCCCGAATGTTTCTTGCGTGTCGACAATGGTCTGATCACTTCCGAGCCGATCAAAGGCACTATTGCCTTCGACAAATTTTCAGAAGAGCTGCTCGCCGAATTGCGCGAGTCACCAAAAGAAAGTGCCGAACTTTCCATGATCGTCGATCTGGTTCGCAACGATATTTCCACACACTGTGAATACGGTTCTGTATCCGTAGAGCGCCACAAAGATATTTTTACCGTAGACAACATGCTGCAAATGTATTCCGTCGTGCGCGGGACGCTTAAAGCAGAATCCACATGTCTGGACCTTCTTTTCGATGCGTTCCCTGGCGGCTCCATTACTGGATGTCCGAAATTACGCACAATGACGATCATTGAAAAGTTAGAGCCACACAGCCGAGACCTCTACTGCGGCAGCTTTCTCCATATTAAAAACCCAACAACAATGAATTCAAGTATTGCAATTCGTACCGGATGGTTTACACATGACCATAGTGGAATACAAAAGTTCCGGTATTTTGCAGGAAGTGGGCTGGTAATTGATTCAGTGCCGGAGCTAGAATTTGAAGAAACTATCGCCAAAGCTGAAAAGTTTCGAAAGGTGCTATCTACATGACCTACTACAGAGCCGGTGAATACCATGACGACGGAGTGACGCAAGACATTGCAGCTCCGTCTTTTCGTTTTGGAGCAGGGGTCTTCGAGACCATTCTGTTTAACGGAAAAAGCCTATGTTTTTTTAACCAACATCTCGACCGAATGGAAAGCTCGCTTGAAAAGTTGGGATTTATTGTTCCGCAGATAGATTTTGCAGAGCTTACGATGGAAGTTGTTAGGCGAAATAAGCTTAGTGACCAAATTGCCCGCGTTAATATTTTTGCACTTATTGACGAAAACGATGAGGTTGATCCTGTTATCACTGCCGCGCCTTATGCGCCGCAGTCGAAAAAACAATATCGTATATGTACCGTCACCGATGGGGTTCAGCATCCGCTACTCGGTCATAAGACAATGAACTACATGTACAACTGGCTTCAGCGCCGTTCAGCCATTAAAAAGGGGTACGACGATGCTGTGTTGCTTGCGCGAGATAATCTCGTAACAGAAACCACCACAGCTGCGCTCCTTTTCGGAGACGGGGAACGATTCTGCCTGCCAGGCGGCAAAATGAAACTTCCGTCCATTGCACTCGAAGCAGCACGATCAATCTTACCTATCTACGACTGCTCTGTGCGCTCGTATTCTTTAGGGAACTTTCGATACGCGTACGTGCTCAACTCTCTCATAGGCATGCGACCAGTAACTGCAATCAACGGCACTATGTTCATGCCGGACGAGCACAGCTGCAAAGCCGTTACGGAAATAATTTGTGGCTGCTAATAGCCGGGCAGGGCTTTAAGATTCATATTACAATCTGCACAAGAGGTTCTTAAGAATCTCCAGAAACTTTTAGGATGCGCTACCTTTTCGTAAAATGGAAAAAGGCTGTCCTTCATTTGGAGGACAGCCTTTTTTATTATTCAGGTCAGTAGTGTTAAGCCGCGTGAGAAATTCATCAACGGGCGGTTGCCACATAATAAAAAGTTGAAGGGGGGAAGAAACTTGCAAGCTTTAGCCGTTCTCGAGGTGCGAGGGATTACAGATAAAGACAGTGAAACAGTTTCAGCCCAGCTGCCGGAGGCTCGTTGAAGACACACCACCGGCAAAAAAAGCTTATTAAAACTTATTTTTTCAACGGATCAACATCCGATTCTGTCGCAAAGAAAAGCTCTTTGTCGTAAGGGCCGAAAGACTTGGTGTCCCCGAGGAGTGTGAAGAACTCAATACGAGAATAGCGGCGGAGCCGTTCTTCGGTTACACCATGAGTTTTGTAGTATTCCTCACGATGCTGCGGATCGCGTGACTCTGTGAGATCGTAAACTGCTTCACCGGTTTCGCCCCATGCGTGCAGCACCCATTTGGTATCGTCATAAAGCCAGCCGTGCACGATAGTGCAATCTTCACATTCGCTTCCAACTTCAATTACAGCTTCAAAGCTTTGTTCTCTATGTTCCATGACATGTTCCTTTTTCTATCAGATGACGTTGCAAGACTTAGCAGTTGCGCTCTGCCATGAATACGGAACCAAGGGCGTTGCCCACGGCGAAATGGTCGGGGAAGACTATGGTTGTGTTCAGTCGCTTGGCAACGTTTGTGAGCAAATATGGTGCAGCTGCACCTATTCCAATCATTGGCACGTTGAGTGATACAGAAATTTGTAGCAGTTTGTTCTCTTCTCTATTGGCAAGATAACCGGCGAGATTGCCGCCTATTTCACGCTTGGAAAGGTGCCGCAGTACTGTTTCTTCGATGATGCGCTCTGCTTGTGTGATTACACGCAGTGCGAATTCCTTTGCTGTGCAACCTTCTATGTCTGCTAATACTTGAGCGGCGTTGAGAGCAATAGTGCAGTCACCGATGTCGAGCTTTTCAAGAACGTGCAGTGCATCTGTCGGAGTAAAGCCTACTTCTATGATGTGCTGTTTGTGAAGCAGTTTTGTCAGCTCTTGTTCGAAGGTTATCTCGGCAATGCTCAGGTGCTTTAGCAGCGCTTTGGGCGTCATTGCGCCATGTTCTGCAAGACATGTGAGCAGTACAGACTCTTTGATGGTTTCTGGCGTAAGATCCGGTGCCATTGTGATGCAGCGTGATACCTTGCCTTTGCCTATCCATGACTCTGGAGCGGGGATTTCCCGCGCCATACAGATTGGCGTTACCCGTGAAGGGCCTACCTGCATTGGTTTACCTTGTGTAAGCTGTACGAGGCTGTCACCGCCGATTCCTACAGTAAACATCTCCACAGCTTCTACGTGGGTTTCCCATTTGCCAATAGACATGCCCGCGGTGTCTACCACTGGCTTGCCATCTTTAATGAGCGTTATGTCTGTTGTAGTGCCGCCCACATCGAGGATGAGTGCGTCGGTTGTATTGGTAGTTTTTGCACCGAATAATGCTGTAGCTGCGGGCCCGCTGGCAATGGTTGATGCAGCATGCATAAGCGCTTCTTGCATATGCATCGCTGTTGCGTCACCTCGTACTACGAGCACTTCACCAGTAATGCCGCAGGCGGAAAGTGCGTTACGTATGCCGGAAAGAAATTTTTGCATAACTGGTAGCAGCTGTGCATTAAGACATGCGGTTGATGCACGTTCTTTCATGCCTGCACGGGAGCTTGCCTCGTGCGAACAGAATACAGGGGCATCACTCACTAGTTTAACGGCTTTTGCTGCAACCAACTCGTGTACAGGGTTCATAAACGCCATAGAACTGCATACTGCCCATGCTTCTACGTCGTTTTTTAATTCATTTACCCCGTCGACAATATATTGAATGCCTAGTGGCTGTACTTCTTCCCCTTTTATGGTGTGACCACCGGGGACAAAGCGAGCGGCAACAGCCGGGACTTCCAATCGTTGATTAAAACCAATGACGAAAAGTGCGACATCTGCGCCTTTGTTTTCCACTAATGCGTTAGTTGCTAACGTGGTTGAAACGCATGTTCTAATAATATCAGCTGGATTAATGTGAGATGCTGCCAACACCTTCTCAACAACCGCCTGAATGCCTTTCTGGATGTCATAGTGCGTTGTAGGGCTTTTGGCTGTTGTAACAACATTGCCCGAATCCAATTCCACAATAACTGCATCTGTATATGTTCCACCGGTATCAATACCAATACAGTACCGTTTGTTACTTCCCATTGCGCGTACTCCCATACATGAATGAGCGCCTAGACTACCGTTTGAACCGGTGGTTTGGCAACTAAGTGCGAATTATGCGTAAAATAATGTAATTATAACTGTATCTAATTAATAAATGTGCAAATTATAATGCTATTATAATCCATTCTAATGCAAAAACTTGGTTCAAGACTGTAATTAGAGGTGAGTACAGTAAAACAAACTTTACTTCTTAGATAATCATTTTTTATTACATTTGAAGCAATTCTTGTTGAAGTAATATGGAATGGAACAGAAGGTATATGACGATTCAGTGTGTAGCGCATAAATTAGTGGTAATGGTAATGACTATACAAAACTCGCATTAAAGAAACTATCTAGTTTGATAAAGCAAGCAACACTCTCTCTGAGATTACAACAGTTTTTTTAAGTAATAGAAGAGTGACTTTTTTATATTGAAAACACCATTCCAACATAATATAATGGAAATGTTATATTTTACTACGTAGCCTCAGCTAAGAATTTAAGAAGCTAGTATTAATGTCTGAACAGTGCCGATGTTCTTTTAAGGATGCTTAATACGTGTGGGATAGGTTGCAATGAATTATGTGGCGTAACGGAAGGAGGAAGTAATGGAAGAATATCTGAAGCAGGCTTTAGATATTGTAAAAGCACAGGCTAGTGTCCGCACCATGACCGAAGATGAACTCGGCTCTATGATGCAAAAGTTAGCTTTCGGTATTAAACAGATTGCTGAAGGCACTCAGGAAGAAATCGAGCAAGAGCCGATTATGGAACCTGGAAAAGCCATTAAAGAGAAATCAATCACCTGCCTTGAATGCGGTAAAGCTTTTAAAATTCTTACCCGCAAACATTTGCTTTCGCATGAACTGTCTATGCACGAATACCGAGAAAAATATGGCTACAAAAAAGGCATTCCGCTAGTATGTAAGTCACTGCAGCGTGAGCGTAGAAAAAAAATGAAAGACATGCGCCTGTGGGAAAAACGTAAGAAGAAAGTCGAGTAGACAACTTTTTGCCCCACTATGCAGGTTATGCAGACCTACAACAAGGGCGTGCAATAAATTGGCAAGAAAAAACCCGCATTGGATTGATTCCAAAGCGGGTTTTTTAGTGTTTGATCGTAACTTAGCGAATTTCGCGGGTCGTACTGAATACAACCTTCGGATAACGTTCCTGAGCAGACTCGAGCTTCCAAGGGTTTGGAGCCAGATATGCAAGGCATCCCTCTGCATCAATCGCGAGGTCGCTGCGGTAGTAGTCTTTAAATTCTGCCAGAATTTTGTCATCATCGCTGCTAATCCAGCGGGCAGTTGTAATCATACATGGTTCGTAGAGTGCGTTTACACTGTATTCTTCTTTCAAACGGTGAACGATTACGTCAAACTGCAAAATACCAACCGCACCAAGAATGTAGTCACTGTTGGAAATAGGACGGAACAGCTGTACTGCCCCTTCTTCAGCCAGTTGCTCAAGGCCTTTCTGCAACTGCTTGCGCTTCATAGGGTCTCTAAGCTGTACGCGGCGGAAATGTTCCGGTGAAAAGTTCGGAATACCTACAAATTTCAGCTCTTCTTTGGTGGTAAACGTATCACCAATTTTGATAGTGCCGTGGTTGTGGATGCCGATAATGTCGCCTGCGTAGGCTTCATCAATACCGGTTCTGTCCTGCGCCATAAAGATGGTCGCGTTTGCGATAGTAAAATCTTTACCAACACGGTGATGCTTTACTTTCATGCCACGGGTAAATTTACCGGAACATATACGCATAAATGCGATGCGGTCACGGTGGTTTTTATCCATGTTTGCCTGAATCTTAAAAACAACACCGGAGAAATCTGTTTCGTACGGCGATACTTCGCGTGTTGTGGAAGGACGGCTTTTTGGAGCAGGAGCCAATTCAACAAAAGCATCCAGCATTTCCTGCACACCAAAGTTGTTGATCGCGGAACCGAAGAATACAGGAGTCTGCTCACCATTAAGGTAGCGCTCTTTGTCAAACGGGTTGCCAGCGCCTTCAAGCAGTTCCAGCTCGTCGCGAAGCTGCTCTGCAAATTCACCTAGGTATTCTTCAAGGCGAGGATCGTTTACATCGTTGAAAACGAGACCTTCCTGAGTTTTACCTTCATGCACAGAACTGAACAAGTGTAATTCGTTCTTGTAAATGTTCCATGTGCCTTTAAAGTCCAACCCCATGCCGATAGGCCATGTGAGCGGAACACATTCGATTTTCAAATGTTCTTCAATATCAGCCATAACATCCAGAGGATGAAGACCTTCACGGTCAAGTTTGTTAACAAAGGTAACGATAGGAGTGTTACGCAGGCGACAAACGTCCATGAGTTTTAATGTCTGTGCTTCTACACCTTTTGCGGAGTCGATAACCAACAAGCCGGAGTCAACCGCAGTGAGTACACGATAGGTATCTTCAGAGAAGTCCTGGTGACCCGGTGTATCGAGCAGGTTGATTTCATGTCCTTTGTACTCAAACTTCATAACAGAGGAAGTAATAGAAATACCACGTTCCTGTTCCATGGCCATCCAGTCAGAGGTCGCGTGGCGTGCCGCTTTACGGGACTTTACAGAACCCGCCATCTGAATTGCACCACCGTACAGTAACAATTTTTCTGTAAGGGTGGTTTTACCGGCATCCGGGTGACTGATGATGCCGAATGTACGGCGCTTATTAACTTCACGTTCTAAAGCTTTACTCATGGTTATTCCTCTGTATCCGTTTTGTTAACAAAAACGGTGCGATCTCGCAAAAAACAGCGCGTTTTACCGCGCTGCTGTATGTGCTGATATTGTAAGTGTAAAATTTTCATCTTACACTGTTGATGACTGCGTATTCCACAAAGAACCCGCTTTGGTCAAGAAAGAAGAGGCACGGTTGCCTCCACTTTTTTTTTATATAATGTATTGAACTTTCGGTATGCGTACCATTTGGGCAAATTACAGCACATGCATTTCCACCCTGCTTATCTTCTGCTAAACTGCGCATACATCTTTTATGAGGCAGGAGACACCGATGCAAATAGAACGAATAAATTTTGTGCGAAAAAGTTTAAAATCGCCTTCTGCACAAAGTATAATTTATTGGATGCGCTGCGAACATAGAGCACAAGATAACTGGGGTTTACTCCACGCTTTACAGGAAGCAAATAGTAATACACTGCCATTGCTTGTTCTTTTTTGCCTGTCCGGTTCCACTCCGAATGGCTCATACAGGCAAAAGAAATTTCTTTATGATGGGATTCAGGAAACCTCAAAAGCACTCGAGCACTTAGGTATCCCCTTTGTAAATTCCAATGCACAGCATCCTGAAGAGTTGGCAGATGTAATTACGACTTTTGCCCCCTACATGGTTGTAACAGACCAGTCTGCCTTAAAGCCTCAGCAGTTTTGGCTTCATGCCATAACAAACCATACAGAATGCGCTATTGCTGAAGTCGACGGGCGGAACATTGTCCCCTTACGTCATGTTTCAGACAAGCAGGAATACGCAGCACGTACGATCCGCCCGAAAATTCATCGCTTACTCGAGCAGTTCCTCACGCCGTTTCCAAAACTTAAAGCTCCCAAGGTCCTCTGGCAAGGAGATTCGAATTCAGAAGTGTTCAAACCGCCACAAGCAGGGCAAGATAGCTCTGTTGCAGTCCCTCATTTTAAATCGGGTGAAAAAGCGGCTCAAGATGTCCTTCAGCATTTTGTGAACAAAAAAATCCACAATTATCTTCTCAGAAATGATCCTACAAAAGATGCTCTTTCTAACCTCTCACCATATTTGCACTTTGGAATGCTTTCAGCTCAGCGTGCAGTTTTGGAGACCCTAGAGCATCCACAAGTCCCCGTTGAAGCAAAAGAGGTTTTTCTGGAAGAGTTAGTTGTGCGCCGTGAACTTGCAGACAATTTTTGTTTTTACAACCCGCTTTATGATTCCATAAAATCTTTCCCTCAGTGGGCACAAAACACTCTTGAAAAGCATCGCTCCGATCCGCGTGATTACATCTATTCACTCAAAGAATTGGAACAGGCAGAAACCCACGACCCGCTTTGGAATGCTGCACAGCAGGAGCTTGTACATTACGGGAAAATGCACGGCTACATGCGTATGTATTGGGCAAAAAAAATATTGGAATGGACAGCCTCACCTGAGGAAGCAATGCATCACGCCATTTATCTCAATGATACCTATTCACTCGATGGCGTAGACTCCAACGGGTACACCGGCATCGCATGGTCAATCGGCGGAGTGCACGACAGAGCATGGCGCGAACGCCCAGTGTTCGGCACTATTCGATACATGAACTATAACGGTGCCAAGCGGAAATTTAACGTTGATGAGTATATTGAAAAGATCAGGCTTTCTGTTGAATCGTTACGTAAGGCGTAAGTTGCTTGTTAAGCCTAGTACGTTTGATTTAACCAAAGGAACTTAATATCCGACGAAGAAAGTGAGTGGAAGAGCTTAATGCCTTGGTCTTGAAGACCGTGCCGGAGCGAGGGGCGCCACCCACCATTTTGTATTAACCCGAACTACTGTTGGGCTACATTGTAAGGCCGTGTTCCGCTAGGATGGGTAGTCAAATGAAAGAGTAACTATTTATCGGAATTGATGTTTCTTTGGACAAATTAGATGTTGCAGTATTTGGAGATGCCCGAGCTTACTGTTTCGAAAACGACATGAAAGGAATCGATGCTCTCTGTAAAAAATGCAAGAAAAGGAAGCCAGCATTTGTTGTTTTGGAAACAACAGGGGGGCTTGAAAATGTGGATCTAACTAGCCTGCTTTTAAAAGGAATTCCAACTGTACGAGTTAACCCGCAGCAAGCTCGAGATTTTGCCAAAGCAACTGGTAAACTTGCAAAAACAGATCGAGTAGATAGCGTCATGCTTTGCCGTTCTGCAGAAGCCTCGAGTCCTGAGCCTCATATTTTAAAAGATGAAAAAAGGGCTTCTTAAGAATCTCATAAAACTTTTATCTACGGGCTTAGTACGTTGCTTATGTGATTTGGTGGCTTATGCTCCACTACCTTTCATAAAATTTAAAACGGTTGTCCCGAGGATGTGGGCAGCCGTTTTTTGCGAGAATAGAGAAGAAATTGGGATACTATTTTGTCGAGTTGTGTACAGAGCTTTTACTGTAACATGCCGTGAGGCAGCATTGTTAGAGAGGTTTCTGTATTTTTGAAATATTAGATGAAGGAATAATTCTCTAAAATACTAATTCTAAGTAAGACCCATTTTTGAAACATCTTGCGGCAAGAGCAGAACAATCGTCAGGGCAATAAAAAAAGGATGGAATAATAACTCCACCCTTTTACTCTTTATTAACTGTAAGTTGCGTAAGGTCGTGAGGTGTTCGTTGAGGAAATTCTGCGTGTTTGCGGCTTCCAACGAAATCAATCGTAGAGTTGATCGCGTATAAACGGGGACAAGGAGCGAGCCCCCTGTGGGTGGAGTGCAGCACTTGTTCCCGTGGGGCTCGGAGACTCGCCAACGGTCGACTGGCGTTACTTTGAAAAAATCAGACGCTCACATAGGTTTAACTATGCTTCGCCCCTTGACTTTTTCTTGCGCCTTGCACTGCACAAGTTTGTCTCAATCTGGTTAGTAACAGCTTTGTCAGTTGTTACTTCTCACTCCAAAGCACGCGGTTACCTTTAACTTTAAGGCGCCCGAGACGGAGTCCTTTAAAGTAGAGTCCGGTTTCCTTGCCTTTTGCTTTTACCTGCATGGACTGGCCGGTAAGTAGCCGTTCGATTGGTTCGGTTTCTTCAAGGTTAATGCCGTTGCCTTCTTCATATTCAGGCATAAGGGCACGCAACCTTGGTGACGGTCGAACTTCGCCGCGAGCCATTTTACCAATCGGGAAGCCTCTCCATCGGAAAGCCTCTGGGAAGTTATCGAGGGCATACTGCGGCAGGAAGAGAGCAGTTTCGCGAACATGCGCGAGTTCTCCTTCTGGAAGTAGTCCTGCTTCAACGCCCGGCATACTGAGCGCTTTACGAGGCATGATGTCAGCTTTAAGGCCGGCCTCGAACTCTTGTGGTGCTTCAGCGTCTTCTGGTTTTGTGAAGGCGGCAATATAGAAACCTTGAGCGCCGGATTTTTCTGGATCAACGCGAAGTGTTCCTTCGCAGCCGTCAAGGTAAGGTTCTTCGAAAGTAAAACCTGCCGGTGGTGTAATTTGCTGGAGCTTGAAGCCGACTTCCTCTATTGCAAAGCGAACTTGCTCTTCGTTTTCCTGAACGTTCGTTGTGCAGGTTGAGAAGACAACTTTTCCGCCGGGAGCGAGAAGTCGGAATGCTTCCTGAAGTAATTTGCGCTGAATGCCAATGAGCGGCTTAACTTTGTCGCCCTGCCAGAGTTTGAGGACATTCGGGTTTCGTTCTACAGTTCCCCATCCGCTACATGGTGGATCGAGCTGAATTTTTTTCCATCCGCCGGAAGGCAGTGGAAAGTTTTCACCGGGGTAAGAGCAGGTGGCGGTATGGAGCAAGTTCATTGTAAAAAGGTTTTGGCGCAGTGTGGCAAGGCGGTTTCTGCTTGGTTCGTTGCCCATAACAAAACCTGTAGGGCCTACTAATTGAGCCAGAAAACCTGTTTTACTGCCCGGGCTTGCACACATGTCGAGTACAGCATCTCCGGCTTCAGGGTTCAATACAACCGGCGGCAGCATTGAAGATCTGTCCTGAATGTAAATGAGTCCAAAAAATGCAGCGAGACTGGAACCAAGGGGTTTTGGTTCTTTGGTAATTTTTCGGGACCATTCAGAAAACGGTTCTGGTTCAAAGTCGTAGCCCTGCGCGCGCAAAAGCTCTTCTACAAGTGGTCGCTCTTCAGGTGAACAAACAAGCCTGAAAGAACGGGATGAGGTTGTTACTGTCACAAAGTCTCCTGCTCAATCCAATTTATTTTAAAATTCTGCTTGCCGCTCTACCTTATGGTTGCTTCATCGATCAAGTGATATTATGGATGGGAAGCTGACTAGGCGAAATGAGATTTTTTTGTTAAACGGTTTACAAAATTTCATACAAAAAAGTTAGATATAGGCAGTGTAGCAGTTTTTATCGGCTGCAATGTCCTTTTGGAAAAGCTCTGGCAAACATTCTGTACGTTGCAATACAGTTCTGCTTTTCCACGTAACCTTGCGACTAAGCTGGATAAATACGCTGTCCGGCAATCATTTTTTAAGGAGATCGTATGCAATCTGTTATGCGCACTGTGATTTTGGCAGTGCTTATGCTGATGTTAAGCATTTCTGTAGCGTTTGCAGAGGGGGCAAAAACTTTTGGTATTGTTCCATTTACTGTGAACGGACCTAAGACCTTTACCTATTTAGAGCGTGCGATTCCGCAAATGCTCAGCTCCCGTTTATTCTGGAAAGATAACTTTATCCCTGTAGATGCTTCTGCTTTGGATGGCATTGCTGCTCCTACTAATAGTGCTGAAGCACAGAAAGCCCTCGCAACTTCCGGCGCTGACTACCTTATATATGGTAGTGTGAATATTATTGGCGACCAGTCCTCTTTGGACGTTCGTGTTGCTGATAAAAAAGGAACTGTTTGGCCGCGTTCTGCTTCCAGCTCACTTAACGACATGATTCCTACCCTGCAGAACATTGCAGGTGCAATTAATACAGAAGTGTTTGACCGTCCTGATGCACGTGCACAGGCTGTGGAACAGGCTAAAAACCGTGTTAATCAGATGAACCCTGCGATTACTGTTAACCAGACATCTGCAAATCAGGAAGTTTTTCTGAATCCTCAGTTCCGTTACGCTGGCAGCAATGAATCTGAGAACCGTCTGCGTTCAAACGCTTTGCGTTTTGCTGCACACGGCATGGTTGTAGCTGACTTGACTGGTGATAAGAAAAACGAAGTTGTGTTAATCGATAAACATATCGTGCGCGTTTTTAACTTCGAGAAAAACACTCTTGTTCCTCGTGCTGAAGTTACACCATCCCGCCGTCTTGATTTGTTAACTGTTCGTGCTGCCGATCTTGATCGTGACGGTGTGAATGAACTTATTGTAAGCGCAATGGATAGCGATCAATCTTCGTTGACATTCTTTTACACCATGAAGGACGGCAAACTTGTAGAGTTTGCGCCTAGCATCAAAATGCTCGTAAACGTTGTGGCGCTTCCTCCGACGTACTTGCCAACTCTCATTGGTCAGAAAACTCGTAAAGGTGGCACAGTGCTTACTCCGGGCGTAGAGGAGCTTGCATACATCAACGGTGAGGTTGTTTCTACCCGACGTGTAGCTGTTCCTAAAAAAGCAAACCTGTACAACTTTGCATGGGTACCTGACGAAGAAGACGGCGATAAAGTGGTTGTTCTTCTCCCTGATAGTGAAAAAGTTGCTGTTTTCAACTCTAAGTTCAACCGTATTGTTTCCTCTCCTGTTGCGTACTCCGGTAGTACTGTCAGCATCGAGAACGACGACACAATGCCTGGCCTTGGTAAAGACAAGCTTCTTATTCCTTCCAAGTATTACATTCCAATGCCATTCGTTGTGGAAGATCTTGACCACAACGGCAAATACGAAGTTCTGGTTAACAAGCCTATTTCTGTGGCTGCTCAGTTCTTTGACCGCTACCGTTTCTTCCCTCAGGGTGAAATTCACTCCTTGCAGTGGGACGGTGTCGGCCTTGGCTTACAGTGGAAAACTCGTCGTATTAAAGGTGGCGTAATGGCTTACCAGATTGCTGACCTTGATAACGACGGTATCATGGACTTGGTTGTTGGCATTAACACCCACCCGGGTGCTACCGGCTTCGAAGCTCGTAAAACCATGGTTCTTGGTTACCCGCTTGATCTTGCTAAAACCGATGCTAATACTCCTGCTTCCAGCGAGTACTCTCAGGAGCAGTAGTAAGCTTACTTAGCTTTTTATGTCCCCGTTGCTTCGGCAGCGGGGATTTTTTTGTGCTTTAACTAGCTCGGTCTTTCTTTTCTTTTCTTTTTGCCTTTTCTTAATGAGTACTGGCTGGCTTTCTTCATTGCCGCTAAACATTTTTTGATCCTTCAGAGGCTCCATATGTGACAAGATTAATGAAAATATCAACAAGCCAGCTGTTCGAGCCGATATAATGTTAGGTGTAGGTAGGTGAGAGAACACAGCATGGTATATAAGTAGGCCACAGTTTTTTAAACAAGACGAAAACAGGCAAAAAGAACGCTAAGTGAATCAAAACAACTTTAAACACACTAAAGTTGTTTATTTTTAGGCAAATATCTAAGTTTTGCACAGCTTGTTCATAAAATGTTCCTAACTATGTCAATAAGTCGTCCATGCTATTAACTGGAATGGCACAAAAAACAGCTTTAAAATTGGACTGTTGTAAAAAGTAGTGATGCTGTCAGGCTTAAAAAGTTTTGCACAGGGTGTCAGTAATTTGTTCCTAGAAATGTGCATAAGATTTCTTCAGGTTTTTTTTGCAAAAAAATAGAGCTGTGCTCTTCTATTGAAAGGCACAGCTCTCTCTTGTTAGATTTTTTTACTCATAAAAAAAGTGGTGGAGTTCGAAAACTCCACCACTTTTTAGTTCTGGAAGGTCGTGGGGCATAAGCCGCTAAGTCGCATAAAAAACGTGCTGCCTTCGCAGATAAAAGTTTCAGCCTAGCTGCCGAAGACCTACTGAAATCTATAGCCCGATCTAAACAGCCTCTTCTACTACAGCTGGTTTAACATTAGCACCGGTATCAACTGGTGCGCTGTTGTAGCAAACGCGGTCGTCGTATTCCATCTGCTTACCTTTGTTCCACTGCGAGATAGGTCGGTAGTAACCGACGATGCGAGTGTATACTTCGGTATCTGCGTCACATGTAGGACAGGTAAAGTGTTCACCGGCAATGTACCCGTGATCTTTGCACACGGAGAATGTTGGTGTGATGGATATGTACGGTAACTTCGTTTTGGTAAACGCTTTGACGATGAATTTTTTCAACGCTGCGTGGTCTGCGACAGCTTCACCGAGATATGTGTGGAACACTGTACCACCGGTAAAGAGTGGTTGCAGCTGATCCTGATGCTCAAGCGCTGCAAATACATCTTCTGTTGCACCTACAGGCAGTGCAGTTGAGTTGGTGTAGTACGGAGTACCATTACCTGATGCTGCGATGTCTGCGTACAGCTTTTTATCGATACGCGCGAGACGGTAGCTTGTGCCCTCTGCAGGGGTTGCTTCAAGGTTGTAAAGGGTTCCTGTCTCTTCTTGGTAACCTGATGTCAGATCGCGAAGATGATTCAGCACACGCTGCATGAGGCGAACTCCACCTTCTGTCTCGATACCTTTCCCGAGAAGGTTGAGGCAGGCTTCGTGACCACCGATGAGACCGATGGTGGAGAAGTGAGCTTTAAAACCATTTTTAAGGTAGCGGGAAGACCAAGGGAACATTCCTCGATCAAGGTTTTCCTGAATGAGTTTGCGTTTGAACTCTAAGGAGTCTTTAGCAAGTTCTGCATATTCAGTGATAAGATCGAGGAAGTCTTCTTCGTTGTTCGCAAGGTATGCCAGTTTAGGCAAGTTGAGCGTTACAACACCAATGGAACCTGTGAGGTCGCCCGCGCCGAAGAGACCGCCGGTTTTTTTGCGTAACTCACGTAGATCCATTTGCAGACGGCAGCACATGGAACGAACATCTTCCGGATCGAGATCTGAGTTGATGAAGTTTTGGAAGTACGGAACACCATACTTGGCTGTCAGCTGCATAAGTAAATCACCGATTTCTGTTTCCCAAGGGAACTCTGTGGTGACGTTGTATGTCGGAATCGGGAACGAGAAGATACGACCGTGATGATCACCTTGAAGCATTACTTCAAGGAATGCTTTGTTGATCATAGCCATTTCTTCAACGTAGTCGCCGTATGTTGAATCCTGAAGAACACCACCGATGATAATAGCTTCCTTAGCAATGTGTTTTGGAGGCACAATGTCAAAGGTAAGGTTGGTGAACGGGCTTTGGCCGCCCCAACGTGAGGTTGTGTTCAGATTGAATATAAATTTCTGCATGGCCTGTCGCACTTGTTTGTACGTAAGACCATCATGTCTAATGAACGGTGCCAGGTAGGTATCGACGTTGTTGAACGCCTGAGCACCAGCCCATTCATTTTGGAGTGTACCGAGGAAGTTAACCATTTGGCCGAGAACAGCATCAAAATGGTGAGCAGGTCCAGCGCTTGAACGCCCTTCAAGGTTGAAGCCTTCAAGCAGGAGATCTCGGAGACTCCAGCCTGCGCAGTAGCCTGCGAGGCCGAAAGATAGATCGTGGATGTGGAAGTAGCCGTGCTCATGTGAAAGCCTAACTTCTTCCGGATATTTTTCCAGTGCATATCTGGCCTGCAATGTGCCGGAAAGATGCAGCATGAGCCCTTGGAATGAGTGGGTCATGTTTGCGTTTTCGTTTACACGCCAGTCTGCTTTATCCAGATAGTTATTGATGGTCTCTTTGATGTCCAGATACGCGGCTTTATGTTCACGTAACTGTCTGCGTTGTTCACGATAGATGATAAAACGTTTTGCAACGTGGTACAGGCGAGACTCCATTAAGACTTTTTCAATGGTATCCTGCACCAATTCTTGTGGCGCGATTTCTTGCGCTCCGAGTTTTAATTCAACTTTTCGGGCAAGTCTCTTTGAAAGAAGCGGATCTTTAATTCCGCTAGCTTTAAGTGCCTTGAGGATTGCGTGTGCAATTCGCTCAAGCGACCATGTCTCCAGACACTTGTCGCGCTTCAGAATCTGTTTCGGCATGCTCTCTCCTTGGGGGAACGTATTCCTGATGCTTAAGCGTAAAGCCTGCCGGCAGGTAGCTCTCAGCTTCCTGAATGTCTTCATCTGTCAGCACAGGCACTTTTGTAATGCGGAACAGGAACTTGTCAGGATACTGTTTTGCTAATTCGAAAACCTGAGAGAGGTTTTCTTCTGCTTCTGCTGGGGATGTCGTACCACCGGTAAGCACAGGATATTTCTGGTAAGGGCCTTTAACATCTACCGCAAAAAGCTTAACGAGATCTTCGTCAAGCAGTTGTTTCAATACGTCCGGACGCATGCCGTTACTGTCCATTTTGACAGGCATGCCAAGCTTGCCGAGATCTTTAATAAGATCAGCAAGTCCCGGTGTAATTGTTGCTTCCCCCCCAGTGATGACAACACCGTCAATCCAGCGTGCGCGGTTGGTCAGGTATGACTCAATCGCGTCTTGCGTAATGACATCCATTGTGTCGCTATGCCAAGCAAGATTAAAGTTGTGGCAAGTTGGACAGCGCATATTGCAGCCACCTAAAAAGATGACGCTTGCATTCATACCAGGCCAATCGCAAAGACTAACCCGTTCAAAACCAAAAATACGTGACCAAGCAGTAGCCATACTGTAATCCTCAAATGTGTGTGTCTTGATATGTGAAGGCGTTCTCACATATAATGTAACTAATTAAAATAAATGAAATAGTGTGACTAAGTGGGCGTTTTGATTTACTCAGTCGCAAGAAGTAAATAATACTCATTCTGACAGTTTTTTAGCAATAGACTTTTTTCCGATTGGGCTATGTTACCGATTAGAAGTGAGACATCTCAACAGGTTTGCTTGCAAAAAAAAAGTAATAACGATGTGTCAAAATCAAACAAGAGGCTGTGGAAATGGTGTGCAAAAACAGCGTGAAACATTCTATCATGCCGTGAAACCATTGCGAATAGCTGAGTTAATGTTGTGTAATAAAAAACGCTCACATGCAAATGTGAGCGTTTCTCATATGAAATTATGCTAGTAGCTTGTAATAGTTACGTAATTAGCCAAAACAGAACTCGATGGTAAATTCACCATGAGCGGTGGAAAATGGAACAGCAATAACTGGGCTGGAAGTCACATGGCTGATTGTGTGGTTATCGCCCATAATGACAGACGGCGTAGAACCTTCAAATTTATAGCCCATGTCTGCAAGGCCGGCTCGTGCCTGACCTGAGATCATATTACAAATTTCGCCGACAGCATCTTTTGTATCAGAAATAATGTCCTGCACATCATCACCCAGCATTGCGCGAACAAGGGCAACAGCACATTTTTTAGTGAAGGTTACAGAAATGCTTCCGCGTTTTTCTCCAGTAATACCAATAATTGCAGATACATCACCACATGCAATGTTGTCTTTTTTTACAAACGGTGCACTTGGAACAGGGCTGATACCAGCCATTGTGGTAAGTACGTTGTTAGTAGCGCTAATAAAAGGCTTAGCAAAGGTAACGTCAGAATTCATAGCAACTCCTATGGCAGTACCGCGGTACATTAATGAGTTTTTTGAGTTGAAGGCGCCACAAAAGACTCATTACGTGTCGATAACATCTTTTTTTGCAAAAAGAGTACATAAACAAATTATATTCGTAACAGTAACGTCTGTGGGATGGCTCTATCCACCAAAGGTAGAAAATTGTGATAGTTACAACGTTAGGTCGTTCTACAGGAGAAGCCGTTTGCGGTAAAGCAAAAGGTATTAAGAGATGTTAATGTGCCTGCAATATTTCAGATATTGTAGATTGTATTCAATTCACAATAAAAAAGCACTGTCTTTGCAAAGACAGTGCTTTTGTTTCTCGAGAAACGCGCTATTATTCGTACATGATACAGTTAACTGGGCAGGTGTCGATTGCTTCTTCAACGCAATCGTCTGTGCAGTCTTCTTTTGATACAATTGCTTTGTCGCCATCTGTGTTCATTTCAAACGCAGCAGGGCAAAGCTCTACACAGGATTCACAGCCGATACATTCTTCTTCATCAATACGTAGTTTTTTAGCCATATCATTCTCCAGTTAAGAGTTTTTTGTTGAGGATACTTTTGTGAATAGCACGCTTTGGTCTTCGAACAATGATATTTGACTTTCAGTATTATTCTACTATCGTGACTTTGTATTCAAAATAATGTTGTAAGGTGACTGTATGAAAGATGATTCGAAAGCTGCAAAAGAACATATTGCCCGAGCTAAAGCATATTTCCAGCGACATGATGTCCTGCGAGCAACTGCCTCGATCATTGCGTCATTGAGGCTTGTTCTTGCGGGAAAGGTTACCGGAGTTGATAGGATCACGGTGGATTCTGCACTTAGAGAAGTGCTGCACAACATGAATAGAGTAACCGAAATCAAAAAAATGTTTCCTCGCGGCATCATGTACGCGAAAGGGCATGAAAAACTGGTTCATGATAGTCTCGTGAAGCTGTTTCTTGAATTAAAGAAAGCTGAGGATTCAGAATCCTATAAACAACAGCTAACCCGCAAGATTACACTTGATAAGGCGTTAAATCGGGGAAGAAGATATCTTTCCGGTGGCAAGCTGCAAGATGCAACAGAAGCGTTTGAAGAAGCAAAAGCGCTGTATGTTGATGAACACAGCATGTTTCGCATGATCGGCGAGTGGTGTCTGGCGTGTAAACAGCCTAAGCTGGCTGTAAAATATTTAAAAAAAGCAGTTGCCGTTGATCCTGATACCAGGAAGGCAAAACGTATTCTGCTTGATGCGGTTATTGGTACCGGGGATAAAGTCGGTGCGGCCAAATTAAAGGCGCAGTTGCAGGGTGATTACTTTTAGTAACCGGATGAGTTATGTGGCGATAAAGCGTATTGCACTTGCAATGCGCTTTTTTTTTGCATCTTCAGGGAGTGCGTGAACACCCCCTGAAACTATGCGAACTTAAAAGTCCAGCAAAGCCGCAACACGTGCAGGGTCAAGAGCATGGCCTGTTTGACCTGAAGGCTGCTGACCATTTTCGAGGGCTGACATTGTATTGCCATAGGCAATGTTTGCCGTTTCGGTTTCAGTGCGAGCTGGCATAGCTGCTGCCTGTACAGGTGCAACTGCGCTTGCCTGCTTTTCCTGAACTTTTTGGCTGGTTGCGCTCATCAGGTTGCCAAGTTTGAATGAAAAGGCATCTTGTCCGACACCATTGATAGATGACATATGAGTCTCCCGCGGTAAAAATTTCTGCTTATAGAATATTAAGCAAAAAACGCGCCGAGTTAAGAAAACTAAAGACAAGTCTGTTTGTAAAAAAAATTGTCTTGAAGATTGAGCCCAAAATTTGAAGTAGGGGTGTAAGTAAAAATCCATAATCAAAGGATACATAGGCGAATGTTTGGTTTTGGGTTTTTGAAGACATATCAAAGTTTTTGACGTTAACAAAAATAAGGGGATGAATAGATTTCTACTCATCCCCTTTAGCTATTTATGGTGATTCAGAAAGTTGACAGCAAGCTAAGTAAGGCAGCGCCTCAGTCCACCCGTGGCGTGCTATGCGTCTGTTTTTAATTTTTCAATCACACTGTTGAGATTTTTGGCCTGCGCAACAAGCTGTTCTGTGTTGGCGGCAGAACTATCAACAAGGGCGCTGTTGTCACGGGCAATGGAATCAATTTCTTCCACGCTTCGTGTAATTTCTTCAGACGCTGCTGACTGTTGCTCTGCTGCTGTTGCAATTGAGCGTACCTGTTCAGCCGCAGAATCCGCAGCGAGTACAATTTCGCTGAGCACTTCGCCGGATTTGCTGGATAAGCTTTGTACATTTGCAAACGCTTCAAGGGTCTCATCCATGCCGTGTGCGTTGAGCTTGGCGAGATCCTGAATTGTTTTAATGTTCTTACTTACCTCATGAGTTGCATTCATGGTTTTTTCAGCAAGTTTACGGACTTCATCCGCAACAACCGCAAAACCTCGTCCAGCATCACCGGCTCGTGCTGCTTCAATTGCTGCGTTGAGCGCCAGCAGGTTGGTTTGATCCGCAATGTCGTTAATGACATTGATGATGTCGCCAATGGACTCAGACTGGGCATCAAGTGTCGCCATATTGCCTTTAAGCTCTTCGCTGCGTGCATGCAGCTGCGTGATGGCTGCAACGGATTTTGTTACTGCATCAGCCCCCTGCTGTGCCATAACGCGTGAACGTTCGGTTTCAGAAGCAGCCTCACTTGCGTTGCGGGCAACTTCCAGAACTGTGGCGTTCATTTCTTCCATTGCTGTTGCAGCGTCACCGATTCGAGTCATTTGGGAACTTGTGCCTTGCTGGATATTTGAGTTCTGATCAAAAAGAGCCCCCATCTCACTGGTCATGCTGCGTACCAAGCCTTCAAGAGTGGAGGCAGCAGTAAGGATACCTTCTTTAGTGGCGATTTCAGCTTGTGCCATAGCGTCTTCAGCCTGTTGTGCGGCTTGGCGGGCGATGTGGGCCTGATTTTGTGCTTCAGCTTCTTTCTTTTCCATCTCTTTTTTGTCGTGCTTAAATGTATCGACCATCTGCGTTAAAGAACGTTGAAGGCTGGTTACTTCATCTTGCCCGTCAACAGAGATAGGAACATTCAGATTACCGGAAGCTACTTCCTGTGCTGCCTCTGTTGCCAGAGAGAGAGGGCGGAGAATGCTACGTGAAATCATAATGCATAATGGAATGATTACAGCAAAAATAGCACAGAAAAGGATGATTCTATCGAGGAATGCTTTATCAACCATAGAGGCGATCGTTTTGCTGATTTCTTCACTTTCTACTTCGATGTTATCGATGTAGACGCCTGTCGCGATAACATAGTCAGTATTGCCGATGTGCGTGCCATAGCTAATTTTAGGTTGTTTTCCCATTCCCGGTTTATCAAAGATGTACTCAACAAAGCCCCCCCCTTTTTGTGCTTTGGCGACGAGTTCTTTGTTGAACATTATGCCGTTGGAATCTTGAAGATCCATTACTGATTCACCAACTCGTTGAGGATTCGGCGGGAATACTACAAATTTTCCATCTTGAAGAATGAAGAAATATCCTGAGTTGTCATCTTCGTGCCGAAGGTCGTTAATTGCATATTGCAAAGCAGTTTTTTGCTCAGCTTTAGGCAGCCCGCTAATTTTTTTTGCTAACATGAAAGACAAGGTGTCTGTCGCAAGTTTGATGGACTCCTGACGCCCTTCAAACATCTCTTCTTTGGCCGTTGAAACTGAATAATCTCTTATGTTCTGAGTTGTTAGGTAGAAAAGAAAAAATGCCCCGACAATGCACAACATATTGATAAGCAGTAGTGAGAAAATTCTGTGTTGAATGGTAAACCTGCGTAACATAAACCCCTCCATGGTACGCGCCGTTTACAACGGCCTGTAAAAAATTATTGTCACGTGCTGAATCACACTAGCTCCTCTGTTGTTAATAGTATTGATAACTATTAGTTTCGGTATCTGTTTGTCCCTATCTTTTTAAAAGGTCAATAAGTTTTTAAAATTAAAGATAAAAATAAATAACACATTAATTATTGAGAATAGCACTTTGACCTTAAAGGGTGAAATCCTCTGTTGGTGGAAACATGAAAATAGACATAAAAAAACGCCGCTTCTTTCGAAGTGGCGTGTATTATTTTTAGCTATATTGGTATGTTAAAATTGCGACGTAGCAATAAGTAGCCAGCCTGTAGCAATGATGACAGTGCCGGCAATAATAGAAAATGATGTGTGAAGTACGGCAATGGCAGTTGAACTCTTACCTGCAACATGCATAAGCATTTTTCGAGAGTGAATGCTGACAATACCAAAAAGTGACGTTGTAATTCCCATTCCCAAAGTAAAGAACACTGCACCAAACAGTCCTGTAGTGAGTAAGTTTAAACTCAATGCAAAAGAGAGAAGCAGGGCAACTCCGGGGCATGGTACAAGGCCGGAAATAAAGGAAACAGTGATTATCCCTTTATTGTTGGCTTCTTGTCTTGTGCTGTTATCTGTACGATGCCGAGTTATGGCTTCGTACAGTGCGTGTAGCAGTATGAAAATACCCAGCCCGATTATGAGATAGTAGCTTGTCATCTTCAGTGGTTCACTGGCGGATGAAAGTGCCCGACTTCCTTTGAGGTTTAACAGGAAGTATGCACCAAGGACGACCACAACAGCAGAAAGCGTGTGTACTGCTGTGAGCAGGTGCCCCATGAGAACGCCTTTAAGCAACGTCCCCTTTCTGCCCAGAAAGTATGAAAAGACAATGGATTTTCCATGTCCCGGCCCAAGGGCGTGAATTACGCCATAGAGAAAAGAGAACAGTAAAAAAGACCAGAAGGCTTGTCCGTTCGGGTGTTTTTTAATTTCACGGCCAAGGTTAGTCATTTCAGACCGCATGGCACGCTGGGCAAGGTTTACGTTACGCAGCATTTTTGAATATTGCAGCGCAAAAAATCCTGCCTTGTGTTGTGGCTGTTCCGTTTGTTCAACGGTTGTTTTGCTTGCATTATGCTTACCTGTAAATGGGCTGGCGTGAGCCGCTGTTGCCAAGAGGAGCATAAGCAATGTTGCGAGAAAAACTTTTTGCATGGTTAAAACTCAAATGTAACGGCTGCAGGAATGATTTGCCCCTGATAGAATGCCAGTTCCGGCGCATCATCAATGGTAAGCTTTAAGTCTTTTCTTCCGTCAACAGCAACAGCTTCGAGGGCTGTATAAAAGTCTGAGTAGTACGAAGGGTCAAAGATAGCGATCTGCATTTTTTGCGCTGAGTCTTTTTTTGCAACGGCAAGCGGAATGTTCATTTTATACTTCAACGTCCCCTTTTCAAAAGTCGCAACAAAATTTGTGATCTTTTTTAACGTAATTTTCTCACCATTAAGCATGATGTGAATAAAAAAACTTTGCTCCGCAAGGTAGCTTTCAATGTCTGGACGCTGTTTGTTCCATTCAGCCTGAGTCAACGCACCATCAGCATTTGTGTCGAGATCAATCAAAAACATGTCGCTGGACATGTCATCAAATGTCCAAACAACATCGATTGATTTTAAACAGTTGTCTTCGAAGTGCAAATTTAATGAGCTGTCGATAAATACATGCGGATGTGCCTTTGCGACGCGAGGGGTAAGAACCATGCTGCAAAGACAAAGGATAAGAAGCAGGGATAAGGCAGTTCTCATATCATGACCATTTGTAAAAAGGTTGATTTGCGCTGTAACTTGGCAATATATGGGGTTTTTAGCCGATATTCCGGTTCATACTTGTTCCGTATACCAATGAGATGGATTGAAAAAAAGCACTTTCTAGTTGACAATGAAAATCGTTTTCAATTAAACAGGAGGTAATGAAGAGGCCGGAATACATTTTGGAGACGTTATGTGCGCTACGTTAATAGGCGGAATGGATAGACTCAGACGTGAATATATCAACACAGCAAAAAGTCAGGGTGTGAAGTTAAAGGTGTTTACTGGAAAGGAGAACTCCATAGCTGGTAAGATGGGAACTCCCGATATGGTTATTCTGTTTACCAACAAAGTTTCACATGCCGCCCGCCGGGAAGTTGTACAATACGCAAAATCTAAAGATATTCCGGTTCATATGGCTCATTCCTGCGGTGTTTCTACACTTAAGCAGGTGTTACGATAAAAGGGGAATTACTATGTGTGCTGCAAGAGAAATTGGTGCGCTGAGCAAAGCAGGTATGGCAGCGATGGCTGAAGGTAATTACATGAACGCAGAATTTATGATGCATCAGGCTATCCGCAGAGCAGAACAGCTCGGGGTAGATACCTACACAGCTAAACTAAAAAATAACTTTGGTATTATTCTAAGTTTGCAAGGCAAAACGAATGAAGCTGCCAGCTATTTTGATGAAGCACTCACCACAATTACCAGAACAATCGGAACTGAGAATAAACTCTATCGTGTTATCGAAGCAAACTTGCAAGATGCGCGGGTAGGACAGGCATAAATACATTCACCGAGACAATCTTGCACAAGCTAACTATTTTTTTAGACACTATTCTCGTCTCGGTGTACAATATTTACAAAAGGGAATGCCGAAAGGTCATGGATTAACCTTTATCCTCCTCACAGACATATGATGTATGGACAAAGTTCGAAAAGACGATAGCTAACTGCTATCGTCTTTTTGTTTATTTACGTTGTTATTCTTCTCGTAGGTCACGCTTCATAAGCTCGCGCCATGCTTCGTGCGGATTTTTTCCATCATGGATAATGGCGTGCATTGTGGCGGTGATAGGAAGTTCAACGTTGAGGCGTTGTGCAAGCCTGTGTACCGCTGTTGTGGTCTTCACACCTTCGGCGACCTGATGCATTTCGTCGAGGATCTGATCCATTGTTTTGCCTTGGCCGAGCTTGAGCCCGACTTGTCTGTTTCGAGACAGGTCGCCAGTGCAGGTTAGTACAAGATCTCCCATTCCAGAGAGTCCCATAAATGTTTCTGCCTTTGCACCCATGACAACACCGAGGCGGGACATTTCTGCAAGACCGCGTGTTATGAGTGCTGCACGGGCATTTGCGCCGAATCGTAAACCGTCGGACATGCCAGCGGCGATGGCGATAACGTTTTTGAATGCGCCGCCGAGTTCAACGCCGAGCACGTCTGTTGATGAGTATGCACGGAAATTTTCATTGGAAAACATTTCCCGTAATTCTTTTCCGCATCGCTGGTTACAACAGCCTAAGACAACAGCTGTCGGCATACCGCGCACGACTTCTGCTGCGAATGAAGGGCCCGAAAGCATAGCGAAAATCGGATTTTTGTGCCCAAGTTCTTCTTTAACAACTTCGGATACGGTTTTGCCTGTGTCGAGTTCCAATCCTTTGTTGGAACATATTATTGTTACGCCATCATCAATGAGCGGTTCAAGCTTTTTCAACGTGCTGCGGAATACCTGACATGGTACAGAGAAAAGAATATGACGCGCACCTGTGAGTGCGGTCTGTGCGTTGGTTGTTGCAGTAATATTCTCGTGGAGCGGCACATTCGGTAAGTATTTAGCGTTCTCTCGTGTGTTGTTAATGGCTTCTGCCTGTTTATCGTCACGCACGAGTAACGGTACTTTATATCCCTTTTCGGCAAGTAATTGTGCAAGGGCTGTTCCCCAGCTTCCCCCGCCGATTACGGTAACGTTCATGTAGGTCTCCAGAAAATCAATCTAGATGTAATGGTTGAGATAGTTTTAATGACAAAATGTATGCGGTTACATTTTGTTTCAAACATCATGTATCTTATCGTTTGCTAAGTCACAAGGCTAGTTTTTATGAGTAGCCGCTTTTACAGAAGCGCTTAGTGATGTCTGTGAGGCGACAGAAAAAACGGCAGGTATATCGTATGTTCTCCGCGATTCGGTTTGTAGATAACATTGCTGATGCGGCGTGCTTTTGTGACTGTAAAAATAGTAAACAGTGTTGTATTTACTGCATGTTGTGTGTGCTTTCCAAAAGACTGATTAGCGGTTGCAACGCGCGGTGCTAACAGGTATCAACACTGGGTGAAATAAAAAAGGAATGTGAGGATGACCATGGTGAAAACCGAGTTTACGGAAATCGAAAAAAAGATTTTGCATATTGTGCAAGCCAATCTTCCAGATAGCGCTACTCCATACGCAGATATTGCAGAAGAAGTAGGCACAGACGAAGAGACTGTTCTTAATCTGCTGCAGCTTATGAAAGACGAAGGTACAATCCGCCGTTTTGGTGCGAGCTTAAAGCACCAGAAAGCAGGATTTAATCATAATGCAATGGTTGCATGGATAGTAGACGAAGAGATCATTGATGGAATCGGTAAAATTGCTGCCAAGCATAAACTTATTTCCCATTGCTACCACCGTCCGACCACTCATCCTGAGTGGAAGTACAATCTTTTTACGATGATTCATGGTCGTCACGAAGATGAGTACATGGAAGTTGTTGAAGAGCTTCGCAATGCGACTGAGCTGGACGAATTCGCCGTGCTTACGTCTTTGAAAGAGCTTAAAAAAACATCCATGACATATTTTTAGATTTTTCAGCATAAAACTCGCATTACCCGCGTGGTTTTGGCTTCTATTTTATACCATCCAAGAGGGAGAACCGTATGGAACGCTCCAGTGAATTATACGCACGCGCTAAAGATCTTATGCCTGGTGGCGTAAACAGCCCAATCCGTGCTTGTCTTAGCGTTGAATGTGAGCCGCTTTTCATTAAAAAAGGTGAAGGCGCAACTCTTACCACCGAAGACGGCAAGACCTACATTGATTTTGTTGAAGGTTGGGGGCCAATGCTGCTTGGTCATGCTCATCCGGACGTAACTAAAGCAATTCAGGAAGCCGCGGCAAACGGTTGCTGTTTCGGTGCGCCTTACGCTGGTGAGGTTGAACTTGCACAGATGATCGTTGATGCTATGCCTGGCGTAGACATGGTTCGCATGGTTAGTTCCGGTACTGAAGCTACTATGACAGCCTTACGTCTTGCTCGTGGTTACACAGGTCGTGACAAGTTTGTTAAATTTATTGGCAACTACCACGGTCATGGTGATCCATTCCTCGCAGCAGCAGGCTCCGGTTTTGCAGACCTTGCAATTCCAGGTACACCGGGTGTTCCTGCCGGTACCGTTCAGGATACCTTGCTTGTTCCTTACAACGATCTTGAAGCAGTTCGTAAGCAGTTTGAAGCAAACGGTGACGACATTTCCTGCATTATTGTTGAGCCAATGGCTGGTAACATGGGTGTTATCCCTCCGGCAGAAGGTTTTCTCCAAGGTCTTCGTGACGTGTGTGACCAGTACGGCGCGTTGCTTATCTTTGATGAAGTAATCACCGGTTTCCGTCTCTCTTACGGTGGCGCACAGAAACGTTTCGGCGTTACTCCTGACCTAACTACTCTTGGTAAAATTATCGGCGGCGGTATGCCAGTGGGTGCATACGGCGGCAAGCGTGAGATCATGGATCGCGTAGCACCAACCGGTAACATTTTCCAGGCTGGCACTAACTCCGGTAACCCGGTTGTTATGGCAGCCGGTATTGCTACTCTGAAAGTGCTCCAGAATGCAGATTACGATGCACTCGAAGCACGCGTTGCAGCGTTCGCTAAAGAACTGCATGCAATCATTGCTTCCAAAGGTGTAGACGTAACTTACAACACCATCGCATCCATGTTTACCCTATTCTTCACGAACGAAAAAGTGACACACTTTGAGCATTCCAAAGCTTGTAATGCAAAAATGTACGCTTCTTTTTACCAGCAGATGCGTGCTCAGGGCATTTACCTTGCTTCCCTTGGTCTTGAGGCTGCAATGGTTTCCTTCGCACATACTGATGAGCATCTCGAGAAAGCTCTCGAAGCTGCTCGTAACGTGAAGTTTTAGTGTTCAGTTTTTAGCTTTTAGTTTGTTATAGCCTGCGGCGCCTGTTGATTTTTGATGCTTCCGGCGGGCAAAGGGCCAGCCCCTTGCATCCCCGCGAGAGGAACGTCCTTTCGACTACATTGACGTACAGGTGAGTTATTGACCGTAAACAATGGTCAGTGGTTCCAAGCTAAAAAATTAAATTACTAACAATTTCAGACGCTGTTGCGTCGTGTTATTTAAGTCTGAACAAAAAGGGCTTTGTTAGTACGCTCGAGTATATTACGAAGGGTGGAGTGTTCGTCGCTCCACCCTTTGTTGTGATAAGGTAGCGACGATGAAGCCGCGTGAAGAATTTTTCTAAGAGATTTTTCGCATAATAAAAAGTTTTGAAGGGGGTCTGGGGGAAACCTTGCAAAGCTTTAGCCGTTCTCGAAGAATGAGAGATTACGGATTAAGACAGTGAAACAGTTTCAGCCAGCTGCCGGAGGCATCCCCTTATGGAGGCAGAGCCTTTGCCCCTCGGAGAGCCGTCGGAGACCAAATAGCACCGCGGAGGCAATTCCACGCTATGACCAATCTAGCCATATACGCAGTCACCCCAAAGGGCGTGACGCTTGCGCGCACCATCGCAGACGCACTTGGTGGCAGTGTTTTTGTACCGATGCGGATGGTCGATGCTGATTCGGAGACGCAAGAGATAGGCTTTGATAGCCTGCGAACATGCGTTGCCGAGGGCTTCAGGGACTTTTCTGCGCATATGTTCATCACGGCTGCGGGCATTGCAGTCCGTGCTATTGCACCACATCTGGAGAGCAAGGACGTTGATCCTGCGGTTGTTGTGATGGATCAGAACGGACGACATGTTGTGAGTTTGCTTTCCGGTCACTTGGGCGGCGCAAATGATCTGGCTACGGTTGTGGCTCAGCTTGTTGGCGGTGTTGCGGTCATTACCACGGCCACTGATACGGAAAAGCTGCCGTCGCTTGATCTGGTTGCTGTTGAGGCTGGCTGCACCATTCATAATATCGGTGCAGTGAAGCACGTTAACGGCGCGTTGCTTGCGGGTGAAAAGGTTGTTCTTGATGATCCGGCGGATGTGCTTGGGTTGAAGCACGGCGCATTCGGAAAATATTTTTTGGCAGCAGAGCTTGTGCCGTTTTCGGAAGAAGACGCTCCGAGTGTCGTTGTTTCATGGCGCAGTGCAGAATTGCTAGAGCCGGAAGAAAAAACGCTGCTGCTGCATCCTAAAGTACTGTGCGTAGGCGTAGGGTCTAAGCGTGGTGTTTCTATGGATGCTGTTCTCGGGCTTATTCAGGATACATTTCAGAAACGGGATCTGGCGCTTGAGAGTATAGCGTATTTGGCATCTGTTGATGCCAAGGCGGATGAAGAGGGCATTATTGAAGCTGCTGAAGAGCTTGGTGTTCCTTTTGTATCGTTCGCAGCGGACGTTCTTGATGGCGTGGATGTTCCAAATCCTTCCGATGCGCCCAAGCGGACTGTTGGCACTAAGAGTGTAGCAGAGGCTGCTGCGCTTCATTGTGCTTCACTGAAGCATGGTGCACGGTTGGTTGTAGAAAAAGAAAAGGGTGACGGCGTAACTTGCGCTGTCGCGTTGGAGATATAATGGGTTCCTCTTTGAAAGTAGTCGGGCTTGGCCCCGGCGATAGTGCTTTGCTGACGCCACAAGCGCAGAAGGCAATTGAAGACGCTGACGTAATTGTCGGATACACTTTGTACGTTGATCTGGTTCCGGATGTGTTGAAAGAAGACAAAGAACTCGTATCAACGGGCATGATGGGCGAAATGGCACGTTGCGAAAAAGCGATTGAAATTGCTTTGGACGGCAAGAATACGGTTGTTGTCTGCTCCGGTGATCCGGGAATCTACGCTATGTCCGGATTGATCTACGAGTTGGCAGAAGAGCATCTTGATACGCTTGAAATCGAAGTCGTTGCTGGTATTCCAGCGCTGTCTGCGGCCTCTGCTTTGCTTGGTGCACCACTCATGCACGATTTTGCCGTTATCAGCCTTTCGGATTTACTGACAGAATGGGAACTTATTGAGAAGCGATTAAAGGCTGCCGCTGAGGCAGATTTTGTGATAGTGTTATACAATCCGAAATCCAAACGCAGAAACTGGCAAATTGGTAAAGCGCTTGAGATTGTAGGAACCGTGCGGAGTGCTGATACTCCGGTGGGTTTGGTGAAATCTGCTTACCGTAAGGAGCAGGAAATAATGGTATTTTCTTTAAATTCCTTTGACATCGAACAAGTAGATATGCTTTCTACAATAATAATAGGCAATTCTACGACTCGAATGATAGGTGAAAACATCGTAACTCCCCGTGGTTACCTGAAAAAGTACCGTAACTAACAATTTGGAAAACGCTATGTTACATCGTTACCTTATTCCTTCCGTTCCATTGATTATCTCACTTTTTTTTGCAGCTATCTGTATAGCTGCGGCTCAAGAGGCGCCCAAGGAACCTGTTGTAATCGGTGTTCCTGCCGGAGCAAAGATCAAGAAGCCGAAGGTAGCGTTTCAGCATGCTAAACATGCTGCGTTACAGTGCGATGCATGTCACCACATGCTGAAGCAGAATCCAGAAGTCTACTCCTGTTCATCTAAAGGCTGTCATGATCTTGGCAACCCGACTTCTTCTGAAGAACGTAAGTCTATTACCTATTTCAGAAACGCATTCCATGCGAATAGTAAAGTCAGCTGTAACGGCTGTCACAAGTCCCTCAAGAAAGAGGGCAAGCCTGCAGGACCAACCTCTTGTACGGGGTGTCATACTGTAAAATAACACAGTATGGTTTGAGCGGGCAAACAGTGCACATTATATACAGTCAAGTTGTTTCCTATTCCCTATGTTCTGGGAATGTCATGTGATTACTACTGAGTAGGTCGCGTTTGCTTGACAGTGTAATAGAGGTACAATATAGCCTAATGTGAAAATCATAACATGCCTTGTGAAGGAGGTTGTACTGTCATGAAAAGAGTAATGGTACTCGCTATGGCTGCAATACTTTGTGTTGCTTTTGCTATGGTTGCCTACGCTGTTGATGCTCCGTCTGAACCAATTAAGATGGAAGCAACCAAGAAGCCGGTTATGTTTAACCACGCAACCCACGCTGATGTTAAATGTGGTGAATGTCACCATCCTATCGATGGTAAAGAAAACTACAAAAAGTGTGCGACAGCAGGCTGCCACTCCGCTGCTACAGCAGACAAAAAGAACGCTGGCTCTTACTACAAAATTATCCACGATAAAAAAGTTGGTAAATCCGGTCTTGCAACCTGTATCTCTTGTCACAAAGACGCTGCTGGCAAAGATAAAGCTCTGAAAAAAGACCTCACTGGTTGTAAAAAATCTAAATGTCACTCATAGAGGACATTTTTTGATGATGAGCGTAAAGACCGCCTTACAGGCGGTCTTTTTTTGTGGAGCATAGGCAGAAACGGTGATATTCCGCGCTGTACCTAATGAAACACACGTGCAGACCGATGAGATATGAGGTGTGTATGCTATGCAACGATGCATGTTGCTGCACTAATCTGTTCAGGGATACCTATACAAAAGCTGTAGTGTTCACTTTACTGTATGATAATGACATTTTTGCGTGTTAGATACTGTTTAGTATCGTAAGAAGAATGCAGCAAAAAATATCATGTATATAACGAAGCGAATGAAGATGTGAAAATAGGTGATTCGCTGCTGTTCATAATGCCAGTAGCGCCATAGTACCTTGCTTTATGCAGTAATGTATGGTTAATTTCCTAAAATATTGTATGTTTTGATATGTTCATTTGCATACATCAATGCACGATCAATTTGTGTTCAAAACTGCCTAACCGAATATGAAGGTGTGTCATGTCCGATAATACAAAGAATGGAATTATCGATCTAACAGAAATAGTAGAGATGGGGACTCCGCCAGATCCGGCGCCTGAGAAGATCATCCCTGCCAGCCCCGCAGGCACTGTTGATTTTGAAAGCGAACTGGAAGATCTTTTCAGTAGTACCGATTTTTCAGAGTTTACGGACTCTACCTATTCCAGCTCGCAGCCCGCAGCGTCTGCGGATGTAGACATTTTTCCAGACACACCAGCAGCCACGCCAGCAGTTGAAGATTTTTTGGCAGACTTAGCGCCGGAGGTGACGGCATCACCCCCTGTGCAGGATAGAGCTGCTGAAGCTGCTCCGTCTTTTGAGTCTGATTTAGATGCGTTACTTGATTTCGCCGATTCGAATGATTCCCCAGTCGGATTTGATGCCGATTTTGAAGAGCTTTTGAGTGAATTTGCGGATTCTCCGACTTCTTCAACGGCTCCGGCATATCAGCCAGATTTTGAAGAAGATTTATCCTCAATGTCTTTGAGCACTGCTGACCCCGAGCCTGTTGTCGCAGAACCTGCTCCGCAGCCTCAGGCAGTGGCTTCGGAACAAGTGCACGCAACAGAATCCAATATTGCAGATGTGAATGCTGCGGATCTTGACGACTTGTTTGCAGATTTGGACTTTGAATTAGGTGAGGTACCATCCGCGCCAACTGCTCAGGGCAAATTGGCACCTGTGGAGGCTCCACCTGTTGCTCCGGCAGAGCAGGGCACTTTTGAAGAAGATGATCTATTCGCAGGTTTTGATTTTGAATTGGACCCGATGGAATCTGCACCAATCGAAGCCCCTGCACCACAGGTTGCTTCTTTCACAGCTGAAGAGCCACAAGCCGGTGCTGATAATGATCTTTTTGCAGATTTGGGTCTGGAGTTTGATTTGGATGAACTGGACACAAAAGCTCCTGTAGCAGCGCCAACTCCACCACCTGCAACAGAATCCAACATTGCGGATGTTAACGCTTCGGATGTTGATGATCTTTTTGCAGACTTGGACTTTGAGCTTGGTGAAATGCCGGGTGAATCTGTACCGGCCAGTGTAGCAGCAAGTACACCGGAGCCTGTAGCGCCTCCAGTTGCAGCTGCAAGCCCGACTCCTGTTGATCTCACCTCTTTGGATGATCCATTTGATGTAGACGATATTTTAAGCGAGTTCAGCGATGATGTAACTCCTCAGCCATCTCCGGCCGTTGAGGAAGATTTTGATCTTGCTGACCTCGATGAATTACTTAGAGTTGACGATGAACCGGCACAAGCTCCACGTACAGATTTAACAGCTGCTGATGGCACCACTCTTGATTCTGAAGAAGTTGAGATGGACGACATTGGCTTCTTGTTGAGTGAGTTTGACGCAAAAGGTGGTGCACAGGCTGCTGCGTCAGCGCCAGAACCACAGCCGGAAGCAGTGTTCGAGCCGGATATGCCTGTTGCTCCAGAAGTAGAATTTGAACCTGCTGCACCTGTAGAACCTATTGTTTCGAAAGTGGCAGAGCCTGTCGCCCCAGTTGATGGGTCTATGTTTGATGCAGAAATTGATGCGCTTCTTGATGATTTGGAAATGGCATCTGCTGAACCAGTTGCACCTATTTCGCAGGAGCCACCAGCACCTATTGCAGAACCAGTAATGGAGCCAGTAGAACCACAAGCTGCACAGCCTGAAGATGATCTGATGTTTGACGCAGATCCTGATGACGCAGCATTGTCTGTTGAACCGGAAAGTATCGGCGCACCGGAAGACGATCTCGATTTAGATGCATTTTTGGAAAATGATCAGTTCGACGCTGAAGTTGCTCCGGAGTTTGCGGCTTCAGAAGTGGATGCTGCATTAACTATAGAAGACGATCTTGGTGCAGAGCTTGATGCTTTGCTTAACGAGGTGTCTCAAGAAACAACTGCTGCACCTGACGTTCAGGCAGTTGTCGAAGAGGTACCTGAAGAGCAGAAGTCCCCTTCACCGCTAGGTTCTGCTGATGAATTTGAGTCGATTCTTGATGAACTTGATTCTCTTCTTGATGAGCAGGAAGCTCTTGAACCAGCTATGGAGACTGCATCCGTAGATCCAGTTGATGAATTGCTTGCCACACCGGTTGAAGACGTTCTTCAGGATGATGCAGGGTTTGATTTCGACTCAGAACCTGAGCTTGATTTTGATTCTGAACCAATGGTTGATATGGAGCCGGAACCGGCAATGGAGGCTGCTCCTGTTGAGTCGTCTGCACCAGAGGTAGCACCAGAGTCAGTAGCTGCTGCATCTGTGTATGAAGAAGCGGAAACCGCTGAACCAGATCTAGATATGGAACTGGGGCAGCTGACAGAGCCGACTTCGTTAGAAGAAGACTTAGACTCAACACTTGATAGAATTTTAGGCGAAGAACCACTTTTCATGGAAGATGTTGCTGAAGAAGCTCCACAGCAAGCTTCAGAACAGGCTGTTGAACCGGCAGCGTTCACGCATGATGATATTGATGCATTATTGGCCGATTCTGTGATCACAGAAGAGCCAGTAATGGAAGATTTGGTAGTTGAAGAACCAGTATTTATGGAAGAAGCTCCGGTAGCGGAAGAACCAATGTTCGACGCGCCAGAAGTCATGGAATCAACAGAACTGGAGCAAGATATGTTTGCTCAAGATTATGCTGTTGAGCCAGAACTTCCAGTAGAGCCTGCGGTTGAAGAGATGATGGCAGAGCCAGATTTCGAGGCTACTGTAGAAGAACCTGTTGCTGACTTTGCTGCGGAGCAGGCTGTTCAGCAGGAAGACCCACAGGTTTCACTCGAAGAACCAAATTCTGTTTCTGAGGCAATGGATGCCATTGATGATGACATTTCATTGGTTGATCTTGAGCAGGAAGCAATGGCAGAGCTTGAATCCCTTACCGATCTTCAGGCTGAATCTTTTGATGCACCGGAAGATTTACTCGATCCTGTCGACATGACAGAGGAGGGTTTTGATGCTGCACTGAACATGGATGATATTAATGAGAATGCCTCTCCTGTGCCGCCTAATGCGAGCATAGAAGATCTCATGAGAGAGTCCACAGTGGCTGCACCTGAATTTTCCAATGGCTCAATGGAAATGCTGGACACCATGCCGGCAGTAAGCTCAGCTATCCAAAATGATGCTCCGTATGATGTTCCGCCTGTTCCGACTATGACTCCGGAAGAGTTTGCAGAGCTTACAGAGCGTATCTACTATTTGGAAAGCACATTACAGAATGTTATTGCTATGCAGGAATCTTTTGTTGCTCCAGAGCCGCCGGCTGTGGAGAAAAAGGTACTTGTAAAAGCAATCGACGAAGCTTTTAATATGGATGGACCATTAATGGCGCGAGTCCTGAGCGCTGTTGAAGTTCGAACAGAAACTCTGATCGAATCTATGGGCACCCGTATTGAAAGTCAGATAAAAGGGGTGATTGAACAGACTGCGGCAAAGTCAGCGGCACAAGTTATCCGTGAAGAGCTTCAAGCCTTACTAGCAGAAGACTTTACCTAGGTAACAAAGCTGTAACACAATTGTAACGCAATTGTAACAATCGCCTAGTTGATAATACGTACTAAAAGAGGGCTGCGTGCTTCGCAGCTCTCTTTTCTTGTGGTAATGGTGATGGAAATGAACGTGCGGCTCTTCTTGGAAACATATGGGTATCAGCAAAAAGATGTGTCATTTTGCTTGAAGTTCCAAGAGATATAGCTTAGCTGTTCGTGCAAACAGCCTTTTTATGAGGCGTACGAATTTTTAGTATCAGGAGTAGTTGATGCGTGATAATTTAGCGAATCCAGCACCACTCGGTCTTATGGGCTTTGGTATGACCACAGTGTTGTTGAACATTCACAATGCAGGATTTTTTCCAATCTCTGCAATGATCCTTGCTATGGGTATTTTTTACGGCGGTATTGCTCAGGTAATCGCTGGTATTATGGAATTTAAAAAAGGTAATACTTTCGGTACAACCGCCTTTACCTCTTACGGTTTCTTTTGGCTTTCTCTGGTAGGACTTATTGTTATGCCTAAGCTTGGCTGGGCAGAACCAACTCCTCATGCTTACATGGGTTGCTACCTTGCAATGTGGGGTCTTCTTACCTTCTTCCTGTTCCTTGGAACACTTAAAGGTAATTTCTGCATTAAATTTATCTTCGGTTCCCTTACTGTTTTGTTCTTCTTGCTTGCAATCCGTGATTTCACCGGCTCTGCACTCATCGGGACTATCGCAGGTTACGAGGGTATCGCTTGTGGTCTGTCTGCAATTTACCTTGCAATGGCAGAAGTGCTTAATGAAGTTTACGACAGAGTAGTACTGCCAATCGGTTAGTATCTCTCTATAAAGAGGAGTACACGTTGCTCCTCGTCTGCCCTTTTTGCTTGGTATGCTTATTTACCAAGCGGGTATTTTTCACGATCAGGACTGAGTGAAAAACTAACGACCGGAAAAGCTATTCTTTTCCGGTCTTTTTTGTGCATTTTATAAAAAAAGGTATGATGCGTCGCTTTTTTTTATGGCAATGTAACCGTTTTCACTCTGATGAAACGCTGTTTTGAGGCTTTTGCTAGTTCGGGTAGTGTGCGGTAACCTTAAGGTAAGTGGCGTTTTACCCAAACTCTCCTCTTATATTCACACCATAGTTGCAAAAGTTTCAAAAGCACCATATAAAGCAAAAAATGAAAACAGATTGATTTGTTTGCTGTACTGTTTTCATAACACTGCACTGCAAGCGAAATATTTCAGTGTGCTTCGTTTTGTCGTGAAGACATAACTTACGATGCCTCCCCTCAGTCCAAGCACGCGTTTTGGGGATTAAGCATCCAGTTTGAAAACCATAACGCGTTTATGACTTATGACTATGAACAAATCTTTCCAGCCGACAATTAGGGATATTGCCCGTGAGGCAAAAGTTTCCATTGCAACTGTTTCGCGTTATCTGAACATGCCTGAGAAGGTGCGCAAGGAAACCGGGGAACGAATTCAACGCATCATCGATAAGCACAACTACCGATGCAACTTTGCGGCTAAAGCACTTGCTACCCAGCGTACGAAAACAATCGGATACATTATTCCGGCTGTTAACAACCAAATTTATAGTGAGTGTGCCCGCGGCGTGCAGGATGAAGCACAACTTCATGGCTATCAGGTTTTCATCGCCAGTGCGGAATACAACCGCCAGCGTGAAAAGCAGATGGTAGAAAACTTTCTTGAGCGACGTGTCGACGGTATTATTCTTACCGTGTCTGACTCTATGGGTGACATTGCGCAGAAACTGTTTCAGGAAAAAATTCCTGCAGTGAACCTGTTTAACAAACAGGGCTGTCTTCCATGTGTTTCTGTGGATAACGTGAAAGCCAGTTACGATGCTACTGAGTACTTGATTAAGCTCGGACACAGAAGTTTCGCCATGCTTGGCGTGCCGTTTACTGCCTCTGACCGTTGTCGTATGCGTTATGAAGGGTTCCTTCATTGCTTACAGGATCATGATATTCCGACCCATCCCCAGAGTTTTGTACAAATTTCTTCTAATACTCTGGACTGCTCTGAAGGCGTCGAAAAATTAATGAACTCCTCAAATCCTCCGACTGCGATTTTTGCTTCAAACGATCTTGTAGCAATTAATACAATCAGCGCATTGCGCCGTCTCGGCTTTGAAATTCCTAAAGACATATCTGTTATCGGGTTTGATGATATTCCTATGGCAAAACATGTCTGGCCGCCGCTTACTACGGTGTTGCAGCCGGGGTACCGTATGGGACGTCAGGCTGCATCAGTGCTGCTGGACATTTTACGTACAGGCAAGCATCCGGAAGAAACAATACCATCCGTTCAACACGATCTTATTATTCGAGAGTCTTCTGGGGTACCACCTCGTTAGACCGCTTAATAAAATACGCAAAAAGCGCTTCAGGCAGTTATGTCAGAAGCGCTTTTTTTATCTTTTGCTTTTTGGGAATGATCTCTTTTTACAGAACAATGAGGATGTTTGTGCTCATTGTTGGATGATATCTGTGATAATTATGTTGCTGGAAAATGAGAGAGTGATACAGTAAAGCATTCTATTACAAACGTTATGAGAAAAAATCGAATAAGTGCTTAACTTGACTAATAAGTGTGTTTATTGTATTGCTTACAATACAGCGGATAATAACTGCGAAACATGATGCACAATTCATCTATGTACTGTAAGTAATAATGTAGAAGTCATATTCTGCATTATTTTTTGTGCATACAATAAGCTGTGGTTGAACATAGTGCATTACGCATAAGCGAGAGGAGGAGATTTGAGTTCCACTTCAAACCTCACCAACAGTGATGGGGCGAAATTAAAATTTGATGTACATCCGTATATTTTCTTTATTTCTGCTGGATTAATTATCCTACTTGTCGGCCTTACCATTTACCTCGGCAAAGACATCAAAGACTTTTTTGGGATAATCCAGACTGGCATATCTACGTATACAGGGTGGTTTTTCGTTCTCACCATGAACGTTATTCTAGTTTGTGTTCTTCTTTTTATGTTCTCCAGATTTGGAGACATCCGGCTTGGCGGTGATGACGCCGTTCCGGAGTTCAGTACTGCCGCATGGTTTGCCATGCTTTTTAGCGCAGGCATGGGTATTGGTCTTCTCTTCTACGGCGTTGCCGAACCAATGTTCCATTTCATCTCTTCACCGTTTTCAGATACTCCCGGCTCACCTGAAGCCGCACGCAGGGCAATGGATTTAACCTTCCTGCACTGGGGATTACACCCTTGGAGCGTCTACGCCATTGTTGGCCTTTCTCTGGCATTTTTCTCCTTCAACAAAGGGTATCCATTAACAATCCGTTCTGCTTTTGTACCACTGCTTGGTGATAGAGTTAACGGACCTATCGGGTACGCCATTGATATTTCTGCAACCGTCGCCACACTTTTTGGTGTTGCAACCTCTCTTGGTGTCGGTGTTCAGCAGGTAAATGCCGGTTTATTTCATGTCTTCGGCGTACCGCAGACAACCAATGTTCAGCTTCTGCTAATTTGCGGTATTACGCTTATTGCAACGTACTCGGTAGTGCGCGGGCTGGACGCAGGTATTCGTAAGCTTAGTGAAATCAACATCGGCCTTGCTTTTACGCTGATGATTTTTGTGCTTTTACTCGGCCCTACCTTGTTTATCCTCAATGCTCTTGTGGAAAACATTGGTATCTACCTGCAAAACTTCATGCAGCTTTCTACTTGGAATGAAACGTACGAAAACTCCTCATGGCAGAACGGTTGGACCGTGTTCTACTGGGGTTGGTGGATCGGGTGGTCACCATTCGTAGGTATGTTTATTGCCCGAATTTCTAAAGGTCGTACTATCCGCGAATTTATTGCCGGTGTACTCCTTGTTCCAACATTTGTTACCTTTGTGTGGATTACCGTTTTCGGTAACAGTGCATTGTATATCGACATGTTCGGTGGTGGCGGCATTGCTAAAGCCGTACAGGAAAACGTTCCTGTTTCCTTGTTCGTACTTTTGGAACACTTCCCGTTTGCGTCTGTAACGAGTGTACTTGGTATTCTTGTTGTTATTACATTCTTTGTAACTTCTTCGGACTCCGGATCGCTGGTTATTGATATCATAACCGCAAACGGCAATCCTGATCCGCCTATCCCGCAACGAGTGTTCTGGGCACTTATGGAAGGTGGCGTGGCAGCCGCGTTGCTGTACGGTGGTGGGTTGATTGCTCTGCAAACTGCAACTATTGCGTCCGGCTTACCATTTGCGGTAATCCTGCTCTTTATGGTGTATAGTTTGTTTAAAGGGCTTAAAGACTACTCAGGGCCGCAGCAGTTCTACATCGATACTGACAAGAAGCCTAAAAAAGTGAGTATTACACCAAGAGCGTTTCCAGCTAAACGTCGTCGCCACAAAATTCGCTAGGAGGATTTTATGTATACTACTTCTGCCGAAAAATTCACTGGCGGTTGCATGATGCTTATGCGTCAGAATGAAGGTGGCGCTGCTTTCTTAGGGTCTTGCTTTTTGGTGCACGAAGAAGGCTATATGCTTACCACAAGCCATATCTTCGGGGATAACCATGAAGACCTTTGTGTTGTGCCGTACTCTCCCGAGTCCACAGATTTTCAGACTATCAGCCGTGAGCATGTTCGCTCCATTCCTGTTGAAGTAATCAACGTCGATAAAGATCGGGATATTGCGCTGCTGGCGATTGATGTGGATGCAGATATTGTTATGCCTGATTTTTTGCTTGGCAATGCGGAAACACTGCGCCTTGGTACACCACTTGTAAGTTTGGGGTACCCGTTTGGTTTCCAGAACATGCATCATCTTACTGCGGTAAGCTCTGTTGTGAGTTCCAAGCTTACTTCTCCTGTAGGTAACAACCATATTCTTTTTGATACCCGAGTGCATGCCGGTGATGTCGGCGGACCACTTATCAGCGTCAATGAAGATCGCATTGTTGGGATTGTTTGTGGTCGGTACTGCCCTATGGCAGATGGTAGCGCCATTTCTTCCTATACTCGCGAGCAAGCTCTTGATACCGACCTGTCGTATGCAATTTCCATTGAATACGGCATCGCGTTGATGGAAGCAGAAGATCTTGAGGTTCTGTAGCCTATAAGTAGGCAGGAGGGGCACTCTCAGAACTTCTGGGATGGCTTCCCTGTGAGTTGGCACTGGTGACAGTCGCTGACGATGTTTGTTAGGACTGAAGCATATGTGCTTCAGGCAAAAAACTCACTTTATGCATTGAAATGAAAAACGCCCGTCAGCTGGATCTGACGGGCGTTTTAATTTTTACGCAGCTTGGGGAAGCCTTCTGTTCTCTTCACGCAGTTGCAGTGTGTGAGGGGTAAAAAAGACCATGCTACGAAATATGTTTTACTTGGCGTAGCGTGCTTCGAGTTCTTCCGCGCTTTTGATAACAGCGGCTTTACCTTCGTCACGTGCGGCTTTGAGGTTTGCTGCGATGCTTTCGTCTTTGAGAGCGATGATCTGTGCAGCAAGCCATGCAGCGTTTTTAGCACCTGCTTTATCAAGTGCCACAGTTGCAACAGGGTATCCCGGAGGCATCTGTACAGTTGCGAGCATTGCGTCCAGACCGGAAAGGTTGGATGCAGTCACAGGCACACCGATAACAGGTTTAAGAGTGCGAGCAGCTACAGCACCGGCAAGGTGTGCAGCCATACCGGCAGCGCAAATAAATACCTGACAACCGTCGGCTTCGAGAGAGTCCACCAGATTTTCTGTGCGTTCCGGTGTTCTGTGAGCTGAGCTCACGGTGAAGATGTACGATATCTTAAGTTGATCTAATAGCTGTGTGCACGGGCGCATAGTTTCTTCGTCTGAAGCACTGCCCATGAATATAGCAACTTGAGGCATAATGTCTGTCTCCTGAAAGTCTTATTTAAACCCTTTAAAACCAATGTCTTTACGGAAGTATGCGTTATCCATTTTGACAAATTCAAGGGCTTCGTAAGCACGTTTTTGTGCAGCAGCTAGGTCAACACCAATGGCTGTTACGCAAAGAACACGTCCGCCATTAGATACGGTCTGACCATCTTTTATGGTCGTTCCACCCTGAAATACTTTTACATTACCGAGTGCTTCTGCTTCTGCAAAGCCAGAGATAGCCATACCTTTAGGGTAGCTTCCCGGATAGCCGGCAGCAGCAACAACAACGCCAAGAGTTGTTTCTTCTTTGATAGGGAGCGGAGTTTCCGCGAGTCTGCCCTGAACACACGCCATCATAACATCCGCAAGGTCGCAATCAAGTCGCATCATCAGCGGCTGACATTCCGGATCGCCAAAACGAACGTTGAATTCAAGCACGTATGGGCCGTTTTCGGTCATCATGATACCTGCGTAGAGGATGCCGATAAACGGTTTATCTTTTTTACCCAACAGGTTCACAACCGGCTTCATGACGGATTCAATAATCTCATCATAGCGGCTTGCAGGCAGTACTGGTGCAGGGCTGTAAGCACCCATGCCGCCAGTGTTGGGGCCGGTATCGCCCTCGAATATAGCCTTGTGATCCTGAGAAGAAGGAAGAGGTTTTACAGTATTGCCGTCGCAGAAGCAGATAAATGATGCTTCTTCACCAACAAGACACTCTTCAACAACAACATGTTTCCCTGAGTCGCCAAAGGACTTCTGCACCATGATTTCTTCAAGCGCCTGAATGGCTTCGTCGGTGGATTGGGCAACAATAACACCTTTACCTGCTGCAAGGCCGTCTGCCTTAACAACGATAGGTGCGCCTTTTTCCAAGACGAAATCACGGGCTTCAGAAAACTCTTCAAATACTCCGAACGCAGCAGTGGGTACACCGGCTTCCTGCATAATTTTTTTGGCAAATGCCTTGGAGCCTTCTAGCTGGGCTGCAAATGCATTAGGGCCAAAGCAGGGAATCCCTTCCAGATCAAGAGCATCTTTGATTCCAAGAACCAAAGGTAATTCAGGACCGGGAACAACGAGATCAATAGCCTTTTCTTTGGCGAAAGCCACCAGTGCGGGCAGGTCATCTGCATTAATTGGTACGTTTGTACCTTCGAGCGCAGTACCACCATTACCCGGGGCGATGAAGATTTCTTCAACTTTTGCACTCTGACGAAGTTTCCATGCGAGGGCGTGTTCACGTCCACCGGAACCCACGATAAGAATCCGCACGTCTGGCCTCCTAATTGGGAATGGGTTGTCATTCCTGTTTCTGGTGCGTGTATAATGCACCATTGAAAGTTCTTAATGAGCGCCTGATACCGTTTTTCGGCAATTGCTTCAAGAAAGTTACATTTTTTGTCTCGGATCGTCTCAAGTCATAAAATTACTGAAAAGGAAAGGTGTTGCGTGTTTTTTCTATTTATCCATGTGGATGTCCATTTGAGGAAATGGAATGGAAATACCCTGTTCTGTCAGTGCATTTTTACTTTCTTCGAGCAGTTCAAATTTTGTGGAAAGGTATTGGGCGGTAGGCACCCATGCGCGAATAGTGATGTTTATGCTGCTGTCTGCGAGGGCTTCAACTGCCACAATAGGTTCAGGTGTAGAATGAACAACAGGGTGAGTTTCGAGAACGGTGAGCAATGTTTTTTTCGCAGTGGCAATGTCAGCATTGTAATCAATGCCGATGGAAAGATCTAATCTACGGGTCGGATTAGCACTGTAGTTGGTAATAATGCTGTTCATTACCAGACTGTTTGGAACAAAAACTTTTTTGTTATCTGCGGTGTTAAGTACTGTGCTGAAAAGATTTGTTGCTTCGATAGTTCCAGTTGCGCTGGAAACTTCTACGAAATCACCTTTTGTGAACGGGCGGAAAAATACAAGCATCATACCGGATGAAAAGTTTGAAAGGCTGTCTTTTACAGCGAGACCAATGGCTAGAGCAGCGGCACCGAAGATCGCAATAAGTGATGTAATGTTGATTCCGACTCGTGACGCAGCAGCGAGTATTACCGCAATAATAATCCCGTAACGGACAATGGTTGTTATAAACCCTGCTTGTAATGGGTCTATACGGTACCGATCCAGCGATGCGCGAAGAAGTCTGGCGGTATAGCGGGCCGCCCACCAACCGGCGATAAGGATTACAATCGCATATAAAATGTTTTTTCCGCTATTAAACGCCCACACGGATACCATGGAATACAGGGTCTGAACATCGAACATGGGTAAACCTCTGAGGTGTTATGGTTAATGGTGTTATTTAAGGAAAAAATGTTTCATCGAAAGTAGCATGATAGGGCGAAAGGTAAAAGTATTTGGACGACAAAGGCGTTAATGTTTTATGAGTGATACTGTATTGAAAAAGATTCTTGAACCTGCTAGTTTTAATGCTGTATTATAAGGAATATATATGTGCGTTGTAGTATACAAAAATAATATTTTTTAGCTTTATTGAATTAAACGCACCCTAAGAAAATAAGCATGCGGAGGCTTACTCATGTTTTTCGAAAAAATTCTTGTTCCGGTAGACGGCTCTAAACATGCATTACTTGCAAAACGTAGAGCTCTTGCTATTGCTGAAAGCATGGATGCTGAAATCGTGTTAGTACACGTGCTTGATCGTATTCCAGGTATTATTGGCGGAAGTGCTCGCGAAGAGCTGCGTGAAGAAATGAAAGTTGAAGCACAGAAAGTGTTTGAACAGTACATTCCAGGCTTAGAAGCGAAAAATATTAAATACAAAACACGTATTGAATCCGGTCGCCCTTTTGATGCTATTTGCACTGCTGCAAAAGAAGAAGGTTGTGACTTGATTTGTATCGGTTCCCGTGGTTTGAGCGAAGTTGAAGGAGTATTGCTGGGCAGCGTATCCTCCGCAATTCTCTCTCATTGTCAGATTCCAGTTTTAGTTGTTCGATAGTTATTAGGATGATAGAAACGCGGGATAATAACTATCCCGCGTTTTTTTATATTCTGCTTCTGGGAGATAATAAAACTTGCAAATACTGACTGCTCAACGATATTGATAACAAGCTGTGTTCTTTGTTTTCTCTATTAAACATTCAGCAGTCATGATCTACTATGGAGAGTAAATGTCTCCTTATGTTTTATTATTTAATTTCTTTTTCATACTGTCTCTTTTCGGAGCCGGACATGCCTTGCTGACTCGAAAGCAGCCGAATTCAGCTCTTGTATGGGTTACGCTTTGTCTGTCGCTCCCCGTAGTCGGAGTTCTTGCGTATGTTGTATTCGGTGTAAACCGTGTAAGACGGAGCGCGACGAGACTGCGTGAAGAATTTGAGCAGCAAAACATAACAGGGCATCTTAAGCCACCGGATCACAGGGCGCACACCTGCATGCTTAAAGAGCTGCCCGAAGAGCTTGTTATGTTGGAAAAGATAGGTCGTGCAGTGACGGGTACTTTTCCCCTCAAGGGAAACAATATTCAGCCCTTGCACAACGGGCAGCAAGCATATCCCGCCATGCTTGATGCTATTAAAAACGCAAAAGAGTCTGTTTATCTCTCCACCTTTCTACTTGATAAAGACCCCGTCGGAAGGCGGTTCATCAACAGTCTTGTTGCAGCCCACAAACGCGGCGTACATGTTGCCGTCCTTATAGACGGGTTCGGTCTCTTGCTTTCATGGAGATCTGTAATTCGTGTACTAAAAAGACATGGTGTGCCTGCCACTGTGTTCCTGCCTTTGAGTATTATTCCACCACAAATCCGTTTGAACTTACGCAATCACAGAAAGTTACTCGCTGTTGATGGTAAAATAGGGTTCACAGGCGGTATGAATATAGGTGGAACCCGCAACGCCAAAGGGAATCGTCGGCTTACTGACATGCATTACATGTTAACAGGGCCCATAGTTTCTCAGCTCCAGCAAGTTTTTATGGAAGACTGGGCGTACTCAAAAGGTGCAGCCCACCAGCCTCTTCCAGCTCCTATGGATCACACCGGAGAGATTCTCGCCAGAGTGATCAAAGATGGGCCGGATAACCCGAACAATCCTCTTCACACGTCCATTATTGCGACAATCAGTGCAGCAAGGCATTCAGTACGAATCATAACACCCTATTTTTTGCCTTCCGCAGAACTTGTAAGCGTGCTTTCAGTAGCAGCGCTACGCGGTATAGCTGTAACCATTATTCTACCTGTTAGGTCAAACTGGCCGTTTGTACACTGGGCAAGCCGAAACTATTTTAAAGATCTACTTGAGGCCGGGGTACGTATTTTCTATCAGCCACAGCCATTTTGTCACACAAAGCTATTTGTTGTTGACAATTGTTACGTTCAGTTCGGTTCTGCCAACATGGACCCGCGCAGTCTACGGCTCAATTTTGAGCTGAATGTCGAAGTGCTTGATATGGGGCTTGCACAGCAGCTCATTACGCACGTAGATGAAACTGTCCGCCGCTCAGAGGAAGTGACGCATCGCGAAATTGTGTTGCGGCCGCTTCCTGTCCGCATCCGTGACGCCTTCTTCTGGCTGTTTTCTCCGTATTTGTAAGAGCAGGTGGTGGTTTCGAGAGGGTTGTTTTCGACGAGCCTCCGGCGGCTGGGCTGAAAACTTTGGAAAGTTTTCCCCCAGACCCCCTTTCAGCTTTTTGGTACCGATAAACAAACAAAAAAAGGGCGACATTTGCATGTCGCCCTTTTGTGTAGCTTGTAGACTGAGAAGCTTAGTTATCTACTGAATTTTACGCGCCCTTTGCCGAGCAGGTCATGCATATGCACGATGCCGCAGAGGGTACCGTCCACATCCACTACTGGCAGAACGGTAATAGCTTTCTCTTCCATGAAATCGAGAAGCTCCGCTACGGAAGAACCTTTTTTGGCTCTGTAAGGCTCTTTGACCATGATGTTAGAAGAAGGCTGTTTCATGTCGAGTTCACCCTGACAGATAAGACGGCGGAGATCGCCATCAGTGAGGATGCCGGTAAGGCAGCCTTTGTTGTCGGTGAATACGACAGATCCGAGATGTCCTTTATCCATAACGAGCAGTGCTTCAGCGAGCGGTGTTTCCTGTTGTACAACAGGATCAGATTCGCGAAGGATGAGTGCGTCGATGGACATAGTCAGACGTTGTCCTAACGCTCCACCAGGGTGGTAGCGTTTAAAGTCTGCCGCAGTAAATGCTTTTGCTTCAATCAGGCACGCAGCGAGTGCATCGCCAATGGCGATAGTCGCAGTTGTCGAGCTTGTTGGAGCAAGATCAAGCGGGCAGGCTTCTTTAGGCACACCGGTATTAATGACGATGTCTGAAAGACGTGCCATTGTCGATGTGACGCCGCCGGTTAAGGAGATCACAGACACTCCGAGGGAGCGCATTGATGGAAGAACTGCGTTAAGTTCGTCAGTTTCTCCGGAGTTAGATATGGACACCACAACGTCTTCTTCGCGAATCATGCCGAGGTCGCCGTGGGCGCCTTCGACTGGATGCAAGTAGAAAGACGCAGTCCCTGTAGAAGACAGGGTAGCTGCAAGCTTGCGTCCGACAAGGCCGGATTTGCCAAGACCGGTGATAATAACACGGCCCTTACATGCTGCAAGCAGTTCGACAGCGCTTACAAAGGATTCGTCAAGATTAGCCTTAACGGTTTCCAGACCTTCAATTTCAATCTGGATGGCTTGACGGCCTTTTGCCAGCCAGTCGCCAGCGGGTGTGCAGATACACTTATTCATTATTTATTAAGCTCCAGCGTGTCTGCAACTAACAGTTGCATGACCCGCAATTGCTGCCAGGACAAGGGATTGCGTAATCCCCGTTAAAGCAAGCAAGACAGTAATCATCAGGAGACGAAACCGATTTGAGCAATCCTTCAATAGAAAGGTAGTGAAGGCTCTCAATACCGATGAAGTCTTGGATTTCTTTTACGGAATTATTGGCAGCAATGAGTTCTCCCTTGGAGGAGAAGTTGATACCGTAGTAACACGGGAACTTGATTGGCGGGCAACTCACTCTGAAGTGAATTTCCTTTGCTCCAAGTTCTCGCAGTTTTTTAACACGGGAGCGAATTGTGGTACCGCGAACAACAGAGTCGTCCACAATGACAATACGCTTACCTTCAATAATGCTTTTTACTGGGTTGATTTTAACACGGGTGCTAAAATCACGCATGCTCTGCGAAGGCTGAATAAAGGTTCGTCCCACATAGTGGTTTCGAATCATTGCATGCTCGTAGGGTAAGCCGGACGTCTGTGCGTAACCAACAGCACAGTAGATACCGGAATCGGGGAACGGCATAACAAAATCAGCATCCACATGTGACTCCAGCGCGAGCTGGTGTCCCATTTCTTTTCGACAGGTATATACGTTTTCGCCAAAGACAAGGGAGTCCGGACGGGAGAAGTATACAAGCTCAAAGATACAATGACGTTTTTTCTCTACTTTAACATCCATTTTGTAGGATTCGATAGAGTTGCCATCAATAACAAGCATTTCTCCCGGCTCAATGTTACGCACGAGTTCTGCTTCGAGTAAATCGAAAGCACATGTCTCTGATGCGATGACATGAGATTCTCCAAGACGTCCGAGTACTAATGGACGAATTCCGAGTGGGTCACGTACCGCGATAAGCTTATTGTTTACCATAAGCAAGAGCGAGTAAGAGCCCTGGGCTTCTTTGCAAGCAGCAAGCACCGCTTCTTCAAGCGGTTTTGTGCGCAAATGCTTAACAATCAGATGCACAATGACTTCACTGTCAATTGTGGTCTGAAAAATGGAGCCGCTCGCTTCAAGTTGAGCACGCAGTTCCATTGTGTTTACTAAGTTACCGTTGTGAGCAATTGCGAGCTCAAGATCTTTGTACTGAACCATAAATGGCTGAGCGTTTCTAAGGCGTGAACCACCGGTGGTTGAATACCGGACGTGTCCCATGCCAATGTTGCCCTTCAGTTCTCTGCCGAGATGCTCTTCATTAAACACTTCGGGAACAAGTCCCATGCCACGTTCTTCACGAAGCTTTGTGCCGTCCCATGTTACGATACCGGCACTTTCCTGTCCTCTATGCTGCTGAGCATATAGACCAAAGTAAGTAAGGCGGGCTGCCTCTTCGTGATTATAGATCCCGAACACACCACAATATTCACGTTTCATGGCATCCCTTCCAGCCTTTTACGGAGAATTATTCTCCAGCGTAGTATTCCTGCAAACTTTTAACAGTCAGTTCGCAGTTTCTTTGTTCTGCTATAGCCATAGATATGGCACGAGCTCCGGAAACGGTTGTGGAGTAAGGAACTCCGTATACCAGTGCTTCCTGTCTGATGGACTTGGAATCCTGAACAGTGCGTTTACCTGAAGCCGTGTTCAAGAGGAGAGCTACTTCACCATTCTTTATAAAGTCAACTATGTTTGGTCGTCCTTCGTACACTTTTGAAACTCTAGTTGCCGGAATACCGTTTTCTATGAACAGTTTAGCGGAACCAGAAGTTGCGAGTACTTCGAATCCAAGGTCAACAAAACGCTTCGCAACATCCAAAATATATGGCTTGTCACTATCGTTAACTGAGATGAAGACTTTACCTTCCTGAGGGAGGACTTGTCCGGAGGCGACCTGTCCTTTCATGAATGCTTCATCCACTGTTTTTGCAATACCCATTACTTCACCGGTTGAACGCATTTCAGGTCCGAGAAGGATATCAACACCAGGGAAGCGGGAGAATGGGAACACAGATTCTTTAACAGATACGTAGCCGTGTTTGCGCATGGACCAAGGATCAAGATCGGCAAGTTTTTCGCCCATCATAACCTGAGTAGCCAGACGCGGTAACGGTACGCCGGTTGCTTTTGATACAAACGGTGCGGTTCGGGACGCACGAGGGTTAACTTCGAGAACGTAGATCTGGTTGTCTTTTACCGCAAACTGAATGTTCATAAGACCGACAACACGAATTTCTTTTGCAAGCTCGATAGTCTGTCTGCGGATTTCACCTACGATTTCAGCAGGCAAGGTGTGCGGAGGAAGAACACATGCGGAGTCGCCGGAGTGGATACCAGCTTCTTCAATGTGCTCCATAATGCCAGCAACATATACTTCATCACCGTCACTAACCGCATCCACGTCAACTTCGATGGCGTTCTCAAGGAACTTGTCCAGAAGGATCGGGTGCTCAAGGTTAGCAGGAACATGTTTGGTGAAGTAAGCAGCAAGCTGGTCTTCATCAAATACGATTTCCATTGCGCGTCCGCCGAGTACGTAGGAAGGACGAACAACCAGTGGGTATGTGATGTCTGTAGCAACTTTGCGAGCTTCATCGAAAGACAGAACAGTTGCGTTGGCAGGCTGCATAAGATCAAGTTTCTTGATCAGCGCCTGAAAACGTTCGCGATCTTCTGCACGGTCAATGGAGTCCGGATGGGTGCCGAGGATAGGCACACCGGCGCGTAACAACGGAACCGCAAGGTTCAACGGAGTCTGGCCGCCAAACTGAATGATAACTCCGTCCGGTTTTTCCAGTTCTACAATGTTCATCACATCTTCAAAGGTGAGCGGCTCAAAGTAGAGTCGGTCAGATGTATCGTAGTCTGTAGAAACTGTTTCAGGGTTGGAGTTAACCATGATGGACTGAACGTCCATGTCGCGCAGTGCAAAGGATGCATGGCAGCAGCAGTAGTCAAACTCAATGCCCTGACCGATACGGTTAGGACCACCACCGAGGATGATTACTTTTTTCTTGTCCGAAACTTCAATCTCATTACCTGTTTCGTAGGTTGAGTAGTAGTACGGGGTGTATGCTTCAAATTCAGAAGCGCAGGTGTCTACAAGATAGTATACTGCTTCGAGTCCGAGTTCTTTACGGAGCTGGCGGATTGCTGTTTCCGGCTGTTTCCACATTTCAGCAAGCTGGCGATCAGAGAAGCCGTACTCTTTAGCACGCTTCATGAGTGGGTACAGTTCTTCATTTTCAGGAGCAAGGGAGTTAGCAAGACCGAAATCTTTAATCTCTTCTTCCATAATAATGATATCTTTCAGCTGGTGAAGGAACCAAGGATCAATATGGGTAATTTCGTGCATCTCTTCAATGGTCATACCAAGAAGGAATGCATGGCGCAGAGCGAAAACTCGCTTGGAGTTTGGAGTGCGTAGCAGTCCCATGATGTCTTCCATTTCTGGAAGTTTGCCACGGTAGTCGCTACCAAATCCTGCAACACCAACTTCGAGAGAACGCATACCTTTCTGGAAGGATTCTTTGAAGGTACGTCCGATAGACATAGCTTCGCCAACACTCTTCATCGCGGTGTTCAGTTCGTCTTTAGCACCCGGGAATTTTTCAAAAGTAAAGCGAGGAAGCTTAGTTACACAGTAGTCAATGGTTGGTTCGAAAGAAGCCATTGTCTCACGGGTAATGTCGTTAGGGATTTCATCAAGGGTGTATCCCACAGCAAGCTTTGCCGCAATTTTAGCAATAGGGAAGCCGGTTGCTTTGGAAGCAAGGGCTGAGGAGCGGGAAACACGCGGGTTCATTTCGATAACCACGAGGTCGCCGTTCTTAGGGTTAACACCGAACTGTACGTTCGAACCACCGGTTTCAACACCAATCTCGCGCATAATGGCGATAGAAGCGTCACGCATTTTCTGGTATTCAACGTCGGTAAGTGTCTGTGCTGGTGCTACGGTAATGGAGTCACCGGTGTGAACGCCCATTGGGTCAAAGTTTTCAATGGAACAAATGATAACGCAGTTGTCTGCTTTATCACGCATAACTTCCATTTCGTACTCTTTCCAGCCGATGATGGACTGTTCAAGGAGCAACTCTGACTGAATAGATGCTGCAAGCCCCTGTGAGGCAATAGACTCAAGATCTTCCATGTTGTAAGCAATACCGCCGCCTTGACCACCCATGGTAAATGCAGGACGGATGATAATCGGGAAGTTCATTTCTTCGCCGATACGACGCACGTCGTCCATGCTTCTAGCAATATGAGAAGCTGGTACGCTGAGGCCGATATTCGCCATTGCTTCACGGAAGAGCTCACGGCTTTCCGCTTTTTCAATAACTGACTTGGTTGCCCCGATAAGTTCAACGCCACACTCTTCAAGCACGCCTAATTCGGCCACTGCAAGCGCAGTGTTCAGGCCGGTCTGGCCGCCAAGTGTGGGCAGAAGAGCACAAGGTCGCTCTTTTCGGATAATTTCAGCAACCGTTGCAGGTTCAATTGGCTCAATGTACGTCCGGTCAGCAAGATCAGGGTCAGTCATAATTGTAGCTGGGTTGGAGTTAACCAACACAACTTCGTACCCTTCTTCTTTCAAGGCTTTAACAGCCTGAGTGCCGGAGTAATCAAATTCACAAGCCTGACCAATAACAATTGGTCCGGAGCCAATGACCATAATGCGCTTTAAATCTGTCCTTTTTGGCATGGTGGCAAAAATCTCTGGTTGTAAAAGTTGCACCTTCTCGGTGGAGACAGAAAATACTGTCGGGCACAAAAATAGCGGGAAAGAATCCCCCGCAAGATTAATGACGTAAGAATCCGAGATTACCGTCAACTTGTAAGACAAAGAGCGGGTTGAACCTCGTGCTCTCGCCAGAAATCTCCGTGTCTTACGCTAACGAAATTTAAAAATCAAATAATAAAATAAATCTTGGAAAAAATATATCCTGCTGTTCGATGTAATGCAAGCTGAGTCCTAAATACTTGCTCTTCTTGTTTCCGCCTGTTACTTCCACAAATTGAGTCATTGTAAACTACTGCTGTATACGACAATTATACAGAGTAGAACAACATCATACTATATAAGGAGGCCGCTCACATGCTCGCGATTCTTGAGTACAAAGCGGGGAACCAAACAAGCGTTAAACGTGCGCTTGATCATCTTGGTATCCCAAATAAAATTACAGCAAACCCAGATGAAGTGTTGGCGGCTCATGGAATTATTTTCCCTGGCGTCGGTGCCGCAGGTCAGGCAATGGAAGAATTAGAAGCTTCCGGCCTTGAATCTGTGCTTCGCAAAGCTATCGAAGAGGGAAAACCGCTGCTCGGTATTTGTGTTGGTTGTCAGATTATGCTCGATTACAGTCAGGAAGGTAACACCAAGACTCTTGGCATTATCCCTGGTCAGTGCAATCTCTTTAATGGTGAATGGAAAGACATGGACGGCGAGCCGATTCGTGTTCCCCATATGGGTTGGAATAAGCTTACGCAGCATAAGCCCTGCGAACTGCTTAAAGGCATCAGCGACGAAGAAGAATTCTACTTTGTACATTCATACTTCCCTGAGCCAGATCCAGAATACGTTATTGCAACAACACAATATGGTTATGAGTTCTGCTCTATCCACGGTGGCCCGGGCTTGTGGGCTGTTCAGTTCCATCCGGAAAAAAGTGGTCATGCAGGACTTCGCCTGATCAAAAACTTCTACAACTACTGTGAGGAGGCCGCTAATGCTAAGTAAGCGTATTATCCCGTGCCTCGACGTACGCGATGGAAGATTGACAAAAGGTATCAAATTTAAAGGTAACGTGGATATCGGTGATCCCGTAGAAACTTCCAAGAAGTACTACGAAGAAGGCGCCGACGAAATCGTATTTTATGACATCACAGCGTCCCATGAAGGTCGCGGTATCTTTCTTGATGTTGTAGAAAAAGTTGCTTCAACTATCTTTATCCCGTTCTCCGTAGGCGGCGGCATCAACTCTGTGCAAGATATGCGCGATGCCCTTAACGCCGGTGCAGAGAAGGTTTCCGTGAACTCCGGTGCTGTTAAAAATCCTGATATCATCAGTGAAGGCGCAGTACGTTTCGGGAATCAGGCAATCGTGCTCGGTATGGACGTAAAGCAGGTTCCAGTAACCGCTGAGATCCCATCCGGCTACGAAATAGTTATTCATGGTGGCAGAAAGCACATGGGCATGGATGCTGTTGAATGGGCAAAAACCGCTGAAGCACTCGGTGCTGGCGAAATTTGTGTTAACTCCATCGATGCAGACGGTACTAAAGACGGTTATGAGCTGAAGCTGACCCGCACCATCGCAGAAGCTGTAAATATTCCGATCATCGCCTCCGGCGGTGCAGGAAATCCTCAGCACATGTACGATGCCGTGACCGAAGGTAAAGCAACAGCTGCGCTTATCGCCTCTATCGTTCATTACGGTGAATACACCATTCCTGAGATCAAGCGTCAGATGGCTGCCATGGGCGCCAAAATGCGCATGAGATGGTAGAGACAGTACAGGTATTGCCTTCGGCGGCTCTTTGAGGAGTCTCCGACGGGCAAGGGCTCTGCCTCCACAAGGGACTGGCATCCGTAGCACTCGTTCCTCGTGAACGACTACTGGCGCAAGCACCCGCAAGGGGCTTGCCCCTTGACCCATTTATCCGCGAATAAGCATTTTTTTATCGTGCAGGAAGCCGCGAAGACGCTACCTTTCTGTACTGAAATACTAGTGAATGTTTTTTCACGTACTGAAAGGAAATAAGTAGATATAAAAAGGCTGTCCTTCATGAAGAAGGGCAGCCTTTTTTTGTTTTGAGAAAGGAAAGTTAGCGTGTTTGCGGCTTCCAATGCATTAGTGGTGGAACTGGTCGCGTGTAATCGGGGTTAAGGGGACGTGTCCCCTTGTGGGGGTGCAGGGGGCAGAGCCCTCCTGTCCGTCGGAGACTGTTCTCCTAAATATCCAATTCAAGCCATACAGGGCAGTGGTCGGAGCCGAGCTGTGTATCTTCGATCCACGCGTCTTTGATGACGTCTTTGAGTTCTTCAGACACAAAGAAGTAGTCGATGCGCCATCCGGTGTTGTTTTTGCGTGCACTGAAGCGGTAAGACCACCACGAGTACTTGTCTTTGGCGTCTGGATGAACGTGGCGGAAGGTGTCCACGTAGCCAGCAGCTACGAGCTTGTCGAGCCATTCTCGTTCGATTGGCAGGAAGCCTGAGGTGCCTTCGTTCGGCTTAGGTCGTGCGAGATCAACAGGCTTGTGCGCAGTGTTGAAATCGCCGCATACGACGATTGGCTTGGTTTTGCGTAATTCTTCTGCGTGCTTGAGGAATGCATCGTAGAAACCGAGCTTGTATGCAAGCCGTTCTTCGCCTGCCTGACCGTTCGGGAAATAAATGTTGAAGTAATGGAATGCCTCGAATTCGAGGTGGATTACACGCCCTTCACCCTGATATTTAGAATCGGGAAGATCATAACTTACACTGATCGGTCTGATCTTGGAAAAAACTGCTGTGCCGGAATACCCTTTTTTAATGGTGGAACCGAGCCAATAACTGTAGAGGCCTTCGGGATGCCGGTCTTCTTCGTCAATCTGTTCAGGCATAGCTTTGGTTTCTTGTACGCCGACAACGTCTGCGCCATTTTCTTCGAACCACTGCCATTCGGGCTTTTTCCGCACGGCACGAAAGCCGTTCACATTCCAGGATGTAAGTTTCATATATATTTCCTCAAGCTGGTAAAATTTGCAGCTCAGAAGGTATATCAGCGGCTGTAAATCGTCAATTAGGAATTATTCCTATTTTGAACTCATTGCTTGATACAAAACGCAGGTATATGGTGGCGGTTTGATTTACTAAACAGATTTGGATCGTAGTCAGAATCGAATGACAACACGATCTAGTTTTTTCTTCTCGTTTTCAAATCCCTCTTTGAAGGAGATAGATACATTATGATTCAGGTATGCGAAGCAAGACGCGAAAAATTACGCGCACTCATGGATGAAAAAGGGATTGATGCTCTTTTTATCAGTCACGAAGCAAACCGCTATTACTTGTCCGGTTTTGAATTACATGACGGACAGAAGAATGAATATGCTGGCTATCTGCTGATTACAACGGATGGAAAGGATTGGTTGTTTACTGATTCCCGCTATTGGGACGCGGCTAAGCGATTATGGGACGCGTCGCGGGTATTTATTTATCGCTCGAATCCTGCTGGCTCCATTAATGCGCATATTAAGCAGCTTGGGTATAAGAAGGTCGGGTTCGAAGCTCGCACTATCCCGTATGCATTTCAGAAAGCCTTTGCTGACGATTTGAATTGCGTAGAAGGCGACGGCCTTGTGGAAGAGCTACGTATTATTAAGGACGAGCATGAAATTGCTTGTATGAAAAAGTCGTGTGCTTTGAACCATAAGCTCATGCAGTGGGTTCCTTCTGTTTGCCTACCGGGTCGTACAGAACGGGCTGTTGCATGGGATATTGAAAAATTTTTCCGCGATAACGGTGCAAGCGAATTAGCTTTTGCCTCTATTGTTGCTGTTGGGCCGAATGCGGCGCTGCCGCATGCCATTCCGGGTGACACTGTTATCACTGAAGAGTGCCCTGTTCTTATTGATGTTGGGTGCCGTCTAGATGATTATTGCTCTGACCAGACTAGAACCATTTGGGTTGGCTCGAATCCGACTGACGAGTTCAAGCGTACGATGGAGTTTGTTCGAACAGCACAGGATGCAGCCATTGCATCCATGGAGCCGGGGCAGTCTGTAAAAGCAGCGCATGCTGCTGCAGTTAATGTATTTAAAGATGCGGGTGTTGCAGAATATTTTACACACTCCCTTGGTCATGGTGTCGGATTGGAAACGCATGAAGCACCGTCTGTAAATCCACGTTCCGAAGCTATTTTACAACCGGGAATGGTCGTCACCGCAGAGCCTGGATTGTACTATCCTGAATGGGGTGGGATTCGTTGGGAACACATGATTCATGTGACTGAATATGGTGTCGAAAGAATGTAACTGACCGCATGATGCGCATTCGTATCATATTGTTTCTATTAGTTTTCTAGACTTTATAAAGCCCATGGTGTCTGTTAGGTACTATGGGCTTTTTTGTTATCCTGATACTCCCTAGAATCCTTCCAGTTATCCTACCCCTAACTTTGTTTATCAACGTCCAGCCGTATCCTGAGTGCTACACTTATACGTACTCAGAACAGGTACTCGTTCATGACCACGGGAGGGCATGGTATGACAAAGATAGTTCAATGCTTCGCACTTGTTTCATGTTTATGTTTACTCAGCGTATCTATTGCTTCAGCAGAATATACTCAGCAACAGTGTGATAAGTTTTATTTTTCTGCTCAGTATGACGAAGCATTTCAATGTATTGAGTTTATGGCAACAGAAGGTGATCCACAGTCGCAGTTCAATTTGGCTGTGCTGTATCATTTAGGGCAAGGCGTTGAGAAAGATACATCTAAGACCATCTATTGGCTGACACGTGCCGCAGAGAACGGACATCCTAACGCTCAGTTTGGTGTTGGCGCTGCATATGAAGCAGGCTTTGGTGTGGATAAAGATTTAACCACCGCTGTTATGTGGTATATTAAAGCCGCGAATCAGGGGCATGCAGCAGCTCAAACGAACTTAGGCGTTATGTATGGCAATGGTGAAGGTGTTGAGCGAAATTCTATTGAAGCATTAAAGTGGTTTAGACTTGCAGCATCAAGCGGAAGCGACAAGGCAAGGCGCAACGCAGAAGTTCTTGCAGAGCATATGTCTGATGACGAGATTTTAGAGGCAGATGCAATGGCAGCAGCGTGGGAACCGGTATTCTCCGACAAGGCTGATTCACGTCCAAATTCATCAGTACGTAAGTGAGGTTGGTATGTTAAAGCTATTGGAAGGATTTGATGAAGCAACAATTGCCGTGGAGGCAACTGGCGAAATCACACATAAAGATTACGAAGAAGTGATCATCCCCCGTGTGAAAGAAATTTTGAAAACGTATGACAAGGTGAGTTGCTTTATGCACTTTACCGAAGGTACAAAGTACTCCGCAGGGGCAATGGCAACTGACGCTGTGTTTGGAATCAGGCATTTATTCTCGTGGCATAGAGTCGCCATCGTAACTGATATACCTTGGGTTCATAAATCCGCAGGATATATTTTGCCGATCATGCCGTTTGAGGCAAAAGTTTTTGTAGCAGATGAATATGAATTCGCGAAGACGTGGCTGGAAAGTTAGTGCATCTTACACTGGGTAATACAGTGTTTATATAAAAAAGAGGCTGCTCCGATTATATCGGAACAGCCCTTTTTCTTATTTCTTTTTGCAGCGTCCTGCGTACGCCTTGGCGAGTCCTCCTGTGGAGGTTTCGCGGTACAGACTTGGCAGATCGTGCCCAGTTTGCTTCATAACGTGTACAACTTCATCAAAGGTGATGTGGTGTGTACCGTCAGAAAGAATAGCCATCTGCGCGCAGGAAAGTGCACGGGTGGCAGCGCAGGCATTGCGTTCGATGCAAGGAATCTGCACCAAGCCGTCAACGGGGTCACATGTAAGCCCTAAGTGGTGCTCAAGGCCCATTTCTGCTGCGTATTCAATTTGACGCAATGTTCCGCCCAGTAATTCTGCGGCAGCTCCTGCCGCCATAGCACATGCGGAACCGACTTCGCCCTGACAGCCAACTTCTGCACCGGAAATTGAGCCATTAAATTTAATGACATTACCGAACAGACCTGCGGTTGCCAGTGCTCGCAGAATATCGCTCCGGTTGAGCTGCTGTTGTTTTTGCAAGTAATAGAGAACTGCTGGAACAACGCCGCTTGCGCCGCATGTAGGTGAGGTGACGATAATGCCGCCACCTGCGTTTTCTTCAGATACAGCAAGCGCGAAGGCTGTAATAAGCCCTGTCTGCTGCATCTCACTTGAGGCATTTTGACATCTTCTATGGAAGCGCCATGCCTGCCTGCTAAGCCCGATAGAACCCGGTAATACACCTTGGTTTTCAAGCCCGCGTTTTACTGCTGTTTCCATTGTTTCCCAGACAGTTTCCAGAAAATCAAAAATAGTTTTCCCTTCGCATTCCACTACATATTCCCAGTACGTGATGCCTTTTTGCGAACAGTAATCCATAATTTCTTTGACTGTCGTGAGCGGGTAAACAGCGTCGCTTTCTTTGTCTTCCTCACCAAGCTCGCGGATTGCCCCGCCACCTATACTGAAGAAGGTTCGAGAACCTAATAGTTCTCCCTGTTCATCAAACGCTTCAAATGTCATGGCGTTTGGATGTTCCGGCAAACATTTTTCAGGATGCCATTTAATGGTTGTGTACTCCTTGCCGAGTACTTCTAGCACTGCCTGATCTGTAAGGTGCCCTTTGCCTGTTGCTGCAAGGCTTTCATACAGGTGCACAACATATCGGAAAGCATGTGTGTACTGCTGTAAAAAGAGTTCCGCAGCCCGTTTGGGGCCCATAGTATGGCTAGAAGAAGGTCCGACACCAATTCTGTACAATTCACGAATGGATTTCATAACAGTTCATCTCCATCTCAAATGTAGAATCGTCTGCCGCTCGACCTCAACATTGCGGTTTAAACAATTTTTTACATTTGCGAGAAAACAATTTTTTGTATTCAGCACCATTGTCTAGCACACAATCAAAATACGGGCTGAGAAGCAAGCTTTTCCAAAACGTTTTTTCTATCTCACTATAATTGCTGAACACTGTTTACTAAGTATGCACAAGCAAATACTAATGACGTTAATAGTATTTCTTCAAAAAAAGAAGCTGGCACTCTCTTTTTAAGCGATGTGAGTAGTACTCTAAAAAGTGTGTGCGCTTATGGTTTACAGTGTTTACGCGTTCATAATTACTTGATTTTTCTTGCAAATTTTTGAGCTTGCTATTAGGTGAGTGCTACTTCAATTGCATAAAAACGACTGAATTGAACGAGGGACGACACGCTTTTTGAAGCAGCCAAGGGGAACGGTTGCTTTATCCTCAAATCACATCAGGAGAGAATGTGACACGTCGTGTAATCCAACTTATTGTTATTTGTTCTATGATGTTATCTTCTGTTTCTGCTCAGGCGGCAGGCTTTGGTATTTACGAGTACAGTGCCCGCGCTAACGCGCTTGGTAACTCCGTAATGGCTGGTAAAGCAGACCCATCTTCTATGGCTATTAACCCTGCTCAGTTGACTCAGCTGGAAGGAACTCAAATTGCTGTTGGTGCGACCGGAATTTATCCGAAAGCAACAGTAGAAATTGATGCTCCGGCAGCAGATGCTGGTTCATATGATGGCAAAAGTACTTTGTGGACTATGCCACATTTGTATGTATCTCATAAGCTTAATGAGAAATTCTCGTTAGGTCTTGGTGTGTTTTCTCGCTTTGGTTTAGGTACTGAATTTGACAGTACATGGGCTGGTGCAACCGATGTGTACAAAGTACAGATTAAGTCTGTCTCCATTAATCCGCTTATCGGCTATAATATCACCGATGATCTTTCGATCGCCATCGGCCCAGAGATTATGTGGTTCGATTTTAATTTAGAAAAGAAACAGCCTGTTGGTAAACCTACTTTTGGTGATACAGAGATGGGTGGTGATAGTTGGGGGGCAGGTCTTTCTCTTGGTGTCCGTTACCAGTGGACTGACTGGCTTTCGCTTGGAGCAAGCTACCGTTCAGAGATTACACAGAAAGTTGAAGGTGACATCAAAACAACTTTTGGTAGTGCAACTCTTAAAGATACCAGCGCATCCGGAAAGATCACTTTACCAGAGCAGATTGGCTTTGGTATCAACATAAAGCCATTTGATAAGCTGAGCGTTGAAGTTGGTGCTACTTGGATTGGATGGAGCAGCTACGAAGAGCTGACAGTCGAATTCACAGGTGGTCCATTTACCAAAAAAAGTGACTACAAAGATACTTGGCGTTACAACATTGGTGCAGAGTATAATCTTACAGAAAATTGGGATTTGCGTGCCAGTTACGTGTATGACAACTCTCCGCTCAATGGCGACAGCTTGAGTTACATGGTTCCTGCGAACGATCGTCAGATTGTCGGTGTTGGCTTAGGTTGGCATAACGAAACGTGGTTTGTTGATGCAAGTTACTCGTACCTCTTCATGGCTGATAGCTCTCGATCGGTTGAAGTTACTAGTATAACTAATACCAAATATTCTCAGGATGCTGAATTCAAAAACGGTGACGCGCAGATTGTTGCGCTGACTGTTGGCTATAAATTCTAAAACCTACTTTTGATATAAATAAAATGGCTAGCCTTTGTATAAAGGCTAGCCATTTTTTATTTATGAAAGGTAGTGGAGCGTAAGTCGCGAGGCTAAGAAAGCAGCGTGCTAAGCTCGCAGATAAAAGTCTTTGGAGATCCTTAAGAACCTTGTTGCACTGTCCTTATCTGTAATTTCTTATTCTTCGAGAACGGCTAAGGCTCAACTTAGAAAGGTTCTTAAGCCGCCGGAGGCAAAAAAACGAAAGCAAATTAAAATTCAATATGCTGCGGTGTGCGAGGGAACGGGATCACGTCACGAATGTTGGTGATACCGGTCACGAGCATAAGCAAGCGCTCGAAGCCCATGCCGAAGCCAGCATGCGGCACGGAACCGAAACGACGAAGATCGGTGTACCACCAGTAATCTTCAGGGTTCTGACCCATTTCGTTGATGCGCTCGAGGAGTACGTCCATACGTTCTTCACGCTGTGATCCGCCGATAAGCTCACCAATGCGCGGTACGAGAACGTCCATTGCGGCAACGGTTTTGCCGTCGTCGTTCATACGCATGTAGAATGCTTTAATGTCCTTTGGGTAATCGTATACGATTACAGGACGCTTAAAGTGCTCTTCTGCGAGGTAACGCTCGTGTTCTGTCTGGAGATCGATGCCCCATTCAACAGGGAATTCCCATTTCTTCTTGGCAGCGGAGAGCAGTTCAACTGCTTCGGTGTAACTTACACGTGCGAAGGGCTCGTTGACGATGTTTTCAAGACGACCCATGAGCTCTTTGTCGACGAAGCTAGCGAAGAGGTTGATGTCTTCTGCGCAGTTGTCAAGAATGTGCTTAACAACATACTTGGTCATTTCTTCTGCGAGATCCATGTTGTCTTCGTTATCAGCAAACGCAACTTCAGGTTCGATCATCCAGAACTCAGCAGCGTGGCGCGGAGTATTGGAATTTTCAGCACGGAAGGTTGGGCCGAATGTGTATACTTTGCCAAGCCCCATAGCGAGCAGTTCTGCTTCAAGCTGACCGGATACGGTTAGGTTTGCTTCGCGACCAAAGAAGTCGTTGTCGAAAACAGAGCCTTCTTTAGGAGCTTCTACACCGGTTACTGGTAGGGTGGTAACGCGGAACATTTCACCAGCGCCTTCGCAGTCAGAACCTGTGAGAATAGGGGTGTGTACGTTGAAGAAGCCCTTGTCGCGGTAAAATTTGTGTACAGCGAATGCTGCTTCGGAGCGGATGCGGAATGCAGCGCCGAATTTGTTAGTGCGAGGACGAAGATGTGCAATCTGACGAAGGAATTCGTCGGAATGACGTTTTTTCTGCAACGGGAATTCGTCTGCATCAGCGGCGCCGAGCAACTTGAGTTCTGTAGCGCGAACTTCCCATTTCTGTCCTTTACCCGGAGATGGTACAAGTTCACCATGCACTTCAACTGCTGCGCCTGTGCTTACATCTTTAATAATCTCGTAGGTCGGTACTGATTCGTCGACGATAGCTTGCAAGTTTGTGAGGCAAGAACCGTCATTCAGCTCAAGAAAAGAAAATCCTTTCGCGTCACGGCGGGTACGTACCCAACCGCAAATTTTAACTTCTTTAGAAGCCTCTTCTGCCTGCAATGCATCAACAATGGGGGTTCTACGCATGTCCCTGTCTCCTTACAGTCGTATAGCGGTATACGAAACCATGGTTGGTTTCGTTATTTACTTGGTATTGAAGCTCTATAACTGACTTGCAAGTCCACTGCAATTTGATATTACTAGCATTTGTGAAGATGGATTTGAGTTCGTTGAGTGCTTGAAATGTTATTTAAAAATGCAAAGTGACCATTTAGTTATGTGAAGATAGGTGCTGAACTGACTATTTAATAACGGAAAAGCCCCGCGTGCCGTAGAATTGGTGTTAATATGACAATAAAGGGCTTGCGCACTTGCAACTGCTTGGGGCAAACAGTACAAAAAATGTCTGATGTGAAACAAATTTAAAAATCACACTGACGCGCCTGTCACGATGATTCTTTTTTTATGCACCTTAACCTTCTGAAAGACCGGTCCGGAGGACGCATGGTTCAAAGAATTTTAATGGCAGTATTTGCATTACTGCTTCTTATCCCGCAGAGTGCTTCTGCTGCTAATCCTGAATTAAATGCTCAAATAGAATCTATCCTGCGAGAGAAGCCGGACATTTTGCTCAGTTTTATTCGTGAGAACAGCGAGCAAGTGCTGATTGCGCTGCGTGAAGGTAACTCAAAGGCTAAGATTGCAGCCTTGAAGGCACAGTGGAAGCAGGATGTTGCAGTTACTAAAACGGTTGCAACAAATAACCGAGCTATTCGTGGTAATGTAGACGCGCCGGTAACTATTATTGCATTTTCTGATTTTACATGCCCTTACTGCGAACGAGCTGCGTTTACAATAAACAGCCTCATGTCGCATTACGGCAAAACCGTGCGCTTTATTTTTAAGAACTATCCGCTTGCGTCGCATGAAAATTCACGTTTAGCGTCCCAGTACTTTGTTGCTGCAAATAATCTTGATTCTGGAAAAGCATGGAAATTGTACGACGAATTTTTCGCAAACCGTGAAACTCTCATTGCTGAGGGTGAGCCGTTTATGAAAAAAGCTGCGAAAAAAGTAGGACTTGATCCTGAAAAACTCGCTACAGAAGCCCGAACTGCATCTGTAAACGCCATTATTGATAAAGATATGGCAGATGCAAAAGGTCTCGAGCTTGAAGGTACTCCATATTTCCTCGTAAACAATATTCTTATCCGTGGTGCGTTGCCGCTTGATTTATACTCTGAAGCTGTTGAAATTGCTTTGGATTACGAAAACAAAAAGTAGCACTTGCTGTAAGCCGTGCTTTGGTGCGGGAGCAATTGAATATGAAAAGCCTCCGAGTATTTACTCGGAGGCTTTTATTTATATACAGTTCACAATTACAAAATTGTAACAAAATGGCGATATTAAGCAAAAACAGTAAAATAGTGGGGCAAGAACTCTTGCAAAGTAGATAACGTTCGGGCTATCTTCCCGTCTCGAATTAGAAATTTAGCATGTACAGGGAGAGTTCATCCGTGCAGAAAACAGTGTATTTTATCGAAGGCGACGGGATCGGCAAAGAAGTGTGGGCATCCGCACGTCCGGTTCTTACTGCTGCGATTGAAAAAGCGTACGGCAAAGAACGTTCCTTGGAATTTAAGGAGCTTCTCGCCGGAGAAAAAGCATTTAACGAAACAGGTGAATACCTGCCGCAGGATACGTTGACCGCATTACAGAATGCAGAGCTTGCTATTAAAGGCCCGCTTACAACTCCTGTTGGTAAAGGGTTCAGAAGCTTGAACGTTACCTTGAGACAGACGCTCGACTTATACGCTTGTATTCGTCCTATCCGTTATTATGAGGGTATCATTTCACCGGTTAAGCGTCCGGACCTCGTTGATATGGTTGTATTTCGCGAAAATACTGAAGACGTTTATGCTGGTATCGAATTCGAATCCGGCAGCGACGAAGCAAAGCGCCTTATTGCATTTTTCCACGATGAGCTTGGTGTCACTGTGGACCCTACTGCCGGTGTGGGCTTAAAGCCGATTACACCGAACGGTTCCAAACGCCTTGTCCGCAAAGCGTTGGAATTTGCTGTGGCACAGGGCAAGCCGAGCGTAACTCTCGTGCATAAAGGTAACATCATGAAATACACCGAAGGCGGCTTCCGCCAGTGGGGATATGATGTTGCTGCTGAAGAGTTTGCTGCGCAGACCACTACAGAAGATGCACCAGCAGAAGGTAAAGTGATCGTAAAAGATCGCATTGCAGACGCAATGTTTCAGGAAGCACTGATTCATCCTGAACAGTATTCTGTGCTTGCGACCACTAACCTTAATGGTGATTACCTTTCTGACGCACTTGCAGCACAGGTTGGCGGACTCGGTCTCGCACCGGGGGTTAACATGTCTGACAAACTTGCGCTCTTTGAAGCGACACACGGTACAGCGCCTACTATTGCCGGTAAAGACATGGCAAACCCGGGTAGCCTTATTCTTTCCGGAGCAATGATGCTTGAGCACATTGGTTGGACCGAAGCAGCAGATGCTATTCATTCCGCTGTAAGCAAAGCTATTTCCGCAAAAACCGTAACCTGTGACCTCGCAAGCCAGATGGAAGATGCAAAAACCATCGGCTGTAAGGCATTTGGTGAGTTGGTGGGAAGCCTTTTATAGTCGCACCCATCTTTATATTATAAGCAAAAGGGTGGTCTCGCTAGAGACCACCCTTTTTTTATGATTGTTCTTTGAGTGTCTCCGACGGGCAGGCAGGGTTCCACCCTCCTGCACCTCCCGCAAGTGGCTCGCCCCTTGACCCCTTTTTATCGCGATCAAATCCGTTATTTATGGTGGTGGAAGTCGCGCAGAGGCTACCTTTCGTGAGTGGTATGACTGGTTTCTTTATTATTAGACATAGTGATGAAAGGTCGTGAGGAGGAAAGCCACGAGACGATCTTAAACAAAGAACGATCTTGTAAGTAAAAAGTTTAAAAGGGGGTCTGGGGGGCTTTACAAGCTTTAGCCGTTTTCGAGGTACAAGGGGTTACGGATAAAGACAGTGAAACAGTTTCCAGCCCCGCCGCCGGAGGCAAAAAGAAAACTTTCAAAAAATGCCATTTTTGACAAAATTGTAAATTATGACAAAAAAAGAAACTTTAAAATTGTCATAATTTACAAAATTGTAAAATGACAAAAAGTGGGGTGTAGTAAAAACAGCTAGTTATGTTTTTGGCACAGAGTCTGCTTAATAGTATGCAAAATCTAAAAAGCAGGAGGTTACTATGTCTGTGTGCAAAAACACGTTGTCCCGCACAGGGTTGATTACGGTAATGACAGTTTTGGCGCTTGGCGCAAGCGCAACGTTAGTACATGCGGAAGAAGAGGTTATGTATCTGACACAAACAAACGCGAACATAGTATGGACTCTGCTCGCTGCCATGCTCGTGATGTTTATGCAGGCCGGATTCACCTTGGTTGAATGTGGGTTAACTCGATCAAAGAACGCCGGTAATATTCTCATGAAGAATATGTTGGATTTTGGCGTTGGAACTATGCTGTTCCTTATGTTTGGTTACGGGTTAATGTTTGGCGGAGATTTTTTTGGGTTGTTTGGAACTGACGGGTTCTTTCTCTCTTTCATTGATGCTCCGTCTGCTACTAGGGATTTCGATATTACATTCTGGCTGTTCCAGTCTGTATTTGCAGCAACAGCGGCAACTATTGTTTCCGGTAGTGTTGCAGAACGTACTAAATTTCAGGCGTACATTTTGATTAGTGTACTCATTACCGGTCTTATCTACCCTGTCGCAGGTCATTGGGCTTGGGGTGGGCTTACTGGAAGCACTGGTTGGCTCGAATCTTTTGGTTTTGTAGATTTTGCAGGCTCAACAGTTGTTCACTCTCTCGGCGGATGGGTTGCATTGGCAGGTGCCATGGCTGTAGGTCCGCGAATTGGTAAATACATGCCGGACAAAAAGCCGCGTGCGATTCTTGGACACAACATGCCTATGGCTGGTCTCGGTGTATTTATTCTCTGGTTTGGCTGGTTCGGATTTAATGCCGGATCAACAACCGTAGCTGACGGTAGTATTGGTTACATTGCGCTTAATACAAGTTTGGCTGGTTGCGCCGGTATGATCGCAGCCATGATTACAGTTTGGACACGTTTTGGTAAGCCGGAAGCATCCATGACTATGAACGGCATCCTTGCCGGACTCGTTGGTGTTACCGCTGGCTGTAGTGAACTTTCACCGTTTGGTGCTATCGCAGTAGGCACAATTTGCGGCGTGGTAGTAGTTCTTGCCATACAGTTTATTGATACTGTTCTGTGCATTGATGACCCAGTAGGCGCGATTTCTGTTCACGGTGTCTGCGGTGCTATCGGCACCCTTTGCGTTGGCTTATTTGCATCACCAAATTTTGGCTCTGTAACTGGATTTTTCTATAACGGAGATCTGTCACAGTTTGGAGTACAGCTTTTAGGGGTTGTTGTCTTCTTTGCGTGGGCATTCGGCGTCGGCACCGTCTGTTTTAAATTGATTGATAAAGTCGTTGGATTACGCGTTACTCGCGTTGAAGAAATTAAAGGGCTGGATATTACCGAACATGGCTCTGAAGCTTATAACGGATTCCAGATTTTCAGTGTCGAATAACCTGATTGGAGAAAAACAATGAAGAATGTCGTTGCTTTTATCAGACCGGAACGTCTCCCGCAGGTTAAGCAGGAGTTGTTCGCTAAAGATCTTTTCGGATTGTCTGTAAACAATATTCTTGGCAGCGGACAGCAGAAGGGTTTTACAGAAACGTACCGTGGTGTAACTGAAGAAGTGAACCTTCTTAAGAAGCTGCGTATTGAACTTGTTGTTCAAGAAGAACGTCTGAACGACGCCATCTCTGCCATTGAAAAAGGTGCCAGAACTGCAACAGAAGGCGATGGTATCATCTACTTCCATAACATCGAAGGCGTTAGAAGAATCCGGACAGGCGAGGAATTATAGGGATAGAAAAAGTAGTTTTAAAAACTGCGTCTGTGCGTCAGACATACAATTGAAAAAAACAGAAAGGGTAGAGTGTAAAAAACTCTACCCTTTCATTTATGGTTTGTTCAAAAATTGCGAATAGGTTGAGCTACAACGTTACAAGAGAGACTCACACCTTTTCCAGACGTTTCGTTGAAGAAAAAATGCTGCTAGATACGCACTTGGTCTAATTTGAAAGATTAAAGACGCAGAAGATTGGAAATAAGTTTGCGAATATGTTCGTGTGGAATGGTTTTACCAGTCCAAAGTCTGAACTGTTCTGCACCTTGTGCTGCGAACATGTGTAAACCGTCTATAGTTTCCCAACCGGCTTTTTTTGCTGTGCGAAGGAAGGTTGTTTCAAGAGGGTTATAAACAAGGTCATATGCCGTACCGCATTCTTGAAACATTTCTGCAGAAAATGGAGTCGCATCTACATGCTCACCGGACATGCCCATAGGGGTTGTGTTGATGACAAGATCTGCATCACCGGAGCCGCGATCCTCCCACGCAATAGCGTCAATATTGAACTGTATTGCAAGATGTTCTGCTCTTTGTGCGGTACGGTTGCAAATAGAGATGTTGTTGATGCCGAGCTCTTGTAATCCTGCCAGAACAGCCTTTGCAGCTCCACCAGCTCCAAGTATAAGGGCCTTCTTGAATATTTTCTTTTTATCTTTGAGCGGTGCCATGAACCCGAGAACGTCTGTGTTATCACCAACAATAGCGCCGTCTTTCCAGTAAAGTGTATTTACTGCGCCGACCTTTGCTGCCCGAGGTGTAATTGAATCAACGTATTCCATGACTGTTTCTTTATGTGGAATTGTGACGCTTGCCCCGTACATTGGCAAAGTTCGGAAGCTGTCCATAAATTCAGCAAGTTTTTCAGGCGGAGTGGGGAATGCCATGTAGACGGACTGAAGGCAAAACATATTGAAGCCGCTATTGTGCAGGGCGGGGCTCATTGTGTGGCCCAGCGGGTGTCCGATGATTCCGTATAATTTTTTTTGAGGAGCAGTCATTGTTTTTCCTTCTATGGGCAGCATATTGTGCAATGCATTGTTCTGTGTGCCATAGAGTGTAGCTAAGAAAAAACTGAAGGTACAGGGCGAGAATTGAATAAAGGCAACAAAAAAGCGGAGTGCAAACCAAGCACTCCGCTTTAAAAATTCGGGTTTGGGGAGCCACCCCTCGCCATGAATGACCTATGAAAGAAAGAAGGTACTTTAACTTTAGCAATCTGTGTGCCAACTATTGATTCTAATTTTTATTTTTTAAAAATACAGCAAAATCAAGGTGTAACAATAGATTTCTCGTTTGAGCGAATCTTGGCGAACGTAAAGTAATTTTTACTCGGGAAAAAGCTTCCGCTATTGGCAAGGGTATTGTGCAAAAAATTTGAACCTTATTTGGATTGGTAACGTTCGTAATCTCTGCTAATTCAAATAAGGTTCAAATAAGAAGCAAATATATTCTAAAAGCTCACCTTCATGCAGCCGAACGTTAATCGATGTATAAGTATCGTTTAATTTTCTGTGTAGGTGTTTTTTCAAATGGTTCAGTTTGTTCAGTCACTTTCATAATGCGGGAGAATCCAGCAACTTTGCTGTTTACGTTGGAGCGGATCTCTTCAAGCAGTTTTAGAACTTTTTCTTCGAGCTTGCTCGCATGGAGTGAACCAAATTCGTCGTCCACTTTACTTCTATCAAGGTGGATACGGGCGATAAGTTTTCTATCCTGTTCGTACACGATGGTTTCCAGCACCCACGGGGACTGCATAATCATGCCTTCAAGTTCTTCAGGATAAATATTTTCACCGCTCGGGCCTACTATGACGTTTTTAAGGCGACCTCGAATATACAGGAAGTCATCGCTGTCAAATTTACCCAAATCACCAGTGCGGAACCAGCCGTCGTCTGTGAATACAGATTTCGTAATTTCAGGAGCTTTATAGTACTCCCTCATGATGCTTGGCCCTTTTGCGAGGATTTCACCTTCACCGGTTTCCGGGTGGGGTGTGTCAATCTTCAACTCTACACCTTCAAGCTTGTATCCTGTAGAGTATAAACGAGTCTGCGCGGGGCCTGTGCCAGCTAGCAACGGGCTGGTTTCAGTCAGTCCGTAGCCGATAGCGTACGGGAAGTTTGCTTCTTTCAAAAAGCGTTCAACTTCCGGAGCAATAGCTGCGCCGCCTATACAGAAAACACGCAGGCTGCCGCCGAAGGTTGCTAGTAATTTTTTTCCGGCAAGAGCATGCAGTTTAGGACGTGCAACTTTATACAACAGGCGTTTTGCCCAGCTGCTTGTCAGTTTTGGTAAAATTGCGGCCTTGAAAATTTTCTCAATAACAAGCGGAACGGACAGCATAACAGTCGGTTTAACCATCGCCATAGCAGGCAATAAAGCGCGCGCTGTAGGTGGCTTATCCATATAGTTAATATGCGCACCGTTCATAAGTGGTAAGATTAATCCAAGTGTGCATTCATATGTATGGGAAAGCGGAAGGATTGAGAGTAGTCTGTCGCCGGGGCCTACTTCAACAATAGAGCGGACGGCATATGCATTCGAAACAATGTTGCCATGAGTAAGGACAACACCTTTGGAATGCCCTGTGGTACCGGAAGTATAGATGATCGCAGCAACATCGTCTTGAGAGACGGTGTTTTCAGCAGAAAAAAGACTGATAGAGCCTTTAATTTTTTCTGCGTGTTCGCGTTCAATAAATTTTTGTGTCAGATCACGTGCTTTGCCCAGAATGGAACGGAATTCACGCAGGCCTACTTTTTTTAATTCCTTCAGCTTTTGTGGCTCTTCATCAAATGCAACGGGAGAGAATGTTTCCATCAAGAAAAGAATTGGCGGCTCATCATATTGGCCGTCCTCAACTTTATTAAACAGTTTTTGGGAAACAATAACTGCGCTTGCTTCAGAATGACGGATGATGTGGTGTACTGCGTCCGGATGAAAATCTGGAAGAATAGGTACAGCTACTGCGCCCATGGCAGTAATTGCAAAATATGCAATGCCCCAGTTCGGTGTACTTTCACTTAGAATCGCGACCTTGTCGCCAGCATTGATTCCATGCTCAACAAGTAGACCCTGCAATCCCTGAACGGCAGTAGCAAATTCTTTGTAGGTAATGGGGGTTCCGCCTGTATTCGAAAGTGCCGGTTGATCTGAAAACAAATCAGCACTGCGTTCAAGCACTGCGGTCAGTGTATACGTAGTAAGTGGGTACATGGGCGCTCCATAAAAAATCATCCATTAAAAACAGTGAATACTGTTCACTGCCAAACGAATTGTCTGTACGCGAAGATGGACAAGTCTGCAATGCTGCCGACCTCTTTCTAGCTGTCTGTAACAGCATGTCAATTGACCTTTTTAGCTCTTTAAGCATAAGAAAATGAGTACAACACTATTTTATAGAAAGGATAATCTCATGATTAAACATATCGTTTGGTTTACTCTCAAAGAAGAGGCAGAAGGCGCATCCGCAGCAGACAATGCAGCTAAGACTGTAGCAATGCTCCGTGATCTTGAAGGAAAAATTCCTTCCCTCAAAACTCTCGACGTTTCTATGGAGTTTGCAAGCACTACCACCGAAGACGTGCAGGTGATTCTCCTCTCTACTCACGATGACGAAGCAGGTCTCGCAGATTACGCGAACCATCCACTGCATGTTGAATGCGTGGGCTTTATCAAAAAAGTTATCTCTGGTCGCAAAGCTATCGATTTTGTAGTTTAGCAATTGGGGCATTGTCTCCGAAGGCGCTTGTTAGCTGGACTTTGCCTCCGGCGGCTGGGCTGAAACTTTTAAAAAAGTTTCCCCCAGACCCCCTTCAAAACTTTTTATTATGCGATGGAATCCCTTAGAGATATTTCTCACGCGGCTTGATTTCGCTGACTTGAATAGCAAAAAGGCTGTCCTTCATGTAGAAGGACAGCCTTTTTTTTGTAATAAAATAAAGGAAGGTTAGTGTGTTCGCGGCAACCAACGTAATTAATGGTGGAACTAGTCGCGTATAATTAGGGTTAAGGGGCAAGCCCCTTACGGGTGCAGGGCAGAGCCCTTGCCCGCCGGAGGCTCGTCGAAGACTCGCCGAAGGCAGCTCTTTATTTCTCGATGTACGCTTTTCGCCCAGTCCACACACACCAAACGGCGGCAATACCGAGCAGCATGGCGAAGAGAAGATGCGACCAGTCTATGAGCATCGTGATCATTGGCGAGAAATGCACATCAGGTAGGTTTTTCATCACACGAACGTAGCCTGTGACGATGAGCAGTGCGAGGAGTGCTATGCGGATCATTCCTGATGTTGTCAGTTTGGGCTGCTTGGCTATCCATAGCGTTACGAACCATGCGATCATGAACATGAGCACGGCTGCGCCTATGTAATGCACCCAGTGGACGGTAAAAGGCTGACCTAACCACGCAAGACCGGGGATGTCTGCAATGTAGTAGCGCTTGAAGATGGGCATTTGTCCCATGCCTGTTATGGCCATAAGCGCCATGAGCGGCACCCAGAGCCTGCGGATGATGTTAGTCATTGTTCTTCTCCTTGCGTGCGTCAGAGAGAACTTTAAGTACGCCTGCTGCGACACCCGCAATTGGCGCGGCTATGAGTGCAGACGTTAATGTTTCTTCATTCGCCATGGAATTTTCTACCGGTGCGAGATGCGGCTTTCCTTTGCCTTTATCGATGGAGTTGTTGAGCTTGTCGAAAGGCACAGGAGATACGTAAATTGTGTTTGTTCCGCCGTTTTCTTCCAGTCCGTATATGTAGCCGTTTGTTGCGGCTGCGAGCTCTTTTGCGTAGGCGATCATTTCGCTGCGTCCACCGATTCGCTGCACATTCTCTGGGCAGGCGGTGATACATGCTGGCTGTTCGCCTTGCGCGATCTTGTCGTAGCAACGGTCACACTTGAGCATGGTTCCGTTTCCGGCAAAGCGTGGAAGCAGATTGAGATAGGGGCCTGCGCCACTTTGTCGCTGGGGGATGTGCCAAGGGCAAACCGTGCGGCATTTCGCGCCACCAAGACAGATATCCTCATGAATACGGACTATGCCGGTGTCTTCCTTGCGTGCAGCGCCCCACGGGCAGAGGTTGGCGCACGGCGGGTTTGTGCAATGCAGGCATCGGCGTGGAATGTTGATGTCGTATGTCTCGCCGTTGTGTTCCACTTCTGCAGTCTGGATGAAAAGCCAGTTGTAGGGAGTGAGCCGGTCATCAACATCTTTTTTGTCTGACCAGTCTTCAACTTTTACGCGCGGCGGGAACATCTTAGGAATTGGCTTGCGAACTGTGGGGTATTTGTGGCCGTTCGATTCCGTGCAGGCGGCCACGCATTCTCCACAGCCAATACATTTTGATATGTCGAGCACTGTCATGAGCTCTTCTTTTGGTTTTAAATTCTGTGCCTCAGCGGGGTGCACCGAAGAGGCACAGGCTGTAGCTCCGGCAACTCCGAAAACTTTCAGGAAGGTTCGTCGGGAGATAGGCGCGTTGGGTGACGAGTTGCTTGTGGGGGACTTCTTCATATGTATACCTATGAATAAACCTTGCGGCTAATAGTGTTCGGGCTGGCGTATGCTGACGAGGTGTTATGCGGAGTAATCCGCAGGATTGGCGCACCTCAGGCAGTATGACGGCTACAGCGAACCTGTATGGTGGGGAATTTGAGGGAATGGTGCAATGATCTAGGTTAAGAAAATGTGCCTGATTTACTATTTTGTTCGTAGCCGAGCTATGTGCTGAATGTGATTGGGTAGTCAAAAAAAGATGCGTACTAGCGAACTGTTCTGGGGAGCAAAAGATTGAGCTTTGTTTTTTGATGAGTCCGAATTTGTTGGAGGATGTGGCACAGTCTGATTCGTTTTGGATGGCTGAGCGGAAGCTAGTCTTTAAAGCCATGCTGCTTTGCATTATCCAGACACTCTTGTTTGCTTTTGTACCCTTGTGGAGAGGCTCCAATAGTTTTACCGCTGGCTGTTTTTCTGCGCCAACGCCATTCTTCAGCGTAATCTTTGTAGAAGTCCCATTTTTCATCCATACCGTTTTCTCCAGAAGTCAGGCTTCCCTTTGTTATACGGAATATGCTTCGGAACGATATTATATGCGTGGAGTTTCTGGTGGATGTGAGAATTCGTTGGGGCTAGAGGGGGGGGACGTGGACATAGTGGGAAAGGCATAAAAAAAGCTTACAGATTTCTCTGTAAGCTTTCTAAAATCAATGTGGTGGAGCTAAACGGGATTGAACCGTTGACCTCTTGACTGCCAGTCAAGCGCTCTCCCAGCTGAGCTATAGCCCCACATTGTGTGAAGACGGTGTTTATCGGACTACGGGCGTTTTTGTCAATATTAAAATGAGAAAAAGCAAAAAATAGACGGAATAATCAGTAAAAAAGATCGTCGATTGTAGAAAACGGTGGTGTCTCAAAAAAAAGCAAAAAAAAGTAAAGGCAGCTTTCAATATGCCGATACGCTTTATAACTAAAGACGTTTTATTACCTATGGGGATAACCTCCCAAGAAAAGGCGACCTGTTGCGAGGCCGCCTTTTTTGGGATCTTCTGTTCAACATTCACGTAAATGATGATGTTAATTTGCGATAAGATTTTGGAAAATAAGGTTGTATGTTGAGCGGATAGAAAGCGCTAACTTTAGTGTGATGTGCTCTTTACGCTCAGATTCATTAACAAGTTGATTTGTCAAAAAATCCGCTACGTTTGAAAAGTTCGTCGTTCCATGTTCCGCAAGCAGAGTGTTGTACACTTCAACGCTACGGTACATCATAGTCGCATTTCCAGCAGCATCCACTTCCAGTTTTTTAACATGGCAGTAAGTTGTAAAATGGGTTTCATACTCATCGGGAAAAGATTGTTTTAACGCAAGCTTCCACAATGCATAAAACAGTGCAGTAAGCTCGTGCTTAGCTTTCTTTTTACGAAGAAAATGAAATTTCCCCATTTCAAATACCGTGAGTTCGTTGCTTACATCGTATGTATCAAGCAGTGCGTCAAAGTTTTCAAATAAATCAGATTCAGAGTAAGTCTTCAGCACTAATTGCACCATCCTGTAAGAAGTAATCAATAATTAGTCGGCGCTGTTCCGTGTAGGTTTTCTGCGGCGCGGACGAGTATGGCGTCGTTGCTGCCCCTGAGTGTTGTTCTGTTCTTTCTGGCTATTTTGAGCCTGCTTTTTCTCTTTGGCAGCTTCTGGAGCTGGTGGAGGAGTGTGCAGGGTCTGCTGGTACAGATCGTCAAGGAGCTGTGCGGCCAGAAGAAGCTGTTCGTCATCTTGAGCAAGTTCTTTAAGAAGCGGAATAAACCGTTTCATACGTTCTTTTTCAAGGTTGGTTTTATCGCGGAGACTGCCTTCCAGCATTGCTATCAGACGGAGACCTGCAACTTTGGCAACGTCTTCATCTGTGGGTGTTTCGCGTTCCTGAAGAGAAATTTTGTAGTAGGCACCAATGCGCTGTAACTCCAGCTTCTGCATAATATCTACAAGAGATATTACTTCGCCGCTGGCGCCTGCACGGCCTGTACGACCTGCACGGTGAATGTATGATTCGCGATCTTCCGGTGGTTCATACAAGATTACGTGTGAAAGGTCTGGGATGTCGATACCGCGAGCAGCAACGTCTGTTGCCACGAGGAAGCGGACTCGGCCTTCACGCAGTTTTGTGAGAACCTGTTCCCTTTTGGACTGGGAAAGGTCGGCAGAAAGTTCGTCTGCATCATAGCCGAAGCCTTTGAGGACTGCTGTAACGTAATGCACGTTGGCTTTTGTGTTACAGAATATGATGGCAGAAGAAGGATTTTCTACTTCCATTACGCGAACAAGCACACGGTCTTTATCCATTGGCTTTGCATTATAGAATACGTGCGGCGTATCAATAACGTGTACCTGCTGGTGTGAAAGACTCAACATGGAAGGTTTGTGCATGAACTCCCCTGCGAGCTGGATAACGCGCGGAGGATAGGTTGCAGAAAGAAGGAATGTAGAACGGCTGCGAGGCAGGTATCCTTTGATTTGAACCATGTCGGGGTAGAACCCGATGGAAAGCATTCTGTCTGCTTCATCAAATACAAGAATACGTGCTTTTGAAAGATCCAGTGTGTGGCGGATAAGGTGGTCAAGTACGCGACCTGGTGTGCCGATGATAACATGGGCGCCACTGCTGAGCTTATCTACCTGTTTGCCGTATCCAACACCGCCGTATACTGCGCAGGAAGTGATGCCAGTGCCTTCAAAAAGGGTGGCAGCTTCATATTCAACCTGCAAAGCGAGTTCGCGGGTTGGAACAAGTACGAGCATCTGCGCATGTTTTTTAGAGGTGTCCACTCGATCCAGCGCAGGAAGGAGATATGTGCCGGTTTTACCGCTGCCAGTGCGGGACTGAATCATAATGTCCCTATGGGCAAGCTGGTATGGCATAGCATGTGCCTGAACAGGCATAAGCTTATTCCATCCTGCACGGGCGCAGGCTTCGCGGACTTTTTCAGGAAGATCGTCCAGAGTGATTGGTGGCAGCGCATCTTCCGGTTCAGTGATGCCGGAAATTTCCGCGGCGATTCTATCCGCAGGGTCTACAAATTTCTTTTGTTTTGTTGGGGCATCATCTGCAACGCTGTTGCGAGGGTCGTCTGTCATTGTACATCCTGTCAGTCATAAAAGACTGTAATTAGCAAAAGTCAAAGTTCCACAGAACACTATAGCAACTGTAGTGGATTACTGCAACTTGCTGAAAAGTTAGTTAATAAAGAATAGTGATCTATGTGGTTGCGGCAAGGATCGCCAGAGCATTCACTGTTGCGGCTGCAAGTGGCGAACCACCCTTTCGTCCGCGAATGGTTATATAAGGAACAGTAGATTGTGCAAGAAGTATTTCTTTGGATTCAGCGGCATTAACGAAGCCGACAGGCATTCCTACGATGAGTGCAGGAGGTGTTCCGCCGTTTTCTAAATGCTGCATAAGCCGGATTAAAGCTGTCGGTGCATTGCCGATAACCATGATGGAGTCGCCGATTTCCGGAGCTGCTGCATCTATTGCAGCCTGTGCACGGGTAGAGCCAGTTTCCTGTGCTTTTTCTATAACGTCAGGACGGTTGAGCAGGCACTGCGTTGTGCAGCCGAACGGCGTGGTGCGTCGGATAGGAATGCCGGAGCGCGCCATTTCAGTATCGGTAAAAATTGTACAGCCGTTTTTGATTGCGTTCACCCCCGCAGCAATAGCTTCGGGGTGGATTGTAATATGGTTCAGCAAATCAAAATCCGCAGTGGTGTGAATAAGGCGACGGGCGATGGTCCAAGCGTCACCGGCAAAAGGACGCGGCTCTGGCACTTCGCTGTCGATAATTTCAAAAGAGCGTTGCTCAATGTTGTCTGGCGAAAAATATGGTTGCAACGGAGTCTTAGTCATGGAGATCCCTTGTTCGTAAGCAAGCTTCAACAATGGCTTTTGCAACGGACGGTTGCGAAGCAAAGTGTAAATGTACGTATGAGCCGACTGTGTTTAGCGTGGCATAGCCGGAGGTTGATGTTTCTGTGCCTTTTCTATCAGTCACTTTGTAGAGTGAGGCGTGTGCAGTGCTTTCTTCTGCAAATGAGTAATGAAACTCGTGCCCGCGCGCTGTTGTGCCTTTGTTGCCTAAAATGGAGTCAGCAGTTGTTGTTATTTCTCTGTAGCCAAGCGCTCTGTGTCGTTTGTCCATGGTGCAATGTAGTTTAAATACGTCACACATGGGGTATGTGGCTGCTTCGGTTGTAATTTGTTGTGCAAGGTACATAAAGCCGCCGCATTCAGCATACACCGGTTTTCCGGCTTCAGAGAAGCTACGGATGGAAGAACGCATGGAGGCGTTGAGTCCCAACCGCTCTGCATATAATTCGGGATAGCCCCCCGGCAAGTATAATCCATTAATTTTTTTTGGCAGAGCCGCATCTGCAAGTGGTGAAAAGTGGACTATTTCAGCACCGTATTCTTCCAGAATGCGTAAATTGTCCGGATAGCAAAAGCAGAAAGCCGCATCCTTGGCCACTGCAATGCGTACCTTTTTTTGAGGTACCGACTTGTTACGGTCTTTCAGGGGAGCTGAAAAATTATGTTCCGGCAATTGAGAAAGCATCTGATCAAAATCAATGTTCTCTTCTGCCCAATCAGCAAGCGCTGCAATACGTTCTGCGTTGAGAATGCCTTCTTCAGCCGTGATAAGTCCGAGATGGCGTGAAGGAAGAGTTATGGCGTCATTACGCGGCATACAGCCGGCTAGCAGAATGTCTGGACAGTATGTCTGCATGGCTTCGCGGACAAGTGATGTGTGGTTTGGACTTCCCACCCTGTTAGCAATGCATCCTGCAAAGGTAAGGTCGGGATCAAGAGTTGTAAAGCCATGAGCAATGGCAGCAAAGGAACGCGCCATGGAACGGCCGTCAATAACCAGCAGTACCTGTGCGTTTAGCCACTTCGCAATTTGTGCGGTTGAACCTGCGTCATCGCTGCCGCTGGCTCCGTCAAAGAGTCCCATGACTCCTTCGATGACTGCAATGTCCGGAGATGGTTTGTTTGCAGGAGACATGGCGGTTTCGTAGGCGGTGATACAGGCTTTCTTTGAAAGCATCCATCCATCAAGGTTGATGCTTGCATTACCTGTGACAACGGCATGCAGTCCGGGGTCGATAAAGTCTGGTCCGCATTTAAACGGCTGAACATTGAATCCCCGACGTGTGAGAACTGCCATGACAGCAAGGCTGATGAGTGTTTTACCACTGCCACTTTGTGTACCGCCAATTATGATGGTTTTTGTCATATGAACAATTCTCCTGAAACTGCTGCAATACATTAGAGTGTAGATGGTTTTGACAGGTGCGCAGGAACGCTCTCCCTAAGACATAGAGTCTATAGAAAATCTAAAGAAGATAGAAGCTGTTTAACAATATGTGAGGACATCTTTGTAAATGATTTGGGGTGTAAATTCTATTCAACGTGATGAAAAACAAGAAACTTGAACCACTAACAAGTTGTGTGTGAAGGCAGAAATATAGTTCGTTGTGCTATATGTATCTATATTTGTATAACATTCCAGAGAAATTGTGTTAAGAAATTGTGTTATCTGTTGCTGTAGCTACAGGTAATGCTAAGTGAAAATATATACAAACATATGATTTTGGGCTTAAACTCTATGAATAGTAAATAATTTCTCTTTCTTTTTTCCTTTATTCACTGGTTTGGTAGAATAATGAACATGTTTTTATAAAAAGTAACAATGCTAAAAAGAAGGTTTTTATGCTTTTTTTGTAATAAAAAAAATGTGTGATCATGCAAAAGAGAAATTTTAACTAAAAAAAATATATTTCATTAACAAAGAATATAAAATTGCATAGAAAATTGAAAAGTATACGTGTTTATAAATGTCACCTTGATGCTTACTGTTGATTCAACTGTACAAAGTACAGTAACGTTGCATTTCTGATGATAGAAAAATGTAATTTGTCTGTGATAGTATTATAAAAAAAACTGCAAAAAATTCTATTGTGTGCATATGCAGTTATGTAGTATATCTTCGGTGCATTTAACATGAGTTTAATAGTGCTTATGTACGTTTTAGTAGTTGTCTCAAGTCGACATTTAAATATGTAAATCGTGCTTCGGCGATACTATTTTAAATATTTTTTCATTTTCTGGGTATAATACTTGTTCATTTAATGGATAGGAGGGGTAGTTTTACATGGAAAGTTATTTGAAGGAAGCTCTGGAGATTGTCAAAGCACAAGCTAGTGTACGGACAATGACAGAAGAAGAAATCACAACAATGGTTCGCAAGCTTGCTGGGGGAATTAAGGAAATTAGTGCAAGCTGCTCCGTTGATGATGATTCTACAAGTAAAGAGATTGATCCTAAAAAGGCGATTAAGGAAAAATCAATTACATGTGTTGAATGTGGAAAGTCCTTTAAAATAATAACAAAAAAGCATCTCGCAACACACGAACTTACACCAGAAGAGTATCGTGCACGTTGTGGATATAAGAAAAACACTCCGCTGGTTTGTAAGTCACTCCAGCGAGAGCGCAGAAAGAAGATGAAAGACATGAGACTGTGGGAACGCAGGACATAGACAGAATCTTAGAATGTAAAAAAAGGGTCATTTGACCCTTTTTTTATGCGAAATTTATTGAGAAAGAATATAGTTAGTATTGTCTAACTATGAGAGTCGTATTGAAGAATCTATAAAATTTAAAAGAGTATTGTTACAGTACTGTTAAAGTATTTGCACTTGCTGACACAGTGATTTCTATGGGATATGAAGGGGTGTTTACGGAAGCTTCTATATATGAAAACGGGTTATGTAAGTTCTGCTACAGAAAAAAGTGTAGATTCGTTCAAAAGACGTATGCGCACACCTGCCCGATAGAGTTCCTCGCTCACAAATTTCCGAATAGCTTCTCGAGACTGTGTGTATGTTGCTGAATTTTGACCCAATTGATTGTTTTTAGCTGAACAAGTGCTGAATGGAATATTTTTTCGTTTGATTGTCTCAGAATTTTTGTATTGAACAATTTTTCCGAATCTCTCAACAAGTAAAGCTAGTTGCATTGTTTCGTCTTCAATAATAGTATTGATGATGATTGCCGGATGATGAACACGGATGGACGGCGCTGCAAGACAAAGCTTTTTGCTTATGTCCAGTACGGGGATTGTTTCAGAGCCATAGGTCAAGATGCCTGCCATAAAAGCAGGTGCTTTGGGTACTCTGGTGATGTGTTCGGGATAAATGACTTCGTGCAGAAGGTGTAGCGGAAGTCCGAACGTTTCGGAGCCGGCAGAAAAAGTAAATATTTTTTTAAACGCCTGTGGGCTGGTCTGGGTAAGCATATTTTGCACCGTGTATTTCTTTGAAGTGTGGGTGTTGTATCGTAGTTTTGGTGCTTTGAAAACTAGTAGCTTTTTCTGATAACATTATGAAACGACAACGAAATTTTTAGCGAAAATCTTTTTATAAAGATTACGTGTTGATTTGATTGAGAAATCAAACAAAAGAACTTTGATAGTCATAACATACCGTTATTTTTCCTGAATGCAAGGCTATCAGAGCCTTTCCAAAAAAGGAAAAATGTTCTAGTTAAAAGGCGCCAACAGACTATCTCTTTCCCTTACTCGGCCGGTCGGGTTTAACACCAGTATCAGGAAGGTGTGCCTTGCCAACGAGATACTTTCCAATCGCAATTTTTACTGCGATTCTTATTGCCGTTGCATGCTACGGCTTTTTGCGTCCCGCAGAAACTGCGGCCGTACCTATGCGTGTGCTGTTAGATAACAGCGCAGGGATGGTCATTTTTGATCATGCCAAACACGTAGACGAGTACGGTGCAGGCTGTGTGGAGTGCCATCATGAACTTTCGGATGAAGTTGATGATGATGGCAATCTTCCAGAAGACGCGGAGCCTACCTCATGTGCCGACTGCCATTCTAAAGTTTCCGATGATCCAGATGTACCTAGCTTGATGGATGCTTACCATCAGTCTTGTATGGGTTGCCACGAAGAAAACGGTTCTGGTCCTTATGAAAAAGATCAGTGTAACCAGTGTCATTTCAAATAGGGATGTCTTATGAATAAGAATATTTTCATTCTGACTCATGGGGACACAGGAGCATTTGAGACTGGTACAATTCCTTTCGAAGTGCGCATTCCCCTCAACGGACATGGTAAAAAATCGGTAAAGAAAAAAGCAGAAGTATACCCGGGGCTTCTTGTGGCAGACCACGAGAACGCTAAAGTCGGTGATATGCATTCTGGCATTACCGGTATTGTAACTGACGTTACAGACACTCACATCACCATTAAAGCACAAGAACTTGCTGCTCCGGCGGAAGGTGAAGATCCTAAACCTACGGGTGTGGAACCTGTTGCTCTTGCTTCTTTAGAAGACGCTGAGCTACAGGCTGCGCTTAAAGGTCTGGGCGTGGACATTCGTCCACTCATCAAACGCTGCGATTTGCTTATTGTTAATGCGTTGAACCCTGAACCGGGTATCACTTACGCAGAGAGCATGCTTGTACACGCTAAAGGTACCATCAATGCCGGCCTTGATATGCTCAAACGCCTTTCCCCTGCTTCTAGAACCGTTGTAGCTTTGCCTACCGCTTCTACCGCAGCATTTGATGGTTCAGACATCGCCTTTATCAACCCTCAGTATCCTAACAGCCTTGATGAACTGCTTGTTGCCAATATTACCGGCAAAGAAAGCATGAAGGGCGTAAATGTTGTTGATCTGCATACGCTCTATAATCTGGGTGCGGTTGCAGAAAGCGGCATGCCTCTTACACACACGGTTGTTTGTGTAGAAGGCAAAAACATCGTTGCACCTATTGGTACCCCTGTGGGTGCGTTGCTGAAAGAGGCTTCTATCGAAGTTGCAGACGGCGATGCAGTTATTGTTGGTGGGCCAATGCGCGGTGAAGCCACAGGCGATTTGAACAAAGGTATTGGTAAAAATACCAACGCCCTGTTTGTAATGCCTGCGGGTAGTACTGCACCGATTTCTGACCATGCCTGTTTTAGTTGTGGCGCATGCATTCAGCATTGCCCGTCACGCATTCAGCCGAATATGATTTCCCGATATGTTGAATTCAACGAGCTTGATTTCTGCCGTCAGGAAAATATCGGCGCATGTATGGAATGTGGACTGTGTACTTACTACTGTCCGGCTCGTCGTCCTATGCTCCAGTTCATCCGTCTTGGAAAACACAAAATAGCCCTTGAAGAAGCACAGGTTACGGCTTGTGCTCTGCAGGTTGAAGAGTAGGGGGATACTATGGCGAATAAATCTTTGCCCACCGCTCCATTCCTGACGGTTGCCTCCGCTCCGCATTTGCATTGCGGTGCTTCCATCAAGGGAATGATGAGTACCATCCTGTTAGCGTTGTTTCCGGCAGTCGTCGGCGCGGTATACTGGTACGGCATGGAAGCTGTGCGCGTTATGGCGCTTTCCATTGCAACAGCAGTTATTGTTGAAGCGCTTTGCTCCAGGATCATGGAAAAGGAAGTGCGTGTAGACGATTTTCACGCAGTCGTAACCGGTTTACTTTTTGCGTTTATTCTACCTGCCGGTGCCGAATGGTGGCTGGTTGTGTCAGGCTCTGCCGCAACAATGATTCTTGGTAAAATGCTCTGGGGTAACTACGGCGGCGCACCAATTTGTGCCATCGCGGTTGGCTGGGCATTCTGTACTGTATCATGGCCGGTATATATGAATGTTGATGCTACCATGCTGAATACTACTTTGGTGAACCCGCTTTCCCAGCTTAAGTACTTCGGCATTGATTCCATTGCGGATGCATCAATGTACAACTACTTTATAGGCGATCAACTCGGTGCCCTTGGTACTGTGCAGGTTGGTGCGTTATTGCTTGGCGGACTTATTTTGCTCGCCCGCCGTATCATCACATGGGAAATTCCTGTTGCAACTATCGCAGCTGTGCTTGTTTTTGGCGGAATCTACTATGCAATCGATCCGGAATTGTACGCGAACCCGCTGTTCCATTTGTTTACCGGTTCTACCATGCTCGCAATCTTCTTTTTGCTGAATGATTTCACCTCCACACCGAATACTCGTGGTGGTAAAATCGTGTTCGGACTCATGGCCGGTTTCCTTATCATACTCATTCGGACCTACGGTCAGTACCCTGACGGTGTTTTGTTTGCAGTTTTACTTGCAAACATGATCACTCCGCTTTGTGATATGATTAAGCCTAAACCATTTGGAGCGAGGTAAGCTATGCGTGAAATCTTAAAGATGATCGTTGTGTTGACCTTAATCAGTGGTATTTCCGGTTTTGCGTTATCTTCTCTTAAAGAGATGACCGCACCGACCATTGAGTTGCAGTTGCTTACATTTGTACAGGGACCGTCCTTGAAGCAGGTTTTGCCTGACTATACGAACGATCCTGTGAAGGAACGCAAGAAATTCACTAATCCTCTTACCAGCAAGCTTGTAAACGTATTCCCGCTTAAAGTAGATGGCCAGCTTAAAGCTGTTGCTATTGAAGGCTTTGGCGGTGGTTACGGCGACAATATTGGTGTTATGGTCGGGTTCGACCTTGAAAACAATAAGCTTGTCGGTATCGGTATTACCACAATGAAAGAGACTCCGGGTATTGGTTCACGCATTGCTGAGCCTGACTTTCTCAACCGCTTTCCAGGGCTTTCTGAAGCCGAAGCAAGGTTGAAGTCTCAAGGTGGTGTGATTGACGCCCTTTCCGGCGCAACAATTTCCTCCACTGGTGCTGTGGTAGCTGTTCAAGATGCTGGTAAAATATACAGCGCTTTGAAAGAAGAGATTCTTCAAGCCTTTAAATAGGCACTGGAAGAAGAACGTGAACGCGCGGTAATGCGCGCTGTGAGGAGAAAAGTATGGCCAACGTATGGAAAGAGTTTTCCAAGGGCCTATGGGCAGAATTGCCACCGTTTCGACTCCTGCTAGGTTTGTGCCCGACTCTTGCGGTCACCACCAAAGCGGAAAACGGTTTAGGTATGGGCATAGCGGTAGTGTTTGTTCTTACCCTGTCCAGTTTCCTTGTCTCATTGATCCGTAAAGTCATTCCTAAAAAAGTTCGTATTGCTTGTTATATTACCATTGCTGCATCTCTTGTTGTAGCTGTGGAATTGCTGATGCAGGCATACGCATATCCTTTATATCAGCAGCTTGGTATTTTTGTACCACTTATTGTTGTTAACTGCCTGATCCTCGGCAGGGCAGAAGCATTTGCAGGTAAAAACCCTGTGCATCTGGCTGTCGCAGATGGTCTTGGCATGGGCATCGGTTTTACGTTGTCGCTCACTTTCCTTGGCGCTATCCGCGAATTGCTCGGCACCGGCTACGTGTTCGGTATCGAAGTAATCAGCGGATCATTCCAGCCAATTAAATTCATGGTTGCTGCTCCGGGTGCATTTATTGCGCTTGGTCTTATTCTCGCAGGCATGAACTACCTGAGCATTGTTCAGGCTAAGCGTCGCGGCGAGCCTGCTCCGGAAAACCCATCTACAGGTTGCCACGCTTGTCGCGCCTGTGCAGGCCACAAGTAACTGGAGGTAGTACAGTATGGATTATTTCCTGATTTTTATCTCCGCGATCTTTGTTAACAACATCGTTCTCGCTCAGTATCTGGGGCAGTGCCCGTACCTTGGTTGCTCCAAGGAAAAGGGTGTCTCTCTTGGTATGGGTGGCGCGGTTATCTTTGTTATGGTTATTGCGACCCCGCTCACATGGCTTATTCAGGAGTACGTACTCCTGCCGCTTGATCTCGGGTACTTGCAGACCATTATGTTTATTCTCGTCATTGCATCGCTTGTACAGCTTGTTGAGATGTTCCTGAAGAAATCTATCCCGCCGCTTTACAACGCGCTTGGTATTTTCCTTCCGCTCATTACAACAAACTGCGCAGTGCTTGGTGTGGCAATTCTCGTTCAGCGTAAAGAATTCGACCTCGGCCTTTCTATCTTCTACTCATTCGCTTCCGGCTTAGGTTTCTTACTCGCTCTTGTTTTGCTTGCCGCTATTCGCGAACGACTGGAAGTTACCCATCTGCCAAAGTCCATGAAAGGTGTTCCTGCGGCGTTGGTGATGGCTGGTATCATGTCTCTGTCCTTCATGGCCTTTAAGGGCATGATCTCTTAGGCACAGGGTTCTATGCATGTGACTCCCCTTGCGGGATAAACCAACAAGGATAGCATTATGGTTTTGACATCTGTCCTTTCATTGCTAGCTCTGGGCTTTTTCTGTGCGGTTGTGCTCTCTGCAGCATCCCGTGTCTTCTATGTAGAAGAAGATCCAAGAGTAGAGGCAATCTGCGAAGCGCTTCCGGGTGCTAACTGCGGTGGTTGTGGTTATGCAGGCTGTGAAGCCTACGCCATCGCCGTAATTACCGACCCTGATGTATCTGCCGGCCTTTGTTGTGCTGGTGGTGCAGATGTTTGCGTCGCAGTTTCAGAACTCTCCGGCAAATCTGCCGGTAGCGATGATCCGGAAATTTCCTTCCGCCGTTGTGTGAAGGATGAAGGCAAAGTACAAAAGAAATTCGGGTATCAGGGTGTTCAATCTTGTACAGCAGCCGGTCTGCTGCAAGATGGCTCTGACGCCTGTAAATACTCCTGTCTTGGCTACGGCGACTGTGTAAAAGCATGTCCGTTTGATGCCATGTACATTGAGAACGATCTGGTTGTGATTGATCCTGATAAGTGTGTCGCTTGTGGCGCGTGTATCAACGTTTGTCCGAATCAGGTTCTAGAAATGATTCCGCGTCGCGCACGTGTTCAGGTTTTCTGTTCTACTCAGGACAAAATGAAAGCAGTTATGGATGTGTGTGAAGCTGGTTGTATCAACTGCATGAAGTGCGTGAAGAAGTGTCCTGCACAGGTTATTTCCCACGTTAACGGTCAGATTAGAATCGACCAGGCAGCTTGTCTTGCCTACGGTCCTGATTGTGAAGAAGTATGTGTTGATGCGTGTCCGCGTGACATCCTGCGTCTCATGTGTCCTGTGGGCATTACTGCCAAAGCGCAGGAAGCTGCACTCGCTAAAAAAGCCGCTGAAGCTGCTAAAGCTGCAGAAGCAGAAAAACCACAGGCGAACGCCTAATAGGAGCGAAGACTATGACTACTTCTCGTCGACAGTTCCTGCAGGCCTGCGGTATGCTCGGTCTTGGTGCCGCTGTAACCGGCGTGCCAGCAGTAGCATCTGCCGCCCGTGTGGGTAACGAATACAAAGTGCAGGAAACCCGTTTTATGATGGGAACTGTGGTAACTATTACTGCGCTGCATCCTTCCAAACAGCTTGGTGAGGAAGCCATCGGTCGCAGTTTTGAAGAGATTACACGCCTTGAGGCGCTTCTCAGTCGTTACCAGAGTGACTCTCCTGTTTCTGTGTTAAACAGAGACGGACGTGTTTCCGGCATTCCACAGGAGCTTGCAGAAGTTGTGCGTAGTGCACGGCTGATCAGCAAGCTTTCTGATAAAGCCTTTGATGTTACAATTAAGCCCGTGGTTGATCTCTACAACGAGAAAGCCAATCTTAACGGTGAAATGGTTCTTTCAAAAGCTGAGTTTGAAGAAGCACTGTCTCTCGTAGATGCTGATTCTCTTATCCAGAAACGTAATTCTATTCGCCTTAACCGCGAAGGAATGGGCGTTACTCTGGATGGTATCGCAAAAGGCTACATCGTGGATAAAGCATCCGCAGTTCTTGCTGCATACGGTGCAAAGAATCATATGATCAACGCTGGTGGCGATATTCGTACCATGGGTGAAAAAACTGGCAGCAAGCCTTGGGTTGTTGCTGTGCAGGATCCGGAAAAGAAAGGCAACTACCCTGCGGTTATTCAGATGACCACAGGCGCGCTTGCTACTTCCGGTGGTTATGAAGTGTTCTATGATAAGAACCGCATGTACCATCATCTGGTAAGCCCTCAGTCCGGTATGAGCCCGAACAATGTGGCATCTGTATCTGTTATGGCTCCAAGCGTAATGGAAGCGGACGCCCTTGCAACAGCTGCATTTATTATGCAGTCCCGTCGTGGTATTCAGTTCATTGAATCTCTTAGTGGACGCGAAGCCCTTTTTGTGACGAAAGACGGCATGAAGATGAGTACGCCTCAGTTCGGCTAGTTGTTACACTAGAAAATAACGTAAAAATGCCAGTCTGCAATGCAGGCTGGCATTTTTTTATGCGTAGTGAATTTTATGTAGAAAAATTTAGCTTGTAGTAATGTTTAGTTGTACACAGAGTGCATTAAAAATAGAAAAGTTTAATAATCAAACAATGTTTTATAGCTTTTACTTATTATATTTTACAGTAGCACTATTGTTTCTAATTCTTCTGCCGATAAACAACAGTGAAATTTTAGGGGAAGGTATAATGAAATTAGATTCAATTAAAGTAAAGATTACATCATTCGCCGGTGTTACTCTGTTTATTGTTATGGCTGCATTAATTACTGTGTCAGGTGTTACGTTGTGGAACACCTCATCACAAGACACTCTCTCTCATGCAGAAGTGCTGGCTGTCGGGTACTCCAGCAAAACGCAAGATCAAATGAATCAGGCGATTGTGATTGCCCGTACAATGGCTGTGTCTTTGGCAGGTATGCGTGAATCGCAATATCTGGATCGACTAGCTGTTGATACAATGTTGCAGAATGTGTTGCGGGTTAACTCATCCGTACTTGCGAGTTTTACTCTTTGGGAGTCGAATTCTTTCGATGGCAGGGATGATAGCTACGTTAATGAAGAAGGGCACGACGCTACCGGCCAGTATATACCGTACTGGACGCGCGGTGCCGGTAACTCTTTTGTTGTAGAGCCGTTGGTGGATTATCAGAGCTCAGCATATTATTTACGTCCTAAACAGACCCGTCAGGAAGCGATAATTGATCCATATTTTTATCGTGTACAAGGGCGGGAGCAACTTATTACCTCTCTTGTAAGCCCGATTTTGGTGAATAATAAATTTGTCGGTATTACCGGTATTGATGTCAATCTTTCCTTTTTGCAGAAGGCGGCAGAAGACCAGCAGATGTTTAACGGCACTGGTGAGGTTGTTGTAATAGCGAACAACGGTGACGTGGTGGCACATTCTGGTCAGCCTGATTCAATCGGTCGTAAGATTTATGACGTGTATCCGGAGCAAACCAGCTTACAGCGTCAGGTGAAAAACGGGGAACATGCCACGTTCTATAACGAAAAGCTTGACCGTTATCAGATTGTTGAGCCTATTTGGGTGGGTAAATCTGGCACACCGTGGAGCTTGATGGTGACTCTGCCTAAAAGTTTCATTGCAAATAAAGCAAAAGCAGAAGTGACAACGCTTGTGCTTGTTGCTGTCGGGTTAATTGTTCTCGGACTTATTGCAATGTGGTTTGTTGCTTCCCGTGTTGCAGACCCTATGATTCTTATGTCCAGAGCTGCAAATGATGTGGCAACTTCTTCATTTCAAGATCTTTCTAGTATCCCGGATGCAAGCAACTTTTCAGGTGAATTGCTCGACATGCATAACGCTTTGAAGAGTATGACTACACAGGCCGTGGATGCTCTTGCAGAAGCAGGCGCACAGTCGCGTGAAGCAAGAGATAAAGCACGCATTGCAGAACAGGCTGTTCGCGAAAGTGAACAGGCTAAGCTGGAAGGCGAGCAAGCGACCCAGCGTGGTATTGCAGAAGCTGCTTCCCAAATTCAACATATTGTTGAGCGTGTTTCTTCTGCTTCTGAGCAACTGTTTGCGTTAGTGAACCAGTCCAGTCAGGGCGCAGAGATTCAACGCGACCGAATGACTGAAACAGCAACTGCCATGGAAGAAATGAACGCCACGGTTCTCGAAGTTGCTAAAAATGCCTCCGAAGCCGCGGGTAACGCGGATGCAGCAAAATGTCGGGCAGCTGAGGGTGCTACAATAGTGAATCATGTTGTGGAGTCCATTACTGAGATTAATCGTCAGGTTGTGGATATGAAATCAGGTCTTGATGACCTTGGCATTCAGGCTGAAGGAATTGGACAGGTCATGGATGTTATTTCAGACATTGCAGACCAAACCAACTTGTTGGCTCTGAACGCTGCCATTGAAGCAGCGCGGGCAGGAGATGCCGGACGCGGGTTTGCCGTTGTTGCTGATGAAGTGCGCAAGCTGGCAGAAAAAACCATGACAGCCACACACGAAGTCGGCAAAGCCATCGCTTCAATTCAGGCGGGAACACGTCAGAATATCATAAGCATGGAAGAGGTTGCTGGTGTTGTGGAAAGCAGTACAAAGCAGGCGCAACAGTCCGGTACATCCCTCACTAATATTGTGACAATCGCCGAATCCACAGCGGATCAAGTTCGAGCTATCGCAACAGCATCAGAAGAACAGGCTGCCACTTCTGAGCAGATTAATCGAGGTACTGAAGAAGTGAACCGCATCAGTGCAGAGACGAACGAATCCATGGGGCAGGCTTCTAGTGCTTTAGTGGAGCTTTCCTCATTGACAGATGAATTAGCTTCAATTGTACGGGAAATGCAAAAATAGTAGCCCGTAGGTTGTAATCTCACTATATCTCAAACGGGATTGTCTGAATGTATTTAGACAGTCCCGTTTGTATTTATTTTTGACGAGTGACGAAATCGTACTTACAACTCTTGATGTGCATCAATGAAAGCTGAAAATGGATGATGTAAGAGTTGGAACCGACAAAGTGGTATTTCTGTAAGCGTATGAGTGCCAATGTAATCGATAAATGTCCTACTTTGTTGGTAGTATATAGTCGGGTAGTACAATCACTACTTGCAAAAATAGCCAAACATGCTAGTCCTACCCTCACGCGATATAGCTTGGTCGTATGTGCTCGTATGGTTGGTTTTAACCGTAAATGTGAGTGCGTACAGACCTGCGCCTGCTCCTCATTATTATTGAGGCACAGAATTGGCTGATTGCGTCAGCGGTTACTAATTAGCTTTTTACTAATCTGCTGCGATTTTGGTGTTTAGCTGTATCAGCGAGCACGTATTAACTGATTTGTTTCTTTTTATTATTACAGTAAATTGTGCGACAGACAGTTCAATGTAAGAGCGAGCCTGCCGCCGACTTACACATCTTTTGCGGAGGATGTCTTATGTCTAAGCACGTAATTGTTATTGGTGCTGTTGCCCTTGGTCCAAAAGCTGCCTGTCGTTACAAACGTCTTTGTCCAGACGCAAAAGTAACCATGATTGATCAGGCTCCACGTATTTCATACGGTGGTTGCGGCATCCCTTACTTTGTTTCCGGTGAAGTAAATACCGTTGTAGACCTCCAGTCTACTCCTTACCATATCGTTCGTGACGCTGCGTTCTTCAAAACAAACAAAGACGTAGACGTTCTTATCAACACCCGCGCAACTTCTATTGACCGCGAAGCCAAAACTGTTTCCATCGAAAACGTTTTGACCGGCGAAAAAGAAGTGCTTTCTTACGACGAACTCGTAATTGCAACAGGTTCCAGACCAAACTTACCTCCATTTGAGGGTATTAACCTCAAAGGAATCACTCCTGCTACCAACCTCGAAGAAGCCGAACTTATCAAAAACGCTGTTGCAAACGGCGAAGTTAACAACGCAGTTGTAGTTGGTGCTGGTTTTATTGGTCTTGAAATGGCAGTTGCTTTTGCAGATATGTGGGGCATCAACACTAGCGTTGTTGAGCTTCAGAGTCAGATACTTCCTGGTTTCCTGCCTAAGTCTTTATCCAGAATGGCACAGGCTGACCTCGAGAATAACGATGTAAAAGTTTATCTCGAAGAGTCTGTTGTTCGTTTCGAAGGCGTAGACGGTAAAGTTACTAAAGTTATCACCAACAAGCGCGAAATCGAAGCCGATCTCGTTATCCTTGCTATTGGTGTTTCTCCTAATACTGAGATTGCTGTTGAAGCTGGTATCGAATGCGATAAACGCGGTGCAATCAAAGTTAACGATCATTTCCAGACTTCCGATCCTTCCATCTACTCAGGTGGTGACTGCGTAACCATTCCTAACCTCGTAACCGGCAAACTTGGCTACTACCCACTTGGTTCTATGGCGAACCGTCAGGGTCGTATCATCGGTACTAACCTCGCCGGTGGTAACGCAAGCATGGCTGGTGGCATCGGTAGTTGGTGCGTAAAGCTGTTCGAAATGTCTTGCAGTGGTGCAGGTCTTACTCTCGAGCAGGCTCTTGCGAACGATTTTGATGCAATCTCTGTTCACGTTGAGCAGATGGACAGAGCGCACTTCTTCCCTGAAAAAGCGCTTATGTCTCTCCAGATTGTTGTTGATCGTCCTACCCGCCGTATCCTTGGTATGCAGGGCATGAACGAATTCGGTGATGCTCTCACCGCACGTATCAACGCAGTTGTGCCGCTTATCTCTTCCCATGCAACCATCGATGACGTAGCCAACCTTGAAGTCGTTTACTCTCCACCGTTCTCTTCTGCGATGGATATCGTTAACGCTGTTGCTAACGTAGCGGACAACGTTCTCGCAGGTCAGAACAAGTACATGGACCCAGCTGACTTCGGTGCATGTTGGGCTGACCGTGACTGTGGTGACTACTACTTCATTGATACCCGCCTTGCTGGTGGCGCTAAAGACATGTGTGAAATATACCCGGGCGAATGGCACAATATTCCAAACGAAGAAATTCGTGCGCGTATCAACGAAATTCCTAAAGACAAACAGGTTGTAATGATCTGCAACACGGGTCTGCGCTCTTACGAAGCTATGCTTCTTGCGTGCGAACTGGGTCTTGAAAATGTAAAAGCATCCGCTGGTGGTATGGGCGCTCAGAAAAAACTGAACGCTAAAATCTAGGTTGATTTTGGTTAACCTCGGAGTTTGCCTCCGGCGGCCAAAGAACCTTGTTGAAACAAGGTTCTCTGGACTCTCCAAAAACTTTTATTATGTGATGAAAGCCCGTTGAGTTACTAATTACGCGGCTTAATCCCATTGACTTGAATAGCAAAAGGGCTGTCCTTCATATGAAGGACAGCCCTTTTTATTTTTAGGAAAGGCAGTGAATCATAAGCCGCGAGCTACAAAAGTAACGGGCTAGCCTCGCAAGAAAAAGTTTTAGGAGATTCTTAAGAAGCCCTTTTTTGCGGATTGTAATTTGAATTTTAACACCCTGATCAAATGAAGGCTTAAAAAAAGAAGCCCCATGATATGTTGTCCTTACACAAAAAAACTCCACAATGGAGGGACAGCAAGCATGGGGCACAAACAGATTACATTTGATGAACGAAAAATACTAGAAAGATTACGAGCTCAGAAATTGAGTATGGGCTTTTGTGCGAAAGCACTTGGACGATCTGTGGCTGCCATTTCGTTAGAGATCAAAAAAGGCAGCAAGAACATGGATCGCTATGGACGGTATTGTGCTGAATTGGCTCAACGAAGGACTGTCTTACGTAGAAGGCGAGCACGACGAAAAGGCAAAAATTATCCGGATGAGTTACTTAGCTATGTGCGCAAAAATCTGTGTAACTACTGGTCTCCAGAGCAAATTGAGGGACGCCTATGCGTGGATTATCCGAATAACCCAGCGATGCGGATTTCCTTTAAAACGCTTTATAGATGGCTGCAGGCTGGTACTTTTTCTACAGTCCCTCATCCTTGGAAAGGATATGCGAGATACCTCAGACTAAAGCGTGGCGGCAAAAGCTTTAAGAGGAATTGGCAAGAGCAACGGGGACGAAAAAAAGGACTACCGAGTATTGAAGAGCGTCCTACCAGCGCAAACAAACGCAGCAGGTTTGGAGACTGGGAAGGAGATTTGATTCGGGGCTTCAAAGGGCAAGGTTACATCGCAACTTTAGTTGAAAGAAAGACAGGACTTCTCGTGGCAGCTCCGTGCGCGAGTAAACATGCTGAAGTCGTTAACATGTCTATTGTTGAGGCATTACAGGGCGTCCCAAACGACCAGATTAAAACGATCACGTTTGATCGTGGAAAAGAATTTTATGGATATGAAGCGTTAAGCAAGAAACTGAAAACGAAAATTTACTTTTGTCATCCTCACTGTCCAAATGAACGGGGGCAAAACGAACAGGCTAACGGCCTGTTAAGACAGTTTTTTCCAAAACGAAAACCACTAAATACGGTTACGCCTGAACAAATAAATAGGGCAGTTGCTTTAATAAACAACCGCCCCAAAAAGAAAATTAACTATTGGACAACAATGGAGCTCTTAGAAAAGCTCGAATTGAATCAAGTGTTAAAATTGGCGTGACAATCTGCGTTTAAAAGGGTTCTTAAGCCGCCGGAGGCAAACGTCGTAGACTCACCAAAGTTGAGTCACATGGCTTGCTGTTACTTAACATTACTAGGTTCTTGAATATGCAGCTTTGAGTCGAGATACTTGAACTTTGCGTCGAGGCGTTCGTTATGTTCGACGTCGGTGTCGGAATAACGCCATAGAGGTGACATTTCACCGAGGATGTCTTTAAGCCGCCAGCTGTGGACAAATACCTGACCTGACAGCTCGTGCAGCACCGCAAGCTCGGCCTGTGTGATTTTGCTTGTGTCGAGTCTTTCGATAATCCTTGCTGATAGCCTGAGAGAATCACGACGGGCGTAGCGCATAATTGTTCGAATGACATGAGGCTGTTTGCCGAGGCGAAATTTTAGGGCATCGCGAAACTCTGCTGCGTTCGGGAACCGTTCAAGCCAAAGATCGTCGATTTTTGTCAGGGTCTCTTGGGTTATGTCATCTACTTCTGTAAGTTTTTCCCATGCACTTGATGTGAGTTCGTAGGAAACAGGCTGGAAGGTTGTCTGCTGGAATACGTTCTGCAGGAAGAATAGACATACGAAACATATTGTTGCCGCCATTACGGGGGTAAGAATCCAGCCGAATGCGATGTTCGCCAGAGAACGCCAGCGAATGCCTCTGCCACCTTTTAAGAGCCCGATACCAACAATTGCGCCGATGGTTGCTTGTGAGCTGGAAACAGGTACAAGCGGAATCGGTGGTAGTCCGAGTGATACGGACAGGTTGGAAAGGTCTTGTGATGATAGCATAAACAGAACGAGTGAGTTCGCCATAACAACCACAAAGGATGCGACAGGGGTCAGCTTGATGATGCCGTCACCGACGAGCATCATTGTTCTGTGAGAGTATGTGAAGATACCAACGGATACAGCAAGGCCGCCAAGGAAAAAGAGCTGTTGTGTGGCGGTCAGGATAAACCCGGGGAAAATTTCAAGAGGCTGTAGGTGCGCGACGGGAATAAAAACACCCATGACGTTTGCCATGTTGTTTGCGCCGAGGGCGTAGGAGCCGAATGCACCGGCGAGGATAAGTCCCCAGCGGGTCATTCCATCCAGCGTAAAAATATGTATTTGAGCAGCGTGAATGAGTCCCGCTATGCACTTATAAAGTAGAATAGCGAATACAGCGGACAGGGCAGGACAAGCTACCCAGGTGAGCATGATTTTACTCAGTACAGCAGGGTCTGTTGCGGAACCACTAAAGAAGTTCCAGCCGACAACAGCCCCGACGATTGCCTGCGATGTGGAAACCAGACAGCGGGCTTTAACGAGCATATACACAGTGATGGCGGCAGAAAATGCAACCATGAATGCACCGGCAAGGGCGTTTACTTCCCCTAGTTTTCCAAGGGTGTCAGCCGTGCCGGAGCCACTGTACATGGCACCGAATATAACGCAGATGGAGCTGACGATGGCCGCAGTACGAAACTTGACCATGCGCGAGCCCACAGCAGCGCCAAAAACGTTTGCTGCATCGTTTGCGCCCAGAGACCAGCCTAGAAAGAGGCCGCTGGATAAAAATACAGGCAACATAGAAAACCGTCCTTAGAGCATACGCTTGATAACGTAAATGGTGAGTCTGTCAGCCACGTCTTCCGCCCTGTCTGCAATTTGTGCAACTTGTCGGACAAGGTCTTTTAGCTGGCTTTTGTGGCATAAGCTCAGATCATCGCGTCGATAGATATCAATGAGCATACGCGTTGTAACTTTGTCTGACTCACTTTCCCAGTATGATACTTTGTGAAGGTGGTCGGAGACATTTGAACTGCGGAAAAATGCACGTGCAGAGCGCACGATTGCTTCAACTGATTCTACAGAATATAAAACGAGCTCCTGCATGTCGTCATGTGATTTGTATGGTACTTCTGGTAATTCAATTTGGAATTGCCAAAGTACTTCTTTACAGCAATCAAGCAGTGTATCAAGCTGTTCTAAGAGTTGCAGTACGTCACCGCGTGATTCGGGAATAAGGGTTTTGAGATATAGCTGACGTTCAATTGCGCGTCGCATTTCATCTCCATGATGTTCTACTCTAGAAATCTGGTTCAGTTTTTCTTCAAACTGCTCGTGCTTTTCATCAATATAGAAGCCAACGCCTTGCTTAAAAAGTAAAGACGCTTCACTTACCTGATCTAGAAAATCATCAATACGTTTTTTTAATCCAATCTGCTTTCGTAGTACGCTGTGTGCCATCTGTTCTCCAATACAATAATTGCATATAACAATTTCTTTTCAGTATTTAATATTCCATGTAATATACGCGAAATATCTTTCGCACGATTGTCTTGTACATATTTGTATTTTTGCAGCGAAGGTTGCTCTATCCATTTACCACATCGCGTAAGAGAAAGAGGGTTAGAACGCATGCAAGGGGATACACTGCATCTATTAATTATAGATGATGATACAATGTTACGCCGTAATATTTCGGTTTACTTCGAAGACAGCGGTTTTTTTGTAACGCAAGCCTGTAATGGTACAGAGGGGATTGAGCTTTTCTCACAAAGTCAGCCTGATATTGTGATAGTTGACTTAATAATGCCTGATACAGGTGGTCTTGCGGTTGTTGAGCATGTAAAAAAAGTAGCACCATACGTGCCTGTTATCGTCATTTCCGGCGTTAATCTTGTGGATGAGGCTGTACGGGCACTGAAAAAAGGTGCTTGGGAATTTATCACAAAACCGATTGTTGATCATGGCGTACTTGATCATGCTGTCAAAAAATGTTTGGAACGCGCGAGCTTATTGCTCGAACGTAGCCAATACCATGCCTTACTTGAATCCCGTCTTGAGACTCATTCTAACGAATTACAGTCAACAAGTGACCAGCTTATCCGCTATCAACAATTATTGCGGTCAAATAGTAGTTTTGTAAACAACCTTGTTGAAGCAATTCCGAGCCCTTTATACATTAGTGATAAAAATTTTGTATGTATTGATTGCAATAAAGCTTTTTGCGATATGCTGCAGCTTGAAAAAAAAGAAGTGGTGAGTCGTCGTATCCCTGACCTGCTCGCAACAAATACAACCTGTGCAGATACGCCATGCAGCGATGTATTTGAAAACAATAACAGCGGTGATTGCGAAATTACATATATAGCTCAGGATAAGACTGTATCATATTATGTGTTGTATCGCAGGGCGTTTACGAACGGTAATGATGGTAAGTTGTCCACGCTGGGCGTGTTGCACAATATTACAGAGTTGAAGTCACAAAAAGAACTCGTTGCCCATCAGGCATATCATGATGAGCTGACCACACTGCCGAACCGTTTCTATATTATGAATTTTCTGCACGAGTTACTCGGGCAGGACACCGGCAACACATCTTTTTGTTTGCTTTTTATCGACATAGATAACTTCAAGCGTATTAATGACAGTCTAGGGCATGATCTTGGCGACGAACTGCTCAAACTTGTTGCAAGGCGTTTGAAGAGCATTATTGGCGTTAACGGAAAAGTTGCCAGAGTCGGTGGTGACGAATTTCTTGCTCTCCTTCCGAATGTTACTGAAGAACATGTTATTTCACGCCATGCAGAGAATTTAAACACCGTTTTCAGAGAACCGTTCTATGTGGCATCTCACAAGCTTCACTTGTCCGTAACTATTGGTATCACCTGTTATCCAGACGATGGGCATGATGCGAACACGCTGCTTACTCGGAGTGATATCGCCATGTACCGTGCTAAAGAGCATAAGCGTTCCAGTTGGATGCGTTTTGATCGTTGTATGCTGGAGCAGGTGACAGAACGTCTTAAGCTTGAGCGTTTAATCCGTGAAGGTCTTGAGCGTCATGAGTTTATTCCATATTTCCAGCCTCGTTTTGATGTGCAGAGTGGCGAGATCTTAGGTGCTGAAGCACTTGTACGCTGGATTCGTGCAGATGGCAGTATTGGCAACCCTGCCGAGTTTATTCCGGTTGCGGAAGAGACCGGCCTTGTTCGTGAGCTTGGCGAGCAGGTACTCATAGATTCTTGCAAGCAGATGCACGCATGGCATGAGATGGGATATCCAGACTTAACGGTATCTGTTAACATTTCAGCCGTTCAGTTTACGGAAGATTTGTATGCGACTGTGAGCGACGCTATTGAAGAATCGGGTATTAATCCTGTTAAGCTTGAACTCGAAATTACCGAAACCATCATGATGAAAAATCTTAATAAGACCGCTGAGATTTTGCGTGAATTAGCTGGACTCGGCGTTAAGATTGTCATTGATGACTTTGGAACAGGCTATTCTTCTTTGTATTATTTGAAGATTTTCCCGATTGATATTTTAAAAATCGACCGCACATTCATCGACGGTATTCCGGAAGATGAAAACGACGGAAATATCGTATCCGCGATCCTTTCCATGGCAAAACAGATGAAGCTGCATGTTGTGGCAGAAGGCGTTGAGACTGACGAACAGCTCGTTTTTCTGCAAAAGCACAATTGCGAAGAGGCACAGGGCTTTTTATTCTCAAAGCCGGTTGCTGCTGATGACTTTCTTATTATGCTCGGAGATGAAAAGGCTAGCTAATGCCTTGGTGCACAAGAGAGTTATACAAATAAGAGGAAAGGGTGGAGTTGTTTAACTTCACCCTTTTTTACGATCATTAGCTTGTTGGCTGTTCTGGTCTTTTACTCCAGTCAGGAGCAAATCGATAGAGAGCAACTTTCCAGAGCAGATAGCTGAAAAATAGGCCGAAAGCCCAGCCGCTAAGCACATCTAGCGGATAATGTTTAGCAAGATATACTCGTGAGTAACCAATAATCAGGGGAAGCAACCAAAGGAATGATCTGAGCTTAGGCCACATGAGCATTGCAATGGTTACGGCAGCCATTGAGTTAGCAGCGTGCCCGGAGAAAAATGATGAGCCGCTGGTATCTGTCTGCACAAAGTTTGCTGGCCGTTGGAGCCATTCTTTTTTGCTGTAGCTATAGTAATTAGACTGGGCGATGGCATTGTTAGGTCGTACCCTTCCGGCTGCATCCTTAACAACGTTTGTTGTTAAGTCTGTAGCACCAACGACTGCGCCAATAATTGCTAAACTGATAAGCAAATTGCGCCATTTTTTTGTTTTAATTCCAGCAAATATAAAAAGAGGGATTGCAATAAACCACACCAACATGCGATCTGAAAAAATAGGCATGAGTACATCAAGTACGTCAGAACGCCATTGCATGTTAATGAGTTTGAAAAGGGCTAAGTCCCATTCAGGAGTAGAAAACGCCATGTATTTCCTCTGACCAGTAGTAAAAATCGATGTAAAAAATTCGGAGTACTACTATTAAAGTTTGTACCGGCAACGTATGCTTTGGTAGTTTGTAGTAGGTTTCTACTCATTGAAATCATCTATTGCAAGGCAAAAACAAGGTCGGGGTTTTGTTGGTCTATCATACAGGAATAAAATGAGAATCGGGTATTTTTTTTAAGAGCCTGTTGTTTGATAGTTTGCTTTAAAGAATACTTATTGGTTTTGTCTGTAAGATCCAATGTAGCAACTGTTGCATAAATAATACGTTAAGATTCGTTGTGGGAGCAGTGATCTTTTCTATGGTGCTCCATTTTATTTCTGGTGACTAATGTTATTTGGAGAAAATGGCCTATTGTCTAGAAATAAAAGTATCTTTTTGCTATGCTTACTCCAATTTCCATTTACAGCACCGGAGGAGAGGTATGCCGCAGCAGAATGTATGCGATTCCCGTCCCTGGCTTGGTGTTTCATCTAGAATTAACGCGCATACGCCTATGCTCGTGTTGGCTCTAGGGGTTGGTGTTCTGGCAGGATATGGTTCGGTGTTATTCCGATATGCCATTGATGTAGTGCAGGTCTTGTTCTATCGGAACAGCTCTGATTTTTTAGAGTTCTATGACACGCTTCCATGGTACGCAATTGTGCTTCCACCTACCATAGGTGGTGCAATTGTTGGTTTTCTTACGTCTAAGGGCGCGCCAGAGGCTAAAGGGCATGGTGTGCCAGAGGTTATGGAGGCCGTTGCTCTGCGTGATGGAGTTATTCGTAAGCGAGTAGCTGCCGTAAAAATTGCTGCATCAGCCATTTGCATCGGATCAGGCGGCTCTGTTGGGCGCGAAGGGCCGATCGTTCAGATTGGTTCCAGCATCGGGTCAACGCTCGGGCAATTGCTCAAAGTAAATAGAACCAACCAGCGAACTCTTGTGGGGTGCGGTGCTGCTGCGGGGATTGCCGCTACGTTCAATGCACCGATTGCAGGAATTCTTTTTGCTTTGGAAATATTGCTTGGTGATTTTGGTTTTGCCGCATTTTCTCCTGTCGTTCTTTCCAGCGTAACCGCTACGGCTATTTCCCGTTACTATTTCGGCGACTTTCCTGCGTTCATTTCCCCCGTGTATGAGCTTGGTTCTCTTTGGGAGCTTGGATTGTTCCCAGTGCTTGGGGTAATATCCGCCCTAGTAGCAGTTCTCTTTGTATTTACGCTCTACAAAATGGAAGATTTGGCAGAGTACATAGCTATTCCACCAATCCTTAAAGCTGCTCTCGGTGGATTGTGTATCGGCGGAATCCTGTTGCAATTTCCAGAGATCATGGGCGTGGGATATGGTGCAATCACGTTATCCCTCATGGATAAAATGGCATGGGGCACGATGCTTATTCTTATTTTCCTAAAAATTTTTGCGACGTCGCTCACAATCAGTAGTGGCGGCAGTGGCGGTATTTTTGCTCCGTCATTGTTTATAGGTGCCATGACTGGCGGTGTGTTTGGTGTGGCCGTGCACTATTTATTTCCGGCAGTTGTTCCAACTCCCGGAATCTTCGCTCTCATAGCAATGGGCGGACTTGTTGCCGGAACCACCTATGCGCCCATAACTGCTATTCTCATAATATTTGAGCTTACCAGTAACTACCATATTATCCTCCCGCTTATGCTTACGTGCATTATCAGTACGATGATTGCTTCTTCTATCAGCCCCGGTTCCATTTATACGATGAAGCTTCTCAGGAGAGGCGTTAATTTGCAGGGTGGTTTGGAGCAGAATATTTTGAAAAAGTACAAGGTGAAGGATTTGATGCAGCGAGAGCCGGACATCCTGTACGAAGGCGCTCCACTCCAACAGGTATTTGAAACGTTTCGGCAGAAGAATGCTCCGTATCTGCATTTGGTAGATAAAAACGGTGAACTGACGGGTATTATTTCTTTCCGCGATCTGCGGAGTGTGTTTGCGGAAGAATATTTGGATAATTTACTTATCGCGAAGGACATCGCCACAACGTGCATTGAGACCGTTCATGACGAAGATATGGTACTGGAGGCTCTGCATCGAATGGCAGAATATAGTATTTCACAGCTGCCTGTGGTGGGAACTGATGGAAAGCTTATAGGTACACTGCGAGAGCAGGATGTGCTCGCGGCGTATGATCAGTCCGTGGTGGGAATGCAGCTGGAAGAAGCTGCATAAGCAGAACAGAAACCTCTCTTTCGGATAGAAAGAGAGGTCTTTTTATGTTTTTAGTTTAGCCCTGGCAAAAGTAACTTGCGTGGCTGATTAACGCGCTGCTTAACCCGCGTCCACGTTTTGGGAGTGCATCCGAAACGAAATGACCAAAGATCACAATCTGCTCTGGCACTGCATGAACGAACTTCATGACGGTTGTTATCGGAGCACATGAGGCAATATTGCCGTATTTGTTGCACAGTGCTGCGTTGAGGTGTTTCCGGCTTGGTTCCAAGGCGATGATTAAAGAACAGGCATGTGCCGTCTTCGCATCCTTCCACACGTTTGGAGGAGCCCCCCTGACATGTGAGGCAGAATCGTCTGATTGCTTTTTGCGGTGATACCTTTGCCATATTTTGCCTTATATGTAGCAGTTTGCACATTTTGAGTACAAACAGTATGTAAATTCAGAAAAACGAAAGCTGTATTTATTACGGCAAGTTCGTATAAACTTGCCGACATTTTTAATGCTTGTCTTAGTACAGCGCGAGCTATGATACCACAATAGTTTCGCAGTGCTGCATAAAAAAAACCGTATATAACACCGGACAGGGGGCATTGTGCCGATAAAAGATTCAGTAACAACAGGTGTTGCACACTTTTTTCAAGCAACAGGCTATACGATAGAAGGACTTGTTGCCACCTATCATTCTGAAATTGCATTTAAACAAGAGATTGCACTCATTCCAGTAATATTGCTTGTTGCATGGCTTTTCTTCGGATTTCCATCAGCACTATTGCTGACCGGCATGTGGCTTATAGTCTGTGCTTTTGAGTTATGCAATTCCGCGATTGAAAATATTGCAGATTTAGTGATGCCTGAGAAGAATGAATTTATAAAACGTGCAAAAGATGCAGGTTCTGCTGCTGTTGGTGTGGCTATTGTCGCGAACCTTTTGACATGGCTTTATGTGATGTTTGTATAAATTTTACAGACAATATGTTGAAAAAAAGCTCTGTATCCTCGGATACAGAGCTTTTTATATGCACATTAGGCGACATACCATCGCCTTTGGGTAGAATTGTTATATTGAAGTTTGATACGGCAAGAGTGAGGTTTCAATATTCAGTTCCATAAATATCTGTGAAATCTGAAATTCATGCATCACAATGTGGGCAAGGTTTAACCCCATAGCCTGTTCAATATTCATCGGCCCTGCAATTTGATGCCTGAAATATACTTCTTTCAGGCACTCTCTCGGGGCTTCTGTTATGAATGATCGTAGCCATGCGTGGTTTTCATCCCACATGTCTGACAGCTCTGAAATGTCATACTCACCCTTTGGTTGTAGGGCGACTTCCGGCACGGGTAAGAGCAATTGCAAATTGAATACGTATAATGTGATGGCGTATGAGATTTTGTTTGCAAAAGTTCTATGCAGAATCTCCATGTTTTCAGGGGAAGGTAGTCCGCCGAGAAGTGACCGTTCTGTAAGAACAATGTGCTCAAGCGCCATAATAGCAGACCACCGATCTTCTCCCGGTGGTTTGCGACGTACTATCCCCGCGTACTGTTTATTAAGTGTAGAAAGAGCGTTGATTAGCTCTGTCTTATGGTCGTGGGTTGAATGCATCATGTAGTATAGGTTCTGTTCCATTTTGGTATGGTACACAGCCCTTTTTTATAGCTTCTATGATTACTCTTGGCGGTGGGGTTACTGTTTTCGGGTCATAGTATAGCAACGTAATAAAAATATTGTGAAAACAGTGTAGGATGGAGTGCTTTATTTTGCATGATAATACGCAAGGGTTGTGATGCACCTCGCATAGCTTTGTTGCCGAGGTTGTATGCCGCACAAAAAAGTGCTCCCCGACAGTGTCGGGGAGCAGAGGAGGCCTTGCTAAAGGAGGAAATTAATGTGGGCTAGTATGAGTCTGTTTGCTTGTCGTTATATATAAAAACAGTAAGGACTGTTAATTGCTCAGTAAGCGGGGGTTGAGTTATCAACCCCCGTTGGGACCTGATTGGGAATGGTGAGGAGGTGTTCCATTCCCTTTTTGTTACCCTAGGCTGTACCAGTGTGGGGGGTACAGCTAGTGCCTTTGCTAGAGGCTTTCAGTCTGCCCCGGGGTGTGTGAGGGGGGACTGAATATCAACACGTTTTTAACGAGGAGTATGTAATGCTATCTCATCGCATCTGCCACAATGCGGAAAGGAGCAAAGTCTGTGTTGCAATGTTACTTGCGTTCTCTATGCTGTTTGATTCTATATTAGCATACAGTATGCCAAAGTTGATAGCTCTTTAAAAACAGTGTGTTGTGAAGGTGAAGAAAAGTGTGCACAAAAAACATGTGCAAAAGCTGCACTAAAAACAATTCACATGTGCAATTGTATATGTGCAAAAATTGCACATGTGCACTTCGCCAAAAAATGTGCAAATGATTGATGTGCACAAGTTAGTCTGTGCTTGATACTTCCAGTCCCATAGAGAGCATCCGCGCTGCAAAAAGTCCGTTTCCTTCGATCTTCACTCCGGAAAAAGACCCATCATAAATAATACGGGCACCACAGGATGGTGAACGGGATTTCAAAATAGCCTTAGTGCATCCTGCCAGTTCAACCAGCTTTGTTGCTTCTTCAACACCGATTTGCATTTTTTCTGTAATATCTTCTCCGTCCTTCGAAACGGCACGTCCATCTTTCAATTCGAAAGGCGTACGCGGGGTCGGGAATCCACCCAGCTGTTCAGGACATACAGGTAAAGCACGCCCTTCACGTATAAGCTGCTGTACGTGTTCGTTTGTGTTGTCATTACCGTCGTATCTACATTTACAGCCTGCAAGACAGGCGCTCACTACGTATTCAAGCATACATCCTCCACGTGAATTGTTCTCTTGTCAGGTCTTGCCCCTAGCATCCATATGTGCAGTCGGCAAGTGGTTCAGTCTATTCAGTAAGATAGGGTATTGTTTTTATGTGAATAAATTTGTGGAGTGTATTGGAATTGTACGCATGGTCAAATTTTACACAGCAAATCAAAGCTAATTGTTGTGCATCTGTATGCTTTTTGTACAGATGCTTTGCATGTCAATTGAAGATGTTAAGATAATATTTATGAAACTAATGTGTTGAGATTCTTGGCACGCGGGTTGCTTTATTGGGAGTACATTCAAAAAAACAACGGGAGTAAGTTATGAATAAAAAGTTAATAGCGATCACAGCAGCAATGATGGTTTTGGCAGGTTCCATGGCTTTTGCAGCAACCGGTTCAAACCAGATGCCAATGAATCATAATAATGGGTACGCACAGCACAATGGTTCTTACGATCAGATGCCTATGAAACAGAATGGTCGTCATGGACAGCACATGTATCAGCTGTCAGATCAGGCGAAACAAAATTCTGCATCTACATGGGATTCAGTATGTAACTTTTTTGGAATGCACGGTGGGCACGGTAACCATGGCGGATTCGGTGGTCACAACGGTGGACAAGGAGGGGGACACATGTAGCACACCCCACTAGACTGAATTGTAGTAAAGTTCATATAGTCTACTGAGATAAATGACAGGCGTTTTAGTGCAGCCAAGATATTTAGTATATCTTGGCTACACTTTTTTACTTTGTTCCTGTGACTACAGGATAGGAAGATATTTGCGAAGTTCAAAATCAGAGATATGGGTACGGTACTCATCCCATTCGATGCGTTTGTTGTTCACAAAGTGGGAGTGTAAGTGCTCTCCAAGAATGCTTTTCATAAGTTCGGAATCATTCAAATACTCAGTTGCTTCGTGCAAAGAACCAGGAAGGGATTCAATGCCTTTTGCTGTGAGATCTTCAGTTTCCATAGCAAAAATATTTTCTTCAACTGCTGCCGGAAGTTCGTACCCTTTTTCAATACCTTCAAGACCGGCACCAAGTGTTGCAGCAAAGCAAAGATACGGGTTTGCTGCTGGGTCCGGGCTACGCAGTTCAATACGTGTTGCCTGCTCTTTACCCGGTTTGTACATCGGTACACGGATAAGAGAAGAGCGGTTGCACTGTGCCCATGCAATGTACACAGGTGCTTCAAATCCCGGTAACAAACGCTTGTAGGAGTTTACCCACTGGTTTGCGATGCAGGTGTATTCCTTCGCGTGTTTCAGCAAGCCTGCAATGTAGCTGCGTGCTTCTGAAGAAAGGTTGTGTGGATCATTTGCATCAAAAAAAGCGTTTTTGCCGTTTTTAAACAAAGACTGATGCACGTGCATGCCAGAGCCGTTTTCGCCAAAGAGCGGTTTAGGCATGAAAGTCGCGTAGCAGCCGTGTTTACGGGCAATTTCTTTCACAACAACTTTATATGTCATGGCGATGTCAGCCATCTTGAGAGCTTCGCAGTAGCGAAGGTCAATCTCATGCTGGGATGGAGCAACCTCATGATGAGAGTACTCAACATCTACGCCCATTTTTTCTAATGCAAAAATAATTTCGCGGCGAACATCATTCCCCATATCGAGAGGCGGTGCATCAAAGTACCCACCGGAATCCAGTGCCTGTGGATTCTTAGAATCTGTAAAGAGGAAGAATTCGAGCTCAGGACCTACGTAGTAGGTATAGCCTTTCTGTGCCGCTTTTTCGATAAGCTTACGTAGAATGTAACGTGGGTCACCTTCGTATGATGTGCCGTCCGGATTTTTAATGTCGCAGAACATACGTGCTACAGGGCGGTCCGAAGGGCGCCATGAGCAAATCTGAAATGTTGTTGCGTCCGGATATGCAACCATGTCCGATTCTTCAATTCTGGCAAAACCAAGTATTGAAGAGCCATCAAACCCCATGCCTTCTTCAAAAGCAACTTCGAGTTCTTTAGGTGTTACCTGAAAGCTTTTGAGCGTGCCCAAAATATCTACAAACCAAAATTGAACAAAGCTAATGTTGTGCTCTTTAACTGCACGGATAACATCATCTCCATTCTTGCAATTAAACACGGTATATTCGTCCACCACTAAATACCTCCCAAAGGCAAGCCTGCTAATGTTGTTGACAGGATTTATTGCCCTGTTTCCTAAAAATCCTACAATTTTTACGGGGATACGTTGAGGAATCTTAAAAATGATTGCGTTTTTTTAAGGCTCATCCCTGTTATTCACGGGCGCATCATTAAACAGCATCCAAATGAATAGCAAGAAGTTAAAAGTATCCTCGTTTACAAAATTGTCACACAATGGAGTTTTTTTCTATAATTTATTTTCTTAACATAAAAAAACTCCCCTGTTCGTAAAGAACAGGGGAGTAACTTTGCCCAAGTGGAGGCAGATATACCGGAAATAACTATTTAATGAACAGCATTTCCTGGTAGGTCGGCAGCGGCCAGAGGTCGTCTGCAACCACGTCTTCGAGTCTGTCTGCGTATTCACGAAGTTCTGTCATCACTGGCAGCACTTCATTACACAGGAAGCGAGCATGATCCTGTTCGCCGGAATGTGCTTTTGCAAGCATAGATTCGAGTTCGTTTGCAGCGGACTCAAGACCATTAAGGTTTTCAGTAAGTTTGGTCAGCGGGCCCTGTACGCAGCCGAGGCCAAGTTCTTTCATATTCAGGCAGTTGCGTGCGAGTTCTGTCTGGTAACGAACTGCTGCAGGAAGAATTGAAGTACGAGCCAGTTTGATAGCAAGCTCAATCTCTGTCTGAACAACGTTGATGTACTGTTCAAAGAAGATTGAAGTACGGCTGTCGAGTTCGCGCTTGGAAAGTACGCCGAAGCTTTCGAACAATTCAACACTGGATTCGCTGTTAAGTGCAGGCAGTGCCTCAGGAGTTGTGCGATGGTTTGCAAGGCCGCGGCGCTTGGCTTCTTCAGCCCACTCGTCAGAGTAACCGTCGCCGTTAAATACAACTGCGTCGTGTTCCTGTACGATTTCCTGAATAATTTTTGTTACTGCATCGTTGAGTTCCCAGTTTTCGCTGTACATGAGGTTCTCAAGACGGTTGGAAATGTAATCCAAAGAGTCAGAGAGAATAGTGTTTAGCACAAGCTGTGCACCGGCGATAGACTGGCTGGAGCCTACTGCACGGAACTCAAAGCGGTTTCCTGTGAAAGCAAACGGACTTGTACGGTTACGGTCACCAGCGTCCATAGGCAGTGGAGGCAATGTGTCTACGCCTACACGCAGGATGCCTTTTGCTTTAGAAGTAGCTGCGTCACCTTTTTTAATCTGATCAAAGATGTCAGAAAGCTGCTGTCCGAGGTAGATGGACATGATCGCAGGAGGTGCTTCGTTTGCGCCGAGACGGTGGTCGTTGCTTGCGCATGCTACGCTGGAGCGGAGTAATGGACCGTGTTTATGAACAGCGCGGATCATAGCAGCACAGAAGAGCAGGAACTGCGCATTTTCATGCGGGGTTTCACCTGGCTCAAAAAGGCTGCCGAAGTTGCCGTTACCAATGGAGTAGTTCAGGTGTTTACCGGAACCGTTGATTCCCGCGAATGGCTTTTCGTGCATGAGGCACGCCATGCCGTAACGTTTAGCAACGCTTTTCAGTACGCTCATGATCATCTGGTTATGATCGTTTGCGAGGTTGGAATCTTCGTACATTGGTGCAATTTCGTACTGACCAGGTGCTACTTCGTTGTGACGGGTTTTAATCGGCACGCCGAGTTTGTAGAGTTCGCGTTCTGCTTCAATCATGAATGCGAGAACACGCTTCGGAATGGTTCCGAAGTAATGGTCATCCTGCTCCTGACCTTTGGCTGGCTTTGCACCGAAAAGGGTACGGCCTGCAAGGTAGAGGTCTGGACGGGAGAAGTAGAAGTTACGGTCAACGAGGAAGTATTCCTGCTCTACGCCAGCGTAGTTCTGAATGCGTCCAAAATTTTCGTGACCAAGCAGCTTGAGCAAGCGGCTGGCCTGTGTGTGAATAGACTGGTTGGAACGGAGAAGCGGAGTCTTTTTATCAAGAGCTTCACCAGTCCATGAAACGAATGCAGTCGGGATACACAGGAAAACGCCGTTGTCGTTTTCTAAGAGGTAAGCAGGGTTTGTAAGGTCCCATGCGGTGTAGCCGCGAGCTTCGAAGGTGGTACGCAGACCGCCGTTAGGGAAGCTGGATGCATCAGGTTCACCCTGAATAAGGGTAGAGCCAGCGAATTGGGCGATTGCGCCCCCGCGTCCGTCAGGCTCAAGAAAGCTGTCATGCTTTTCAGCGGTAAGGCCGGTAAGCGGGTAAAATACGTGTGTGTAGTGAGTCGCACCTCGGGAGAGAGCCCATTCTTTCATTGCTGAAGCTACTGCATCTGCAATAGAAGGGTCCATCTGCTCGCCATTTTCAATTGTGCGTTTGAGAGATTTGTAAACAGCTTTAGGAAGGTGTTCTTGCATGACTTTGTCATTGAACACGTTGCAGCCAAATAGATCGGTTGGCTTTTCTTCCATGAAGTTTAGTGGTTTGCTTGTTGATGTTGTGTTGTTCACTGCCGAAATGGCATTAAGTCTGGCTAACGATCCACTCATGAAAATCTCTCCTTTAAACTAATTCGCGCAATATAAAATGGTACACGCCTAATTAGGCATCTGCATTCTTCTTTTGAAAAATATAAAGCACAGATAGTGCCAGTCATGTAAAATCAATAAGTTATAGAAAAAGGCTGCTTCTGTTGATTTCTTTTTATGACAAAATTGTCACAAAAACAACAAGAAAAGCATTCGTATTTACAATATTGTAAAAACAAGCCTGAGGGAAGTGGTGCTCAGCACAAGTCGAATCACAAATTTGTAAAATAGACATGTGCTCCGTAAGTAGGTACCTACTGCAATGGGCGGGTGCACTATGCAATTGTAATTAAAATATCACAATGCCCAATTTTTACCAAAGTTGTAATAGTTTGGAATCATAGTTTTTCTGTCGATCTTTTGTGGAAAAATCGATACTTGACTGAAACATTGGCGTAATTATTTTACTATATTACTCGGGAATATAGTATATGATGAAGAAACATCCATTAATCAAAAAATGTAGTAAGTGAATTTAGCCTTGAGAGGTTGACCATGATGAGACGGAGTATTGAAGATAGAAATATCAATCTAGATTTTATTCCGCCTAAGGTTAAGAAGGTGCTCGCACCAATTAAAAAACCATTGATGCACATGACTGGTGTTGATGGATTGTTTAATGTGTATGACAGCATTACAAGACGAGATAACCCGCTTGAGTTTTGTCAAAACGGTTTAGAAATATTAAATATAGAAGTCGAAGCTCTCGGTAGAGGGTTGCGCGATATGCCGCTTGATAAACCGCTTGTTATCGTTTCGAACCACCCGTTTGGTGGAATTGAAGGACTAGCGCTGATGGCGGAAATAATGCCATTGCGTCCGGAATGCAAATATCTTGCGAATTTTATGCTTGGAATTATGCCAGAGCTACGCCCATGCATGATTGAAGTGAATCCTTTTGAAACAAAAGAGGCACGTCGCGCAAATGTTCGTGGGCTTCGTAATGCGATTACACATGTAGCAGAAGGCGGAAGTCTTGTGGTGTTCCCAGCTGGAGAAGTTTCCCATCTCCAGCCTAAAATGGGCGGCATCGTTGATCCAGTATGGAGTAAAAACGTAGCGCGGATTATTCGTAAAACAAATGCCGATGTTTTACCTTTGTATTTCCACGGTCGTAATAGCCTGTTTTTTAATATGATGGGTATGGTGCATCCACTTGCCCGCACAGCCATGCTCCCAAAACAGCTTTATAATAAACGAAACAAAAAAATTACCTACAGCGTCGGGAATATTATCCCGTCCAATATGTTGAAGACGTTCGCAACAGAAGATGATGTGATGAACTATCTGCGTGTTCGCAGTTATTCTCTAGCAAAACGGCCATCATCCAAAAAATTTCGTCTTCCGTTCAGAAAAGAAAAAGATCAGATGGAGATTGCCGCAGCGCGTCCACACGAGTCGCTGCTGAGAGAGCTTGAGAGTCTGCCACAAGAACAGATTCTCGCAAAAGAGAACGGATTTACCGTATTCGAAGCACAGGCATTTCAGATTCCGAATATGCTGCACGATCTCGGTCGGCTACGTGAATTAACCTTCCGCCCTGTGGGTGAAGGTACCGGACTTGATCTTGATCTCGACACCTACGATTATGAATATGACCATCTTATTTTATGGGATGATAAAAAAGAAACAATCGCAGGTGCATACCGCCTTGGATGCACAGATAAAATCTTTCCGAGAAGCGGCGTAAAAGGCATGTATTGCAGCACCCTCTTCAAGTTTAAAACGGAGTTCTTTACCCGCTTTGAACATGCAGTTGAATTAGGGCGTGCCATAGTGAATCCGGATTACCAGAAAGATTACAGTCCGCTGATGTTGCTCTGGAAAGGTATCGGACAGTACATTCTGCGTCGTCCAGGTACTCGGTATCTGTTCGGCCCATGCAGTCTGCCGCTTGAATTTAACCCGTTTACCCTCGTAACCGCAGTTAATTACCTTAAAGAGCATCATATAGACAAAGAGCTTGCTACATTAGTAGTAGGCAAAAAAGCACCGAAATTGAAGTTGCCGAAAGGCATATCGTCTGCTTTCAACATTTCAGATCTAAGTTTTACCGGTCTCAATGGATTAGTAAGAGATATGGAAGATGGCAGAACCATGCCTATTCTCTTCAAGCACTATCTGCGTCTTGCAGGCAAAATTGGTGCTTTCCATGTTGATAACGCATTCGGTAGTCTCGATGCATTCCTTATGATCGATCTTTCTGAAACACCGTTGCGCACGCTTAAGCGCTACCTCGGAGATGCCGAAGCTGTGCAGCTTATTGAATCCTTTGAGGACGCTGATAAGTAAGTTTTTGGTTTGGTTCGGAAGTTCTTTGCCTCCGGCGGCTTAAGAACCCTTTTTGTAAAAGGGCTTCTTAAGAATCTCCTAAAACTTTTAACTGCGAGCTAGCCCGTTACTTACGTGACTTAGCGGCTTATGCCTCACTACTTTTCGAAAATGAAGAGGGCTGTCCTATTTATGTAGGACAGCCCTCTTTTGTTATTCAAGTCAGTGGGGTTAAGCCGCGTGAAAGCTCTGTTTGTGAACGGTTGATCGCAATAAAATCGCGGTCAAGGGGGGCGTCCCCCTTGCGGGAACAAGTGCCTTAGGGTGAGCCCTGGTCCCTTGGAACTTTAGCCGTTCTCGAAGAATGAGAGATTACGGATAAAGATAGTGAAACAAGCCGTCGGAGACATATCTTACCGAAGGCTCGTCAAAGACAAATACTGTCTAATCGTCGCCGTTAGCTACAGCGTCGCGTGTGCGGCATACGCCGCAGGTTCCGGCAGATGTTGGGTAGCCACAGCGATCGCACGGTACGGGCTTTGTGCCTTCTTCTTTTTCGAACTGACGGAAAGGTTCGCGTCCATGCGCGAGGAAAGCGGTGTAGAACGCAAGTTTGCGTCCTGGCATTTCTTCTTCAAGCTGGTTCCAGAGCTTTTTGTATGCAGTGGATGTAGCACCTGGTGAATATGGGCATGGAGCGTAATGATATTCAAGTCCGTTCAGGAACGCATAGTTAGCGTTTTCAAATTCTGTGAGTCGGTAAAGGGGACGCACTTTGCGCGCAAAGCCGTTTTCTGCTTCGAGCAGTGGGCCTTGATCGCTAAGGTGCGGGATGTCCCAGCGAAGGGTGTTAGAAAAAAGTCGTGCAACTTCGTCGTCAAGGTTGTGTCCGGTGGCAAGAGCGGTAAAGCCTTCGTCCATGGCAACTTTGTTGAAGAAATAGCGTTTGATTCGACCACATGCGGAGCATACGGAGCGAGAGAGTACTTTTTTAACGCGCGGGATCTGTAAATTTTCTTCTTCCATCTCTTTAACAATGAGTGGAATCTCGTGTGTTGCGCAGAAGCGTTCAACAACACCGCGTGCTGCAACGGAGCTTTCTGGAATACCTAGGTCAATATGTAAGCCGTGGATTTTGTATCCGAGTTTTTTGAGTACAATAGCACAGGCTAATGAATCCTTCCCGCCAGAGAGGGCAACGAGGATTTTATCTTCGAAAGTGAACAGCTTTTGACGACGGATGCTACGCTCTACAGATCGTTCGTAGAAAGACATAAAACAGTCAGCGCAAAAGCCGGTGTTGTGGCTAGGAAGTGAAACAACCGCAGTTGCTTTACATACTTTACATTTCATTCTGTGTTTTCCTTATAGATATATGCGGCGCCTTGGTGAACCGACGCCGAAGCACGAGGTCAGAGAATACGGTAGCCCTGCACGGTTGTGCGGGGAGGTAGCTTGCTAGCCGCTGGACACAACGTTGCGAACGATAACGTCGTCGCCATGAAAAAGTTTTCTGTCTGAAGTAAGTAGTTCGTTATCGCGGATAACAAGTACTTCCGCAGAGTTTGCTTTAACAATATTTAAAAGCTGACGTACTGAACGAGCTTTTAATGTTAGAGTCTCGTTTTGTGGCTGGAGCGTAACAGTAACTCCGTATGGTTTTGTGTAAACAACCTTTTCTTCTTGCATGATAGGCATCCGGGTACATAATGTTATTAAATGGCTACTGTCTCTTTTGATCCGAGGCAGAAGTTTGCATACGCTATTAGTGTCGTGCGACTATTGCGACAATGAGTAAAGTGGTGCAAAATAGCTGTCCGACAATTCGTGCATACTTTACTCATTTTTTACAACATGACAAGAATCTGGAAAGCGAATGCTTGCCTATGTAGTAAAATTAGTTAGTTATGCTTTTTTGATATCTTTTTATTCACAAAATCAGCATGTTACATTTTGGGCAAAAATGTTCCGTTCTAGAAAACGAACTTGCGGCCTTTTTTTGTGTTTATACATTCTAATAAAGGGGTTATGAATCTCGTTGCATTTGCCTTCAGTGTATGCCAAGTATACGCGGTATTATTCACGGGGACGTATTCATCTTTTTTGCAACCACAAATTTCCCCCCTGCAATGTTTTAATCATTGCACAATCAGCCTCTACGCGAGATTAACATGAAGAGAATTTTTCTTTTTTTTGCTTTGGGGGAGAATGATATGGCTGATAAAAAAGTACTGATTGCGGATAAAAAAGTACTGATCGTGGATGACGAAGAGAATATCAGGCTGTTATATAAGGACGCGTTTGAAGAGGAAGGCTACAAAGTAGCTCTCTCTGATGGTTCCGAGCCTATTTTAGATGTGCTCGAACGCGAAAGTCCAGATGTTGTTGTGCTGGATATCAGGCTGAATCAAAAGCTTACGGGCTTGGATTTATTGCAGGATATTCGAACTACTAATTCGACACTGCCTGTTATCTTAAGTACAGCATACGATAGCTTCCAGCATGATATGAAGTCGATTGCGGCGGATTGTTACGTAGTAAAATCTGTTGACTTGACGGAATTGAAAGCGAAGGTTGCAAGTTTCTTTGAATAGCATTATTTTTAGTCACGAACTAAAAAGGACACGCTTGCGCGTGCCCTTTTTGAGATATTGTCTCTTGAAGGGGGTCATCCTTCAGGGACTTGCTGTAAGAGTTGGTCACTCTTCAGCATCAGGATAATGTGTGTAGCGGCCCTGTTTTTTAAGCGGAATGGGGCCGCCACATGTCCGGAAACTTCCGAAGCTACTTCCCTAGCATCTAGATGGCTGATAACCCCGAAGGGGTAGTTTCGGCTTGTCACCAACCCACCAGCATGCTTTCTTTTTTTCTATCATATCTTCTATATTGCACAAGTCCTTTTAGTGTTATTTTGTGAAAAATAATCAATCTAATGAGATCTAACGCATCCTAATCACAATCTAATTTTATTCTAATAACTCAGCTTACTCTAAATAGAGCTCCACTTCCCCCCTTTCTGAGGTAACGAATGTCTGTATTCCTTTGCGGTGTAATTCGTTCATTACGTCTTGTGACGGGAACTTGAATTTATTCAAAAAACCGCAAGAAACTACAGCTACTTTAGGGTTTACTGCGTCGTAAAACGCCGGTGAGTAGCTGGATGCAGATCCGTGATGCGGAAGGATAAGTACTTCTGCGCTGAGGTCTGCTTTTGAAGCCAACAGTTCCTGGATTCCCATCAGTTCAATATCCCCTGTCAGTAGAGCCAGTCCTTTGCGTTCTGTACCGTTGTGCTTCACAAGACGGAGCACGAGCGACATGTTGTTTCCTTCAAGTTCTGAATTTTTTGGTGGATGCAATACTTCAAGTTCTAAATTTTCTGAGACGGTCAGTACATCTCCAGCCTTAAGAACACTTTTTTTCAATCCAGCTCTTTCCAATGCCAGGTGAAGTTGTTTTTTGTTCCACCCGTGCGGAGTGGCATCTGCAGCAAAGTAGCCTTTTACCTTAGCGTATCCTACGGGGTGGAATAGACCGCGAAGGTGGTCTGTATCTGGGTGTGTGGATATAACCCATTGCAGGGAAGAATCGTGTTGGCGTGTAATGCACGGTACAATGATTGCCCTACCTACATCAAATGAGCGTGAGGCGAACCCTCCACCATCAATGAGCATCCGTTTGTCATTGGAGAAGGTGAGAAGCAAAGATTGCCCCTGACCAACGTCTAGGACATTCAACCTGGTTCTATGTTCTATGCGGTATGCATGGAGAGCATTCGGTACAAACAGCAGCAGAATGAAACACGAGAAAGCCATGCGGGATGCCCATCGCGAGAGAGTGCAAGTTTCTCTTCGTGCAGATATGGGAACGCTTTTTCCAGAGCTGTGGTCAGGTTCTTCGATGTTACGCATCATAAGCGGTGGTTCTGTTACTCTTTGTTCAATATCCTCACCGACCAGCGGCAAGCCTACTGCCGTAAATAGCTTGTTTTCCCATGTTGGAGCGCCGTCACTCAGGGAATTGTATATTTCCGGAATGATCTCTCTGCCTTCAATTTTCCACCAGACAAGGGCTGAAATTATACAGCCGTACCACGCAAAAATTTCGATCCAGTGTGGTCGCTCCATAATTACTGGAGTCAAAAATCCTGCTCTGTCCATATCATCAAGAAAGGCAAACAACGTTGCCACTGGTGTCACGGCAATGACAAAGAGTGTTTCAGAAAAAGGAACAAGTGCAGGTAACACCATGCTCATACAAGCGGTAATAAGGCCGAAAAGCAGTACGGGCATTATGAACATGCCAAGAAGCGGCAGCCAGATAATGTTCAGAACATTCCATACGGAAAGCTCGTTAAAGCTCCAGACAGTTATGGGTAATAAAACTAGTTGAATTGCAATAGACAGGAAGAGCGTATCAAAGGCCGCTCGTTTTATGCGTTGAAAGCGAGTTGTTTTGTTCGGTAGCAGATATGACTTCACGACAGTAAGCATTGGCAAGGCAATGATCATAGCCACAATTGCCAATCCGGAAAGTTGGAGTCGTAAGTCAAAGACAATGAGAGGGTCCACTATTGTCATAAATGCCAGAGCCCAGAACAGTCCGTCCATAAAGACACGGGGGCGGTTGAACAGCAGGAGTATACACCAGCAGCAAAGCATAATGAATGCTCGCATTAATGAAGGCGACCCTCCACCAATCCAGACATATGTTGCAGCAGCAGGTAAAATTCCCAAAGCAAATAGTTTGGGACGGCTTATGATCTCGTACACGCTGGCACGCCGTACACAGAGCGTGAAGAGAAAAGAGATACTCAAGGCCACAATTGCTAAATGCATTCCTGAGAGCGCAAAAGAATGCGAAAGAGAGGCACGGGACAGCTGGGCATAGCGATTGCTCGGGAAATCGTATTTGTCTCCGAAAAGCAGAGCGGGAATAACGTCTAAAGCATCACTGAGTGCACTAGCCCCCAAGACTGAAGAAAGCTTTTGTATTGCGACTGTGTGGATAAGGTCTTCAAGCTGTTGAGAGACCTTGAAGCGCATTTTTTCACGCCATAACGTTGGAAGTGAAACATCTCCTGAGCGTTTAGGGATAGCTTTTTCACCCCATGTCCATATCCGCCAGAACACCCCGCTATTTTGCCAATAGTCACCACTGTTCCATAAACTGTTGTTTCGGAAACCGACAATCGGGAGCAACTTTGCATTAATTGACACAGTTTCACCGACCATCGGACGTAATCGCGCTATTGTGGGGTTGTCTGCCATCAAAATTTGTTTTGCAGAAGGTGAGCTTTCTTGTCTGTCTTCCAGCGCTTTAGCCGCTTCCTGCTGCTTGTTCCAAGCGTCTTTACGGTTTGCCCATGTCCAGACAACATCGCCGGTGATGGGCGTTGTTACGTCATCCGTTGTGTAGCTTGCGTCTGTCAGAATAAATTTTATACGTCGATCAGGAGAGGTTTGGACTTCGCGCACGACTCCTGTGACTTGTACATATTTTTTATTCAGAATGAATTGAGGAAGCGTGCCGGGCTGACTGATATCAAAAGGGCGTTGTGCAAGCGTTGCTGTGGCTACCTGCAAGCCTAAAATGAAAGAGGCAAAGAGGATGCAGAGGCGTACCACATTTTGTGTGGTGACTCTTTTGTGTGATGAAAGGTGCTGTTCAGGAAGTTGCCGCCTGAGATAACGGGTGAGTACGTAGAAAAAGATAATGGAGCCGAGGGCTGCAAGGGAAGGGATGAAGTAGCGAGCACCCCATAAGCCTGCTGCCCATGCAAGAAAGTACCAATGCCACATGAGCAATGAGGGGTATGATACTGAGTCGTGTGGTGCAGTGCCTTCCATGTTCAAAAAATCCCCCGACCTATGCGGCTCTGGTGGTTAATCACAAATTTGTGATTAACGATAATGCAAAAAAACGTACTTTACAACAGAGGGGTGCTTTGGGCTTTAGTGCCAGCTTTGTTCTATTACGAAGAAAAACATACTAATTCTGTATGATGCTTACAGTCTCTATGGGCAGCTTGCTTACTATTTTACCTAAAATAATTGTCCTAACGTATACTTCTTATAGTCTCTTACTCTTTTTCCCAGAAAAAAAGGCTGTCCCAGTACATGGAACAGCCTTTTCTTATTCACGAAAGGTAATGGAGCGTAATCCGCGAGGCATTGAAAGCAACGTGTTAAGCTCACGAGTAAAAGTTTTTGGAGAGTCCAGAGAATCATTTTTACGTAAAAAGGTTCTCTGGCCGCCGGAGGCTCGTCGAAGACTCGCCGAAGGCAGCAAAGCAAGATCCTCTCAACTACTTACTCTGAAGACCTAACTTGCCAGCAATAGTCTTGGCAGCAGCTTCAGTGAACGCTTCCGGTGCCAGCTCTGCTTTTGCAGATTCTTCAATAACCAGCTCAGGTGCGTTGGCAAGAGAAGTATCCGGCTGTACGCCGAATTCTGGAGGGAAGGTGTTGCTGAAGTACATGTCCTGAAAACCGGAGAATTTGAGTGCATGCGCGGTTGCGTCAAGAATTGCAAATTCGTCTTCAGCGATGAGGCTGAGTTCTTTTGCACGCTTGAGACCTGCGTAGCATTCACCACCCTGTGTACATGCGATGTGACCATTCATGTTTGCTTCAATCATGGAATCCATGATCATCTGCTCAGTCACCTGCAATACTTGGAATGAACCTTTGCCGCCAATGGCTTCAAACTGTTCTGCAAAATGTTTTACACGCGGAAAAGACACTGGGTTACCGATCATTGCAGCCTGTGCAACGGACGGAGTAACCGCAACCGGCTTGAACTCGCGTTTTGCAGGATCTTCTACGCTGTAATACTGGTATACAGGGTCTGCATGATGAGACTGAACACCAAATACGCGTGGAAGCTCGTTGATAATGCCTAGGCGATGTAACTTGAGGAAACCACCCATAACGGCGGTGATATTACCTGCGTTACCGACTGGTACAAAAACGCATTTGCCTTTGAGATCCCAGTCACACCACTGCGCAATTTCGAATGCGTAAGATTCCTGACCGAGGATGCGCCAGCTGTTCTTAGAGTTCAGCAAGGCAACACGGTAGTTTTCTGCAAGGTTTTCTACAACCTTCATGCAGTCATCAAATACGCCGGGAATTTCCAGTACGGTAGCACCGGAGCCGAGAGGCTGAGACAACTGCTGCGGAGTTACTTTGCCGTGTGGCAAAAGTACTACGGATTTGAGCGGAGAGCCGATGTATGAAGCATACAGGGCTGCTGCGGCAGATGTGTCGCCTGTGGACGCACATACGGTGAGAACTTCATCCCAGCCGTGTTTGCGTACGAGCGCTTTGAGGTAGGAGAAAGCACACGCCATACCGCGATCTTTGAAAGATGCGCTAGGGTTTTGACCATCGTTTTTGAAGGCAAAATGTACACCTGTCTTTTCAGTCAGGTTGCTGTTTGCTTCTATGATAGGGGTGTTGCCTTCACCTAAGTAGACGATGTCGTCTTCTTCCAGAACAGGTGCCATCAATTCGTAAAAACGGAAGATGCCGCGCAATGCGGTGTTCTTGGAAGCAGCACGGGTGTCGAACAGTTCGCGCCATTCTTCACCGGTACGTTCGGAAAGTTTGTCAAAGTCGAGGTTGTCGAGCAGGAATACGCCGCCACATTCAGGGCAGGTGTACAGAAGTTCGTCGATGCCGAAGCGTTCTCCACAACCTAAACAGTAGTACTCCATATTTCCCCGATATTCAGGGAAAACTGATGCGTTCTTCATTATGCTTGTTCCTCGTGCTTCTTTTTAAGCCACGATTTTTCTTCGCCGCGAGCAAGGCGGCTGATGTTTTCTCTATGAGTCCAAAATACGAGTGCGAGCACTACGAGAGCCAATGGAATAAAGGACCAATGGCCGGACAGGAACAGGAATATAGGGAGGGTAACTACAAGTGTGAGTGACCCCATAGACACATATCCGGAGCGCCAAATAACTAAAGCGCTGGCAATACAGCTAAAGAGCATAGGGAAAAATGCCAGCGGTACGAATACGCCAACAGTTGTTGCTACCGCTTTGCCGCCTTCAAACCCGAGGAAGCAGGAACGGACGTGTCCCATGAGCGCAGCAAGTGCAACAAGACTTAAAAATAACCAGTTGTGGCTGATGGTGAATGCGATTGCTACTGGAATTGCGCCCTTAAGAAGATCGCACAGCAGCGTTGCAACGCCATATTTAAAGCCACAAAGACGGGCTACGTTGGTAGCTCCAACGTTTTTACTGCCATCGAGACGTGGATCAATTCCGCAGGTAGCTTTAGCGATAAGCAGACCAAAAGGAATGGAGCCCATAACGTACGCGATACCAAGCCAGAGAAGTTTTGCCAGCATGTTCACTCTCCTTGCGATAGCTCACCAAGATATGTTCTGGGTTATCTACAGTTGTGCATAGCCTCAGAACTACTTGTTAACTTTCCATTGCATCCAGAATTTGGATTTCGTTATTCAAAGGGTGAACTTTGCCGATGCGAACCATAAAATGTTGCCCCGGATTCACCTTATCGCCAAACGACTTACGTCTGCCACGTACAAAAATTTGCTCATTCGGTAAAGAAACTGTTACGAAGGCATCGTTCTCTTCCGTAACAATAGCTTCACGCCATACTTTGTCACCCTGCTGCTTGAAGTACAATAACTTCCAGTAACGAGGGCGGAAACGCTGGATTTGACCAACAGAGTCAAGACGAGAGTTGAGCAGCGGGAGCATTGTGGTAATTTCTTCATTAGTCCACTGTGCTTCACCGGTTGCAGTATAGTGTATTACTTGCGCCACGTTGACAAGGTCAGGGTAACGTCTGAGCGGAGAAGTAATCGGACTGTACGCATTCACCCCGATACCTCTGTGTGGTCTCGGGTTTGTTTCCAGAATAGCAGAAGACAGAGCTTTTACAACACGCGCGATGTCGTGCGGTGCGCTCCATACGCCAACATATTCTTTTGGTACAGCGACATCCTGCGTTCTGTGCAGCAGGGTTACTCCGTGCTCTTTTGCCCATGCGGCTACGCCGGAGTTCGCAAGAATCATCATCTCGCTTACCAGTTTCATAGCTTTCGGAGTGTCATCAGCAGGAACGATTTCAACCTTAATTTCGCTTCCCTCGCCGGAAAGTTTTATCTTTGGATCATTTCGTTCGATGATGACAGCACCGCTGGCAATACGTTGCTCCTGAAGCTTGTCACTGAGTTCAGCCCCAAGTGCAATCTGCTCAGCAAACGCACCGGCAGGTGTATCTTCACCACCACCGTTGATCACTGCTTCAGAATCAATGTAGGTGAGGTTAGCAGCCAAATTAACCCATACAGGCACCGGCGTGCAACGCTCAAGTTCGCCTGTGCTGCTGCATTCTATGTCAAGAATCAGTGACGGACGGTCTTCGTTTGCGTGAAGGCTGAAGAAATCTGTGCCAAGTGCCGTCGGCATCATGTGGCAATCACCTTCCGGCAGGTATACACTTGTGGCACGGCGGAGCACGTCTTTATCGAAACGGCTGCCGAACGGCCATGCTACTGCAGGGCACGCAAGGGATATGCGAAGGCGATAGCCGCCGTCACCACGACGTTCGATGTTGAATGCATCGTCAATATCTTTGGTGGTAGCGGAATCAATAGAAATATAGGTACGCTCTTCCGGCTTTTGATGGATGGAGAGACACTTGTCTTTGATGGCCTGAACGTCAGAGGAGAATTCATCTGCCCAGTTGTTGGTGCATTCGTAGTCTGCACGGTCGAGCCAGAAGTTGTGGTGGGGCGGAACTAAATCCCATGCTTGGGCAAGGTGCAGCGCCATATGTGGATCTTCCGGCAAACCTTTAGCAAGCTGCTTCCAGATCTGATCAATTTCATGGCTGTCAGGATCGCTCAACCGATTTAAGATAATCTCTTTAAGCTGTTCTGCAACGCCTTCGTCCGGAGCTTTGCCTAGTGCGCGACCTTTGGAATGTTTTTCCCATAGATTGCGGATAAAGCTGACACCCTGTGTGACGAGCGCCTCACGTTCAATACGCTTGCGGTCTTCTTCCAGACGTTTGTCCACTTTTTCAGCAGGGTAAATTTCAAATTCAGGCGGCTGAAATTTAAAATGTGTTTTGCAGGTGAGCATTGCGCTGCCAAGTGCAGCAAGCTGATCAATGGTCGGTTCTTCCCATAACAGTTCAGCAAACCACTGGATGGTTTCTTTGTCCACTTCGCCTTGTGCGAAATCCCATAATTCAAGCGCATCAATTTCTGCGCTCATGGCGTCACGCGTTGCCCGATGCTCTTCTAGCAGTGCACCGATTTCCTGACGGGAACGCTCGCCACTGTATGTAGGGCCTGCCCAAGGAAGAACGCGTGAAGAAGCAAGCTTCATCTCGCGTTTATTAATGGTAAGAAGCCGTAGTTTTCCACCTTGTTCGTCAAGTACCCAGCCTTGCTGAGCCTTGTTTCCGTGCATGAACTCTACAACACAGCCCGGTCCGGGATACCGAACCAGAGAAGAAGCACTCATATTACCTGCTTTATTTGGAACCGGCACCTGCCGGTATTCATATGTATCAATGCGGTGTGTCTCTCACCGTGTATTTTTCGGGGTGCCTCTCGATGGAGGCGAAATTTTTTGCGTAGGCAAATAGTAACTTCCCGCAGATGAATTACCATCTGCGGGAAGTGTCTTTTAATGCTTAAAGGAACGCTGTGCAGTGTAGACCATTGCTACCTGCGGTGAAACTTCGTTCACTGCTTCAATAACTTCATGGTCACGAATAGAGCCGCCCGGTTGTGCAATTGCAGCAACACCATGTACCAGTGCTGCATCTACACCGTCACGGAATGGGAAGAATCCATCAGAAACCATTGCGGTTCCCATGAGTCCACCTTTTTCCGCGCGGGTGCGGGCTTCAATGTCGTCAAGAATTGCTTTTGATTCTTCGTCGTTAAGCGCTTTCTGCTTAAGTTCATACAAAGAAATGCCGTGTTCCTTAAACGCTAGCATATCAGCAAATTTTGTGTACGCTTTGTGGATGGTGAGCTCCACACAGCCAACTCTGTCCTGCTCGCCGGTACCGATGGATACGGTTGCGCCGTTTCGTGCAAAGATAATTGAGTTGGAGGTAATGCCAGCTTCAACAGCCCATGCGAAGAGGAGGTCGTCCGCTTCTTGCGCAGTCGGCTTACGTGCTGCCACTTCCACGCCGTCTTTTTCCGCTGTAGCAGGGATAAAGTCGTCCACTGTGAGGATACGGTTACGGAAGGACTGCTGTATAACAATACCGCCGTCAATAAGGCTCTTGAAGTCGAGTACCGGTACGTTTACCAGCTCTTCAAGATGCGCCATTCCCGGAATTTCGAGAATACGCAGGTTCTTGCGTTTTTTCAGTTCTTCTACAACACCTTCTTCAAAAGCAGGTGCTGCTACCACTTCAAAGTATGCGCTGTTAATAACTTTAGCACACTCTAAATCCATAGGACGGTTAACCACTACCGCGCCGCCGAAAGCAGCAATGCGGTCACTCCAGAAGGCTTTATTAAGCGCGTCTGCAACGCCCTTGTCGGACCATGCGGCACCACAAGGGTTATTGTGTTTTAAGATGAGAGCAGCCGGTTTTGCAGTAAGATACTGCAACATGTTAATGGCATTATCAACATCTGTCAGGTTTGTTTTACCAGGATGCTTGCCTGCCTGAATCATATTTTCTTCAGTTAAAGCAGAAACAAGTCCTTTGCCCGGTCCACGAAACTCCACACCACCGAGAGTCAGGGAGCCTTCAGCTAATTCGTACACAGCCGCTGGCTGATCAGGGTTTTCGCCGTAGCGCAGCCCTTTTTCTTCCCCGTCAATTTCCCACGTGCGCTTGCGATACACAAGCTCTTGATCGCCCAACTGAACTTTCATCTCGGTAGGAAATGGATCTCCGAGAATGGTTTTGTACATATTCTTCAAGTCGCTCATGAGGTTTTGACTCCGCTTGTTATGTTAGTAGCCCAAATAAAACACAAACATGTGGTGTATCGCCGAGTTTAGTTGCCAAACCTCGGCAACAACACCCCAGAGGCGCAAGAAAGTATCATACAGTAGCACGGGGGGCAATTTTCATTTGTAGGCAATGGCAGATTGCAGTAGAGATTCGGTATCATCATTATGCACATGTAGAAAGGAGCAATTTACTGCTATGGAACGAGCCCTCCGAAAATTAGCTGCACAGCTGAATGGATATGACGAAGCATCCCTCATGGATTTGTGGGAAAAGTACGCAACAAGGACTGAGGACTTCGAACCGAGTCGAGAATGGGAAGAAGCTGCGTTGATTTTTTCACTGATTCAGGCTGTTCGCTGGAAGAATCAGCTGTTCAATCATCATTGGGCAGAATCAGAGCAGGGACATGTCCGCGATTTGCCTCCACAGGCAGCCTTTGACATGGTGAAACGTGGAGAAAAGAAAGACGCGCTGTTAAACGTCGGGAGTGGCGGTACCAATGCTGCTCCTAAGCTTGCCAAGGTTCTCGCCTTCCGGCCTAGAAAGAGCGACTAGTCCGTTAATCAGGTAATAGTAATACCGGATATTTTCGACATATGTAACGGCTTCATAGCCGCGACAATAGCCGTGTCTGGTCTGAGAGAAGTAGCGCTTCCAGGCCAGAAGCGGCAGAGTTTCTTTTAATTCCTGCCACGTTTTGCCCGTGCCGCCGCGTTGTTGCGCAAGCGTAATGGCGTCGGTAACATGGCCGTATCCTTGGTTGTATGCAGCAAGTGTGAAAAACCACCTGTCCCATGCTTTCAGGTCTTGGTCTTCAAATCTTTCCCACAGTTTGCGTAGATACGTTGCCCCGCCCATGATCGATTGGTGCGGGTCGAGACGGTTGATGCCAAGTTCTTTGGCTGTTGTCTGCGTAATTTGCATTAATCCACGCACGCCGGTTCTGCTGCGGGCTGAGTTGTTGAAATGTGATTCCTGAAAAATTACAGCCGCCAGCAACAAAGGATCAATGTCGTTCTTTTTGCTCGCCTTTTCCATTGTAGCTGAATATTTGGGCATTTTTCGACGTAATGCCCTTTTCAGCTTTCCGATCACATAATAGTTCAAATCATCGGGAAAAAAGCCGTAATGCTTCTCTTTTAAGACAGCAACTGTGCCTTCAGCTTGAACTGTATCCCAAAAATTTTTCAGATCATTTTGTAATCCTGCTTCCGCAAAAAATTTATTACGCCAGAACCAATGATATGAGCCGCCCTCATTAATTTGGGAATTCGGCACTACATCAAGGAAAAACGGTTGCAGCATTGTAAAATTACGTACATCTATTTGTGCTGTGCCACCTTCATCACTGTCAAATGACATGAGATGGTACATGTGGAAGCGATCAAAATCGACACAGTCTACATTTTCCAGAGCATCATCGTTAACTGTTGCAACGGTTGCGGGTGCTTCTTTGCGTTGTACTGGCTTGTCTGGTGCGGAATTTTCTGTGGGTGTGGTTTCACCCAGCGCCTCGGCTTTTTTTGCATATGGAGTTTGACCGGAAGGCTCACTGTCTTCCCGTGGAGATACTACCTGCGGAAGAGCCTCTGCAAGGGAAGAAAGGAAGGTAGCGTTTTCGCTGTAAATTTCTTCGTCCACGCCTTCCGGTACTGTGTCCAGAAGACTGGTGCAAAGAGCTTGGAGTTCTTTGTTGTCTGTTTGCGTGGTATCTTTGATAGTTACAGACTGATAGTCGTCGTAGGCAGGGCCTGCGGTAATTTTTTGAGAGTATTTTTCGGGAACTTCACCGCCGAATCCGACAAGTAAGTCAGCTTCATCATTGGAGATAAGTTCCCATGCTTCTTCAGAACTTTTGACGCGAAGAATGGTGATGGTATAGCCTTTTTCTTTGGCAAAGCTGCTCAGCAGTTCGCCATCCACACCAAGGCCGTACGGGGAGACAAGAGAGGAAAATTGGGAGACATTAGGCACAACAACTCGCACCGGAGGAACGCGGTAAAGGTAGGCTACAACATCTGTACCTACCATAAGCGCAGCCTGTGCTGTGATGAGTAGGAACAATAATATTGCTTCCCACGGGGTGAAAAAACGTCTCTTCATTGAATCTCCGAGGCAAGGTAACGAACCGTACCTAAAAATTTTTTCATCGTAGCCGCATTATAACAGGATTCTAATGTGTCGCTAGTGAAATTTTCTCCTTGAATCAATTGACGGGTGTCCAAAGAGTGTATTAAGAGAAGATGCATTTTTTGCGTTCCTTGGGTAGCCAAGGTTCCGAAAAAGCAGTTTCATTCCAGAAGGAGAGGCTAATGTCAAACGTAATCGTGATGGGCGCTCAGTGGGGAGACGAAGGCAAAGGTAAAATTGTTGACCTCCTTACCCGCGACATCGACGTAATCGTCCGCTTTCAGGGCGGAAATAACGCCGGTCATACTGTTATCGTAGGTGATAAGGAATACATCCTTCATCTCATCCCTTCAGGCATCCTGCACGAAGGCAAGAAGTGTCTCATTGGCAACGGTGTAGTACTCGACCCAGGCGTGTTTTGGAAAGAGATTGAAGGGCTTCGTGCTAAAGGACTTGATGTAAGTCCCGAACGCCTGAAAATCAGTAAAAAAACTCACCTCATCATGCCGTACCATTGTGCGCTTGATGGTGCACGTGAAGATCATAAATCAGAAGATAACAAGATCGGTACAACCGGTCGTGGTATCGGTCCATGCTACGAAGATAAAGCAGCCCGTATCGGCATCCGTGCCGGCGATCTTGCTGATCATGCATTGCTCCGCACTAAAATCGAAGCAGCATTGATTGAAAAGAACGCATTGTTCACTGCCCTTTACGGCCGTGAAGCTGTTTCCGTTGACGCAGTATTCGAAGAAGTTGTGGCAGCAGGCAACAGTCTCGTGCCATATCTCGCCGATGTTACTGGTGAAATCTGGGAAGCATTCGACTCTGGTAAGAACGTGATGTTCGAAGGTGCTCAGGGTATCCACCTTGACATCGATCATGGCACTTACCCGTTCGTAACCTCTTCCAATACTGTTGCAGGTAACGCATCAGCAGGTGCTGGTATTCCAGCTACCCGTCTTGATCGTATTATTGCAATCGTTAAAGCATACACTACACGCGTAGGTGCAGGTCCGTTCCCGACAGAGCTCTCTGATGAGGACGGAATTTACTTGCAGAAAAAAGGTCACGAATTCGGTGCAACAACCGGTCGTCGCCGTCGCTGTGGTTGGCTTGATCTCGTAGTTCTCAGTGAGACCGCCCGTCTTAATGGTCCTACTGATATTGCACTCACTAAGCTTGACGTACTCAGCGGTATGAAAGAGATTAAAATCTGTACTGCATACGATTACAAAGGCGAACGTGTTACAGTTATTCCTCAGGAGCAGGGCGCTCTTGGTGAATGCACACCAGTGTACGAATCTGTACCAGGTTGGGACGAAGACATCACTAAGGCAACTAAGTGGGAAGACCTTCCTGACAATTGTCAGAAGTACATTGAGCGCATTGAAGACCTCACAGGTGTACGCGTAAGCATCATCTCTGTTGGTCCTGAACGCGATCAGACAATCATGCGCTAATTACCCGGAGGTAACGGTTTGGGTACGTCAAAAGACCAAACAACCCAGTCCGCTCTGGAGCCTCATGATATTATAGCCCCGTCTCTGGATGCTCGTCATGCCAGAGTGCGGGGCTTTATTGAGCAGCTCGCAGAAGACCCGCCACAAGTTATCCTGTTCGAAGGTGGAACCACCGATGAACGCGAAGCCGTGGCGCTCTATTGGGCTGCGCGCATTAATTGCGTCAATTCCCCCGCGCCTTGCATGGAATGTAGTGCATGCAGGCAGATGATTACCAAATCATCACGCGACCTATTTTTTTTCGACGGACGCGCAGGTTCCATCGGTTACGACGGTGAGCCCAATAATACGGGCACTATCAAAATCGAATGGATTCGTGAGCTCCGCTCTGTTCTAGGCGAACCCCCTCGAGCTGAAAAGAAACGTGTAGTCGTTCTTTTTGAAGCACAATCGCTGAGTATTGCAGCAGCAAATGCGCTACTGAAATCTCTCGAGGAGCCACGTCCGAACACAAGTTTTCTTCTTCTCGCTCCACAACGTGAACGTTTGCTCCCGACTCTTGTTTCAAGAAGTTGGGTCGTAACACTTGCCTGGCCTATAGGTGAAGCGGCATCAGCTCTTTCGGACGAAGTTCACGAATGGGCAGGTGTTCTCGCCAATTTTATGGTGGAAGGCACAGGACTCATGATCAAGACAGGAACACGCGGAGCGTTGGATGCAACGCTTGCAATGCACCTGTTGGTCCATTGTCAACACGAGCTTGCCAACGCCATTACAGGTCGTAAATTCGGTGAACTCGCACGGCTGTTTGCTCAGCTCGATATGGGGCGTCAACGTAAGTTGGATGAAGTGTTGAGTGAGTGTCAGGATTCACTTAACGCGCTCGTTTCGCCGCCGCTTGTAATCGATTGGCTCGGAACCAAGCTTTATCTACTTGCTAAGTTTTCTGCAAAGTCTAGCGGGCGAACTATTCGATAGTTTTCTGTTTTGTCGTCGGTGTGCCTGTCAGCAGGACCTCTGCGGCACTTGTCGCCGCCGTAGACAAAAAAAGAATATCAAAAAAGGGTACTATTCCTAGTACCCTTTTTTCGTCACGTTTTAATTTAGGATAAACTTCTTCGGGTTAAGCGCTACACCGTTCAGCTTCACTTCGTAGTGAAGGTGAGGGCCTGTTGAGCGACCGGTGTTGCCCATGTAGCCCACAAGTTCGCCGCGTTTGACCTTTTGACCTTTCTTAACCACATAGCGGTTCAAGTGTGCGTATCGTGTGATGACGCCTGAGCCGTGGTTGATCATGAGGTTTATACCGTAGCCGCCGCCGGATCCGGTGAACGATACGCGACCATTCGCTGTGGAATAGATCGGAGTGCCGATGCGGTTGGCGACGTCGATTCCTTTATGGAAATCTTTACGACCGGTAAACGGAGACCGTCTTGGACCGAACGGGGAAGCCACCCAGCCTTCTGTAGGCCAGATAGACGGTGTTGCGGCAAGTAGTCGTTGGTTTTTGCGGAATGTTTGAAGCAATTCCTGTTGGCTTACTTCTTCCAGTCGAACCTCAGTGTTGAGATCTTTCAGGAAGCTGTGAATCTTGCGAGCCAGAAGTTCCTGCCTGTGGATCGGCAGGTAGTTGTCAGCAAAGTCTTTTGTTTTGGCTCCGCCTACAGCAGAAGCAGTGTCACCCTGATCTTTGTCGAGGTTGATCATGATGCGCAGTTTTGTGTCGAACTGCTGTACGCGTTGTAGGTCCTTTTGGACGATGCGCAGCTTGTCCACCATGCTTAAGATCTGGCTGTTCTGCTCGAAAATAGTTTTTTCAGAGTCTGCTAGGCTTTGTTCTAATGTCTGTGATTGATGGTAGTATTTCCACAGGTAGATATTCCCTGCGGATAACGAAAGGATAAGAACGAGGATGCTCGCAAAAAACCAACCATGAAGGCTTATCTTTTTGCAATGCCCCTGATTATCCTTGAAGACAACGACGTGGTAGCGATTGAACAGCATATTATCTTTCGAATACTCTGATGTTAGGGTGGAAAAAAATAATTTTCGAGGTTACTTCTCTTTAGAGTCTAGTGTCAAGCCAAGTTGCCATCTGGTTAGGCCGTTAAATACGTTTTGCTTCAGGTTCTTATACTTACCCGCAAGCTCCCAAAAGTCGTCCATTACGTCTTTTCGGCGTGAATCAAATGCGGAAGGGCACGGATTGTCCCATAATGGCAGTTCCCATTGCTTAACGCACTTTCGGATAATGTCTTTTTGAACCATCAATAAAGGTCGTATAATAGTAAGATCGCCACCAAAGAAATCTTCTTTAATCGACATGCCGCGAACGTTGCCTGCTTCGTACAGGTTCATTAGGAATGTCCCGACGAGATCGTCCGCGTTGTGGCCGAATGCAAGGTGAGTAAGATTGTACTGTTTACAGAGTTCAAACAGGCGTGTGCGGCGCTTCATGGCGCAGTAAAAGCACGGAGAATTGTTACGGTTTACCTCGGAATGTGCATCCGGTCCGTCGGTGGTGGTTTCAATGTGGTACGGGATGCCATGTTCGACAAGCCACGGAGCAAGCGGGGCATGGCTTGTGTTGTCAAAACCAGGGTTAACGTGCAGTGCCATCATCTCGAATGTGAACGGAACAATCTTCTGGCGATAGAGGAGTGTTCTCATCAGCACCCAGCTGTCCATGCCTCCGGACATGGCGACACCAATGCGTGCGCCGGGGTGAATCATTTCTGTCTGCTGCATTAGTTTGCCTGCGCTGCCTATGCATTGCTTCTGAATGTAGCTTAGTTTTTCTTTTGCCATGAATGCTCCTGATCATACTTTCGGCAAGCTGTTTGTTGTTTTTGCATTGTGCAGATGCAAAAAAACAAGCGCCGAGTTGTGCAAGCTGATCTGTTCTATCTATAGTGTTCCCGTTTTGGTCCGGTAATTATGTTAGCGGTACGTATCGGGTTGTAGAGGCATTAACAGGGCGGCGCAGTGTCGTGCAAGCACGATTTGCGTATAACTGTCGGATAGCGGTTGTAATGATTAAAAGGGGCTGTAATGGCGGGCGAGTAACTGAAGGGAGCAAAAGAACTGATGATATGTTGACAGACATTATACTGCGAAGTATACTGCAAAGCTTGCCGGATGGTCTGCGTTTTTTTTATTGCTCAGTTCAGCAGGAACTCCCTGCAAGCGTAGGCAGGCTTATTTTGTGATGATGGCGATGGCGTTAAACGTTATCATTATTTAAACCGTTGACCGGTTGGTTATGAAAAGAACACTACTAGTAGCAATTGCTCTGCTCCTCCTCTCTGCCGGAGTTGTAGCAGGAGTACAAGAATATCAGCGCACTAACTCTTCGCGCGTGAGCAATGCTTCTTGGTTTACACAATCCTCTGAGGTTGTAGAGAAGATTGATCTAATAAATAACAGCGGCCATTTTTCTTTTATACGGGAAAAAGGACGCTGGTTTGTTTTGTTTAATGGAAAAAAATGTCTTGCCCGACAGGATGTTATTGAAAATTTATTCACGAAACTACGTGAAATGCCTCCACAAAACTGTGCTGAGGTAGAGCCGGAAAAAATACTCGATTATCGTCTGGACAACCCGAAAATTCGGATTACTTTATCTGGAAAAGACCTTTGGCATCTCGGGATTGGACGTGCGGCTGTTAGCGGCGAAGTATTCTATGCCCGTAAAGGGAGCGGTCAGGTCTGCATGATAACTCCGGAAGTTGTCGCTTTGCTCGACCAGCCTGTTGCTACTTTTATTGATTCCCGACTGGTTGCTGTTCCCTCAAGCCAGATTACTAAAATTCGGATGCAGGGGGAAAGCACAGGAACGTGGGAAATTGACCGTTCTGATGATGGATTTATCTTTTCGTATCCTGAAGCTCTTGTGAAGCATGCTGTAAATCAAAATTCAGCAGAACTGTTTATTCATACGCTCGTAAATGGCGGCGCTTCCTGTGAATCAGCTGGCGCGTTGGTGGGAGCGGTGGCCGATTTTTCTATTTCTGTTTGGCGAAAAGGTGTCTCCGCCCCTACCACGCTTGTTATTTTTAAGCGTGATGAGGAAAAAGGAGTGTACAAAGCAAAGGACAGTCGTCAGCCTGATCCTGTAGAGCTTTCACCGGAGCTTGTAGCACAGTTGAAAGTAACTGCCTTTGCATTGCAGGAAAAGCCTATTTTTGACGTAAATGTCGGCGAGGCGGTTAAGCAGAAGCTTACCCGTATCGACGGCAAGCAAGTACGAAATATTACCATCACGAAGACGACGGAAGGCTGGGTTGATGACCTGACTAACCAGGAACTTACAGGGATGGATTTGTTTATTTGGCGACTTGGAGAGATGCAGTATCAAAGCTTGCCGGTTCGCAATAGACCGGAGAGTGCACTGTTGTCACTGAGTTGGAATATTTATGCAGCGGAAGGCGTTCCGCTTGTAGAATTGTATTTCTATACTGACCCCGAACTTCCAGAAGGAATTTGCTGGGTACGGTTGCAAAGGGAAAGCGTGTGGTACCCTGTGTCGAGCCAGTTATTGCGCGACCTGAGGGCACGTCTTCCTTTTAATCAGTAACATTTTTGTTGAAAAAACGGCGTAGCCGCATTCATACATAAGGAGTCCTCAATGGCCCGCATTACAGTAGAAGACTGTCAGGAACGTGTAGATAACCGTTTTCTTCTTGTTCAGATGGCAATTAAACGTGTTCATCAGTTCCGTGAAGGCTACGAGCCTCTCGTAGATAGCAAGAACAAAGAAGTTGTAACTGCTCTTCGTGAAATCGCTGAAGGTAAAGTGCTTGCAACCGGCATTGATATGAAGATTGGTTACGAACAGGACGACGCTGAATAGATCCTATGAGCCAGAGAGATTATTACGAGGTTCTCGGGGTTTCCCGATCATCCTCTGCAGACGAAATCAAACGTGCTTATCGTAAGAAAGCTATGGAATTTCATCCAGATAGAAATCCGGATAATCCAGAAGCAGAGCAGAAATTTAAAGAAGCCTCTCAGGCTTATGAAGTTCTGCATGATGATGAAAAGCGCGGCCGTTATGACCAATTTGGTCATGCTGGCGTTGATGGCAATGGTTTTGGCGGCTTCAATAACGCAGAAGATATCTTTGGTTCTTTCGGAGATATCTTTGGTGACTTCTTCGGCTTTAACATGGGTGGCGGCTCTCGCGGCCCTCGTGCTCAGGCTGGAGCAGACTTGCGTTACAACCTGACTATTTCATTCCGTCAGGCTGCACATGGTGACGAAGTAACGCTGAAGATTCCTAAAAACGTTTCTTGTGACGAGTGTGACGGTACTGGTGCAGCACCGGGTTCTTCCGTAGAAACATGTAGTCACTGTCATGGTTCCGGTCAGGTTCGCCAGAGTCAGGGACCTTTCTCTATTTCTCGACCATGTCCGGTATGTAGCGGCTCAGGACAGATTATTCCTAATCCTTGTCCAAAATGTCGTGGCGTCGGAATTGTTAAGGAAACAAAAGAACTTCAAGTAAAAGTTCCTGCTGGTGTTGATACTGGTAACCGTCTGCGCTTACGTGCGGAAGGTGAACCGGGCGTTCACGGTGGCCCTCCGGGTGACCTGTACGTTGTTCTCACCGTAGAAGAAGATAAAACTTTTGAGCGTCAGGGGCAGCACCTGATTCTCAGCAGAGAAATTACTTTTGTTCAGGCTGCACTTGGCGACAAGATAGAAATACCTACATTGGACGAGCCAATCACTATGGATATTCCGAAAGGAACCCAAAGTGGTGAAGTGTTCCGCATGAAGGGGTATGGCTTGCCGAACCTCGGTTACGGTGCACAGCAGGGTGATTTGATGGTGGAAGTCATCGTAAAAACCCCTACTAAGCTCTCCAAACGTCAAGAAGAACTGCTTCAGGAGTTCGCTGATCTTGAAGAAGAAAAGCCATTCTCTAAAGTGAAAAAAATGTTCAAGAAAGCCGGAAAAGCAATGGGAGTTGATTAATGGACGAGAAGAGTTTTTCCCACATGGACTCAGACGGTTCCATCACTATGGTGGATGTTGGCGATAAAGACGACACCCGCCGGACCGCAATTGTCCGGACTGTGGTTGAAGTCTCTTCTGCGACCCTTGATCTGCTTCTCCGTGAGGCGTTGCCAAAAGGCGATGTGCTTACAACTGCTAAGGTTGCCGGAATTCAGGCTGCCAAACGCACTTGGGAACTTATCCCTTTGTGTCACCCGCTTTTTTTAAGCTACGTTGACGTACGTTTCGAAATCGATGAAGCACATAATGCCATCAAGATTGAAGCTGAAGCCCGTACCACGTCTCAGACTGGTGTAGAGATGGAAGCTCTTATGGCTGCACAGACTGCTGCCATGACAATTTACGACATGTGTAAAGCTGTGCAAAAAGATATTATCATCCGCGATTGCCGTCTTGTTTACAAGGCCGGAGGCAAGAGTGGTGTGTTTCAGGCCGATTAATTGTACTGGACACAAGACAAAGAGTTAAAGCCCTTGCAGTAATGCAAGGGTTTTTTCTTTATATATCAGTATAGTAAATAATACAGTAATGGATGTTGACTTAATATTGATAAGGCGATAGTAAAAACTATTACTATTAACAGGGGGGTGCACATATGGCTGTACAGACACGTATGACCAAGCAGCGCAAAGTTATTTTAGAAGAGCTCTGCAAGGTTATTACCCATCCAACAGCAGATGAAGTGTACGACATGGTCAGACAGCGGTTGCCGCGCATTAGTCTGGGCACAGTGTATCGTAACCTTGATGTGCTTGCAGAGAGCGGAGATATTCTCAAGCTCGAACATGCAGGATCACAGAAGCGGTTTGACGGTAATACAAATCCTCATGCTCATGTTCGTTGTAGCATTTGTGGTAAAGTAGGCGACGTGATGGACGTAGAGTACATTGCTTCTTCTGAGGGTGCTATTGCTCCCGGTTTTACTATTCATGCAGCTTACATTGAGTTTGATGGTGTATGTGACGCTTGCCAGACTCACAATTAGTGCATATTCCGTAGGGTAGATGAGGTTCATCTACCCTTTTTCTGTGCACTGGTTACAAAAAAGCGAACAATGAGGTAAACTCATTTGTTCGTTTTTTTTATGCTTGTTGTCTTAACGGTTAATTGTGTAGTTTTCCCGTAAGCTGCAAGTAATAATCTTTTGTTACATTGTTCTATTAATTTTTCTCATGATTAGTGTTGTGTGGTGCCGCCTTATGGGAAACCAATTTACGTTGCTAAATAAATGAGAAAAAATATAAATGGTAAAGAAATAAGGATGTCAGTCGATTAAAAATAATTGGGGGCAATGGGTAATAAAGCGATAGAAGGGGGATTCTGTATTTTGTGCATTTTCATGTTCTGCAGGGTAGGGGTCTGCTGAATCTGGGTACTGATGCACAAGATAGTGTAGCTTATATAACCCAAAGCCCCCTTAACAAGACGGCGATTTTGTCTTGCTAACAATGTGTGAATATTTATTGAGATGTCGGAAGATTCGCAGGCAATGCACTCTTCCGTAAATTGTATACGAAGATTTAATATAGCTCTTCAGGGCTGTAAACGGAGCTTTGCTCCATTTCTTCCTGAGTTTGTTTTTCGCGCTGGCGTTCGGCTTGTCGGGCTGCGCGGCGTAATCGTGCTTCCTGTAGCCTTCGTTCTTGTGTTTGTGACTCAACCACAAGCGGCGGAATGGTAGTAGCTTTTTTATCTGCATCCATTGCAACAAAGGTGAGATACGCAGAAGCCACGTGCCTGATTTTTCCAGTAAAAAGATCCTCAGACTCGACACGTACTCCAACCTCCATAGACTTTGAGCCTACAAAGTTAAGGCTGGATTTGAGCATCATAAGCTCACCAACGTGGACGGGTGCCTTAAATTCCATACGATCAATCGAAGCTGTAACAACAGAACATCCTCTGGCATGGCGCATGGCGCAGACAGCTCCTGCCAAGTCAATATGCTTAAGGATTACGCCACCGTGAACATTTCCTGCGGCATTGGTGTCACCCGGTAGTGCGCGGTGTGTCATAAATGTTTCACTGCTAGCCACGCTTCGTCCTTTCATATAGCCTTCCTTACCTAAAATAGTTGGGTGTCTATATCTTCCTCTGTGCTTAACGGCAACACATCTACCTAATATCTTTTTATTTTATAAATGCTGTCATAATGTTGAACTATAAAATATGCAAGAAATTCTGCAACGACGGCGTATAACTCTCCCTATTATCTTTATCTAGTCACATGTTCAAGGGAACGATATGTTTCGGTTACATCAAGTAGTAAAAAAATGTTGTATGGTGTGTTTCTAGTTTATGTTGATTTTAATCAGTGCATAAAAGTAGTCATATTGAGCGCTTCAATTGACAACACGGGGAGTTCAAGCCAAGGCTAGTGCTGTGATTCGCTCTAAGATTTGTAAAAAAGTGTAGTATTATTATATTTGATATAATGATTGAATGTCGTTATTTACTAATGGTGAAGTGAATATTTGAGTATTGTTTTTATGAGATCTGTGAAGTAGTTATAGTACAGGTTTGGCTAACGTATATATTTGATGTTCTTAGTTAAAAGGTACTCAATAATGACCATTTGGACTAATGAAAATATTGTAGACGAATATAGGCAGTGGGTCGAATCTCCAGCAGGCTCTTTGGCTTTGCAGTCTAAAATGCGGCTCATTGTTGATCTTATTTCCGGATGGCCTCGCCGTGGTCGTCGTTTTCTCGAGGTTGGTTGCGCTACCGGATTGATGACAGAAATGTTTTACCATGCCGGCTTTGATGTGACCGGTCTGGATTGCTCTCCGCTTATGCTTACTGAAGCTCAGGAGCTGCTGGGAAGGCGCGCTGAGTTTTTTTTGGGCAGGGCAGAACATCTTCCTTTTGACGATAATCAATTTGATTACGTCGGCGTCGGCTCTGTGCTGGAATTTGTAGATGATCCGGAAGCTGTTCTTGCTGAAGCGCTCAGGGTTGCTTCCTGTGGCGTGGTGGTAACTGTCTACTCTAAATGGTCATTGTATTACTTGTTGCGTAATCGCTCAGCTTCTGGGTGCCTGAAACACAGGCGCTGGTTGAGTCCTTTCGCCGTAGATAAAATGCTTCGTGAGTTAGTTGATATGGGTGAGATTACCCGTCGTTCTACTTTGCTCGGTCCTGTTTCTACATGGAAAGAAACCCCTTTGTGCGGCTGGGTTAACTCCAGAATTATGCCGTACGGGCTTGGTGCACTTTCTGGAATTTGTATCGATAAAAATGATACAAAAATGACTATCCCTCTCAGGATTGAAAAACGTAGGGCAAAACCTGCTATTTTGAATGCTTGTCGCACAAACCTTGCCGCTAGAAATTCTACTTCTACTTTTGACAAATAGGCAACTTTAGACTACCCAAAGCTGTTTCGGCACAATATTGTCGATACAGCTTTTTTTGTGTGCGAACAGCACCTCTTGTTTGCTACGATTTAGTGTTGTAGCACATGGAAAAAAATACAATTTTTTAGGAACGGGCATGAGTAAAGTAAAAAGAATTAAAGGTTTTGCGGATATGTTTTCTCCGGAGAGCGATACCTTTACCTTTATGGAAACTGTTGCACGCGATGTTTTTAGTAGTTTCGGCTATAAAGAACTGCGTACGCCAATTATTGAGCGTACTGAGCTGTTCAAGCGATCCATTGGCGATGAAACAGACGTTGTACAGAAAGAAATGTACACTTTTGATGACCGCAAAGGTCGTTCTCTTACTATGCGTCCGGAAGCAACCGCTGGTGTTATGCGTGCGTACATTGAAGGTAATGTGAACGCATCTGAGCAGATTTCAAAGCTCTTCACTTTCGGTCCAATGTTCCGGTACGAACGTCCACAGAAAGGACGTATGCGCCAGTTCCATCAGATTAACTGTGAGTGCCTCGGCCCTGATGAGCCGCATGCGGATGCAGAAGTAATCCTCATGCTCATGACCTTTCTTACAAAGATCGGTCTTAAAGAGCTTGTGCTTGAGGTTAACTCCCTTGGTTGTCGTGAGTGTCGTCCTAAATACAATGAAGCGCTACGCTCCTTCCTTGCGAATCTTAATAAAGAAGAGCTTTGCGAAGACTGCCGTCGTCGTATGGACACCAACCCGCTTCGCGTACTCGACTGCAAGGTTCCTGCCTGTAAGGCATTAACTGAAAACGCTCCGACAATTATTGAACACACCTGTGACACTTGCCGTACGCACCACGACAAAGTGCTTTCTACATTACGTGCCGCTGGTGTGACATTTACACAGAACGACCGCCTTGTTCGTGGTCTTGATTACTACAACCGTACCACTTTTGAAGTTATCTCTAACGCTATCGGCTCTCAGAGTTCTGTAGCGGGTGGTGGCCGTTACGACGGACTTATCAAACAGCTTGGTGGCGCAGATGTTCCAGGTATCGGCTTTGCGTGCGGTATGGAACGTCTTGCTCTCATGCTTGGCGAACGAGAGGTGGAACAGCCTGATTTCTACATTGTTGTTTTGGATGAAAAAGGTCTTGAATATGGATTAATGGTTGCACATGGTTTGCGTGAAAAAGGCAAAAAAGGTGAAGTAAGCTTTGCTGCAAAGTCCATGAAGGCGCAGATGCGTCAAGCAAGCAAAAAAGCTGCTCGAAAGACCATTATTCTTGGTGAAAATGAGCTGACATCAAAAACAGTCATTATAAAAGATATGGAAACCAGTGAGCAAATCATGGTGTCCTTATCTGAACTTATTGAGCATATCTAATATAATCAGAAGCCGTGAATAACGGACGGCACACAATGGTGTCGTCCGACTTTTTCTGCAGTCTGATAACACCATTCGTGTTGAACCCCTAACCTTTGGACAGCGCTGCTGTCTTTAATGCATTTTTAAAGGAAACGAGAATGAGCGATCAAAATCTGGATATTCAGCAGGACCATCAGCAGTACATAGAGCCTCTTAACGGATGGGTTCGCACCCATAATTGCTGCGAGCTGAATGCCAATAATATCGGCTCTGAAGTATGCCTGATGGGTTGGGTGCAGTTCCGTCGCGATCATGGTGGCCTGATTTTTATCGACCTCCGTGACCGTAGAGGTCTTACTCAGGTAGTATTCAGCCCAGACGTGAACAAAGAAGCTCACAAGCTCGCACACATTCTGCGTACTGAATATGTTGTCGCTATTAAAGGTGAAGTTCGTCATCGCCCTGAAGGCATGACTAACACCAGCATGGTAACTGGCGAAGTTGAAATTTATGTAACTGAGTGGAAACTGCTTAACACTTCTAAAACCACTCCGTTCCAGATTGAAGACCGTGTAGACGCATCCGAGAATCTTCGTCTCGAATACCGTTACCTTGATCTTCGTCGCCCTAAGCTTGCAAACAACTTTATCATCCGTAACCGCGCTGCTCAGGCAATCCGCCGTTATCTCGACGAACAGGATTTCCTCGAAGTGGAAACTCCGTTCCTCACTAAATCTACCCCTGAAGGCGCACGTGACTTCCTCGTACCGAGCCGTGTTAATCAGGGTGAATTTTACGCGCTTCCTCAGTCTCCACAGATTTTCAAACAGCTGCTTATGACTGCGGGCATGGATCGTTACTACCAGATCGTTCGTTGTTTCCGTGATGAAGACCTTCGTGCTGACCGTCAGCCTGAATTTACTCAGGTTGATATCGAAATGAGCTTTGCTGACGAGCTGCAGGTTCAGACTATGGCAGAAGGTCTTGTTGGACGTGTGTTCAAAGAATGTCTCAATGTTGACGTTCCAAGCACATTCCCACGTATGACTTACGATCAGGCAATTGAAGAGTACGGTCTTGATAAGCCGGACACACGTTTTGACCTGCGTCTTAAAGACGTAAGCCACGTTGTAAAAGACTCCACCTTCCGTCTGTTCTCCACTGCAGAGCTTATTAAAGCTATGCGTATTCCGGGTGGCGCTGTTCTTTCCCGTAAGGAAATTGACCAGTACACTGACTTCGTGAAAATTTACGGTGCTCAGGGTCTTGCTTGGATCAAAATTAAAGAAGACGAATGGCAGTCCCCGATTGCTAAATTCCTCTCTGATGACGAACGCAAAGGTCTTACCGAAGAACTCGGTCTTGAAGTTGGCGATATCGTATTCTTCCAGGCTGGCGCTGCTGACATGGTTAACAACGCTCTTGGTAACCTGCGTGTTGAAGTTGCAAAACGTTTCGAACTTATTCCAGAGAACACCTACAACTTCTTGTGGGTAACTGACTTCCCTCTCTTCGAATACGATGCAGACGAAAAACGCTATGTAGCTTGTCACCACCCGTTCACCTCCGCTCAGGACGGTGAAGAGAACGTTATGGTAACAGATCCTGCTAACGCAAAAGCTCGTGCGTACGACCTTGTACTTAACGGTTGCGAAGTAGGCGGCGGTTCTATTCGTATGCATAACCGTCAGCGTCAGGAAGAAATGTTCTCCGCGCTCGGTTTCTCTAAAGAAGAAGCAGAAGAGCAGTTTGGTTTCCTTATGGAAGCATTTGAGTATGGCGCACCACCACATGGCGGTATCGCTTTTGGTCTTGATCGTCTCGTTATGATTCTGACCAACTCATCATCCATCCGTGACGTTATTGCTTTCCCTAAAACTCAGAAAGCTACCTGCATGCTTACAAAAGCACCATCTGCTGTTTCCAACAACCAGCTGCGTGACTTAAGCTTGCGTTTACGTGAGATTAAAACAGAAACTGCTGAATAGCAGAACAGAGTTTGTCTGCGTTTAGCAGAAATGTGATACAAAAATAAAAAGGCAGGAGCGTAGTGATGCATCTACGCTTCTGCCTTTTTGTTTACTGTGCCGATTTCCGCCACGGTAAACGAGGAGTTTGCACTGCCCCGATGGGGGATGGAGCAGTTTCTACGGAATGAAGGAGAGAGGTGTTCGTTTGCGTAATCACCATTGGTGAATGAACGTATAGTCATCAAACGCCGTGCTTACGTGACATTCTACACATCGTTTGATTTTGCCTTCCTCAATAACGGTTCCGTCCGGCTCATACTCAACCCAAAACCAATTTCCAGCGGAAGGGGCGTAGTTTTTGCGTTTTTGCATGAGGTTTATGGTAAGGAGTGTTTTTTCGTCTTTATCAAAGTTTTCCATTACAACTATGGAACCCTCTTCTGCTTGGTAAACTGATTCTGATGCAATTCTATTGGCATATATCTGAATTCGAGGTCCGTGGGGTGGTGCGCCGTCTTTCATGCCAATTGCATCGTCAAACTGATTCCATTTGCTGTAATTGTCAGTTATAGCAATGTATTGCCAGAGTTCGGCAGCGCTAGACATCGGAGGCATGGGGCCTTTTGCAGGTTGTAATAATGATGAACATGCGGTGAACAGGCACAAGGAGCAGATGAAGCAAGCAAGAATAATCCATTGTTTCATAACAAACCTCCGACGTCGTCGAATAATCTAAATGTGATATAGCTCATCCAGAATGCAATGTGTCTTATTACTTGTTGATTTTTGTCTTATATTTATTATACACTGCGCGATTATTTTATAATGCGATTCGCTTAGAATGTTGCAGAAGCAAAATCGACTCCAAATTGCAGTGCTTTTGCGCGTTCTTCAGTATCCATTCTCCAATGTACACGGAATCCATCATCCGTAGTCGTAAAACCTGCATCCACAAGTTGTGCAAGCATCTCTTTTGCTGCTTCACCGCTCCAGCCATACGAGGTAAATGCACTTGCTTTTTTACCCATAAACTTAAGACCCCGAAATTCTTCCAGCAGTGCAGACAAGCTCGATAACGGCCCCTTGTTAAATGTCGGCGACCCCATCAAAACAGCTTTAGAGCGAAAAACTTCAGTCAAGATGTCGTTTTTATCTGCTTTGGCAGCATGGAATAATTTAACCTGCGTTGCAGGGCTGTGTTGTAATATTCCACGGGCAATTGTTTCTGCGATTACTTTTGTAGAGTTGTACATGGTGTCGTAGATGATAGTTATCTGGTCTTCCTGATACGCATCACTCCATTGCAGGTATTGCTCTATGATCTGCTCAGGATTTTTCCGCCACAGGATACCGTGGCTTGTTGCAATCAACTCAACAGGCAATGCTGTAGCGAGAAAATCCAGAATACGACTTTTTATGATCGGGCTGAACGGGGTGAGGATATTGGCGTAGTATTTAATAGCTTCTTCATACAGGGTGCATTGATCCGCCAAATCGTTAAACAGCAATTCATGTGCGTAGTGCTGCCCGAACGCGTCGTTAGAAAATAGAATATTTTTTCCGGAAAGGTGCGTCATCATTGAATCTGGCCAATGTACCATAGGTATAGGCTGGAAAGTAAGGGTGTTCTTCCCAAGGCTCAGTGTGTCGCCAGCGTTTACAGGATGGAAGTTCCAGTCTTGATGATAATGTCCCGGAATCGACGTTGTGGCTTGTTTGGTACAATAAATTGGCGTGTCGGGGATATGTTTCATTAAAGCCGGCAATGCGCCGCTATGGTCTGGTTCTGCGTGATTACAGATGATGTAATCTATCTTGTCTAGGTCAACTTCCAGCTGGAGGTTGGCGACAAACTCATCACCGTAGGGTTCCCATACTGTGTCTATTAATGCCGTCTTCTCATCTTCAATGAGATACGCATTGTATGATGTCCCTTTGTGCGTGGAATATTCTTTCCCGTGCGCAGACCGGATTTCCCAGTCAATTTTACCTACCCATGAAACACCCTCAACTACTTTTTTACGCATGATATCTCCTGCTTATATACAATTGCAAGTGAGTGTAGCACGGTTGCAGATTGGGTTATTTGATATTTGCTGGTGGGTTGTGTTGAGGCTCGTCGAAGACCTATCAAAATTAAGAACAAAAAAAGCCGGAACGCAATGCGTTCCGGCTTTGATGCTGTTCTGTTTGGAGCGGGGATTAGTCGCTGAGACCGAAGTGAGCTGCCATGAATGGACCGAAGAAGATGCCATCGTCGTCGAGGTCTTCTTCGATGCGGAGGAGCTGGTTGTATTTAGCGAGACGGTCGGAGCGGGAGAGGGAGCCGGTTTTAATCTGACCAGCGTTAACTGCCACAGCGAGGTCTGCGATAAAGCTATCTTCAGTTTCACCGGAGCGGTGAGAAATAACTGTAGAGTAAGCAGCGCCTTTAGCCATTTCGATGGTGTCGAGGGTTTCGGTAAGCGTACCAATCTGGTTAAGTTTAATCAGAATGGAGTTAGCGCAACCTTCTTCGATACCTTCAGCAAGGATTTCAGGGTTGGTTACAAAAATGTCGTCACCAACGATCTGGGTGGAAGGAAGGCGATCTGTAAGAAGCTTCCAGCCTTCCCAATCCTGTTCTGCAAGGCCATCTTCAATGGAGATGAGCGGGTATTTTTCAGTAAATGCTGCGAGCCATTCAACCATTTCTTCAGAAGAAAGGGTTTTGTTCTCGCCAGCAAGAACGTATTTGCCGTCTTTGTAGAATTCAGAAGCAGCAGCGTCGATGGCAAGAGCAATCTCTTTACCAGGAACGTAGCCAGCAGCTTCGATAGCTTTCATGATGTAGTCAAAAGCTTCTGCATGGCTTTCGAGGTTAGGTGCAAAGCCACCTTCGTCACCAACGGAAGTAACGTGACCGTCGTTGGAGAGAAGTTTTTTCAGTGCGTGGAATACTTCTGCGCCCATGCGGAGTGCTTCTGCAAAAGTAGGAGCACCGATAGGCATGATCATGAATTCCTGAATATCAAGGTTGTTTGGTGCATGTTCGCCACCGTTGATGATGTTCATCATTGGTACTGGAAGCACTTTAGCGTTGATACCACCGAGGTACTGGTACAAAGGCTGGCCGAGGAAGCTGGCTGATGCACGTGCAACTGCGAGAGAAACGCCGAGCATAGCGTTAGCACCGAGGCGTTCTTTGTTTTCAGTGCCGTCGAGTTCGATAAGGATGTTGTCGATGTTAACCTGACGTGTTGCGTCAAGGCCGATAATGCCTTCAGCAATTTCGCCCATTACGTTGTTAACAGCGGTTTCAACACCTTTACCGAGGTAGCGGTTCATGTCACCATCACGCAGTTCGAGCGCTTCACGGGTGCCGGTGGATGCACCGGAAGGAACTGCAGCGCGGCCGGAGTGACCGGATTCGAGGGAAACTTCAACTTCGATGGTAGGATTGCCGCGGGAATCCAAAATCTCTCTTGCCCAAACGGAAACAATAGTACTCATTCTATAACTCCTTGTAGTCCGACCGGTTTGGTCGTTCTTTTCTGACAAATAGTATAAAAACGATGGTGGCTCAGCTCGTTACCGAATGCCACTTTCCAAATATAACAACCGCAGACCCTCCATGAGAAGGTCAGAACGGACGTGATCAAAACATGATGCGACGCGTGCAATGTCTTTAGCAAAGCCACCGGTTGCAACAACCTGCATAGGGCCTTCAAGCGTTTGTGACAGACGTTTGCATAGTCCTTCTGTCATTGCCGCAAAACCGAAAATAAAGCCGTGATTAATACTGGTGGATGTGCTGCGACCAAAAACGGGCATGTCGCTGTGCACTTCCAAACTGATCTGTGGAAGTTTGGCAGTGTTGCTGGCCAGCGCAGAGGCGGCAGATTTGACGCCGGGACATATCAGGCCGCCAAGATAGGCGTTGTCCTGTACGCAGTCAAAGGTAGTAGCAGTGCCAAAATCTACAGAAACAATAGAGCGGGCATCTGGATATAGCTTGCGGGCAGCGTACGCACCCACGAGGCGGTCTGCGCCAACCTGTTCAGGTCGTGTGTACCGATTTTCCAAAGGAATGGGAATATCTTCCGGCGCAAGTAGGAGCCTTTGATTAAGGTAGCGCTTAACGGCATTGCGGATAATCGGGTTCATATCCGGAACAACGGAGCTACCAATACATGCCGTAATTTCGTCGGGAGAAATAGACATGTGAGAGAGGACGTCGATTATGCGAAACCCAATAGAATCCGAAGTCTGGTGCGGGTCTGTGGGTAAGACATATGTTGTAGCGAGATCTTCTCTTTGTGTAATACCAATTTTAATATTAGTATTCCCAATATCGAATAATAGAACAGTGTTAGTCATATTTCCTCTGGTTGAACCTCAACGCCTGAGCATGCAATCTAGAGTTTTTGAACATCTATTGGATAACATATAAAATATGTTTCCATTTATAACACGCTCGCTACCGGAATTTTGTATTCAGATTTCATCTGAATACAGACAATACATAGTAGTATACAGTGCGGTATCTACATATTATTAGAAGCCGCGCAAAACACACATACGGAATAAAGAGATGTGCCTTGGTTTATTGGCAAAAGTGCTGTGTGGTTTTCAGACCACCGCATTGTAGTCTATACATGGTCTTGCCATGTACTCTACTGCGCCAACGACTTGTGCTGTAGCGGCACGTACCCTCTTTGATAGAATAAAACAAGAGAACAAAAAAGAGAAAAAACAAATAAAGCTGCATGAAACAGTTTACAATGTTCCTGTAGCTCATTTTGTAAGGAGATTTAATGCAAGCTGCTGCTCTCATTCCTGCTCCAGATGCCCTTCCAATAGCTGCTGGTTGGCTGGAAGGACTTCTGATTATTACTTTCGCTTTGCACATTCTTCTAGTGAATACAGTTCTTGGCGGCGCGATTGTTTGCTCAGTACGTAGCGTTGTAAGCAAAAATAGCCTTTCTATCAAAAAGGTATCCAAAGTATTGCCTTCGCTTTTCGCACTTGCGGTGAACTTAGGAGTCGCTCCTCTCTTATTTATTCAGATGCTGTACGGTCAATACATGTACACAAGCTCTATTCTGATGGCTGTGTACTGGCTAAGCGTCGTTTTCTTGGCGATCATCGCATACTATGCATTATATGTTTTTGCCGGACGGTACGGCGGGCATTCTAAATTTTCTCTCTCTATTTTTCTAAGCAGCGCTGCCATGCTTTGCATTGGACTTGTGATGTCAAATAATATGACACTCATGCTCCGGCCCGACGTGTGGTCTGCGTACTTTGCATCTCCCGGTGGCACTATCCTTAACTTTGGTGATCCGACTGTGGGGTTGCGTTATCTGCATGTTGTGGTTGCTTCCATTGCCGTGGGCGGACTGGTGTTAGCTTTGGTTGCTCGCCATAAAATTGCACCAGAATCTCCAGAGCTGGCTGTTCAAGAGGAACGGTTGGGGCTGAATATTTTCCTTTTTGCTTCTCTGGTACAGATACTCGTTGGTGTAACGTTATATTTTGCTCTGCCTGAGTACGTACATGCGCTCTTTTCCGGTGGGTCTGAGTTTTATACCGGTTCCCTGCTTATAGGATTGGCATTTGTTGCCATGCTGCTCTTTCAGGCAGCAGCCCGAAACTTGTATGGAACCATCATAACACTTATATTCACCGTGTTTGTTATGGCAGGCTTGAGGGCTCTTATCCGTAAAGCCATGCTTGACCCATACGGTGGAATCGCGGCTCTCCCTGTTCAGGCTGAGTATTCTCCCTTCCTGATGTTTATCTTCTCTCTTACGTTCGGGCTTGTTGCCATTGCTTACATGATTAAACTTGCAATGCGCAGCAGCGAGGAAGCTTAGTATGGAATATCCAGTTTGGTGGCTCCCATCTTTTTCTGGCGGCTTTATGATCGCGTGCATGGCAGTTTTCCATGTTTTTATTGCGCATTTCGCTGTTGGCGGCGGTTTCTTCCTCGTACTGACTGAACGCAAGGGCTATGCGGAAAATAATCCGAAGATTATCGAGTACGTTAAACGTCATACTAAATTTTTCCTTCTGCTCACAATGGTAGCAGGGGGTATGACCGGTGTAGGCATATGGTTCACTATCGGGCTGCTTTCGCCTGCCGCAACGTCTGTGCTGGTGCATAGATTTGGTTTCGGCTGGGCAACAGAGTGGGTTTTTTTCCTTTGCGAAGTAGTTTCTCTGCTTATTTACCATTATTGTTTTGGCAAAATGTCCCGCCGAGATCATCAGATTATTGGCTGGTTTTACGCGCTGTTTGCGTTTTTGTCGTTGTTTGTAGTCAACGGCATCATCACAATGATGCTTACGCCGGGGACATGGCTTGAAACACAATCGTTCTGGGATGGCTTCTGGAATCCAACATTTTGGCCTTCTCTTTCATTACGCTTCGCTATCTGCCTAATGCTTGCAGGGCTTTTTGCCCTTGTGACTGCGTATCGTCTTAAAGACGCAAAAACACGTGAGCAGATGATCCGCTATGCCGTTCAGTTTGTAGCATTTCCGTTCGTCCTCCTCTGCGCGAGTGCTGTCTGGTACATCATGGCACTTCCAGAAGCACAATTTACCATGATTCTGACTAAATCTGCACAGACTCCGCAGTTGGTAAAAGTCTTCCTGCCGCTCTCAGCCGTGTTACTCGCCGGAGTTCTTACGTTTGCCTACATAACACCGCAGTCTGTGCGTCCTGCGCTTCTCGCGGTGCTTCTTGTGATAGGTATCGGGCAAATTGGTACCTTCGAGTGGATTCGTGAAGCAGGGCGTCGTCCGTACATTATTCATGGGTATATGTGGTCAAACTCTGTGCTTGTGGATCAGACGGATGAAATTCGTAAAAATGGTATGCTGGCCTATGCAAAATGGATTGATACCAAAGAAATTACCGACGAAAATTTACTTAAAGCTGGTGAAGAGCTTTATCGCGTTCAGTGTATGAGTTGCCATAGTCTAAATGGACCAATGCTAGCGACTGAAACAGGTGCAGCAGGGCTTACACGTGAAGGGTTAATTGCTCAGTTTAACGGGCAAGGTAAGTTGCGTGAGTTTATGCCTCCGTTCCTCGGCAATGACGCTGAGAGGAAGGCCGTTTCTGCATACATTGCCTCTGTATTGAAAAAACCTCTCGAAGAAGCACCGGCTAAGCTACCGCACGAAGAAGGTGTTGCGTTGCCAGCCTTCAATCCAGAGAACGCAGAGTATGTTCTCGTGGCATGGGCAACAGAGGGTATGAACACCATATCCGATAACTATTCTAAATTTACCATGCAGATCCCTGGTTCAACCATTCGTGCGCAGTTATTCTTGCGTGACGACGTGCCGGAAATAGTTACTGAAGATGTGACGCTTACGTACAGAATCGAGAAAGCTTTTGCTACGCCATCCGAACACGTAACGTTCTGGAAGTACGCCAAGGAGTTTACAGGAAAAGATTTGCCGCCGGACACAGGAACCTGCGAAACTAATCTTATCGGCACCTTTAAGGTCGATGAAGAAAACAGAGCATTCGTTGCCTGTTCTTTGCCGATCTTCCCATACTCAAATGATGGAACCGTGAATCCATACCCGTTGTTGACAGTAGAAGCACGGACTTCAGATGGCAAACTTCTTGCCGTCACCAAAGTCGCCGTGCCTATTTCAACAGAATGGGGTTGTCGTAATTGTCACGATGGAGCATGGCGCGTAGCTGATACCGCAGGTATTTCCGACAAAACTGCGGACAACATTCTTACAGTGCATGACAAAATTAATGGAACCAGCCTCGCAGAAAAAAGTGAACGCGGCACGCCGCCTAAGTGTCAATCTTGTCACGAGTCCACCCGTACTGGAGATGCCGGTAACAAGCAGATTCTTGGATTCTCCGCAGCCATTCACGGTTGGCATGCAAACTATCTTGCAGAACGTGACGATATTACATGTGAGAGCTGTCATCCAGCCGCACACAACACTGATACGCAGGGAATGCGTGGATTACACGTAGACCGAGATATTACCTGTACAAATTGTCACGGAACAATCGAAGATCATGCGTTGGGATTACTCAAAGCAGAAGATAAAAAAGGCAAACCCCGGGCAAAACTGCTTATGGCAAACCTTATTCCGCGAGCATCAGCGACTCTCGATGAAGTGCAACCACGCGAAGCATGGCAAAATCAACCTGATTGTGGCGCATGCCATACATTCTTTGAGGTACCGGACAGCGACGCATCAGCCGCTAACCAATGGACAGAGAACGCGCAACGTCTTTTCAAAAACAGAAAAGACGACTTGGAAGCCGTTATGTGTCAAGCATGCCACGGCACAGCACACGCCCTCTATCCAGCAGACAACGGGTACGGTGAGTCGCGAAACAACATTGCGCCAATGCAGTACCAGAAGTTCGCAGCACCGCTCGGTGCCGAGAGCAACTGCGTGTGTCACACAATGGAAATGAGCATGTACGATTCTGCGCATCATCCGATTATTGAGAAGTAGTATTTTCGGGGAATTGTTTTTGTTGTATTGTCTCCGGCAGCTGGGCTGGAAACTGTTTCACTGTCTTTATCCGTAATCCCTCGTACCTCGAGAACGGCTAAAGCTTGCAAGTTTCCCCCCAGACCCCCCTTCAAACTTTTTATTATGCGAAAAACGTACGTAGATTAATTTTTTCACGCGGCTTAATCGCCACTTACTTGAATAACAAAAGAAGGGCTGTCCTAAGTAATCAGGACAGCCCTTCTCTATTTTACGAAAGGTAGTGAGGCATAAGCCGCGAGGCTAAGTAAAAAACGGGCTAAGATCGCAGCTAAAAGTTTTAGGAGATTCTTAAGAAGCCCTTTTCCAAAGCGGTAGCTGTTCTCGAGGTACGAGAGATTACAGAAAGCGACAGTGTAACAGGGTTCTTAAGCTGCCGGAGGCTCGTCGAAGACCCGCCAGAGGCAAGCCCCGCAGGGTTGCTTCGCCCTGTCGCGACAAAGACCTACTACCAAGCAATTGGTATGCGCACTTTTTGCTTCGCCTTGTTGGTAAAGAGCAGATACCCGTGTTCTTTGCCGTAGAGGTATATGTCGCGAGTAATGCGTACATCAGCCTCGCAGTACGTTGCGATTTCCTCGATTTTCCCTTCTTTCCACCACTTGAGCGCTTGAAGCCCGTCGGCAGACTTGGGCGCGTTGAGTGTCGCCGAACCGAGATTGTCGAGAGACACTCGGTAGTTTAAATGCTTGCGGATTTCGTCGAGTAAATCAAGCGTTGGCAAGGACTGGAGGTTGTAGTTGGCGTAAGCTGAAAGCACTTTGTAATCGAACCGGATGATGTTGAATCCAATGATGCAGTCGAAGTCTTTCAGATGCTCGAGCAGCTCGGGCATGTCTTCTTCCATATAACGGATAAATTTGTCTTCCTTGGAATCGTAGAGCACTGCGACTGATACCCGCATGAGCTCGGCACGATTCCATCCGCCGACTTCTTGTGCTGAACGCTGTGTTTCGATGTCGAGTACAGCATAGCGGGTGGGAGTCGTTATGTCGCGCGGTTCGGTTTGAACATCTGAATCCGAGGAGGTTGCAGGTCTTATTGTGTTCCCAGCTTCGGCTGTGAGAACTTTAGGCGCGATACGAGATGGCTGTGCGAGTGGCTGCGGCAGTGGCTCCACTTCAAAAATTTCGTTTGCTGGCGGGGTGAATAAGCCCTTTGCCATTTCTTTGAGAAGGAAAATGCTCCCAATTTTATCGATGGGCCGGTTGCCGGAGCCACATTTTGGGGAATGTACACAGCTTGGACAACCGAGTTCGCAGCCACAGTCACGAACAGCGGCAAGAGTGCGTTCAAAAATTTCATGTGCCATGGTGAATGCGTGCCGTGTTAGCCCTGCGCCGCCTTCCATCCCGTCGTAAACAAAAACTGCTGGCTTGCCTACCTGTGCATGCATGGGGGTTGAAATGCCGCCAAGGTCGTTGCGGTCTGTAAGTACGAGAATCGGTAAAATTCCGATCATTGCGTGCTCTAGTGCGTGGATTGATCCCATAAAATGTAGAAATTCGTTTTCAACGTTACGCTGAACGCCAAGTGGCACTTCAAACCAAATGCCTTCTGTTTCAAATACCAGCGGTGGAAGCTCTAACGGGGTAATGCCGAGTAGCTTGCCGCCTTGTACGCTTCGTTTTTCGAAACCGCTAATGATCTCCGTAACGCGCAGCTTACCGAAGCATAAACGTGTTCCCCATACGAGTGTCTGGTCAATGACTTCTAAAATTTCTGTGCTCTTGTTGCAGCGTGTGCGCGTGTAGTAGTTCACACGGCCTTTTTTCGCTTTGGCTGTGCGGGTTCCAAAATCAAGCTCAGTAATCGACCACGTTTGTCCTTTATGAAGATAGACTGCGCCGGGGTGAGTTTCTTTGAAGGCTTTAACGCCATCAACACTGCCGATAATGGTGCCGTCGTCAGATTCAATATGAAAATTGTTTCCAGAACCGCGAAGATCAACATGTCTGTGAGGGCGTTTTTTCGCCGCAAAAATGGTTGTACCTTCAGCATCACGCAAAAGTAGACCGCATTGTTCTAGTTCGTGCACGGCTGCTACCACTTCCGATTCCCGCATCCATTCCTCAGACGTTCGCAGAGTCAGTTCCGCTGCGGCACATTCGAGGTGACGTTTCAGGATCACGGGATTGTGCGGATTCAGGACAGCACATTCCGGCGGGCGGGAGAAAAATTCTTTAGGATGCCGCATGAAGTATTGATCGAGCGCATCTTCACCAGCCACAAGCATGACAGCGGATTCTTGATTTTTACGTCCAACTCGTCCACCGCGCTGCATGGTTGACATAATGGAACCGGGGTAGCCCACTAGAATGCATAAATCGAGTGCGCCAATGTCGATTCCAAGCTCCAAAGCACTGGTGGAGATTACAGCGAGAAGTTCACCACTGGCCATTTTTTGTTCAACTTCCCGGCGTTCTTCAGGCAGGAAACCGGCACGGTAAGCGGAAATTCGATCTTTGAACGCACCGGATTTTTGTCCGGCCCACATACTGATGAGTTCGGTCATCTTGCGTGATTGCGTGTACACTATTGTGCGCATATTGCGCATCAATGCGGATTTGAGCAAAGCAATAGCTGCTGAGGAAGGACTCTGGAGCGGGTCCATAAATACGAAATGCCGCTTGCCTTGCGGTGCACCGCTTTCAGTGATCACGGTAGGCGCAATGCCTGTAAGGTTTTCACAAAGCTCCGCAGGGTTTCCCACTGTTGCTGAGCAAAAAATAAAGGTTGGGGTAATTCCGTATTGTTTACAGACACGGAGTAATCTGCGGAAAAGCTGCGCCATGTGTGAACCCATAACGCCACGATAGGTATGTACTTCATCCACAACAATAAATTGCAGGGAGGCGAGAAATTCAATCCACTGTTCGTGATGCGGCAGAATAGAAAGGTGCAGCATCTCCGGATTCGTCATGAGCACTGTAGGGGGCTTTATACGGATTTTTTTGCGGAAATGCGGCGTGGTGTCGCCATCATAAATAGCGGCTTCCGGTCGAGCCTCTTTAGGCCAGTGCGCGGTGAGGGATGTAAATGTTTTTAGTTGATCCTGAGCCAATGCTTTCAAAGGGAAAAGATATAGTCCGCGTGCATCAGGATCTTGCAAGAATCGCTCAATGACAGGCAGGTTGTATACCAGACTTTTGCCACTTGCTGTCGGCGTAGCAACAACAACGTGTTTTCCCGATCGAATATGGTCTGTTGCAAGAGTTTGGTGCGCGTACAAATATTTTATGCCCTGCATTGCGAGCATGTCTTTAATTGCCTGCGCCCAAGGGCGACGGTTTTCTGCGTATTGGGCATCCACATCAGGCAGCACTTTATGAAACACTACCTGATCACCAAGACGCTCTGATTTGCGCAACGCGTCAACGTATTCCGCGACTATATCCTTATCCTCTTGCATAAGCCCGACCATGCTGTGCACCCCCTGTAAAGTCAATCTGCAAACAGTGAAATGGCATTAAAAAACAGTCAAACTATCTTTCATGATATTCGAAAGGCAAATAATAGCTGTAACAGTCTGGTTTTCCGCTTGTTTTCTCTTTCTTTAAACATATAAGACAATGCTTGCAAAGCGAGGGTATTTCTTTTAGGAACTACGCAAAAGAGAGCTATAATCAGGAGAGAGTGATTATGAGATTAAGACATTTATTGCTACTGCTTTCTGCAGTAGGAATCCTTTTTGTTACAGCGCCAGCATTTGCTGCTGACTCAAGCAAAGGTGCTGCTAACTCACAACTTTTTGGATTTTGGACACTGGTTCCGCCGCTGGTAGCAATCATCCTTGCATTTATCAGCCGTAACGTAGTGCTGTCCTTATTCCTCGGTGTATTTTCTGGCGCAATGATGCTTGAAACTAAAGGCATAGACATTTACCACGGCCTGCTTGGTTCCTTCCAGCGTGTTTCCCTTGAAATTCTTGGCTCATTAGCTGATTCATGGAACGCTGGTATCGTACTCCAGTGTCTTGCAATTGGTGGTCTTATTGCGGTTGTATCCAAAATGGGTGGTACTCTCGCAGTAGCAGAGGCGCTTGCTAAAAAAGCAAAAGGCCCTCGCAGTGCCCAGTTCTTCACATGGGTTATGGGTTTGGTTATCTTCTTTGATGACTACGCAAACTCACTGACTGTTGGTCCTATCATGCGTCCGGTTACTGACCGTATGCGCGTGTCCCGCGAAAAGCTTGCGTTCATCATTGATGCTACAGCGGCTCCAATTGCCGGTATCGCACTTATTTCTACTTGGGTTGCGTACGAAGTAGGTCTTATTAAAGACGGCTTCGAACAGATTGGTATTCAGATGAACGCATACGGTGCATTCGTTGAAACCATTCCGTACCGCTTCTACAACATTTTTATTCTGTTCTTTGTGCTTGCAGGTATCATGCTGCTCCGCGAATTCGGCCCTATGTTTAAGGCTGAAGAACGCGCACGCAAATACGGCAAAGTGCTTGCTGATAACGCAAGCCCAATGGCTTCTGAAGAAACAACTCAGCTCGAACCGGGCGCACACGTTGTTCCTTCCATATGGAATGCAATCATTCCAATCGGTACTCTTATTGTTGCTGCTTTCCTCGGATTTTACTTCAACGGTCTTAGCGCTATTGATAACGCTGAACTCCTCGCAAAAATCAACGCAGCTCCGTATAGCTTCTTTGCTGTCCGTGAGTGCTTTGGTGCTTCCGATGCATCCGTTGTTTTGTTCCAGGCTGCACTGCTTGCAGGTATCGTAGCCATGACCATGGGTATCTGCAAAAAAGTTTTCAGCATTGAAGAAGCAATTACGACTTGGATTCTGGGTATCAAATCTATGACCATTACCGCTGTTATCTTGCTCCTCGCATGGTCCCTTTCTGGTATCATCAAAGAGCTCGGTACTGCTATGTGGCTCGTAAGCGTGTTGTCTGACACATTGCCTGCGTTCCTGCTGCCGTCCATTATCTTCATTCTTGGTTCTGTCATCTCCTTTGCGACAGGAACCTCTTACGGCACAATGGGTATTCTTATGCCGCTGGCTATCCCGCTGGCATGGGCTATTAACCCGGATCAGGCATACCTGCTCCTCAACGTCAGTGCAGTTCTTACTGGTGCTATCTTCGGTGACCATTGTTCGCCTATTTCAGATACCACCATTCTGTCCTCCATGGGCTCCGCATGTGACCATATCGATCACGTTCGTACCCAGCTGACGTACGCAGTCTCCGTAGGTGTAGTATCCATCCTCTTCGGCTTCCTGCCAGCAGGTCTCGGCCTCTCCCCGATGATTACTCTGCCAGTAGGTCTCATCGCTGTAGTTGGTATGCTTTTCCTCTTCGGTAAACGCCTGCCAGACGCAAGCTAATAAGCTTGCTACTAGAATACATAGCCCTCAGTTGTTGCTGAGGGCTTTTTTTATGCCTGTTTGGCTATGGGCTTCTCCAAGCCAATCAACGGCAAACAGTAAAAACAAAAAAAGGGTGAAGCCAAAGCTTCACCCTTTTAATCGTAACTTGTTGTTATCGAACTTCGCCGAAATACTTTTGATAATCTTCACGAAGCTTAAATTTTTGAATCTTGCCGGAGGCAGTCATCGGGTATTCATCGATAAACGTGATGTAGCGTGGAACTTTGTGCCATGCGATTTTTCCACGGCAGTAGTCTCGTATATCTTCTGGTGCGAGATCGTAACCTTCTTTGTTAATAATAAAGGCAGCAACTTCTTCACCGTATTTGCGGCTTGGGATACCGACAACTTGAATGTCATGCACACCATCCAAACCGTAAAGGAATTCTTCAATCTCACGTGGGTAGATGTTTTCACCACCACGAATGATCATATCCTTGATACGTCCTGTGATGACAACGTAGCCGTCCTCATCCATGACACCGAGATCGCCTGAATGCAGCCAGTTATCTTTATCGATTGCTAATTCTGTTGCTTCCGGCATTGCGTAGTAGCCTTTCATGACATTGTAGCCACGGCAGACAACTTCGCCCTGCGTTCCGCTTGGGCATTCTTCGCCGGTTTCAGGATCAACAACACGTACTTCGATACCCGGCATTTTTTTACCGACACTCTGGGTACGACGTTCGAAGCTGTCATGCGGCAATGTTTGTGTCATTACCGGAGACCCTTCTGTGAGACCGTAACAGATAGTTACTTCCGTCATGTTCATATCTTCGATAACGCGCTTCATCAACGGCTCAGGGCAGATAGAACCTGCCATGATACCTGTGCGAAGCGAAGAATAATCGAACTTGGAGAACATTTTGTGCTCAAGCACTGCAAGGAACATTGTCGGCACACCGTAGAGCGCTGTGCAACGCTCCTGATCCACAGAAGCCATAATGTGTACTGGTGAAAAGTTTTCCAGAATTACAAGCGCTGCACCATGGTTTACGGCGGCGAGAACGCCGAGAACGCAACCAAAGCAATGGAACAGCGGTACAGGCAGACATAATCTGTCTTTGTCCGTAAATTTCTGGTTTTCACCAATCCAGTACCCGTTAAGTCCAATACCAACGTGTGTAAGCATTACCCCTTTAGGGAACCCTGTAGTACCGGAAGTGTACTGCATGTTCACTACATCGTATGGAGAAAGGGAATCCTGCCGTTCCTGGTATTCTTCTTCGGATACCATAGCTTTCATCGACATGATTTCTGGAATTGAATACATACCGCGGTGTTTTTCCACACCGAGGAACATAACGCGTTTCAGAGATGGAAGCTTGTCTACTTTAAGCTTGCCGCGTGACTGAGTACGTAATTCCGGAATCATATCGTAAATAGTCTGAACAAAGTCATGATCGCGATAGCCGTCCATAATGAACAAGTTTTCACATTCAGACTGAGATAGCAGGTATTCTAGTTCGCTTTTACGGTAGTTGGTATTCACGGTTAGTAGGATGGCACCAATTTTTGCTGTCGCAAACTGTAGTGCAACCCAGTAGGGAACGTTTGTTGCCCAAACGGCAACTTTTTCGCCCCGCTGGACACCAAGAGCCATAAGCCCTTGCGCCAGATCATCAACCACCTTGCCAAATTCTTTGTAGGACTGACGATAGTCGCGGTCTACGTATACAACAGCATCGTTTTCTGGATACTTTGCAACGGTGTCATCAAGAATCTGACCAAGGGTCTTTTCGCGAAGTTCGAATGCTTGCATGGAATTTCCTAGTCAGGGTAGTAGATTACTGCGTAGATTTCAGCTTCTTCACCATCTGCCGCACCTACGTAATGCGGAACGATGGAGTTGAAATAGGCACTGTCGCCTGCGTCAAGAATGTGTTCCTCTTTGCCATAGCGAATAAGCAATTTACCGGAAGTAACGACGATAAATTCTTCACCTTGATGGGAAGATATTTTACGGTCTTCTTCAGTTTCCGGTGTAATATGAATGAAAAAGGGCTCCATATTACGGTCTGTTTTGCCTTTACCCAAAGAGTGGAACAGGAAGCTTGGGCTCTTGTCGCCAGCTTTTTGCATAGTAAGATCTGCTTCGCGGCAGGTTTTACGTACAATCAGTGGGTCAACAGAAATTTCATCGTCCATAAATGTGCCGAGGCGAACGCCGAGAGCACGGGCAATCTTCTGTAACGGTGCGATGGAAGGATATAAATCTTCTTCTTCCAATGCTGTTACGAATAATTCAGTCAAATCAGCCTGTTCAGCAAGCTCTGCACGACTCAAGCCGCGCTCTTCCCTAAACTTGCGAATGCGATTTCCTAATTTTTCAGTCGCCATTGTTTCTCCATACTACAAAATTGTTCAAATAAGAGTTACAGGTATCCGACGTTACAAGAATATTCAAGTGTTCAAAGGCCATGAATACTGTTTATATGCCGTTTGATCTAATATATGTGATACTATCACATATTATTGTAACAAGTTACTGTCAGTGCGTTTGTTAGCAAAATTGTAATTACGATATTGCTTGCCCCCTTCCCTTTTCTCTCCCGTGCATTTGCGGTATGGTTTTTTATGACTCATCGTGTACGCCGCAAGCGCTATATTATTACTGGTCAGGTTCAGGGTGTTGGATTTCGTCCGTTCGTGTATCGAATTGCCTTGGGTAACAAGGTCACTGGCACTGTAAGTAATACTTCTGATGGAGTGTTCATTGAAGTGCAGGGGGATGAAGAAACACTAGCTGGTTTCGCATTCGACTTGGTAGACAAACTGCCGCCACTGGCGGAAGTCACCTCTAAAACAGAGGATGAACTTCCGGTTGTAGACGGCGAAACAGATTTCACAATTTTGGCAAGCGAAGGTAAAAAGGGCAACCGCGTGCTTATTAGTGCCGACGTTGCCACCTGCGACGATTGTCTGCGTGACATGTCCGATCCGGAAAATCGCAGGTATGAATATCCCTTTACCAACTGTACTAACTGTGGGCCGCGTTACACTATCACAAAATCTATCCCCTACGATAGAGCCAAGACATCTATGTCTTGTTTCCCACTGTGTCCAGATTGTAAAACGGAATATGAAGATCCGTTGGACAGACGCTTTCATGCGCAGCCTAATGCCTGCGATGTTTGCGGCCCTTATGTGTGGCTGACAAAGCCTGATGGTGTTGAACAATGTCGCGGCACAGAGGCGATCTCACAGACTGCTGAAGCCTTGGCGCGTGGTGAAGTTGCTGCTGTTAAAGGGCTGGGCGGATTTCATCTCGTCTGTATGGCAACGGGTGATCAGGGACAACAGGCAATTGAAACCCTGCGTACACGTAAGAATCGCTGGGGCAAGCCGCTTGCTGTGATGGCAAAGGATATTGAAACAGCCCGCGTTATAGCAGACCTCACAGAGGAAGAAGAAAAGCTTCTGCTCACCAAAGAACGTCCGATTATTCTCTGTAAACAACGTAGCAATTCTACGCTTGCAGAAGCTCTTAATCCCGGAACGCAGTACGTAGGCATCATGCTTCCGTACACGCCACTTCATCATATTCTTTTCAAATACTTTGCTCAGCAGACAACTGAACTGTCTGTTCTTGTCATGACATCCGGTAATATGAGCAGCGAGCCAATCGCACTTGGAAACCGTGAAGCGCTAAAACGTCTGCATGCTCTTGCAGACGTATTCCTGTTGCATAATCGAGATATTCTCGTACGTGTTGATGATTCCGTTGTCCGCGTTCAAAATGATACAGGCAAACCACAATTTTTCCGACGTGCCAGAGGTTTTGCTCCGCGTCCTGTTTTTATGGCAGATAAAGCCCCGTCCGTTCTTGGTGTAGGCCCTGAGCTTAAAAACACGCTCTGTTACACCCGCGAGAATGAAGCATTCGTGTCGCAGCACATTGGCGACATGCAGAATCTTGAAGTCTATTCTTTCTACGAAGAGATTGCCGAATTTTTGCCGCAAACACTAGAGGTCACTGTCGAAGCCGTCATTCATGACCTGCACCCCGACTACATGACAACCCGTTTCGCCCGTGAATACGGCAAGTCGCATACCATCCCTGTGCTTGGGCTTCAGCATCACGCGGCGCACATATATAGTGTATTAGCAGAAAATAAATTTATTGGAACCGCCCTCGGGCTTGCGTTAGACGGTACCGGCTACGGTGAAGACGGCACCATATGGGGCGGTGAGCTTCTATGCATTAATAACCAATCATTAGAGCACAACAGGCTCGGTAGATTGTCACACATCCCGCTTCCCGGTGGTGAAACAGCAATTCACGAACCTTGGCGTATTGCACTAGGCATTCTTTGGAACGCTGGAATTACAGCAATGGACAAAGAATGGACATGGCAGAACCAGTTTAGCCAGCAGTCCCAATTGTTACCGCAGCTACTAGAGCGCAACATTAATACGCCGCTTACGTCCTCCTGTGGACGCTTATTCGATGCAATTTCAGCAATGCTCGGTATTTGTCATGTTGTAACCTACGAAGGTGAAGCAGCTATTCTTTTAGAAGACGCGCAAGATCTTACCGTGACTGAAGCCTACGAGTGTCCGTTCATCATGCATGATGAGCTCATTGAATTAGACACGATATCTCTGTTCCTCCAATGCTACCAAGACTGGCAGCAGGACATAGCAACAGGCATTATCGCCCGTAAGTTTCATCTTGGACTAGTTCAAGGTTGTGCACAGCTTGTAGCACAGGCAGCAAGCGTCACCGGAATCGACACAATAGCCCTCTCAGGCGGGGTTATGCAAAGTTTTACCATAGGCACTGAGTTGCCTAAAGAGCTTGCCGCAATGGGGCTTTCCGTTATTCAGCACACTCAGTTGCCCCCAAACGATGGGTGCATATCGCTCGGACAGGCCGCTTTCGGCAGGCAATGGCTGCTTAACCAGAACTAAAGCGCTTTCAATTTTTTATAGTTGTCTCCGACGGCTCTCCGAGGGACAAGGGCGCTGCCCTGTACCCGCAAGGGGGACGCCCCCTTGACCGCGATTTTATTGCGAGCAGCTTTCATAAACTATGTTTTCACGCGGCTTAACTCCACTGACTTGAACAAACAAAGGGCTGTCCTACATTAATAGGACAGCCCTTCTCTGTTTTTCGAAAGGTAGTGATGCATAAGCCGCGAGGTATCATAAAAAACGGTATGGCATCGCAGATAAAAGTTTTTGGAGATTTTTAAGAACCTTTTGCAAAAGGTTCTTAAAGCCCCGCTGGCAAGCGTCGTCGAAGACCTGCCAGATGCAAGAAACAAACCCAATGTACTGTCCTATAAATTGTCAGGCGGCTCTACATTTGTGTCACTGTACGTGGTCATTTGATTGTAGGTGTTGCAGGCACAGCGCATAAGGAACAATGCGAGTGGCACGCCGCTGCCTTCACCGAGCCGTAAACCAAGATCATGAAGCGGATCAATATCGAGCTTGGCGAGGATTTGTTTGTGTCCTGCCTCGGCTGATGCGTGAGAAAAGAATGTGTAGTCTTTGATTGTTGGACAAAGCTTCCATGCTGCTGTGTATGCTGCTGTTGCTATGAATCCGTCGAGGAGCACGAGTTGATTATTTGCTGCTCCACCGAGGATGAGTCCCGCTAGGGCGGCAATTTCGTACCCACCGAGGGTTGCGAGAATGTCTACAGGATCGCCGGATTCTATTGTGGCTGAATGTAGAGATAGCGCGCGTTCGATGACACGGGTTTTGCGTGTAATACCATCGGGATCAAGACCTCCGCCTGCTCCTGTGATTTCTTGCGGGTGAAGGTTGAGGTAGGCACAGTAGAGGGCTGTTGACGGGGTGGTGTTTGATACACCCATCTCGCCGGTGCCAATGGCAGGGCAGCCTTCTGCGAGCGCTTTGTTTGCCAGATCTGCACCTATGAGCAACGCACGTAGACACATTTCACGATTCATAGCTGGTGCTTTAGTGATGTTTTGTGTGCCCTGAGCAATTTTGCATTGGATGAGTGACGGGTGTTTCGGGTAATCGCTACCTTTCGAGGCGAGGTCGACAACGCAGAGCTCGGCACCGGCAGTGTTCGCCAGTACGTTGATGCCTGCACCGCCGTCACAGAAATTTTGTACCATCTGGCGCGTTACGTCTTGGGCGAAGACTGACACGCCTTCTTCATTCACTCCGTGATCTCCGGCTATGGCGTAGATGCGTAGCGGGTCAGCGGCGATGCCCAGTGTCTTGTTTTGAATGCAGCACATGCGAATGGCGAGCTCTTCTAATTTTCCAAGGCTGCCTATGGGCTTTGTCAGATGATCAAGACGATGGTTTGCTGCTGGACGCAGCGTATCAGAAACCGGCTTGATTTTTTGGAGAAGATCACGCAGCAAAGCTTCATTTTCTGCGGTGTTTTCGTAGGTGGAAACGGGTTCAACCTTGAAGGTGTGATCCGGTAAAGACGATGTCATGAAATCTCCTGAAATAATGGCAATATTATAAGCCGGAATAACCTGTTGTGTTGACTTTGTGCATGAAGGCTATAGCTTTTTTGTGCAGACGTACTTACAGTCTGTGTTACCTGAACGCCAATCTACTATTAACCACCAAGAATGGGATAAAGGTATCTGATGCGCCGAATCTTCGCAATCATCCTTATAGTCATGCTCAGTTCAAGTGTAGCATTTGCTGAGAATAATTACACAAAGTTGAAGACTGAAGGAAGTGTTCGTATCACTCCTGTTGTGTCGGCGGTGCAAAGAGCCGCCCCTGCTGTTGTAAGCATCAGTACAGACAGGATTGTTGAACGCGCTGTAAATCCTTTTGCAAATTTATTGCCTCGTAATCCGCTGTTTGATGAATTTTTTCAGCGGGGACAAGGACGTCGGCAAGTGAAAGAACAAACTCTTGGCTCCGGCGTAATTATTGATTCAAAAAAAGCGATCGTGTTAACGAATGCGCACGTGATTCAGGGCGCAGCACAGATTAACGTTACGTTGCTTGATGGCCGCATGTTCACAGCCACCTTAATTGGGTCTGATCCGGATTTCGACCTTGCTGTCTTAAAGCTTGATAAGGCTTCTGATTTACCAGCGTTGCCAATGGGGCAATCTGATGATTTGATGCCCGGTGAAACGGTAATTGCCATCGGCAACCCGCTTGGTTTTAGTCATACAGTAACTACCGGTGTTGTCTCTGCGTTGGATCGTTCTATTAAAACGGACAACGCGACTATTACGGATCTTATTCAGATTGATGCTGCCATTAATCCGGGAAACAGCGGCGGCCCGTTAATTAACCTTGCCGGAGAGCTGGTTGGGATTAACACTGCAATGTTACGTCAGGCTGCAAATATTGGATTCTCCATCCCTATAGATAAGGCGCGCAGGGCAGTGACGGAATTGCTGGAAACAGGTCACATTGTTCCTGTGTGGCTTGGGCTTTCCGGTCAGAATCTGGATGAAAATACTGCTGCATGGTTACGGTTGTCATCTACAAAGGGGCTGCTTGTAACATCTGTTTTTGATGGAACACCTGCTGCCAATGCCGGAATAAAATCTGGTGACACAATAATTGAAGTAAATGACAAGTTGGTGACAGACCACAGGCATTATGTGCAGTTGCTGAAGAATATGACAAAGGGTGAAGCCGTAACTCTCACGTATATGCGTGATGGTGAGCCTGTGACAATTGAATTGCGAACTGCGCCATATTCCGAAGCGTTCGCGGCAAGACAGTTGCGAGGACGCTGGGGACTCTCATTGCGAAAGGGAGAAACATATTTAGTTGTTGAATCAATTCGCAAGGGTAGCCCTGCTGCAAAGCTTGGATTACAGGCGGGAGACCTGCTTGTGAACATCAGTGGAAAGAAGATTACAAGCATGAGCGCGTTGTATCAGGCATTCTTTACTCACAGGTTGGATTCATCACTCATTCTCTTTGTTGCAAGAGACGGTAAAGGCTACCGTGTTCGTATGGATATATAGCACTCTAATTACAGGAAATGTTAAATATCGTGTGATATTTACAAAAAAAAAACACCAAAGAGTGAAAATAATGTTTTTCAGGTCTTGACACTGAAGACAGGACAGGGCTAATTGCAGGATTCGATGAGACTAACGCACCAAACCTAGTCGCTAGGTGTTGATGCTCTAATTACTGGTTCACCTGAACCAAATCAAACCTGGAGGATTACCATGGGTTACAATGTAACTGTTGATACAGACAAATGTACTGGCGACGCAGAATGCGTAGACGTATGTCCAGTTGAAGTTTTCGAAATGCAGGACGGCAAAGCATCCCCAGTTAACGCTGACGAATGTCTTGGTTGTGAATCCTGTGTTGAAGTTTGTGAAGCAGACGCTATCGTTGTTGAAGAAATGTAATTCAACACGTGCGTTTTTTCGCATGCTTTGATTTTTGAACCGGACAGTGGGCAATCTCGCTGTCCGGTTTCATATATGGGTAGCCTAATCTTCCTGTATATTCGCTGTAAATTGTTCAGTGATCTTTTAGAGCAAAAAATTACTTCCTGCTGTAACTGCTGATATTCAACGCATCGCCGCAAAATTTTTTATTCTCCTGTTGTTCTTCCCTTGCCAGTTGTACATTTCGTTACTAATGATTTGTAGCAGACAGGTGCAAGGTTGCGAGTACCTGTTTCAATATCACTTAGAAATTTATTGCTCCAATCATTGATGTATAAAAAACTACCGAACCGGGACAGTTAGTAAGTCTACGGAGGTAGGGAGTTTTCTGATGAAGCTGGATTTTTCTGAATTTTTTGCACAATACGAGGCACTTGTTGCTGATGTAGATACTGTTTTTAATCGTGTAGCCGACATGCACGGCGACTGTATTAGCTGTAATTCCGGTTGCAGTGACTGTTGTCATGCGTTGTTTGACGTAAGCCTAATTGAAGCGCTGTACATTAACCATAAATTTCTCGAACAGTACCCGTTTGGTGAAGTGCGCTCCAACATCGTTGAAGCTGCCAACACCGCGGACCGTTTGATATATAAACGCAAGCGCCAATTGTACCGCGATTCCATGAATGGTGTTGAGCCACGTGAATTACTCGAAGCGATGGCTAAAGAGCGTATTCGTTGCCCACTGTTGAACAGTGAAGACAAATGCACCATGTATGATGCTCGTCCTATTACTTGCCGTTTATACGGTATTCCTACCAATATCGGCGGCAAAGCGCATACTTGCGGGCTTTCAAAATTTGAAGCCGGCAAACCGTATCCTACTGTATCTTTAGATACTATTCAGGACCGTCTTGCAAAAATCAGCGTTGAGCTGTGCAAAGCAATTAAGTCCAACTACAAAGAATTGCCGGGCGTATTTGTTCCTGTGTCAATGGCGCTTATTACCAACTATGACGAAGAATATCTTGGTCTTAAAGAACCTAAGAAAAAGGGTAAGTAATGAGTATTTCTGCGAGCATGTACCGTACTGGTGCAGAGCACGAATTGACACCGGAAGAAGAAGAACAAAAGCGGTTCATGTACGAAAAGATGGCGCCTCGCCGTCGTAAGTTTATCGACCGCATTGGATATGATAATTGGGATCCATTCCCAAAACCGAACGATCCTATGGAATTGCGTATGGATCTTTCCAAACGCACCACTCAGCAGCTCGTTCGCGAGTTTCTCCAGTCTCATAGAGGCCAGTATTCCAATGACTACGGTCGCGGCGCATTAGAAACAGCCGTCGGCATTGTCAATAAGGATGAGAAGTACCGCGGCATTTTCGACTTCTGCGTTTGGTATTACAACCTCTTGATTGAAGAAGGGCATATAGATCATGACGACTAAAGATTTCGCAAGTATCGAAGAATATATTGCATTTTTACGTACAGAGATTGATGAGAACCCAGAATGTGCGAACCACCACTACAACCTCGGTGTAGCACTTCTTTCCGCTCGTGACTGGAGTGGTGCAGAGGCTGCATTCCTTGAGTGTGTTCGTAACTCCGGCCGTTTTGCTGAAGCATACGTACAGCTCGGTGGTATCTGCATGCAGCGTAACGACCTTGAAGGTTGTATGCAGTACAACAAAGAAGCTGCACAGTGCCGTGCTAAATTCCCAGTACCTTGGGCAAACATGGCATTCGTTCACATTCAGCAGGGTAACGCTGAAGAAGCAATTAAATGTGCTTCAAAAGCACTTAAATGGGATGCTGACTTTGTTCAGGCTCAGGCTACCATTGCTTCTGCGCACTACATGCTCGGCGAACTCGACGAGAGTGAAAAAGTGTCCAAAAAAGCTATCGCTAAGTACCCTACTTTTGCTCCTGCTTACAACAACCTTGCTCTCGTAGCTCTTGAGCGCGGTGACTATGCAGTTGCTATCGAAAACATCGACAAAGCTGTCGAACTCGGCTTTGAAGTTGATCCTAACTTCCTCGCTGAACTTGCTCCGCATCGCGAAGCATAAACAACAATAAGGTCTTGGTACTGTTGTGACCACAGACTTTTAGTTGTAGCAAAGCCCGCGTAGTTATTTCGTAGTGGCATTGCGCATTATTTAAAAAGTAAAAGGCTGTCCTTTATATGAAGGACAGCCTTTTTTTTATGCTTCAAGATAGTTAAGACTTAACCAACCGATGTGATTCTTAAAAAAAATAATTATATTTTTGGTAGCAGCAATAACTATGAATAGATACGAATGGTTGTACGCAAATTACGTATTGTCAGGCATTACGCAGTAATTTATTTTATGTTCCACATCGTTCTAGCAGGTTGTCATTCCTTGAAAAGAACGCGACTAGTGCGTATCCTGCCCTGTCCGCGTGTTAATTTTGTTGATTTTTACATAATTGTATACAACAAATGTCCATCAGCTTTTTACAAGGCAGGAGTGCTTTGCTTAACGTTACAAACTTATCGCATAATTTCGGACCGTACTGGGCGTTGAAAAACTGCTCCTTTTCATTGAAGAAGGGTGAGTTTCTTTTTCTCACTGGCTCATCCGGTGCTGGCAAAACTACGCTTTTGCGTTTGTTGTACGCCTCGCTTCCGGTTATGCGCGGTAACGTAACTGTTGCGGGGTATAACTTAAAATCGTTACCTTCGCGGCAAATTCCCAACCTGCGCCGACAGGTGAGTGTTGTTTTTCAGGATTTTAAAATTCTGCCGTACCGCACCGTTTATCAAAATGTAGCAATGGCGCTCGAAGTTCGAGGCTTTAATAAAGTTCATATTGATAGACGAGTACGCGCTGTTGTGCGCGGATTAGGGCTCGAACCACGCATTAACATGCTGTGCGGAGAGCTTTCCGGTGGCGAGCAGCAACGGGTTGCAGTTGCCCGCTCTGTTGTGGTTAACCCTAAGATTCTTCTTGCTGATGAACCGACAGGGAACCTTGATGAAGAGTTGGCAGTGCGCATGATGGGTATTTTTAAACAATTCCATATGCACGGAACAACCGTTGTGCTTGCAACACATAACAATGATCTTGTGCGAATGCATCCTGAGTCACGACAACTCCGGTTGGAGCATGGTAAAATTGCTGCCGCAAACTGGCGCGGGGCAGAGATCTTTTCTGATAGTATTGTGGAGGAACACTTCTAATGCGTGTATTCTTCAAGCTTATTAGACAAGGTGTTCGTGATATAGCCCTGCACCCTTGGGCGCAGTTAATGACGCTGCTTGCCGTTACGTTCATCACCTTCCTTGCCGGACTCATGCTGCTTGGCGTGGGCAATCTGGATAAAGAGTTACGGGTGACACGTGGTGAAATCGCCTTCCAGATGTATTGGAAAGAAGGTGCTTCGCCTAAACGGGTTGAAACAGCGTGGACGTCGCTCCACAAGATGGACGGTGTGACAAAGGTACTTACCTACACGCCGAAAGAAGCGTTGAAAGATTTAAGTTCCACGTTCCCGGAGGGAAGCGCAGGGGTGTTGTTGGCAGACAATAGTCCATTGCCGTACACGGCAGTGATTAAATTTGCGCATCACTCTGGCGATTTGACCGGATGGAAGGATACAACACTAGCCGCGTTACAGCGTTTGCCGGATGTTGAAACGGTTCGTTCCAGCACCCTGAAAGACGAGGTAAGCCGCGCATGGCAAAAGATTTCCGGCACGGTAACAGTTCCGGTGCTCGTCTTTTTAGTGCTTATTCTTTCCATAGCGGTAGGGAACACCATGAAGCTTTCGCTCATCAGTAGACAAGATGAAATTGAAATACTCAAACTGGTGGGCGCCAAAAACTGGTATATTCGTACTCCGCTGTTAGTTGGCGGCGCACTGCTAGGCAGTGTTGGCGGTATGCTTGGTGTTATGGGCTTATATGGAGCATGGTGGAATTTGAAAGATGCGTTTAACTTTGCGCCACTTCACTGGGAACTTCACTTTCTGCCTGTAGATCAAGTATTATTACTGGTGCTTATACCGATGGGTGTCGGTTGTATCAGTAGCTGGGTTGCTGTACGTAACTAATGCTGTGCACTGTTGCAGCAGCAAATATTTCGACTGACCAGAAACACTACAGGAAGCTTAACTATGCGTAGTAAAAAAATGACAGGTGGCCTTGAAAAAGCGCCGCATCGCTCCTTACTGTATGCTCTCGGGCTTACACGCGAAGAAATTTCCCGCCCGTTAGTGGGTGTTGTTAACGCAGCCAACGAGGTGGTTCCCGGTCATATTCATCTGGATACCATCGCAAGTGCTGTTAAAGCCGGAATCCGTGTTGCTGGCGGTACTCCTATGGAGTTCCCAGCCATCGCAGTCTGTGACGGCCTTGCAATGAACCACGAAGGTATGCGCTTCTCGCTGCCAAGTCGTGAAATAATTGCAGATTCTATTGAAATCATGGCAACTGCACACCCGTTTGATGCCCTTGTGTTTATTCCTAACTGTGACAAATCCGTTCCGGGTATGCTCATGGCTATGTTGCGTATGAACGTTCCATCTGTGCTTATTAGCGGTGGTCCTATGGCAGCAGGAACAACTAAAGGCGGCGGTGGTGCTGACCTCATTAACGTATTTGAAGGCGTTGGTAAGGTTAAGCTTGGTAAGATGACAGAGGAAGAGTTGGAAGACCTTTCCGAGACTGCATGTCCGGGTTGTGGTTCCTGTGCCGGTATGTTCACCGCAAACTCCATGAACTGTCTCTCAGAAACTATTGGTCTTGCTTTGCCGGGTAACGGAACAACTCCAGCAACATCTGCTGCGCGTATCCGTCTCGCAAAAACTGCCGGTTTCAAAGTTATGGAACTGCTCGAAAAGAACATTCGTCCTCGCGATATTGTGACAGAAGCATCCGTTTCCAACGCAATCACCGCAGACATGGCGCTTGGTTGCTCCACTAACACCGTACTGCATTTGCCAGCCGTGTTTGGTGAAGCGAACCTTGATATTTCGCTCGAGCTCTTCGATAAGATCAGCAAAAAAACACCGAACCTCTGCAAGCTTTCTCCAGCAGGTGATCAATACATTCAAGATCTCCACAGAGCCGGTGGTATCCCAGCTGTTCTTGCTGAGCTACGGAAAAAAGATGCACTCAATCTCGACGTAATGACAGTCACAGGCAAAACTCTTGGTGAAAACCTTACAGAGATGAATGCTACCAACTGTGACCCAACTGTCATTCGTCCAATCGAAGATCCATATTCCCAAGAAGGCGGCATCGCAATTCTTTACGGTTCTCTCGCTCCTGAAGGTGCTGTGGTTAAGCAGTCCGCAGTAGCACCGGAGATGATGGTACGTACCGCAAACGCGCGCGTATTCAACTCCGAAGAAGATGCGTTTGAAGCCATCATGGGACAGAAAATTAATAAAGGTGATGCGATCATTATCCGCTACGAAGGCCCTAAGGGGGGCCCTGGTATGCGCGAAATGCTGTCACCAACAGCAGCAATCGCCGGTATCGGACTTGGTTCCGACGTTGCGCTCATCACCGACGGTCGCTTCTCCGGCGGAACACGCGGTGCTGCAATCGGGCACGTTTCCCCAGAAGCAGCAGACGGCGGTCTCATCGCGTTCGTAAATGAAGGCGACAAAATCGAGATCAATATTCCAGAGCGCAAACTCAATTTGCTCGTTGACGAAGCAATAATCGAAGAGCGCAAAAAAGGCTGGAAGCCGCTGGAAAAAGAAGTAACCTCGCCGTTACTCAAGCGCTACAGCCGCATGGTTAAAAGTGCTTCTTCCGGTGCTGTATACAAATAAAAGTTTTGGGGTTGTAGTTTTTAGGGATTTTATGTTGCCTCCGGCGGCGCTTATCAGCGGGATGTCTTCGACGAGCCTCCGGCGGCCAAAGAACCTTTTTGGAAAAAGGCTTCTCTGGACTCTCCAAAAACTTTTAACTGCGAGGTAAGCTTATTGCTTATGTAGCCTCTCGGCTTATGCCTCACTATCTTTTGAAAAATAGAGAAGGGCTGTCCTACATAGATAGGGCAGCCCTTTTTTTGTTTTTTAAGCCAGTGAGGTTAAGCCGCGTGAGAGGGGAATCAATAGGTGTTGCTCGCATGATAAAAGTTTTTGGAAGGGGGTCTGGGGGAGAACCTTGTTTCAACAGCGATAGCTGTTCTCGAAAAATGAGAGATTACAGATAACGACAGTGCAACAGGTTTCCCACAGCCGTCGGAAACAAAAAAGGCGTCACAGATTCACCGAAGGCCTCAGGGAGACAAGTTTTGGTGTAGGCATCGTTCATCGGTGTTCTTAAAATGTTCCTAAAATTGTGCATAACTTTTGAGATTTGTGAACAAGTTAGCAACATAGAAAGAACATGCTGTTGATAACTATTGTAAAAACCTTTTATTTAAAGAATAAATTTGGAAGATAGGTTGTTAACGGAGCCCAGAAGGTAATGAGGAGAAGATCAAGGAGCAGAACGACGAGGAAAGGAACAATTGCTTTGGCGAGTGTACCTATTCGTGTGTGTGCTATGGAGCAGGCAACGATTGTGCAGACTCCGAGTGGCGGCGTGAGCATGCCGATGGCAAGGTTCACTACGACGATCGCGCCGAGCTGGACGGGGTCGATGCCGAGGGTGGGGAGCATGGGCACTAGAACTGGCACAAAGAGAATGAGCGCCGCGGTTGTTTCTAAAATTGTTCCTGCTATCAGGAGCAGTAGGTTGATGAGTAGGAGGAGAATTATTCGGTTGTCTGTGAGGGACAAAATTGAAGACGCTATTGAGGCTGGGATATCTTGAATTGCCATGTACCATGAGAAGATGGATGCGGCGCAGATTATGAACATAACCACGCTTGAAGTAATGCTGGCTGATATAAACAGGTTTGGAAGGTCTTTTATGCTGAGTTCTTTGTGAATGAACATTCCGACGAAGAGAGCGTAGACAACGGCCACTGCGGCGGATTCTGTTGCTGTGAATACACCACCGAGTATGCCGCCGATTATAATGAACGGTGCACCGAGTGCCCATATTGCGGAGGTAAAGGCCTTGACAGCGTGGGCTAGGGAGAAGTCACGCTTTGTTGTCGTATCGGCTGTTTCTGTCCGTTTTGCATTCCAGACACAAACTCCGATGAGACTGAGCCCCATGAGGATGCCGGGAAGAATGCCTGCGGCAAAAAGTCTTCCGATGGATGCGCCTGTGAGTACCCCGAAAATGATCATAGGGATGGATGGTGGAATGATAACCCCGATGGATCCTGCTGCGGCTTGGACTGCGCCGGAAAAAGCTGGCGTGTAGCCTCGCCGTACCATTGATGGAATAAGAATTGCGCCAACAGCTGCCGTGTCAGCTGCGGCAGAACCGGAGATACCAGCAAAAAACATGGCGGATACAACTGAAACGGCTGCAAGTCCGCCGGAAAGGTGCCCCACAAGTGTATCTGCAAAATTAACGATTCGTTTGGATATGCCTCCGGCACCCATGAGCTGTCCTGCAATCATAAAAAGCGGTACAGCCATAAGTGGAAAAGAATCTGCTCCGGCGTAGAGACGCTGAGTGATGAGGATCATGTTCATATTCCCATCAATGACGAAGGCAATGACTGCGCTTAGTCCTACGGCGACAGCAATTGGTACATTGAGGCAAAAGAGAAGTATGAGCATGACAAAAAGAAGGAGAGTCATTTATTCATTCTCCTCTTCTGATGAGATTGCACAGCCGGAGTGTATAGTTTGTGAGAGGGTGTCCGGATGTGGCTTAAATTCTAAAATTTCAAAAAAGCAGGACAGGGAATGAAGAAGCATGATCGTTCCGCTGATAGGAATTGCAAGGAACGGGATCATGCGTGAGATGCCGAGAGTTGCGGTTGCTTGAAATCTGAGGAACATTGCAAACTGGAACCCATACCACATCATAACAAAGAAAAAGATTGAGCTGAGAACTTGCACGATCAATGCAGCATTTTTGCGTCCTTTTTCTTTAAGATTACGAACCATAAAGTCTAATCCGATATGCGCATGTGCTTTTAGTGCAACTGCTGCGCCAAAAAAGGTGAGCTGGACAAGCAGCACCCTCCCTAATTCTTCAGACCAGAACAGGGAGTTGTTAAGAACATAACGGAAGAAAACTTGGGAGGCTGTGACAACAGCCATGGCAATGCCGCATGTGCATAAAAGCCAGCGGCAGGCGGTATCAAGACCGTTACTTACAGCGGTAACAACAGAGGCAATGCTGCGGAGCATAAAGGGTGTCCATTTTATAATTGTGAGTAATAGAGCATTTTCTCCTTTTTTGCGCATTATGCGCAAGGGAGAATTAATGAAATAAAGGGCCGTACAAATGCACGGCCCGAATAGATTAAGACAAATCTGCACATTGCGGCGTTACTGCGAAAAAGCCAAACTCTCACATACGTCGATGTATGCTTCGACCTTGGCTTTTTCTTGCGTCTTGCACTGCACAGATTTGTCTCAATCTATTTCAGAAATTAATTCTTACTTAGTTGCGTCGAGAAGCTTGTCTAACAGAGCACGAGTTTTTGGCTCTTTGTACATGTCCATGTTTTTCATTGGCTTCACCATCTCGCGGAAAGAGTTCATATCAGGGTGTTCGTCGATGATCATCCCTTTTTCTTTGAGAGTGGCAAGGTACTCTGCTTCTTTTTCGCGGTTTACTTTGCGCTGGTAGATTGCGGCATCACGCATGGCAGTTTCGAACATAGTCTGCGTTTCTTTTGGCAATGCTTCGAACCACTGAAGATTGGCAATGTCGATGTGAACTGAGTATACATGTCCTGTTAGGGCAAGATACTTTTGCACTTCGTACAATTTGTATTCTTCAAATACCCACAATGGATTTTCCTGACCATCAATGGTTCCCTGCTGTAGTTCAGAGTAAATAGGCCAGCCCATCGGGGTCGGGTTTGCATCAAGAGTGCGCCATAATTCTTTATGGAATGTTGACTGCATTACACGCAGCTTCAGCCCTTTCACATCTTTTGCTGAATGAATCGCACCGCGGTTATTGGAAAGATTGCGAAAGCCATTTTCGGAGAACTGTAACCCTTTAAAACCGGCTTGTGCTAATGAAGCGAGTGCTTCTTTGCCAACAGGACCATCAAGAACGCGGTCTGCTGTTTCATAATTTTTAAATAGAAACGGGAATGCTACTGCTTTGATTTCTGGAACAAATGTATCGAAAGGACCAAGAGTAACAATTGCCATTTGAATTGCACCAAGCTGAACCTGTTGCAAGATTTCTGTTTCTTTTCCCAGTGAACCGGAGTGATACAACTTAACTGTGTATTCACCGTTTGAACGTTTATTGATCAGCTCTGCAAACTTTTCAGCCGCAACGTACTGTGCTGAACCGGGCTTCGTAACAACAGCAAGCTGTATTTGTGTTGCAGCCATTGCGGGAATCGAAAAATAGATTGCCGCGAGAACAAAAACAAAAAATTTTGTACATTTCATGAGGTCTCCCAGTAGCTTTTTGATATATAGAACAGCGTACGTTACCTGTTCGAGATTGTACCATATTGTACGTATTGAAACCAATACTGAATCGTTTTTGAGTAGACAGGCATTGTTATTTTGCAAAGAAAATGACAAAAAACTGCGTAACGGTAGCTCGTTATTTATTGTAACAAAGGGGAATGTCAACAGCCCTTTTTTTTGCGTGTTGTTTTGTGATAATAAATGTATGAAGTTACAGTAAACACCGTCTTCTCTAGATGTGTAGTGCGCAAAATTTATGCTGCTCGCTGCCAAGTAAACAAGTTGGCTACACATTAAGCAAGGAAGAGCTCCTGTTGTAGGTGGAGAGTTGCACTCTTTTTGTAAATAATTTATCGATTAGGGTACCGTTATACTACTGAAGTTGCGAGGAAAACATGAGCCAGATGCCTTTGACTCACAAGAGAATTGCCCGAATTTTGGGTGTCTCAGAGACAACTGTAAAAAGTTATAGACGTAAGTTTCCAGACTGCATTCCTGTAGCGAGCAAGGGAAAGCCGATTCAGTTCACGGATGAGGCTCTTGAGGTATGTCGCGCAATCCGCGACTTGTTCAGTGCGGGGCTTTCAATCGAAGAAACGCACCAACGTCTTGCTGAGCTTTTTGAATTTATTACTCCACCGGTATTTGAAGAACCGGTAGAGCAAAATGAAGTTGTAGAAGTCGTTTTGCCTGACGATTACAAGCAGGCAATGAGCAGCCTTGCGACAAGTATGGTGAATCTTTCCTTGAAACAGGAACAGATGCTCAAAAAAATGAACTCTATTGAGTCGCGTTTGCAGCAGCTTGGACTTGCTGATGTACGTACATCCGGCACAGCGTCATCTGATCCAGTACTTGCAGAACTTCGTGTATTAACGGAACGCACTGAAGCCTTATGGGATGCTATTTCCTGCACCGCTTCTGCTGATTCCACCACTTGTTCTGGTTGTACAGACATTTCTTCAAAGCTTGATAGTCAGATTCAGAAAGCAAAAGTGCACAGGCTTGTTCCATTACGCGAAGCTATTTCTCATGATCCTCCGCGTAAGATACTTGCAATGCCGCTTCTTATTCAGGAACGGGAAGGCGAGTATACACCACTGCATGGACGAGGTAACAGCCGCATTACCCTTAATGATTTGCGTGCTTCCTTAATGACTCACTTTGTTGAGGATGACTGCTACACAATTCACTGGTCTGAAAACAATTCAGGCTGGCAACTCGATCTTTTGCAGGAACGGGCGCATGTGCCGCATAATATATGTCTTACCATGGCGCAAACTTCTACGTTGCGTGGTTCTGTTATGGTCATTAAAGACATGACCACTAACGGGCATGAAATTACTCCCGGTGCGCTGCAAGATTTTATTTCGGATGTCTATTCTCGTTAAAAGCTGCTCTGAATAATAAATATTGATTTTACGTGAAGGCTAACTTGTTTTGCAAGTTGGCCTTTTTTTCAAAAGTTTATATCTTTTTATGTTTTCAAAATATTCAATAAATTAAGCCAGCTGTATTTTGTTGTGCCAAGATGTACTCTAGAATGGAATGGTGGTAGTACAGTAATAATTTGGCGTATTCTAGTTATAACGTGCGGTAGGTATTGTTCCATTCTTACTAAGATTAACGGGGTATTGAGATGGGAAAAGTGTTAGCTATTTGTGTGAGCAAGAAAAAAGGCGAGCAGAAGAAGCCTGTAGATACTGCTGTGCTTATTGAGGAGCATGGAATTGAAGGCGATGCACATGCAGGAAGTGGTAGGCAGGTTAGTTTGCTTGCTGTTGAGAGCGTGGATAAGATGCGCCATAAGCTTCCGACGCTGAAGGCTGGCGATTTTGCAGAAAATTTACTTGTAAGCGGATTTCCGATTACTTTTTTACGTGTCGGGGTGCAGTTTACAATCGGCTTTACGTTACTAGAACTGACCCAGATAGGGAAGAAGTGCCATTCAAAATGCGAAATTCATAAAGCTGTAGGGTTCTGTGTAATGCCGACTGAGGGGATTTTTGCACGAGTTCTTAAGGGTGGCGAGATTAAAACAGGTGACGAAATAACTCTTCTACCGTAACAAATTTTTTGCGCCCATAAGCAATTGCAAGGCTGTTCTTTTTTACAGGAGCAGCCGTTTTTTATTATACACTAGGTCGTGAGGCATAAGCCGCAAGGCCACAAAAACAACGGACCGACCTCGCGAACAAAAGTCTTTGGAGATTTCTAAGAACCTTGTTGCACTGTCCTTATCCGTAGTCTCTTATTCTTCGAGAACGGCTAAGGCTTTACTTAGAAAGGTTCTTAGGTCGCCGGAGGTAAGTGCTGCCAAAGGCAATTTGCTGAGTTTTGGACAAAAAAAAGCCGCAGAAACTGCGGCTTTTTTAATTCTATGTTCAGTACCGACTTAGTAGCGGTAGTGATCTGCTTTGAAAGGACCGTTCTGGTCGATGCCGAGGTATTCAGCCTGAGCTTCAGTAAGCTTGGTGAGTTTAGCATCAAGACGGTCGAGGTGGAGGCGTGCAACTTCTTCATCGAGGTGTTTAGGAAGGGTGTAAACCTTGTTCTCGAGGGAGTCGTTAGAGGCAAGCTCAAGCTGAGCAAGTGCCTGGTTGGTGAAGGAGTTGGACATAACGAAAGAAGGGTGACCTGTTGCACAACCGAGGTTAACGAGGCGGCCTTCTGCGAGTACGATTATGGTACGACCGGACTGGAGAGTCCATTTGTCTACCTGAGGCTTGATGTTCATAACGGTACAACCGTTGTCGCCTTCGAGGTATGCCATATCGATTTCGTTATCGAAGTGACCGATGTTACAAACGATAGCTTCGTCTTTCATCATTTCCATGTGAGCGCCAGTGATAACGTTGAAGTTACCGGTTGCGGTCACAAAGATGTCTGCTGTGCCAACCATGTCTTCGAGAGTTACTACGTCGTAGCCTTCCATTGCAGCCTGAAGCGCACAAATTGGGTCAACTTCAGTAACAGCAACGCGAGCACCAAAGCCGCGCATGGACTGAGCACAACCTTTACCAACATCACCGTAACCGAGAACAACTACGGATTTACCAGCGATCATTACGTCAGTAGCACGTTTGATGCCATCAGCAAGAGATTCGCGGCAACCGTAGAGGTTGTCAAATTTGGACTTGGTAACAGAGTCGTTAACGTTGATAGCAGGGAAGAGAAGTGCGTTTTCTTTTTCCATCTGGTAGAGACGGTGAACGCCTGTGGTGGTTTCTTCAGAAACGCCTTTGATTTTTGCAGCGATACGGGTCCACTTACCAGGGTTTTCCTGAAGGGACAGAGCAATACGATCCATAACAATCTGGAATTCTTTGTTGTCGTATGCTTTCTTAACGATGGAATCGTCTTTTTCTGCTTCCACGCCTTTGTGGATGAGCATAGTTGCGTCGCCGCCGTCATCAACGATGAGGTCAGGACCGGAACCGTCAGGCCATGTAAGTGCCTGCTCGGTACACCACCAGTATTCTTCAAGAGTTTCGCCTTTCCATGCGAAAACTTTTGCCATACCGGAGTCAACGATAGCTGCTGCTGCATGATCCTGTGTGGAGAAAATGTTGCAGGAAGCCCAACGGATGTCTGCGCCAAGAGCGTGCAGAGTTTTGATAAGCATTGCAGTCTGAATTGTCATGTGCAGGGAGCCCATAACTTTAAGACCTTTCAGAGGCTTATCGGTACCGTATTTTTTGATAGTCTCCATGAGACCCGGCATTTCACGTTCGGAAATCTGCATTTCTTTGTGACCGAAGTCAGCAAGAGACATGTCAGCAACTTTATTTTCAAGGCTCAGATCAAGCTTGATAGCGCGGCTTGCGTCAGTCATTTCTCAATTTCTCCTAAGAAATTTAGTGTGTATTTTCAGCTACAATAAGATGAATTGTCAGTCCGTTGCGCACAGGGTGTAGCGTGCTTTGGCGTAATGCAAAGCCTGCCTCTGTGAGCTTCAGTGCTAAATTTGTCATATCAAAACCAAGCCAACGATCACCGTAGTCTGCACGCATTTTTTCGTTATCGTGCTTATCAAAGTCGGCAAGCACAAGCAGACCGCCTTTGCGGAGAACGCGTCGGATTTCTTTCAGGGATTTTCCCGGATGGGAAAGGTGATGCAACACCATGTTGATGGTGGCAAAATCTGCTTCGCCATCACGCAATGGAAGATGTTCAAGATCGCCGATCCGTAATGAAATACGGTCTTCGTCTTCAACTAGTCTGCGTTTTGCAAGCTCAAGCATACGCGGGGAACCGTCTACGCCAATAATACTCAGCGAACGTTCAAGCATACGCTCAAGCAAGGTTCCTGTTCCACAACCTAAGTCCACAGCAACTTTGCAGCGTGGCATACGTTCGAGAATAGCACCCGGTAGGTCGAAATCACCGATAACTTCACGGTTGAGCTGATCCCAGTCTTCGGCAATGGCATTAAAGAACTGTTTTGTTTTACGAACACGTTCTTCAATAATGGTTGCAGCCATCTCCATGTCGGAATCAAGAGTCTCATCTTCGTCAATAAACGCTGCAACAGCGTCAATAAACTCTCTTCCTTCGCCTTCTGGTGGCGCACTGTAAAAAACCCACAATCCATCGCGGCGAGAGGTCAAAAGCCCTGCACCTGTGAGGATTTTAAGATGGCGTGATACGCGGGACTGCCCCATTTCCAGAATGGTAACAAGTTCGTTTACACTAAGCTCGTACCTGTTGAGAACGTGCAGTAATCTCAGGCGGGTTTCATCTGCCAGCGCCTTGAATACAGGAAGGATGGTCGACATAATATATTCCTATGCTATTTTCGGCTGTCTTGATTGAGTTGCATCAAGAAAACTTGATACAGCTTTATCTAAGGTTGGAGATACAGTCAAGTAAATCAACAGTGATTAACAATTAGTGTAATTCTCGAAAAAGCATTGGGGGAAAACAGTTTCCGGCTTTCATAATTGTGCTATTCATGGATACTTCGCACTATGAAGCAAGTAGTTTCAGGAATGAGCGGCAATAAAAAAAATACTAAGTTTTAAATATTGGTACACAAAGTTATAAGGCGTAACTGTTGATGTGTAGATACTTTTATTGAGTACAGTATTCTTATTTTGTTGATAATTCTGATTGTTACGGAACTTGGTTAGGACAAAATTCTTGCATGTGTTCTCTGCTTGCTATACAGCTTGCCCGAAGCATACAGGCGAAAAAAATATTACGGATAACTTAGCTTGCAGATAGATTTGGCTGCGAGAAATCCGCACAGACTGCCTGCTCAACAGGAGCGTTTTCAATGCTGTTTTTAGGTTCGCGACAGCGAACAGAATTTATCAAGTATGGTGTAAAAACCGCACTTGCTGCACTTCTTTCTTATGTTCTAGCATCACTTACAGACCCGGATTTGGGTTTCTGGGCTGTGATTAGCGCAGTTATTGTTATGCAGCGTAACGTTGCTGCGTCTATGCAGATGTGCGGGTACCGTCTTGTCGGTACTGCCATTGGCGCGATAATGGGCATGACAGCTCTATATATTGTTCCGCCCACAGACCATGGTCGCCTCGCAGGGTTTCTTGTAACCGTAGGTCTTTGCGCATATCTCAAGCGTTATACAAACCGCTTTTCCATGGCTGCTATCACCGTCACCATTGTCATGCTGGCTCCGCAAGCATCAGGTGACTATATCCATTATGCCCTCTTCCGCGTAGCAGAGATTAGTATCGGTGTGTGTTCAACATTCATCGTTGCGCTTCTTATCTGGCCGCATCATGCAAGCGAAGAACTCAAAGAACGCTTACAGGAACAGTTTACGCGCTGTGCAGACAAATTTGAGCTCATCATAGACTCATTTATGGCTCTCAAGTGTGATACCTGCAAAGGTATGCTTATCGATCTTGAAGACGAGATTCACTACAACAGGGAATTGTTCCGTGGTTATCTGCGTCATGAGCGGTTATTTGTTGATGACGATTCAGCCATGCTCGATATTAAAATTGAGACTCTCGTGCAGAGTGTAGAGCATTTGCGTGCCATGCTGCATGTCGTGCATGAACTGCGAGATAGCGATTATTGCATCATCATGGAAGCTGAAATTCGCAAAGTTGTAAAAGAATCGCAGGATGTTATGCGTGCTATCGGGCGAAATGTTATTCCTGATAGCCGTAAGTTGGAGCAAGCTTTGTTCAGTGCAGACAAACGACTTGAACATCTTCGTGAAGAAGGTATGATTCAGCGTATTTCTATGCGTGACATGATGCAGATTGTGAGTTTCTATCATAGTACTCAACAGCTGGGTGAAGATTTACTTCTTTCTCTCCAGAAACAGAACAAGTACAAACGAGTGTAACTGTATAGTTTGTTTTTTGTTTGCCTCCGGCGGGCAGGCTCCGCTCCCACAATGACTGGTTCCCGTAACACTTGTTCCTTGAGAATGGCTACTGGCGCAAGCACCCGCAAGGGGGAAGCCACCTTGACCGCCATTATGGGGAGTCTTTTTTGTTTGTTCTTAAGTATGATAATGCATGGTTATGAACAAATTTAGGTAAAGAAATCAGGTGCACTAGCTTTATTGAGAATCGAGAGTATGTTGCAAAACGATATGTTGAGTTTGTTAGGGTAATGCTTGAGATCTCGTAGATCGCAGTTAAGAGGAATTATGGAACATCGCGCAAGCAAGATGCTTAAGAAACTTCTGTATGAGAAGGGCGGAGACCGCAATATGCCACTTGTGCCATTATGGCAGAATTGGGACATGGTCATGGGTGAGGAGCTGGCAGAGCTTGGACGCCCTTTGGGTCATAAAAATCGTACGATTATTATTGGTGCAGAGGATAATATGGCTCAGTACGAACTTTCTGCCCAGACATATGATGTTCTTGAACGTGTGAATGCGTTTCTTGGAAAAGATATGTTCGATACTGTTCAGGTCGAGTTGATGCGGGGACGAGAGGCTCTTGATAATATCACCATGCCGACGTTTGAAAAAGCACTTGTAAAAATTCCACCGCGACCTGAAGACCTTGGGAATTTAGAACATATTCTTGATCCTGAATCTCCTGTGACCAAGTGCTACAAAAAATATGTAGCGATGTATGACGGGGAAAAGGACGAGTCAGACAAGTAATGTGTCAGATGTTTGATTTTTCCGGCGAGTAGCTTTTGGGCGGTTCGTTTGTAGCGACTATTTCGTGTAGTTTCCACAATCCTAAAGATCCTAATCGGGGTCAATGGGACACAGTTCCCTGCGGATGCAAGGCGGCACCAGTCAACCGTTCGCGAGGCTACGAGTGATAAGGGGACAAGTGCCCTTGGGGTGCGCCTGCCCGTCGGAAACAAAGGCATCGCAGATACGCCGTAGGCATCCAGCGCTGCAACATGTTTATACCGTTCTTATTTAGCGGCTGTAACAGCCTTACCCGAGTTGAATTCTCGAGCTGCTCGAACAAAGTTCACTGCCCAGTGTGGTTCGCCTAGTGCGAACAGGTGGGTGTAGGATGCAAAAACATTCTTGTAGATAAGCCCGTCCAGGCGCTCACCCATTCCGAATCCTTTTGACATACGGAAGCCGAATGTCGGCTGTTCATTTTCCACAATGCATTTTGAATAATGAAATTCGTGCCCGCGGACTATGGATCCAAGGGGATGATACGGGTTTGGTTCAATAACTTCTGCATCAATATAGCCGAGTCCCTGAGGGCGTTTGCACAGCTGAGTTTGCACAGGAAGCACATTTGCCATAGGTGATGTCGTTGAATCCTGAACAAGAGCTTTGCATAGATACATAAATCCGCCGCATTCGGCGTAGATTGGCATTTCATTTTCTGCGAGCGCACGTACGTGTTCGCAGATTTTTTTATTGGCAGTGATGGCCTCGTGCATTGTTTCGGGGAACCCGCCGCCAAGGTAGAGGGCATCAACTTCCGGCCAGTCTTTATCGCATGTAATGGAAAGGCGGATGAGTTGTGCACCCGCGTGTTGCAGAGCTTGCAGGTTTTCATCGTAATAGAACCAGAGAGCATCATCATGCACGTAACCGATACGAGGCGTAATGGTTGGATCAACTTTCGGACAGTTTGGCATTGTGGTTGTGCAAGGGGTGTCTATTTTAGGAGCCGCATTGGCACCTGTAGAGAGTTTTTCTACCACGTCCCACACATTGGACTGCTCAGAGAGTTTTGGGGCACTAGAAGCTATCTCCCACATCTTTTCTATATCAAGATGCTCTTCGATAATATCCGCAACTTGTTCCAGTGCGGAGTTTGTTCCTTCATACTCTGCGCAGGAAATAAGTCCCATATGCCGTTCTGGAATAGGATTGTTCTTAATTTTTGGTAAGCAGCCGAGCACAGGCACGTCTGTGTAATGTTCAATTGTCTGGCGTAGGATAGAACGATGGCGGTCTGTTGCCGTGCGGTTAAGTACCACACCTGCGATGTGAACGCCTTCTTCAAAGTTGAGCATTCCTGTGAGGATTGCAGCAGCTGTACGTGTCATTTTGGTACAGTCCATTGCAAGAATGACGGGGGTGTTGATTATGCGGGCAAGTTCGGCTGTGGAGCAGGTTCCCGTTACGTCTTTACCGTCAAACAGCCCACGGTTTCCTTCGATGAGCGCACCATCATAACCTGTTGCTGTGGTGGCAAACAAGGCATTGAGGGTTGCATTATCCAAAAGGTATGGGTCGAGATTGGTACAAGGGTTTTGTGCAGCAAGTGCCAGCCATTTGGCATCAATGTAATCCGGCCCTTTTTTGAACGGCTTGATACATTGTCCTTTACGGCTCCACGCTCTTGTAGTGCCAAGGCTGGTGATGGTTTTACCTGTGCCGCCGCTGAGTCCGGCGATAATGAGTCGAGGTAGTGTCATATAATGCCTTGCTACGCAAAATTATCGAGTTTCAAAATGGGGCTACCAAATAGAAAGAGCGTATGGACAAAAGCCCATACGCCTTACGCTCTGTAGAACGAAGAAATTAATCTTCGTGCTCAGCACCAGCCTGTTTGCCAGCGCCTTTGAGACCGTACATGGTAGTGGAACCTGAGGACCAGTATTCCATTACTTCAGTTTTAACGAGCTCGGAGAGGATTTTTTTAACTTCACGAGGTTTCATTTCCGGAAAGAGCGGAAGGAAGTCGTTGAAGTAAAATTTAGATTTGCTCTTAGATTTGGACTCAATGAAGTCAACAATAATTTTAGTTGATTCTTCCATGGGAAGCCCCTTTAGCGTTTAAGCGTTAAACCGGACGAGGAAATCCTCGTCCGGCGTAATTTCAAAGTAACGTCGCTTAGAACTTGAACTGGGTAGTCTGACGCCAGGTGTAGTAAGCGTGGTCACGGAAGTCATCAATGAGATGCTGGGTGAACTCGAGGCCGGTAAGTTCGAAGAACTTTTCCCAACCAATGCGCTCAATCCAGTCGCCAAGGCGCTCGTATTTCATAGCGCTTTCAGCGTAGATATCAATGATGTGTTTGATTTTCTCAGTAAGTGTAGGCCAACGAGGTGTCTCGTTAGGAATGTAAGCTACAACTACTTTAGAGAATTTAGGCTGGGAGATACGGTTAGAAACCTTACCACCAACCATGATTACAACGCCGTCACCTTCACCATCGGAGATAGGAAGAGCAGGACACATAGTGTAGCAGTTACCACAGTACATGCAACGCTCGTTCTTAATAGCGATGGAGTTAACTTTCTTACCATCGAGTTCAACCTTAGTAGGACGAACTGCAGCGGTAGGACAAGAAGCAACTGCGAGAGGAATCTCACAAAGCTGATCAGTCCACTCGTGGTCGATCATTGGTGGCTTGCGGTGAATACCAACAATACCAATGTCGGAGCAGTGTACAGCACCACACATGTTGAGACAACATGCGAGAGCGATACGAACTGGTGCAGGCAGACGGTGATTCTGGAAGTCAGAGAAAACTGTATCCATAACAGCTTTAACTGGGCCAGAAGCGTCAGTTGCAGGGGTGTGGCAGTGGATCCAACCCTGAGTGTGAACGATGTTGGAAATACCAGCACCGGTGCCACCTACAGGGAACTTGTTAGAACCACCATCGAATTTACGAGAAGCAAGATCTTCTTTAAGAGCAGCGAGTTTGTCTTCGCTGTCAGTCATAAATTCAACGTTGTTACGAGTAGTAAAGCGGAGGTGACCGTCACAATGTTTGTCAGCAATTTCGCAGATTTCGCGAATGTGAGTAACAGACATAAGACGGGCAGCGCCTACACGAACGGTAAATACTTTATCGCCGGATTCGCCAACGTGAACCAATACACCAGGCTCGAGGATTTCGTGGTAAGCCCACTTGCCCTTGTTTGCCTTGATTACTGGAGGAAGGAATTCTGTGAATTCGCGTGGGCCAATATCGGTGATACGGCCTTCCATTGGTTTCGCTGGATTGTAACCGGAAGAGATGAATGCCATGTTATCGTGCTCCTCTTCTTAGCGCTGGTGACGCTTGCGGTATTCGGTAATGTCACGGTCCCAACCACCAGGTACTTCTTCTTCTTTGAAGAAGATGTATGGGTTGTGACGAGGTTCCTGAACGTTGTGAGCAGACGGAGTCTGACCAGTAACTTCGAGAAGTTTCTGGAGGGAGAGACGACGCATGGTTTCACCAAGGCGCTCACGGTTCTTACCTTCTTCCATCCACCAGTCCCAAATGTTTTCAATAACTTCTTTGATTTCTTCGAAATCTCCGGAAGCTTCAACGAAAGGAACTACGAGGGAAGACATCTGTGCACCGTCGAGAATAGGAGCTTTTGCACCACAAAGGATGGAAGCACCACGTTCGTCACCGATACGCAGAGCACGAGGCATAGTGTTGATGCAATGCATACAACGAACACATTCGGAACGGTCGATAGCGAGTTTGCCACCTTCCCACTTCATTGCTGAAGAAGGACAACGGTTGATAACTTCAGCTTCGATGTCGAATGCGCCCCAATCTTTACCGGAGTGTGCGCCTGCGTTTGGCTTGAATTCGCCAGCAACGTAAGCGTTTACAGCTTCCTGATCGATTTTGATGCTATCTTTCCAAGTACCAACAACTGAGAAGTCGGAGCGAGCCATAGCAGCTACACAACCGTTAGGACAGCCGTCGAACTTGAATTTGAACTTGTATGGGAATGCTGGACGGTGAAGTTCGTCCTGGTATTCCATAGTCAAGTTGTAAGATGCAGCCTGGGTGTCGTAACATGCGTATTCACAACGGGACTCGCCGAGACAAGCAGCAGGAGTACGCAGGTTAGAACCGGAACCACCAAGGTCGTTGTTAAGATCGTGGGTTACTTCCCAGAAGATCTCTTCAAGCTGAGGAGTGGTAGTACCGAGAAGTACGATGTCGCCAGTTGCGCCGTGCATGTTGGTAAGACCAGAGCCACGGAGGTCCCAGATGTCACAGAGCTGACGAAGGAAATCAGTGGTGTAGTATTTACCAGCAGGCTGGTTCAAACGTACGGTATGGAAGTGAGCAACGCCAGGGAACTGCTCAGGCTGGTCACAGTAACGACCAATAACACCGCCGCCGTAACCGAATACGCCTACGATGCCGCCGTGTTTCCAGTGAGTTTCACCGTCGTTGTAAGAAAGTTCCAGAACACCGAGGAGATCGTCAGGACAATCTACAGGGATCTGGTAATCAAGGCCTTTAGGGTTAGCAGCACGCATTGCTGCTTCCTGCTTAATGTCGGATACAAAACTTGGCCAAGGGCCAGTTTCGAGCTGATCCAACATCGGAGTTGCGTGTTTCGCCATTACCTTACCTCCACAAAAAAGTTGGTATGTGTTTTTACACCAGACACTTCCATCCCACCGCAGGCGATCTGAGGAGCGGTCAAGATGGACGCACCTTATAGGGAGTAAATCTGGTCTAAGATTTCGTTCCTGAAAAAGGGCGTGATTTTTTGGACAAAGTTATCTCTTGCTAGAAAGAACGCCTCGGTTTGTCAAGTGTATTTGATAAGTTTGTGTATAGCATGCTCTATTTGTAAGTTGCAGAAAAACAACGCAAACCCTGCGTTATACGCTGACAATTTGAGTTTGCAGTGAGGTGGTAACATAACGAACTTTAATCAAAAGAAAGTGCGTATTTTAGCAAGTGCTTTTTTTCACAATTGACGAGTGCGGAAAAATGTTTGGAAAATTAATATGTAATAAAATGTAAAAGCTCTTTTGCTGAGAGAATTGAATCGAAACTTAGAAAAAACGAAGCCGCGCAGCTTGACCTTGCTGCATAAATGAGGTCAAAGCCACACAAGAACTATGTGAGGTTTGTTATGAAAGATCAGCTCGGACACTACTACTATCCAGCACCGAATGATAAGAAAACTCGTGTATATGTACGCCGTAATGCAGACGAAATTGAATTCCGCATTTGGCGTGCAGATAATGAGCAGGTATGGGACCAGCATGGTTGGGTGCCATATGAAGCCATCAAACAGGCTGCAGAAATGTATAAAGGAATGGGCCGCGATGCCGACCCGATGCTTTTTTATGATATCTCTGTAGCGAAAGTTTTGCTTAGCGGAAACTAGAGCCATTTTTTTTGGCTGTGCAGAAGATATCGTATTTTTTGTACAACTAGCGGCAGCCCTGAATCTTCAGGAGCTGCCGTTATTTTTTATCCAAAAAATGCCAGTATAAAATGTTCATGTATAATGTTACTAACGTAACCGAAAGAGTGTTTTCGCGCTCCGTCTAGTTTAAAAATAAATGGTGGAGTAACTGTACCAGCAAAAAAAATGTTGCGCAGAATTCGCATCAGTTGAATAATCAACGAGTTCTGATAGTTGGTTCAGTTGTCCTACTGGCTTTGCGCAGTGGGAACTTTGTTCAGTGCTGATTTTGCCTTTTTTGTAAAATCGTGTACTGTGACCGATGCAACACGAGATGAGGTGATCATGTCCCGCCGATGGATAGAAGCCAATAGAGAAGAGTTTGCACGCGATATCATGCGTGATTTTTGTATGGTATCGAGCATTCTGGAAGAGCAGTTTACACGTTTTTCAGACTCCGGCGCGGTTTCGTTTACACAAGTGCGTGATCTGCTGGGCAGTACCATGAATAAGGGACTGCTTTGGCGTTTAAAAGACACCGCTCATCATTTGCTCAGAACAGACGCACAGGCTCCTGTGGTCGCGAAAGCTCTGGATTGGGCTATCAGTTATGTGTTTCACGAATGTATCAAGCTAAAAGAAGATGCCTACCAGCAACAGCACTATGCTCCTATGTTTAAAGCATTGGAGAAGCCTGCTGAGGAAAATGGTATTCAGGATATTGTGGAACCTTTTTCACAGCTCCTCGGGGAAACCCGCGAGAGTATGTCTCGCGAAATTGTCCGTATTTCTTTTCTGCTTTCACGCTGCAAAACACTCTTTTGCATCTATTGCGCTCACAATAAGCAAAACCTATTGCTTTCCAGACTGTTATATTCACGTAACGAGCTGGTAAGGGGCGTGTTCGGCAAAGACTATGACACTCTAATCTCTTCTATTTATGGAACGGTGCCAGAAGAGATGTATATTCTGGCAGCAGAAGGGCTTTTGGAAGGAGGACGCCTTGATGAGGCGTTAAAGGCAGCAATAGAAGCAGCGCAGATAAATCCTGCGTGTACCAAAGCTGCTACAGTGCGCCAAAATATTGAAGAATTGTTAAATGACTCGTCTCCAAGGAGGGTAAAGAACTGTGACCTTGTTTCATCTAAACCGCGCGACATCAAAGCTTAAACTCGAGAACCTTGAACAAGGTGAGTATTTCCGTGATCTGTATCCTTACAAACAGATTAGCCGTATCGCGTTTGATGATGTTTTCGTGGCACCGCGTCCTGCGGAGCCAATGTTCATCACCGATACTACTTTTCGGGATGGTCAACAGGCAAGACCTCCGTACACGGTAAAGCAAATTGAAACTATTTTTGATATGTTGCATAGGCTTGGTGGCAGAAGCGGATTGATCCGTGCCTCCGAGTTCTTCATGTATTCAGACAAAGACAAACGTGCAATCGATGCCTGCCGATCAAGGGGCTACAAATATCCGGAAATTACCGGATGGATTCGTGCCCATAAAAACGACTTGAAAATAGCCAAGAGTATGGAATTTAGAGAAGTGGGTATGCTTACTTCCGTCTCTGATTACCATATTTACTTGAAGCTGGGACTTGATCGTGAACAGGCAATGCGCAATTACCTTGATGTAGTTGAACAGGCTCTTGCCTGGGGTATTTCGCCTCGCTGTCATTTTGAGGATATTACTCGCGCCGATATTTATGGCTTCTGCCTGCCATTTGCAGAAAAACTGATGGATCTTTCCCGTCAGAGCGGCTTGCCGGTTAAAATTCGTATGTGCGACACTATGGGGTACGGTGTTCCGTATACGGGAGCAACTCTCCCGCGTTCGGTTCCTCGCCTTGTCCGCGCTTTTACGGATGAAGTAGGCGTGCCAAGTGAATGGTTGGAATGGCATGGACATAACGATTTTCATAAAACTTTGGTTAACGCTGTAACAGCATGGCTGCACGGCTGTGGCGGTGCTAACGGAACCTTACTCGGATTTGGTGAACGTACCGGTAACTCGCCTATTGAGGCGCTTATTATTGAATACATCTCCCTTACCGGTCACGATGAAGCTGCTGATACCCGAGTAATCAGTGAAATTGGTGAATATTTCGAAAGCGAGCTTGAGTACAAAGTGGCGGATAACTATCCGTTTGTTGGACGAGATTTCAACGCCACAAGTGCAGGTATCCACGTGGACGGGCTTGCTAAAAACGAAGAAATTTACAACGTGTTTGACACAACTCGTCTTCTTAACCGTCCTGTGCCGATTATCATTACAGATAAATCCGGTAGAGCCGGTGTTGCGTACTGGATTAACCAGACACTTAAACTGACAGGCGGCAGTGAAGTTTCAAAACGTCACCCTGCTGTTGGTGAAGTGTACAATCGCATTATGGAGGCGTATGAAAAAGGGCGCTCTACTTCTGTTTCTAACAAAGAAATGGAACGCCTTGTGCGTCGATACCTGCCGGAAATGTTCCGCACTGATTTTGATAACCTTAAAGAGGTTGCACATAATCTTGCGGCCAAGCTTATTTCCAAGCTTTCCGAAGACTGCAGGGTTATTCTTACAAAAGAGAACTATGGCTGTTTGACAGATTTTGTACGCGACTATCCTTTTATTCAGTATCTCTATCTTACAGACAAAGAGGGTGGCTTGATCGCATCAGAGATTACTGATCTGCGATTTAAAGAAAAGTATGAAGTTCTTGAAATCGGTTATGATTTCTCATCCAGAGAGTGGTTCAAGCAGCCGGTTCAAACTGGCAAGCTACATATTACCAATCTGTACACATCTCATTTTACAGGACAGCTGATATTAACGGTGTCCGCTCCTGTAACAGACAGTGATGACAATATTACTGGTGTTATTGGTGCAGATATTATGCTCGAACAGCTCTTACAGCGCGAATGCGAACTGGAAGAGGACAAGAAGCCCGAAGAATTTTGTTAGATAACGTAAAGACGATAAAAGAACGCATGTTGCCTCTTGCAGCATGCGTTCTTTTAATATTATAGCAGTGAATATTCTATTTTAGTTGCATTATATTTTAGGAGTATTCATTGCGAATTGTTATTTTATCACTCTGTATTGCATGTCTTATCTCGCTTGTCGGGTGTGGAAAAACACATATTTCTTCTCCGCAGGGATATTCAACCCCTACCAAAGTAAAAACTGAGCATAAGGCTTCCGGTTCATATACTGTATGGGGTAAGAGCTACACAAAATTGGCATCATCCGAAGGCTTTGTTCAGTACGGTAAAGCGTCATGGTACGGTAAAAAATTTCACGGTAAAAAAACTGCGAACGGTGAACGGTACGATATGTACGGTATGACAGCTGCGCACAAAAATTTACCATTTGGAACCATCCTGCGTGTAACAAACATGCAAAACAAAAAATCTGTTGTTGTTCGTGTTAACGACAGGGGGCCTTTTGTCGAAGGTCGTGTTGTTGATTTGACCCATTCCGCAGCAAAGAAACTAGATATGCTTGGCCCCGGTGTTGTTTCGGTAAAGATTGAAGCCATTGGTGGGCCAGAAGATAAAACGTATGCATCCACATCGAAAAATAATAGTGGGTCGTTTTATATTCAGGTTGGTTCCTTCGGGGATAAGTTCAACGCCCAGACACTTCGGCAGAAGATTGTTAGTAACGGGCGTTCCTGCCGATTGTATCAGGATGTAAGTTCTAGCATCTGGAAAGTACATGTTGGGCCCTATTTTACCTATACGGCTGCGGAGCGGGCCAAAAAAACGCTCACGAATGAATTTTCTGGCGCCTTTATTTTTGCAGAAAAATAGGCACAAAAAAACCCGCTTTACGCGGGTTTTTTTGTAAGATGTACAGGCACACAGTGCCGATGCAGGGTGTGCCTGACTAACCGTGCTGAGAACTAACCGTTCAGTTCAGCGCGGAATTTGCGGGACAGACGGAATACTACAACTTTGCGCGGTGGCAGAGTGATAGTTTCGTCGGTCTGCGGGTTGCGGCCTTTACGAGCTTTCTTGTCGTAAGCTTCAAGTTTTCCGAATCCGCTGATGAGAAGTGCGTGATCTTTTTTGATAGCGCTCTTCATGATATCTAACAGGGATTCTACGAGGTTTTTAACTTCTGCGCGGTTCCTGTCAGTTTTTTCGTAGATAGAATCTACTATGTCAGCTTTTGTAAGGGTTTTCCCTTCCATGTTATCCTCCCATTTTCGTGGGGTAACGGCTCTTATATGTGCTGCCGAATGCTGGTGGCTAAATGCTGTGCCTCTTTAATAGAGTCGTATGCTACCTGTGGCCAATGCTTCAGGCCATCATCACTGAAGCGGGGTATCAGGTGCCAGTGAGCGTGAAATACAAGCTGACCGGCATCTGGATGGTTGTTCATGAATATATTCAACCCTGTTGCCCCCGTAGTGGCAAGTATAGCTTTGCCAACAACCTGTTGTGCTTTGATGATGGCAGGGGCAAGTTCAGCTGGAATATCAAAGATATTCGCATAATGCTGCTTAGGGATAATAAGCGTGTGGCCTTTATTTACCGGACCAATGTCTAGAAAAGCCAATACGTTGTCATCAGAGTAAAGTTCCGCGCAGGGAATCTCACCGCTGATAATCTTGCAAAAAATACAATCTTGAGTACTCATAGTGCTGTAATGATTTTTTGTTACATTGTTCAGGTAATTGACTGGATGATTTTATCTTTTCCAGTCATGTGCCGCGCTGTGTATATACTCAATGTCCATGAGCAATCAAGTTTTTTTACGTAATTTTATATGTTTACACTGTTGACGTGCAAATAGTCGGTTATTTCATGGGAAATTACGCCAGAGCCTGCGGGGCGTTTGCCCATTTCTTAACAGTAAATTTTTTTTCTATAAAGAAAAAAAATAAAAAAATTAATACATAAAGGTGGTTACGCTCGGAATGATTTTTTCTCACCCAGAACCAGTAAGCCGCAAGACGCGAATTCTGCCTGTTTTTATGCCTTTTGCCGGATGCAGAACTCGATGTGTGTATTGTTCACAAACGGTTCAGACTGGAACAGCTGAATCGCAACTGAAAAATATTTACACGTTGTTGCAACAGACTCTTGCAAGCGCAGATGACGGTGCCGGGTACGAGGTTGCATTCTACGGCGGAACATTCACTGCAATTCCTTTCGAATGGCAGGAGCGTCTGGTTTCCCTTGCTGGACAATATATTGAATCCGGCAAGGTAACAGGGGTTCGCTGTTCAACCCGTCCTGATGCTGTTGGCCCAGAGTGCTTATCGCAATTACGAAATTTAGGTCTTAAAACTGTCGAGCTGGGCGTACAAACCTATAATAACACAGTTTTAGCCAATAGCAAGCGTGGGTATACGGAAGAAACGATAGTAAGCGCTTGCGATATAGTTAAAAAAAGCTCGCTTGAGCTGGGGATTCAACTGCTTCCCGGTCTTCCGGGAATGGATAAAAAAATATTTCAGATTGATATAGAAAAAACATGTGCTTTGGCTCCGGCAGTTGTTCGTCTTTATCCCTGTCTTGTCTTTGAGAATACTGTTCTGGCTCGCTGGTATGCACGTGGTGATTTTGCCCCATGGGGATTAGATGAAACAGTTGAGGCTCTGGGGATGGGGGTACTAAGGCTTTGGCAGCATGGTATCCGTGTTATCCGAATAGGCGTTGCTCAGGAAGAAGGGTTAACTGACAGCCTCATTGCGGGACCGTTTCATCCAGCTATGGGAAACATGGTGCGTAGTGAAGCCTTACGATGCTTGCTTGTTGAAAAAATGGAGCAGCTTAATAAGCCTTTCTCACGACTTATTTTGCCAAAACGTTATCAGGGTGAGCTTTGGGGGTACAAGGGGGCGCATAGAGAGTTTTGGAGACAGCAAGGTATGTCTCCTGAGAATGCTCTAGGCTGGAAGCTTCCTTTTTTTCAGATGGATTAGTTCTATGTTAAGCAGTTTTGATAGTAATTGTCTTGTGTCATAGATGAATATTTCGAATGGGTAATCCGCATATTGCTTTTGAGTGATGTGCGGATTTTCAACATAAAAAAAGCCGGAGGATAAAATCCTCCGGCTGGAACTGCGTTGTTTGCGCAGGCTATGCGCTGACCACAGGGATACTAGCTAGTAAGAGTACTGGAAACCGATAGCTGCTTTGAATACAGCTTCTTCACCTTCAACAGACTTGTAGTCAGGGTTCAGGTAACCGAGCTCTACGATAGCTGCGAGGTTTTCGTACATTTGCCAGTTAGTGTCAATGTTGAATTCCCAAGCTCTGTCTTCGTCGGTTGGGAAGGTGTTAACTGAACCAGCTGCGCCAGAGTAATCAGAAGTACCCTGCATCCATGCAACTTTAAAGTCATGAGTTACGTTCTCAATGAAGGAAACTTCAGTAATACCGAGTACAACACCCATGGTGCCGATGCCGGAAAGAGTAAATGCGTTGTCTGTGGTGTCAAAGAAGCCACCGTCAGTACCGAGGTTGGTCAGAGCAAGACCGCCAGCAGAAATTTCTGGCAGGTAGTTACCAGAACTTGTGTTGTTGTCGTCATCACCGGATGCATACCAGAGATCGAGAGTAGGAGTGTAGTATTCCATTTTGTAATCACCGTGGAGGAGTACGTAGAAGCCACTCTGGTCACGGCTATTAGGGTTGTTAGCGCCAACAACCATGTTGGAACCGTCAGATTTACCCCAAACGAAGTCAAAAGCTAAATTGAGTCTTTCCCAACAAGCTGATTTAGCGGAAAGGCCAACCCACCATACGTCACGATCATCTGCGCCTACAGGGATACCTGCAACAGAAGAGCCAACGTCTGCATTACGACCAATAGTGGCGTAGGCAACGTACGGTACAACAGTAACAGGCTCAAAGTTTAAACCAACGATGATGGTGAATACGTCGTATTTAGTGTGGCTAGTAGGTGAGCCGCCTGAGTAGTTTTCAGTGTCGGCTGCGCGAGCCCAAGCTGCAACAACGTTGTAGTCATCTGAAAAAGCGTAGTTAGCAACGATTGCTGCTACGTCGTCGTCGAGAACAGGGTTGTTGTTAGCAAGGCCAGGAAGTGCGAGACCCTGAAGACCCATACGAAGTGAAAGGGCAGTATTAGGCATCTGGAAATCGAGGTAGAGGCGTTTAGTTTCAACGTTTACGCCATCGGTGCCGATTGCACCACCGCTTCCGCGGCCAAATGTGGCTGTATCACCCCAACGGATGGTGCCAACTTCAAGGTAGTAAACACCTTTCAGGGATTCGTTAGCGATGATGTCAATTTTTGTACGCAGGCGCTGGATCGCATTAAAGTAGTCACCATTGTTTGCGTTTTCTGGATCAGGGTTGTCCAGCCACTGGAATGCCATGTCGAGTGTACCGGAAGCCTTAAATTCGGTAGCTGAACTTGAAACTACGGCACCAAATACCATAGTACAAGCGAGCATCAGGATAATAATGCGTTTCATGTGTGAAAATCCTTCTTTCTTTAAAACTGCTATAAAGATCATGGTCAGTAATCTTTTGAGATTGTGGTCAATAATCCCAACACAGGTCTGGAGATGTTGTAGCGTAAAATATAGAACGCACACAAGTTTTTTCTCATTATTTTAAGTAATTATAATAGGTCTCTAATGTCTCAACCCAGATTTGGCGCGGTTATTAGCAAGTAAAAAAAATTAAACGGGACTAGATTCGCACAGATGAATGAATGAACAGTTGCGGAAAGAAAATCTCAGAATAAAGTAAAAGTAATTGAATAGTTATGGTTGTTTTAAATGGAAAGAATTTAAAAAATAAAAAAAAAGACTTGCGGGCAAATTTGAAATTACGTAGAAGCTTTTTCGCTTGAGAGAAACAGCTTTTAGCAAATGCACTTTGCATTGAAAGAAAGATGTTGACTCATCAGTTTGGATTCACTAATTAGTGTTTCTTATAGTGGGCGGTTAGCTCAGTTGGGAGAGCATCGGCCTTACAAGCCGAGGGTCACAAGTTCGAGCCTTGTACCGCCCACCATATAATGCGGAGCCGTAGTTAAGTCGGTTATAACGCCGGCCTGTCACGCCGGAGGCCGCGAGTTCGAGTCTCGTCGGCTCCGCCATGAAATTTTAGCGCTTAAGCGAAAGCTTAAGCGCTTTTTTCTATTTCTAGTCTATGCTTGGCGCTTCAATGTGCTTTCTGTTCAAAAGCTCTTTGTATAAAACGTATAAAGGGCAGTCTTTCTTTTCATTGCCTGATCTTCTATCAGATGAAACAATTCTTCACTGGACTGCTTGCTTCACTTTTCCTTCCTTACTACAGAAGAATCCAACAACGATATTTATTGGAGTGTGTATGCTTTCCCTCACTTTTGTTTACGAAGACACCAAGCTTGTGGTGGTAAATAAACCCAGCGGGTTACTTTCCGTGCCGGGAAAAGGGAAAGAAAATCAAGATTCAGTGGAAACACGAATTCGAGAGCGCTACCCGCACTGTACTAAGATTCCAACTGTTCATCGGCTCGATATGGATACTTCTGGTTTGCTTGTGCTGGCTTTAACCAAGCGTGCAAAGCGTGAGTTGTCTGAACAGTTTCAAAGTAGAGAAGTAAGCAAGCGATATATTGCCCTTATAGAAGGGCAACTTGAAGAGGAAGGCGGCACAATTTCTTTGCCACTTAGGATGGATTTAGATAACCGCCCATATAGTGTCATTGATCACGAAAATGGGAAGCAGGCTTTAACAGAATGGCGTAATCTTGGTGTGGAGGGTGCGTATACTCGTGTAGAGTTTATTCTGCATACAGGTAGAACACATCAGTTGCGACTACATGCTCTTTATGGGTTAGGTTTTCCAATTGTGGGAGATCGGCTCTATGGAAATGGCACACAGGCGGGGCAGATGAAGTTACATGCGGCGTACCTGCGTTTTGTGCATCCTAAGACGCAAGAAGTGTTAGAGTTTGTTTCAGATCCAGACTTTTAAGTGTTAGCCGAAACTACGTGATCTTTTTCTGTAATTGCATGGTAAAACAGGCGTTGTTTTCTGTTGAAAGCCTGTTTGATTGCAGAGAAAGGTGAAGTATGTGGAGCTTGCGTATGAATAAAAAATAAAAAAAGTACTTTTTTAAAGCTTTCTTGTTGACACCCGAGCGGGTTTTCCCTAAAAAGTGTCCTCGTTGAACGGGCGGTTAGCTCAGTTGGGAGAGCATCGGCCTTACAAGCCGAGGGTCACAAGTTCGAGCCTTGTACCGCCCACCATTCAATAACGAAGCGGAGCCGTAGTTAAGTCGGTTATAACGCCGGCCTGTCACGCCGGAGGCCGCGAGTTCGAGTCTCGTCGGCTCCGCCACTTGAAAGCAAGAGGCGAAAGCTTCATACAATTGAATATATATTTTTTCTCGTAAGAGAAATGCGGAGCCGTAGTTAAGTCGGTTATAACGCCGGCCTGTCACGCCGGAGGCCGCGAGTTCGAGTCTCGTCGGCTCCGCCACTTTTTAGTAATGCGGACTATATCTAGTCTGTTTTACGATCGAAAAATTTCGGGCGGTTAGCTCAGTTGGGAGAGCATCGGCCTTACAAGCCGAGGGTCACAAGTTCGAGCCTTGTACCGCCCACCATTTTTTAAGGACTGGATTTTTATCCAGTCCTTTTTTTTGTCCAATGTATGTTTGCAACGGCTTTTTACTTACAGCGGTTGGATAAAAAAATGATTCAGTTCAGTATGATACGTAATAATCGTGTCGTATTCAATGTCGATAAACAGCGGACTACGTGCGTTTCTTATAGAGAAATCCGTTGAAGTAATGTTTCTTCCATATTATATAGTACGATAGAGTTATGCTGAACACTTTGTCACAGGAATACACACGGGGTTACTCCTGCGGAGACATATGGCTTCGCTTTTTACCCTTTTGTATATTTGAATATATTTTTTGAATTTTTGGAGAAAAATTGAATGGCTACCGTAATCACAAGCGATAAAGCACCAGCAGCAGCAGGTCCTTATTCACATGCAATCAAAGCAGCAGGTCTTATTTTTACTGCGGGTCAGCTCGCTATTGATCCTGAAACAGGAAAAGTAGCTGGAGATGCTGAAACTCAGGCTCGTCAGACTCTTACAAATATTAAGCATGTTTTGGAAGCAGCTGGCACATCTATGGATAAAGTAGTTAAAGTTACTGTGTTTGCAACTAAGTTGGAATACTTTGCAGACCTTGCAAAAGTGTACACAGATTTCTTTAACGAGCCGTTCCCTGCACGCAGTGGAATGGAAGTTTCCCGTCTTCCGATGGATTCCATGTTTGAGATCGAAGTTATCGCTGAGAAGTAAGCTTGTTTGTGTGTCTGTTGGTTCAGAATAGTTGCTGAATCAGCCAGTGTTGTATGTAAACGGTAGTGACGAAAGTTGCTGCCGTTTTTTTGTTAAAAGTCCACGAAGCTCAAGAGTGTTGCAGACGTAGATTGTGAAGGTGCAGCCATTTTATAATGTTCAGGCTCAAAAGACTTTAGTAGGTACTATAGTTCAGAGAAAAAGTGTATAGAAGTTCGATTTTCTGTTGACTTCGAAGGACTGTGCATATAGAAACTTCTCCATCGGGCGGTTAGCTCAGTTGGGAGAGCATCGGCCTTACAAGCCGAGGGTCACAAGTTCGAGCCTTGTACCGCCCACCATTTTTGCGGAGCCGTAGTTAAGTCGGTTATAACGCCGGCCTGTCACGCCGGAGGCCGCGAGTTCGAGTCTCGTCGGCTCCGCCACGCAAATCTAGTCCTCATACGTAAGTATGAGGACTTTTTTTATGCCCAAATTTTATATCTCACGACGTAACAATTTGTTTTTGGCGATAAGTTTGTTTTCTGAGGGTGGAGCACGCTTTAATGGGCTCATCCGAATCTGTTGAAAATTTTGTGTAGCTGAGTGAGCGTTAAACAGGAAGAAATATCTTTTTTGAATGAACGGCTCATGGAACTGTCCCTTAAAGATGAGCTTACAGGTGTCGGAAACCGCAGGGCAGGTATGCAAGCGCTGGCTTGCGAGATTCAAAAGTCAAAATATACGAATAAGACATTGTCAGTCCTTATGCTCGATATTGACCTGTTTAAAGAGGTTAATGACCAATATGGACATCCGGCTGGTGATCATCTTTTAAAGCATTCTGCCTTTTGTCTTAATGCATCAGCACAACAGTGTAATTCTGTGTTCAGGATTGGTGGGGATGAATTTCTTATGCATCTTCATGAGATGGGATTAAATGAATGAATGCATGGAGGTTGCGGACGCTATTCAAAAGTTCGTAGAAAAAATACCTTGTGAGTATGGCGGTACAGAATTGCCCATGAGTTTTTCGATTGGCCTTCGGAGTCTCATCCTGATGAGACAGTCGAGTCCTTGTTGCATCGCGTGGACATAAAACTTTACGAAGCAAAGAACGTTGGTCGGAATACGATAACGTATTACAAAAAAGCCCTCATACCAATGTGGTATGAGGGCTTTTTTGTTTTAACTCGACGGCACAGCTTGGGGCTGGCTGGTTCGCCATTTGACAAGGCCGTGCAGTAAGAGTGTTCCCACAACAATAGTGCCCCCTTCGACGGCTCTCTGGCTTGGGATTTCATTAAGACAGAGCCACATCCATAACGGGCCTATTGCTGTTTCTAAAAGCATCAACATGCCTACTTCTGCTGCTGAAATGCGTCTTGGGCCTAAGGTTATGAGAATGAACGATACAGGAACGATGATGATGCAATGTAGAAGCATCCATCCCCATCCGTTATTGATAATTTCCATCGGGTGCCCCGCAAAAGCGCTGATGCTTGCTGTAAGTGCGCCTGAGAGAATGAGAGCGGGCGTCATGTTTCTTGTACCGCACGCACGATCGCTTACAAACTTACCTGCTAAAGCAATGCTGCACCCAAGCCCGATGATGTCACCAATTATATTCGGACTGTGCCATGAACCCAAAAGTACCCACGATATACCCATCATCGATATAACAATGGCTATCCATGTGATGGGTGGTGGACTCTCTTTAAGAAAAATTCGTCCGAACACTGCGGCAAAAAGAGGCTGGGTACTGATCATAACCAATACGTTTGTTACTGATGTCAATGAAACAGCAGAAACAAAACAGATAGTGCTGGCAGTAAAGAGCAGAGCAGATCTGATCAAAGCGCGGTCGAATGATAGAAGGGGTTGCTTGGGGAGGGTGTACCGGCACCACAGGAATACCATAAGGCTTAGCAGAAGCCCTCTCCAGAAGAGCAGGTCAAACGATTGTGCTCCAATAAGCCGGATCATGAGAGAATCAAAGCTCAGTACAAGCACGCCTAATGCGGTCAGGAGCAGGCCTTTCATATATTCAGAATGCATTTGTGTCTCGAAGCTGAGGTTAGCCGGTATCGTGTACCGTGGGGGGTCTTACTGCGGGCGGAAATACTCTTTTTTCAAAATCAAGTCACCAGATATTCAGGAAAAAACTTTCAGAAATATAATACAACTGAAGCGGGTGAAATGACATTGAGGAAACACTTTTTTGGAATGGGTAGCTGAAGAGTGTCTGTAACACAGTGTCCACCACCTCAAAAAGTGGTATTACGATTATAAAGAGGATTTGTGTCGCTAAATAAACTGCATGGAAGCGAAAAAAAACCGAGCATATGTTCATTATAAATCAAACAGTTATGGATTTTTTTGAACCTACGCTCACTTTTTTTGTTGACTTTAAGAAGCGGATGCATAAATTGTGAGTACTTACTAACCGAACAGGAGAATTTGTGGGCAGACGAAAAATAACCCGTGTTGTCAGGAAGATGCCCCATGTGGTGTTTTATAAGCCGCAGGGAATTCCAATGATGGACTTAACAACATTAGAGATATCTGTAGATGAGTTTGAAGCATTACAGTTGATCGATGCTGAAGGGTTTTTGCAAGAAGAAGCTGCCACACAAATGGGTGTTTCCCGTCCTACGCTCGGACGCATTTTAGCAGGAGCACGTAAAACAGTTGCTACTGCCCTTTCAAAAGGATGCGCAATCCGGGTCGAAGGTGGAGACTATAAATTTGAAGCAGACTTACAAGCTAAGAACGAAGCAGGACAGCCTTGTTGTTCTGGTGGTAAGCAAACAGAGAGGTAAGCCCAATGCATAGTATATGTGCTTGTGGCGTTAAAAAATGACCATTTTCTGATGCAAAGACATCACCAAGGAGTAACATGATGGAATCAATTAAAATAGCAATCAGCACCAATGGCCCAACACTTGATGATACAGTTAATCCTCGTTTCGGACGAGCGCCTGGTTTTTTGATTGTAGATTCTCAGAGCCTTGAGTTCACTTACTTGGATAACGGTCTTTCACAGACAATGTCTCAAGGAGCAGGCATTCAGGCTGCTCAGAATGTAGCAGGTAGCGGCGCACAGGTTGTGCTTACCGGTTATGTTGGCCCTAAAGCCTTTACAGCATTGGAAGCAGCGAAAGTTCAGATTGGACAGGACGTTGAAAACATGACTGTGCGTAAAGCTGTAGAAGAATTTAACAGTGGCAATATCACTATTGCTTCTTCACCAAACTCTCAGGGTAAAAGTGGAATGAGTCGCGATGCTGCTCAGCCTGCTCAGCAGGCTCAGGGAGCTGGTCAAGGTGCCGGTCGCGGACAGGGCGGCGGACGTGGTCAGGGTGGACAAGGCGGCGGACGTTGTGGCGGCCAAGGTGGCGGTCAGGGCGGTGGTCGTAGAGGCGGAGGTCGTTTCTAGTGATTATTGCAGTGGCTAGCGGCAAAGGCGGTACTGGTAAAACAACAGTTACAGCTGCATTAGCAGCGAACTGGAAAACCCCCGTTGCTGCGGTTGATCTGGATGTTGAAGAGCCTAATCTTCATCTATTTTTACATCCTAGCATCACCGGAACAGAGAAAGGTTATATCGAAATTCCAGAAGCAGACGAGAGGATGTGCACCTCTTGTGGTGCCTGTACTGAGTTGTGCCAGTTTAAGGCAATTGCATTAATTGGGGATACGTTATTAACATTTCCTGAAATGTGTCATGGTTGTGGCGGTTGTATTGCTGTGTGTCCAACCGGTGCATTAACAGAGAGTTCTCGCGAGCTGGGCGAGCTGTGCCATGGCACTTCCGGTGATATTGCGTTCCATATGGGTAGACTTCGCATCGGTGAGGCGATGTGTCCTCCACTAATGAAGTTGGTTAAGAGCGAGGTCTTCTCATTCTATGAGAATGATCCTCGTGACGTTATACTAGATTCTCCTCCCGGTGCGAGTTGCCCTGCGGTTTGTGCAGTGGCAGATGCGGACTGCGTAGTACTGGTAACGGAGCCGACCCCATTTGGATTTTACGACTTTAAAATTGCCTACGAAGCCTTTGCTGTTTTCAACAAACCAATGGGTGTTGTTGTGAACAAAGCTGGCATCGGCGATATGCAGATTTATGCTTTCTGTGAAGAACACAATATCCCTATATGGGCGGAAATTCCGTACGATAGAGGTATTGCAGAAGCGTATTCTGTGGGATCAGTGATTACAGATGCTGTTCCTGCGCTTAAACCTGTGTTCGAAGAGCTGACCCGTTCTATTCAGGAGTCCGTCCATGCATGAGATTCTCGTAATCAGCGGTAAGGGCGGAGCCGGTAAAACATCAGTTACCGGTGCTTTTGCCCACCTTGCAGACAATGCAATCCTTTGCGATCTGGATGTGGATGCACCGGATTTCCATCTTCTCAGCCAGCCTGAAAAGTATCAGACTCATGAGTTCTGGTCCGGTTATGAGGCTCATATTCGTCAGGAAGATTGTATGAAGTGTGGCGACTGCTTTGAGCGTTGCCGTTTTGATGCAATCAAAGAAGAAGATGGAGAGTATACAGTTGACCCGATGAAGTGCGAGGGCTGTAAAGTTTGCGTTGCTTTGTGTCCGGGTGAAGCTATTGATTTTAATTTGAAAAAATGTGGTGAATGGTACAGGTCACATACCCGTTTCGGGCAGTTGGTTCACGCACAGTTGTATCCCGGAGAAGAAAACTCCGGCAGACTGGTAGCGCTGCTGAAAGACGAAGCTCGTAAGACCGCCAAAGAGTATGGCTACGAGATTATGCTTGCAGATGGCGCACCGGGCATCGGCTGTCCTGTTATCAGCTCACTTTCCGGAACAGATCTTGCCGTGTTTGTAACCGAGCCGACTCCATCGGGTCTGCACGATTTAGAACGCGTTGCCGCATTATGTGACCACTTCCGTGTTAAAGGATGTGTGGTCATCAATAAATACGATTTAAATATCGACATGACAGAAAAGATTGAATCATTCTGTGAGCAAAAGGGGTATCCGGTTGCCGGTCGAGTTCCGCATTCCAATGTTGTTACGGCAGCAATGGTGGAGCGCAAGGCTGTTACAGAATATGATTCATCTATGTACACTGATTTTGTCGGTATCTGGAACAATGTACTCTCACAGCTGTAATTCCCTTGCAGCACCGAATTTTTGACATGTTACAAGGAGACAATATGTCCTCAACTCTCGTAGCAGTTCCATCTGCAGCACCAGGTGGACTTGAAGCAGGCGTAGACGCACACTTTGGCCATTGCCAGATGTACACTCTTATTTCCGTGGAAGACGGCAGCATTGCTAATGTTGAAATCATTCCTAACATCCCGCATGAGCAGGGTGGCTGTATGGCTCCTGTTAACTATCTCGCAGGTCACAAAGTTCAGGCTATCATTTCCGGTGGCATGGGCATGCGTCCTCTGATGGGCTTTAACCAGGTTGGTATCGAAGTTCTGCACGGCAACGGCGCAGCAAGCGTTCAGGATGCAGTAAGCGCATTCATCGCCGGTACACTTCCGCATTTCTCTCAGGAATTCACTTGTGGCGGCGGCGCAGATCACAGTCACAGCACAGAAGGCTGCGGCAACCACTAGAAAAATATTGCATAGGGTATGGAACAGGTAATGCGTGCGGGCTGAAAAACAGCGCTGCAAGTTTAGAATTTCTGAGTTTGCATTTTCTGACCGCGGATACGGGTTTCCAATCCCTCCAAACCTTTTTGCAACGCAATCGATGGCAACATCAAGCAACTACCGGAGTCTTCTTTAAATAAATGGATAATCTCAGCTGAAGATTATTGTTGTACGGCATTCGCCAACGCAAGTTTTCGTCGACAGTCAGGGACCCTTTGTAGGATATACTGATTTTGTCCGGTAGGTTTGCAACAGAAAACGAGGTGTTTATCATCTCGTTTTTCTGCGTTTGCAGGGTAGCATTTACGCCACCATGCCTGCTGATTTTCCGCGTCTATCTTTTCTTGCTGTTCTTGCATTCAGTGCCTATATACCTTTCGGTGCAGAGCGGTGATTTCTGCCATATTGAGCGCAAGGAGACGCGAGTGTTTATCCCATTGGATACGTATACAGATGAGTTTTCTGAAGAAGCATCCGCATTCGGGCATTGTGTCGCGTGTGGTGTTTCGCATTCGTTACCGTACGGGTCTGCGAAATTTTATGCGTGTGCATTGCGGCAGGAGCTTGAGGCTAAAGGCGACATGCTTCTCCCTATTCCTGACGGTGTTACGGATCAGCAGAAAATTCAGGCACAGGTGGACGCACTTGCTGGAAATCCTCGCTACAGTATGGATTATTTATGGGGCTCCGCGTTGGGGCAAATGCTTGGCATTATGGTTTGCAGAAAGCAGGACGGAACTGTGGGGCTTGTGCGTGCTTTTTCCGGTCAGTATGACAGGTTGTACGAAATCCCCGGCTGGGCACCACCGGTAATGGATTTAGCGCAGTACAATGCGGTTAATTCTGTGGGGAACAAGATTGTGAACGGTTATACAGATCGGATTAATGCTCTTGCTCCTTCTGATAAGGTGTTGCTGCAACAGCTTAAACAGGAACGAAAATCCCGTTCCCGCTCCTTAATGGATGAACTGTACGGATTATATATTCTGGGAAATTTTTCAGGCGACAAAAAACCACTTAAAGAAGTTTTTTACAGCAAACAGGGTATGCGAACCGGTACGGCAGATTGTTGTGCTCCTAAGCTGATTCATTATGCACAGCAGAATCAGTTGACTCCGCTTGGAATTGCAGAGTTTTTCTATGGAGCTGAAAATAAATCGCAAACGCGGCAGCACGGTAAATTTTACGAAGCGTGCGAAGAAAAATGCCAGCCGATTCTCGGCTTTATGCTTTGCGGATTACAATAACGATGGATAACTTTATGTTTGATACATATGATGCATCGCATCTTTCAATAGACGTTTTGTACGCAGATGAACATTGCGTAGTAGTATATAAGCCTGCGGGGCTGCTTTCTGTACCGGGAAAGGGGCCGGAAAAAGCTGACTGTGTTGTCAGCCGCGTGCGCGAAATGTTTCCCGGATGTATTGAGCATCCAGAAGCGCATCGTCTCGACATGTCTACGTCCGGCATCCTGATTCTTGGGCTTACAATTGAAGCCAAGCGTGATTTGTCCACAGAGTTTCGTGAACGTCGCGTAGGGAAAAAGTACGAAGCAATCCTCGATGGTGAAGTTCGCGGGGAGAGTGGTACAATTGATCTGCCGCTGCGTTTGGACTGGTTTAACAGCCCTATTCGCATTTATGATCCGCTTCAGGGTAAGCGTTGTCTCACGTTGTGGGAAAAGATTGATTACTCTGACGGACAGACACGAATAGCGTTTGACCTTATCACAGGTCGAACTCATCAGCTTCGTGTGCATTCATCTCATAAATTCGGGCTTGGATGTCCAATTGTCGGGGATAACTTGTACGGTACACGTAAGCCCGGTGAACGTCTTATGTTGCACTCTCGTTACTTAAAGATTGCACATCCTGTTTCCGGTGAAATTCTTGAATTTGACAGAGCACCTGATTTTTAATTTGTTGAGCATATATGATGAACTGATGTGCAGCATGCTTTGCACGTTTGGGTTAAAAAGGCTTGTGCACATACTTCGGGAGGATACTAATGCTGACATTTAAGTGTGCCGCGTGCCGTAGAAAACTCTGGAAGTATTTTAAGATAGGCAAGGGCGAAGTCGTCCGGTGTCATAAAGACCGAATAGAGAAAATCTTTGAGATAGATGAACGTGACGGTAAAGTGTTTTGCCTGTGCGGACGTCCAATCGGAGTAGATAAAGAAGGGCATTACAGAATGATCCGCAATGCCTGCACATACTCAGGAACAAAAGATCCGAAGAAATAAAAAAAGGAAAGGGTACTCCCTTTCCTTTTTTTTGTTCGGTTAATTTTACTCTAAGCTTCTTCTTCCAGTGCTTTTTTCATAATTTCAATGACGCTGCCGCGTTCCTGCGCAAGACGCTTCCATTTTTTCTTTTCTTTCTTTGTAGCTTCGATTGTATGAAGCAGATCTCGAATTGTATGTGCAGGGTAGCCGTAGCTCTGTTGTTCTTTGCGCAGCTCTTCATCATTGCGTTGGCGCAGTGCAGTCAGTTGATTAGCATTTAAAATCATAAGCACATCCTCTCAGGTTGATGACAAACTCGCACAAGGACACACATATCAGGGGATAGGTGCTGTGCAGCTTAAAAATACACCGCTGTTGGCTGTCAGTTCAGGAAGTTATTTGAAATGCATACGTTTTCGTATGTATTTCAACATGATTATTTCCGGAAACGTTCAGAGAACTATGAGCAGAATCTATGTGATGTCTGCCGGTTCAGGTGCGTCTTTCATTGCATCGTGTTGTCTCAATCTGCCTAAAAAAGACTCTGTCGGTACTCTGTAGCATCTACAGAGAGCGATCGGGCAGTAGTTACATGGTGTCTTCAAGAGAACCATTATCATGCCTATATACTGCCTGTACTTTTCATACTTATCAACCTTAGCAGGCTATATTCATTTTTCTTTTGCAGAGCGTTCATTCAATGCCGCGCCCTCAGTGCCTGTAGGTTCATATTCATCAGATTTTCTGCGCGGAATAGTATCTTTTGTTTTTGGCATAATTAGACGTACACCGCGCTCGAAGAAGAGATACTCGAATGCCCAGTTAATAAATACAATGAGACGGTTACGGAATCCAATGAGGTACAGCAGGTGAATAATAAGCCATGTCAGCCATGCGAAGAGGCCTGTAATTTTGAATTTTCCAAGATGTACGACAGCGCTGGACCGACCGATGGTGGCAAGTGAACCTTTGTCGAAGTAGGAAAACGGCTCAAGCTTTGTACCTTCAAAAAAATTCATGAGGTTTTTGGCGGCCAGTCCTCCCTGCTGAATTGCGTTTGGAGCAACAGTCGGTCCTGAGATTGGAGTGTCTTCATCCATTGGTAAGGCAAGATCTCCGGCAACAAATACTTCTGGATGATCTGCAAGGTTAAGTTCAGGTGTGGTTATAATTCGATTTGCGTAACCAAGAGGCAGCCCCATTTTTTCGGCAACTTTATTACCTCGGATACCGGCTGTCCAAAGGACTGTGCGTGTGGAAATAACGTCACCGGATTTCAGGGTGACTTTGTCGGCTTCAACCTGCACCACGTGCTGTTTGTAGTTGCCGTGTACGCCAAGGTGTTCAAGTCTTTTTTTAGCGTACATGCGTAATTTGTCAGGAAAGCCGTTGAGAGGGCCATCTTCCCCCTCGATGAGTATGATTTTTACATCATCCCTATCGAGTTCTCTGAAATCTCTGTGTATTGACGTATGCACGAGTTCGGAAAGTGCGCCTGCGTATTCGACACCTGTGGGGCCGCCGCCTACAATCGTAAATGTCAGCAATTGTTCCCGTATTGCAGGGTCTGGCTCGTACTGGGCGTACTCAAAGCAGGAAAGGATATGGTTACGGATGTCGATGGCTTCTTCTGCACTTTTGAGTGAGAAGGCAAACTCTTCTGCACCTTGGACGCCAAAGTAGTTGGTAACGCTGCCAAGGGCGATAATAAGGCCATCGTAGTGGATGGGGCCAACATCGCTGAGGAGAACTTTTTTATCTAAATCAAGTCTAGTCACCTCGGCCATGCGGAATTCTACATTAAGCATTTTGCGGAAGGTTCCGCGGAGTGGATATGAAATTTGCTCCGGTTCAAGTCCTGCGGATGCAACTTGATAAAGCAGAGGCTGGAATAGATGATAGTTATTACGATCAATAACTGTAACTTGGTATCCATCTTTTTTACCAAACTCTTTTGCGGCCCAGAGTCCGGCAAATCCTCCGCCTAGGATAACGATTTGCTTTGCTTTGCTGCTGTGATCTGACATGACTACACCATTGTGCGTGATTGTTTACTATATTTGTGAATCTGGAATTGTAGCATACAGGTTACAAGATGGTTCTTCTATACCTATGTATGATTTTACCAACAGTGTATAGAGTTTTTTACGACAATGAGGACTATGAATTATATCATATTTTAGATAGATAAGTTACGTTGCATTGTGATTATTTATAGCAGGAGATGTTTGTGGGAAAACTCAGTATTGACCTGCTTCAATCCGGTATGGTGCTTCAAGACGAAGTTCGGGGGATGAAGGGAAAACGTCTGTTTCCTGCCGGTGTAGAGCTGGATAAACAAAAGATTACAATTCTTAAAGCATGGGGAGTGGTAGAGGCCGATATAATAGGGGGAACACGCGAAAGTTCACGTCAGGCTCAGCTGGAAAAAGAGTCTGTTGCGGATGAAGCGCAATTACTTGCCAAGCGGTATGTTACACAGGCATTCCGTGGGCAGGAAGCTGGTTCTAGCTTTATGCGCCAGTTTAAGGTTCAGTGCGTAAAACGCACAACAAAGGCTATACGCAGCCAAAATTTTTCTGTGATGTCGGCAGAGAACATGCGCGATCTATATGACCGTGCAGCAAAGAGTACTCTGCGTCCGGGTATGGTTACGCCTCAGGATCTTGTTGAAAAACAGCTAGAGTTGGTATCATTTCCGGATATTTATTATGAGATTGTCCGTGAATTGGAATTTCCGTTCACGACATCACGCAGGCTTGCTGGTATCGTGTCGAAAGATACCGGACTTGCCGCCCGCATTTTGAAACTGGTTAACAGCCCGTTTTATGGGTTTCCATCCCGTATCGAAAGTATTGAACGTGCGCTGACAATACTTGGTTCTAACGAGTTGACGACGCTTACCTTGGGGTTGAGTGTTGTGCACATCTTCTCCGGGGTTCCGGATACTGTTTTTAATGTTCAGGACTTTTGGGAATATGCGATTTCCTGTGGTATTCTGTCTCGTCTGCTTGGTGCACATTGCACGGAGTTGATGGAAGAGCGCCTTTTTGTTGGCGGGTTACTACAGCCTGTCGGGATGTTGCTTATGATCAGCTATGACCCTGCATCTATGTGCAAGGCCGTATTGCTGAGCCGTAAAAAAGATATTTCTCTGCCTGCCGCTGAGCGTGCGGTGTTTGGATTTAACCATGCGGAAGTGGGCGCAGCCCTGTTGGAGTCATGGAATATTCCGGAAACTCTGACAAATATTGTTCGCCATTGCTACACGCCTTTGTCGTCACCATTGCCGACAGATTCGAGTATTGTGCATTTGGCAACAATTATGGCGACGGGATTGCGCAGAAAAGATTTCTGCACATTCCATTTGCCGGACTTTTTTTCAGCTACATTGGATGAAACAAAGATTTCTCCTTCTGCACTCGTCCCTATTCTTTCGCAATATGATAGGCAGTTTGCAGATACTCTGGAGATTTTAACCGACGGTATGTAGCCATGCTGGTGTTGCAGCCTTGGTGTAGCTGGTGTAATCCAAGAGGGAAAGGCAACGGATTGCGTTTGTGCAGTTTACGAGTTGCCGTGGGAATGAGAGCCGGAGAGTGCGTGCTTTTCGGCTGATGAAGTCGTACTTATAAGCAAAGTTGGGTGAGATGGTAGAGCATGAAGCATTTGTTTCTCCAGATAAAAACAATACACCGGAGAACCGGCAGGCGTTGTTAAAGATTCTGGAGGCAGCAACAGGAATGGGGCATTTTGGGTATCGGCTTAGTGAAGTTGCCGATGTTACAAGTATGCTCACAGAAATTGCTGCGAATGTAGAGGCTATCCACCCTTTTAAAACGATGGCATTTTTGCTGGTGGATGAAGAATCACATGACTTTGTTATGTCATGGTGTTCATCCAAAATAGAAGAATCCAGCATTACCGACGCGTGCCGTAGACTCATGGAAGACCATATGTTTTCCTGGGCGTTGCGTCGCAATCAGCCTACCACTGTTACCTCCGAAGGACTTGGGGACGTGTTGCTGCATCCATTGCAGACCTCTTCAGGCCCTGTGGGAATGTTTATAGGCGTTTTGCAGGGTGACGAGCCAACAGAAGATGTCTCGTATTATCTCCTTTCTATGACGCTTGTTGCAGCAAGTATCGCCATTGAAAACTTTTTTCTCTACAAGCAGCTTTCTGAAAGCAACAGCGAACTGGAAGGAAAAGTTGCCAGCCGTACAGAAGAATTGAGCGCTTCCAATAGACAGCTCAGACGTACTCTTCAAGAAAAAGAAACATACAAACAGCATTTAGAGTTGCTATTCTCGTCCATGCAGGACGTGATGATTTCTGTCGATCCGGAACTTACCGTGCAAAGTATTAACCGTGCGGGTGAGGAGTTGTTCGGTGTTATGCAGGATGATGTTGTGGGTAAGCTGCTGCCGCAGGTTATGCCAGATCTTGCATTGCGCTGTGATGAATTTTTCCACGACGTACTTTCATATGGTGAACGCATTGTTGAAGAGCGAGTCGAGTTGCTGCTAGCCGCTGATGCACGACATATTTTTATGATTAACTGCTCGCCATTTGCATCCGGTGTTGATGGGCAACGTGGCGCTATGCTTATGCTCCGCGACATTACCCGCCTTGTTTCTCTGGAAGAACAGTTGCAGGAGCGACGTTCCTTCAAGAACATTATTGGTACCAGCAAAAGCATGCTTAATTTGTATTCAATGCTTGAAAACCTTGTTGATTTGGACACAACTGTTCTTGTTACCGGTGAATCCGGTACGGGCAAAGAGCTTGTGGCAGAAGCGTTGCACCATAATGGTGCCCGTGCAAACGGGCCGCTTGTTCGTGTGAACTGCTCAGCGTTGTCTGAAAACTTGCTGGAAAGTGAGTTGTTCGGTCATGTGCGTGGAGCATTTACCGGTGCAACCAAAGATAAGGTCGGTCGTTTTGAAGCCGCTGAAGGCGGTACAATTTTTCTTGATGAAATCGGTGACGTGTCATTGCGTATTCAGGTTCTTTTGCTCAGATTTCTTGAGTCACATGAATTTGAACGCGTGGGCGATACAGTAACCCGCAAAGCTAACGTGCGCATTGTGGCTGCTACCAACGCAGACTTACAGCAGCGTGTAGCGCAAGGTGTGTTTCGTTCAGATTTGTTTTACAGATTGAATGTCATGAACGTGCATCTTCCACCGTTGCGTGAGCGTCTGGACGATATGGCGCTGCTGGTGCAATTCTTTATTGATATATTCAATGATACATTAGGTGTTTCTATCACCGGTTTATCAGAGCAAGTAATGCAAGTTTTCATGAACCATTCTTGGCCGGGTAACATTCGAGAATTGAAACATACTATAGAGCATGCTTCTATTCTTGCCCGAACCGGACGTATTACGCCGGATCACTTGCCTGTTCAGATTATGGGAGCAGATCCGTTATCCAGTTCTGATGTTGTTCGTTACCCGCCGTACGGTGGTGGCTATGGCGGTGGGTATGGTTCACACTATTCTCCACAGCCGCTTATCAGTCCGAATGCCTATATGCCAGCGTCCATGCAACAGGCGCGTGTGCCTTGCCATACCGTTTCTGTTGAAGAAGTTCAGGCAGCGATTGCTTCTGCCAATGGTAATAAAACAGCGGCAGCTAAATTGCTTGGTATGGGTAGAGCTACCTTGTATCGAAAATTAAAAGAGCTTGGTTTGGGATAGTTTTCCCGAAATAAGAATACGTAAGGCGTCTCAAGATGTCTCAAAGTGTCTCATGGGACGTCTCATGAGACACTTTTTTGTTTCACAACTTTTCTTTTCTATCTTTAACATGTTGAAATGTAGTAATTAATTGATTTTGAAAAGTTGGCATCGTGCTTGCTATACTAGAAATACAAAGACTGCTCGTCACAATGCAACAGTTGACGACGGGATGACAAATTTTGGTCAGCAGTGTCCTATACGATACTGTACTACGCCTGAAGGTGCAAAATCTTCCGACAATCTTGGGGAAAAGGTTGTTTGAGCCCCGCTGGGGAATAGTAAGGTTCATGGAAGGTTTTGCACGCATTTGTCTGCACCTCATGGTGCAGAACAGGGGATAGCCGGGTGAAGATGTATCTTCATCGGGGCACGGGGGGGTATAGTACTCAAACTATACCACAAATAGAGTAGGTAATATCTCACTCTATTTCGCAGAAAAATCTTTTGATTTTATGAATGCGGGGGAAAACTGATGGACGGTAACCGTACCACAGTTAACGCAAATACTGCGAGAATGTTATTCGGCTAACTAGCCGTTAGTGAGTGCTATAGAAAAAAAGCTGAGTATCTGTCTCGATACTCAGCTTTTTTCTGTAAACACTGCTTAGCGAGTTCTAAAAAATTTCATCGCTCTTCGCTGGTGAATCAGAGCACGTCACGTTACGCCCGTTGGCGTGCTCTACTCGATAACATTTCTGCACATGGAATCGTCTCATTCTGTGTGCAGAAATGTTATCAAAAAAAGCACTGAACAAATGTTACCATCTGTTCAGTGCCAAAAATTAATTCAAGGGGGGGAATGCCATGAAGATTTTCATGCATCCCTTGAGCAAAGGTACGCAATCAACGTCTCCAACATGTTTGATAAGCTGTACACGATTGAAGCATTCAGATTGCGTCCTTTGTCTCGGGTAAGAGCGGTAGAAGGCTGAAGCCTAGCTTCCAGTCAGTTCTGTACGACCCTCAACGAGTTCGGTGATGACACTTGGGTCGGCCAGCGTGGACGTGTCACCAAAATCGCCAGTACTTCCTGAAGCAATTTTCCGCAAAATTCTCCGCATGATTTTACCACTTCGAGTTTTTGGCAGCTCTTCTGCAAACTGCAATACTTCCGGCGTAGCGATCGGGCCGATTTCTTTTCGAACCCAAGTGCGAAGTAACGCGCGTAATTCTTCAGTCTCTTCTTCATCTGCCTTTAAGGTTACGTAGGCATAAATGCTTTCGCCTTTGATTGGGTGTGGCATTCCTACTACTGCTGCCTCTGCAACCGTAGGATGAGCAACCAGTGCTGATTCAATTTCAGCTGTACCCATTCGGTGACCGGATACGTTGATTACGTCATCAAGGCGTCCCATAATCCAGAAATAGCCGTCACTATCTACGCGAGCACCATCACCGGATTCATACATTCCCGGGAATTTTTCAAAATAGGTGCTCTTGTAGCGTTCCGGATCGCCAAATACGCCGCGAAGCATACCCGGCCATGGTTTACGGATAACAAGGTGTCCGCCTTCATTCGGCTCAGCATCTGTTCCGTCAGAACGCACGATACGAGCATCAATACCCGGAAGCGGCAGGGTCGCAGACCCTGGTTTCAGCGATGTTGCAAACGGAAGTGCAGAAATCATAATGCCGCCTGTTTCTGTCTGCCACCATGTATCAACAATAGGAGTTTTACCTTTGCCTATTTCATTGTGATACCACATCCAGGCTTCAGGGTTGATTGGTTCACCAACGGACCCAAGTACCCGCAATGAAGAAAGGTCGTGGCGTTGGGTCCACTCTGTTCCTTCGCGCATAAGGGCACGGATAACTGTCGGGGCAGTGTAGAAAATAGAAACGCCGAATTTTTCTACGATGTTCCAAAAACGGTCCGGGCTAGGGTAGCTTGGAACACCTTCAAACATAACGGTTGTGGCACCGAGGGACAGCGGGCCATATACTATGTAAGAATGACCGGTAATCCAGCCGATATCAGCGGTACACCAGTACACGTCAGATTCTTGAATATCAAAAACCCACTGTGAAGTGTGCGCTGCATAAGTCAGGTACCCGCCAGTAGTATGCACAACGCCTTTTGGTTTTCCTGTTGATCCACTTGTATAAAGAATAAACAACGGATCTTCAGAATCCATAGGCTCGCACTCGCAGAAAGGCTTGATGTCAGGCTGTTGCATTGCCTGATGCCACCAGATATCCCGCTCATCCGTCCATTCCATTTTGCCTTGTTCTGCAATACCTGCGCGGTCTACAACAACTACGTGTTCAACACTTGGACAGGTCTTCAGTGCGTCGTCTGCATTTACTTTAAGAGGAATTACGCGACCGGAGCGTATAACAGCATCTGCGGTAACAAGCACTTTTGCTTCACAATCTTCCATACGACTTTGCAAGCTGAGGGCAGAAAAACCAGCAAAAACGATGGAATGCACTGCGCCAATACGAACACAGGCAAGCATAGCAATGGATAATTCCGGAATCATCGGCATGTACAAGGCTACTCGGTCGCCTTTGCCTACTCCGTATTTTTTTAACACGTTAGCAAATTTACATACTTCTTCGTAGAGTTCCTCATACGTGAATGTAATCACGTCTCCTTCCGGCTCCCCTTGCCAGATAAGAGCTGTTTTATTCTTACGACCAAGTTCCAGATGCCTATCAAGGCAGTTATGGGCAACATTCAGCTTGCCGCCGGTAAACCAGCGGATGTCCGGTGTGTCCATGTCTGCATCAAGCACACTGGTGAACGGAGAGAACCAGTCAAGTAACTCATTTGCTCGTGCCGCCCAGAATCCTTCATTGTCTTCAATAGAACGCTTATACTGTCGCTCATATTCTTCCAGGGACTGGATATGAGTTCCTACGCCTACGGATTTTGAAGGGGTGAACAGACGCTGCTCATCTTGCATGGAAATGATGTTGTTTTGGCTCATGGTGTTCTCCTCGAAATAAATGGTGGCATCATACGGCAGTAGTCTTCCCGATGCTTCTGCATCGCATGTTGGCCCGAAAATTTGTATGTTCCGGTTGTGGCGGATACTGATGCTGCAAGGAATAGTATTCGCCACAACCGCAAACAAACCATAAGGGAAAGGTGGAAACATTTTATATGTAACCTGCGAGAGCATTTCGGTTTGTTAATGAACAACTGCACTATGCAACCATCTGTTTCAAAAAAGACATTCTTTTTCGGTGAACGGTATGAATTGGAAGGTGAACAACATGCCTGCCGGTAAACGGTAGAAAAAGTTATAGTGAATGGCATACAACGGGTCTGGTGGGAGGCTGAATTCAGGTGAAATGATCTTGGCAGAGGTAAAAACAACACAACTGTTTGAACTTACCATGAGTTTCAACTACAGTGCTTTTTACTTGCTGTTGCATAATCCCAACCGGAACCAATCGTAGGAGTCTGTGTGAGTCATTCGACGCTAAAACAGATGTTTCGACCGACCTCTGTGGTAATAATTGGTGCTTCTGAAGAGTCTGGAACCCCTGCCTGTGACTGTATGCAAAATTTACTGGGCGGTACGTTTCTGGGGCCAGTACTTCCGGTTGTAACGCAGCCGGATTCGCCGGATACTATTTTCGGTCAGCCCGTTTATACAGCCATTGATACGCTTCCTATTACGCCGGATCTTGCCATCATTTGCGTTGATGCGGACGAGGTTCCTTTTTACATAGAAGAGCTTGGTAAACGTGGAACGCAGAACGCTATTCTGTTTTCTTCCGGTTTTTCACGGTTTGACACAAAGCAGGCCACACGCAAGCGTGAGCGACTTGTTGCGCTGGCACATAAATTTTCTGTACGGTTGCTGGGACCTAACGGGCTCGGCTTCATCAATCCCTCTCTCGGCATTAATGCCAGTCTTGCTTCATCTCCTTTTACTACGGGCAAAGTTGCCTTTGTCACACAGTCAGATTCTCTGTTTACCTCCGTGCTTGATTGGGCCGTGTCTAAATCTCTTGGCTTTTCGCACGTAATTTCTCTTGGAGATATGCTTGATGTGGGCTTCAGTGAAGTGCTGGATTATCTAAACAGCGATATGAATACCCGTGCCGTGCTGCTGTATCTTGAGTCAGTTGCCAATGCCCGCGAGTTTATGTCTGCTGCGCGTGCTCTTTCGCGTTCAAAGCCGGTAATCGTAGTTAAAGCGGGCAAATCTCATGCGGCAGAACAAGCTGTGGCTGCACATACAGGTATGATACTGGGTGCGGACGAAGTGTACGAAGCTGCGTTCAAACGTGCCGGTATGCTTCGGATGGACTCCATTGATTCCGTTTTCGACACCATTCAGGCGCTTGCATGGTCAAAGCCGTTGAAGGGTAAGCGGTTGGCTATTGTGACAAACGGTGGAGCACCGGCATTTATTGCGACTGACCTGTTGTTAAAGGGAGGCGGAGAGCTTGCTGAGTTAACAGATGAAGCATGTCAGCATTTGGATGATGCACTGGGAAGCAGCTGGTCGTATTGGAATCCATTAGTAATTGATGCTAAGGCCGATGCTGAGATGTACGCCAACGCCATTAAGCCGTTGCTGCGAGACAGTTCTGTGGACGGAATTCTTGTGTTGCATATCCCGACAGCTGGTGTGGACAGTGCAGCTATTGCTGAAAAGGTAGTCAAAACCTGTAAGCGCAGTAAAAAGGTAATCCTAACAAGCTGGCTTGGTGGAGGCGATGGAGACATTGCGCGAAACATATTTTTCAAGGCAAGGGTGCCTTCCTACGTTACGCCGGACAGTGCTGTGCGCACCTTCCTGTATCTTGTGCAGTACAGACGTAACCAGATTAAGTTGGCGGAAGCACCAGAGTCACGGCCGGATAGCAAGACAGACGTGTTGAAAAGTCGTGCGATTGTTTTGCAGGCTCTTGAAGAAAAACGTCAGATGCTTACGGTACAGGAGGTAGAAGCGTTACTTGCCGCTTACGATATTAACTGCATTACTACCCGTAGTACTGATTCAATAGAGCAGATTGCAGCCATTGCAGATGAGGTGGGGTATCCGTTGGCGATCAAAGTGATTTCGCCGGATATTTTCCGTAAGTCACAGGTCGGCGGGGTTATGCTGGATATTCAGGACAGCGCTGAAGCCACTGCTGCTGCCGAATCTATAGTTATGAATGTTGCCCAGTATCAGCCATCCGCACGCATTAACGGCTTTGCAGTTCAGCGAATGACTCAGCGTTTGCGTGGGGTAGAGCTTTCTATTGAAATTCAGACAGACCCGCAGTTCGGCCCTGTTATCCGTTTCGGGCAGGGTGGTTCTTTGGCGCATATTATTCAGGATACGCAAACAGAATTGCTACCATTGAATATGAGCCTTGCAAAAGAGCTAGTAGCCTCAACACATGTGAGCAAACAACTTGTGGGTAACAAGACAGTTACAGGCGTGGACACGCAAGCGGTATATGAAATGCTCGTATCTATTTCGCAGATGTTGATTGATATACCAGAAGTTTTTGAATTAGAGATTAACCCCGTGCAGGCTGATTCCAGCGGAGCGTTTGTTTTTGATGCTGCCATCCGTGTGGCATGGACAAATATGGGTGGTGCAGATCAGCTTGCGATTTGTCCGTATCCCGCTGAACTGGAAGAAGTTGTTCAAGTGAGTGATGACCTCACAGTTCGTCTGCGTCCTATTCGACCTGAGGATGAAAATGCCCACTGGGATTTTGTGGAGAACCTAAGCCCGCAGGACAGGCGTTTCAGGTTCTTTGGTAATGTTGGTGAACTGCCGCGTTCTGAAATGGTTAAGCTGACACAGATTGACTACGACAGAGAGATGGCGTTCATTGTTCAGACTATTCCTGAAGAAGGGAAAGAGCCGCTTACCATAGGATCTGCCCGTGCTATGATTTCACCGGACAATGAAACCTCTGAGTTTGCAGTGGTTGTTCGTAGTGACTGGAAGCGTAAGGGGCTGGGGCGCATGTTAATGGCGCATCTTGTGAGCTACCTGCGTTCCCGGAATACAAAGCAGATTACAGGCGAAGCTCTTGGCGATAACAAGAATATGGTCGAGCTTGCGCGATCTCTCGGGTTTGTGGTTTCAAAAGACTTTGATGACGATACGTATCATTTTACGTTGGATTTAAAGGATGAAGAGTCTGACGACGGGCTCTAAACGCAATTCTTTTTAATAAAAAAGTGCCTGTTGCGATCACCAATGGGCGCTTTTTTTGAAAGCGGAAAATAAAAAGAGTGGGGCTTGTTATGCTCCACTCTTTCTTTTGCTTTGCATCGTATGCTTGCGAATTCCACAGGAAGGCGAACGCTAATACGAAGTTGAGATATTGTCCGGCGCTATTGCTGGTAACCGCACCATCGTGCATATGCTGCACGGCGCAATTCAGCCGGCGTGTGTGTCTCAGGTTGCAAAGAGTTGGTCTACAGGAAAAACAAACTCTATTTATTTACCATTTCTTTGAGTTCTTTCCCTGCACGGAAAACAGGTAGCTTTTTAGGAGATACCTTCACACTTTCACCGGTTTTAGGGTTACGGCCTTTGTATCCCTTATACTCTTTTACTTTAAAAGAACCAAATCCACGAATTTCAACTCTGCCTTCTTCGACAAGAGCTTCGCGAATGCTGTCAAAAAAGACGTTTACAAGCAGTACTGCTTCATCTTTAGACAGGTTATGATCCTCAGCCATCAACTTAACAAGTTCGCTTTTATTCACAAGAACCCCCTATGGAATATCGATTCGTAATTTTGTCCACGATATTAGAGTAGTACCTATTCACCGCAGTAGTGACAAGGGGGGGATGGTTATTTCTTCTGTTATTCAAAGGGGTTTTGTTTATAAAACTATAAAACGTACGATCAATGAAGCGTAATGCTTGCATATTCTGATGATGATAAAATAGTTCAATTTATAGTGCTAGTTGCAATATATCATAAAACAAACAGTTAGAAGTAAGCAAAAATGCAGTTGGAAAAGACTACGCCCCATTAGTATAACGGGACGTAGCAATGTTTAAACGTGGTTTCGTAACTTTAATTCTATTGGATGTGGATTCAAATACCATTGCGATGACAAATACTCTTCACCATATTTTCGTACATAATGGTTGCACAGAGTCAGCGGGACAATAAGGGGCACTAGTTGAGAATGGTATTGTTCGATAACTTCTTGAAGTTCTTGTTTTTCGTCAGCAGAGAGTGCGTTTTTAAAATATCCGGCGATGTGCTGTAGTACGTTTGTATGTTTTTTTACCGTAGTTTTAATTTTAAGTGTCGTCAGTAATTCTTTCTGATATTGCCGGAGTAGCTCTAACGTATCCATTTGTTTGCCGTGTGCTACCAATGAGCCCATTGAGCGGTAGTGCTCGACGTTATGAGACATAAGCAGCAATTTATGACGGGTATGGAATTCGACCAAATTACGATAAGCAAACGGTTGCTTAATCATTTCCCTCCAACGCTGAAGGGCAAAAATCTGTTCGATAAAATTCTCACGAAACGGTGCGTCGCAAAGTCTTCCTTCTTCTTCTACGGGAAGCAGCGGAAAGTGCTCCATAAAGGCTCTTGCAAAGACTCCGATTCCTTTTAAGCTTGGTGGACCGGCATTTTTGGCTTCTTTGGGATCAACATCTTTATATACTTTTACCCGTTCCATACCGCTGGAAGGAGAAGCTCGTTTGAAGATAAAACCACACAAGTTTTCATTTTCAAGCTCTCGAACTCTACGCGCAGCAAATTCTTTCATCTGCGCTGTGTGATCTTGAAATGTTTTATTCGTAACAAGCCTCGGATCTTCAGGATCTCCCACAAGGCGCATGGCTTCCCGAGGGATGCCGAGCCCCATTTCAACCTCAGGACACACAGGTACGTATTCAACGTATTCCCCAAGTGTATTCACAAGCCATAGGTCTTTTTTATGCCCACCATCAAAGCGAACAGGGTTGCCAAGTAGGCAGGAAGAAATACCAATGCGAATTTTTTTTGTGTCCTGCATGTTGCTCTTTCCTCTTTGAGGTATATTATTATGTCAACGAGTTCGTATTAAGATTGGCTCAGTTGTGTTGTGTATGCAAATATAAAATTTTGAAATGGTGCTTACGTACATTTGGAGTTTCGTTATGACCACTGAACTGATTCAACCAATAGATGTTGTATATTTCGACTTCAGCGGCGTATTAGCCGATGAAGGCTTTGTGGATGGATTACGCAAAATTGCCGCGCGTAACGGTTTTGATCAGAATGAGTTTCAGTCCGTAGTTACCGAAATTTGTTATGAAGGCGGCTATGCGACGGGCAAAGCAACTGAAGCGGAATTTTGGGAAGAAGTACGCAAAAAAACAGGGTTGGTTGAGCAGAGTGAGTTGTTGCATCTGGAAATTTTGACAGGATTTGCTGTGCGGTTATGGATGCTTGAGGTTGTGGATGTTATTCGCGCAAGCGGAGTAAAAACAGCCATTTTAAGCGACCATACCAACTGGCTCGAAGATCTCGACTTTGAACATTCTATCTATTCCCATTTTGATAGGGTGTTTAACTCGTATCGTGAAGGTATTTCCAAACGTTCCCATGATTACTTTCTTTATGCCTTGCGTGCAATGGATGTGAAACCGGAGCGCTCTTTGTTCGTAGATGATAATCCGTCAAATCTATTGCGTGCTGGTGAAATTGGGATGCAAACTTTGCTGTACGATGAGCATGATAAAGTGCTTGAGCGCCTTCAGGCGTTATTCCCGAATGTTATTTTTCCGACAGCATAATAGAGTTGTGGAAGGACGCGGGTGAGAGTGCCACACTCTGCAAAAGTTGCGTTATAGATAAAAATTGCATAACGTGTCCGCTGATTTTCAACAAACAAGCAAGTCCGGAGTTTTTTTCCGGCAGAAATATATCATGAGAAAAGCAACAAGCGGCCTTACCCCGGAAGGAATTCCTTCTTTAGTGTTGACCGGTCTTGGTACCCTTGCATTTGCCATTATGGGCTGCTGGGTACTCTCCACTGTATTTTTTATTCTTTTCTGGTTCAGCCTGCACTTTTTCCGTGATCCGGAACGTGTGACACCAACCGCTAAAGGCCTTGCTGTAAGCCCTGCTGACGGCAAAGTAATTAAAATTACTCCAATGGAAGACCCGTTCACTGGTGAGCGTCGTATGTGTGTTTGTGTTTTCATGAACGTTTTTAGCGTGCATGTGAACCGTTCCCCGATTGAAGGCACAGTTCGCGGTATTAAATATTTCTCCGGAAAGTACCTAAATGCCGCATGGGACAAGGCTTCAACCGATAACGAACGTTGTGCATATGACCTTGAGCATGCCGATGGCAGCCGTTGGACAATGGTACAGATTGCAGGCCTTATCGCTCGCAGGATTGTGTGCCGTGTTGACGAAGAAGATACGTTAACCCGTGGAGAACGTTACGGAATGATCAAGTTTGGTTCTCGGGTTGACCTTTACTTACCAGAGGGCTATGCTCCTTCCGTTGCTATTGGTGAACAGGTGTTTGCAGGTGAAACTGTAATTGCCAGCAAAAGTGAAAAGTAATATTCTTAGCTAAATTCATCACCAATAGTTTTTTTCGATTTTAATAAGGAAGCACATGAACATGGATCAATCAAAAGCCCGTAAGGGAATTTACATTTTGCCTAACCTTTTCACTACCGCGAGTCTTTTTTCAGGATTCATGGGGTTGATATGGGCATCTTCGGGCAACTTTGAGCTGTGTGCTGCTGCTATTTTATTCTCCGCTATCATGGATGGTTTAGATGGTAAGGTTGCACGTCTTACTGGCACTGCCAGTGAATTTGGCGTGCAGTACGACTCATTGTGTGACCTCGTAGCGTTTGGTCTCGTACCATCCTTTATGATGTACTCAATGTACCTTAACCAGTTCAACCGTCTCGGTATTGCCGTTGCCTTCTTGTTTGCAGCATGTGCTGCTCTCAGATTGGCGCGTTTTAACGTATCCACAGCAGTGGTTCCTAAGAAGTTCTTTATCGGACTTCCTTCACCTGCTGGCGGCTGTGCACTTGCTGCTTTCGTCTTCTTTACCCAGTACATTCCTGCTGAACTCTCCAGTATTGTCCCTGCGTTTGCGTTGGGTATTACTTTTGTTTCAGCATTCTCAATGGTTAGCCGCGTGCGTTACTTCTCCTTTAAGGAGTACGGTTTCGTTAAGGCTCGTCCATTTAGCACTCTTGTGTCTGCTATCCTTATCTTTACACTAATTATTAGCGAGCCGAAGCTACTAGGCTTCATCATTATTGGCGGCTACATTATTAGCGGACCTGTGTATACATTCCTATTTCTATCACGCAGGTCCAATAAGTTACTGGGTGACCTTTCCGAGAGCTAACAGCACGGAGGAAAGGCACGGCGAGTAACACACCGCCCCCAGCCTTTACTCTTAAAGTACAAGCAAACCAAGCTCCGGTTTCTTCTACACAGAAGGAACCGGAGCTTTTTTCATATTTGGAATAAAACTTAACAATTATGTTATAAAAAGGAGCCTAAATCATGCATTCAGAATACGTCACCAAGCAAATGACACGATCGAAGAACGAATATCGTCCGTTTGGCCCACTACTATGCAACCTACTAGCGAACTAAGTGAGGTTTTTGTGAAATTAGTTTATGAAATAGAATAAAAAAAGAATAACTCCACAGGAGAAAACAATGTCCGATCGCTTATACATTTTCGATACCACTTTGAGGGATGGAGAGCAGTCTCCCGGCGCAACAATGAACCAGAACGAAAAAGTTCGTCTTGCGCGGGAACTCGAGAATTTGGGTGTCGATATTATGGAAGCAGGTTTTCCTGCTGCAAGCCAAGGGGATTTTGAGGCAGTTCGCAAAATTGCACAGACCATTAAGCATTCACAGGTTGCGGGTTTGTGTAGGGCGATGGCGGCGGATATTGATAGGTGCTGGGATGCAATCAAAGATGCAGAGCATCCACGAATTCATACATTCTTAGCAACCAGTCCGGTACATATGGAGTACAAACTCCGTAAAACACCGGAACAGGTTTTGGAAATGACAGAAGCGGCTGTAAAACACGCAGCAAAATACACCTCTAACATTGAGTTCTCTGCAGAAGATGCATCCCGCTCAAACTGGGATTTTCTTGCAAAAGTTGCAGAAACAGCAATCAACGCAGGCGCAACAACCATCAACATTCCTGATACCGTGGGGTATGCACAGCCTCAGGAATTCGGCGATATGGTTCGTTACGTGATTGAACACACCAGCAACAGTCACAAGGCTGTCTTCAGTGTGCATTGCCATAACGACCTCGGTCTTGGCGTAGCAAACACGCTTGCTGCGATTAACGCAGGCGCAAGACAGGCAGAAGTGACTATCTCCGGTATCGGGGAACGAGCAGGTAACGCAGCGCTTGAAGAGCTCATTATGGCGTTACGTACTCGTGCTGATTACTACGACATTGAAACTCGAGTGAAGTCTGAACAGTTGTTCCCGACATGTCGCTTGCTCTCAATGATCATTGGTCAGCCGATACCTTCTAACAAAGCAATTGTTGGTGCAAACGCATTTGCGCATGAGTCCGGTATCCATCAGGACGGAATGCTCAAAAACCGCGAAACCTACGAAATTATGACTCCTGAGTCCGTAGGACGTGAAAAAACAGATATAATCCTCGGTAAGCATTCCGGTCGTAACGCCATTAAAGGCAAAACTACTGAACTTGGCTACCCGTTGGAAGATGACGAATTACAGATTGTTTTCGAGGCCGTTAAGCGCCTCGCGGATAAAAAAGAGAAGGTTTACGACGCAGACATCGAGGCAATTATCCTTGAAGAAGTCTACCGTATTCCGGATAAGTACAGACTGGTACATCTCTCCGTTCAGTCAAGTGATGTGGGAGTGCCACCAAACGCTGCCGTTGTAATGGAAATTAACGGCATCCGCAGGGAGCACACTACATTCGGCACAGGTCCGATTGATGCAGTATTCAAAACTATTTCCCAGATCGTCGGGCGCTCACCAAAGCTCAAACGATACAGTGTTAACGCCATCACCAGCGGCGGAGATGCACAGGGCGAGGTAACCGTACGCCTCGAGGAGAATGGATGCAGCACAGTTGGACGTGGATCCGATCCTGACATCATTGCCGCTAGCGCAAGAGCATTCCTGAACGCTTTAAACAGACTCGATAAAATGAACTCGGAGGGTTAACAGTCATGGCGCACACACTCGCACAAAAAATATTACAGAAACACACTGATCAAAAAATCGAAGGAATCGGACAGATCGTTCAATGCGACGTATCTCTGGTTCTTGCAAACGATATCACCGCACCGCTTGCTATCAAATCATTTAAGGCAATGGGCGCAACATCGGTGTTTGATAAAGATAAAGTGGCATTGGTCATGGACCACTTTACACCGCAAAAAGATATCGCTTCCGCAATTCAGGTTAAAAACACACGTGAATTTGCGCTGGAGCAAAACATTACGCATTACTACGAAGGTGGCGACTGTGGCGTAGAACACGCTCTCTTGCCTGAACTCGGACTCGTAGGTCCTGGTGACATCGTAATCGGCGCAGACTCCCACACCTGCACCTACGGTGGTCTCGGAGCCTTCGCAACTGGTCTTGGTTCAACAGACGTAGCGGGTGGCATGGCTCTTGGTTCCACATGGTTCAAAGTCCCGCCAACAATCCTTGCTCTCTTTAACGGCGAGCTTCCAGAGTTTGTCGGTGCAAAAGACTTAATCTTGCGTCTCATCGGTGAAATCGGTGTATCCGGTGCGCTCTACAAGGCGCTCGAATTTGGCGGTTCCACAATTGATGCCCTCAGCATTGAAGGTCGTATGACCATTGCTAACATGGCAATTGAAGCCGGTGGCAAATGCGGACTTTTCCCTGTGGATGCAAAAACTCTTGAATACACTGCTGCACGTGGTCGTAACGACGAACTGCTCACAGCGGACGAAGGCGCAGAATACGAGCGTGTTCTTAACTTCGACGTATCAAACATGTCACCAATGGTTGCATGTCCGCATTTGCCGGATAACGTGCATCCAATTGAAAATGTCGAACCTAAAAAAGTCGATCAGGTCGTCATCGGTTCCTGCACCAACGGTCGTATCAGCGACTTACGTGAAGCAGCAGCTGTACTTAAAGGACGCAAAGTAGCACCTCGCACTCGTACTATTGTGCTCCCTGCAACGCCTACCATTTGGAAACAGGCATTGCGCGAAGGTCTCATTGAAACTTTCATGGAGTCAGGCTGTATTGTTGGCCCTGCAACATGTGGCCCTTGTCTCGGTGGACATATGGGCATCCTTGCTGACGGTGAAGTAGCAGTAGCTACTACCAACCGTAACTTCAAAGGACGCATGGGCAGCCTCGAGTCAGAAGTCTACCTCTCAAGCCCTGCCGTTGCTGCGGCAAGTGCTTTAGCTGGTGAGATTGCTGATCCTCGCAAAGTGTAGCTTTGTGTTGGAGGTGTTTTTGCCTCCGGCGGGTCTCCGACGGGCAAGGGCTCTGCCACCGCAAGGGACTGGCATCCGTAGCACTCGTTCCTCGTGGACGGCTACTGGCGCAAGCACCCGCAAGGGGGACGCCCCCTTGACCGCGAATAGGTGAGTGATGGTTGAAAATATAGAGGCACATCGAGATGACGATGTTGTTTTGGTTCAACCACAAACGATTTGATTCTTTTTGGGAGAAATGACCATGACCTTACAGGGTAAAGCTCACAAAGTGGGCGATCACATAGATACAGATGCCATCATTCCTGCGCGTTTTTTGGTAACGACTGATGAAAAAGAACTTGGTGCAAATTGCATGGAAGGCCTCGAAGCAGGCTGGGTAGAGCGTGTTTCAGAAGGCGACATCATGGTTGCCGGTGAAAACTTCGGTTGTGGTTCTTCACGCGAACATGCACCAATTTCAATCCTTGGTGCCGGTATGCAGGTAGTTGTTGCACATTCTTTTGCGCGAATCTTCTACCGTAACAGTTTTAATATGGGACTGCTTCTCATCGAGGTTGGTGATGATGTTGCACATATTGAGGACGGTCACGAAGTAGCTGTTGATATCGAAGCGGGCACAGTTACCAACGTAACTACCGGCAAAGTAATTAATTTCCCGCCGCTGCCACAGTTTATGCGTGATTTCGTCGATAACGGCGGACTTATCCCATACGTAAGCGAAAAATTAAAAGAAAAGTAATAGGGGGAACGCTCCAGATCGCTGCAAGGTGGTGGAGCGTAACCTACCTAGTTGCATAAAAAATTTTCATAGAGGGAAAGACCATGGATATGAATATCGTTTTATTGCCGGGTGACGGCATCGGACCGGAGATCACCACTCAGGCAGTAGAAGTTTTGAAGACAGTCGCGAGTAAGTTTGGTCATAATGTAACCTTCACCGAAGAGCTGATTGGTGGATGTGCTATTGACGCCACAGGCTGCCCGTTGCCGAAGGAAACTGTTGAAGCATGCAAGAAGGCTGATGCAGTCTTCCTTGGCGCTGTAGGTGGTCCTAAATGGGATAATTTAGATGGTGCGACTCGTCCTGAAGCCGGATTACTTGGCATTCGCAAAGAGCTTGGGCTGTTTGCCAACTTGCGTCCTGCAAAATTATTCCCTGAGCTTTCCAGCGCATGTTTCTTGCGTCCAGATATTGTAGAAAACGGCATCGACGTTATGGTAGTTCGTGAACTTACTGGCGGTATCTACTTTGGACAGCCGCAGGGACAGGAAGTACGCGACGGTGTTCGTTATGGTTACAACACCATGGTGTACAATGAAGACGAAGTTCGTCGTATTGCTCGCATTGCTTTTGAAGCAGCCATGAAGCGCGACAAGCGTGTTTGTTCTGTAGATAAAGCAAACGTGCTCGAAGTCTCCCGTTTGTGGAGAGCTGTTGTTGAAGAAGTTGCGGTTGATTATCCTGAAGTTGAACTTACTCACATGTACGTTGATAACGCAGCAATGCAGCTGGTTCGTGACCCGAACCAGTTCGACGTTATCGTGACTGGTAACCTTTTCGGTGACATCTTGTCTGATGAAGCAGCAGTAATCACCGGTTCTATCGGCATGCTCCCTTCTGCTTCCCTCAACAAATCCGGCACTGGTCTTTTTGAGCCAATTCACGGTTCCGCACCGGATATCGCAGGTCAGAACAAAGCTAACCCGCTTGCATCAATCCTTTCCATGGCAATGATGCTGCGTCATTCTTTCAACCTCATCAAAGAGGCGAACGCTATTGAAGCAGCAGTTCAGAAAGTATTGCGCGAAGGCTACAGAACTGGAGACATCATGTCCAAAGGTGAAACCCTTGTAGGCTGTAACACCATGGGCAACTTGGTTGTAGAGCGCTTGTAGAAAGTAGCTCTTTCTCCCTTTGAAAAGACTATTTGATAGATGGGGTTTTTCGCTAAACATAAAAAAACGAAGCTACATTTGTAGCTTCGTTTTTTTATGTGAGATGTAAATCTAGTCGCCTCTGCCGGTTGCAAGACATCGTGCCCAGTCGAAACGTTCTTGTTTTGTTGCCGCAGCAACAGCATCTTCCACAGCGTATGGAATATTCATTTGCTGCACCTTCCAGCCTGCTGAATCTTGTTCCAGCATTGTGTATGATGCATGTGAAGAATACGTCTGCATGGAATGCACGACAGGGTGATGATCAGTATACGCAGGCAAACCAACGCTTCCCGCATTAATTATAAGCTGACCGGATGAGAGTTCTACAACGCGCGGGAGATGGGTATGACCGCAAAGAATCACATCAGAATCTTCTCCGTCGAGCATTCTTATTATCTCGCCGTCCGAACGTACTTGTGGAGTACCACTGGAAATGTCTTCCAATAAATACGTCAGATCGTTGGTTGGAGATCCATGACAGGCATAAATTTCTCTAGTTATCTGGCAGTCAAAGGGAAGCGTATCAAGCCACTCAACGGGAGCATCGCCAAGATCGTTTAGCACAAATTGAAGTGTTTGATTTTTTTCAACATCTTCGGGTGTGGCTTCATACAGCAGTCGATCTTGATTTCCACAAATTGAAATAACATTATATGATGTTAGCAAGTTATAGGTAGCTCTCGGGGCAAGTGGTCCGTACAGAGTGTCTCCGAGGTTAATGATATGATTGGCACCGCGAGTTGAGATGTCATCAAGAACAGCCTGTAGGGCATACGCATTACTGTGAATGTCAGAGATAATAGCAAATTTCATACTGTCACCACCAAGATCTAAAAGTGTTGGCTTAAGATAGCAGTAAATTAGGTCTTGTAGTGTTATATATCAGATCGTTGGATAATTCCCAACATAGAGTATGTGAGTTGTGCAGCAGCGAAATCTGACGCGTGATCGCCTTCCTGCGGTGCAAGTTCCACCACATCACAGCCAATGACATTTCGATTCTTCACAGCTTTTTCAAGCAATGTGATGGCCTGCCACCACTGGATACCACCGGGAACAGGAGTGCCCGTTGCGCGGATAACAGACGGGTCGAGTCCATCTACGTCAAAGGTGATATAAATATTTTTCGGAAAATCTTCAGGGAGCAGAACGTCCGGCAGTGGTTTGAGTGCCAGATCTTTGGCATCAATATGCGGGATGTTGTGTTTAGCGCGGACTTCAACTTCTTCTGTACAGAAAGCGCGAACGCCTAGCTGAAAGACTGGCAGTTCAAGCTCAAGTGCGCGATGCATAACAGATGCATGGCTGTATGGATCGCCTTCGTAGGCTTTTCGCAAGTCAGCATGAGCGTCAAATTGAACGATACCGAATGTGCCGTGCTTTTTCTTAAGTGCGCGCAGTGCACCGAGTGTCACAGAATGTTCGCCGCCAAGCATTACAGGTAGTCCGTACTTGGAAGCTTCTGTTACCGCTGATTCTATGCGGGCAAGCACTTGTTCGGTTGGCCCAGTACAGTCGACTGGGGCATGAGTGTAAATACCATCATTTGCAGGAATGGATTCACAGTCCCACAATTCAAGCTGATCGGACGCTTCAAGAATTGCGTCAGGGCCATCAGCAGTGCCTCCACCATAAGAAACCGTTGCTTCAAAAGGGACAGGAACAATCTGAAATCGACATTGTTCCGGGGTAGTTTCTTCAAGTTCTGATGCTAAAAATCTATTCATATTTTTACTATACTTTTTGATGAATTTGTTGGCAACACTGTTTGGTTTAGTGATGGGTTAGTGGGAGTGACTGAGTGCGCGAAGCACAGAGGTAGTCTTCTACTTCAGTCTCTCGGGCGAATTACGGAGTTGCAGAGTACAAGTTATTTATCACGTGTTGCACTAAAAACAGCGCGAGAGTTTTACGTAAAAAACGCCCTCTGCGCTTCGCTGGATTTTTTCTGAACATCAAGCTGCGACTAATTAATGGTAAAAGCACAAGGTGGAAGTTGTTTAGCATCATGAAATAGGAAGCTTAGAAAGAGAATATGTGATTAGCCAGTAACTTAGATGTGGCAGATAAGTGAGTTATCATCCCGTTTAGCGCAACGTGAAGTGTTCTTGTGAATAACTTTCGGTTGAGTAGCTCAGCATTTTGAACTTTTGGTAAAAAAGTCGAATTGTGAGCTGATAACATACGTAGAAATAGACTGGTAGTGAGGCAAAAGCCGAGATGTTGCAGAAACAACAAGCTGAACTTGCAGTTAAAAGTTTTTGGAGAGACCAGAGAACCTTTTTTCAAAAAGGTTCTCTGGTCGCCGAAGGCAAAAAAGAAAAAATTCTTAGGATAAACGGCACCTAAAATCGTCATATCCAAACTCACGAACAACATGCAGGTCGCCGGATTTTGGATTGTAGCGTACTATTGCTGGCAGCTGTAGCCCGTTGAAGGTGTTTGTTTTCACCATGGAATAGATAGCCATATCCGTGAACGCGAGACGGTCACCTGCTTTGAGCGGGGTATCAAAAGAGTATTCTCCGATGACATCCCCTGCGAGGCAGGATTTACCGGCAAGGCGGTAGGAGTGAGCTTTCTCACCATTTTCTGCGGAATCAATTATGAACGGTCGGTACGGCATCTCCAGTACGTCCGGCATGTGACATGCGGCTGACGCGTCGAGGATGGCGATATCCATGTCTGCTTTGATTACGTCGAGAACTGTGGCTACAAGGAGCCCTGCGTCGAGCGCAACGGCTTCACCCGGCTCAAGGTACACTTGAACGTTGTAACGTGTCTTAGCGCGTTCGATACAGGCACAAAGTCGGTCTATGTCATACCCTTCTCGGGTTATGTGATGCCCGCCACCAAAGTTGAGCCATTCCATGTTTTGGAGAAGATGACCGAACTGCTTTTCTACGACTTCCAGCGTGCGATCAAGCGCATCTGCGTCTTGTTCACAGAGAGTGTGAAAATGTAGACCGGATACGCCTTCAAGATCGTTCTCATCAAAGTTTTCAAGACGCACACCTAGACGTGAACCGGGGGAACACGGGTCATAGATGGGGGTAGCGCCTTCGGAATGCTGCGGGTTAACGCGCACGCCGATTTTAATGGTGCGCTCTGATGCCTGAATAAGCGGGCGGTATTTGCGCAGCTGTGCAAAAGAGTTGAACACGATGTGGTCAGAGTGCTTGATGAACTCTGCCATGTCGTTATCGGAATAAGCAGCGGCGAAGCTGTGCACTTCGCCGCCGAATTCTTCACGTCCCAGTCTCGCCTCGTGCGGAGAACTAGCGCAGGTTCCGTGCAGGACGCCGTTCAGTACCGGAAAGGTGCTGAATGTGGCGAATCCTTTGAGCGCGAGGAGGATTTTTGCTCCTGTGCGCTTTTGTACGGAATCTAAAATAGCCGCATTATCCGCAAGCTTTGCCTCATCCACAACAAAGCATGGAGAAGGCAGGCGTTCTGGATTTAATTTTTGAAGGTAACTTCTGTCCATGGGAGACCGTGAATGTTGAGTTTTTCCATGAATGGGTCTGGATCGAGTTCTTCCATGTTGAAGACGCCTTCGCCAGTCCATTTGCCGGTGAGCATAAGCATCGCGCCAATCATAGCTGGTACACCAGTCGTGTATGATACAGCCTGAGAAGCAACTTCTTTGAATGCTTCTTCGTGGTCGCAGATGTTGTAGATGTAGTAATCTTTAGGCTCGCCGTCTTTCATACCTTTCATGCGACAACCGATGCATGTGCGACCTTTTGTACGTTCGCCGAGTCCTGCTGGTTCTGGGAGAACTTCTTTGAGGAATCGGAGAGGGATGATGTCTTGACCATTGTACTTAACGGTGTCGATACGTGTCATGCCAACGTTTTCAAGCACCTTAAGGTGGTTGAGGTACTGGTCGGAGAATGTCATCCAGAAACGGGCGCGTTTGAGACCTTTCAAGTGTTTTACGAGAGACTCAAGCTCTTCGTGGTACATGAGGAAACACTTTTTAGGGCCGATGCCTTCAGGGAAATCGTAGTTCATGGAGAAGCTGAGAGGATCAGTTTCAAGCCATTCGCCGTGTTCCCAGTAGCGACCGTTTGCAGTAACTTCGCGGATGTTAATTTCCGGGTTGAAGTTGGTTGCGAACGGATGACCGTGGTCGCCTGCGTTGCAGTCAATGATGTCGAGCTGATGAATTTCATCAAACTGGTGTTTCATTGCATGTGCGCAGAAGATGTTGGTTACGCCCGGATCGAAGCCGGAACCGAGAAGTGCCATAAGGCCTTTCTCTTTGAAACGTTCCTGATATTCCCACTGCCATTTGTATTCGAACTTGGCTTCATCAAGCGGTTCGTAGTTGGCAGTATCAAGGTAGTTCACACCTGTTTCCAGACATGCGTCCATGATGGTGAGATCCTGATACGGCAGTGCGAGGTTGATAACGAGAGCAGGCTTGTGCTTGTTAATGAGTTCTACAAGCTCAGGCACGTTGTCAGCATCTACTGTGTCAGTAATAATGTCGCGACCGGTACGTTCTTTTACTGAAGCAGCAATTGCATCACATTTTTCAACAGTTCTGGATGCAAGAACAATTTCGGAAAAAACTTCAGGAACCTGTGCACACTTGTGTACACACACGCCGCCGACGCCGCCAGCGCCGATGATCAACACTTTAGACATAGTTGTACTCCTTGCATGGTGCGGAGCTAGAACACACCTCAAAAACGTTGTTTTTGAGGTACGAGTTAGCCGCAAAATTATCTTTCAAAATAAGTATAGCCGCGCAGACCGGCATAGAACGCCTGAAGAAGATCGAATCGTTCCGCAGCGGTGATTCGTCCTTCGCGCACGGATTGTTCCGCCATAGAGCGCAGGTCTTCCATGATTCTGCGCTGGTCATACTCTACGTATTCGAGCAGCTCGCCTACTGTATCCCCTTCGATTTCACGGACAAATTCGTAACTGCCGTCTTCGTACATGCGTACGCTTACAACGTTTGTGTCACCGAACAGGTTGTGCAGATCGCCAAGGGTTTCCTGATATGCACCAACGAGGAAAGCACCAAGGTAGTACTCATCGCCGTTTTCCATAGGGTGCAGGTCAAGCAGGGGCTTTTGGCCTTTAGGGTCAATAAACGTGTCCAGCTTGCCGTCAGAATCACATGTGATATCTGAAATGATGGCATAACGGGACGGCTCTTCCTTTAAGCGATGCAACGGCATTACTGGGAACAGCTGGTCAATTGCCCATGAGTCCGGAAGGGACTGGAATACGCTGAAGTTAGCGTAATATATATCTGCAAGAGCTGTATCAATTTCTTCCAGCTCTTTAGGTACTATTTTCAGTTTGTCTTTCAGTTTAGCAACAGTTTTGGTGATTGCCCAGAAAAGGTTGTCTGCCAGTGTTCGCTGGCGCAGGTTCACTTTTCCGTCAAGGAACATGCGACGAGTTTCATCTCTATAGAAGAGAGCATCGTTGTATGCTTCTTGAATATTGCGCAAATTGAGAGACTTATATGCCTCGTACATGCTTACAATTGGTTCCGGTGTGTCTTCAGGGATTTTGTCTGGGACATTACCGTCTTCAATTTTGCTTACGTCGAGGATGTTAAAAAGCAGTACAGAATAGTACGCAACCACAGCACGACCGGATTCGGTAATGATGTGCGGATGCGGAATGTCCTGCTTATCGAGTGTTGTCATAACCGCTTCTACAACGTCCATCGCATATTCGTTAACGGTGTAGTTTCGGCTGGAGACATAGTTTGTATGTGAACCATCATAGTCCACTGCAAGTCCGCCACCAAGGTCAATATATCCCATTGGTGCGCCTTCCTGAACCAGTTCGGCGTACACGCGGGAAGCTTCCTGAACAGCAGTACGAATGCTGCGGATGTTAGGAATCTGTGATCCAAGATGATAGTGCAGCAACTTTAAGCAATGCAACATGTTCTGTTCTTTCAGAGTATCGATAATATCGGTAATCTGTGACATGGAAAGTCCGAAAGAAGAACGTTCGCCGCCGGAAGCAGTCCAGTGACCGCCGCCTTTTGCTGAAAGTTTTACACGCACGCCGATTTGCGGCTCTACGCCGAGCAAAGCAGCACGTTCTAACAGCGTAGCCAATTCCCAACCCATTTCCATAACGAAAATACAGTTGAAGCCCATGCGCATGGCATGGAGTCCAAGATCGATGAATTCTTCATCTTTGTATCCGTTACATACAAGACATGCAGTATGATCACGCATTTGAGAGATGGCGGCAATAAGCTCTGCTTTACTGCCAACTTCAAATCCATGGTGAAAAGATGAACCAAAGTTGGCTATCTCTTCGAGAACTTGTTGCTGCTGATTGACTTTGATGGGGAAAACGCCTCGGTATTCTGCCTTGTAGCCAAGGCTTTTGATGGCGTCTCTAAAGGAATTGTGAAGAGAGGAAATCTGCGAATCGAGAATGTTTTCAATGCGCAAGAGAACAGGCAGCTCAAGGCCGCGCTCTTTGAGTTCTCTAATAACCTCGGGAATACTGACAGCTACGTTGCTGCCACGTCCAAATGGGTGGATGGCAACGTCGCCATGGTCAGTAATGTCAAAGTAACCGGCACCCCAATTACGGATGCCATACAGTTCAGCGGAGTCATCAATACTCCACTGCTGGAGGGCTTTCTTGTTGGCCAACTGTCGTACCTCATACATACTCCATTAATAGTGTGTCCCACCGGCAACAAAAGAAAATGTATAAGTTGCCGTATCCTCTACAAGTGTATGCCTTATAGAGCCGGATGGCAGGCACACGCACGCGCGTATTTTACACAGATCGCGTGCGAATTTTTAGTGGGCTTACGGTCGTCCTGTCAACACAAATTATGCACTAAAAACTGCGAAAATCAGTTTATGTTAATCGTTATCGTATGTTTTTAATTCAAGAGTAAATCCTTCAGGGTCATCAACGAATATTGATGTTCCTGTTCCACGTGATCCACTTAGGATAAACGGGCCTTTAATCGTAATTTTATGTGCGGCAAGTCGCTTCAGCAGCGCTTTCCATTCTTTATCTGCAAAGGCAAGGCATACATGATTTGCTTTACCCGGTGAGCAGATAAGATCGCCCAAATTTTCCCACATAGTTGGAGGAAAAAAATGGATCATGTTATGCGGGTTGATCCGCACGGAAGGGAATTTTGCTTTTCCTTCTCTCCATGCATCGTGGTTTTCTGCGGTCAGTCCGATGACCTCAGTGTAGAAGTTTATGCATACGTCGGGGCTTATAACATTAAGTGTTAAATGGTCTATTTCAACTTTCATACCCTGCATCCTTTTGTGGAGTAAATGTGTTCGTCTAGGGTAGCACACCCACGAGTGGTACGGCAGTATAGTTGAATAGTTGACGGACAGTGCGTTGGTAATAAAAAAGGCTGTCCCGTTGTGTGGGACAGCCTTTTTAGAGCTTTTTTGTAGATTTTCCGGTTAGCAGAATATCAGATTGTTACTCTGCCGGAGGATGCGTCGTGCAGAGGGGGATTAAACGCCTTTGCGAACGATCTCGAGCAGGGTACGAACGCCAAAGCCGGTTGCGCCACCTTTGGTGTTATATGCAGGGCCTGCGATGTCGAGGTGTGCCCAGCGTACATCTTCTTCAACGAACTGCTTGAGGAAGAGTGCTGCGTGGATTGCGCCACCTTCACGGGATCCAACGTTTTTCATGTCAGCAACGTCAGACTCGAGGGTCTCGAAGTATGAGTCCCACAATGGCATTGGCCAGTATCTGTCACCAACGAGCTCACCTGTATCGGTGATTGTTTTTGAAAGCTTATCGTCTGTTGAAAATACTGCTGCTGCGTGAGCGCCGAGAGCAACAACACATGCACCGGTGAGGGTTGCAAGGTCGATGAGTGCTGCCGGTTTAAATTCTTTCTGTGCGTAGGTGAGTGCATCAACCAGAATGAGTCGACCTTCTGCATCAGTGTTGATGACCTCAATGGTTTTTCCATTGAGGGAGGTCACAACGTCACCCGGGTGGGTAGCTGTTGAACTCGGCATGTTGTCGGTACATGGAGTGATGCCGATAACGCGACGCTGGATGTCGGAATTACCAAGTGCTTCGAACAAGCCGAATACTGCGCCTGCGCCGCCCATGTCGCATTTCATTTCATGCATACTGAGTGACGGTTTCAAAGAGATCCCGCCGGTATCAAAGGTAACACCTTTACCTACGAACACGATAGGGTCGTCGGTTTCGGTACCTTTTGGTGCATGTTCAAGAACGATAAATTTTGGATCTGTGTCGGAACCGGCAGCAACGGACAAGAATGCGCCCATGCCAGCTTCTTCAATTTGTTTACGCCCAAGGATGGTTCGTTTGAAGTTGTACTTTTTGCCGAGCTCTTCTGCTTTGTCAGCAAGGGCAGCAGGAGTGATGAAGTTTGCAGGAGCATTTACGAGATTACGGGTGTAATTAACGCCCGCAGCAGCTGCTTCGCCACGACGTGCTGCTGCATGAAGTTCGTCAGGGAAATTGTCTTCAGAAGAGAGCAGGCCCATCCAACGAGGTGTGTGTGCAGGTTCTTTCAGAGTAGTTTTGAGTTCGTCATATGTGTGAAGGGAAATGAGTGCGGAAGCAACGGCTTCTTCAATGAGCACTGTGTTTTCTTCATCTATGGTATCGAGAGTTTCAACAGGAATTGCGCATGTGTCTACTTTGAGTTCTCTGCATTTGAGTGCTGCTGTTTTTACAGCGTCGCGGAGTACTTCAAGAGTAAATGCTTTGCGTTCACCAAGGCCGACAATGATGGCGCGTGGCAGTGGGATAGAAGGGTGACCATATGCAACGGTTACCTGATTCTTTTCGCCTTTGGCATCCTGAATTGCAGGAGTAATGGTAATCCAAGGAATAGTTTCGCTAAGATTAGGGATGCTTTCTGTTACTGCTTCATCTTTGAAATTGAAAAGAAGAACAGTGTTTGCCTGCCACTCAGCGGCTGGTGCCTGTTGGAATCGAAGATCCATGTTTGTCTCCACAGCAGATTGTCCGGTAGGCCCGGTAGTTGTTTGATTTCTATGCACGATAGCGGCGCGTTATGCAGAACATGACGCGCCGCTTTTATTGTCCATCTGGCAATATAAGACCGGAACGGCTTGGAGTCCAGATGCGATACGCAATCTTACTTGGTATAGTAACTTGCTACAAATGCATCAACGCGTTTGTGTGATGCTTCCAAGCGTGCGGTGAGTTCTTTTTTGTACACGTCAAAATCGTCAATATCCAGACGGGCTACGCCAGTTTCCATTGCTGTTTTAGCTACTTCCGGAACAACCCATTCAAGAATACGTGGGTCGAGCGGTTTAGGAATAACGTAGTCGGTGCCAAATTCTAAAGAATCTACACCGTATGCTTCACAAATTGCCTGCGGTACCGGCTCTTTTGCAAGTTTTGCAAGAGCTGTTGCAGCGGCAATTTTCATTGCTTCGTTGATTTCAGTTGCGCATGTGTCCAATGCACCACGGAAGATGTACGGGAAGCCGGAAACGTTGTTGATCTGGTTCGGGAAGTCGGAACGACCTGTGCCCATGATGCAATGTGGAGATGCCTCTTTTGCATCCGGGTATGGAATTTCCGGATCAGGGTTTGCCATTGCAAAGATGATTGGGTTTTCCGCCATGGAAGCAACCATTTTTTTGGAGAGCAAATCTTTTGCGGAAAGACCGAGGAAGCAGTCTGCACCCTTCAAAACGTCTTCGAGGGAGCCGTGATCTTTTTCCTGTGCGAACTCAGCTTTATACTTGTTGAGTCCTTCACGACCGGAATGAATAAGGCCACGGGAATCGAACATGAAAATATTTTCACGTTTAACGCCGAGTTCTACGTAGAACTTGGAACACGCAATGCCAGCTGCACCAGCGCCCACAACAACAACTTTGAGTTTTTTAATGTCGCGGTTGGTGATTTCACATGCGTTAATGATGGCTGCGCCGGAGATAACTGCGGTGCCGTGCTGATCATCGTGGAAAACAGGGATGTCCATTTCGCGCTTCAGTGTTTCTTCAATGTAGAAACACTCAGGTGCTTTAATGTCTTCGAGGTTGATGCCGCCGAATGTTGGTTCCATTGCCTTAACTGTGGCGATGAACTGGTCTGCATCTTTAATGTCGAGGTTGATGTCGAACACATCAATATCTGCGAAAGTTTTAAACAGAACGCCTTTGCCTTCCATAACAGGCTTTGCTGCTAACGGGCCGATATTGCCAAGGCCGAGTACAGCTGTGCCGTCTGTAATTACACCGACAAGGTTCGAGCGGTTTGTATAGAGGGCTGCTGTTTCCGGATCAGCATGAATTGCTTTGCATGCTTCTGCAACACCCGGTGAGTAAGCCAGAGAGAGGTCTTTCTGTGAACCGCATGGTTTTACTGGAACAACTTCAACTTTACCGCAGCGAGGAGCTTTGTGGTACTCCAGCGCTTCTTCTTTCGTGAATAACGCCATTTTTTTGAACCTTTGTTTACCTTGGACGAGTTGTGCACGCTGTAAGAGGTGCCCGGAGGCGGGACTGATAAATAGCAGGGGGCTTGCGCTCTCTTGGTTGTAAGATCAGTACCGGAGCCGTCACTCTGCTTAAAGAATGCGATGAAAATTGCTTTCAAATGGCTTTAAGCATCTTGCCACGTGAAAGCAAGTAAATCCTCATAGTTGTGTTTTATGATTATAAGAAAAGCGATCTGGTTTGATTTTTTACAATGCAGGGTGAACTGATGAAAGATTAAAGACGCTATGCTCTTTCCGTGGGAGTCGTTTCGTTAAACTTTAGAGAGAAAAAGATGACATATTTAGCAGTGAGGAGTGTGTTGTTTATCTATTGTAAGTGGGAGAGGCATAGAAGTTCTCTAAGGGCATTACGGTATAGTCGCAGGTAGTGACAAAAGGCTGTTGCTGCATTTGTCACGCAGCTATTATGTCAAAACACTATCAGTAAATCTCGTCAGTAACTTGACGTGAAATGCACGAGCTGTCTGTTCTTTTATACAAGGTGTACGGAATATTTGAATATGATGTAGCTGGATGATAGAAAATGTTTTTTTACTAAAGTCTTTAAATTCGGGTAGTTATTATTTTTGATATGTGAACGTAATGTCTGGTGTGCAAAATTACATCGCCCGTTCAGTTTATGTTGAAATATCCGTGGCATAGAAATTGTATTACTGCGAGTGACGGAAAATTTCGCCTTATAAGGCATCAGGAGGCTCAATAATGATTGTTATTGACGGTAATGCAGCAGAATACAATGTTAACGCTTTTTCAAACCTTGAGGAATTGCTCGTTAAGGTTATGGAAGACGAGCTTGGGGATAGAGTTGTTACTGACGTACTCGTAGACGAGACGCAGTTTCAGGAAGAATATCCAAATCAGGCTGGTCAGGTAGAAACTAGTTCCTTTGAGCGTGTTGAGATTAAAAGCGTTCCTATGAACGAATTTGCTCTCGGTATTGTTGCAGAACTTGATAAAGTTGTTGCACTTATGGAAAACAGCTCCCACCACATTGCAGGCATGTTCCGCAATGGTCAGGAAGCTGAAGCACTCGCTTTATTTACTGAGTTGCTGAACGTATTACACGATTTTATGGGCATGCTCGCCGTACTACGTAGCGAATACGTGCATGAAAAAGAAGAACTGTTTGAAACAACAGTTGAAGAAGTTTCTGCCCAGTTCGAAAGTATGGGTGAGTCTACCAGTAAAGAAGATTGGCATGCTCTTGCTGAAATTCTTGATGGTGATTTTGCAACTGCCGTTTCCCGCTGGAAAAGCGTTGTCGCTGTTATGCGTGGGAAACTGGAGAATGTCTGCGAGGAATAATAGGTATGGCAAACAGCCTTACATTGCTTGACGAAGCCCTCCGGATTGGGGAGCGAGAACTGGAAGCCTTGAAGAATGGTGACATGGATGTTGCTGATGAGGCCGCTGTGGAGCGTGAACGTCTTATTTCTGAGGCGTGGGCAATCCGAACAGGCGATATTGAGGGTGATTTACGGCAAAAACTTCTGAAAATGCAGAATGTTCAATTACTGCTGACAGATGAACTTAAGAAGTTGCACGCCTCATTAAAATCTCAACTTATAGCAAGCAAGAAAAAGTCATCAGGTTACCGTGGTTACCAGAAGTCGGTGACAAGACCGGGATCTTCTATTTCCAATTGTTTGGACAGGCAAGGGTAGTGGCTGTGTGCTATTGCATACGCACTGCTGCATATTGCTGATGACCTAGAGTATATATTTCCGAATCGCAAGATTCAGATAATACGTTGGAAGCGTGGTATGTCTTCACATAAAAGTGTGAAGGGGTGCCGCGCTTTTATGCGTTTAGTCGTCAAGAATAGGACAAATGGGGTGTTTTAAGGGGATAGACAGTGTGGGCGAACCTCCTACTATTATATCTAGTATTACGTTGCAGAGCTCTGTGAAGTGACAATCGTATGCATTAATGGGTAATTTGCAGGATTTATTAACTGTAAATTGGAATCAAGCGCACAAAAATATAGAAAAAGAGTAAAATTAAGACTGTTGTATGTGTAAAATTATGAAATAGTGACATGTAACAACAGTAAATATAAAAACAATAATGCCTGTTGGACTGTTGAAAACCGTTCCGTATTGCGTATGAAAAAATAAACAAGCAAGAAGTGTAGTAACTTATTATAAAGAATGGTGTTATTTGAAAATATTATGGCAATAGATTCGCTATTCGCTATTGTTGGAATGCTGAAAAGAGCAGAGTCCCTTGGCAAGGTATTATAAGTATTATTCTTGCTCAACAGTATTTTCACATAACTCTAGTGAGGAATGCTATGAAACTAACACGTTGCTTGTTTATTGTAATCGCACTGATGGTGCTTGCAGGCTGCGCTCAAACTCAGGCTGGCGAGCCGATGCGAGTGTACGGCAGTGCAAAAACCGTAGTGCCAACTGGTTATTCAATGGTCGGTTCTACAACCGTGAGTGTTTTACCTGACACTGTGAATATTCCGGTGGAAGGTATGTACCCGTACCAGAGATGGAATTCTGAAATTTACGGAATGGGTGAATGTTACGTCATTGTACAGAAAATGGTTTTCACCAATCAATTCTACCGTTTTAAAGCGCTGGTAGGCTCTACCTCAGAAATGTGGGGCACAGCTTGGAGAAAAGGTGACTACACCCTTTCATCAAATACTACGGAAGATGAATATGCAAAGTACTTTGCATGTATCCGCGAGAAAGGCGGACAGGTTGCTCCTATGTATCGAGTAACCATGTATGACCAAAAGATCACACCTGCTGTTGTTGCACGTGTAATCAGCCTTACTCCTACCGATGTAGGAGGTCTGGCCGCAATGCCATCCTTTAATGATCTATATCAGTACTACGAGTACGGAAACGGTTTTGGTGGTAGTGGCAATTCATAGTGATGTAATCATATAAGTAAAAATTGCCCTCGGAGTATACTTCGGGGGCATTCTTTTTTTTAAAAGGGGGTACCGCAGGTATGAAACGACGACTACTGGCGCTCATTGTGTTCCTTCTTTGCTGTCTATCTATGGCAGGATGTTCTAAGATGGTTCCTTCAATGTTCGGTGATGATGCTATGTTTGGCAAAACTGCTCAGGAACGGCGAGAAGTGGTATATGGACACATCTTCATTGACCTGCCTTCTAAATTTACCATTCTCGGTACGTTGGATGTGGGGTGGAGCCCTGATGTGACGATCCCTGACCTGACCCTTCCTCAGAAGCTAGAAACTAAGGTATATGACGATGGCAGCGTTTATTATTTGACGCAGTGGACGCGACTTGGAACTGAAAAATATTATTTTGAACCGTTAGAAAATGAAAATACAGAGCGGTGGGGCAATAAGTGGCAGCTCACAGCATTTACAGTACCCGCGAATACAGATAATCCAGAATACGTCCAGTATATGGCATACATGAAACAACAGGGTGAAACGTTGCCGGTGGCATTTACAGTTACTGTGTATGCGAAGCGTTTTTCCGGACGTGTAATTGTGCGGGTGCTTGAAATGACTCCTTCGAAAGGCGCAAGCGTGCTCATTCCGCAATTCAGTCAATTGTATCCGGTTGTGCCATTTGAAACGGTAGATAAATCTGAAGTTGGGAATAAGCTTGAAGCAGAGAATAAACTTATTTCAAAATAGAATGGATGCTGCTTTGTGCTACACTGCTTTTTAGATAAGAGATGAGAGGGAACAATGCAAAAGCTATTGAAAATTTTTATGTTGCTGTCAGCACTGTTGATTATTTTTGGCTGTGCTCCAATATATAATGCGCAGGCAGATATGTACACGGTGTATGGCACCGCTAAGGTAGATATACCGTCAGGTTTCAAAAATATTGGCGGGTTGAGTGTCACGGTCATACCTAACTCATGGGAAAGTGGTAATTATCCATACCAGAGATTCAATACAACAGTTTTTGGGGATGGTGAGTCATATATTCTTTCCCAAACTATGCAGGTTTCCGGTAACAGATATTATGTACGCCCGCTCACTGGATCGAACGTTTCCAAATGGGGTACCGGTTGGCGCATGAATACCTACCAGCTTGATCCGAACAATACGGGTGCTGAATATGCACGTTACATGGAATACATCAAAGGGACTGGCAACCCGTTGGCATCTAATTACAGAATGGAAATGTATGATAAATTGATAGGGCGAAAACTAGTAGCGCGTGTGTTAGTTTTGACACCGGATACTATAAGTGGTTATGCGGCAGCTCCACTCGCAAGAGATTTGTACACTCTTGATAGAGATGACTTCCGATCTCGCTAGCATTTGAGCCGAACATTCGTTTTTGGTTTAGAATTGTTATGGAATAAAAAACAAAACATCCTGCCCGTGATACGGGCGGGATGTTTTTTTTGGTGCATAAAAGAATGACAAAATTTTTTTGGGAAAAGCCATTCTAAAAGGCGATAGCGGAACAATTAGAGGAATAATCCTTTAATCTGTGAGAATAATCCGCCAATGCGAGGGGGTTTGACATGTGCTGGGGTTGCATTTGAAATGCTAGTCAAAAGTACCTCATTTAGTTCACTGAAAGCTGCATCAATTTGATTTAATTGAAATTGTAGTTTGCGAGCACTTTTTTCCTGATCCTTTGAGAGCTGTAGCATTGTCTCAAGATGCCGAGCCTGAAGGTGATCCACTCTGTACATAATATACTCTCTTACCGATCCCCCCCGGAAACGGCGTGTTGATATCTGAACTCTGATGATGTTCTCCCCTTCGAACACCATGGACAGGCTACGTTATCTAGCAGATATGGTTTCTGTCAATTGGATTTGCTTTTTATCGAAACATTTTAGGAGACTGAGAGCAAATTGCAGTGTCGTGTATTTTTAGTTTTTTGAAGAATTGGCTCTTCGTAGGGGGCGTGTTTTGCCAAGTTGTTCAGGTAGTGCGACAGGTGGGGGAAAAGTAGCATTGTCGAACAATATTGGGGAAAAAAAATTTGAAGATCGCAGATAAAAAAAAGAGCGGAAGCAATGCTTCCGCTCTTTCATAATGTCATAGACTATCGACGGCCACCATCACGGCCGCCACCACGACGGTCATCACGACGACCACCATCACGGCGATCATCACGACGGCCACCGTCACGACGGTCATCACGGCCGCCTGGGCGACGCTGTGGGCGTGCAGTGGCTTCTGGAGTCCAAGGAGTACCTTGAGCTTCAAGAAGAACTGCTTTGCGGGAAGCACGAACGCGACCATCGTTAATTTCGATAACCTTAACTTTCATGTCTTCGCCGAGGGATACGAGGTCTTCAACTTTCTCAACACGAGCAATGTCGAGCTGGGAAATGTGTACAAGAGCCTCAACGTTAGGAAGAATCTCAACAATCGCACCGATTTCGAGAATTTTCTTAACTTTACCCATGTAATCTTTACCAAGATCAGCACGCTGGTCGTAGTACTGAACCATTTCGCGAGCAAGCTCAAGAGAATCGAGAGTAGGAGCGAAGATGGTTACTTTACCGCTGTCTTCAATATCAACGGAAGCACCAGTTGCTGCGGTAATAGCTTTGATGTTTTTGCCACCAGGGCCGATGATAACACGGATAACATCCGGGTTAACTTCAACAGTAGCAATCTGCGGAGCGTATTTGGAAAGTTCTTCACGGGAAGAAGCAAGTTCTTTTGCCATTTCATCAAGGATATGAAGGCGAGCTTCACGAGCCTGATCAAGAGCGCGAACCATTACGTCAGAAGGGATACCGGAGATTTTGATGTCCATCTGAACTGCGGTAATGCCTTCAGCAGTACCGGCAATTTTGAAGTCCATATCGCCGAGTGCATCTTCGTCACCGAGAATGTCGGTAAGAACGATGTAGTCGTCGCCTTCTTTGATAAGACCCATTGCGATACCGGCAACAGGAGCTTTAACTGGTACACCTGCGTCCATAAGGGACATACAACCGCCAGCAACAGCTGCCATGGAAGAAGAACCGTTTGATTCCATAGTTTCAGAAACTACGCGAATAGTGAACGGGAAGTCTTCACTTGCAGGAAGAATAGGGCGAAGAGCTTTTTCAGCAAGTGCACCGTGACCGATTTCGCGGCGGGATACACGAACCATTTTAACTTCGCCAACGCAGTACGGTGCAAAGTTGTAGTGGAGCATGAAGCGTTTGGTTACGTCACCCATGAGGGAGTCCATACGCTGCTCATCAGTGGTAGAACCAAGGGTTGCAACAACCATGGACTTGGTTTCGCCACGTGCGAAAATAGATGAACCGTGAGCACGTGGAAGAACGCCGGTTTCAATGATAATCGGACGTACAGTTTTTGCGTCACGACCGTCGATACGCAGGCCTTCTTTGTGGATACGGGTACGAACAATAGTTTTTTCGAGAGCGCCGAGAATTTCGCCAACTTCTTTAAGTGCGGTTGGATCTTCTTCGTACTGAGGTTCAGCAGAAAGGGTTTCCATAACCTTAACTTTAACAGCTTTGCGAGCAACTTTACGTTCCATTTTATCAGCAACCTGAAGAGCGATTTTGAGGTCGTCAGTTGCGATTTCTTCAACGCGAGCTTTGAGCTCTTCGTTTGGAACTGGTGCTACGAATTCGATTTTCTCTTTACCACAAAGTTCACGGAGCTTGTCCTGAACGTCGAAGAGAGGACCGATTTCTTTGTGACCCCAGCTGAGTGCTTCAGCAATAACAGTTTCAGGAACGAAGTTAGCTTCGCCTTCTACCATTACTACAGCGTCACGGGATGCTGCAAATACGAGGTTAAGGTCAGCGCCTTCCTGTTCTTTTACGTTAGGGTTCAGGATGAACTCGCCACCAACGCGACACACACGTGCGCCTGCGATTGGGCCGTTAAAAGGAACAGAGGAGATGGTAAGAGCTGCAGAAGCACCGGTAAGAGCAAGAACGTCAGACTCGTTGAGCTGGTCAGAAGAGATAACGTTAGCAAGAATCTGTACTTCGTCGCGGAACCCTTTAGGGAACATAGGACGGATAGGACGGTCAATTACACGAGCACAAAGTGTTTCGCGTTCGGAAGGACGACCCATTTCACGGCGGAAGAAGGAACCAGGGATGCGACCTGCAGCGTACATTTTTTCAGTGTACTCAACAGTAAGCGGGAAGAAGCCGAGATCGCGATCAGTTGGCTGGGTACAAGCAGTTACGAGAACTACAGTACCACCGCACTGGATCCAGATAGAACCGTCAGCCTGGTTTGCTAGGCGACCGGTTTCAAACGTAATTTCTTTGCCGCCAATTGTGGCGGTAAGGCGCTGTGCGCCAAATTTATTTTCCATAATAAATCCTCATCGTTTGGCGAAGGGGATTCCGGGGAGAGTGCTTTTAGCAGGTTATATGTAACCTTTCTTTGTGCTAATTAGCGGGGGAAAAACCTTCTTCCCGGACCCCCCTTTCGCGATACTGCGTAGGTACCTTGGTAAGTATTCAAACAGGGACGGACCCTGCTTTCCAGAAGGAACTATTGACGCTTCTGTAAGCTTACCCGATACAATAAATATATGAGAACAGGGGAATCCATAGGATTCCCCTGTAAAAATGCCTACTTACGGAGGCCAAGTCTTTTGATGAGATCACGGTAGCGCTGAACGTCCTTGTGAGCAAGGTACTTCAGAAGCTTACGACGCTGACCTACGAGTTTCAACAGACCAGTACGGGAGTGATAGTCATGTTTATGTTCTTTGAAATGGCCAGTAAGGTATTGAATACGGGCAGTCAAGAGAGCTACCTGTACTTCTGGAGAGCCGGTGTCTCCTTCATTCTGGGCAAATTCTTTAATAACAGCCTGTTTTGCTTCAGGGGTCATTACCACAGCGATATCCTCCAAGGATAAATGGGTTAATTAGGATTGCCAAAGGCCGCGCATGATGGACCATACGGGCTGGTGTTGCACGATGCTTGTTTCGGCAAGAGCCAGAGGCGTTCTGTTTGAATCCAAAAGCATTGCAGTTACACCGATAGAAAACGGCATCTGTGCAATTTGTTCCGGATCATACGGAATCGGGTTGCCATTTTTGACCAAAGCAGTTTCCTCATCGCTGAGGATTACTTTTGGCCATGTAGGCAATGCTTCTTCCAAAGAGATAATCTTTGATTCAAGCAACTCTGGGTTTTCGACCAATTCATCGGGCTCGCAAGCCTTGTCCAACGCGAACGGATGGCTGTATTCCCGGATAAGTTCAGTGAGAACTGCCCCGCACTTTAATCGAATCCCCAAGCTGTGGGCCAGGGACCGAATATACGTACCAGTGCTACATCGCACCCGGAAACGGAGAAACGGCAACTCAACCGATAGAGTTGCTGCTTCGGAAATTTTTACGGTTTTTATCTTAACCGGTGTTTCTTTACCTTCTCGCGCCAGCTTATACAAGGATTTCCCTTTGTGTTTTGCTGCTGAGTACGCAGGAACTTCCTGCTCGGTAGTTTCAAGCCAGTGAGCAACCTCGGCGCGAACATCTTCTTCTGTGATGTGCTGCCAGTCTGCTGTGGCTGTTACTTGACCCTCTGCGTCCCATGTATCAGTTGTTTCACCAAGTTTAATGGTACCTGAATACACTTTTTCGCCGCCGGCCATTAGATAGTTGGACAGTTTTGTGCCCTGTCCGAGTAAAACGATCAACAGACCCTGAGCCATAGGATCGAGGGTGCCTGCGTGACCGATTTTCTTTTGCCCGAGACGTTTAATCTTACTGATGCATCCACCAGAAGAAGGTCCCTTAGGCTTATTGAGAAGCAGAATACCGTGCTGCTGTGGTACTTGTGCCATGTAAACTTATGCCTCGTTTAATACCAGATTCTGAGCAATAGTGGCAAGCAAGGTTTCGACTGCTTGTTCCAGTGGAAGGTCAAGGCTGATACCAGCGGCATTTTTATGTCCGCCGCCGCCAAGGCTTGCTGCCATTTGCTGTACATTCACAGCACCATGAGAACGCAAGCTCGCTTTGGAGCCGGAGTCTGTCTCACGTACGGTCATTGCAATGTCAACATTCTCTATTTTTCGAAGATAGTTAATGATTGATTCAATGTCTGAATATTCAGTACCGGTACGCTCGAAAAGTGCCTTAGAAAGTGTCAGATATGCTACTTTCCCGTTAACCGCAATTTTAATATGAGCAAAGAGCTCGGCCCAAAGCTTAATCTTATTCAAGCTCCAGTCGCTGTCCAGCTTTTCATTAAAATCACCCGGTTTTAAACCGGCTGTAATGATCTTGGAAGCAATTTCATGCGAACGGGCGGTGGTGCTGTTAAAGGCAAAGCGTCCAGTGTCTGAACTGATGGCCAAATATAACCCTTCCCCGAGAAAGCCTGCATAGGCAATTCCGAACTCGTCCACAATGTTGGCAACCAGCTCGCCAGTGGAGCTGGACGCAGTATCAACAAGGTTGATATTACCGAACATAGGGTTATGCAGGTGGTGATCAATGTTGATAACTGGCGCTTCCGTGCAGGCAAGAAAGTCGATCATGATGTCGCCGGAGCGCTCTGCATCGCCGCAATCCATCACAATGATGTGATCAGGTTTGCACGCTGCCAGTTCTTCCGCTGTGGTAAGAACAGCACAAGGCAGTTCTACCCAGTCGAGGTATGCAGGAATACCTGATTCCAAAAAGATAATAGGCTTTTTATCAAGTTTGATGAGGAGCCATGCCAGCGCAGAAACAGACCCAATAGCATCACCGTCGGGGCTGATGTGGGCTGTAAGAAGAAATGTCTCGTCGGCGCGAATTGCCTGTGCAATCTGTGATACTACGTTTGGCATTACTATGTTCTTTTTGGGTTTGGGATGCTTGCAGAGGCACTTTAAAAATATAAAATCGCGGAACCGGAGAGAATCCGGCTCCGCGATTTTCATGTATTACTTACAGAGTATCAGCTTCTTCTACTTCTTCGAATGCTTCGATAGAGTCACCAATTTTGATGTCATTAAAGCGTTCGAGTCCGATACCACACTCGTAACCCTTCAATACTTCTTTTGCATCGTCTTTGAAGCGTTTGAGGGAAGTGATAGTACCAGTGTAGATAACCACACCTTCACGAAGCAGACGAACCCGAGCATTACGGGTGATTTTACCGTCTTCAACATGACAACCGGCAATAACACCGATTTTTGGTACGCTGAATGTATCACGAACGATAGCCTGACCGAGGTACTGTTCCTTAACGAGAGGAGCAAGAATACCAGCCATAGCGTCACGAACTTCTTCTACGAGTTTGTAGATAATGTCGTAGAAGCGGATGTCTACGCCTTCCTGTTCAGCAACAGCTTTAACTTTCACTGTTGGGCGAACGTTGAAGCCGATGATAACTGCGTTGGAAGCTGATGCGAGGAGAATGTCAGATTCAGTGATGGAACCTGCGCCGGAGTGAATAACTTCGACTTTAACTTTCTCTGTAGCCTGCTTGCGCAGAGCATCAACGATAGCTTCAACAGAACCCTGTACGTCAGCTTTAAGCACAACGTTAAGGATTTGAGCTTCTTCAGCATCAGCACGGCTTGCGAGGAATGTTTCGAGAGTAACTTTAGACTCACGAGCAAGAGCGCGTTCGCGTTCTTTAACAGCACGTGCATCAGCGATGCGGCGTGCTACTTTTTCGTCGTCAAGAGCTACAAACTCTTCACCAGCTTCTGGTACGCCGTCAAAGCCCTGTACTTCTACCGGAGTAGAAGGACCAGCTTCAGCAACTTTTTTACCCTGATCATCGAACATTGCTCGAACACGACCGGAGAAGGTGCCACATACGAAGATGTCGCCCTGTTTCAGTGTGCCTTCCTGTACGAGTACAGTAGCAACCGGACCGCGACCTTTGTCAAGCTTAGCTTCAACAATGTGACCACGAGCTGGTTTGTTCGGGTTAGCTTTCAGTTCGAGAACTTCAGCCTGCAGAGCAAGGATTTCGAGAAGACCTTCAAGACCAAGACCAGTTTTAGCTGATACGTTGGTAAAGATGGTGTCACCGCCCCAGTCCTCTGACACGAGTCCGATGTCGGAGAGCTCGCGCATTACGCGTTCTGGGTTAGCGCCTTCTTTATCCATTTTGTTAACAGCTACGATGATTGGTACTTCAGCAGCTTTTGCGTGAGATACAGCCTCACGAGTCTGCTCCATTACGCCGTCATCAGCAGCAACAACAAGGATAACAATATCAGTAACTTTAGCACCACGGGCACGCATGGCGGTAAACGCTTCGTGACCAGGAGTATCGAGGAAGCAGAGATCGCCACCAGGGGTGGTTACGTGGTATGCACCGATGTGCTGAGTAATACCACCTGCTTCACGATCAGTGATGCTGGATTTACGGATAGAGTCGAGCAAAGAAGTTTTACCATGGTCAACGTGACCCATGATGGTAACAACCGGAGGTCTGATCTGCATGTCCTCTGATTTGTCTACTTCACGCGGTGTGAGGTAATCCTCTTCGGAGAAACCTACTTTATCGATTTCGTACTGGAACTCAGCAGCAACAACAACCGCAGTATCAAAGTCGAGAGACTGGTTAATGGTAGCCATTACACCAAGCTGCATGAGCACTTTAATGATCTCAGAACCTTTAACACCCATCTGGTGAGCAAGGTCAGATACACGAATGTGATCATCTACTTTAATTTTACGTTTTGCTGCCTTAAGAGGCTGAGTTGAAGGTGCCTGTTCCTGCTTTTTGCGTTTGCGCTTGCTGCGCTTCCACTCATCAGAACCAAAAGCATCCTTACCACCGCGTTTTTTCTTATCAAATTCATCACGCTGGTTGAAATCTACAGTGCGTTTAGCTTTAGTATATTTCTTGTTACGTGTGGCTGGTTTGTCCGGGGATGCAGGAGCTGGAGCAGGAGTAAAACCTGAGCCAGGACGATCCTGACCACCTGGACGTGGAGCACCACCAGGACGAGGAGCACCGCCAGCTGGACGAGGAGCACCGCCACCTGGGCGACCCTGACCGCCGCCACCTGGACGTGGAGCACCGCCACCAGGACGACCCTGACCACCGCCACCTGGACGACCTTGACCGCCAGGACGACCCTGACCACCGCCAGGACGTCCGCCGCCGTTAGGACGACCACCACGATCATCTTGACGTTGTTGCGGACGAGCAGCACGCTGCTCACGCTCTCTGGCTTCTGCTGCAACTACAGCAGGGTCAGGACGGGAAATAATTCGAACCTGAGGTGCAGCCGGTGCAGCCGGTGCTTCCTCACGTTTTTTTGCAGGCTTTTTCTTTTTCTTAGCGCCTTCAGCATCAGCAGGAGTTTCAGCTTTATCCTTAGCAGCAGCCTTAGCAGGTGCAGCTTTTTTAGGAGCAGCTTCAGTTTTCTCAGCTTTTTCAGCTTTAGCTTTAGGAGCAGTTTCTTTTTTTGCTTCAGGAGCTGGCTTCTGCTCGTTTTTAGGAGCAGAAGCTTTTTCGGACGGCTGGGGGGTATCAGCAGTCTTTTCTTTAGCTTCTGGTTTTTTAAGCTCTTCAGGTTTCACTACACGCACCTTTGGTGCCTCATCTTTAGCAGGTTTGGCACTTGCAGCAGGTTCAGGTTTTGTTGCCTTTTTAGGGGTAACAACTTTAGCTGTTGGAGCTTCTTTCTTAGCTGGAGCTTCTTTCACGTCTTCCTGTACCTTTTCTGCTTCGGTTGCCTGTTTTTCATCTGCAGGCTTTTCGTCCGCGGACTTAGCTGCCGTCTTACGGCGGCGAACAATGACGCCAGAGGAGGTCTCTTTGCGCATTACTTCTTTTTTAGCCGGTCCGTTCTTAATGTGGTCGCGAACCTGCTCAATCATTTCAGTTGGTATAGAGGTCTCACCGCTTTTAGCGGAGACACCGAGCTCGCGCAGAGCTGAGAGGACGTCCTTAGTAGGAACATCAAGCTCTGTTTTTAATTCTTTAACTTTAATTTTCTTATCACTCATGTAGCAAAAACCCCCTTTACTTCCGCCAGCCTCTGAACTTTGCGAAACGTTTTTCGCACTCGTGGCTGTTGCAGATATAGTAACCTCTACCCGGCATTAACTGCTCTTCATCGAAGATAGGTATTGTATCACCGGATTCTGTCTGTGTGCAAACATATCGTCTAAGTTCACTCTTAGGAAAACTTGTTCGACATATCACACATCTGCGGACGGGTGTATGGTGTTTCCGGATGGCTTTGTGCATCCGGTATTATTCCGTTTCCTTTTTCTCGGTTACGGCTTCCTCAGTTTCGCCTGCTTCTTCAACTTCTTCTGCAGGTGCTTCATCAGCTGCTACAGGAGCTTCGGCAGCGTCATCGGCATCAACAGCTTCAACAGCTTCTTCTTCTGTTTCATGAGAAACAGTTCCTTCAATAGCGGAGGAAAGGAAGTTGATAGCAGTGCGAAGGTCGGTAATTTTAGACTCAGTAAGTCCCTCAACCGTCAGCAGCTCTTCGTCTGAAGCGTCTTGGAGCTTTTCAATGGTCTGGAAACCGGCATCAACAAAGGACTGAAGTGGAACTTCTGCCACACTCGCGAGCTGGTCGAGACCTTTTCCGATTGCGTGACCTTCGTTATAGCGGGTTTCAGTAAATATATCGATTTTCCAGCCGAGAAGCTTGGATGCAAGCTTAACGTTCTGACCTTTACGACCAATGGCGTTAGTCAGCTGGCTATCAGGTACGATTACTTCCAGCATGTTTTCTTCTTCATCCACAACAATGCGGGTGATAACAGCAGGAGATAATGCATTACGTGCGTAAGTCGCGATCTCAGGGCTCCAAACAACGATGTCGATACGTTCGCCGCGCAGTTCCTGAACGATGTTCTGGATACGGGAGCCACGAATACCAACACATGCACCTACTGGATCAACATCACGGTCACGAGTCATAACCGCGGCTTTAGCGCGGCTGCCTGGATCGCGGGCAATGTTCATGATAACAACGGTGCCGTCGTCAACTTCCGGTACTTCACGCTTAAAGAGTAAAGTCATGTAGTCCGGGTGGGAGCGGGAAACAATAACCTGAGGACCACGGCCTTCTTTACGAACGTCAATAACCAGTGCCTGAACACGGTCACCGCGTTTGTAATGTTCGCGTGGAATTTGTTCATCCTTAGGCAACAGCGCTTCGGTGCGACCGAGGTTGATAATCCAACCAGCTTTGTCGCGGCGCTGTACGATGCCGCTAATCATCTCGCCTTGTCTATCTTTAAATTCTTCGTAGATAATTTCCTGCTCAGCATCACGCATGCGCTGGATGATTACCTGCTTGGCAGACTGTGCAGCAATACGACCAAGGTCTTCTACCTTGAGGCGGAAGCCCATTTCGTCATCGAGCTGTACTGAAGGATCGTGTTCACGAGCATCTTCAATAGAAATTTGAGTAACGTCGTTTTCGATATCTTCGTCGCGGGTAACGACTTTAAACTGAAACACCTCAATCTCACCGGTGTCTTCATTAAAGCTTACTTCGACATCAAGATCTTCGCCAAATTTACGAATAACGGATGTACGAACAGCTTCTTCCAACGTGTCAACCAGCATGCCACGGTCAAGGCCGCGGTCTTTACTGATCTGCTCGATGGCTTTTTTAATATCCATGCTCATTTGATTTCCTCCGACTCGCTTTCGCGCTAAGTCTGCCTACTTCTTTTTCTTGCCTTTGCTGGTATCAGGAAAAATATGTACCAAGTGTGCTTTTTTCAGATCTTCCCAGTCAATAGTCAGGTCGCCCTCATCATTAGGAAGAGTGAGGACAATAATGTTGTCTGTTACGGACTTGACTTCGCCTTGGAATTTACGGCGTCCCGGCACATCTTCATGTGGGTCGCGCAGTACTACTAAAACGGGCTTACCAATGTAGTGGGAAACCTGTTCTGCTGTGAAAAACGGGCGTTCAAGGCCTGGTGAAGAAACTTCCAGTGTGTATGCATCAGAGAGAACGTCTTCAACTTCGAGCGTCAAGCCAATGTGTCTGGAAAGCTTGGCACACTGAGCGATGGTTACACCTTCAGGGCCTTCTACATAAATTCGAACCACCATCTTCGGGCCGGAGCCGAGCTCAAAACCCCAAAGGGTGAGTTCTGCATCATCGACGAGTGGTGTAATGATATCTTTGATCTGTTGGTACAGTCCGTTTCCGGTCATTTTTGCTTCCTTATTTCCTGTCGCTCAAATAAAAAAAAGGAGGCCCTTGAAAAAAGGCCACCCCGTAAACGACGGCCTCACGGCCACAGGATGTTTTCAGCAAACAGTGTATAGGGCGAACCCTTTATACCCTGCCTTGGCGCGCAACAATAGCACGACAGCAAACGCTGAACTGCTATTAACTATGCCCTTACGTATGCAAAGTCAAGGGATGGAGCGGAAAGTTTTGGGGAAGCTGTCAAGTTGTTTTTTTATAAATGTAAGCGGTTTCTGACTTTTATAAAGTTGTGTCGGGCGGAAGAATATAAAACCGACACACTTATAATGTTATAGGCGAGAATTTAGACCCGAGGTGGAACAGAATCCGGCTGATTTTTTGGACACAGTGATGTGTCGCGGATGAGGTCAGCTAACGAGAATTGATTGAGTTTGTGGTACATGGCTTTTGATGCTTCTTCCCACATAGTGCGGGTGAGGCATACGTGAATGCGCGGGCAGCAGGAGTGGTTTTCATCACAGCCATAACAGGGCTCTGTTTTTTCCAGTGCCTGTACCAGTTCTCCCAGCCGTATTCTGGATGGGTTGCGCGAGAGGTGGTAGCCTCCTTTGGCACCTAACGTACTGTTAAGGTAACCTTCCTTTTTAAGGTCGCGCATAAGTTTTTCTAAATACTTAATGGATATTTCCTGTCGCATGGCCACGTCTTTAATGGAGACAGGGCCGTCTTCCTCGTTCATTGCGATGTCGAGGAGCATACGTGTTGCGTATCGGCTTCTTGTGGTGAATTTCATAATTCGGACCGAGCGTAAAAGCTATTCGCCGAGAGTCTGTCGGATAATGGTGAGCATTCTGTCGGGATCAAATGGCTTGGTTACTGTCGCCACAGCATTGGGAATGGCCTGATGAATCTCTTTAGGGCCACCCACAAAAATGAACGGAGTTTCCCTGTTGTAATTGCCGGAAGCAAGCTGTTTGTAGACCACTGCGCCGGAGTCGTTGCGCATTTCCATATTCAGGGTGATCAAATCAAAGGGTGTTCCAGATGCAAGGTTAAAGGCAGTGTTTCCGTTCTGCGCACCAACAGCATCGTAATCACCAGACTGTAGAAAATTGATCATGTACTCGAGGACATTTGGATCATCCTCAATAACAAGGATACGTTTTCTCATACCGTACTCTTCGGGATAGATGTTGCGGGCACCTGCTGGGCGCCAAGATAAAAAGCCGGAGCAGAAAGCGGTGTGGCCTTCCGCTCCGGTGGGCATAGCTAATGGATCGATTGATAACAAAAACGAACATTGCGGATTTCAGGGACGATTTACTCTCACATACGGTTATGCATGCTTCAACGTTATCTTCTCTTTGTATCGTGCACTGCGCATTGTTGTTTCAACCTAGCTCTATTAGGTCGAGGGGCTATTCTTCCGGAAGCTGAAGGTGCTCAGGAACAATCGCCATTTTGATAAGCAGTGGCTTGAGGAATGACCAGCGGATGCCGATTTCGTATTCCTCTTCGAGGTCGCGGATAGCGTCCCAGCAGTTATGGCAAGGAGCAATAACGAGCTTACAGCCAGTTGCAAGAATCTGATCGCGTTTGGTCTGGAGCGCTTTGTTACGTTCCTTACGGTATTTACCGATGCCGTTAAAACCACCACCACCGCCACAGCAGTAGTTGTGTTCACGGTTAGGACCCATTTCGCGGAAGTCTTCAGCAATGTAGCTCATGATTTCACGGGTAGCTTTTGCTAAGCCGTGGTTACGCACGTAGTTACAGGAATCCTGAAGAGTAACAGGTTCTTTAATCTTTTTCTCAGGGTCGATTTTGATTTTACCGGTGCGCAGTGCTTCTGCAACCCATTCAACGTAGTGAATGTATGGTGCAGGTGGCAGACCGTCTTCACGTCCAGCCCAGTAAGGGCCTTCGATTACGGTTGCGCGGTGTGCGTGACCGCACTCGGTACCGATAACACGCTTTGGACGGAGTCGTTCAATAGCGTTGTATACGGATTCAACCTGCATTTTGCATGCTGCCCAGTCTCCTGCGAACATGGAGAGGGAAGTCTGCTCCCAACCTTTACTTGGCACTGTCCAGTTTTCACCTGCAAGGTGGAAAAGGATAGCTGCTTCTGCAAGATCTTCAGGGTAGTGTTTTGGCTCACGAGCGTTCAGAGTGTACATGATGTCTGCGTCTTCCTTATCAACAGGAATTTCCAGACCCGGCCACTCTTCGCCGTATTCATCAGCCATCCACTCACAGGTATCAACCCAGTCTTCTGTGGTAACGTCCATCTGTGCGTTATATACACGGTGCATACCTGAGCCGATTTTCATTTCCCAAGGCACAAAACCCTGAGAGTTGAGAACGCCGCGCAGGTAGCTGAACATGACACCCATGTCGATGCCGTGAGGACAGTACATGCCACAACGGTTACAACATGTGCACTGTGACCATGCAACGTCCACGCAATGACGCATGAACTCGTTGGTCACTTTACCTTTTTTCTTAACCAGTACACCAAGGGTAGACTGGATTTTGTATGCAGGAACCTGTTTAGGATCGCGATCATTTACGCGGTACAGAAAGCAGGAATCTGCACACATGCCACAGTGGGCACATATTTCGAGCCACGTACGGATACGGGACTGACAAGTTTTTTCAAGTAAAGCAGCAATGGCGTCGGAATTAACGTCGAGTGCTTTCATTTCTTCGTAGTACTGAGCGCCACCTTTGTCGCCAAGCAGAGCTTTAAGCTCTTCTTCGCTGCCAATAGGTGTGGTGTTACAAAAAGTACCTTGAGGCATTGTTATCTCCTAGCGGCTTACTGTTACCACGGGAATGCGGTATCGCGTTTAGCGCCACCGCGTTTGATGTTGTAATCCATGCCGAGCTGACCACGGGACATGAAGAACAGTACGATGTGGGACAGCTTGGTAAATGGTGCCAGAAGCAGCACAGCCTCACCGGTAAGGATGTGGCAAACAAGCCAGAAATCGTAGTTACCGAGATGCAGACGAGCGATAAAGCCAGTTACGAAAGGCGCTACGGAAATTGCGAGAATAAACCAATCGTAAGGTGTTGTAAGAATGCGAACTTCAGGAAGCGCAATACGACGGATGGCAAGCATTAAGCCACCGATGATTGCGAGAACTGTGAGTGCATCTGCAACGCTGGACGGTAAAGTCGGCAGGCTGAAGCCGAATGCCATTTTAAGAAGTTCCTGATGGCCGAGCAGGAAAAGTGGAAGCAAAATTGCGCCAATATGGAACAGGAAAAAGCCTGCTGCCATGAATGGCTGCTGACGCCAACCGTAAGTGCCGCCCGGAATGAGCCAGCAACGGATGGAGTGAATTGCGCCACGAAGGCCGAGAGACATGTGCGGCTTATATGCTACACGGTCAAGCTGCCAGCTAAGGCCGCGTACGTACATTACGGCGCGAACTGTGAGACCGCCGAAGAATACCAGCAGTGATATCCACAGCATCGGTCCGGTAAGAAATGCTATCATTGTTATCTCCTTGTCTTGAGGGAGGTTGCCCTCCCGTCATGACTAGTACTTTCTCATTTTTTCTTCTCTGCCGGTCAGGAATGACCAGTAACCGACAAAGCTGACCAGAGCCACACCCATCAACACGTATGTGATGGTCTTGGTGTGGAGCATAAAGTCGTGGAGAGTAAAGATAATGTTTTCCATAGTATTAACCTCCGGACTAATGAGCGTCTTTGTACTCCGGATGCTCGAACAAAACAGGCATCCGGGTAGTGATGAAGCGGTACGCTGTAATAATAAGCGTCACGACAAAAATAGAAATGCCGATTTCCATGAGGCTTGGGAAGTAACGGTCAGCAGCTGGGAGCTGCCAGTTGTATGCAACCATGCTCACGTTGAAACGGTTAACTACGATACCAAGTACGCCAAGCACGGATGCAATGCGTACAACCTTCAGGTTCTTTTCACGTACGCCGATTGCGTAGAGGAAAGACGGAAGCAGTACAAAACCGAACATTTCAACAAGGAAGATAGCACCGTAACCGGTAGCAAGGTATTTCCAGTCGTTATCCATGGTGATGTCGAACAGCTTGATGAAGAAGTAACCGGCGAGAATGAAGGAGGCAGCTTTTGCAAAGCCGAATGCCACGCCGTTAGCTTCTTTAAGGTGCGTTTCGTCCATCATATGGTGCAGACCTTTATGAGCCAGAGTGCCTTCAAAAATTACCATGGAGGTACCAGCCACCATGGAGGAGATGAAGAAGAACACCGGCATAAAGCTGGAGTACCAAAGCGGATGAAGCTTACCCGGTGCGATGAGGAACAGCGCGCCAAGGGAGCTCTGGTGCATGGTGGAAAGTACAACACCCATAATGGTAAGAGGCAGAGTAAGCTTTAATGCAATGTTGCGAAGCTTACGCATACCGAGCCATTCGAATGCTGCAGGTGACCACTCGATAAAAAGTACTGATACGTAGAGGGAAACACACAAGCCAACTTCGAAAAGAAGGGATGTGGTGCCCTGAGAGTATACCAGTGGGTACGGGAGTCTCCATGGGTGACCCAGATCGTACAGAAGAGCTACAACTACAAAGAAGTAGCCCAGAAAAGCAGTAGTGATAGCAGGGCGCACTGCGGAGTGGTAGTGCTTCATGCCGAAGAGGTAACAGGATGCGGAGGTTACGTAACCGCCGGCAGCCAATGCTACGCCACACATAAGGTCGAAACCGATCCACAGCCCCCAAGGGTTGTTGTCATCGAGGTTGGTTACAGCGCCGATACCTTTATAGAAACGCAGGAAGGTAAGAACCAGACCACCAGCAAGAATGATAGCGGTAAGGATGTTTCCGGCGTGCCAGAAGTTTTTCTGATCGTTACTCATTATGCATCTCCCTCAGGCTTGGAGCTTTCTTCTACTTCTTCGCTCTCAGGGTTCTGAAGTGCAGCAAGCTTTTCCTCAAACTCTTTCTCAGCTTTAGCGACAGCTTTTTTTGTTTCGCGTTCAATGGAAGCTTCTTTATCTTTAGCAGCTTTTTCCATTGCAGCTTTAAGCTTGTCTTCAGCAGCTGACTGAGTTTCGGTAACAGCCTGTGCTACAGCAGTTTTCTGGTCTTCAGCAGCGATTTTTTCTTTACGCTTGCTGATTGCGTATGCACCGGTAAGCAGTACAGGCCAGATGCCTACTACCATCGGTACAGCGCCAAGAGCGCCAGCTGTAAGTTCTGGAGCGGACTTTTTGCCAACCACAGGCTGACCAAGTTCGGTATGTTTTACCGGAGCAAGGTAGAGCCAGTTGGTTCCGCCAGCTTCTGTTTCGCCGTAAATTTTCTTTACGTAACGATCAGGATGCTTGCGGATGCGTTCGCGTGCGATTTCAATAAGGTCAGAACGCTTACCAAAGGTGAGAGCTTCTTTAGGACATGATTGAACACAGCCTGGAAGTTTGCCTTCTTTAATGAGCGGATGACACATAGTACATTTCTGAATGAGTGGATCTAATGGATCTTCGTATTCAAAAGTAGGAACGGAGAATGGACACGCGATCATGCAGTAGCGACAACCAACACAAACGTCGCCGTTGTAGGTAACGGAGCCGTCAGAGTTTTTGGTGAACGCTTTAACAAAACATGCGGATGCACATGCTGGTTCCATACAGTGGTTACACTGCTGTTTACGGAAGATAGGGTGATCCAGACCGGCAACATTGTATTTATTAACTACAGTGTGCGTGGTGGAGTTGGTTCTGCGTTTAGTATCCAAAACTGAGAGGTCATCGAATGGCTTCTCTGGTTTCGGGAAGTTGTTTACTGTATTACAGCCCTCTTCACATTTGCGACAACCGATACAACGGCTGCTGTCATGCAGCACGCCCATTGCGTCAGGGTATCCATCAAATGAAGCGTTGCTGGCAGCTTTCGCCTTAGTCGTTCCCAAGGTGGAAGCAATACCGGCGCCGCCAAGCAGGCTTAGGAATTTTCTGCGATGCATAATTGCTCCTTGATTCCTAGTTAGCGCGTGCGGCGTGGCAGCCTGCGCACTCAGTGTTCTGTGGCTTCTGAATATTCATTTCGGTGTGACAGGTCATGCACTGCTGATGGAAAGCAGCTTTAAGGCCCGGACGGTCACCGTTTTTGAATGCTTCGTTATGACAGCTCTGACATTTTGGAGGCTTGATGCTTACAGGGCTCTGATGGTGACAGGCCTGGCATACTTTGCCTTTTTCAGCGTGGAAGCTACCAGCAAGTTTGCTGTCCGCAGTTGCGTTGAGCAATGTTGCAACGATTTTGCGGTGCGGCATATTGGATGCTTCGTATTTGTCTGCAAGAGCGTCAATTTTGACGAATTCAGGGATCTCTTCAGCGGTGTAGGTCACTGTGCCAGCTTCACGAGCGGTAACAACGGAAACAGCAATTGCGTTACGTTCTTTTTTGCTCATTTTTGCTGCCTGATCAGCGGTAACGCCGTTAGCGTTATGACAGGTTGCACAAGACTGTTCGTTGAAGTTTTGAACTGGAATCATGGAGTGACAGCCGGCACAAGTAGGATCCTGTGCAACACGCATTGCGTGACAACCAACACAGCTTGCGGAAGACTTAGCGTCGTGCATATCGCCGTAGAGTGGTTTAAAGCCGTCTTTTTCGTTGCCGATGCCGTTAATGTGGCAAGTGCTGCAATCTTTAACGTTAGCTTCATGGAACTTGTGGTTAAATGCCACAGGTGCGATGTCGCTTTTTGCAGAACTGTTCGGAACGATGAGAAGAGAATCCGGCTGACCGCGTTTGAGGCGTTTAGCAGGTACTTTCTTCATTTCTTTCTGAGCAGTAGCGCTGTGACAGCCAGCACAGGTAACAGGACCTGTAAATGCTGCGTCTTTTTTTGCTTCGCTCATGTGACAGCTGATACAGCTGCTGTGTGCTGCGGATTTAGAGCTTTCGTATTTTACGAAGCCGTCACCGTAGCCGTTATCGCTGTCTTCAGTACCCGGTACGTAGGTAGCGGTACCAGCAACAACATCAACGTTCATGTGACAAGCGCCACAATTTTCGTTCTGCTGTGAAACAACGATTTTTTTAGAAGAAATATGGCGGAAGTGCAGTGACTTATCCATGTTGATAGGCTGGCGTTTTGCCACCATATCAGGCTTTGGATTGTGACATGAACGACATTCGCTTTCCAGAGGACCAGTGTCCTGTCCGGCTTTAGCCATGTCGGCATGACAGCCAATACAGTTTTGGTGGTATACGTCCTGCAATTGTTTTGCAGACATATCACCTGTTCTTTTAAAAGTAAGGCTCATGCTGTCGCCGTCTTTTTCGTGACAACTAGCACAGTCTTTATCCATTTTTTTCAGCGCATCAGTATGCAAATCGTGGCGATACGTAACGGCTGGCAATTCCATATCACCAAGCTTACCGATAACATCAATTTTTATGATATCAGCGTGTTGCTCAGCAGGAGCAGCTGTTACATTAGAGCTGTGCGCTGTAATACCGACGACCGATACAAGCGCAACAACCATCAGCATACCCGCCAAGCGAAGCAGTGATCTTCCCTTCATCATAGTGGCAGTCCTTTCGATGAAATATTAACTCGTCCTCAGACACCCCTTAGCCATCAGCCTCCTGAGAGTTCCCCAACTTCAAGAGAAAAGCAGAACCGCGCAGAACTTACCATGCGGCCGAAGGCACTGTGGCAGTCTGGATATGTATGCGGTTGCACGAGCGTCGCAATAAATGCTTGCTCAATAACTCGTCGACAAAGCGTAGATTTTAAAGCCTACCGATTCGGTATGAGTTATTATCATACCGAGGGGGTAGGGTATTTGTAAGGTTTCGTCAAGAGAGGCCGTAAGGGAGGGGTGTTCGTTTTTTGCAATTAACTATTTGAAAACTATGTTAAAAATAATTTGTGCTAAAATATACAAAAAAAGTAGGAATTGTTGTCCAACGCATCAGTAGACAATGGAAATGGATTTTTCCAAAAGTAGTGTCTTGGGGAAAAACAGTGTAAAATGCTCGCAAATGATGTTCAGGTACAAGCCCAAAAAAAAGTGTGCTCTGAGCTGTCCTAATACAACAAAAAGGATGATATTGTTATGAGCCTGTTCGTGAATTTGCCGCTTAGTTTCGCGGCTAACAAGCCGCGATACATTGATATGCTGATTGAACAAGGAGTTTCGCCTGAACTGGGGATGGATACCTATGCGGTTCAAGATCTCGACATGCGTTGGCATAGGGAAACCGCTGCGCGGTTCGCTGATGCAGGGCTTTTTTGCGGGATTCATCTTCCTTTTTTCGACCTCGCACCGGGCAGCTTAAATGATCACATTTTACAAGCGACACGGACAACGCTCCTGAAAGCGATCGAAATTTCACAAGCCTACAAACCAACTCATTTTGTAGGACATCCGAACTACGAAGCAGGGCAACATGATCCTTACTACAGTGATTGGCTTTCCCGTTCCCACGAAACATGGTTACAGCTGCTCAAGCAAGATCAGTCTAATGCCCAATTTTTTTTGGAAAACACCTTTGAATTAACACCAAAGCCGCTAGTTGATATTGTCCAATCGTTACCAGCGAACCGCGTCGGTTACTGTTTCGATGTCGGGCATTGGCATTCTTTCGCCAAAGGTTCCCAACGTAATGACCTTCTTGAATGGCTCGACGCCTTTTCGCCGCGTCTTGGGCATCTACATCTTCACGACAATGATGGTTCTGGTGATCAGCATCTTGCCCTCGGCACAGGCACAATTCCGCTTCTTGAGCTATTCGATTACATCGAAGCAAACGAGCTTTCGCCAACAGCTACACTTGAACCGCACACCGAAGATGCGTTTCCTGCGTCCATCGAGTATCTTGAAGCGCACAGCATGTCGGTCTGTTTTCTTGCCGAAGGGTAACCTGTAAGTTTTTTTATTATGTCTCCGACGGCTCTCCGAGGGGCAAGGGCTCTGCCCTGCACCCGCAAGGGGGACGCCCCCTTGACCGCGATTTTATTGCGATCATCCTTTATAGATTATGTCCTCACGCGGCTTAACCTCACTGACTTGAATAACAAAAAAAGGGCTGTCCTAGTTAACTAGGACAGCCCTTTTACAGTTAGCGACAGTGTAACAGGGTCCTCTGGTCGCCGGAGGCAAATCTCGGAGAACGGCCGGAGGCATGCCGCAGATAGAAAGCCTGTTACACAGGATGTTCAGTAGCACTGGAATCAGGGGCATGTGCCTTCTTGGAGGACATCAGCTGTCCAGCGTCTTCGAACACAAGGTAGAAGCATGGCACGAGTACGAGAGTAATGAACGTTGCGAAGAGGATACCGAACCCGAGCGAAATTGCCATTGGGATAAGGAATCGAGCTTGCCGCGACGTTTCAAGAATCATTGGTGCCAGCCCACCGCATGTTGTGATGGTGGTCAGTAAAATTGGCCTGAAGCGTTTGATTGCACCGGACACAACGGCTTCACGTGCTGTGTATCCTTCACGCCGGAGACGGTTGGTGAAATCAACGAGAACGAGCGAGTCGTTAACTACTACGCCGGATAGGGCAACAAGTCCGAACATACTCATGAGGCTCAGAGAGTACCCCATAATTAAGTGTCCGATAATGGCACCGACCATGCCGAACGGGATACAGAGCAGCACGATAAGCGGCTGCGCGTAACTTTTAAACGGAATGGCGAGAAGTGCATAAATGGCGAGAAGCGTGAGCATCAGGCCGGTTATGAGACTTTGCACACTGTCTCGCATGTCCGCCTGCTTCCCTTCAAGGGAATAGTTGAGGCCGGGGTATTTTTGCAGCAGATCTGGAAGAATATCAGCTTTGACTGACGTTATCACCTGCTCTGAAAGCTTGCGTGGAGTTACGTTACCGGTAACGCTTCGGATTCGCTTGCCGCCTTCTCGTTTGATGGAAGTATCGGCGAAAGCTCTGGTAATGTGTGCTGCGTCGCGCAGCAGCATTTCGCCGCCGTTTGGCAGTGTAAGCACAAGATCATCGAATGTGGCGACGGATGCACGTTCTGTTTCCGGCAGGCGCACTCGTACTGTCACTTCGTCTTGACCAACCTGTTGTTTAATCGCTTCGGCACCGTAGAAGGCATTACGCAGCTGATTCGCAACGTCGCGGGAACTAAGTCCGGCGGCTTCACCTGCTGAGAGCAGCTTGATATCAAACTGTCGTTTGCCGCGTGCTGTGCCGTCATCAATATCGCTGACACCTTTAAGAAGTGCCATTGATTCTGCAAGCTCCATAGCAGCTTGTTCAAGAATGGCATTGTCACGGTGTGACAGCTGGATTGTGACACCTTTACCGGAACCTGGGCCTCCTCTATCCGCCATAAAGTCGACGGCCTCTGCACCTGCAACGGAGCCAACAGCCTTACGCCATAGCTCTGTAACTGTTGAGGTAGAGATTGGGCGCACGTCAGGTTGTGTCAGGTATATCCGAGCCGTTAGTTCGTTATTTGTTGCTGTTGTAAACACGCCGGTGCTGAGGAATTCTCCACCGTTTTCAGCGATGACACTGTTGGCGGAGTTGAAGAGTTGATATTCAACTTCTCGAATGCGCTCCACGGGAGTTCCGTACGGCATTGTGATTGCGCCGTATGCATAGTCAGACTCAACTGTCGGGAAGAGCACCATGCCCAGGCGACCGGACAATGCAAATCCTACGGTGATGAACAGAATTGCCATTGCGGTGCCGAGAACAGCATAGCGGTATGTAATAAGCTTGTTGATAAAGCTGCCGTATTGGCTGGCGATAAAGTTTTCAAAGCGGGTACTGAAACGTTGTTGGAATCGTATGAGCCAGCCTAGCCCCGGAATAGTAGAGCGTTCTCCGCTGTGCGCAAGGTGAGCGGGCAGGATGAATAGACTTTCGATAAGCGAAATGAAAAACACGATTCCGACAACAACAGGAATGTATTTAAAAATTTTACCCATAGTTCCCGGTACAAAATACAATGGAAGGAACGTAATGATGTTAGTGATAACACTGAATGTTACCGGCACCATAACTTCTTTTGCGCCGTCGATGGCTGCCTGAACGTTGCTTTTGCCGAGATTTCGGTGGTAGAAAACGTTTTCGCCCACAACAATTGCATCATCCACAACAATACCAAGCGTGATGATGAATGCGAACATGGTGATCATGTTAATACTGAAATCGGTGAACGGCAGGAACACAAACGCACCAAGGAACGATATCGGGATACCGAGACTCACCCAGAAGGCAAGACGGATGTCGAGAAAGAGAGCCAAGAATATGAAGACAAGTGCAAGACCGATATAGGCGTTGCTGAGAAGTAAATCTGCACGGTCTTGGAACATGATGTAGCGGTTGTGATGAGAACCGATTTTCACATTTGGAGGTAGGTCTGCTTTAAACTCTTCGACTACGTCCTGCGCTGCGGTAGCAACACTCATAGGAGTTTGGGAGCCGATTCGGTATACGTCTACTGAAACTGCGCGGTTGCCGTCAAAGCTGCTCCATTCATCCGTATCTTCAAATCCGTCCCATATTTTAGCAATGTCCCCAAGGTAAATGGAGGCACCGGAACTATCTGTGAGGATAGGGATGCGTTCAAAATCTTTTGCAACAAGCTTACGGTCTGTCACACGCACAAGAATTTCACCCTGTGCAGTTTTGAGACTACCACCGCCAAGCTCAACAGATGCTTTTTTAATCTTGCTGGCAACGTCGGTGAGTGTGAGGTTGTATTTGCGAAGGGTATTGCGTGAAATTTCAACATGTGTTTCGAGATCACGAACACCAGTTACATCGGCTTGCGTAATTTCTGGATTTCGCAGCAGCGCATCTTCAAGCTGGTTTGCATAATCGCGTAATACCAGTTCAGACACATCTCCGCTGATAACAAGGGTAAGCACACTGCGTTTTCTGGAATCAATGGTGATACGCGGATCTTCCGCCTCATCAGGGAACGTGGTGATCCTGTCCACTTCTGTTTTGATGTCCTGCCATACGCGGTCAACGTCGGCACCGTCGAGCAGTTCTGCCTGAATAGTGGCGCTGTTTTCGTTGGCGACAGAGGTTATGTCTTCAATACCCTCAATGCCTTCAATTGATTCTTCGACAGCTTGGACAATAGAACGTTCAATTTCTTCCGGACTGGCTCCGGGGTACGAAACGGTTACGGATACAGTATCCAGTTCAATTTCTGGAAAAACTTCCTGAGTGGTGCCGGAACCGAGAACAATACCACCGATGAGGAGTATGAGCATGAGCAAGTTGGCAGCAACAGAGTTGCCTGCCATCCATGCTATGGCTCCGCGCGGTTTTTCGGGTTCGGGAGCTTTGGGCTTTCGATGCTGCGAAGCAAGAGGAGATTTCTGCATACTCTCTACTCCGCCGTAGCGACTTTGTTGCCGTTGCGGACACCATTGTCGGAATTATTGTCTGGCTTTTTTTCGAGTTCTTCCTTTGGCTGCTCTGCAACTGTCGGAGTACTGCCGGAGTCGAGAGCAAGAGACATACCTGTGTATGCATTGCTCAGGTTCGAAGCAACAACAGCATCTGATTCAGTAATTCCGTCGATGGCGTAAACTGCGTCTGGAGATTTCCAGACAATGGTAATTTTACGAATAACAAGTTCGCCGTCTTCGTAAATCCAGATTTCGTTATCGTTGTGCACAAGGTTTCGAGGGATTTTGTAGGCGGATTGAATGGTATTACCTTCAATTGTAACGTCTACATAATCGCCGAGCATGAGAGGCATGGTGAAATTTTGAGATTCAAGACCACGAGGATCTTTAACCGCTACCACGACACGCGCAAGGCGGGTGGATTCTGTAAGCGTACCCGTAAGGCGCAGCACTTCACCTTTCCATCTTGAGATGCCGCCCTGACGGACAACCGTTGCGGTAATGCCGTTACGGGATAATCCAAGATGTTCAAGACGATCCACCGGCACAGCTGTCTCTACCCAATATTCATCAATGGCTACAAGTGTGGCAACTGTAGTGGAAGTGGTGACACGGGAACCAAGGTTTACACCTGTTTCCTGTATCATGACATCGAATGGAGCGCGTAGAACACAGCGAGTGAGATTGAGTTTGGCAAGTTGGACATCGGCTTTAGCCTTTTCAAGTTCAGCTTTTGCTTTCATTAGCTGTGGTTCGCGTAATGCAAGGGCTGTACTGTATTTGGCAGAACTTTTGCTCTCGTCCAGAAGACGTATGCCTTCTCTTGCAACGCGCTGCTGGCCTTCTTCCAACATCAATTCTGCTTTGGCAGTATCGAGTGAACTTTGGCTTTTGCGCAGTGCGATGTCGTAGTCTCTCGTGTCGATTCGGAGAATTACGTCGCCTTTTTTGATGATGCCGCCAGCAGCAAACTGGGAGGCAGTCCACGCAACAGTGCCTGAAACCTCAGGCTTGAGTTCAACTTTGCGTGCGGGGATAACAGTGCCGGTTCCTTTAATCTGCATTGGTACACTGCCTTTTTCAAGGCGGATAACTTTTACAGTAGTAACCTTTTTAACTGGTGCTTTTTTGGCGACTTTGGGCTTTGAACCCATAAAAAACATATAGCCACCAACGCCTAACGCAATCATGAGAGTGAAAACTACGGCGTTGATAAGTACTTTTTTGCGGAATGTAGGATTGTTCTGCATACCGGTTATATCCCCTCATTTTGAACGTCAGGCAAAGATTCGTGCACTGTTGCAAGACTGTATGTCCAGCCTCCCCCGAGAGCACGGTATAATGAAATTCGCAGCTTAATCAGCGCTGCTTGCTGTTGAATTATTTGTCTTTCCAGACTCTGTACATTTAAGACTTCCTGCAGCAAAGGTAAGTAACCGCTTTGTCCCTGAAGGTAACGTAACTGGGCATCCTCAAGGGTTTTAGCCGTAGCGTCGCGCTGTGCGCCAATGAGTCGTAAATACTCTTGCTGCTGCTCTTCATTGATCAGCGCATCTTCCACTTCCTGAACTGCTTTAGAGACAGTTTCACTATACAACGCTGCGCGTTCTTCAACAACTGCACGGGTCCGATCAACTTCCGAGGCACGCAGACCACCGTCTAGCAGTGGCTGCATAATGTTACCGGCAAGTGATGCTGCCCAGTTGTTAAAAAATACGGCGGCAACGGAGCTGTTGAAAGCTGCGTCTGCGTTAAGTGTAAACTGCGGCAACCTGTTCGCTCTTGCTTCAGCAACACTCCATTCTGCAGAGAACAACCGTAATCCGGAAGAACGGATGTCCGGTCTGTTTATAAGTAAGTCTGACGGTAAACCTGTTGGTGGCAGTGCAATAAGTTCAGGCAACTCTTTCTGGATGACGGTGGGGCGCTCCAGCGGAGTGCTTCCGATAAGTACAGAAAGTGCATTAAGAAGTACTTGCTCTCTTGCAATCAGCAAAGGGAGTTCTGATTGGCTTGATGCTAAAATCTGACGCTGTTGCAAAACATCTACAGATTCTGCAATGCCGTTTGTAAAACGGAATTCCTGAAAGACGAGCTGCTTTCTGTTGTTTGCAACCTGTTCATTGAGAATAGCGATTTCTTCGCGAACCCTGAGTAAATCAACCCATGTGTCGGCAACAGATGCGGCAACTGTAACAGCTGCTGCATCCAAATCTGCCTGCGTTGCGTAAAATTGTTGCTCACTTGCGCTGCGCTGCGCTTCAATGCGTCCCCATAGATCAAGTTCGTAAGCAGCAGCTGCGCCAAGGTTATATTGCTGTACATCATCGTAGCTGCTACGTTTGCCGGTATTGGTTTTAGTGCCTATTCGTCCAGCCTTGGCTCCGCCTGTAAGATTCAGCGTCGGATACTGGTCAGCGCCGGCGCGTTCCAAGTTAGCAGCAGCTTGCTTTAATCGGGCGTAAGCAATGTTTATAGAGAAGTTGTCGGAGAGTGCCCGTTCTATAAGGGCGTTTAATTCCGTGCTTTCAAAACTTTTCCACCATAGTCTATCTGACTCCTGTCCTTCAACTTGAATCGAGTACGGTTCATCAAGTGAGACTCCGGGTTGTATGGAGTGTGTCGGTGCAAAAGGAGCGCATGCGGAGCACAGGAGAATGCTCAGAAGTAGCGCGGGAAATGTATATTTCGACATACAATCCTTCTTGAGTGCAATATGAATAATTAGTTAGATTGAAATGACAGTTGTTGACAAGTCAAGTAATGGCAGCTTCTTTGTTGTTATGTCAACAGTGCTGACAAGGATTTATAAAACCTTATACTCAAGCAGGGATTTTTTAAAGTCGGAAACTGTATTGATTTTATACAGTTTGTGGATATTAACTATGCTAAAATACATGGTATAGTAATCTTTATTAATTTTTACGTTAGTATCAAGTTTCAATAAATCTGTAGGCCGTCTTGCGTTGACGAGGTATGCCTTGGTCATTATATTGTGAAATTGCATCCCACTTATTGCATTTATCATTTGGAGTATCTGTGACTGACAGCATCCTTGCCCTTGATCCCGCGAAAATAAAAAAAATTCTTGTTTGCCAACTTAGGCAAATTGGCGACGTTATGCTCTCCACACCGGTGGCGGAGTTGCTCGCACAGAAATTTCCTGATGCAGAGATTCATTATTTTACAGAAAAAAAATGTGTCCCTGTTCTTCAGAACAATCCGTACATTTCAAAAATATGGGCTTTGGATAAAAAAGAATTATCCAACATCATAAAAGAATTTGTCTTTTACAAGAAAGTTGCGCGACAGGGTTTTGATTTAATGGTGGGATTGCAACATCTCCCAAGAATTCGTTGGATTTCTTATCTCACTGATGCGCCTGTTAAGCTGAGCTATCGCTCTTCATGGATTAATGACATCGGCTACACCCATCTTACTGATGCTAAAGACGGATATGCTTCTGAATCCAAGGTCGCAATTCTTGCACCTCTTGGTATTGAGTGGAATTACACAACGCCGAAGTTGTTCCTTACAGAGGAAGAGCGGGATGCGATGTCTGAACGAATGAAGGAGTGGGGAGTAACTGATGAGCATCGGCTTATTACAATAGATGCTACACATCACGACTTAGGCAGGAAATATCCTGCCAAAAATTATGCAAAAGTCATCAGCCTTTTAGCTGAAAAGAATAAAGATCTGCGTTTTGTTTTACTGGCCGGACCGGGCGAAGAAGGAATTTTTGATGAAATTATGAATGCCTGCGATGCACCGGAAGCAGTCATTATTCCTTCGCCAAGCTTGCAGCTGCGTGAAGTTGCTGCTTGTCAGGAACGGAGTGTTTTGCACTTTGGTAACTGTTCTGCTCCGCGCCATATGGCTGTTGCGGTAGGTACGCCAACTTTGGTTACTCTTGGTTCAAGCAGTGATGCTTGGTGTTTCCCTTCTGACGAACATACAACAGTTAATTCTGATATAGACTGCGTCCCATGTAATAACACGACGTGTTCTATTGGCTACAAGTGCCTTACTGATCTAGATCCAGAGTATGTTGCTGATAAAATTTTAGAACATATAGATAGTGTAACCCGTTAGCTTCATTAATATACTATGACAATACTCGCTATGCTTACATACTAGCCTGAGATGTATATGCGGTGAGAATTACTGCATTAATTTATATATGGAGAGGCCGGTATGAAAAGATTGTTGATAGTGTGTGTGGCTGTGTTGACGATGGCGTTATGTTCTTCTGCCTTTGCCCAAGGTGCTTTTTATAAAGAAACAAGTCCTGAACAACGCATGGATCATTTGACAAACATGCTAGATTTGACTGCTGATCAGCAGGTAAAGATAAAAGACATTATCAAACGTAGAGATGCAGAAATGAAGCCGCTCTTTAAGTCACTTTCTGAAACAAATGACAAAGAAGAGCAGCGGGAAATTAAGACAGATATTTTAGAGCAACATCAGCGGTATAGAAAAGAATTGAATGATGTTCTTACTGATGAACAGGAAAAGAAATATCAGGAATTTCTCCAAAAACGTATGCAAGAACGGAAGATGCAGAATAAAAGTTAATCACAAAAAAAGGGAGAGCCAAGTTGCTCTCCCTTTTTTATGCGAAAAAACGTACTGTCTAGAAGCCTTTAATCGAATTAAGGCAAAATGTTACAGCAGATTTTGTGATTTCATCACGTTCAGGCCAGAAAATGCGACGACGGTTAAGTCCTGCAAGAAGCCATGTGATAATTTCAGCGGTATTGTCTACTTCAATATCTTCACGCACCGTACCGTCTTTGATGCCTCGTTCAAGACAAGCAACGATGGTTTTTTTTAATGCGTCAGTCATATTTTCCATAGCAATTTTAGCGCTTGGAATTGTGGCGTATGTGGTAAGGATAACTTTGTATCCTGTTTCGTTTTCATTAACAAAAACCACGACGTCCTGGATGAGTGTCTCTAAAAGGCAGTAGCCAGATTTTTGGCGAGCCTTTATCTCATCAAGCATGCCTTTATACTCAGTAATGAGTTCTTCGATAATTTGATCAAAAATCTGCTGTTTTGACTTGTAGTGTCTGTAAATAGCAGCATCTGTCACATGCGAAAGCTGCGCAATAAGAGCAACGGTTGTGCCCTTAAAGCCTTTTTCTGCGAAGAGTTGGCGTGCATTGTAAAGAATTAGTTCTTTGGATGAACCCATGTCTGCCCCACGGTGTTAAATGATGGTCCTGTAATATACGGGAACCTTATCCTTACTTATTAGTGGAAATAAGAAGGAAAATCAATGCGTTGTGATTTACAGAAGATCTTGAGAAGTTCCTGTGTAATCACGGGCGCTTTCTTTGCCCCGAAGTACGCGTAAAACGCCGCCTGCGAGTGCATGCATTTCTTCCACAGCAGGGAATATAATGGCAGGTGCAAGCGGTGGTAAATTGTTAATGATTGTTTCAACAAGCTTCTTGCTGTTTGCCATACCACCAGTGAGTACAAACCCATCAATGGTAACAGGAGCACTTTCACTTTCATCAAGGTGCATAAGTGCAGGGAGAAGTCCCGAGAGCTCTTTTGCAATAGAGTACGCAAGAGCTTCAAATACAAGCTGAGCTTTCGTATCGCCAGCGGCCATACGCTTTTCAACTTCGCGCAGGTCATTGGTGCCCAGATGAGCCCAAAGACCGCCCGTTTTGAGAATGCGTGAACGTAGTTCTTCGTATGTAAAGGTACCGTTTTTGACGAGGTCAAGTACACCCAGTGCTGTCAGGCGGCCAGTTCGTTCAGGAGAGAACGGTCCATCGCCTTCCAATGCATTGACTACGTCACAAATTTTACCGTTACGGTGTGCGGCTACAGATACTCCGCCCCCCATGTGACATACGAGATAACGGCTGTTTTCATATTCTATTCCCAGTTGCTCCGAGGCTTTTCGTGCTGCTGCTCTTTGTGACAGAGCATGAAAAACACTGCGGCGCGGAAGTTCCGGTAGACCACTGAGGCGGGCACGGCTGTCCATTTCGTCTGTTACAACGGTATCGATAATAAATGCTCGTACTCCGTGTTCTTTTGCAAATTCGAGTGCTAACGGTGCACCAAGATTGCATGCGTGCTCTCCGTATTGAGCAGATGCCAAATCGGAAAGCATGGCAGGGGTGACATTCCACGTGCCACCCTGCATTGGAGCGAGAAGCCCTCCACGGCCTGCAATCCCATCAAATTTGATGGTGTCCATGCCATGTTCTTTGAGAACTGCTTGAATGGTACTGCGACGTAGTTCCATTTGCTCAGCAGCAGTGTTAAAGGCGAGTGTTTCTTGCTTATCATGCTCTGCCGTGTGCGAGAAAAGTTCTTTTTCCCCGTCAAAAACAGCAACTTTGGTAGATGTTGAACCCGGATTAATTACCAGAATATGCTCAGCCATTAAGGCGACTCCTTTTCACCCACAGCCATAGCAATGGCCAGTGCAATAGAATAGAATTTTGTACGATCAGTATCGCCACGGGAAGGAAGTACAATCGGTACTTCGCTGCCGGCAACCATGCCGGCCATATCCAGATTCATAAGTGCGGTAAGCGACTTGTATAAGATGTTTCCGCTTTCAATGTCCGGTGCAACAAGGATATCTGCCTTGCCTGCTACCGGATTGTCGACGCCTTTGCATTCAACGGCACGCATAGAAACGGCAAGGTCGAGTGCAAACGGACCTGCAACGAGTGCATCGCCGAATTCGCCCTGTTCTGCCATTTTGGCAACCATCTGAGCATCGAGGGTTGCGGGCATTGCAGGGTAAATAACTTTTTCTGTGGCTGCGAGCATTGCAACTTTTGGCTGCTTAATTTTTAGCACTTTGGCAACGCGCAATGCGTTTTTCACAATATCAACTTTACGTTGCATATTTGGCGCAATGTTAATGCCGGCATCTGTGATCATCATGAGCCGGTTATCGTTCGGAGCGTTGAAAATACCAATATGTGAAAGAACGCCTTTAGGCGGCATGCCGGTTTCTTTGTTGAGAATTCCGCGCAGGAGTACATCGGTGTTGACTCTGCCTTTCATAATGGCGCTGGCATGGCCTTCTTTCACCAACTCAATACATTTAGCAACAGCCTCAGCAGGCTCCGGTACGTGATGTTTCTCAAATGGGGAAAGATCAAGACCACGTTCAGCAGCGAGCTTTTCTGTAAGTTCTATATCGCCAACAAGAATTGGTTCAGCAATTCCATTTGCATATGCTTCCACACATGCGCGTAGCACAAAACCTTCCGCACAAGATGCAACTGCGAGTTTTGTACAAACGTGGCCTTCAATAACATAATCTGCAAGGGACTGAAGGGAATTTATAGGCATAGCGTGTTTTCTCCGGCCTAATTATTCGTCGCCACGTTTAAGGGCTACAACTCCGGTTCTGCACAGGCTGCGGATACCGTGCGGGCGTAGCATTTTGATGAGACCGTCAACCTTGTCTTCATCGCCTGTAATCTCGACCATGATGGTCTCCTGGCCCATGCTTACAACGTCTGCACGGAATACTTCAAAAATCTGCATAACCTGAGTCATGGTATCTTTAGTAAAGCCAACTTTAATAAGCGCCATCTGACGATCAACAAAGTCGTTACGCTCAAGGGTATCAACTTCGGATACCGCAGCGAGGTTGGCGATAACTTTAAGAAGAGTTGTGATAGTCTCAGAGTCGCAATCAACAGTAATAACGAGTCTGGAAACTTCAAATTCTTCTGTTTCTGCACAGGAAATAGATTTGAAATTCACGTTACGGTCTCTAAAGACAGCAGTAACGTCTGCAACAACACCCGGCTGGTTGTTAACCAGCGCTGAGATAGTATAAATCATGTAACACTCCTTACTGCCTGTAACTCTTACAGTACGCTAAAATGGGAATAGCGGTGGCACTGCGAAAAAGTTACGCAGCGGTTAGTAACTTCTTCCTAATATATTCAAGAACGATAGGAAAGCTTGAGTTAAGGGAAGTACACAAGTTAGTGGCTGCAAACAAGCAGGGTAACATTGCTTGTTCTATGGACAAGACAATAGCAGGGCTACCGTAAAAACGATAGCCCTGCGGAAAGTTGTATAATGTTGGATTGTTACAGGTCAAAGCGTCCCTTTTCATCCATAACTGGGCATACAAGATCGACTCCGGAACGGATATGCAGATCCATTAATGTTCTCAGGGAGTAGGGTGTATGTCTTGATAGTCGAATGATGAATGTGCGTAGAAGCGAAGGCGTAGCACGCCCTTGCAAGTAAAGACGACGCATCCATTGCCACCGTGCTCTGTACGGGTAGCATTGCTTTACACCTGTTGCCCGAACAGCTCGATCCATCGATTCAATTGCTAAATCGCCTCGGCGGACGAGTTGAAAGTCAATATCTGGTACTCGCTGCCCCATGTCATCACCTCGTGTTTCACTAAAAAGGGGGATTTCCCACCATATATATCTGCCACCCCGTACGCGCAGGAACAATTATTGTTTCTGAAATCAAAATATGTATACTGAAAATAGTAATAAGAAGAATGGCATGCGATATTTCTGTAAGCTTTTTCTTGTGGTGGTGTACTGTGCGACAGGCTATCGGAGCATGCGTGCTGCTCGATTTTTACAAAAAATGGGCAATAATGTTATACAGATGGATTGTGGGATAAAAGAGTGGAAAAGGTTGAAATATCCAGTTGTTAAGTAGGTCATGTGCTTTTCTTGCCTATTGCTCGGAAAGCATATACATAATCGAAAAATAGACTTGAATCTCTCGAGATTAGGAGACGTATTATATGTGTGGAATTATTGGGTATACAGGTCACAGACCTGCTGTTCCCCTTGCAGTTAAAGGACTGAGAAGTCTCGAATATCGTGGGTATGATTCTGCCGGTGTAGCGTTTGTTCAAAACAAACAGCTTACAACTGTCCGTGCGGAAGGAAAGCTTATGAATCTTGAATCTAAGCTTGAAACCATGAATATTTCACTTGCTACATCCTGCATGGGACATACCCGCTGGGCAACACATGGCGCGCCAACTGAGCGCAACGCTCATCCGCATAAATCTTGGGATGAATCACTTGCGATGGTTCACAATGGTATCATTGAGAACTATCAAGAGTTGAAGAACATGTTGACCTCCAAAGGGTATGGTTTCCGTTCTGATACAGATTCTGAAGTCTTTTGTAACCTCGTTGCCGAAGGCGTAAAACAAACCGGTTCCCTTGAAAAAGGATTGAGCTGGGCTGTTAATGAGGCAGAAGGGGCATATTCAGTACTGGTTATGGAAGTAAGCAACCCAGATGTTATTTACGGCGCACGCTGTGCATGTCCGTTTGTCTTGGGTGTCGGGCAGGGTGAAAACTTTGTCGCTTCCGATATTCCGGCATTTCTTGCGTACACACGTAACGTTGTTTTTCTTGAAGACGGCGAAATGGTGCGTATTGCTGCGAATAGCTGGGCTGTAAAAGATGCACGTACACTTGCTCCGATTGAGAAAGAAATACATCACATTGAATGGGATGTTCAGTCTGCTCAAAAGGACGGCTACAAACACTTTATGCTTAAAGAAATCTTTGAACAGCCACGCGTTGTAAAAGATTGTCTTGCCGGTCGCGTCGATTGGCAGAAGCAGGAAGCTGTTTTGCCGGAATTAAGCACTATGCCAATTCCGAAACGCCTGCACATTGTTGCATGCGGAACAAGTTTTAACGCCGGTATGTGGGCACAGCATCTTTTTGAGAGCTGGGCACGTATTCCTGTTTCCGTTGAAATTGCTTCTGAGTTCAGATACCGCGACGTTATTCTTGAGGAAGGCGATGTGGTTCTGGTTATTAGTCAGTCCGGTGAAACCGCGGACACCCTTGCTGCACTTCGCATTGCGAAAGAACAGGGTATTCCGGTTGTTGGACTTTGTAACGTTGTCGGTTCATCCATAGCACGTGAATCTGATGTTACAGTATACACACAGGCCGGACCTGAAATTTCTGTTGCCTCCACCAAGGCTATGTGTTCCCAGATGGCAGTTTTGCTGTTGATGGGACTTGCCTGGGCGGATCGCAAAGACATGCTTGATCCTACACTGCGTCGTGAAATGTTTGACGGTCTCCGTATGCTTCCTGAACTTCTGGAAGCGGAATTGCCGCGTATTCGTGAAGATGCAAAGCGTCTTGCCCGCGAATACTCCACGGCTCGCAGTTTCTTCTTCCTTGGTCGCGGTGTAGGTTACCCGCTTGCCATGGAAGGTGCACTCAAGCTTAAAGAGATTTCGTATATTCATGCTGAAGGGTATGCTGCCGGTGAAATGAAACACGGCCCTATTGCCCTTATTGATCCGGAGTTTCCAACTTTCGCCATTGCGTTACACGACCAGTTCTTTGCCAAGGTTAAATCTAACCTTGAAGAAGTTCAGGCACGCGCAGGCGATGTTATTGCATTGACGAACCCGAACTCCGATCTTTCTGTAAAACATAAATGGGTTCTGCCGGACTGTGCCTACCCGCTTTCATCATTTTTAGTCCTTCCGGCATTACAGTTGTTTAGCTACGAGTCTGCTGACTATCTTGGCAAAGACGTGGATCAGCCACGTAACCTTGCGAAGAGCGTTACAGTAGAGTAGCGGGACGAGATTATTGGTAATTGGAGATAAAGAACCTTCCTGCTTTGTTGTCAAATTCGGGAAGGTTCTCTTTATTTATAAAGGATGGTTGAGAAGAGCGAAAGTTGTGTTGCGTTGGAACAATGGAGGTTGCTGCGTGTTACTACCTTCAGGTACAGGTCTCGTGTTTTTGTGAACAACATTTTGGGTTACAGAAACAGGACGGTGCTAACCTGTGTTCTATCGTGCAGACGTTTCGTATGGATAACTTATGGGGGAAAGAGAGAGCTGTCTTACATCTAAGGAAGGAAATATGCTGCATTCAGAGCCATTGTGGGCTGAAATAGATCTTTCTGCAATTCGTCATAACATTCGGGAAATCCGTCGGGTCGTTGGAGACCAGAAGGCAATGCTCGTTGTTGTTAAAGGCAATGCATATGGCCATGGAGCAATCCAGGTCGCAAATGCCGTTGTTCGAGAAGGTGTTGAGTATCTTGGGGTTGCCCGGTTAAGTGAAGCAAAAGTCTTGAGAAATGCAGGCATTAAAGCGCCTATTTTGATTCTCGGCTATACTCCGCCTGACTGTGCACCGCGTTTGGTAGATTTGAAGCTGACGCAGACTGTACATTCTTGTGAATATGCAGAACGTCTTGCCTCGTTTTTACATTGTGCCAAAGTAAAACTGACTATCCATATTAAGATTGATACTGGTATGGGTCGGTTGGGTTTGCTGCCGGAGAGCGCTCCGGGGCAATCTTCTATAGTAGACCGTGTGCAGGATATTGCGCGTCATGGTGTATTTGATATGGAAGGTATTTATACGCATTTTGCTGCAAGCGATGCTGACTGTCTGGATAACGCATATCGTCAGTTAGAGTTGTTTACGCAGACCCTTGATTCTCTGAAAGCCGCAGGATTTGAATTTTCACGTATTCATGCTGCTAACAGTGCTGCGATTATGACAATGCCCGAGTCCCACTTTAATACAGTGCGCCCGGGAATTGTTACGTACGGATTATATCCATCGGATTCCGTGGATAAAAGCTTACTTGATTTGAGACCTGCCATGACGGTTAAGGCCTCTCTTGTAAGCGTTAAAGATGCTCCGAGTGGCACGACCGTGAGTTACGGACACACACATGTGTGTAAAGGTTATACTCACATTGGTGTCGTTCCTATCGGGTATGCGGACGGATATGACCGTTTCCTTTCTTCTAAAGGGATAATGCTTGTTCATGGCAAGCGTGCTCCCGTTGTAGGCAGGGTCTGTATGGATCAGACCATGATTGATCTTGGACCGGATTCGAGTGCTGAGTGCGGTGATGAAGTTGTTATCCTTGGTCGACAAGGTGAAAGCTCAGTCACTGCGGACGATCTTGCACAGATACTTGGTACCATCAATTACGAGGTAGTTGCGCGTCTTATGGCGCGTGTGCGGCGAGTTTATATATAACTCACAAAGTAATTTATTGAATCAAGAAAAGCCGGAACGTACATGCGTTTCGGCTTTTTTCAGTATGTGTGTATGTGTTTTCTAAATACTCGGGTTCGGCTTTATTTTTAGTGAGTAATTCAGTATTGTTGGATGTGAAGAGACTATATTATTGAGAATAGTAGGGGCACAAGTGAACTCGTTTAATATGCATGTTGGTGAAAGCCTGAATATCCAGTTAGCTAGCACGGGACAACGTTGCTGGGGGGAAGTGGTTGGATTTAAAAAGGATAAGTACCTCCTTGTAGAAACAGGTAAGGCTGCAAATCCTCTCACTTTTTTGCCAGAAGATTCTGTTACAGTGCGTTGTGTTAGTAATGGAGATGGTGTTCTTTGTGGATTTAGAACCAAGGTCGCGCGGTATCTAACTGAACCATTTTCACAAGTAATCCTGCATTACCCTCATGAAATTGAGCGAATGCAGTTACGAAATGAATCACGGTATAATTGTTTTTGTCCAGTGACGGTGTGTCATGAAGATGTGACTTACGAGGGGATGTTTATCAACATTTCCGATCACGGGGGCAAAATTATATTGGCGGCGTTGCCAGAAGACTGTGAGCAAGGATCCTGCGAATATTCATTTTTTGAGGATCAAGAAATTACTTTAGATATCAGACCGTTTGGGGCATCGTCTTCAGTGAAGATTAATGCTGTTATCAAACGGATACTTATGCGTGATGGCGGCATGTCGTTGGGCGTATTTATTGATGAAATTATTGATGAAGAAGGGGTTTTTGCTGAATTTTTAGAGCGATGTAGAAAATTCAGTGAGCTGACGTGATACGGTAATTAGCCCTATTCGTGAAAGAAGGGGTTGTTTTGTGACTCGTATTTTGTCCTGCGTTTAAAACGCTTATAGACGCTTAGCGCTGCTTCGGTAGTGCTAAGCGTTTTTTTGCTGAGATGGATTATGTTGAACGAGCCGTTGGTGTGCTGAGGAGAAGAGAAAACCCCTTCCGGTGAAGAAGGGGTTTCGAAGAGCGTTTCATAAAGAAAATTTATGATTTCGATACCTGCTAAGTGGTGGTGGAGCAGTGATGCAAGCGGAAATGCATCGCGTATCTCGATTGATTGCTCAATCAGTAAGAAAAGATGTAGTCCCTCTATAGAACACTGTCAACGTAAAAAATAGAATGCATAAAAAATAAGCCCCTATCTAAAAAGATAAGGGCTCAAAATTGGTTATGATGTCAGTCGGTAATACGGCAAGGCCTATGCACCAAATGCTGTTGCAATAGATGTTGCGACCCGTTCGCCATCAATGGCTGCGGAAACAATGCCACCTGCGTAGCCTGCACCTTCACCACATGGGTAAAGTCCATGCACGGAAGGGTGTTCCAGGGTCATTTTGTCGCGCAGAACGCGTACAGGTGAGCTGGTACGGGACTCAACGGCCATCATCTGGGCTTCGTTAGAGTCGAACCCTTTGTATTTTCTTCCGAACACTGGCAGTGCCTTAGCAAGTCTGTCTGCTACGTTGTGCGGCAATAGTTCGTTAAGCGGCGCAGCATACAGGCCCGGTACATAGGAAGAATCAGGCAGGGAATCAGAAATTTTACCAGCGATGAAATCGCCTACGCGTTGCGCAGGTGCTTTTTGTGATGTTCCGTCGCCAGCTTCAAACATAGTTTTTTCAACAGCAGCCTGAAATGCAAGAGCGGCGAGCGGATCAGAAGGATCACCACCCACATCATCAAGGCGGATTTCAACAACAAGGCCAGCGTTTGCAAACGGGGCGCTTCGGCTGGACATACTCATACCGTTAAGGACAAGCTCACCGGGAGCAGTTGATGCCGGTACGACAAAACCACCCGGACACATGCAGAAAGAGAATACACCGCGGTCTTCTACCTGCGCGGTGATGCGGTAGCTAGCTGCGGGTAAATTTTCGTGGCGCGGTGACTGGTGGTAGAAAATTTGGTCAATGAGTGACTGAGGATGTTCAATGCGAACACCAAGAGCAAAAGGCTTTGCTTCAACAGGCACATTATTGCGAACGAGCATGTGAAAAATGTCACGAGCAGAATGGCCTGTGGCTAAAATAACGGCATCCGCATCGACACGTTCGCCGGAACCAAGAATAACGCCCTTAACGGAATCGCTATCTTTGATCAGGTCAGTTACGTGTGCTCCGAAGTGGATTTCACCACCTGCTGCAAGGATGGATTCGCGCATGCTGCTGACAATACGTGGCAGCATGTTGGAACCGAGGTGTGGATGCGCATCAAGGCGAATTCCTGCATCTGCTCCGTTTTCAATAAATAGATTCAGAATACGGTTAACGTTGCCGCGTTTTGTTGCGCGGGTGAAAAGCTTACCGTCAGAATAGGTGCCAGCACCACCTTCACCGAAGCAGTAGTTGGAATGCGGGTCAACAACGCCGTCAGACTGAACTTTTTTCAGGTCGTAACGTCGTGCCGTCACATCTTTACCGCGTTCAAGGATGATTGGTTTAATCCCTTTTTCAAGAAGGGTAAGTGCTGCAAAGTAACCGGCAGGCCCCGCGCCAACGATAGCAACGCGTTTTCCAGTTAATTTTTCCGGACAAAAAACAGATCCTGTTTCTTCTTTTGGTGCTTCGCCTAACAGCACTTGGCATACGAAATGCGGGCTGCGTGAGCGCGCATCAATAGAACGGCGAATTACATGTGACTGAATTTCTGGATCATCCGGAAATCCTGCCTTAAGTAATGCAGCCTTGCGGATTGCTTTTGCGTCGTTAATGTCGCGAGGGTCAATTTTGACCTCAACCGTTTTTTGTTCGGTTACTGGTGTCATTAGGTACTCTTTATCTGAAATATATATGGTGCGAATTGTTGTTACTGTAACGTAGCTCTCTATATAACCATCTTGGTTGGTTCGTCAAAAAATGAAAAAACGTTCATATTTATTTGAAATAAAAGAGAGATATCAAAATTGTTTCAAGCGTTAAATTGTAACCAGCACAAAATATGCGGTAAAACACTAGTAGCGTCTGATCAGGAATACGGAGTTTTTATACTGTGTGTAAATTTCTTCTGACGAAAATGTTTCTTTGATGGATGGCATGGGGGATATGCCTATCTGTGCAAAGAGTAATGCAAGGCAGTTTGTCTTTTTTACGTATCCTATGCCTTCTGTGCCCAGAGCAACTAATTTAGAACTAACTATTCCGATAGCAACGCCGTTTTGATTGAAGATGGGGCCACCGCTGTTGCCGCCGTTAATAGTAGCGTTGGTCTGGTATTCTGTTGTGTTGTTTTTAAAGCCAAGTATTGAACTGATAATGCCGTCTGACATTTTAAGTGAGTTGCCAGCTTGCTCCCCAATTGGAAAACCAAGAATGTATACAGGCTCTCCCACACCACTAATTGTAGTGAGAGCAACGGGAATCGGGCGATATTTTTCCGGCAGCGGTTCAATTTTGAGAATGGCAATGTCGTTTGCTTTGTCTGTAAGAACAACAGTCGCAGTATGAACCGCCCCATCAGGTAAAACCACTTCTAAGGTTCGTTTGCCTCCTGCAACATGTTCACACGTGACAAGGTATCCACGAGAATCTACCAGCCAACAGGTCCCTGTTCCTCGCCCTGATGGATCTTTGTCATAGCTTTTTTCAAAGCCGCAGATGACGTTCGACCGTATGTTTTTTGCGTCAGTGTATATCTGTAATTCTCTGGCAAATTCATCTGCAAGATAACTTGGCACAAATGACTGGTTTAGCCCGTAACTCTTTGCATAAATTTCGTAGGCAAAACCGGTAGTTGTTTTGCTGCTTTTAGAACGCAGTTTGACGGGTTCTATTGTGGCTGCAGCATTTCCCATGACAGGCGCACTGTGTTTTACATGAATGTGCCGAGTGCTCGGTGTTGATTTAATGTTGTCGAATGTATTAAGAGCGATGCTCACTCCAATATTCCATGCTTCACTTTCTTCGATATCCAAAACACGGATGCAATCTTTGCTTTCATATGTTTTTTCACCGGAAATGTATTGTCGACTGGAACAACCACAGAGCGTTGCAAGGAGTGTTAGAAAAAAAAGAGTGCGGAATAAGAAGCGTAGATTGAACATGGTAAGCTCTCCGGTGAATAAAAAACGGTCAAACAACAGGCATAAGGCGATGATTTATTTCAGGTGTGAAATACTACTTCATCTACCCAAAATAACACATGAATGCGTATAGTAAAAAAAGACGAAAGTCGAAAGAAAACCTCCGCACAAGAGTGCGGAGGTTTGATGCAAAAGAATGGATTAGAACGAAACAGTTTCTCTCTATATAATGTTACGAGAGGTCGTGGCTCACTTCGACAATGCCAATTTTGTAGCGTTGCGCTTTACGGACGATGGTGGACTGACTTGTGCCAAGAAGCTTTGCTGCCTTATATGTGCTTCTGCCTGAAATCAGTGCCTGCTTGATGAGCTTGCGTTCAAGTGTCTCCACTTCATCCTTCAAGTTGATATGGGCTGCGCTGGACATGATCGTGCTTCCGTCTTCATTTTCTGAAAGGAAATGAGGCGGCAGATAATCTGAAGTAATCAGATCCTGATCACTCATTGCTACGAGATAGTCAACTGCTGCGCGTAGCTCTCGAACGTTACCCGGCCATCTGTTTTGGGAGAGTATTGAAAGCAGATCCGGCGAAAGTGTTTTGCGTAAGTTGTATTTTAAGTTTGCACTGGTCAAAAAGTGCTGCACCAGTAACGGGATGTCTTCAGCTCGTTCGCGTAATGGTGGAATGGAAACAATAAGTACACGCAGACGATAGTACAAATCTTCTCGGAAGGTGCCGGATGCTAGAAGCTGTTCGAATGACTTGTTTGTTGCTGCGATGATGCGGACATTTGGTTTTAGCTGAGTAGTACCCCCTACTTTACGGTAGCCGTCACCGTCGAGAACATGCAGAAGTTTTACCTGCATAAGCAATGGAAGTTCTGCAACTTCATCAAGGAAGAGTGTCCCGCCATCCGCAAGTTCAAACAACCCCGCCTTGCCTTTAGCAGATGCGCCGGAGAATGCCCCCGCTTCGTATCCGAAAAGTTCCGCCTCTAACAGTTCACTTGGAATTGCGCCACAGTTGATTGAGATGAAAGCCCCTTCGCCGCGTCCACACTGTTTGTGGATAGTGCCTGCAGTGAGCGTCTTACCTGTACCAGTCTCTCCTAACAGTAGTACAGGAGCATCAACTTGTGCAGCCCGTTGGATGTCCTGAGAGAGTTGCAGCATGGCAGGGCTGTTCCCCAAGACACCCTCAGCTTGACCTTTTTCCAATGTTTTTAATTTATCTTTATATACCTGTGCTTCCAATTCATATTTACTGAGCTTGGTTTGCAAAGTCTTTAGTTCACTGATGTCTCGAATACATGCAATGGCTCGCCATGCTTCACCATTTGCATCAAAAATTGGTGTACTGGTGTTGAGGCAACGTACGCCGTTGCTGTAGTCGTCAAACATTGTTACAGAGTGGCCTGCTTCAAGAGCTCGCAGAGTTACACATGTAGTTGTGTAGCCCATTTCAACCGCTTCTGAAACATGCTTGCCAATTACCCCCTCGGCTTTAATACCGGCAATACGCTCCATCGCTTTGTTAACGCGTTGCGTGATGCCGTTTCCGTCAATTACCCAAATACCGTCATGCATGGATTCAAAAAGAACATCGAGTTCTTCTTTATGGAGAGCTGCGTTTTGGAAGCTCTTGTCATTAATATTATAGACCGTGACCGAGCGATATTCGGTGGAGCGGTCTATCCAGTGCCAGGTTATACAGTAATTAACACTGCGAATTTTCACAAAAACGGTGGCACCTTCAGTCATATTGGCCAATTGCAGAGCATCTGCAGGCAGTGCGTACTGTTGAATGTGATGCAGAAATGACTTGGGCGCATCAGCTTGTGAAAAAACAGGAAATAGTGTGGAAAGGTTGTTGGTGTACTTGTCTATAAGCCACTCTTTTCCTTTACAAAGTATGGTTGAGAAAAAATTCTCATTTGTGGAGTTTGATGACATAGTTCGATTAGTAGGCATAGTTCCCCTCGTTTTGTGATAATTCATTCTTGCATCGAATTTTCAGAAAATCTACACATCTCATTAAGTTTTTTTTAAAAGCAATGCAAGAGTGACTTGCTCGTTAGTTTGCGTTCATTAGGCGCTCAGTAAAAATCCTTATAATGCGTTATGTTGGGAGTAATGTGATAATTGGCACAAGGATTGCTTAAAGAGATAGTGTTGCAAAGCAGTAGAATGAACTTCGTGGGACAGGTTACATACTACTCTATAGGTTTGGTGTATTAGGTTACGCCAAAAAAGAGATTACGGTAGCGAAGGCTACCGAAAAAGGTTTTGGAGGGCATAAGATTTATGGCTGAGACTCAGACTACGTTAAAAAAGACGATTAAGCCTAGTCAGGCTTGGGCGCTTGCGCTTGGCGCAATTTTAGGTTGGGGCGCATTTGTATTGCCGGCATTGAGATTTTTGCCAACAGCTGGACCACTTGCAGCTTGCATCGGTTTTGCATTAGGCGGAGCAATGTTAGTTTTTGTTGCCATGAGTTATGGTGACATGATTGGCAAATACCCAGTTGCTGGTGGCGAATTTGTATTTGCATATGTCGGATTCGGCCCTACAGCTGCATTTATTTGTGGTTGGGCATTAGCGCTCGGTTATATTTGTATTATTGCACTTAACGCGTCAGCGCTAGCGCTGCTCTTTAGATTCCTCCTTCCAGGGGTATTTGAAGTTGGTTATCTGTATACAGTAGTAGGTTGGGACATTTACGCCGGCGAACTTGCAATGCTTATTGCTATTCTCGTAGGCTCTGGTTGGATCAACTACCGCGGTGCGGATCTTGTTGGTAAGATTCAGGTTTTCCTTGCAATTGCTCTGGTTGGCGGCGTATTCGCGCTCTTCGCCGGAACAGTTATGCACGAATCCTCTTCTTTAACTAACTTGCTTCCACTGTACGCTGTAGAACGCAGCCCTTTGGCATCAATCATGGCGATCGTAGCTATTGCACCTTGGCTTTACGTTGGCTTTGATACTATTCCACAGGCTGCTGAAGAATTTGATTTTCCGCATGAGATGGCAACAAAATTGATGGTAACTGCGATTGTATGTGGGATTGTCCTCTACGCAATGGTTACTCTCGCTGTAGCTGGTCTCATGCCTTATAAAGAACTTTTAGCTTTGGATGTACCTTGGGCTACTGGCTACGTTGCTCACCTTTCATTAGGTAAAGCAGGTAGTGTGATTCTCGCAATCGCAGTTTCAGCAGCTATCTTCACCGGCATTAACGGCTTCTTCCTCGCATCTTCCCGTTTGCTCTTCAGCATCGGTCGCGCAAGAATCCTTCCTGCATGGTTCGGAGACATTCATCCAAAGTATGGTACTCCGCATAAAGCGATTGTATTTGTAACCCTGCTTACCATTATCGCACCGTTCTTCGGTCGTGAGGTACTGAACTGGGTAGTAGATATGTCAGCGGTTGGTACCGTTATTGGTTACCTCTACACTTGTCTTGCTGCATACAAAGTTGCAGTAGCGTTCCGTAGTGAAGAGACAACCTCTAAGAAGATTATTTTTGCGGCGATTGGTTCTGTGAGCTCCGTAATCTGTATCCTGCTTCTTACCGTTCCTGGTTCCCCTGGTTCCATCGGTACAGAATCTTGGATTGCACTGGTACTCTGGACTCTTCTCGGCGCTGTTTTCTACAAAATGAAAATGAGCGAATTCAAAGGCCTTGATCTTAAGACTCAGTCATCTCTGATGATGGGCGGCTTAGATCTCCCAACTTTCTTCAAGAAATAGAAGAATCCTAATTTCAAGGTACTAAACAAATAAAAAGGATAGAAAGTGATGCATCACACATTCCATTCAGTAAGCAAGACTGTACACGGCGTAGGTTCAATTGCACAGGCTGGCGAAGAAGTTAAAGCCCTTGGTGGCAAACGTGCAATTATCGTAACTGACCCAGGTCTTGCATCTCTCGGCCTTCACGCGCCGGTAGAAGAAGCTCTCAAAGCTGCAGGCGTTGAGTTTGTTCTCTTCCCGAAAGCAGAACTTGAGCCAAATGCTGACTCTATCCAGGCTTGCGCCAACGCAGCAACCGAATTCAAAGCTGACGTTATGATCGGCTTCGGTGGCGGTAGTGCTCTTGATACTGCAAAAGCAGCTTCTGTTCTCGCAGTTCATGAAGGTCCTATCTCCAAGTACTTCGGCGTAAACGTTGTTCCTGGTCCATGTATGCCAATGATCGCAATTCCTACAACTGCGGGCACTGGTTCTGAAATGACTTCCATTTCAGTACTGACCAACAACGAAACTGGTGCGAAAATGGGTGTTGTAAGTGATTACCTGTACGCTAATGCTGTTATCCTTGATCCAGCAATCACTACAGGTCTTCCAGCTCACGTTACCGCAATGACTGGTGTAGACGCATTCGTTCACGCAATGGAATCATTCGTTGGACTCCGTGCTACTCCATTTACCGATGCTCAGAACCTTGCAGCAATGAAATTGATCGCTGCAAATATTCGCAAAGCGTACACCAATGGTTCTAACCTCGAAGCACGTGAAGCAATGATTTACGGTTCTGCTCTCGCAGGTCTCGGCTTCGGTAACACTCAGAACGGTGTTATCCACGCAGTAGGTACTTCTGTTCCTGCAAAATACAAACTGCCTCACGGCCTCCTGATGGCATGTTTCGCTCCAGTTGGTATTAGCTTCAACTACATGGCTAACCCTGAGAAATATGCAATCGTTGCTGACATCCTGAACGGCGAAGACACTTGTGGTCCTGTTCTGGAACGTGCAGAAGGCTGTGCTGAAGCATTCATCAACATGCTCGAAGATCTCGACATTAAAGTTGGTCTTGCTCCTTACGGTGTGCAGGAATCTGATCTTGAAGGCATTGCAACTCGTGCAATGGCTGCAAAACGTCTTATGGACAACAACCCACGCCAGTGTACTGAGAAGCAGCTTCTCGACCATTTGCAGAAAACATTTTAGCGCATAGGGGTCCCCTTAGCAGCGCCGGAGCCGTTATCACCGTCGCGACTAAGGGGTTCCCCCTCCTAAAAGCGAAAAATATTTTATTTTATTATTATACTTTGATTTAGTAGAAGGGTAAAAAAATGAGCAATTCAGAAATTACAAAAGCTGTACAGCAAGATAAAGCTAACTGTTGGCACCACCTCACCCAGCACAAACCATTCGACGGTGACGCAAACCCGATGGTAGTTGTTTCCGGTGAAGGTATGCGTATTAAAGACGCAAACGGCAAAGAGTTTCTTGATGCTGTTTCCGGTGGTGTTTGGACTGTTAACGTAGGCTACGGCCGTGAAGAAATTGCAAAAGCAGTTTACGAACAGCTCAAAAAGCTTTGTTACTTTGCTGGTTCTGCTGGTAGCATCCCTGGCGCTCAGTTTGCTGAAGCTCTCATCGACAAAATGCCTGGCATGAGTCGTGTTTACTACTCAAACTCCGGTTCTGAAGCTAACGAAAAAGCTTACAAAATCGTACGTCAGCTCGCACACCTCAAAGGTGACGGCTCTAAACACAAAATCGTGTTCCGTGATCGTGACTACCATGGTACTACCATTGGTGCACTTTCCTCCACAGGTCAGTTCGAGCGTAAAAACCAGTACGGTCCATTCGCTCCTGGTTTCGTAGAACTTTCCCACTGTAACTGTTACCGTTGCCCATTCGGCAAAGAATACGGTAGCTGTGACATCGAATGTGCTCACGCCCTCGAGACTCTCATTCAGAATGAAGGTCCTGAAAATGTTGGCGGCGTAGTTCTCGAACCTATTACAGCTGGTGGCGGCGTAATCGTACCTGTACCTGAGTACTTCCCGATTATCCGTGAAATCTGTGACCGTCATGGCGTACTTCTTCACATCGATGAAGTTGTATGTGGCCTTGGCCGTACAGGTAAATGGTTCGGTTACCAGCACTTTGACTTCACCCCAGACATGGTAACCATGGCTAAAGGTGTTGCATCTGGTTACGCAGGTATCTCCTGTACCGTAACTACTGAAAAAGTTTTTGATGAGTTCAAAGCTGATCCATCCGACCGCATGCACTACTTCCGTGATATCTCCACTTTCGGTGGTTGTACCGCAGGTCCAGCAGCTGCACTTGCAAACATGGACATCATCATTAAAGAGAACCTTCTTGAAAACGTTGTTACCATGGGTGACTACTTCCAGGATCGTCTCTTTGAACTCAAAGACAAGTACTCCATTATCGGCGACGTTCGCGGTAAAGGCCTCTTCCAGGGTCTCGAGCTCGTTAAAGATCGTGCAACTAAAGAGCCTGTTGACGAAGCTATCGCAGCTGGTATCGCAGGAAATTGTGGTAAAGAAGGCGTTATCATCGGCCGTACAAACCGCTCTTTCAAAGAGTTCAACAACACTCTTTGCTTCAGCCCTGCACTGATTGCTGGTAAATCTGAAATTGATGAAATCATTGATGCACTTGACAAATCTTTTGCATCTGTTTCTGCATAACTAAAATAATTCATATTCTTAGGAGATAAGACAATGATCGTAGGCGTACTTAAAGAAATTAAAGTTAAAGAAAATCGCGTTTGTATGACTCCAGCTGGCGTTACCACCATGGTATCCCGCGGCCACGAAATTCTCGTTGAGAAAAACGCTGGCGTTGGTTCCGGTTTCTCTGATGCAGAATACGTAGCAGCAGGCGCAACCATCATCGATACCCCGCAGGAAATCTGCGACAAAGCTGAAATGGTAATGCACGTTAAAGAACCACAGCCTTCCGAATACGGCATGCTCCGTAAAGGCCAGATCCTCTTTACTTACCTTCACCTTGCAGCTGACGAACAGCAGACCAAAGGTCTCATGGAAGCTGGCGTAACTGGCATCGCATACGAAACTGTTCAGAAAGCTGACCGCTCCCTTCCGCTTCTTACACCAATGTCTGAAGTTGCTGGCCGTATGGCTATTCAGCAGGGTGCAAAAGCTCTCGAATCCACCAACGGTGGTCTCGGTAAACTCCTCGGTGGCGTACCTGGTGTAGCACCAGCTAAAGTTATGGTTATCGGCGGCGGCGTTGTAGGTGTTCAGGCTGCTAAAATGGCTTGTGGCCTCGGCGCACAGGTTTACCTCATGGACATCAACCTTGATCGTCTTCGTTACCTCGACGACGTAATGCCTGCTAACTGCACAACTCTCATGTCTTCTAAAGGCGCTATCCAGAGCATGCTTCCAGAAATGGATCTCGTAGTTGGCGCAGTTCTTATCCCAGGTGCAAAAGCTCCTGCTGTTATTACTCGTGAAGACCTCAAACTCATGAAAAAAGGCTCCGCACTCGTTGACGTAGCTATCGACCAGGGTGGTTGCTTCGAAACTTCTAAAGCAACAACTCACGAAAACCCAACTTACGAAGTAGATGGCGTAGTTCACTACTGCGTAGGTAACATCCCTGGTGCAGTTCCTGCAACTTCCACCATGGCTCTTACTAACGCAACTCTTCCTTACGCTCTCGAAATTGCCAACAAAGGTTGGAAGAAAGCTTGTCAGGAAAACGAAGAAATCAAACTTGGTCTCAACGTTCACGAAGGCAAACTCACTTACAAAGCTGTTTGTGACGCATTTGGCTTCGAATACACTCCAGTTGAAGACGTATTATAAGTTGAATTGCCAATCAGCTTTCGGTTCAGCATAACTCTATAATCCGAAAGTGAATGGTAGTGTAAGGTTTACGCCTTACAAGCGCGTGTAAACGCGTCTAAGTAGCGAATGCTATTTGGGTATATAAGCAGCAGCATGTTTTATCATGCTGCTGCTTTTTTTTTGTCTATCTTTATTGGTATACTGTCTGAAGTGAACAATACCTTTTATGTAGTGTTGCTGTAATGAAGGTATTGTTTGCGGTGTTTTACTTTTTTTATGTAGATAGTGTTATAGATACATTTTTTTTAAAATAATTTTGATGTTATAGGCAGCTATAACAATAAATTTCATCAATATTTTAGTTTTTATATGGAGAGATAGTGTTTATCTGCTTTTTTTAGCGTTTTTTGTAAATGTTAAAGCCGTTAGATATAATAAAGATGAATTTTATTGCGTAACAGTATAGAAGTATTATTGCTTGCTTGGAGTGGCACAGTTGCTGTGTTGAAAATTTTATCCGCAGTTTGTTGATAACAGCTTGCGGCGTACATCAGCGTGCTAGGGCTTTGCAACTTTAACGCACGTTGGTGATACAATAAGGATGCGACGGAGATATGTAGGGTATCTTTGTAACCGCCCTGGGTAGGGTTGGTGTGGCGCAGTGTGGGCTGTGTCGAAATTCGCTGATGCGTCCGCTAATTTGGATCGCATATCCTTGCGGAAGGGAGTGGGAGGGCGTTTCCACTCCCTTCATTTTTTATTGGACATGAAAAATCCCTGCATATTTTCATAGGTAGGGGGTTGTAGTTAGAGGGGCAGAAGTAATTTAGCCTTTCTAAGTTTTAACACTACTAACAGTCTAGAACTTTTGACATTTGGCTTGCAAAAAAATATATATTTGTAAGCTTCTAACGTATCAAAATTTCAAATTTATTCAGTCCCTACGATTTCTAATCTCCGTTTTCCGGCTTCCCATCCAGTAAGTGCCTTTTTCCTAGCGGTGCCCCAACGATAGTTTTTGAGAGCTCCAGTGCTTGTAATTACACGATGACATGGAATCAGATATCCGATGGGATTGTTTGCGATGGCGGTGCCGACAGCACGGGATGCTTTTGGTTTTCCAATGTGCTGCGCGATATTTTTATAGCTCACCAGCTTGCTTGAAGGAATGGTGAGAAGGGCACGCTACACGTTGATTTGGAAATTTGTTCCTTTTATCAGTAGGGTAAAAGGACGATTCTGTGCCAGTGATGGGTAGAAAATTCGTTGTATAATGGGCTGAATCGTGGACGCGTTTTGAATAAAAGTCGCGTTGCACCATTCTGCTTTAACTTGCTGAAGCAGTTCTTCCCTGTCTTCTTCAATAAAGCCTAGATAGCCATATCCCGCGTTTTGTTGTGGCTAACAAGCATTCTCCAAAAGGAGAAGGTGCATATCCATACTCGATGGCCAGATTAGTCCCTTGCTGCTTAAAGTCGCCAGAAGTCATCGCCTCAATGTTAATAAATAAATCATGAAGCCTACCCGAACCGGACAGTCCGGCAGAGTGTGCAGTGTCGAGAAGAGATATTTTTTCGGCAAGGCATTTCTTTGTGTGTTCTACAGTGAGGAAATGATGAAACTGAATTGGAGTGACCCCAACCCATTGTTTAAAAAGGCACGAAAAGTGATGTTTGCTTAAGTGAACATGTGCAGCAACGGCATCCAGTATGGTTGCTTCATCGCATTCTGTTCAGTGTAGCGGATAGCAGTTTCGATTCGCTTGTAGTCATAAATTTCATTTTGACTCGTGGTCATAGGTATCCTCGTATGCTTCATGTTCCGATGATGTTGTATTCTACGGAATAGAGAAGCGCCTTTCCATTCGAATATTATTTTTTTATATGTTCTGGTATTACTTTTGGTGCTATTGTGTAGGATGTAACCATCCTTTATGATAGGTCATTGCTGGCATGTAAGTTTAGCTGTACTCTTTTTTTCGGGCACTGCTTAATAAAAAGAGTGTTGCATGCTAAAGACGGAGGCGGTTAGCTTTCTTATAATTTACAGCAATACATATTGAATTATGTTAATTGACCGAAAAGGTACTTGCGTAGGGGCATCGTTCCTAAGTGCCCTCTTCCGCTACGCAACGATTAAATTTAATACACAATGGGTGTAAATGTTGGGGATATTGCATTCGTGGTGCGTCTGTAGTTCATCCGCTGTGTGTTGATATTGTAAGGAGTGGAAAAATGGGAAAATTTTCCCTAAAGATGCAAGTGATCTTGATTGCCGCAAGTGCACTGTTGTCGCTTGGGGTCGGGTATGGTTTTTTGTATGCAGGTTCTGATGGCGCCACTATTTCTATGGGAACAATTGATACAGCGTTACTTGTAACAGTGGGGCTTTTTACCTTACTAGTGTTGCCGCTTGTATTTATTACAATAAGCACTCTACGCACAGCTACCAGCGTTATTAGCGAAAAAAGCAAACGTATTTGCGGGGGTGACTTTACGGTTACGTTTCCTTGCTCTCCCGCAGTAGATCTGGCGGCAGTAGAGCAGGATATTGAAGCTATGCTAGCCAGCATGAAGCAACGCCTCGGTTTTGCTCAGGGTGTACTTACAGGTATTGATACGCCGTTTGTTGTTGTAGATACGAACGAAGTGTTGACGTATACCAACGATTCTCTTCTCACTATTCTTGAGCAGGAAGGGAAGCCAGAAGATTATTACGGACAGAATGTCGCGTATTTCTTTTATGGTGATGCTTCCCGCCGCACAGTTTTGGCAGATAGTCTCGAGAAGCATATTGTAACTAAGCGTGAAGTTATTCTTACAGGTCGTAAGGGTGGTCAGCGAAAAATTTATATTAATGCGTCTCCGCTGTTCGATTTGAATGGTGATTTAATGGGGGCGCTTTGTATTTATCAGGACTTAACGGCCTTGCGTCAGCGCGAAGAAGAAATACTAAATAAGAATGAACAGATTGCCTCTGCAGTGCGTGATTCTGAAGATGTTTCCGATGAGGTGGCACGAGTGGCGCAGGAAATTGCTGCGCAGATGGAAGAAACTAGCCTTGCAGTTTCTCGTCAAACAGAGCGTGCAATGGAAACAGCGACAGCGATGGAACAGATGAATGTTGCCGTCACAGAAGTCGCGCAGAATGCCTCCAGCGCAGCAGAACAAGCAACATCTGCCCGTGATAAAGCAGAGCAGGGTTCAAAAGTTGTGGGTGAAGCCATTGAGGCTATTGACGATGTAGCTCGTTTATCACAGCAGTTGCATACCGATATGGCATCCTTGGGACAGCAGGCTGAAGGTATCGGTACCGTTATGAATGTTATTACCGATATTGCAGACCAGACCAACTTGCTTGCACTGAATGCAGCCATCGAAGCAGCCCGTGCAGGTGATGCAGGACGCGGCTTCGCTGTTGTTGCGGATGAAGTTCGTAAGCTTGCAGAAAAAACCATGCAGGCGACAAAAGAGGTAGGCGACGCAATTAATGCTATCCAGTCTGGCGCTCAGCGTAACTTGGAAAGTGTTGAGGCTGCGACCTCTGCCGTGGCTCGTTCCAGAGAGCTTTCCGGCGCTTCAGGTGAAGTGCTGAGTCGTATTGTGGAACTTGTAACCGACTCAACAGATCAGGTTCAGGCTATTGCCACAGCAGCCGATGAACAGGCAGCTACTAGTGACCATATTAACCGTTCTGTGGATGAAGTTCGGGCAATTTCAGAACAATCAGCAGACGACATTGTGACCGCTTCAGATGGCGTCCGTGAATTGTCTGTTATGGCAGGGAAACTGCGACAGATTATTCAGTCTATAGGGTCTTAACTCCACATAGGTGGTGTTTAGTAGATAGGTATTGTGAAAGAAAAATAGGCTGGGAAACGTGCATATCGTTTCTCAGCCTATTTTTGTTGTTATGTAGAGGACGGTTCTTCGTTGTCCAGATATTGCTCTCGTATTTGTCGTATCTCATCATCGTATTTGGTGAGAATGTCTTGAAGCTCCGATGACAATAAACTTAGGACGAGCGGCCTGTACAACATGTGGTCCGATTAACCCTTTAGCACCAATAACAATTATGCGTTGGGGCATAGCGCTTTCTTTTCTTCTGTATTGTCAATGACTGTACGATTTCGTCCGGAATTTTTACAGTGATACAGTTGCTTGTCTGCTCGCGCGAGAACTGCGATGCTGTATTCATTATGCTGAGAAATAGCTCCGCCGAAGGATGCTGTCACGCTGATTTTGTTGCCATTGTACAGGATCCATGAGTTTTGAACAATCTTACGTAATCGTTCTGCCATCAAGGTCAGATTTTCAATGGTTGCGTTGGGCACAAAAACAACAAATTCTTCTCCGCCCCAACGGCATATTACATCAAGAAAACGTAAAGATTTCAAAAGTTTTTGTGCAATCATATGGATGACTTGATCTCCTATGTAATGGCCATACGTATCGTTTATAACTTTGAAGTCATCAATATCAATGAAGAGAACACCAAACGGTGCAAGGTTTTGTTCCATTGCGTGGTCAAGGTTCCGCATAGTTATTTCGGCATAACGGCGGTTGCCGATGCCTGTGAGCTTATCTGTTAATACCTCTTTACGAAGCAGCTCCATTTCTCGACGAATGTTGAGGGTTTCACTGTTCTCCGCAAAGACTTCTACAGCTCCTACTATGTTTCCACTGGAGTCAAGCATAGGGGACGCCTGAACTGTCACCGGAACTTTATGTCCAAGCTTATGGCGCATAAAGACGCTATGGTGCTTTTCTTTGCCATCGTAAAGTGTGGCGGCAAGCGGACACCCCTTTTCGCATAGGGCATAGCCGCTTTCATCTTCATGTAGCTGAAGATCTTCTGAACAAATTTTTCCCACCATTTCAGTTGCGGTGTATCCGCTAAGCCGTTCTGCTGCTTTGTTCCAATACGTAATGCGCCGTTTAGCATCTACGAAATAGATACCATCTGTCACTGAGTTGAGTAGAGTTTGATAAAACATTTGATCCATAAAGAAACTCCCCCGAAAAAAGTACGGCACGCGCAACATATTCCCTCCGATAACTGGAATAGTGTTGCTTTAGCTTGCAAAGCGCAAAGTGAGATTAGATGTCTGTATAGTCAGTAGTGTAGCAGGTGACGACGTTCATTTTGTAGGAGTAACGTAGGATGCTTTGCGCAACCAAAAGAAATATATTTATACATACATTGTTTATATCGTAAAAACAACTGGTTGAGAGTATTTTAGGAATGTGTATGTTTTCTGTAAAGAAAAGTGGCTGCCAAAAATTTTTCAAATCAATCAATTAGAATGATTGATTTTTTTCATTTATTCAAAAAACACTGTTGTCATGGTGGGTTCGCAGGATCATATGTAAGAATTGCTCGTTCTTTATTCCTGTTACACCATTGATATTAGCTGTAAGTATGCCTTGCTGTTTTCTCTTTTATTATGACCAACTTGGTAGGATTTAGAGGCAGTGCATTACGAAGAAAGCCGTGATATGGTCTCGAAAAATACAAGTAGGACGTGTGCTTATGGATTCACTTACTGTTCTCATATTTGGTTTGTCATTCAGTTTCAGTTTTATATTTGCTCTTGGCGGTATCGGGTCGGCTGCCGCGATTATTCCAGTTCTTACATGGGTCGGTGTTCCCTTTAATATAGCGCGTCCTACAGGGTTGTTCATCAATACGTTAAGCATGGGCGGCGCAACGTATTCAAATATTAAAGGTGGTAGGCTTGATTTTAAATTAGGTTTGCCGGTCATCGTGACATCGTTAGTTATGGCACCAATAGGTGCGTGGAGCGGACACTTTTTTCCGACGCAATATATTATGATTGCACTTGTAATCTTCCTGATGTTTGCTTCGTGTATGATGCTTTTTTTCAAGGGCATGAAGGGGGAAGCCGTTTATCGGAATGATCATCCGTTTGCAGGGCCTGCACTTGTGGGGGTTCTTGCTGGGTTTTTTTCCGGTTTGCTTGGAGTAGGTGGCGGTGGGCTTATTTCTCCACTGCTGATTATGCAGGGTTTCAACCCTAAAAAAATTGCTGCCATTACGGCGTTTGCCGTGCCTTTTTCTTCAGTAGCCGGATTTATCACATATGCTCTTATGGGGTCGGTTGCTTGGGGGATTTGGATAGTCGCGGGTGTTGCAGCATGTATTGGTGGGTATCTTGGAACAAGTGTTATGCATAAACGAATGCAACCTTCCGCTGTAAAAAAATTCCTCGGAGGCATTCTATTTCTTGTGGCATTACGCATTCTTTTAGATATGATTTTTGGGTAGATTGAAAGTAACGAATAACAAAAAAAAGCAACCAAGTACTACTTGGCTGCTTTTTTTTGGGGATATTCTAAGGGGAAAAAGTGTGTCCCTCCCCTGGTGAGGGGGAGGGAGACGAAGAAGAGCGTTCTGATTCTAAAATTTTTTAGAAGGTACCAGCATGAATGGTGGTGCATGAAAGTAACCTGCGGAATAGTTACTTTGGTACCAGAACAAATTGATTGCTCAATCAATAGGTAGGTTTTAAATATTCATGCATTTTGTGTCAATGTAAAAAAAATAGAAAGTTACCTAAAGTTGAATTGAATGACGGCTTTGATATTACAAAGTTAATAAAATTAGTCAGCTGTAATAAAAAAGAGAAGTCGAAAGAAAAATGTAATTATTCAAATCTGGTATGGGAGAAGGAATTGGTTGGTCCAAGATATTTTTTTTATAAAAAAAGAGTGCACGAATAACTGTACAACAGATTCAGCTTGGTAAAATAAATTTACAGCTTGTTTATTTATGATGTGCTTGCAGAAAGAATCGTAACTAAGGAAAAAGATACGAAGGTAGGAAAGAAATATATAATATTTTTAGCATATTAATGATTAAAGCTGTTTGGGGTGACTACGTGAGTATCAAGTCTTTTTAGGGAAGTGGTTTTACAAAAAAAACAGTGTAAGTCTTTAAAAAATGAGTGCGAATGGTTGTATGTCTGCGTTGTGCATTATTAAGTCAACAGATCACTCTTGTGATGTGGGGTGCTAAAGGACTTTGCTAAAATTATACATCGTGATAATTCTTCAGGTTGATTGCTCAACCAGCTCGTTGAGCTTCAACTCTGTGGGCCCTTATGCAGGACGTTGCCGTTCTCTGCATGAATAGGGTGGTGGACTGTCATACTGCCTGCGCTCTGGTACAGCCAGGCAGTATGACAGAGAGTTAGACACATGTAGGTAGCGTTCCGTTGGCCTGGTCTCTACCTACACATACCTGAACTAGGACCTGTGATGGAATACTTGTCTTTTCTATTGGCGCTCTTGCCAATTGCGTGGCTTATCTTTTCGCTTGTTGTTCTCAAGCTCCCAGCACATAAAACTTGTACTGCAACTTTAGTTGTTACACTTGCGATTGCCGTATTCGGCGAATGGCAAATGCCTGCACTTAAAGCTGCTTCTGCTGCTGCAGAGGGTGGTGCATTGGCACTTTGGCCTATCATGATCGTTATCATTGCTGCTGTATTTACATACAATCTGTCTACACAGACTGGCAGCATGAACGTAATCACAAAAATGCTTTCCGGCATTACCACCGACCGCCGTTTACTCGTGCTTATTGTCGCATGGGGCTTTGGCGGTTTTCTTGAAGGTGTAGCCGGCTATGGTACTGCCGTGGCTATTCCTGCAAGTATTCTTGCTGCAATGGGTTTTGCACCTATGCATGCAGCCATAATTTGTCTTGTAGCTAATACCGTACCGACTGCTTTTGGCGCAATCGGGATTCCAATTTCTACAATGGCAAGCGTAACCGGTATCCCTGTTGAGGTAGTAAGTTACCTTACAGCGCTCCAGCTTTCCATATTCATCGTTCTTATTACCTTTCTTGTTGTCGGCCTCGTAGATGGCTTTAAAGGTCTGAAAGGCGTTGTTGGTGCTTGTCTTGTTTCCGGTTTTAGTTTTGCTCTTCCGCAGTTGTATGTAGCTAAGTTTATGGGTGCAGAACTTCCATGTCTTGTTGGTAGTATCTGTAGCATGGCTGCAACCATCGCATACACCCGTATGGTACATCGCAGCACAGCTGCTGAAGCGGAAGAGGCAATTACTGCAAAAAGTAAGTTTCTTGCGTGGGTTCCTTACATGCTTATTCTCACGTTTATTGTTCTTTGCAGTAACTTATTTCCTGCGATTAAAGAAGTGGCTGGTTCCCTTAAATCAGTTATCACTATCTATGGTGATAAGCCGTTTACGATTAAATGGGTTGCCACTCCGGGTGTCCTTATCATCCTTGCTACATATATCGGCGGCATGATTCAGGGTGTTTCTTTCGCAGAAATCACAAAAGTTCTGGCCAATACTGCAAAGCAGCTCACCAAGTCTGCTATTACAGTAGTGGCCATTGTCGCGCTTGCGAAGGTGATGTCTTACAGTGGTATGATTAACACCATTGCATTAGTCATTGCCGAATTAACCGGCTCCTTCTACCCATTCATCTCACCAATGGTGGGCGCGCTTGGTACCTTTGTCACTGGCTCCGATACATCTTCAAATGTGCTCTTCGGGCAATTGCAGATGCAGGTTGCAGCAAAGATCGGGGTAGATCAGGCCTGGCTGGTTTCAGCTTCCGCAGCTGGTGCCACAGCAGGTAAAATGATCTCTCCACAGTCTATTGCTATTGCAACAGCAGCAACCGGTATTACCGGTAGCGAAGGTCGTATTATGAATAAGACCATCGTTATTTGCTGTGGCTATGTGCTCATTTTAGGTACACTTGTGTACGGACTTATTCCGTACCTGCACGTAATCTACTAGATAATTCGCAGTGCGACGGAGGCGCTTTGCGCCTCCCCGCATTGAAAAAATCCTGCCTATTACGTATTCAGCAATGCTTTGCTGTTTTTGCCGTTGCTACAATGTCTGTTCTGCAAAACCAAACTTTGAAAGTTGGTCGCACAGCACTTGCCGTGCAAGATACAAAACACCGAGCATAAGTAATCCGGAAACGAAAACGTTTGTCCGGAAAGCAAAAGATACAACAAAACATATGGCTGTTACTGCAAGCTGAATTTGAGCAAATTTTTCTGGAACTACATTATGGGATACAAGCAGCCATTGCGGCTTGGTGCCATATAAAAAGAGAGAAACCAGAAAAATTGAGCCTAGAATTCCAGCAGCTTTTAAATCCGCAAGCAGAACCGGAAATCCAGGTGTGCCTCCACTAAGCAATGCAGCACTTAGTAAAATATACATATCAATCCCGACAATGACGGGATCTGGGATAGCTTGTTTTATCAGGAAAATACCAAGAGTAGCCAACGCGGTGGCTGCCGCCACATAAAATGGCATCATCCAGCTGTCCGGTTGAGAAACATCAACATATCGAAAAGAAAATGCAAATACCTGAAGCGGTAGCAACTCGAGCAGAATCCGTAACCAGCGGTTCATAGCGTTTCCCCTTGGTACTGTGTGCTGAATCGTTCTTTGCGCATGACAACAGCAAGTTGAAATAAGGACGGTGCAGGCACGTTATGTACAATGCTGGGAATAAGTATTGCAGATTATTTTTTATGTTTACAAGTTCTATTTGTTAATTGTGCTTTCAAACAGTTTAAATTGGCAAGTTCTCGTAAAGCACATCTATTTTATAATGTTAACTAAAATGCAAATTTTTATTTTCTTTGAGTAATTAAAGAAAATTGTAAAATTACATATCCTTTTTTGGACGTAAGTATTCACTCTGTGGAGCAGGCTATGCCTATTCCGCAGGGTGTTTTGTTGTTTTACGCAACCTGTTAATGGGGGTGGTACGTTAGACCATACATTGCAAGGCCCTGTTATGCAGGGCCTTTCATGTATGAAGGAGGACGTTGGCAAAGCCTGTCTGGTGGAATGGTAGGCCTGCCTGATTAAATAAGTGCTGTCTTACTTAATGTACTGAGCTAGCTGTAAAACATTAGCGCCTACGGCATGTGCTTTGATGGAGAAAGCAGTAAGAAGAATTGCCATAGTGAGCAGAGTTGCGTGTTTTGCAGAACCGCTAGTGTATTTTGAGTCATCAACGTTAAAAAACAGATTCATTGTATTCCCTTTTGTTCCGCAAAAGAGGTTGAATAAAATTGTTTTGATTGAGCGAACAAACAATATCAAAAAGGCTAACGTTGTAAAGTGGTAAATTGATTTTTTGAAAATTTTCGTTACGGGTCGCACGGCTGTTAGGGTTTGAGCGCAATGCTTGCTCCAGACTGGCTATGCGGTGGTGGGCTTGCGTAGATATGATGAGTGAATGGCTTTCCGAGGTTAGGGCTTACTATTGTGTTACAGCTTCAATTGTGGGGTTTTAAAACTGAGGATAAGAATTGTAATCTTATTTTGGATATAGTTAAAGCTTTTTATCTCCTGTCATGAGTTGCGTACTCTCACAAATGAGTTTCGTGGAGTTATAAATAGCAGTATAAGATGTTTTTACTGTTAAAGTCTTTTAAAAACAAAATGTTAAGATATTAGATAAAAGGAATAGCTATTTAAGAGTGCTGTTTTTTTAGTTTGATATTCTAAAAAAATAAGATGACTAATGCATTCATGAATTGTTCGAAAGTCAAGATGATAGGCAGCGCATACTAACACTTGGAATACGCGGATATTCAGCTTTATTATTCGGAGAGTAGGGTTCGTGATAAAGTCCTCAGTAGGCTTTGGGGCATTCTTGTGGGGCGTTTTTGTCCTGTTGTAGTGAATATAGGCGGGTCTAAGTCTAAAGCGACTCAAAAAGAATAAATTGTGATGCATAAGTGAATTGTAATTGAGTGTTGAAACAGCTTTTTTTTTATTAAACATTTAAAAACAACTGGTTGCGAGCTTTGTTTTTTTTGGCACACGAGATGCATAGGAGTGAGTGCTCCTAAAGAGTGCCAAAACCTTAGGCATGGGCCTGTGCTACCTTTTTGATAGAACAGATGTCCCTCTGCATGAGTAATCTCATCGTTGCTATTGGGTGGTATGTAACCTGTCCCCAAGATTTAGTTCTCCTGCCAGTAACGACGCTATGGTTAAAAGGTAAACATGAAAATGGCTCCGGTTATTTTCTTAATTTAGGAGAAGGCTTACTATGAGTGGTATTTCAACGAATTCTGACGAAACTTCATCGCTAAAGAAATCTATTAAACCAACTCAAGCATGGGCTCTTGCATTAGGGGCTATTCTTGGGTGGGGTGCATTTGTTCTGCCCGCATTGCGCTTTTTGCCTTCAGCAGGGCCATTGGCAGCTTGCATCGGATTTGTTTTAGGTGGAGGGATGTTATTCTTTGTAGCCATTAGTTATGGTAACATGGTGAGCAAGTATCCTGTAGCAGGAGGCGCATTTACTTTTGCTTACATCGGTTTCGGGCCGACTGCAGCGTTTATCTGTGGTTGGGCACTCGTTCTTGGATATATCTGTATTATCGCGCTTAACGCAACTGCCCTCGCGTTACTCTCGCGCTTTTTATTACCGGGTGTATTTGAAATCGGGTACCTGTATACCATTGTAGGTTGGAAAGTTTACGCAGGTGAATTGGCAATGCTTATTGCTATTCTCGCTGGCTGTGGCTTTTTGAACTACTGTGGTGCCGATCTTGTAGGTAAGATACAAGTTTTCTTAGCATTTGCTTTGGTTTCTGGAGTATTTGCCCTCTTCGCAGGTTCCTGCCTGACGGAGACAGCATCTATTTCAAACCTGTTTCCGTTATACGCGGAAAATAAAGGCCCTATCGCTAGCGTTATGGCGATTACAGCTATTGCACCTTGGCTGTATGTTGGCTTTGATACCATTCCACAAGCGGCAGAAGAGTTTGACTTTCCACATAAAGATGCTCAGCGCTTGATGCTTTCAGCAATTACATGGGGTGTACTTTTGTACGCACTGGTAACTCTTGCTGTTGCAGTTGTTATGCCGTATCCGGAGTTGCTTCGCATGGACGTGCCGTGGGCAACCGGAACAATTGCAAAAATTAGCCTTGGTAGTGCAGGCAGTGTGATTTTGGCTATTGCCGTATCCGCTGCAATCTTTACCGGTATTAACGGCTTCTTTATTGCTTCTTCCCGTCTGCTTTTCAGTATGGGACGTGCAAAAGTGCTTCCAGCATGGTTTGCACAGATCCATCCTAAGCATCAGACTCCGCACAATGCTATTTTATTCGTACTTGTTATCGCAATTACTGCGCCATTCTTCGGTCGTGAAGTACTCAACTGGGTTGTAGATATGTCTGCAATTGGAACAGTAGTGGCGTATCTCTACTCCTGTCTCGCAGCGTATAAATATATGGCTGCACACCCATTTGATGAAGGCTCCAAAAAAGGTAAAATTTGTGCAGCACTCGGAACATTAAGTTCTGTAATCTGCCTGTGCCTGCTTACCATTCCGGGTTCACCTGGTGCTATCGGTTCTGAATCCTGGATGGCGTTGTTAGTTTGGTGTGGCCTTGGCTTCATCTTCTACAAAACAAAAATTGGTGAATTCACATCAATGAGCCGCAAAGAGCAGACAGAATTAATTTTGGGTTGTTCATCTCGTCCGGTATTTTTTAAATAGTACACTGATACTTGTTAGCTCCATGCGCAAGGGGCTCTACGTAACAGAGCGCTCTTTGGTTTAATTCAGCAGCATAATAGTAATATTATGCTGCTTTTTTAATTGATTGATAAAAGTTTCATCACACTAATTCTGCATAATACACTCTAGTTAGCACTAAAAAATGTTGGTGCATTCTTCTTTTCCGTTTTTTTATCCCTCATCACAAGAATCATTTCCCTTGATATAGTTTGCCGTGTCCTCATGTAACTGGCATTATGAAACGGTTTCACACAACACAAAGCAAAAAAAATATTAAAATAACATAAAGTTAAATAAAACTAGAAAGTTACATTAGTTACAGTGTTGTTTTCTACATTTTGTGCGCTGAATGTAAAACCGTTTACATTGTATGCAGATATGTGTCTACAGGCGTTGTCATTAGGGGGTTTGCGAAGAATATTTCAAGTTATGAACACTGCGCTATTGTAAGACCGTTTACATTATTTTGTGTTGTAAAAGTTTTCAAAAATGCCCTATAAATTTCTCTAGAACTATTCTTTTCGAGCGACCTAAGTCATGTATCAGTAGAAGTTCATTTGAGTGTGTGCAGTTAGCAATTCCAATGATGAAGAAGCTACGTATGGCATAGGTGCCGAGGTAAAACGTCTTCGCCCATTCGTTTTACAGTGATGTTGCAGAATGCAAAGAGGCAGCACCCGTCTCGGTATGAAAGTAACCATTTAGCACAAGTAAAAGAACACCATGATTAAAATCGGTATTAACGGCTTTGGCCGCATAGGCCGCCTTGTTTTCAGGGCTGCTACACAGCGTGATGATATTGAAGTTGTTGGTATTAACGACCTTATAGACGTTGACTACATCGCGTACCTTCTTAAGTACGACTCCACCCACGGTCGTTTCGACGGCACGGTAGAAGTTGAAAATGGTCACCTTGTTGTAAACGGCAAAACAATCCGTGTATCTTGCGAGTGTTGTCCAGACAAACTTGCATGGGACGAAATCGGTGCTGAGTACGTAGTAGAATCTACCGGATTCTTCCTTACTGACGAAGCTGCTCGTGGTCACATCAGAGCTGGTGCTAAAAAAGTTATTTTGTCTGCACCGTCTAAAGATGCGACTCCTATGTTTGTTATGGGTGTTAACCACAAAGAATATGCAGGTCAGGACATCGTTTCCAACGCTTCCTGTACTACCAACTGCCTTGCTCCGCTTGCGCATGTTGTACACAACGCATTCGGTATCGTGGAAGGTCTTATGACCACAGTACACGCAACCACAGCTACTCAGAAGACCGTTGACGGTCCTTCCTGTAAAGACTGGCGTGGCGGTCGTGGTGCAGCTCAGAACATCATTCCAAGCTCAACCGGTGCTGCTAAAGCAGTAGGTAAGGTTATTCCTTCCCTTAACGGTAAGCTCACCGGTATGGCGTTCCGCGTTCCTACTCCGGATGTTTCCGTAGTCGACCTTACTTGTCGTCTTGAAAAGTCTGCTACCTACGAAGAAATTAAAGCTGTTCTTAAAGAAGCTTCCGAAAATGAGCTTAAAGGCGTGCTTGCGTACACAGAAGATGCTGTAGTTTCTACTGACTTTGTTGGTGAATCCTGCACCTCTATTTTTGACGCACAAGCTGGTATTGCTCTTAATGATAATTTTGTTAAGCTTGTGGCATGGTATGACAACGAATGGGGTTACTCCTGTAAAGTTCTCGACCTGCTTGCACACGTAGCTGCAAACTAGTTCCAGAATGAAGTTTACACTGCGGCTTACCATGTATTAGGTAAGCCGCAGTGATTTCGTGCTGGGAGTTTTTACAACAAAAATATCACACCTTACGAGGCATAACATATGAACAAACTTTTTATTAACGATCTCAATTGCGAAGAGAAAACTGTAATCGTACGTGTAGACTTCAACGTGCCTCTTAAAAATGGCGCTGTTGATAACGACAAACGAATCCGCGCAGCTCTTCCAACCATCACTCACTTGGTAGATGAGGGCGCGAAAGTTATTCTTATGTCTCACCTTGGACGTCCTAAGGGACAGCGTGTTGAGGGGTTAAGCCTTAAGCCTGTTGCGGAACGTCTTGCTGAGCTTTTGGGAAAACCTGTTGCGTTTGCAGATGACTGCATTGGTGACGTGGCTAAAAAAGCTGTGGCTAATCTTGCAGCCGGTGAAGTGCTTCTTCTTGAGAACCTTCGTTTTCACAAAGCTGAAACTGACAACGATCCAGAATTTGCAAAACAGCTTGCAGAGCTTGCAGAACTGTACGTTAACGACGCGTTCGGCACCGCGCATCGCGCTCATGCTTCCACCGAAGGTATCACACATTACATGGACACCTGTGCTTGTGGTTACCTGCTTAAAAAGGAACTCGACTTCCTCGGTGGTGCACTTGCAGAACCTAAGCGCCCATTTACCGCTATCATCGGCGGTGCAAAAATTTCCGGTAAAATCGACGTAATAAAAGCGCTCCTGCCAAAAGTAGATAACTTGATTATCGGTGGCGGGATGGCGTGTACGTTCCTTAAAGCCAAGGGATGCGAAATCGGTAATTCTCTTTGTGAAGAAGATAAATTGCCGCTCGCAAAAGAACTTCTTGAACTTGGCGAAGGCAAAATTCTTCTCCCTACAGATTACCTTGTAACCGACAAGCTTGATTTTGATGCTCGCGAGATTGGCAGCGAAGCAATCGTAGCAGAAGATGCCATTACTGAAGGTCTTATGGCTGTGGATATTGGTCCTGACACCATGGATACTTTCAAAAACATCATCGAAAAATCCGGCACTGTTGTTTGGAACGGCCCGATGGGGGTATTTGAAATTGATGCTTCTGCTAAAGGTACTTTTGCTGTGGCAGAAGCTCTTGCTGAAGCTACAACAAAGGGCAGCATTACCGTTATCGGTGGTGGTGACTCTGCATCTGCTATCGAGAAAGCTGGTCTTTCCGAAGCAGTTTCCCACGTTTCTACCGGCGGCGGCGCTTCCCTCGAATTTCTCGAAGGAAAATCTCTTCCGGGTGTAGAAGCTCTTACCGAAGTATAGTTCACAAAGCTGGAGATAACGCACTGTAGTGCAGTTTTCGGCAATAGAACGTCGAGCTGAGTAAAAGACAAAGCGGCATGTTGAATATTTAACATGCCGCTTTTTTCTTTCATGAAGGCGGGGCGCTATTCTTGTCTGCCGAAAGATGAAACAGGGAAGGAGTCTTGATGAGGTTTCATTGCAGAACCGAGCCAATGGATGGTCTGTCCAAGGTTTTCCATGTTCGCCATGGCTTCAGCATCTTTTTTAACATCACCCGGTGCAAGACCTACACCGATGTTCCAGTAGATTGAACCGGGAACGATCATTTGAGACATCAGGAACATGTGGTTGATGCTGTCAAAGGCATGGGTTGCGCCGCCGCGTCGAACTGCAACAACTGCTGCACCAATTTTTCCGGCCAAAGCGCGACCATTGGCAATAGCAACTAAGCCTGCACGGTCAATAAGACCTTTAAGTTCTGCGGAAACATCCGTAAAATATGTTGGAGTACCAAGAATAATAGCGTCTGCACGAAGTATTTTTTCATACAAGTCGTTGAAAATATCATTTTTGACGATGCAGGAATTATCCTTGGTCTCAAAACATTTGTAGCACGCAATGCAGCCTCTAAGTTTTTTGCCGCCAACCTGAACGAGTTCTGTTTCCCAGCCTTTTGCGGCTAGTGGAGCCAGTGTCTCCTGTAATAAAATTTCGGTATTGCCGCCTTTACGTGGGCTGCCGCTAATTGCGAGTACGTACATAACAGATATCCTTATTTGAGTTTGTGTGATGACCTATTGGGTATCCAGCCTCGACAAGTAGAAGATGATGGCTAGATTGAGAGATAGTGACATATTTTTGAGAATGTACAAGTACGGTTTTTTTTGTGCCTAAGTATCACGCAGGGTACCGTTGGAGATAAGATGATTCAAAGATGTGACGTGAAAGAAGTGGGTGGCAAGAGCTACAGGTGCTTTTTCGAGCTGACCATGCAGGTTATTGGTGGGAAATGGAAGCCTGTCATTTTGTATCATTTATCGCAGGAAAAAGTGCTGCGCTTTGGTGCTCTGAAAAAATCGCTCAACGGTATAACGCAACGGATGCTGACAAAGCAATTACGTGAACTGGAGGCTGATAGAATTGTTACGCGCACGGTTTTTAATGAGGTTCCGCCCAAAGTGGAGTATTCTCTTACGGAATTAGGTGAGTCACTTATTCCTATTTTTCTAGAAATGAAGAAATGGGGTGTGCGTTACGAGGAATGTATAGCGGGTGAAGTTATTACGGGTGACACCTACGAGTCAGTAGACGATCCGGATTAACGGAGAATATTGATAGAAAGAAAAAAGGCAGATTGATGTATTCAATCTGCCTTTCCTTTATGCGGTTCGTATGGCCTGCTGTGATTGCAGCCGGAATGTGAGCATATAGTGGATGATGAGTAATGCAAAAAAGGGAATTGTTTCCGCAAGGAGTCTGTTTTCCGGATAGCTGTATGCGAGCGCAAATGCTCCGATGGTCAGCAGAGTCATAACACTTTCATATAATCGCACATGTGCGTTTTGACGCAGTTGCACTGGAAACCAGCTGGAAAACAGAAGTGCAAAAATACCAACGGCCATTATCCACAAGAGCATAGCAGCGGACTGTAGTGAACTGTAGATGTTCATCAGCCATGCCTGATGAGTAACAACTCCCACAGCACCTGAGATTAAATAGCAATTGATTCCAAGAAAGATTTTGTTTTGGAACCCGTGGGTAAAGACATTGAAACTAATACACCCAATGGCCGCAAGTGCGCTGATGCCATATGTCAGTAGCCAGTAGTTTTCACTTGTTGGATTACTGTTGCGCATGACGATAAGAAAGGCTGCAAGTGGTATAATTTCAAAGAATCGTCCCATATAACTACTCCGAGTTATTGTTATTTTAAGGTCACTCTCGAGATGGCTGTTATTGTTTTGCTACAGTGTGCAGCCCTTTTGCAATTTCCTGACTCAGAGTTTCCAGCGCATCGCTTTGTGTTTGAACATATGCGCTCATGTCTGAACCGACGACTGGGAATGTCTGGACAAAGTGGCGTATAAGTAACGATTTGTCTGAGTTCACATCCACAATCTGCCATATGGTGTCCAGCGTTACATTCATGCCTGCTTTGCCTTCAAAACGGCGGACAGTGACATACACCTGATAGTTAGGCCGCTGTGCCCGTTCCCACGGATACACAGCTACTTTTGGTGTTTGGAGCAGGCTTGAAATGTTTTCTGCGAGTGTTTCTTCCACCTGCGTTTTGAAGGAATCACCCCAGCGTTGGTATTCGTGGATGGTGATGCTGTTCTGGCCTGTGGTTGTCACAATCTGTGACCGATCAAGATGTCCGGGAACGGTAACAGGCCCCACGCCGACGCTGATGTCGTTGAGTGGCTGAATCTGTGAGGTCATCTGATTGGAGCTTGTGAGAATGTAGTATGAAGAAGGTGGGGACATTGTTCCACAACCTGTCAAAACGATACACAGACCCGCCAGCAGCAGGGCGTTTGATACGGTTCTACGCATTATTTTCTCTCTTTTCCTCGAAGTAATGATTCCGGATGACGTTCCAGCTGGTCTGCCAGCGAACGGACGGCTCGGGCAGCTTCACTCATATCGCGCATGGCTCGTTGTAATTCTACTATGGTTGCAGAGTCTTTAGATAACAGTTGGTTTGCCCCCTCCATGGTCTCGCGAGTCTTCTGGAATGCGAGTTGGAGTTCTTTTGATTCTGCAAGTTTTTCTAATTTTTCACTTGTTTTTTTAATACTCTGCAATGTTTCTACAGCATTGTTCCCAATTTGTTCCATTGGAATTTTTTGCAGCTTCTCAAGCAGGGCAGACATGTTGCTAGTTAGTTCTTCAATTGGTGTAGGCGTTGTTGGGATTTCGATTACGCCATTAACTGAAATAATCTTTGCAGGTTCAACCGCTTTAAAGAAATCTAAAGCAACGTAGAGTTTGCCTGTGAGCAGGTTGCCTGTGCGTACTTGACCGCGCATGCCTTGCTTAACAAGCAGTTCCAGCATGGCGTCTGTATTGGCTTCACCTGTCTGGGATGCAATGCGTGCCAAGCGCTCCTTTTCAACTTCGATGCGAACTGGAACTAGAACCTCTTTACTTTTCCAGTCAAACTCAATGCCTATGTCGGAAACGCGTCCTACTGGGAATCCTTTGAATTCGACAGGGGCGCCGATGGAAAGCCCACGGACAGACTGAGCGAATTTGAGGATGTAGTATTCTTTTTGAACGAACTGTTCTTTCATGGCTGCATCTCGTGTCGGGAACAGCTGGAACATATCGCCGGCATCAGCAATCGGTGTGCCCTTGATATGCTCAGGATTCGTCAGTGATATGCCGCCAATGAGTAAACTCACTAGCGATTCTGTATCAAAACGGATGCCGTCTGCATCCATTTCCAGATCCATACCGGATGCCAACCAGAAGCGGGAAGAATCTTTTACGTAGTCGTCATACGGCGCATCGACAAAGACCGTAATGTCCACGCCTTCACCAGTTTTTTGTAATCCGTATCCAACAACCTGTCCGATTTTAATGCCTCGGTAGTAGATAGGGGAACCATAGTCGAGAGAGCCGAGGTCGCGAGCTTTAAGTGTAAACAGTTTGCCGGGGGTATCTTCTGTGATAACTGGCGGGATCTCAAGTCCTATGAAATCAGATTGAGATTCACCATCTTTTCCCGGATCAACCGCTATATATGCACCGGAGAGCAGCGTTCCCAGTCCTGTAACTGTTCCGCCGCTCAATCTTGGACGGACAACCCAGAAGCGGGTTTGATCATTTATGTAGTCATCAGCTCTTTTTACGAGCGAAACAGTAACTTCTACGTGTTCAAAGTCTTCGGTAAGCTTAACTGCTTCAACCTTTCCGATTTCAACATCTTTATATTTAACTTTGGTTTTTCCAGCCTCAAGTCCATCCGCAGATGCAAAAGTGATGGTAACTGTAGGGCCTTTTTCCATTATCGATGTGTAGACAAGACCTATGCCAATAAGCAGGGCAACAAGTGGAACAATCCAGATTAAAGAAAAGCTTTTTTTCTTGCAGACTGAGGCTTGTGGCAGTGTTTCGGGTGATAATGGAGTTGTGTTTTCTTCTGACATTTAATCTTCCTTCTGATCCCAGATAAGTCTGGGGTCAAAGCTTTCTGCTGCGAACATGGTGATAACCACAACAGCAGCAAAATATACAGCACCCGGCCCTGCCTGAATGGCAGCAAACGGGTCTAGCTGAACCAGCGCAACGAGCACCGTTACCACATACACATCAACCATAGACCAGCGGCCTACAGCTTCTGTTAATCGGTACATTCTAGTGCGGGTTGCCGGTTTCCATTGATGTCGAAATTTTACAGATATAAGCAGATATACCAGCGTGATGAGCTTTAAAAGCGGGATAAAAATGCTGGCAATAAATATGACGAGCGCAATATGCCATGATCCTGAGAACATGAAGTATATGACGCCGCTCATAATGGTATCCGCCTGAGCGCTACCGAATACCTGCGTTACTGTGATGGGTAGCAGGTTGGCAGGCAGGTATAAAAGTATGGCAGCAGCGACTAACGCCGTTGTCCGTTGAAGGCTGTTGGGCTTGCGCAGATGCAGACCGGCTCCGCAGCGGGGGCAGGTTGCATGGTGTGCTTCAGGTATGCCGCTTACAAGTGAACAACTGTGACATGTGGCAGGCTGTGTGTAAGATTCCGGCTCTTCTTCTGAAGAGTCTATAGGGAGCCTTTTCCATATGTCGTATGGGTTCAATCCGGAAAATGCAGTAATAATAACGAGAATGAGCGCCGTATACGCCCACATTGCAGTACCGGGGATAATGGTAGCCATTTTGCCGAGCTTGATCATGGAGACCAGAATACCCAGCAAAAATACTTCCATCATGCTCCACGGCATAAGGTGTCGGACGGTTCTAAAAATTTTTCCTGTGCGTGGTGCCAGTTGTCCGAATTGAATAGGAGTGAGTATAAAAACGAGTGCAATTAATTGAAGCAGCGGCACGAGAATACTTGTGAACAGAACAAGGGCGGATAGTCCCAGCATTCCGTGGGTAAATAACCAGATAACACCGGTAACAAGGGTCGTTTCCTGTATTCTTCCCTCCACTTGCATGGAAAGAAACGGGTACGCATTGGCAATGGCAAACAGAATAAGACCGGCAATAGAAAGCGCTAATGTGCGCTGGGTAGTATCTTTGGTTTTTTGAAATAGTACAGACCCGCAACGAGTACAGATTGCTTTTGTCCCTTCCGGCATTTCGGGGAGCTCTTGCTTCAATCCGCAATCGTGGCAAGTTGTTGTTGTCTGTGTAGTTATGTCCATGTGAAGTGAATAGTATTCCTTACAATTTCAAAGTATTATGCGATGTGTCTGACTGTGTGAAAGCGATAGCATACTCAATACCGTAGCAGTGGTTTTGCTATTTTTTCTCAGTAACGCTTACCTGATGCAAAGGGGCACGGCAATACAGAAAATATTCTATTGATATCGGATAATTAAGCATGGAGTATGGACGTCGTTGTGTAGTGCAACTCCATGGGAAATACTGAGGTTTGAATAATCGAATATTCTAATCATATATTGATGAGATAAAGCTACTGGCTTTCCCATGACAAAAGTTCGTTGTAAATTTCCAATATATTTGAGTTAGCAAAACTCTTTTAATAAAGGTGTCAATGCAGTTATATTAGTGGTGATGTCAATCTCTCTTACAATACTGTATGATAGATTGTGTAAATTAGAATAATCAATGGTTCAAGTTGGTTAAATGTATTTTTAGGAGGGCGTGTTGCAGAATCTATGATGCATAGGATGTTTGACAGCCTGTGTATGTGTAGGTATCGAGCAGACTAGTTCAACACGTAACTAAAGGAGTTTTTGTGTTTACAGGTACGATGGATAATGTATTTCTGGCTGTTGATTAGAAGCTAGCCGGTTACATACTGAATCGTCATGCTCCGGTTTATGCGGAGCAACGTAACAGACAATAGCATTATGCTATGCCCGTGCATCTGTTCAGATGCACGTCTTAAGGCTTGCTTTCTCATCAGCAGCCACTCTCCACTACAAAAATAATCACATATGTGGAGTCTTTTGGTGTGTCTAATAACGACGACTAACGACTTCTCATTCCAATTATATGCACAGCTCTCGGTTGGCTGCGACGTTATGGTACAGAAAGATTCCTGGTCTGTAGTCATATGCCATGTCTAAGCATAAGCTTGGAACGGTCGAATAATCTGAGGCTGTGTTTCTTTAACGATGAGAAACCAATGAATAAAAAAAGTAGTGTTGAGAACAAGATCGATTGTTCCCTGTCAAACTTAGTCCTTTTAGGGTGGAATGAATTTTTTCAGGCTTCTTACGATGGGTTAGAAAACCCTTCGGGGATTCCCGTAAGAGTGAGTGGCGTGAGAAAAAATTCCTTTCTAGTTACGAATGGTCAAGAAGAATGGCTCACCACAATATCCGGTAGATTATTGCATCAAAAGCAGGATGTGTTTCCGGCAGTCGGCGACTGGGTTCTGGTTAATGACCTTGTGATTACGGAAATACTGCCACGCGAAAAAACATTATCCCGTGGTGCTTCCGGCGGACGTGGAAAGCATGCTGACACCGCAAAGCAACAGCAAGTAATTGCTGCAAACCTTGATTCCGTATTCATAGTTTGTGGACTGGATCAGGATTTCAATTTGCGGCGAATAGAGCGGTATATAACTCTCGTATTCAACTGCGGCTTAACTCCTGTTGTCGTGCTTACAAAGGCTGACACGCATGAAGCGCCGGAAACATTTATGTATGAGGTAGAGGCTGTGGCTTTTGGTGTACCTGTCCATTTGCTTGGATTTCAAGATGAGGCAGGATTAAATGAGATTAAAGCGTACTTTGCAGGTAGCACAAAAACAGCTGCAATGATCGGTTCTTCCGGTGCAGGGAAGTCAACGTTATTGAACCGTCTTGCAGGAAAAGATCTCCAACGAACCGGTGCCGTGAGCACCGCTATCGTGAAAGGGAAGCATACAACGACAGAACGTGACCTGATCATTTTTCCGGATGGTGGGATGATCATAGATAACCCGGGGATTAGAGAAATTGCGTTCTGGGATGCAGGCGACGGCGTTTCTATGTCATTTGCAGATATTGAAGAATTAGCTGTCGAATGCAGATTTCACGATTGTTCCCATACCTCGGAGCCGGGATGTAATGTGCTGGCTGCGGTTTCGACGGGAGTTGTTCAAAAAGAACGTCTTGTCAGTTACCATAAGATGAAGCGTGAATTATTGTACGTGGCTGAAAGGCAACACAAGAGCGCTAACAGGCTGGAAAAAGAGCGCTGGAAGGATATTGCAATCTATGCAAAATCGCTAAAGAAAAACAGATAATGAATGAGTAGATAAAACAAAACGGCAGGTTAGCGAGAGTGCTAGCTTGCCGTTTTTTAATCCATATTATTTTAACAAGATGAACTATTGTTTTTCATATTCCAGTGTTTTGCCAACCCTGCTTGAGATGTTTCGCGATACCCGCATTTTAGGTCGTGACCTGTCTCATTCATGGTCTGCACTACTTGATCAAAGCTTATGTGATGTTCGCCGTTCGTAAATAGTGTGTATTCCGCAGCGTTGATGGCTCGGATTGCAGAGACAGCATTACGTTCAATGCATGGTACCTGAACGTAGCCGCACACTGGGTCACAAGTCATACCAAGGTGATGCTCAAGCGCCATTTCGGCTGCGTAGTCGATTTGCGAAAGAGTTCCGCCAAACAAAAATGCAGTCATAGCTCCAGCCATGGCGCATGCTGTGCCTACTTCTCCTTGACAGCCCACTTCGGCTCCAGAGATGGAGGCATTTTCTTTAACAAGATTGCCGATGAGACCGCCAACAGCGAGGGCATGCAATATTTCTTGTTCGCCAAGGGCGTAGTCTTCCTGCAACGAACGCAATACTGCGGGAACCAGACCTGCTGAACCGCATGTGGGTGCTGTGACAACCGTTCCACCAGAGGCATTTTCCTCAGATACAGCTAAGGCATAGGCAAAGGTATTGCCTGTGCTGCGTAGGCGTTTTGTCTGGGTACGCGCTTTTTTGAAAAAGGCATTAGCTTTGCGAGGGTAGCGCAAGGTTCCGGGAAGTACGCCCGTGCCCTTAAGCCCGCGTTCAATGGAATCCTTCATGGTCTGCCAGATGTGTGCAAGGAACGGCCAAATTTCTGAACCTTCCTGTCTTTCTACATACTGCCAAAATTCTATATTCTCTGCCTGACAATACTCTGTAATCGCAGTGAGTGTTGTGTGCGGATAGAAGGGTTTTGATCCTCTTGTCGCGGAATCAGCTTCGGCTATGGTGCCACCGCCAACGCTGTAAATTTCCCATGATGCTTTCCGATGATCGTCTTCGTTTAACGCTTCGAAGACCATTCCATTGGTGTGAAATGGTCTGACTTCATCTGGCTTCCAGATAATTTCGGTGCGTTCGGGCCCTAGGGTGTTCTCGATTATCCAATCCGTAAGGTGGCCTTTTCCCGTTGCGGCCAGACTGCCAAGCAGGGTTACTCTGTAACGGTATGCAGCAGGTGTACGTTCCATAAATTGTTTGGCAGCTTTTTGGGGCCCCATGGTATGGCTGCTGGATGGACCGTTACCCACTTTGTAAAGCTCTTGAAGGGAATCCATTGTATCTCCATATAAAAAAAGAGACTGTCCGACTCCGAGTGAGCGGAAGCCGGACAGCCTCAAATGCTGTGTAGGGATGCGTTCTATATTTTTTAAAGAGTTAGGTTATACCTGCTGCATGACCTCTTCAAAGATCTCTGCAAATAAGGTTGCCCCCACTAGGATGATCTCGTCATTGAAGTCATACTTACTGTTGTGGATAACGGCGGATTTTTTGCCGTTACCAACCCATGCAAAGCACCCTTTGGTTTTTTGCATATAAAAGGCGTAGTCCTCGCTCCCCATCGCTGGCAGTTCATTGGTGAGTACGTTTTTCTCACCAACAACTCTTGCTGCTGCTTTTATGGCAGGCTCTGGCGTTGAGTTTCGCAGCACAGGATGCTTGCGATTGTAGGTGAACTCGGTTTCCACCCCGTATGTTATGGCGATGCCTTTTGCCAGCTGTCCAAGAGATTCTTCAATGGTGTCTTGAACATCATTGGCAGTGGTACGTACGTTTCCCCGAATGATAACTTCATCCGGAATAATGTTATATGCACTGCCGCCATGCACTTGGGTGATGCTGATAACAGCTTTGTCATGAGCTGATATCTTGCGTGGGATTATGGTCTGCGCACTTTTTATGAAGTCAGCTACAGCAGCGAATGGCTCAACACAGAGATGCGGCACAGAAGCGTGCCCACTCTTGCCTCGGATGATTAAATCGAATCGATCCTCGGAAGCCATGCATGCTCCTTGATGGATTACAATTTGATCCTCTGCGTAGCCCGGCCAGTTGTGCAGCCCGAACATAGCGTCGATGTCGTATTTCTCGAATAAGCCGTCTTCAATAACTTTCAGTGCACCACCAAATCCTTCTTCACCGGATTGGAAAAGAAGGAGAACTGTACCTTTGAAGTTTCGATGGTCTGCCAGATAGCGGGCAAATGCCAGCATGGTAGTGGTGTGACCGTCGTGGCCGCATGCATGCATGCGGCCAACAACTTTGGATTCGTAAGGTAGTCCTGTTTCTTCAGTGGTCTCAAGAGCGTCCATGTCAGCGCGGAAGGCAATAGTTTTGCCCGGTTCGCTTCCTTCGACTTTCGCTAAGAGCGAATTGACACCAATGTTCTCGTAGCTGATACCGAAGTTGTCTAGCTTGCTTTTGACAAAGGCCACGGTTTCGACAGTTTCCAGTCCAACTTCAGGACGGGAATGTAAATACTGGCGAATGTCTTTTAACTCTGCAAAACAAGCTTCGATTTCAGGCTTTAGGTTCATTTAGATTTCTCCAAGCATTTTAAGCACAACATGGGCAATAGCAGCAGAAGCTACGTAGGTTCCGGTCATAACGAACAAACTAACAATCACAATGCGCCATCCGGTTCTTTTCAGTGCTGGAAGGTCTTTGCCGATTCCTACGCCCGCGTAAGCAAGAATAGGTGTGGTAAGTGCTAGAAAGTTGACCTTGGATACCCAGGCAGCGAAGAGTGCGTTGCCCGGAACACCCGGCATGGTGATAATCATGCCGAAGGTGATTACATAGAGGACAGTAGGGAGATTGTAGATGTACTTGTTAGCTAATACGCCGAGGAGGCATATGCTTACGAGTACTGCCATGCCGGGGAGGGCTTCGGTGAGGCTGTAACCATAGCCGATCCAGTTACCGAGCAGGGTGATGGCAGCCACAATTACAAGCACGATTGCAGATTCAGTGATCTTATTCATTAGTTAACCCCTCCTGAGCGGTGCCGAACTTGATGCGGTACAGAAATGAATAGAGTCTGTTGGACATAGGAAGGGCTATGAGCATTGACATGTACACGCCATCCAGTCCGGACAGGGTGTTACTAGCTACACCGAACGCCTGAATTTTTTCTGCCATTTCCGGGTAGATTGCGGAAAGACTGCCCACTGTGGCGGTCATCATACTGGCGGAGCCGACACCGGAAGCCATAGCAAGCGCATACGGGTGGAACCAGTTAAGGATGCTCAGGAAAGATGCAGCCAGACCAAAGAAGATTGTGCCGAAAACTGTACCACAGATATAGACGCCCATTACTCCGCGTCCTTCAGCAGAATCCAGACCGTATATGTCGCCGATAAGGGCAACGTTTGGTTCACGGGCAATGGAGTGAGCAGCGCCAACGGATTCGCGTTTAAGACCAAGGAACATAGCAATAGGAATACCAATGATGATGGTACCGATGTTACCGAATTCCTGTAGGATGAGAGCAGGGCCAGCCTTGAGGATTTCGAAGAATTTTGGACCAACCAGTGTGCCGTAACGTGCCATTAGCAGCATAAGAGTCAGGCTTACAAGAGCACTTGCGTGACCCATATCTTTGTCGCTGACAATTTTCAGGAATTTTGGGCCCAGAAAGACACCAATCATTACAGCATAGAGCATAGGCAGAAGGACAAGCATGCCCGGGCCGACACTAAATTTAAGAATACCCACGGCCTCGGAGACGGCCACCAGCGCGAGAACGAGCAAGTGTACCTTTACGTTCTTGATTGCGTTTAACATGGTATGTTTCCTACAGTTTGAAATAAGTTGATTCTTGTCACCAGTGCGTTTGACACTCCTCGAAAGGAAGCAGGTGTGGTAATGCTCTGATGCATCTCTAGTGAACAAAATTTCGACAGAACCTCTTTCCCGTTTTGAATCAGAACCTCCTCCTTTTTTGTTCGCAGGCAGCAGTATTTTTGACTATTAGGACATGTCCCAAACATGTCCGTAATTGGCCGTAAAAAATACCAACCCCTTAAATAGTAATTTTTACTAAATTTTTTGGTCTACCAGACTGGTGGGAAGTTTCTTTTCCGACCATTGTGGCGTGGCCACTATCTAAAAATTTTTTAAGCACTCTTCGTGCGCTGCGGTCGCCGATACCAAGACATGCGGCGAGGTCTCCAGAGTCAAAGACACTCTTACCTGTTTTGTCCATAATTGCCTGAACGCGGTCCACGTAGCTGGGGCTGATACCTATTTCACTCGCGATACGCAGCAGGGTGCTGTCCTCTATGCGTGTGCGGTATTTCAGTTCGCCTTCTTCCCCAAGGGGGCCGCGAATGTGGTCTTCATGTATTAAAAACAAGCCACCAGCGGGCAATTTGTTACCGTGCGAGAGTGCTTTTTGTGCGGATTTTTCTGCTTCGAAGGCTGTGGAGCCGATCCCGATGCCTGAAGATACGCGGATGTTGTTGTCTCGCCCCCAATTAAGAAGGCGCGTGAACATATCTAGATGCACTGGACTTTCGATAACTCCGCGTGTGGAATATATGACGTACTCGCGTTTGCCTATGTCAAACAGACTGCCTTGAATGGCGCGAACGTAGTCGAGTAGTTCGAGAAAGAAGTGACCTTCGTCCTTCATTTGATCGTATTGGTTCATCGAATGTTCTTCATTGCGATGCAGTCGTACTATCTGGATGGCTATACCAGCGGAACGCAGGTCGCAGGCAGCTATGTTTGCCAGAAGATGTTCGACTGTTTCACGAACTTGAAGGGTACTTGGCAGCATGCGGAATACATGATGACCGAGTCTGCTCAGTTCTTGATATACGGAACCGAAACCGGAGATAGCTAAGTCCACTTTGCCGGATTCCAGAAGGTTGCGGTGCCAGTCTTGGTATTGCTGTTCGTGGTGTTGTACTGCGAAGGGCATAGAACGTACTTCACCGAAAGGCATATCAAACTCGCGGACGACTTCATTCAGTATGGGTTGGGTAACAACGTCAATACTGATGCGGTCGAAAGAGAGTCCTCTGCGGTATATTTCTGAAAATACACGCAGGAGGCTGTAGGCACCGCGTTCGATATGAGCGAAGGGCTTGGTGACAATCCCTTTTGCCTTGGCAGATTCCTGCACACCGATACCTGAAAAAAGTAGACCATCACATTCGCTCTGGCTTTGCTCAAGCACCTCGTGGGTATCTTCAGTGCGTTCTCGGATATATGCTTTGGACGCAAGATCAGGGAAGAATCGTTTCATTGATTCCTGCATGATCTCTACCGAGTCGGAGGGGCCTATAAGAGCGATGGTTTCTTTCATAGTCTGTCCTGAAATTTCAGAAAGTGCCATGTGTCAGTATTTCTGTGAAATATTAGTCTGTCAAAGCAGTTACGGACATGTCAATAAAATGTCCTTAATTGAATTATATTTGCCATCGAAATTAGATAGTGTCAAGGAGGCTTTTAAAATTAATAGGTTACCTTTTTAGTTCCTATGTATGGAGATTTTTGACCTGAAGAATGTTTCAGAACCCATAACGGTATTTCAATGCTTTTCACCAAAGATAAAGTACGATAAAAATTATCATCCTCTATGGTCTTAGAACACGGGGAAGTGTCATCTAGTCAAGCTCTATACATTATTTGGGATTAAGTGAGACGCACTTGATCTGCCTTTGGAGCCACTATTGCAAATAACGCTGCGACCTAAACTTTGAAGCAGTAGTAGCTTCCGCGCAGTCTGCGTGAGTTTGCGTCATTTACCTGAAGGGAGTGCCATTTCATGCATGCAAAGACGATTCGTATTACAGCCATTTTGCTGATGCTGGCTGGAGCAACGCTATTAACTGGTTGCCAGAAAGCGTATTATTCGGCTCTGGAGTCTGTCGGCGTTCATAAACGAGATTTGATGGTGGAGCGGGTGGAAAAGGCTCGCGACACACAAACTGAAGCCAAGGAACAATTCAATTCTGCGCTGGAACGATTCCAAGTTGTGCTGGGTAAGGATGGCGGTGAGCTACAGGACAAGTATGAGCAATTAAATGACGAATACGAGGAAAGCAAAGAACTGGCCGATGAGGTGAAGGATCGAATAGATTCCGTTGAAGATGTGTCGTTGGCTCTGTTTGATGAATGGGAACAGGAAATAGCAGAATATTCCAGCAAAAAATTGGCATCAAAGAGCCGAAAAAAGCTGATTAACACCAGAGCCCAATATAAGACGATGATTACGGCCATGCGGCGTGCAGAGAAATCCATGCATCCTGTACTGACCACCTTGCATGATCAGGTACTGTATCTGAAGCATAACCTTAACGCTCAGGCCATATCTTCATTGAAGGAAGACCTTGGGGAAATAAGGACGGACGTAGCTTCATTGGTTAAGCGCATGGAAGTCTCCATTAACGAAGCTAATCAGTTTATAAACACCATAACATAACGGTGTAGTTACATAAAGCATTCCGGCAGGCCGATTTTTTCGAAAATATGGCCTGTTTTTTATACAGTTGGGTAGAGAGTATGGTGTGTTGTGAGCGCATGGTCTTATGATGCTACTTTCATGAAAAAACAGGCTGGATACATTTCAACTCAGCTGCATAAGGGCATTGCCGGTAGCTCTACATATGTAAATTATGCCAGTTGGGAAAACGTCGATTCATTCCGAACTGCCTTTAACAATCCAGACGTTCAATCCAGACTCGGTGATTAACCAGACAGCGCTGTGATTTCTCCCCATCTGTTAAAAAAAACTTGCCGTTGCAGGACACTGCGTAGCGTAATACATTGTAGAGAAAAGCTCTTACACTTTTGTGTAAGAGCTTTTCTGTTATAGCGGGTAGTAAGGGTAGTAAGGGTAGTAAGGTTAGTAAGGTTAGTAAGTATATTTTGTGATGAGGGCTACTCTCCACGAATCTTGTATGTTTGAGAGTCCCCAAGTGTCTTCATCAAGATCTAAATGGATGTAGGCAATGGATGGTATGATACTTAGCTGATCGTAGAGCTTGATGGTCGCTTCATAGTTCACTTCAAGCGCGAAATCTTTATCGGTTAAATATTTTGCAATATTTGATGATGGGTTATCTAGATGTCCATTTTTTACGATGCTGGCATCGTTCGTTCCCCACATACCTAGTACCCGTAGTTGCTGTGTCATCCAGCTGATATATGTAATGTCATCTAATACAATTCCGGCGCCAATTTTACCTGTTGCATCAGCAATGCGTAGGCCGGTTTCATTAGCGTATGTCTTATCAAATCCGTATGAGCTGATAAGCCACCCTGCAGTAACAAACGGCATGCGGCCAGAACCGTCTTTGTAGGCATCGCTGTCGTCACCCGAGGCCCACCAGCCTGTGAGAGCCGGTGTTATATTGTCGAAGGTATAAGAAAGTTTTGCAGCTGTGAACCAACCGCTACGTGCGGCAGCTTTATTAGCATCAAGTCTCCCGTATATTCCGTCAAAAAGCAGCTTGAAATCAGTGGCCCAATTGGCAGATAACGCCAACCCCGCCCAAAAAATATTTGCATTTTCTGTTCGTTCAACATCTACAAAACTATTATCAAGACCAAGTGAAGGGCCAATGTCATACGTGTAATTTGACCCACCAAACTTTACGTTTTCTCCAAGAGCTGTATACGCAACAAAGGGGTTTATAGTCATACTTTCTGGGGCAAAGTAGAGAGAAAGAAGAAACATATCCATATTGTTGTGTGAAGAAACTGGTAGGTCGTCAGTGGTGTTTATATCAAAGGGGCGAAGCCAGCTTACAGCTGCGCTGAATTTTTCAGAATGAGCGTAGGATGCAACAATGCCGGCAACATCATCATCCAAAATAACGGACCCTGCTACAGCTCCCGGATAGGTGAGCCCTATCAGGCCTGCGTTAATAGATAATGGGAAGTAGGGGACATCGATGTGTAAAAATAGACGTTTAGTCATTACTCCAACGCCGTCAGTACCAATAGCTCCTCCGGCATATCGACCAAAGTTGTCATCAGGATACTGTCCCCATCTATGATTGATTTCAAAGTAGGCAGTCCCAGAAAGCATTTCGTTGGCAATAATTTCTATCTGGGACCTGAATCGTTGTTGTACTGTGAAATTGTTTGTCTCATCATCCTGTTGAAAATTTTTATGCTCTAGAAATTGCGTAACATTCCATAGCGATCCGGTAGCCTTAATTTCTACAGCAGCAGCTGGCGTAATGGCTAAGGTGCTCAGTAATAACAGTGTGGAAAGGTAGAGTAAGTTTCTCATTGCGCCTCCTGTGCCTAAAAAAACTTTAGCACAAAAGGTATCCTACTGAGTTTTTAGGATGAATTATTTTAAGTATAGTGTGTTGTTTCTGAATGTAGGGGCGCGGTTGAATGAAAATGTAAAAAGGCGATTGCCAAAAGAGGGTGGTGGCTAATTGTTATGGTGTAGTAAGACCAAAAGTATATGTGGTTATGAAAATTTTAAACGGACTTCGTTTTTGAAAGGAAGAGTTGCGCAAGATCTAGAGAGGAAAGGTACGTGAGCGCATACTATTTCAGAAGAAGGGAGTTTAGAATAGTGTTGAGCGGGTATTGTGTTTCCGGGGCTACGAAGCTTTTGTGTCTTCACTGCTTGCCGTATCGATAATATTCAAGCAATGCTGACGAATTAACTCGTGCCGTTCTGCTTGGTTGATTCGTTTGTTTTGGTACATATGACTGTCAGCGTTTGAAGTAAGAGTACAAAGTTCATCAGGGAACATAGCTGTTGATACACCAAAGGAAACAAAAGGTGAGCCATCAACATTGTTTTGTTCTTCAACTCTGTTCTTTAAACGAAACAGTGCCTCGTTGGCGTTTCTGAACCCTGTGTTCGGAAGCAGTATGACAAACTCATCTCCTCCGATGCGATAAATACTGTCATGATCTCGAGTGTGCGTGACGAGCATTGAGGAAATTTTACGTAAGTACTCATCACCAAAGGTATGTCCAAGCAGGTCGTTAACGATTTTAAGTCCGTCTGCATCAACATATATAAGACTTACTGGGTAATCTTCAGGTGTTATAGTTTGGAGCTTTTGCTCGAAAGAGTAGCGACTGTAGACTGCGGTCAGCGTGTCTTTTTTTAACGTTTTAATGAGTTTTTCTTTTGCGCTTTGCAATTCGTTAATGTCTATATGGACTCCCGTAACTCGTCGGGCTTTACCTTCAGCAGTCCTGCTTGTGACAACTCCTTTCCCGAGAATCCATATCCAGAACCCTTTTTTATGAAGAAAGCGGTAAACGCATTCGAAGCTGTCACCATACTCTGGACTATTAATAATTTTTAATTGCATGGAAACAGTACTTTCGTAGTCATCAGGATGAACCCGTGATGCCCATGAGTCTGCTGTGGGTGGGAACTCGTCTTCTGTATAGCCACCCATAGCGATGTACTTAGGGCTGTAGTAAACATGATTTGTTTCTGCGTTCCAGTCCCAGATCCCGTCCTCTGCTGCTTGTAAAGCAAACTTCATGCGTTGTTGTTCATGGTCGATAGCAGTAACGCGCTCACTGTTGATGTGGAACCCGCTGACCATAGTGGCTCTTTGTTCTGCATCACGGTGAAGAATATACCCGTGGACAATCACAGATGAATACTTACCGTTTTTTCTACGAATACGAAGGGGGTGCTCGTATCTGTTCCCACACTTAGTAGAGTGGATGTGGTTTTCTAAAATATATTGTATTATTTCAATGTCTTCAGTGTGAATGATTTTTATCCAGTCGGATAACGATGTTGGGATTTCGCTCTCTGCGTAGCCTAAGCAGGCAAGGTATGATTCGCTGTAGTACAAAGAGTCCGTTGACGGCTCCCAATACCACATCCCAGTTTCATTTTCCTGAACTGTGTCTTGAGAAACTTCAAAAGGCGTTGGTATAGGTTTTGTAGAGAGTGAGTGTTGCATAATTAACCTTTGTAAAAGAAGAAGCTATGATTCTCAATCTATTACTATCTAAGTTGATTCTTGCACAAACTTTCAAGGAAAATTTTGGGTAAGGGTAGAAATGTCACCCTGCCAGCATGGACTTTTTGTGTTGCGTAAATTGTTGTTTCGCTGTCCACGCAATAAGAAATTCTTGTTATTCCAAAAGCTCCCGCACAAAATACAGGAGCTTCTTTATTATATAAGAAGGAACAATGAGTGTGCTGTTGAATCTGTTTTTGTGCGCTGCAATATTTTTAATAGTATGTATAGGTAACACCGGTAAGCCATGTATAGGCTATGGTTTGATGTATGCGTAACCTTTGCGCTGTAGGTCAATTATTTCCAGTAATCCAGATGGAATAATTTTTCCGGATGGTAATAACCACTCCGGTTTAATTTTGAAATGGTTTATAGCATTTTTGCAAACTTTTATTTCTAAACCAAGTTCTGCAAGTTCGGTCAACTTTTGAGCGTGAGGATCATCTTTTCCTAATAATTTGATTCCGGGGCCATTTACCACAAGGCAAGCAGTAAAATTTTGCCCTGAAAGTCCTTTTAAATAATTTTTTATGTTGCTGATTGTTATCTCCAATTCTTCATTGCCCTTATCAAAATGGAAGACGACATCATAATGCATTGTTATTTCGCTTTTGTGTGCTTTGTTTCTTTCTTTTGTATGGTAAAAGAGGCAGCTGGCTTCAGAGTTAGAATAGAGAATTTGATTAATAAGAGTGTCATGGAACTGCATACGGGTGAACCCTCTACGAATAAAGTAGACTCCAAGAGTTAACATAAGCACACTACCGGAGCCGAGAACTGTAAACACAATTCCTTCCAAATTGCTGGTTACTCTTGATGCCATAAGAAGAATGAAAGAAATGATTGTCATGGAAAAGGCGCAAAGAGCAATGCCAGAACGTAACGTGGTATGTGCCGTGCGTTTTTCTGCCAAAAGTAACATTAATTTTTGAAAATCTGTTTGTGATATTTTTTCGTCGCTCATGGGATAAGATACCCTTTAGGTATTAGCGGTGTATGCTGTTGTCATGACTTCTTTGTCTGTTTGGCGTTTACCCAAATTGATTGGATGTAGAAATGCTGTGAGCTTTGATTCTGAAAGAGCTGTCGAGCAGAACAATGAAAATTTTGTGCACTAGCCCAATAAATATAAGAATTTTTCTTCGTGCGAAAAATGATATATATCTTTACTAACCTACATACGTGCTGGTGTACTGTGTGGGCTAAGTCGTTTTAATGTACAGACGACGTAAAGTTTTTGGCAGGAATGTTAGATGATCTGTGTTGTGCTTATTAGGCTGAAAAAAAGACTCCTGCATTACGTGCAGGAGTCTTTTTTATAACATTGTATGCGGAACTAGCCGCAAATTTTACAAGTAGTTTGCAGCAATAATTACAAGACCCAAAAGGAAGCTTGCAAAAACAGCAGAGCTTCCGCCAACTGCCCTGAATTCCTGATTCTTACCGGCAGAGCGCATTTTTAATACCATGATGCATGGGAGGAAAATGGCAATGATGGCAAGCGCTGCGCCTGCATGGGACAGTGCGGCAATAAAGCTGTCCGGTGCTAACACGGAAGCGGCAAGAGGTGGGAGGAATACTAATGCGCTTGTTCCTGCGCGGCTGGTTTTGTCATTACCTCGTTTGAATGTTTCAGCTACGAGGTCAAACAGACCAAGGGATACACCAAAGAAAGATGTAACAAGCGCGAGTACAGCGAAGAACGATACCACTCTACCAATCCATGTGGAACCGCCGCTGATGAGGGCAACAAGTGCATCCACGTTTGCCATGCCAGCGAGCTGTTCCGGTGAAGCACTGCCAAGCGAGAGCATAAGCCAGGCAACATAGCAGATGCCGGGAATTGTACTGCCGATAACTAGAATTTTAACCAAAGATTTTTTGCTTTCACCTACAAAGCTAACCACGCTCGGGATAGATGCGTGAAAGCCGAAAGAGGTAAAGAGTACAGGAAGAGCAAGAAGCAAACCTTTTGATGTCGGGGTACCAAGTGTAAGGTTTTGCAGATTGAGCTGTCCGCCAAGACAGGCGAAGCTGACAACCATTGCTCCAAGCATGATTGAGAATAAGGCTCTGTTCGCAGATACAAGGGCGTTGGTGCCGATATAAAAAATTATGGCACTGACAATAGCAAAGACTGCGGAACCTATGCGGGGATCTATGCTGACTACGCTTGAAATAAGGCTGCCCATGCCTGTCATGTAAGCAACCAGAAGACAGTAGGCGAGGAAGAATACACTGCCTGTGGCAATGATCTGTCCGGGGCGCCCCAGAACTTCGCGTGTCATGAAGTTAAAATTGACGCCGGGGCCAAATTCAAGGTTGATTTCAATAAGCATCAAGCCGGAATAAATAGCCAGCGCCCACATTATCAGTAAAACCAGACAGCCCGTGAAAAAACCGAGGCTTCCGATTACCATGGGAAGGCCAAGCATACCTGCACCAATCGCGGTACCGGAAACAATACTAATCGCACCAATAGTTTTAGAACTCATACAACTCTCCAGTTTTCAATGCTGAAATAATTTTCAGCATTGAGCAGTGAACCACCACACGCCTGCGGGGTTCCTGATTAAACACAAGGGCATTTTGTTCATTTGCGTGTACTCAAGACTCGTTGTCTTGTCGATTAAGCAGATCACTGATGTGCGGTTTTCATGGGCAAAAAAATGGAGAACTTTTATGATTACATAAAAGAAAATGACACCTGCATACAATGCACCATGAAGTTACGTTTTGCGTGACTGAATGATTTGACAAGGAACAGCATGAGAAATTTTGTTGTTAACCCATTCGAGGTAAATGGCTAAGAAGCGCAGCCAGCATATTCCCGACTTACTCAAGGAGAATATATCTGCCGCTGCTGTACAGCGTCGACTTTGTAACTCATCTTCCAATGCAGCATCCATTTTAACTCACTCCTGAACGTGGAATGTCCTGCAATATACCACCATGTTTCCATAGACTGCTGTGGCAACATGAGGGACTCTCATATTACCACAGCAAGAATAATGGAATTAGTTCATTAATTTTATCAAAAATGTTTCAAAGTCTGTTGCAGCTTTTTTGTATTTAGATGTAGATGCGTTCTGCGCTTTATTCATAGCATTGCGGATTGTCTGGAAGACATCTTCGAAGATTTATTCTGCATTAAGGTTAACTTTGTTGCTCATGAGATAGTTGAAAGCGTGTGCCATACCGCAATGTGAAATAAAATCAGGAATAAAGCTGAAGTTGTTGTCTGCATGTTCTGCAGTCGCACCGTAAAAAATGTCTTCATTATGGCAAAATACGTTTGCAGCACATGCAATAACTTGCAGAACATGTTTTTTCATAGTTTCAAGCTGTTCTTGGGGAACGTTCCATTTATATGTAATGTTACGGAGAAGAAAGCATTGGAATCTTCAAACGTAATATCCCAGCCCATTTTTTCAACAAGTTGCTCAATAAGCATAATGCCAAGGCCATAACTTTCAGCATCAGTAACATCCCCTTCAGGTGACTTGCTGTTGAACACTGCAAATGTGTCTGCTGTGTTGTGGATGCTGATTTCACCCTCAAACGTGTGTTGGAAAGCGTTGCGGATAATATTTCCGAGGATAATACGCAGAACATGCTTTGAGGCAATAATGGTTTGGTTTGAGAGTAATTTTGACACAGCCACAGGCTTGTCTCTGAGCAGGTAGTGGTTTTCAGCAATGAGATCTTCGATTAATGCCTCAAGATTTACTTCAGCAGTAAGCGGTGGTGCGCTTTCTTTTCTGCTTGCCCACAGCAAGGTTGTGGTCAAGTGGTGCATGTTGTTTACAGCGTTGGTCATGCGGGTAAAAGACGCAGCAAATCGTGGATCTGTGCTTAGCCCCTTGTATTCAAGCAACTCAAGATTGTTTTGTAAAATCGCAATCGGAGTGCGAAGCTCGTGGCTTGCGGTTTCTAAGAAACGCTGCTCTCGCTCCACACCGGAGGCAATACGTTTTGTGTTGTTGTAAATAAGGTCAGCAAGTTGATTTAATTCTTTGTATTTGAATGACTTCTTCTGTTGATCTAAGGTCTTAGGTTCTAAACTGTTTGCCCATTCTCGTAACTCGTCGATAGAACGGGAGATGCGATGCAGAAATGCGAGCATAAGCACGACGATAATGGCAAGTACCGTAAGTCCCGTCTGCCCGATGAACGAGAACATATTATTAAGATCCTGCATGACTCGTTCTGTCGCATCATCAAAATTCACGGTGAAAATAAAGTATATCCACCTATTATCCGGTCGCTGCCACGGATAAATAAACTGCATAATATCTTCCTCAAAGGGATCAAATATACTTAATTCTTTAGAGGAAAAGTCGCTTTCGGGCATTGCGTTCCGTATTGCTTGCGGAAGGTTGGCATACCCTAAGTATGTCTTAAAGTTTGTGTACTCCGGCAATGGGGTATCTGGATTAACATTATATTTCTTTGAATACGCCTGAACCTCCATATCCAGACGAAGTTTGACAGCCAGATCAAGACCGCGATCTCCAAAATCAATCAACAGTGTTGTGTAGCCCAGAATAATTATGAGCCCGAAAAAAAACACTGTGTAAATAATAGTCCGCCGAAGACTAGGAGTTTTTCTCATCGTCATTTCTCAGTACAAACCCATGTCGGGGAAGTGTTGTAATTAATGCTGTTTTGAAAGGTTTATCAACTTTTTGCCGCAGCTTATGCATGTGTACTTTTAATGTATTGCTTTCCGGTGTGTCATCACCCCACACGGCTCGCATGAGCTGCTCGCGTGTTACAACCTGAGGGCTGTGACGGGCCAGTTCCATAAGTAATTTCCATTCTGTCGGCGTAAGGACGAGAATCTGATCGTTTCTTTTGGCGATCAGAGCATCAGTATCCAGTTCCAGATCCGCAACCATGTACTTTCGTGACTGACTGCTTCGACGTTTTGCCAGAGCGCGGACACGAACAAGCAGCTCTTTCAAAGCAAAAGGCTTAACCAGATAGTCGTCTGTGCCTACACTGAATCCTGCAATTTTGTCGTCTAGGGTGTCACGCGCTGTCAGCATAAGTACAGGTGTGTCTACACCGTCTTTGCGAAGGGTGTTACACAAAGATAATCCGTCCATTTTTGGCATCATAACATCAAGAAGAAGCACGTCGTACTGATTCTGTTGCGTGAGCTCCAAACCGTGAAGCCCGTTTGCGGCATGGTCGCAGGTTATATTTTCCAGCTCCAGATATTCCACAAGTGAGGCAGCAAGATCATAATCATCTTCAACAAGTAATACATGCAGATTCGTCATAAACTCCTCTAAATTTCATGGCATGCGGAGCATCGCTTTTGTTGCGCCGTCCGGTGTTGGTTTTTATTGTAATGTTGCTATTCATGTGCGGATCGTTTGGGCTGGTGAGATGAATTTGTCCTGAGCTTAGTAAGTACAACGTGTATATTGTGTGAGAAACGTATTAATGCAGGAATCAAAAGAAGCGTAATGGCTGTCGCGAATAGTATACCATACGCCATGGAGATTGCTGCCGGAATAAGATGTCGACCCTGTTTCGAGGTCTCAAGCAGTAACGGAGCAAGTCCGATAAATGTTGTGATAGACGTTAATAAAATAGAATGCATGTGCTTGCAGGACGCTGTGATGAGTGTTTCATCAAGCTATAGACCGTTTGTTCTTTGCGCCGGGTAGTCTGTTACCAGTAACAGACTGTCGTTAACAACACCGCATAATGCCAATACGCCGAAGAGCGAAAGCATACTTATAGGATAGCCGAGTATCATGTGGCCGCCAAGAGCGCCGATAACCCTGATAGGAGTCGCTGCGTGTTCCAGAACCTTCCTGCGATACAAACGGCATATAGGTAGTGGACGTTACGCTTAGCTGTAGACCGGACGCTTGTAATCTGCACGTTGTAGCAAGTATACTGAGATTGGCGTTGAGCACTTCCTGCACAGTGTCTTGAGTTTTCGGAAAAGAGAATTGTTCATATCGAGAAATACTTTTTGTGAGAATAAATACAATAGTATGGAATAGTACAAGACTCATGCGTCGTGCGATGGATTGTGTGTATGGCAGGAAGGAGGGTAGCAATGATCTCGTTAACAGGTGGTTAATGAGATATCTTTTTGGGCAGTGCGGCGTTATATTTTATGATTAATGCTCAATACACAAGATAGAATTTGTAATTATGATTAGTTTTTGTTTGAACGGTCTATACGCTGGCTTGTTCAGGTGTCTGATCCATGAGAAAGGGGCTCAGATTTTTGAGCCCCTTTTCAGTGGGTAGGGTTTCGATATGCCGTTCGAATACCTTGCCATACGATATACATAGCGCATTATGTATAATTATTTTCCGAATGGGCACTTAGGGAAGGAGCAGTTTGCGCAGTTAAGGCACATTCCGCCTTCGCCCATGGAAGCAAGTTCTTCTCTGGTAATTTGTACTCCGGCTAATAGACGCGGAAGAATAAGGTCGAGGCTGGTGTGTTTAAAGAATAACGCACATGCCGGAACTCCGAGTAACGGGATTGAGCCTATTTTGCCCACGAGCGTCATTGCACCCGGAAGAATTGGTGCACCGTACAGCAGGTTATGCGCTCCGGCATCAAGCAGTCCCTGTCGTGTCACATCGTCAGGATCGACAGAAAGTCCTGCTGTCGTAATGATGATATTGCAGCCCGCCTGAACAAATTCCTGTGCTGCATCGCTGATTGCAGTGCGGTTATCCGGAACAATCTTTGAGCGGTGAATATCGCCGCCGAGACCGAGCAGTTTCTTGTGAATGATGCTGTGAAATTTATCTTCAATGACGCCGTTGAACACTTCATCACCGGTAATCAAAAGACCGGCTCGAGCTTTCATAAGCGGACGCACTTCAAAGAGTGGGGTTTCTTGCAAGGAATGCAATGCCTGTTCAAACTGGAGGCGTTGCAGATATAGAGGAATAGCGCGGGTTCCACCGATCTCTGTACCTTTGCGGACAATGGTGTTTCCGTTACGTGATGCAGCCATCACACCGGAGCACATGTTGAACCGTTTCATGGCATCTGCGTTTACTCTTAGTAGGCCATCAAGTTCTGCTACAAGTGTTACTTTGCCTTCGTGCGGCTCACCTTGTGTGCTTACACCTGTACCACACATGGCGGTGGCAAATGCGTTGGCACAGTCATCTTCATGTACCCATTCCTTGCCCACTTCTGCCTCTGTTACATAGACATTGTTTTTTCCCATCTGCTGCAATCTGCATAAGTCGCCTGCACCAAAGGTATCGCCGCGTTTGAATGCTGCGCCTTTGCTGGTGCCGGGCAGAATGCTTGTCATGTCATGCACAGCGTCTTTGCCCAGTGCTGTATCCGCAGGTACGGTCTTTAGGACTCCGGGTACAGGGAATACAATTTCAGAAGGGACAGAAAGAGTGGCGTGCCCAGCGTATGGAGACTCACCCTGACATGCTCGGCACAGTGCGCCGTGAGCAGAAGGGTATGGTTCACCGCAGGCAGAACATGGAACAATGCTGCCTTTGCTGCGTTTAATGAGCTTAGGTTTTGGGACGGAAATTGGTGTGGTGGAAAGAATATCTGCACCGTAGCAGCCAATTTCTTTGCGCAGTCTATCTGAATCTTGCTCTTGCTTAGGCTTTTCTTTCATGAGCCATACAAGGATCTCTGAGTCTTCTGGGATTTTTGTAATGTCCAGCCAGACACGCACACCCTCACCGGTGTGTTTATCGTACAAGCTCATGGCGTAGCGGCCGAGATTCAAGACGTTCATCCATCCGTTACCGATGGTGCAGGGAGTGAGCATTTGAATTGCATCCGGCAGGCACCATGTGGTTTCTGAAATGGCTTCGTACAACGTGCCTTCAGGCATATGTTTACGGGCTTCTTCCACCATATATCCACCAATGAGCAAGCCTGGTGCAGGATAGTTGTGAAAAAGCGTTGCCATGTCTATAAATTCATCAAAGGTATGACTACCTATGTTTTTAAAAGCAGGTTGAGAGTCGTGAGCTTGAGACATTATATTGCTCCAATAATCAGTGTGTTGGGAATAATTACAGGACGTAGTTAACAGAGGTTGTTTCGGGCAGTATTTGCGGGCTTGGTGATGAAAACCCAAGCCGTTCGCTATGGGAATAAATATTCATTCTACCGTTGCGGACAAAACCCAGAAGGGTTCTGTTGGTCTGTTCTGCCAGATGGATTGCAGAGCTGGTTACGGCGGAAAATCCGGCAATAACCTGCGCGTTTACTGCGGCAGATTTGCGCAGCATTTCGTGACTTACCCGTGAGGATAGCAGGATAAGCCGAATATCTTCGATATTGCCGGACTGCATGGTTTGCCCGATGGATTTATCCAGAGCATTATGCCGCCCAACATCCTCGCTATATGCGATGAGAGAAAGATCTTTGTCGTACAGGGCGCAGAAGTGCGTTGCCCCTGTGCTGCTGAACAGAGCCTGACATGCTTCGGATTCCTTTTGCAGCGAGTGAACCTGTGAAGGAGACAGAGCAAAGTCGTTTCCTACGTCAGGGAAACGAGTGGACGCACCATGTGCGCCACTGCCGTAACAAGAGCTGCTGACGCGAACGCCTTTGTGTTGGAGAATCTGGTACACACGTTCTTTGCCGCCCTTTATGGAAAGGGCAATTTCAGCCTCTTCTGGCGAGGTTTTGTGATGTAGCAGGTGGACTCGTTCCGTGGTTGAAATGAGTTGTTCTGTAATGCAAAAGCCCAGCGCAAGCGCCACTTCATTCCCCGGTGTACATTCAAGCGTGGCAATAGGAATTGCATTTAGCGTGATGACAAGAGGAAATTCTACCAGAATTTGATCATCTGAAGGATGCGCCTTCTGCTCACGATACCGCAGAATAGTGCGGCTCAACATCTGTTGAACTGCTGAGCTTGAGTCTGTTGTTACAGCTGATGATTGTTTCGGCATAGGATGTCCTGCTCAACTTAAAAAGTGTTCCAAAGGTTATGAACGAGCGGTTTAAGTTTCTTCTGTGCAGCCTTCATATCAAGATGAATCAAGGTTATTGGCGCAACAGTGAGGTCTGGAGTGGAGATTAAATTTCGCAAGTCGATATTGTTGAGGTATGAATTACAGTTGGTGCAGTACTCAACACGTTCGCCTGTTTGTTCTTCAATATGGAAATAATGGATGGCGCCAGCTTCGTCGTTATTGCAGGCAGGGCAGGTGCCGCGACGGAAATGCCACTGGTGGGAACAGCAGGAGCAATGCATCATTTTTTTACCGCCACCACCGGCGAGATATTCAGACTGATTGACATCCGGACGTTGCAGCACGCTCATATCTGGAAAAGATCCACAGACAGGGCAGCATGCTTCGCGCCAGAAAATTTTTGATAAGGTTTCGTTATGGACAATGGCATACGCACCGAGAACGCAGCTTACAATTTGCTGGGTGATGAAAAGCAAAGCGGCAGGTTCCATGTCCGCAGCCTTCGCACTTTTAGAAAATACAGACTCATTGGAGTTCAGTGCGGCACGGAGCAGTGAGGTGATAGAAACTTTTTCTTCTGCAATGGCTTTTTTGTACTGTGCAACTGCTGGTTTCAGAGTGCCGATTGCCTCAAGATTCCCGAACAAAGCTTCTTCAATTTCTGGATAATAAACGCCAGCCCATTCGATATCGCTATCTGAAAGAACAGGGACGCCCTGTTGAAGACGTTCTTCGTTAATGACTGGTGCAGGACAGCTTTTGTCCGTCGCAAGTTTGCCTGCAAGGGATTCGATAAGCTCAGCGCGCGCAGAGTACAGCGTGGTAAATTGCTCGATAAGCGGCGCAAGCGCAGGGTGTTTTTCGCACGCTGCATGCAATGTTTGTGATACGGAAAGTGATTTATTGTGGGAAGTGGCGGCAACAGTTTGCATGTATTTCTCCTGTCCAGAGAGGGAGTGGCGAATTTCGCCACTCCCTTGAGGTCAACAGCTAGGATTTAGAAGCGGGTGTCAAAGAGGGACGCAATGAGGCAAAGAGCTGTCTGCGCGATTTTGGCGCAGGAGCTTCAGCAACCACATGGGTGTGGTAGCGTTCCGGTGCATCGGCAAGCAGATAGATGACGCTTACGTCATCCGGATCTGCGAGCATTGCGTTAGGATGATCCTTCTTGACCTGAGCAAGGCGTTTTTCTGCAAGGGCGAGCATTTCGTCCCTGTCGCCAAAGTTCATTGTGCCAGTCGGGCATACTTGAACACACGCCGGAAGCTGACCAGCCTGAACTCTGTCGATACACATAATGCATTTGCCCGGGCGTTTTGTTGCCGCATCCCAGCGAGGGATATCGTACGGGCAGGATTCTCTGACGTATTGTAAATCTTCGTCGGAGAACTGCTTCATTTTATCTGTAAAGATAACTGCGCCAGTGGCTTCATCTTTAATGACGGCACCTTCTTCAACTGTATCAGCAGCACCCTGACATGGAGGCTCTTCACAGTGGCGGCATTGGTCGGGGAAGAAGTTCCAAGTAATGGTATCTCCGTCCATATGCTCGCTGAAGCGCACCAGTTTGTAGTTATTCGCATTCAAGTCAGGTGGGTTCTGGTGTGTACCTACCTGTTTGGTTTTGTTAGCCGGAAGCTCATACCATTCTTTGCAAGCAAGCTGGCAGCCCCGACAAGCCGTGCACCGTGTGGTGTCTATAAGAAAGGCTTTTGACATGTTCTTGCTCCTTTAATTCCACTGCATACGCAGCAGAGGTGATGATCTATCTTTCAATTTCTGTAAGCTTGTCAGCTTTACGGATATTGACGCAACTAGCCTTGTATTCAGGAATAGTTGTATTCGGATCACCTACAGAAGGAGTAAGTCTGTTCGTTGAATCGCCAGTTCCCGGAGTTGTCCAACCGAAGCAGAAAGGCATACCTATAAGGTGAACAATATTGCCCTGTACTTTCAGAGGACGGATACGAACGGTCACCATCGCGATGGCTTCAACTTTACCGCGAATACTTTCCACAATAACACCGTCGCCGTTTGCAATGCCTTTTTCTTTAGCCAGTTCTGGACTCATCTCAACATACAGCTGAGGTTCGGCTTCAAGCAGGTTCGGTACATTTCGTGTCTCACCGCCGCCGCACCAGTGTTCGGTAAGGCTGTATGTGGTGAGAACAATCGGGAAGTTTGGATCAGCTGGTTTAGCAAGCTTGTCCATTGAACTTTCAATATGTTTGTAAACTGGACTGCTAAGCTGTTTTGAGAACGGATGAGACTTGATTGGAGTCTCAACTGGCTCGTAATGCTCAGGGATTGGACCATCTTTTCTGCCCGGGCCGAAAATCTGACCGTGTCCATGTTTGCTCATAATGAAAGGATGTTTGCCTTCGCCGCTGGACATAGGCTTCCAGCCGCCATCCGGCACATCGCCAATCCATTTTTTGCCATCCCATTTGATAACAGCTTTTTTAGGATTGAGCGGCATACCGTCTGCATTAACAGAAGCTCTGTTGTACAGAATACGGCGGTTAACAGGCCAACACCATGCCCAGTTAGGGTACAGGCCAATGTTTGCCTGCATGTCGGTCTGCTTCGGGTTACGGCGTTTTGCTTTGTTGCCGTCTTCTTCGGTGTAACTGCCTGCATAGAGCCAGTTAAGAGACATGGTGGAACCATCGTCGCCAAGAGCCGTAAAGGACGGAACCTGCTGGCCTTTTTTGTATTTTTTGCCTTTAACAACAGTGTCTTTGGTGAACTGTCCGTTGATAATACGGGTCCAGTACTCGGCATTGTATGTTTCAGGCCAGTTCTGCAATGTGATTGCTTCCGGCAGCTTACCACCTTCTTTTTTGTACAGGCCGCGTACTTTGTTCATCAAAGGTACGAAGGCTGCGCCAAAGGAGCGTGCTTCTGCTTCTGGCTCAATTGCTTTGTCATGCCAGCCGATCCAACGACCGGAGTTGGTAACTGTGCCTTCTTTTTCAACACGGTGTGCAGAAGGAAGCAGGAACACCTCGGTTTTGATCTTTTTAGGATCTACACCGGGACGGTGCCAGTTATCTGTGGTTTCGGAATGATGAAGTTCCTGTGTTACCAGCCAGTCCAAGTTATCAAGTGCCTTACGCACTTTGTTGGAGTTAGGCACACTGTTCATTGGGTTTAAGCCAATGATGAAACCGCCGGTGATTTCATTTTTGAACATGCGGTCGAACAGGTACATGTAAGAATGGTCTGCGCCTTTTTCAATCTTAGGGAGCAGTTCGTAACAGTATCCGTTGTCGGCAGTCGCATTGTCACCGTACCAACCTTTCAACAAGCTGGTGAAGTACTTAGGCTTATGCTGCCACCAGTTTGCACTTTGTGTGTCGGTAGAAACTGGTGTGTTGGCTTTATTGTACTCAGCATATGTTTGCCAGTCGGCTTTTGGCATAGCCATGTAGCCCGGAATAATATGGTAGAGGAGTGTGTGGTCAGTTGACCCCTGTACGTTAGGTTCACCACGAAGGGCGTTGATACCGCCGCCGGCAATACCGATGTTACCAAGAAGTAACTGGAGGATTGCAGCACTGCGGATGTTCTGTACGCCCACGGTATGCTGGGTCCAGCCCAGTGCATACATGATGGTACCGGCACGTTCAGGTGTGCCTGTGGAGCCGAAGTTCTCATACACTTTAGTCAGATTTTCTTTAGATACGCCCGAAACGGAAGACACGTTTTCAAGTGAGTAACGTGAGAAGTGCTTTTTCAGTAGATTGAAAACACAACGTGGGTGTTTGAGAGACGCATCTTTTGTAGGAACTCCGTTGGAATCGAGATCAAATTTCCAAGAGCTTTGATCATACATACGATTCTTAGGGTCATAGCCACTAAATAGACCGTCATTAAATTCAAAACCTTCACTGACGATGTATGGAGCGTTGGTGTAGTCTACTACGTAGTCTTTGAAGTACTTTTCGTTTTCGAGCACGTAGTTAATCATACCGCCCATAAAGGCGATGTCTGTACCGGAACGAAGAGGTACATGAAAATCAGAACGGGCAGAGGTACGGGAAAACTTAGGGTCAACATGCATCACTGTTGCGCCTGCGTCTTTAGCCCGTAATACCCATTTGAAGGAAATAGGGTGGTGTTCAGCGGCATTACTGCCGATGATCAGGATTGAATCGGCATTCTTGATGTCGATCCAGTGGTTTGTCATAGCACCGCGTCCAAACGACTCTCCCAGAGCCGCTACAGTTGCGCTGTGTCAAATACGTGCCTGATGGTCCATGTGGACGACACCGAGGCTGCGCATAGATTGATGGATAAGGGCACATTCCTCGTTGCTAGCATGCGAAGTACCAAGCAGGAACATTGATTCCAGACGGTTAACAGTCTGACCTTTATCGTTCTTTAAGATGATCTCTTTGTCTCGGGTATCTTTGACCTTACGGGCAATTTTAGTGAGTACCCAATCCCAATCTTTTTCTTCCCACTTATCGCTGTATGGTGCACGGTACATAGGTTTTTTAACCCTGTGTTCGTTGCGTGACATGGAAAGAAGAGCAGCGCCTTTAGCACAAAGTGCACCTTCGTTGATTGGGAAGTCCGGATCACCTTCTGTGCTGATGAGCTTGCCGTCGCGTACATGCGCAATGATGTGACAGCTTACAGAACAGAAAGGACAGATTGTGATGACTTCCTTAGCGCCCTGTGTTTTGAGGGAAGTCGCGTAAGCATGCGCTTCCGTCAAATCAAAGCCCAATTGGCCCAATGAGAGGCAGGCTACCCCTGCACTGGTGAGCTTAAGGAATCCTCGCCGCGTATAACTCATGCGTTGGCCTCCTGTAGTGAGTAAAAGAAATGCACTGCATCCATACAATGCCTAGAGCAAACCTTCACACGTTGGACGTTTTTTTTGCAAGATAAATCTATAAAATCAGTATGTTAACATTAGCACGGCTACGGGCGCACCTTTCCCTTGTCTGTGTCCAGAAAGTATTTAGGCACATGGAAAAGTAGGAAAAGAAGAGGGGTTACTTTTTTGAGATTGCTGGAGACGGCAAGTCTTTTATTGACCAGTATTTGTCAGGTGCATATCCGAAGTGTTCTGCAGCAGAGGCGAGTGCGTATTGTTCCACATTAGTCAGCCAATCTTTATAAGACGAAATAAGGTGTTTTGCGGCTGCACTGAGCTGGGCAGAGGAGCCTTTTCCAGCTTGTTGCTCCAGCAGCTTGACACCGAGAATTTCTTCAGATGCTCTGATTTTGCCCCAGGCTGCTCTGTAAGACATGCCTAAAGCTTTCGCGGCAGCGCTAAGCGAGCCTGTGTGCCCTATGTATTCAAGCAGTTGCAGTCTACCTTGTCCCATAAGAACTCCGGCAGAGGTTTCGAGCCATAGGTGAATTCGCATTGTGGGAGCGCCTGTTGTCATATTCTCTATCCATGTTGAGCGTTGTGATTTTTATTATGCCTAAATAGATATAACAAATTGAAAAAGTAGTAAGATTTAAAAAAATTACGCTCTGTTTGGCACTAAGTACCATAACTCCCTTAAATATGGGGTGTTCATCTGTTTTTCAGTAAAATGAGCAATGAGTGTGTTAAATAAAACATAGGATTAAGAATACTGCAGGCATGAAAAGGGCAACCTATGTCTAAAAAGACATAGGCTCAGATTAGAATTCAGTATAGGGAAATATTAAAAGTTTGAGCGTTGTTATCAGCAGTGTTAACAGGAGCGTGGGAAGGTCTTGCAAACTGTTATCTTTGCAACAATCCAAACGAACTCTTTAAGAATGTGTAGTACGGTAATAAAAAAAATGGAGGAACGTATGAGAAGTAAAGAAGGAGATATAACCAGTTCTGAAAGTATTGAAGGTGTGTTGCAAGCAGTTTCTGTCTGCCGGTTAGGGATGTGTGCGAATGGTATGCCTTACCTTGTGCCGTTAAATTTTGCTCATCAAGGCACAACTGTCTATCTTCACGGAAGTAAGGTGGGCAAAAAGATTGATGTGTTGAATGAAAATCCGAATGTGTTTTTTGAAGCAACTCGCGAAGGCGCACTTATTCCTACCCCAACTGATAAAGATATCTGCAAGAGCGATTTTTCATATCAGTGTTTGATGGCGCGCGGAGTTGTGGAGTTTGTGGAGGATGTGGACGAGAAGGTGCAGATTCTTGATACTATTGGTAGGAAGTACTATGGAAAAGCAGGGATAATGCCTGAAGCTGCTGTTCGCGGAACTTGTGTCTTGAAGATTAAACTTAAGGATATCAGTGTCAAGCAATCTGGTGTTTGGCCAAACTAGACTAGACTAGAACAGACTGGGCATGAAGCAGGGGGATAGCCTCGTTTTCCGGAATTGTGAGTACGTATTGTCATTGAAAAAGCAATTCTTTTAATGCAGTGTGGCGACCGATATTTATTCTGTTACTAAGGATTATATGATGATTTTAGATGTTCTGGAACATGCTGCAAAGTATGAATCGTTATCCCCATATTTTGCTGATGCTTTTGCTTTTCTACGTCGTGATGACTTGCGAGAGTTAGCTGATGGGCAGTATGAAATTGTGGGAAGAAGCCTTTTCGCCACTGTAGTTCATCAAAAGGGAAAAACTGTTGAAGAGGCAAAGCTTGAAGCACATGACGAATATATTGATATTCAGTTTGTGATTCAGGGTGATGAGCAGATGGGGTGGAAGTCTCGGGGAGAGATTACTGTGCCTGCTGAAAAGCCGGAAGAGTACCCTGATGTGTATTTTTACGATGATGTTCCGGTTAGCTGGAACACCGTCTTACCGGGATCTTTTGCTATCTTTTTTCCAGAAGACGCGCACATGCCTCTTATTTCAGATAATGAAATTCATAAGGTTATTCTTAAAGTCGCAGTTAGTTAGTAAAAATAACGTGTGCGATGGTTTCCCGATTAAAAAATCAGTGAAGCGTCGCACACTTCTATTTGCTCTTTATGTGAGGAGAGGGCGCTGGACATAGCCTATTCAAGAATTATTGAGTCCGTTTCAGGCTCTGGCTGTTGAGGAATATCCGGTGTGATATATGTGTTGATCTCATCGATAGCTGCTTGTTGTCCCTGCCGTGCTGCTTCTTCAATCCAGTATATAAATTGTTCTAGATTCTTTTCAACACCCTCACCGAGTTTGTAGCACATAGCTATTCGGTACTGAGCATCCATATCGCTCTGCATTGCAGATTCAAGGTATAGGTAGGCCGCTTCGGTCAACTTTTGCTCACCACCGCTTCCGATTCTGTATCGTTCTGCAAGGTTGTATTGTGCAATCGCATGGCCCTGCTTTGCGGCATGGTAGTACCAGAACGTTGCTTTTTCTTCATCCTGCACAACACCGGTTCCGGTCGTGTAGTAGTATCCCATATTATTCTGTGCCACGGCATCACCGTGTTCTGCCGCTTTTGCATACCATGAAATGGCCTTGTTCAAATCGGTGCCAACGCCTTCACCACGTGCGTAACATGCAGCGACATGAATATAAGCATCGGCAAAATCTTGATCCGCAGCGCGTTTGAACCAATAGAATGCAGTAATAGGATCGTATTCTACCTCTATACCCTTAGTATAGAAGCTTGCGAGCGTATACTGTGCTATGGCGTTGCCGCCTTCAGCAGCGTCAGCATAGAGCTCTAGTGCTTTGGTTAGATTTTGATCAACACCTTCACCATATTCATAGCAATGAGCAACTTCTGCAATGGCATCTGGATTTCCAGTTGCTTGAGCTCGTTCATACCACTGTAAGGATGTCTTGCTGTCTGCCGGAACGCCATATCCATGACGATAGACATAACCGAGTTCTATCTGAGCCTGACAGTAGCCTTGTTCTGCTGCGGCAATAAACAGGCGGAGTCCTTTTTCTTGATTGCTTTCTGTTCCCAGTCCCCAAAAATAACAGGTGCCAAGGTAATAGAGAGCCTTGGGAGTTCTGTTGCGTGCTAATGACTCAAAAAGAGAAATGGCGAGTTCATACTCTTCATTGTCATAGGCAAGGAGAGCTTGCTCAAGAGAGGAGTTTAAGGATGCTTTGGTGAATAGCTTTTTTACGGAAGAAAACACAGGCGCTCCAGTCAGTCATGAATAGTGTACGAATCGGTAAGGTGTATATTTGCATTACATTGCAATGCGCGCGGGTACAAGTTTGAAACACGGGTAGGAATAAATTATACGCGTTGCCTTGTTTCATACTGTTTAAAAAATAAAAAGTAGCGAATCAAGGGTGTATATGTTTTTGGGCAAGTAAGAATTTACAAGGAGATAGTATGGGAAAGTGTTTCATACTACGACAATCAGAGGATTAAAAAACTTCACTCCTACATAAAATTATGTAGGAGGATAGTGTTAATTGTGTAGATATCAATAGGTTTAGATCTAAGTTTTTATTGATGTAAAAACGTCAAACCCTGTATAAACCAAGTGCAGGAAAAAGATTTTGTCTAGACCATATGTTGAGCCTGTAGGTGAAACGTATGAGAATAATTTTATGAGTTATGCCTAGAGAAAATGAATAAGAATTTCCATTCTGCATGAACTGAGAGTTTAGCCATTCTCATTCATATATGAAGCTCACCGCAGAGGCATGTAATTCTTTCGTTAGCCACGAAACATTGCATGAAGCCACCTCAGCAGCAAGAGCTTCACACTCGGCTGCATATTTTTTTACCTATGGGTACAAAAATTTGAACAGCCACTGACTTTGGAATTTAGTGAACTTAAGAAGGAAAATTTATTATGAAACGTATTATCGTTCTCGCACTTGCTGCATGCATGGTGCTTGGTGCTGCTTTTGGCGCATCTGCTGCTGAATTTAAGGCTTCCGGTTACCTCTACGCTGGTTACGATTACCTTAACGTAGACAACGCAGGCAAAGTTAACGACTTCTCCCAGCGCTTCCGCTCCCAGATCGACATCATCGCATCTGAGTCCCTCTCCGGTACCGTATTCTTCGAAATCGACCAGGACTGGGGTTACAACAAAACTGATAACGTTGGCGGCGGCACCGGTGGTCGTATTGGCGCTGATGGCGTAAACGTTGAAACTAAACGTGCTTACATGACTTTCATGGTTCCTTCCACTACCGTTCAGGTACGTGCTGGTATCCAGGGTCTCGCACTTCCAGGTGCTGTTGCTGGTTCCCCAATCATCGACGACGACGTAGCTGCTATCGTAGCTAGCACTTCTTACGACAACATTGGCGTAACAGCTTTCTTTGCTCGTCCATACACTAAAGACGAAGGCCAGTACCACAAATCTGGTACTACTGGCGATCTCTTCGGTGCTATCGTTTCCGCTGATTTCGACGTAGTAACTGTTACCCCTTACTTCATGTTCTCTAACAACGGCCAGAACACTGCCCTCGGGTACGACGGTCTTAGCTTTACTGCTGGTAAAGAAGCTCAGTGGTACGGTGTTGCTGTAGAAGCTGCTCCAATCGAAAACCTTACCCTTACATTTGATGGTATCTACGGTAAAGTTGATTCCCTCGACGCAGGTTACTTCCTCGCTGCTAAAGCAGCTTACGCAATGGACTTCGCAGTTCCTGCTATCCTTGCATGGTACGGTTCTGGTGCTGAAGACAATGGCGATGACCTTTTCCCTGTAATCAACGGTGGCAACAACTTCGTTCCTACTACTCTCGTAGGTTTCGGTGCTGCTGCAACTTCTGAAGATGCTCTCTTCGGTAGCGCAGCTGGCAAATGGGGTGTATCACTTCAGGCTTCTGAAATGTCCTTCATCGAAAAAGTATCCCACACTTTCCGTGCTACTTACATCCAGGGCACTAACGACGACGATCTCGCAGCAGTTGCAGACATCAAAAACTGGACTACTGACGACAAAGCATACGAATTTGACTTCGTAACTACTTACGCAATGTACGACAACCTTGATCTCATCGTTGACCTTGCTTACGTAGTAACTGATCTCGACGACGCTGCTCCTAGCACCGACGACGTTTTCAAAGCTGCTATCGGCGCAAAATACAACTTCTAATTTAGACGTTGTTTTTACAAAGTCAGTGAGCTAACAGCCACTATAAGAGGTACCCTGGCGGGTACCTCTTTTTTTTGCTCAAAAAAAGTCCCGTTACACGATGTGTAACGGGACTTTTAATTTGTAGAGTAATAAATCTATGTAAGGGAGGATAACCCCTTACGCAGGGCATATAGTGTTGCTTGCACTCTATTGGAAAGATGCAACTTAGTGAGAATATTGTTCATATGCGTACTTACTGTCGCTTCACTAACTGTGAGTTCATCAGCAATTGTCTTATTGCCTTTCCCTTTAGCAACGAGCTGCAGGATCTCAACTTCTCTTGGTGTAAGTGGGTGTGGCTCTGCATGTTTATGCTCACCCGGTGAAGCGATAATTGAAAGAGCTTCGAGGGCGATTGATGGTGTAAATGCAGGTTCTCCACTTTGAACTTTGCGTATATTTTGCGCAAGGTCAGATAATGAAATATCTTTAAGTAAGTATCCCATTGCACCTGATTTGATTGCAGAAAATACGGCTTCTCCAGAAGCATTGTGTGTAAGAATGATAATCTTACTGGAGATGTTGCGTTTTTTCATTTCCAAACTTGTTTGGATGCCATCCATGACAGGCATACCGATATTCATGAGAATGACATCAGGCAAAACGAGTTTGACCTGAGCAAGCGCATCCTCACCATTTGAAGCTTCTCCAACAATTGTAATATCGTCGTTTGCAGAGAGGCCTTCGCGTAAACCCATCCGAAATATTTCGTGATTATCAACGATGAGAATACGAATCGGTTTGTTCGGGCTGTTTTTCATTGTTCTAATCCAGCTGATTTAAAGAAGAGATAAAGTGTGTGTCATCCATCAAAACATAGGGAAGTGTATTCTGGTCGATGTATGAATACAGCATGAAGGAACAGGTAGTAATTATGCCTTCATCCCGTGTTACAGGGTTAGCAGTGGTCGTTCTGCGTTATAAAGAGGTTTGGTCTGTCTACAATGCAAGCCCATGTAAATATATATTGAGTAGCTCATGAGCGTCGTCTTCAGCAGAGTTACCTATTGTAGAGATAACTCTTCGTGTCATCGCTCCGTCGATTGAATCAATAAAAAAGATGGCTGTTTTATCAGTATCAAAAGGACGCAGCAATTTTTTAGAAATTCCATCTTCAAAGGTACGGGCAAAAATATTGATCATTTCCCAGTACGTTGAAGTTTTATCGTTAAGATCCTTTTCAATGAGAGTAAGAAACGTTGTTTGTAATTCGTAATAAACAGCTCTGTTTTTTTCGATATGAATAAATGAGAGGCAGATATACTTTTCAAGTTTATCCAGCGGGTTGATTTCGCTGGCGAAAATTTTTCGAATACTGTTACTCAACGGTTCAAAGCAATGTTCTGCAACAGAAAGCAATAATTGATTTTTATTTTTAAAATAAAGGTACAGCGTGCCTTTTGCTATTCCAGACTGCTCTGCAACTTTATCCATGGTAAATTTCTTCAGGCCGTGGGTCTGAATTATCGTAACACCGCTTTCTAAAATTGCATGGCGGGTTTGTTGTTCTGCTTTTTGCTTTCGTGTAATCGTTCTTGTCACAGTCTGAGTTTCTTTCTGGTTATAGTAAAATCTGAATAATGATTCATAAAATGACTAACAGTCATCACGCGAGTGTTACTCCTACAGGATGAGTAAAAATAAAGTCAAGCTCACTGTTTAAGTAACCAATATAAAATGAGTATGGAACTCGAGTCGGAGTGTAACCTAGGTTAGTGGTTTGTCTGTAGAAAATAATACGTATTTTGTATTTTGTTTTGTCGAAACATTTTTATATAAAAAAGCCTTGCCAACTTTCGTTGGCAAGGCTTTGCGTTGCATGCAACTGTCTATTGTGAATAGACATATCTTCCTAGATAAAACGAATGGGAATCGAGGTGTTATGTTTGCATCACAAATAGACACGACATTGCAACGGTGCCGACGGCGGACAATAACATTTCGTTGAGCCTGGTTACATAGCCAGAACGTAACGCCAGCCGGCAATAACAATCATTCCAGTTACAATAGTTCCGAAGAAATTTTTTGTACGAATCGCGACAATAAAGACAGGTAGCGAGGACCATAGGTACATGTTGTCAAACGAAAGGGAAAAACTACCTTCATGAATGAATAAAGACGGGGCGAGCAAGGCACTTAAGATTGCTGCCGGAACATAACTGAGCCACTGGGTAACAATGGCAGGAAATTGTTTATTAGAAAGAAGAGCAATTGGTAGTAATCTGGGAATATAGGTTACTACCATCATGCCGACTATTGTCAGTAAAATTACTTCTTGCGAATATTGCATAAAACAACTCCTGCGGTTGCGCCGATGATAGCAGCTAGGATAACGCAAAGTTGCTCTGCGCCTGCCAGATATAGTCCAATGGCTGCTCCTGCTGAAATGAGCGCAACTATTGCGTGCATATTCGATTTTATTTGCCAAATTAGTAGTACGACGAACATGGCAGGCAATGCATAATCAAAGCCGAGTGGTCTAATGTCTGCAACTAGATGTGAACCACATACACCTAAGAGGGTGCCAGTTACCCAACAGAAATGTGCAATGCAGTTAACAGTAACAGCCTGTGCTTCACCAAAGTTGTTTCGGTCTATATTTGCCATGTGTATGGCAAAGCTTTCATCAATCAGCTGAAAACCAAATAGTAGCTTGCGCGATATTGGAATTTTTGAAAGATGCGGAGCGATGGCTGCGGACATAAGAAAATGCCGTAGATTAACAATAAAAGTTGTAATGATAATTGTAATTGGCGACATGGATGCCGCAAACAGGCTGACAGCAATAAACTGTGATGATCCTGCTAAAACAAGAAAGGACATGAGTACGGTCATGTGTCCCGGGAGTCCGTTTTTTGTGGCAAGCACACCAAAGGTAAATCCCACTGGGATAAAACCTACAATGATCGGGATGGCCTGCTTGAACCCATCCATTATGCCTGAGCGCAGAGAGCTCTTATCATAATCTTCGGATGTGCTTGTGTTTTCAATTACTTCACTTTGCATATCTAATTCCTTCTAATGCGTTTCAATCTGCTTGAATTGAAACATGAAATCTGACAACATAACAGATGCAGTTTTTACAAAAAACGATCAGTACAGATTGGCAAAAGTAGACAGGTAAGATTATGCAGGTGATTTCAAAAGATTTTAAGTACCAGAGTTTAGAGCATTATTTGACTGAGATGATCGAAACAGGACGATTTGACGTGGGCGAAAAGCTTCCGTCATTACGCGATGTCAGTCAAAAAATGCATGTGTCGCTTGCGACTGTAACTCACGCATATATGGAGTTGGAAAAGAAAGGGATAATTGAAGCAAGACCCCGTTCCGGCTATTTCGTGCGGCAGAAGGTTGCTCATTTGCCGATCCCGGATTCTCCGGAGCACACTGTGCAGATGGGGAAATTGAGCAGGACACAACTTATTCAAACTGTGCTTGGTATTGTCGGTGAGAAGGGGATGCTTCCGTTCGGTTGTATCTGTGCAGATAGTTCTTTGCTCCCCCATAAGGCGTTGGCTCGAATAATGAATTCTGTTTTGAGGTCATACGGACAGGATATGGTGGGTTACGAGTCGATTCAGGGAAATCCTTTGCTTCGTAAACAGGTCAGCTGGCGCATGCAGGAACATGGTTGTCGGGTGACCAGCACAGATGTTCTGGTTACATTCGGAGCAATGGAAGCATTGTACTTAGCATTGCGTTCCACTACACGTCCCGGTGACAATGTTGTTATCCAGTCCCCAACGTATTTTTGTTTTCTTCAACTGCTCGAAAATCTCGGATTGAGAGCTATTGAGGTGGCATCCTGCCCGACGAACGGGGTTTCTCCACGTGATCTGGACAGAGCATTTTCACGTTTTGATATCGCAGCCTGTATTCTTGCACCCAATTTTAATAATCCAGACGGCTCGCTTATTCCTGATGTTGTAAAGAAAGAGATAGTTACGCTTTGTGAGTCATACAACATACCGTTAATTGAAGATGACGTCTCTGGTGATTTGTATTGTGATACAGACGGACGTCCGCGTCCTCTTAAGTCTTTTGATAAGACAGGGAATGTTATTCACTGCTCATCTTTTTCTAAGACAATTGCCCCGGGATTTCGTGTCGGGTATATGATTCCGGGTAAGAAGCTGGATAAGGCTCTTGAGATAAAGGCAACGACAAATGTTTCTTGCTCTACACCGACTCAGTTAGCCGTAGGGAAATACCTTGAAGAGGGGCTTTACGACAGGCATTTGCGAAAATTGCGTACATGTATCTGCAATCAGCGTAGCATGATGCAGCAGTTTCTTCCGGAATATTTCCCTGAAGGAACGCGAGCAACGCAGCCTAAAGGTGGCGGTGTGCTGTGGGTGGAATTACCGAAGCAGGTAGATGGGACGAAGCTCTTTTTTGATGTAAAAAAGCACAATATCAGCATATCACCAGGTGCTATTTTTTCCACTAGCGATAGCTTTACAAACTTTATTCGCTTATCTTGTGTGGGATTTTGGAATGAAGATATGCGCGCAGGTTTGGAAACAATCGGTCGCCTTGCAAAAGAACAGATGGAACAAAAGAGCTGAGCTACTTCTCGGCGTTTTTACTTTTTTTCTAATAGCAAAGCCCCTGTTAGCACTACTGCTGACAGGGGCTTTGTCTTTACTTGATTAGCCTTTTTGCAGGGTGTGCATCATGCTTTTAAGAGAATCAGAAACGCCGGAAAGAGTGTTAACTGACTGTTTTGCTTGTTGCATTTTTTCAGCAGTGACAGTGGAGATATGGCTAATCTCATCGATTGCCTGTGTAATCTCTTCACTGGCAGCTGACTGCTGCTCTGCAGCCGTTGCGATGGCTCGAACCTGATCGGTTGCCGGAGTAACTTTAGAGACAATTCGCCCGAAAGCGTCACCGGATTCCGTTACAAGTTTGGTAGCTTCTTCAACGGCTTTGGCAGTGTTGGTCATTGCCTCAATATTCTGATGTGTTCCTGACTGGATGGTCTGAATTGCATTGCCGACACGGCTGGTTGCTTCCATTGTGTTTTCAGCAAGTTTTCGAACTTCATCCGCAACAACTGCGAACCCTCGTCCAGCATCACCGGCACGTGCGGCCTCGATGGCTGCGTTTAATGCCAGTAAGTTTGTCTGGTCAGCGATGTCACTGATCACATTCAGAATGTCGCTGATAGATTCAACCTGTCCACCAAGCTCGCCCATCTCTTTTTTGAGATGTTCGCTGAGGGAGTATACATTCTGAATTGTGGAAACAGATTGGCCAACAACTTTCAGGCCGGACTGTGCTTCGTGATAAACTGATTCAACACTGGTTGCAGCTTCAGAAGCGTTTCGAGCTACTTCCAGAATAGTGCTGTTCATTTCTTCCATAGCTGTTGCAGTTTCACAGTTTCGTGAATCCTGCTGTTCGACACCTTCAGAGGTTGTTCGAACTTGTGTATCAAGTTCAGACGAAACATTGGTCAGGTTATGAACCAGCACTTCAAGTTGATCAGCAGCGGCAAGCTGGCCGTTGCGATGAGCTTTAATTGCTTCTTCCTGTGCCTGTTCTGCTCTTGCTGTGGCGCGCTCAGCTTCTTCAGAGCGGAGCTGAACTTCTTTCATGTTCTTATCGATTTCTTCCATATTTTTCTGAAGAGTTCCTGCCATGCTGTTTACAGCATTCTGCATTTCAGCAATTTCATCCTGTCCTTTCGGATGACAGCGGACAGTCAGGTCACCTTCAGCAATTTTAGAAATAACAGAAGAGGTTTCGATAATTGGGCGTGAGATAAGTGTAACGAGATAGAAGATACCTGCAAGGGCAACCAACAGGCCGGCAATACCTGTTATGATAAGAGTCCTTGTAATTTCGTTTGCGTCAGCAAGAACAATATCCATTGGTACTGACAATGAAACAACCCAGTTTTTCTGGGAATTACCAAATGTAACAGGTACTAATACACGTAACTCTTTGTTTGTTTCACTTACAGTAACTTCACCACGCATTGCTTTTTGAAGCAAAGGTGCGCCGCCTTGAACTGATGAGGCAAAAGCCTGCCCGAACAGTTCCGGTTTGCGTGTGGCAGCCTGAATTTTGCCGTCAAAAGCAATTAAGCTCATGGTGCAATTACCGTCAAATGCATTAATATCATTAACAATATTCTTCAAAAAACCAGCGGATAAATCTACACCAACAACACCGATGGCTTTGTTGTTTACAATAACTGGTACGGAAAGACTGGATACACTGTATTTTGATCCAGCGGTACTGGTATACTCTGTTACAATTGTTGCAGCCTCTTCGCGGGTATCTCGGCTGTAGGTGTACCAAGTGCCGTTAAGATCGGTACACGGTGCCAGATCCATTGCTCCGTCTGATTTACTCCAGTACGGAATAAATCTGCCGTCAGCAGCACTGAATTTTCCATCGTCTTTATACTGGTTGTCTTCCCCGTCAAAAGCCATTGGCTCAGTAGCCATCCATACACCGTACAACCTGTGTTGTTTCTGTGCAATTTGCTTCATGATGCGGGCTACGTGTTCACGATCTGGTTTGTTCTGGTAAGATTTAACACCTTCAATTGTGTTCGCCAAAGTGCGCGCAACAGCGAAGCCCTCGTCAAATTCTTGTTTAACGAGCAGGGCCTGTTTTTCCGCAGCATCTTGTGTCATGACACGCGCGGTTTCAATAGCTGCTGTACGCGTGAAATTAATGGTTACCGCAAGTAACGCTCCTATGAATACAATCGAACATCCCGAAATGATTAATAGAAGTTTCATTTTAAGAGATTTGAACTGCATAGTTCCCTCCAATGTGGTGAGGCTAGTAAGTATTCATTACAAGATTAAGGCGAGTGTAGTGAATTAATATGACAGGAACTAAATAGAGTCGTGCATAATGACGCTAAAAGGTTTTTTCTCTCATATTATGGTTTTTTCCTAATAAATCTTTTCGGTGCACAACAGTTTTGCTTAAGTGAAAAATACGTACTTTTACATTTTTTACAGGACAGAAGAAAAATTATGTCAGCGGGCTTTAGTAATGAATAAAAGGTGATTAGAATATAAAAAAGGAATAGCTATTTTTTCTTTCTGATGCAGTTAATTGTAAAATAGACAAGATATTTTTGATAATAGATTAATAAAAAATATTTTTAGTTACAGAAAATATTTGAGAAAATCATATTGAAATCAATACGTATGTTCAAAGAGTATTTCTGTGTTGAATAGTATGTTCCATAAAAAAACGGCTCTGTTTTATAGAGCCGTCTTTGTGTGTATTGTTCACATAGAAGATCGTGTGAGATGTATTTCGCGTTATGACATTGTGGCCAAATGGCAACATGTTCTGCGCCCCGGTGCAATTTCAGTGTCTACTGGAGCCGCTTTTCGACAGATGTCCATGACGTGTGGACAACGCGGATGGAAATGGCAACCGGATGGTGGGTCCAATGGAGAAGGAATTTCACCTTCAAGCGGACTGAAGTCAATGCCGCGACGATCAAGGCGCGGTACTTCGTCAAGCAACGCCTGAGTGTATGGGTGGAACGGACTGCTAAAAATGTCATCCACGGATGCCACTTCAACAACTCGCCCGAGATACATAACTGCAATTCTGTCGGAGATGTGCTCAACAACACCCAAATCATGACTGATGAACAGGCATGTCAGGTTCAGTTCGCGACGCAACTCCATAAACAGGTTAAGAATCTGTGCCTGAATGGACACGTCCAATGCAGCTACAGACTCATCGCAAATAAGACATTCCGGTTGCACAGCCATAGCGCGGGCAATGCCGATACGCTGGCGCTGACCACCGGAGAACTGGTGCGGATAACGGTGTGTGTATGATGGATCAAGTCCGCAGCGAAGCATAACTTTCTCAAGGTAGTCATCAAGCTCGGATGAGGTGGTCAGCTTATGATACAGCGGAGCCTCACCGATAATATTGCGAACACGCTTACGCGGGTTAAGCGATGCAAACGGGTCCTGAAAGATCATCTGCACGTTAATATTGTACTCTTTAAGGTCTTGTCCCTTAAGAGTATCAACATCCTGCCCTTTATAATAAATTTTGCCTTCACTACGCGGAAGAATACCGCACAGCATGCGCCCGAGAGTGGATTTACCACAGCCGGATTCTCCCACAAGACCGAGCACCTCGCCCGGCATAACGGAGAGATTTACTGAATCAACTGCCTGCACCCGTTCCTCACGCAAGTTGGAACCAAGGGAACGGGCAATACGTCCGGCGAAGTCGAGCTTTTTAACAAAAGCACGGCTTAGTCCTTCACATCGAAGATAAGGTGTATTGTTATCGTTCATAAATGTACTGTTGCAAGGATTACAGGTTGGGGTGGAAACAGCAGACACGGCGACCGTCATTTACTTCTGTCACAGGCGGTTCACATAAGCATATATCTGTCGCTTTAGGACAGCGCATACGGAAGGAACAGCCATCCGGCAGATTGATAAGAGAAGGCGTCATACCCGGAATTTGGTAGAGCGGCTCACCGCGATGGTTACGGCTCGGCACAGACCCGACAAGACCTTCGGTGTATGGATGCAGTGGCTTATCGAGAACAGCTTCAACAGTGCCTTCTTCGATAATTTTACCTGCGTACATAACAGCAACACGGTTTGCCAGACCAGCAATTACAGTAAGATCGTGTGTAATCCACATGAGTGACATGCCTGTTTTGCGGCAAAGCTTCTGCATTTCAGACAAAATCTGACTCTGGATTGTTACATCCAGCGCGGTTGTCGGTTCATCCGCAATAATGAGATCAGGACGGTTTACCAAACCTGTTGCAATGGCAACACGCTGGCGCATACCGCCGGAGAACTGATGCGGGTACGCTTTAATCCGTTCTTCAGGAGAAGGAATACTCACCATTGCAAGTGCTTCAATCGCACGTTTGCGCGCTTCTGCTTTGCTGACTTTTTTATGTGCTCGTACTGCTTCGATCATCTGAGTATCAATGCGCAGAACTGGGTTCAGCGTCATCATAGGGTCCTGAAAGATCATAGCAACTTCGTTTCCTCGGAAACTGCGCCATTCTTCCACCGACTGCGTTAGCAGTTCACGGCCTTTGAATTTAATCGATCCGCCAACAACGCGCCCCGGTTCATCCACAAGTCCCATAATGGAAAAGCCTGTTACGGATTTGCCACTGCCGGATTCGCCGACAATACCCACAACTTCACCCTTATCAATATTAAGGGAAATGCCGTTAACGGCTTTTGCCACACCGGCGCGAGTGAAGAAGTGTGTTTTAAGATGCTTGATTTCAAGAAGTGGAGTGCTCATCGTTTCAACCTCGGGTTCAGAACGTCACGTAATCTGTCACCAACAAGGTTGATGCTTACAATAAGGATAAGCAGGGCAACGCCCGGATAGAAGCTGATCCAGTAGTATCCACTTTGCAGGTATTTAAAACCGTTGGAGATAAGCAAACCCAGAGATGGCTCGGTAATAGGCATACCAAGACCAAGGAAGGAGAGGGTAGCTTCAAGTGCAATGGCACTCGCTACTTTTACGGTCGAGATTACAATAAGTTCGGGAGTACAGTTCGGTAATACGTGCGAAAACATGATCCTGCGTTGCGGTAAAGCAAGGCACTTCGCTGCCTCAACATATTCTTTGCTGCGCTCAACAAGTACGTTTGAACGAATGGCACGGGCATAATACGCCCACTGAACCAGAATCAGGGCAAGGATGATTTTATCAACCCCCTTGCCGAGAATCGCCAGTAGGATAAGTGCCACAAGAATTGCCGGAAAGCTGAGCTGTAAGTCAACTATACGCATGATAACGGTATCTGTTTTTCCACCCACATAGGCAGCCCACAGTCCGATAATGGCACCGATAACCAGAGCTACAACGGTAGATACAACACCTACGCCAAGAGATATGCGCAGCCCGTAAAGGATGGAGCTGTACATGTCTCGACCCTGACTGTCTGTACCAAGCCAGAATGAAATAGATTCATCAAATGATGTTGAACCCGGTGCGAGCTTGCCGTCCATAATATCAATAGACATTAAGTCGTACGGGTTTTGCGGTGCAATGTATGGCGCAAATAGCGCAACACCGATCATTACAATAAGAATGACCAGTCCGAGAGCTGCCACACGGTTTTCAAAAAACTCTTTTACTGCTTGCAGGAACAGGGATTCATTGTGAACCGCCGGAGCCTCAGCAATAGCTTCAGTAATATTTTCTGCCATATCAGAGTCCTTGCGGTTATCGTTCTTGACCGAGGCGAACACGCGGGTCAAGGATGGAGTACATAATGTCCACAATCAGGTTAATGATGATGAACATAGTTACGGTGATGAGCAGGTAGGCAACGATAATCGGACGATCAAGTACGCCGATGGAGTCGATAACTAGCTTACCCATTCCCGGCCATGCAAAGATAGTTTCAGTAACTACTGCAAACGCAATAAGGCTACCGAACTCCATACCGAGAACTGTAATAACAGGAATCATGATATTCTTCATAACATGCAGCCCAATAACGCGGGTTTCTGACAAACCTTTTGCGCGGGCGAATTTTACGTAGTCCATCTGCATGTTTTCCTGCACACCGGCACGAGTAAGGCGGATGGCAAGAGAAGTTTTAAAAAGGGCAAGGTTGGTGGCTGGCAAAATAAGATGCGCAAGACCGCCAAGCGTCAGGAAGCTTACCGGTATGCCTAACAACATTACCGTTTCGCCTCGTCCTCCTGATGGTAACCAGTTTAGGTGTACCGAGAATATAATAATAAGCATAAGCCCGACCCAGAACGTAGGCAGGCTGAAACCAAGAATGGAAAAACGCATGATGTTGCGTCCAATCCAGTGGTTTGCTTTCATACCGGCAACCATACCGAGTGGAATACCAAAAATTACAGCGATAAACATAGCGGTAAACGCAAGTTCCAGTGTAGCTGGAAGACGATCAAGAATAACCTTGAGAGCCGGTTCGTTGTATACAAAGGAGTTGCCAAAATCACCGTGGAGTGCGCCTTTTAGGAAGATGGCGTACTGATCCCACAGTGGTTTATCAAGTCCCAGTTCATGGACTGCGCGTGCGTATTCAGCCGGAGTTGCATCTGGTGCAATCAGGATATCGATAGGGTTACCGATGTAGAATACGCCTACAAAAACCAATAGGGACATAACGAGCAGAACGACAGCGCTCTGCGAAATGCGACGTATGAGGAAAGCGAGCATAAATTGATGACGCTCCAAGAAAGCCAAAAGGGGTAAAACAGGCTGAAGGGACGTGATGGTCACGCCCCTTCAGAATTATAACAATAAGAATAGCTTATGTTCGAAACAACAGTGTCGTGATGAAAAAGCTAGACCAAAGTGCTATTTCGCAACGCTGATCTCACGTGGAAGGGTGTAACCGTCAGTACGACCATTGTAGTTGAGGTCTTTTGTCATCCCCCAAACGTTTACCTGATAGTGAACAGGAACAATGCCTACTTCGCCAAGGCTAAGTTCAACACCTTCAATAAGAAGTTCGTTATGTTTTTTAGGATCAACAGTAACGAGTGCTTCTTCGAGCAGCTGGTCAACTTTAGGGTTGGAGTAACGACCACGGTTAGCAGAACCGAAGCCTTTATCTTTGTCGTAAGTGTGAAGCAGTGCGCTGAGGCAGTTGGAGTGCTCACCGGTGTCAGTGGCCCAACCAAGAAGCATGAGACTGAATTCCAGTTTGGAAGCTTTGCCGAAGTATACACTCTTAGGCATTGTGATTACTTCAGTTTTAATGCCAACTTTAGTCAGCATCTGAGCAATTGCCTGTGCGATATCGCCATCGTTTACGTAACGGTCGTTAGGGCCGTGGATGGTGATTTTAAAACCGTCAGGGTAGCCAGCTTCTGCGAGCAGAGCTTTAGCACCTTTAGGGTCATATGCTTCAGGCTTAAGTTTTTTACTTGTGCCTTCGTACCCTTCAGGAACCATCTGCGAGGCAGGAACAGCAAGGCCTTCCATGATGCGTGCAGCGATAGCTTTACGGTTAATTGCTTTAGAAATTGCTTTACGTACGCGTACGTCTTTCAAAGGGTTTTTGATTTTGTTACCGTCGTTGTCAGTCACCATAGGTGAGTCATCGCGATCAGAATCAAGGTGCAGGTAGATAAGACGAGTGGATGGAGATTTGGCAAGGGTGAGTTTTGCGTCTTTGGAAAGGTGAGCTACGTCTGCAGGTGGAACAAAGTTGATGAGATCAACGTCGCCGGATTTGAGTGCTGCTACACGGGTACCATCATTAGTGATAGGCTTAACAATAATGGTTTCCCAAGGCTGTTTTTCGCCCCAGTAGTTATCGTTACGTTTGTAGATAATGGAATCACCGCGTTTCCATTCAACCAACATGTAAGGACCGGTACCGATAGTTGCTTTACCTGAGTTAAAGTCAGCTGTGGTAGCACCTTCACCGAATTTCTTAGAAATGACGTTGAAAGTAGAAAGGTTACGTGGAAGAAGAGGGGAAGGACCATCAGTGTGGAATCGGATAGTAAGTGGGTCCACAATTTCAATTTCTTTAATGGCACTAACCATGGCTGTGTAAGAAGACGGGCTGTTAGGAACAGTAGGGATACGTTCGATAGTAAATTTAACGTCTTCTGCAGTAAACGGAGAACCGTCGTGGAAAGTAACGCCTTCGCGGAGTTTAACTTCCCATACATTATCGTTTACTGGAGACCAGGAAACAGCGAGACCCGGCATCAGTTTCTGGCGTTCATCCTGACGTATAAGTTTGTCAAAAACATAAATTGCCTGTTCGTTGTTTGCATTCACGTTATGGAAATGCGGGTCAAGAGAGGTTGGTTCACCTTTCAGACCGATGGTCAATGTCTGTGCAAATGCACCGGAGGCGCATACGAGCAGCAGCATGCAGACAGTGACGAGAGCCATAAATTTATTACGCATAAATATCTCCTTGCTTGTTAGTCTCACTCAAAACCGCGCGACTATACGAGAAATAAGCTTGAGAATCAAGAGAGTCTGAAGAAATCCGCATGAGTCGCCGCTTTTTTGCGGTGATTATATCTAAACCTGCCTAACTGTGCATACAATAAAAAGCAATTTCTGTCTTGCTGAAAATGACAAAAAAGTAAGGAATTAGACGTGATTAAGAATGTACAAAAGTTCATCAATGAGCATGAACAAAACATGGTCTCACTGCTTAAAAGATTGGTTGAAATAAACAGCTATACTGGAAATAAAGAAGGCGTGAATGCAGTCGCTTCGGTCATTCAGGAAGAATGCGAAGCAATTGGACTGCATGTTCGCCGCGAGTCCAGCGAGCAGGCAGGAGACAATCTCGTAATTGAAACACAGCTTCATAAGGAAGGTGAAAAAGGTATTCTTATGTGTGGGCATATGGATACCGTGTTTCCTCCTGATCTTGGATTCAATACTTTTACGCACGACGACACTAATTTCTACGGACCTGGTGTGGCAGATATGAAATGTGGTCTTGTTGAAGGTATTTATGTTTTAAAAGCACTCGATGCGATTGGGCTTCTTCAAGATATGTCCATAGTCTTCATCTGCAATTCAGATGAAGAAACTGGCTCAATTAATTCTTCTGAGCTCATACTGAAAGAAGCCAGAAACAGTTTTGTTGGATTCGTGCTTGAATCTACCAGAGCGGGCGGTGAACTTGTTATCGGTAGGAAAGGGCGCATGACTTTTGAGCTGGAAGTTACAGGTCAAGCTGCTCATGCCGGGAACGTAGGGGCAGATAAAGCCAGTGCAATCCTTGAGCTTGCGCGGCAGGTTCAAGCAATTGAAGCGCTCAATGATCTTTCTCAAGGAATAAGCGTTAACGTTGGCAAAATTGAGGGCGGGGTTGGTGCTAACACTGTATCCGATAAAGCTCGCGCCATCGTCGAGTTCCGTTACACCCAGAAAAATTTTGGCGACAACGTATGGGAAGCAGTTAAAAAGCTTGCAGCAAAGCCGTTCACCGAAGGTACGTCCTGCACCGTCAGAACCATCACTGCGCGTCCTTCAATGGACACGAACGATGCGATTCTCGGCCTTTATGACATGATCAAAGAGATTGGTGCCGAGCATGGGTACGATATTCAATGTGCCCAGTGCGGCGGCGGTTCAGATGCAAACTTTATTTCTCAGACCGGAATCCCCGTCATCGACGGCATCGGACCTATAGGTGGCAATCTACATTCTGTAGATGAATACCTCGTTGCGAGCACTGTTTCGGAACGGGCTGTCCTTGCAACGCTCGTTGTTGCCAAAGCTTGGGATTTGTATTGCTGCAAGTAAGTTGCGTTTAGAGGCAAGCGTCGAAGACACAAAAAGGTGGAGTATCAAGTACTCCACCTTTTCTTTTGGCCGTGCATTCCGGCTGAACTTTGCGACAGAACATTTAGGTAAGTGTAATAAAATCTTACGCCAGAAACGGAATTACTCGTTGCGATTTGCTTACTTAGCGATTGGCTCGGAGTGGAAAGTTTTGGATACGATAATCCATTCACCGTTGTTCTTGATAAGAGAAAGGTAGTCGGTGAAGAGGCGGTCAACGATTACGAGGTTAACTTTAACCATAGCGTAGTTTTCGTTGATGAAATCGATAGCGAGAATGTTGTCTTCGCGTGCTACGCCTGCTTCTTTGGAAGACTTACGGCTTGCAATACGTCCTTTGAGAACGTCGCGGCCTGCGATTGTTACTTCGCCGTTATCGACAAATGAAATGTGAGCGCCAGGATGGAAAACTTTTTCCATAGTATCTGCGTCACCTTCGTAAAGCATAACAAAGTAAGTTTCTAAAAATTCAATAATTTCTTTAATTTCAGCTTGCATGTCTTTTTCCTTGCAGAGGGAAGCAGCGGGAATCGTTATGGGCGATATCTGCTGCTATCGAAAAACACAGACCCTAGATGCGCTAGCTGTGTTTTTCGGTAAAAGTATACTGTTTGTTCTGTCGCAACATTCAGCCAGAATCAGCCTAGGGAACACGGTTCCCTATTATGAAATCATATCTCTGCATAGATTGTTTCTATGGGATTGGATGTTAGGATAGCTATAAAATGTTGTCCACCAAAAAGAGTATGATGAAGAAAAGAAATTCGCAGGTAGAGAATGTTGTAATGTTATTTTAATGTTGCAACAATGCGAAGCAATGCAGTTTATAATCTATTCAAATTTGAATAGTGCAATAAAAAAAGCCTTACAAAAGTTATGTAAGGCTAACTTAAGTTGTTATTACATTGTCTGGAGGTCATGAAACTTCGTGGGACAAAGAGTACCTACAAAAGGGCTGCTGATGGACAGCTGTAATGTAATACAAACTTAGTAAAAACTATTTTCGATAATCAGTACGGCGAACACAGAACGCTGCGTATTCGATGAGCGCGTTAATATCGTATACCGGGAGGCTAATACGTTTGTGGACTGCGTGTGAAAACGCCGGAAGATCTGTGCATTCGAGGATGAGTGCATCAAGATTGTGTTCTTTTGCAAGAGTGTCGGCTGCGTCGCAGATTTCATCTTCCATGCGGTCCATATCGATATCGTCGTTTCTGCCTTCAATGATGGTATTCCAGAAGTAGTCGTATCCTTCCATACCTCTGATAACAAAGTCATTAATGTTGGAATTAACACCCTTGAAGTGTGCTTCGGTAAGCGCTTTGTTGCTTGCTGTAAGGATACCAATGTTGGCATCTTTACCGTGCATTGTGCGAACCATTGGAGCCTGAACAAGACTTGAAACGAGCACTGGAATGTTAACTTCCGCTGCAATTTCCTGCTGGAAGCGAGCCATAAAGCCACAGCTTCCGGTGATGGCTTTTACGCCTTCAGCTTCAAGCTCTTTTGCTGCATCAATAAACGGCTGCATGAGATCCGGTGTCGGATTGAAGAGCAGACGAGGGATATCGATGTTTTTGAGAACCTTGTGCACTGTTGGAAAATTAAACGTGTAGTGGTTGCGCAGGTGACCTTTTGGCTTCGCGAAAGAAGATTCAAGGCAAATGATACCTACTGGTACGTCTTGATATAAGTAGCCGCCTTTCAACATACTATTTCTCCAAACAAAAAGTTAAGCTCAGCCTAGAGTGGCAAAGGTTGAGGAGTGACCGGCACGGACTTTTGCTAACGCATCCGTGCCGGAGCTTTGCGGAAGAATCACTCCATGCGTCCTTGGCTAAATAACTGTCAGTAGTCGTTGTGCCGATAGACAGTGAAAGCATTGCAGCCGGTTGTGGCAATGTGTTGTCTATGAGGAGGCAAGCCTTCACTGGGATAGTGGTGGAATACCGGAACAACTTCAGATGACAAAAGAAACGTAAAGATTGAGACAAAACCACACAGAGCTGGTTGTTTTAAAAAATCGCACGCGTATGGATGTAGCGCCTTTGATTTTTGTCACTTTTGCACTGCACAAATTTGTCTCAATCTATAAAGCAATGCTTTGTACGTAATCTTATGTTGTTTCTAATTACTTTGCTTCGGGAAAATCACGTAATTCACGAACTGTAATAGGTCTAATTGGTGGACGAATATTCAATGCTCCAACATTCGAAACTTCACTGCCTAGTGCTTCTGCTGCAATTTCAGCAAGTGCTGGACCACACATTCGTCCCTGACAAGGGCCCATGCCACAACGAGTACGCAATTTTATTTCGTTCACGTCGTGACAGCCTTCTTTTACAGCTTGACGAATATCACCTGCAGTTACGCCTTCGCAACGGCAAACAAGTACGTTGTCAGCAATATTGAAAAGCCCTTTCTTAGGTGCAAAGAATGCATCAACAAAGCCGCGAGGTGCGAGGGCTTTGAAGAGACGTTTTTCGACTGGTTTAATTTGAAGCTGGGCGGCGCTTTTGCAGAGTATTTTAATACGACGGGCAACATCGAGACCGGCAAGCTCGCCTTTGGCTGCGGCAGCATAAACACCATGGACCTTTTGTCCGTCACCTACAACATAGATAGAATCTTTGCTGGAACGACCGAATTTGTCCGTTTTTGCATACCAGTAACGCTGTGTTTTATCCCATTCATGTTCGAGCTGAAGCATACGGGAAACGTGCGTGCGTGGAAGCATGCCTTCGTGAACAAGCAAGGTTGCAGCTTCGAGTGTTTTTGTTTTGCCAGCGTGGTTGAAGGTAACTCGTTTAAGTTGACCATCACCTTCGGCCTTGATGTCACTGGCACCCATGTACTGCTTTACCCCACTGCGGAACATGTTCACTACCATTTTGAGTCCTTTCAAAAGAAAAGGAACATCAACCAAGGCTTGTGGCATGTGCAGCATGGATATGGCTTTATTCTGAATAGGGCTTGTATCCAGAACACCGGCGATTTCAACGCCCAATTCTGTAAGATGGTTAGTAACCAGCGGAATAAGCGGGCCGTTGCCTGCAATCACAACAGGGCCGTGCGGTACCATGCCTGCACTTTTGTATAAAAGGTCGGCAGAACCCGCACTCATTACACCCGGTGTAGTCCAGCCGGGGAATGGTACGGGGCGTTCCATTGCGCCAGTGGCAACAATGATACACTGGGCTTTAATTTCACGTGCCGTGCCCTCGGTGCTGCAAAGTACGCGTCCAGGTTCTGCGTCCCATACTGTTGTTTTTGGCAGATAGAGTGCTCCACTTTTGTTAAAGCGGCCTACAAGCTCAAGGCCGTCGTTACGGTCTTCTTTGGAAAGAAAGTTTTTACTTGAGTTTTTTCCAGATACTGAACGGTAGATCTGACCGCCCGGCAACTCCTGCTCATCAAGAAGAACAACATCCAGACCATTTTCAGCGGCTGCGCTTGCGGCAGAAAGACCTGCAGGGCCTGCGCCGATGACGAGTAAGTCGTACTGCTGCTGCATTAGTATTTCTCCCTGAGGGTATTCTGGCGTTTAACCTTCATTCCTTCATGTACAGTAACGAGGCAGGACTGCTGGTTAGGGATACCGTCGATTTCCATCATGCACTCAAAGCAAACGCCCATGAGACAGACAGGAGCACGGTTGTCACCTTTTACAGGGTTTTTGCCGGTGTGGCCGGCATGACCCGGGCCGAGAACGGCAGCAGCTACAGAAATATCTGCAGGAACGGTAAGTGCTTCATCTTCAAAATAGATGGTTACGGTGTCCTGCGTATTAGTTTTGTTTGTAGACATGAAAAAAGCTCCAAATAAGGACTACGGCGAGCTACTTCTCGTCGAAACGTGAAAGCGTAAAGTTAGCTGCGGTTTTGCAGATATCGTTGCCCATAATGTAATCAGGTAATTCAGCGGCATGGATAGCAGCAAGGGTAACAGCACTGTGGGCATTAAGAATAAAGCCGTTTTCGTGTCCCGGAATTTTGTCGTAAATCGGGAAGCCGTCTTTCGGCCAAACTCGCAAGCAGCTCCATGTACGGATGATGCGAAGATCTGCAAGTGCAGGCCAGATGTCTGTTGCCCATTTTGCTACGTGGCAGAATTTTTCGGAATGAAGCGAAGTGTCTGTTCCCACGTATTCATGCTCGAAACCGATCATGACTGTACCGCCGCGTGTGCGTGTGATGCCGAGAAGCGGGGATGGCAGAATGTCCGGAACACGTTCTGTAAGGAAAACTTGTCCTTTGTTCGGAACAACAGGAACGTTGACGCCGAATTTTCCGGCGAGCAGACGGTTGCCAAGACCACCTGCAAGTACCAGGCGGGTGCATTCAATCTCACCTTTGTCTGTTGTAACAAGGTAGCCGGAGTCTGTTTTGATAACATCAATCACGTTGGTGTCCGGAATAAGCGTGCCGCCAAGGTTGGTTATGCCATGACGTAATGCAAACATCAGCTTCAATGGCTCCACAAGGCCGTCCTCTGCACACCATGTTGCGCCGGTAACGTTCGGGCCGAATGTGACGTTAGGGAGCTTTGCTTCAAGCTCTTTACGAGTCATCATTGTGCCGGGATATCCTTCTTCGCCTGCTTCTTTACGGAGGGCGTCAAGGTAGTCGCTGCGTTTTGTAAATTCTTCTTCACCAAGGCAGGGGATAATCCCTCCTGACTCAGTGTATTCGATGTCGATGCCGGAAGTTTCTTTAAGGTCTTTGGCAAGGTCGCCAAAAAGCTTGGAAGAGTTGAAGCACCATTCAACATAGTTTCTATTTCCCAGCGCCTTTGACTGGCACCAGATTAGTCCCATGTTGCTTCGGGAGGCTCTGTCTACAGAAGGTGTAGCGTCTACTACGCCAACGCTGACCCCTTTTTTAGCAAGCCCGTAGCCCACAGCTGCGCCGGTGACGCCGCCGCCCACAATGAGCACGTCAAAATTCTGTCGCATTATGCGATCCTCTTTTTTCCTGCAGTAACGTCGTATCTGCTAAAAAAATATTTTTAAGCAGCATCCAGAGTTCCGGTGCAGTCTCCGTAATCTGGAGATAATAAGTAAATGGAAAAAAAGTAGCTGGCAGAGTTACTCCGGCAAGGTCTATGCAGCCGAAAGTAAGCCATCTTACGGCTTTCTGTAAGCTATTGCGTCAACTTCAACCTTGCAGTCGCACATCATGGTTCCCTGAACGGTCACTCGTGCCGGTGCGTGCTCAATGTCGAAGAATTCTGCGAAAACTTTATTGAATTCAGCAAAATCACGTGGGTCATCAATCCATACGCCCACGCGTACAACGTCTTTCATCTCGTAGCCGGAGTTGGTGATGACGGTGACAAGATTCGTTAAGGTAAGACGAGCCTGATCAATCATGCTGCCAGCGTTTAAATCACCTTTTGCATCGCGAGGAACCTGACCGGTAACGTAAAGCCAACCATTTGCTTCCACCGCGTTAGAAACAGGAAGTCTTGGATGTGTTCCGTGTCGTGTAATTGCAGACATTGTTTGAATCCTTTTGGTTCTGGGTTCTTATGGCGCTTTGAACCTGAAAGTGCCGATGGATAATGGCCGCCTGCAGCGCAGGCGGCCGCTTAGTTAATCTTTTTTGCCTAAGCTTTTAACCCAGCTTACAACGTTTACGGCTACCCATGCGCCGCAAATGATGTTGGCGGCAAAGGAGGCATAGATAACGTACTTAACGATAACTTCCATATATCCTCCTACAGGAGCTTTTCAGGTGCGAATGCACCTTTAGGCTCAATGTTTTTAGTTGCCATATGTACAACGAACAGAACAAGACAGTTGGCAAGGATACCGACTAAGTTAGCCGGAATGCCGAATGGTTCGTGCAGTACTTTATCACCCCAGATAAGGCAGGTTGTAAGACCGATAATGATAGCAGGTGCACCAGCGTATGGAGATACTTTGATGGTACCGAGCTTACCGGAAAGGGCGATAATCAGCGGAGGCAGAATAGCTGATGGCCAGAGTTTAAATACATACACCATGAGGCCGAAAACATCCTGGAAGAGAACAGCAACTAGGATGGAGCCACCACCGATGATCAGAGTAGCCCAACGGGACTGCTTGAGCAGAGTGGTCTGTGATGCTTTTTTATTTATGAATTCGTTGTAGATATCGCGTGTGTAGATAACAGCAGCGGTGTTGATGAATGAATCGCCTGTGGACATAACAGCAGCGAGTAATGCACCGAATACGATACCGGCGAGACCCATAGGTAAGGTGTCACGTACGAGGTTGGTCATTGCAAGACCCGGCTCTACGTTTGGCTGTAGAACGAGTGAGGCAAGACCGATACCAGCGGTAGTGGCAAGGAAGAAGCCGTAGTAACCTGCAAAGATGAGAACACCTTTTTTAGAATCCTTGGCAGATTTAGCCGTAGCGTATCGCTGAATAAAGTACGGAGCACAGAATTCACCAAGCAGGAACGCTAGGAATAATCCTAAGAATTGTAATGGAGTCCAGTCAGCAAAAAGCTGGAGCTTGGCAGCCATTTCAGGTGTTGAATGCAGAACGTCCATGATGTGGTCGAACCCGCCGGCATTGTTCATTGCGAGGATACCACACAAGGAGATACCAACTGCGAGAACAACGTACTGAACAGCATCTGTCAGTACTACCGCCAGCATGCCGCCAGACCATGTGTAGGCAACTGTAATAACGGAAGAAAGAATTGCGGCTGGAATAATGTCCATGCCTGTGGCAGTCTGAAGAATTCGTCCCATAGCAAGAATCTGAACCCCGAACAGCGCGAGGCAGAACAAAAATGCTACGATACTTGAGAAAAGACGTCCCATACGACCATAATAAAGGCCAAAGATGTCACCAATACTATAAATGTTTTTACCGGCTTCTCGCACTTTGCCTGCGATAAAAAATCCGGACCAGAATTGGTTGATTACTACCCCGATAAGACCCGCAAAAACAATAATGCCTGTCTTATGCATAAATGCAATACGACCAATCGTTGCCCCACCACCGCACAATGTTGCCGCAATTGTAGCAAATAGAATCGCAGTTGGCACACTACGACCAGCAACAGCGTAATCGTCGAAGTTTTCGACTTTACTCATTGTGTAGATGCCCATCCAAATGACAAGCCCGAAGTAAAGAAATACTACGAGCATGTCTAACCAGTGAAGTCCCATGCATACTCCTCATCGTTTGATCGCTAATCGACATAAAGTCGTCAACAAATGACAGAATAGCGAGATTATTTTCGCACACTATTCAAAGACTGTATTTGCTATGAGCAAGGAGTATACCACTTGATTTTAGTAGTGTAACTGTATGATATTCTTAAAATTGTCTCAAATAGGTGAGGGATGTTTAGGCTGTAACGTTATGTTACAATTGAGTGAATATTCAATAAAAAAACAGGGCTGGAGCGCCCTGTTTTCGGTCGATAACAAAATTGTTTTGTGCAATGACTCAATGTGTAATGAAACTTTACATGTAATGATTCGTTACATCAATTCGAAGGCAGACCATATTTTTTAAGCTTTCTATACAATGTCGGTCTGCTTACACCGAGAGAACGTGCTACTCTGCTGATGTTGTTTTCGTTTTCATCCATCAAACGCGTGATAAGTGCTTGTTCCATCTCTCCCAACATTGCTTCACTATTTGTGTTCAAATTAGCGACTTCTGCCGGAACATTTGTATGGGTAGAATGGTTGCTGTCAGATGCAATATTCTGCGCTGTTCGCGTGTCAGTGTAATCTAGTCCAAGATCATCCGGCATGATCACACTTTGCTCACAAATGTTTACAGCCCGTTCTACAGCGTTTTCGAGTTGGCGAATATTGCCTGGCCATGTGGCCTGTGAAAACGCCTGTAAGGCAGCATCGCTGTATTCCAGTTCCGGCTTCCCGAGACGAGGTCTAATGCGGTGGAGAAATGTTTCGGCGAGTGTCAGCACATCATTTCCACGCTTACGCAGCGGTGGAATAGTAATGTTTAATGTGCTGATACGGTAGAATAAATCTTCACGAAAGGTTCCGCGTTTGATTGCTGTGTCAAGATCCACGTTGGTTGCAGCAATAATGCGCAGGTCAACTTTTATGGTTTGCATATCTCCGACACGGTTTACTTCGCCGGACTGCAATGCGCGTAAAATTTTTACCTGCATATCAAGAGGCATGTCCCCGATTTCATCTAGGAACAGAGTGCCGCCATCTGCTAGTTCAAATTTCCCCGGGCGTCCACCTTTGCGTGCTCCGGTAAATGCACCTTCCACATATCCGAACAATTCACTTTCTAGTAATTCGTTAGGGATGGCTCCACAGTTGATGACAACAAATGGTTTGTTGTGTCGAGGGCTGGCGTTATGAATCGCTTGTGCAAATAATTCTTTACCTGTGCCGGTTTCGCCGTGAAGAAGCACTGCTGCATTACCGCGGGCAGCTGCGTTTGCGACTTTTTTAGCTTCTTCAAGTGCTGAACTGGAACCAATGATTGAGTCGAACGTAAAACGAGCCTGAGAACCAGCCATTTCGTTTGCTAATTGCAAGATTCTGTCGTGTTCAACAACTAGGAGCATGCCTCCGGCACTTTCTCCGTCAGGCATTGTGATAGGGTCGAGAGTGCAGACAAGTGGGAAGCGTGAATCGCCGCGTATGAATGTTACTTCCCTTTCTGTGAATCCTTGCTTGGAGCGTAGGGTTTGCTTCCAGTTCATGCGTGTACGTGTGAGTGCAGAAATATTTAGGGACTCTTCAGATTCCGGACTGTGGAGAGAAGCACTGCTTGCGTTGCTTTGATCAAGCCCAAGAAGTGCTGTAGCTTTTTTATTGATCTGAACAATGTTTCCATCACCGTTGAGAGTAATGATTCCTCGTTGATCGGATTCCATAAGCGCAGTCATGTATGTGTTTCGGATAGCTATTTCACGTGCTTTTTCAATTTCACCAATCTGAGATCGAATGGCTTTTGCGGTGAGGATAACCATGCCGAGGGTATGAATATGTACTGCACTGGCTAATCCGCTCAATGCAATTACGCCGAGAAGCTTGCCGTTGTTGTCATGTACTGGCGTGGCTGAGTTGGTAATATGATGTGCGCGTTTGCAGAACATTTCTTCACCGGAAATTTGAATGGGGATGCCTTCAATAAGGACGAGGCCGATACCACATGTGCCTACAGCTTCTTCTGTCCAAAGATATCCGGGCATACAGTTACCTTTCTTGTAATGCTCGAGCAGGTGGGCATCTCCCAACGTATGGAGGACATATCCGTCTGCATCAGCAACAGCCATGCAGAAACCTGATCCCTGTAGGATTCGGTATAAGGTGGACATTTGGGTGGTCACAAGGTCGTAGAACGGCTGGCTGTCTTTTATACGCTGCCGCAGCATTTCCGGAGATATCTTATATTTTTCTGGAGAAGATGTCTGGTTAGGGTCGATTCCGGCGGCTCTGGAACGAGCATGGGACTCTTCGATGATTTGTACATGGCTGCGCGATTTGAACTGCGTACTTACAAATAGCTCACTGTCTTGAGCAGTGTTGTGTCGTGAACGAATGTTCTGCATTACTTCTTTCCCCCCCAACAGAATGGCAAAATAGGTGTAACATTTTGTTACGGTATACCCTGTGTATTGCGTAGAAAAAATGCAAATGCAAGCAGAGATAAACTGAACGATATCAGGTAAATAAAAAGCCCCGACACCTAAGTGTCGGGGCTCATTATATCATCTAGTGCGTTGTACTAAACAGATTCGTGTGCAGTACGTGCGATGAGGTCGTTCTGGAGATCTGGGGACAGATCTACGAAGTATGCAGAGTAACCTGCAATACGAACGATAAGGCTACGGTATTTTTCTGGATCTTTCTGAGCAGCAATCAAGGTATCTTTGTTGATAACGTTGAACTGTACGTGCCAGAGTTTAAGGTCACAGAAAGTACGGATGAAGGAAACGAGTTTATCGGTACCTTCTTCGCCTTCAACACACTTCGGAGTGAACTTGATGTTCAACATACGAGCAGCGCGATCGCGGTGGCCGTAGTTTTTAGAAGTGTAGTTAGAAAGAAGAACTGCGGTAGGACCGTTGTGATCAGCACCGTGAGATGCGGAAGAACCGTCAGAGAGAGCAGTCCAAGCAAAACGACCGTTAGCGGAAGCACCAACTACTTTACCGAAAGGTACGTGGGAGGTGAACGGTACGTAACGTACGTCGTTGTGCATACCAAGTTCTTTAGCGTATTTCTGACCGTAGAGAACGTTGAGGCTATCAACTTTGTTCGCTACTTCATCAGCGTATGGGTCGTCGTTGCCGTAGCAAGGAGCACTCATGAGAAGCTGACGAACGTCTTCTTTACCTTCGAAGTTGCAATCACAAGCTTCGATAACTTCTTTCATAGTAAGTTTTTTGTCTTCGAAAACGAGTTTCTTGATAGCGCAGAGGGAGTCTACGAGAGTACCAAGACCCATGTGTTCGAAGTAACCCATGTTGATTCCTTCAGGAATCTGTGGGGTGTGCAGATCAAGACAATGCTTCATGCAGAGGTCGTGCATTGCAGAACCCATTGGCTGTGCAAAGTGCTTAGCACGAAGGTTGTTGATCACGTACTGCTGGTAGAATGCAGTCTTGAGGAAGTGGTGATGCTGTTTTTCATAAGCATTCCAGAATTCATCCCAAGTGTTCATTTCGAGTGGGTTGCCGGTTTCGAGACCGAGAACTTCGTCGCCATGTTTGAGCATTTTACCGTTGTGCAGAACCATTTCGAGAGCTGCTACGAAGTTGATGTATGCACCACCGGATGTGTATGTGTCGCGGTTAGGCATACGTGCTTCGGTACAACCGGAAACAGCGTAGTCGTATGCTTCAGCAAAGGTTGCACCTTTGGAAACATAAAGAGGTACAACTTCTTCATCGTTGATGAGTTTAGGGAAGCCGGAGCCGTCCTTAATAGTCTCAGCAACGTCAGCGAGGTAGCGCTCTGGGGAACGGGAGTGAATACGCGCTGCAAGGTCAGGGTAGTGAAGCGGGAATTCACGTTTTGATTTAAGGAACATGTAAGTCAGTTCGTTGGTTGCGTCGCGACCTTCTGGAGTCTGACCACCAATTGTTACTGCTTCCCAGTGAGCGTAGCCTTCGTTGAAAGCGCCACCGGTAGGGGAAACGTAAAGGTCGATGAACTGTGCCATACCAACCCAGAGACACTCAAGAAGTTCAAGAGCTTTCTCGTCGTCGAGAATGCCAGCTTCGATGTCAGCCTGGTAGTAAGGGTAGAAGTACTGGTCCATACGGCCGTTAGATACGATTGTACCAGTTTTCTGCTCGATACGAGAGAACATCTGGGTGAACCACTGGGACTGAACAGCTTCGTGGAAAGTACGAGCTGGGTGCTCAGGAACATGAGCACAAATTTCAGCCATTTTCTCGAGTTCAGCTTTACGAACTGGATCAGATTCTTTCTTAGCAAGTTCAGCTGCGAGTTCTGCGTGACGGCGAGCCCAAGTGATGATTGCATCACAAACGATTACGATACCTTCGAGGAAAGGTTTTTTCTCAACGTTGTCGATAGGGGAAAGCGGATCGAGAGCTTCGATTTTTTCGAGAGCTTCTGCCTTAATGCCACCGAAACCACGTTTGAGGATTTTTTCGTAGTCGTGAACCCACTGAATGGAAGAACGGAAAGAAGAAGTTTCGTTAACGATGAAGCGGGAGTTAAGGCCGTCAGGATCGTCGTAAGAAAGTTTGTGAACTTCTTCAGGGAAAGATTTGTTGAGAGCTTCGTGGTAGGTTTTACCTTTCCAGTAAGGAGCGATCTCTTCAACTACTACTTTAGCATCTTCAGGAGTAATAGAGAAAGGAGACTCGGTACGGTTTGGAAGATCTTCAACTGCAACACCAAGGAAGTCACCGTCAAGTTCAGGGTAGAGCAGACCGTAACGACCTTTTACACCACCACGACCACAAATGAGGTTGTCGTCGTCGATGTAAACGGTGATGTTTTCAGCTACGTGCTTCATTGCTTTTGCCCAACGCAGGCAGAGCATTTCACCTTCGGTCTCTTTCATGGACTCGGTGAAGTATTTAGCACGTTCAATGTCGATCATTGGACGAACGTTGTCGAAGGTTTCGAGAATTTTAAATACACGCGGATGGGATGCGCGGTAGATATCTTCTTTGCCTTCAATTTTATCGAGCAGACGTTGTTCGTGAGGTGATACACAACAAGACATAACTGACTCCTGTGAATTAGGTTCAAATTAGGCGACACATATAATATGTGCGGTACCTGTGGGTTAAAAATGCTGCGGCCGCTGTGTGCTCAGCAGCAGTAAATTTTGATTCTCTTTAATGAGGGTGCGGTCTTTGGTAGCTATTTTCAGTGATCGTTAGAACAAGCTACGGTGGGATACGCTCCCTGTGATTTTCTTAGAGCAAAGGTGATGCCAACATGTGCCGAAAGAGCGTTTTAAGTTGCTATTTGAGGTAAAAAAAACCGTTTTCTTGGGTTTAGAAGGGTGTTGATGAATCGTGAAAGATGTTCAAAAAAATTGAAACTCTGCCTCAATCCTATTGAATAAAGCGGAGTTTAGGCTTTTGAGCTTGATGATGTCTTTGAGGTTTTGGTCGTGCTAGAATCAAATTGAACTATGGTAAGTTTGCTTTGTGAAAAATAGCTCGTAAGAGAGGTCGGGAATCGCAGGAGGTGCGCATCTTGCTTAAAATGGCTGTAAAAGCGTTGCTATGTTGCAACATCTCGATGATACATCTTGGGCACATGTGTAAAATCAGCATGTTATGGTTAGTTGCATATTTGCCACTGTCGTTTGTGATTTGCATCGTTGCAACATCTTATCCACCGTGCTGTTGTAACATGTTATAATTATTAGTTTTGCTTTATTGTGAGAAACGGCCTTGCTTGACTATATAATGACGTGATGAATTTGGCTATTGTCTGTTTGATCAGTCAAGAATGTACGGTTCTCGCGTATATACCTGAGTTGCTGGAGTGTGATTTGGTTCATGATGAATTTCGCCGCTTGCGTCTCAAGGGGTAGAAAGGATGGCGAGTAGCTGTTTTGCTTGTGAAAAAATGATACAAAGATATTGCAGTACATCTTTATTTTGGATGAGTAATCAATGTGTATCGAAGTTTTTTTTAAAAAAAAGTTAAAAAAACAGGTTGTTATCTATAGGTGGCGTCTTCTGGAGAGTGAAAAGTATTGAAATGGAAGTTGATAAGTTGATTGGTGCACAATTGCAACCAATGTTGCCTTAGTGCATCTTTGTTCTTATGGCTGCTCATCATGCTAGGATAAAAAGAAAAAAAAGTTATAAGTTGCATTTTTGAAACATTGGGTTGGCGTTTTTGCAACTTCATGGGGACGTTTTTGCCCCAGATTTGCTCTTTTACACGCTGAACCGCGCTAGAAATTCAGTACAATTTATGGCGCCTGTAAGCTTGATTTACAGTCTACTCGTTTCTTCTGTTTTTTTACTTCTAAAATATTATATTTAAGAGTGTTAAGTGGCGAATGAGTTTCTTGTCGCCTTTTTTATTTTAACCGAGGAGGTGAACTGTGTGTAATATGCTTGCACGAAAAATCACAAATAATGATAAAAAATGTACCTATTGGCACTGGTATTGCTGTTATAAATAACGGAACGTCTAACGGCTTTAAGACGTTCCGTGTTTTTTTCAATTTATTGGAGGATATATGCGCTATTTTATTAAATCCTTTATGTTGCTTCTCGTAGCTGCAGTACTTGTTGTCGGTGCTACATCTATGGATGCTCAGGCTCGTAAAATTACTCTTCGCCTCGGTCACCCGATGGCACCAGGTAACAACGTTACCCTTGGCTATGAGAAATTTAAAGAGCTCGTAGAAGAACGCTCTAACGGCAAGATCCGCGTTCAGCTCTACGGTAATGCTATTCTTGGTAGTGACCGTGTAACAATGGAATCCGCACAGCGTGGCACTCTTGCTCTCGCTTCTGCTTCTTCCCCGAACATGGCTAACTTCTCAAAAGCATTTATGGTTTTTGACCTTCCTTACGTAACCAGCCCTAAATATCAGGAAAAACTTTACGCAGCTCTAGATAACGGAGAGCTCGGAAAGTACCTTGCGGCTGAACTTGAGAAGATCAACCTTAAGCCTATCATGTACAGTGAATACGGCTACCGTAACTTTGTTGCTACAAAGAATGAAATCAAGTCTGTAGCAGATCTTGCAAACATGAAAGTGCGTACCACTGCTTCTCCTGTAGAAGTAGCAGTAGCTTCTAAGCTCGGTATGAACCCAACCCCAATCGCTTGGGGCGAAGTTTACACAGCACTTCAGCAGGGTACCGTTGATGGCGAAGGTAACACCTTCTCTCTTCTCAACGATGCTAAGCACACCGAAGTTCTCAAGTACGCAATGGATTCTGCTCACAACTACTCAATGCACATTCTTCTTATGAACAAGAAGACGTTCGAAGAGCTCACTCCAGAACTGCAGGAAGTAATTGTTTCTTCAGGCCATGACGCACTTGTTTACCAGCGTGGCATTACTGCTGACCTTGAAGCAAAAGCTGTTAAAGCTTTCAAAGCACAGGGCATTAAAATTCACAAACTCAGCGATGCTGAGCGTGCTGAATTTGTAAAGCTTACACGCCCTGTCTGGGACGAGTTCTCTAAAGAGATCCCAGCGGATCTCCTTAAGCTTGTTCAAGATACACAGAAGTAGTTCCGCTAAGGGGCAGGCTTCTTAGCCTGCCCCTTTCTATATGCGGTCCTGCACAGGAGACAAAATGACAACTCTTTCCCATAAGAAGTCCTGGCTCGCTTGGCTGGACGATAACTTTGAGAAACCGTTCCTTTTTGCGGGGATGCTCAGCATCATTCTCATTATCACTTTTCAGACATTCTATAGATATGTTGGAGCGTACTTTTCTTCCGATGCCAGTGCGGCAATTTGGACTGAAGAGCTCGCTCGTTTCATTTTTATATGGATTTCATATCTTGCTATCCCGTTAGCAATTAAAAACCGTAACAACATTCGTGTAGACATCGTATATGACCGTCTTCCGGCTCGTATTCAGCGTATTAGCTGGATTGTTGTTGATGCCTTCTTCCTCATTCTTGTTGGCGTAGTTTTCTACATGGGCTTGAACCATTTAGAAATGCTTCTTTTGTACCCGCAGGTAGCTCCAGGCACAAACATGAGCTACTTTATCCCATATCTCATCCTACCTATCGGTTTTGGGCTTATGGCGATTCGTCTGCTTCAGGATATGTACAAGCAGGCTAAAGAATGTGGATTCCTTGATACAATCCTCGGTCTTGCGTTCACAGCACTCGTCGCAGCACCGGTTCTTATTAGTGAAGACCTGAACACCCTTCCGGTTCTGTTCGGTTATTTCCTCCTTTTCCTCGTAATTGGTGTACCTATTTCAATCGGTCTAGGTCTTGCAGCTACTGCAACCATTTACGCAACAGGAACTCTGCCGATTGAATACGTGGCTCAGATCACATTCACATCAATCGACAGCTTCCCGATCATGGCTATCCCGTTCTTTATCGCAGCGGGTGTGTTCATGGGGGCTGGTGGCCTTTCCAAGCGCCTCTTAAACCTTGCAGATGAAATGCTCGGTTCTTTGCACGGTGGTATGGCTCTGGCAACTATTGCAACTTGCATGTTCTTTGCAGCAATCTCCGGGTCAGGCCCAGCTACTGTAGCAGCTATTGGTTCTTTGACTATTCCGGCGATGGTTGAGCGTGGGTACGACAAGCTTTTTGCTGCGGCTATTGTTGCAGCATCCGGTGCTATTGGCGTAATGATCCCGCCGTCTAACCCGTTTGTAGTATATGGTGTATCTGCTCAGGTCTCCATTGGTAAGCTCTTCATGGGTGGTATTGTACCAGGTCTTCTTACCGGTCTTGCCCTTATGGCATACGCCTACCTCTACTCTAAAAAACGTGGCTGGAAAGGCGAGCAGCGTGAACGTAACGCGTCAACTTTTATTCGTGCTTTCTGGGATGCCAAGTGGGCACTCATGGTTCCTGTAATTATCCTTGGTGGTATTTACGGTGGATTCATGACTCCTACAGAAGCAGCAGCGCTTGCAGCGTTTTACGGTCTTGTTGTCGGTGTGTTCGTGTACCGCGAACTTAACTTCAGCAACCTGATGCCAAGCTTCATGGAAGCTTGTTCTACGTCAGCGATCGTAATCGTGCTCATGGCGATGGCTACCATTTTTGGTAACATCATGACCATCGAGCAGGTTCCTACAACAATTGCGAATGCGATGATGAGCCTCACCAGCAACAAGCTGATGATTCTGTTCCTCATTAACATTCTCCTTCTGATTGTCGGTACCTTTATGGAAGCTCTTGCAGCTATCGTGATTCTTACTCCAATCCTCCTCCCTATTGTGGTGAAGGTTGGCGTAGATCCTGTCCACTTCGGTATTATAATGGTAGTTAACCTTGCAGTTGGCTTTGTAACTCCGCCAGTTGGCGTAAACCTCTTCGTTGCGAGTGGTGTTGCAAATGCTAAAATCGAGAAGCTCTCTAAAGTGGCAATGCCGCTTGTGGGCATCATGATTGCGGTTCTCTTGCTCATTACATACTGTCCGGCAGTTCCTTTACTTTTTGTAGACTAACTCAATGAACGGACGTTCGTTCGCCTATACGGGCGTCCGTTTTTCAGAATCAGGCAAAACTGCTTAAATTACAGGATTACTACAATGACTCAAAAAGAAATTTTAAACACAACTGGTCAAGTCTTCAATATTCAGAAATACTCCGTGCATGATGGACCGGGAATCCGCACTGTTGTTTTTTTGAAGGGCTGTCCACTTTCCTGTAAGTGGTGTAGTAACCCGGAATCCCAGTCATTTAAGCCTCAGCTTGCGTACAACGCAGGCAAGTGTCTGACTCTTTCCAAATGTCTGCGTTGCGCAGAAGTTTGTACCGCGGGCTCACTTACTCAGGGCGAAGATGATAAAATCGCTGTAAACTGGGATACCTGCACAAACTGTATGGCGTGTGCCGAGGCTTGTCCTGCTGGTGCACTTATTAACTACGGTGAAGAGATGACAGTTAAAGATGCCATTGATTCCGTAGAAAAAGATGCTATGTTCTACGCACGTTCCGGCGGCGGTCTTACTCTTGGTGGCGGCGAGCCTTTTGCCCAGCCAAAGTTTGCTATTGCCTTGCTTAAAGAAGCAAAACGCCGTTACATTAAAACTGCAGTAGAAACCTGTGGTCATGTTCAGACTGAAACCCTGGTTGAAGCAGGCCAGTACCTGAACTTCGTAATGATGGATATCAAGAGCATGAACCCAGAAAAGCACAAAGAATTTTGTGGTGTAACCAACGAGCTTATTCTGAAAAACCTTAAAGCACTGCGCGCAGCTCACCCAAAACTTAAAATTCGCGTTCGTACTCCGGTAATCCCGGGCTTTAACGATACCCCAGAAGATATTCAGGCAGTTGTTGATTTCATCAAAGACCTTGACGTAGAATACGAATTGCTTGCATACCACCGCCTTGGCACTCAGAAGTACACCAACCTTGGTCGTGAGTACCCAATGGGCACAGTGTCTCTCGATAACGAAGTATTCCTTCCTCTCGTGGAGATTGCTAAGCAAGTTCCTAACTACGCAAGTTAAGAAAAGTACCTTCGATTTCGGGGGAAACCTGTCTTACAGTAACTATCTATGCAGGCTACAGATGTGGTCTGCATAGATAGTATTTCAGGGAGAAGGGGTTATGGATACCTATCTAGATAAAATTGGCGCTTCCGTCCGGCACGTTTTCGAAGTACTGGATGATGGCATCTATATTACGGATAAAGACGGCAAAACGCTGTTTGTTAACTCCATGTACGAACGTCTTACCGGTCTTACGGAAGGCGAATTACGTGGTAAGGATGTCCGATATCTAAAAGATAGTGGTATCTTTGATGCTGTCCTTAACCCTGAAATTGTAAAAACCGGCAAGCCTGCGACCGTTGTACAGCAGCTTAAAACAGGCAAGCGTCTTGTTTTACGCGGTTTTCCTGTTTTTGACGACGATGACGAACTTGTTCTCGTTGTCACTCTTGCGCGCGATATTACCCTCATCGGGCAAATGCGTAAGCAAATCGCTCAGCAAAAAGAACAAATTTCTCTTTTCTCCAGACAGCTTGCACATCTGACATCTCAGGATTCCACAGATAACAATCCTGACAATATGTTCTATGACTCTCAGGTGCAGCAGCTCGTTTCTCTCATCAAACGCATTGCAGAAACTGACGCCACCATGCTCCTGCTTGGTGAAACAGGTGTTGGTAAAGACTGGTTTGCGCGTCTTGCGCACGATAGCAGCCCACGCAGAGACGAAATGTTCCTGAAGGTTGACTGCGGTAGCATCTCTGAAAATCTTATTGAATCTGAACTCTTTGGCTATGCTCCGGGAGCATTCACCGGTGCTACTTCCAAAGGTAAGCCTGGTCACTTTGAAATGGCTAACCGCGGCACTGTATTTCTTGATGAAATCGGTGAACTTCCACTTTCCATGCAGGCGAAGTTGTTACGAGTTCTGCAGGATCAAGAAGTTGTGCGAGTTGGTGCATCTGTAGCTAAAAAAGTTGATGTGCGTATTATCGCTGCAACGAACCGTAATCTGGAAGAAGAAGTCCGTAAGGGTAATTTCCGAAGCGACTTATTCTACCGCCTGCGTGTTGCTGTTGTAGATATTCCGCCATTACGCGAGCGCACAGAAATGATCCCCGGTCTTGTTGAGCATTTTCTCTCTATCTATGGAGAAAAGTACAAGAAAGACATTACATGTGCCCGTGATGCTATGCAGCTCCTGCTTAAGTACCGTTGGCCGGGTAACATCCGTGAACTTGAAAACCTTGTACAGAGCCTTGTTGTTACCTTGGAACACTCCGAGATTTCTGCCAACGATTTGCCTCCTTCCATAAATTCTCGTCATCCAATGGACTGTCTGCCCAATGTCGAGCTTGATTCGAAAGACGACGGTAAATCACTGAAAGAGATTATGGCCGAACTTGAACGCCGTGTTATCCAGCAAGCGCTTGATACGTATGGGTCAGTTAATAAGGCTTCAGAAGTTCTTAAAGTTAACCGCACTACAATTTTCCGAAAGATGAAGCAGTAGCTCTAATTCGTCGAAAAATCACAAATGGAACACTTACTCTTTATTGCGATGGGGTGGTTTGTCGGCGGCTTTGTAAATGGTCTTGCCGGCTTTGGCGCAGCTATGGTTGCCATGCCGATTATCAGCTACGTAATGGATGTGTCGATTCTCGTGCCAAGTGCAACGATGATTGTACTGACATTGAACTGTCATGCTGGATGGATCTACCGTAAGCATATTGAATGGCGGTATACAAAAACACTGCTTTTAGGAGCTATTCCAGGTGTTGTGTTGAGTGCATATGCTCTTCAGTTTGTACCGGAGCAGTTACTTAGGTTCGGTATGGGTGCTTTTGTCGCATTTTATGCACTCTGGAGCCTTTTTTTTGAAAAAAAAGAAAGGCGGGTAATTAATCCAGCATGGGGCTATGTTGCAGGCATTATGTCCAGTTCTCTTGGCATGGCTTTCAGCTTTAATGGCCCGCCGCTTGCAGTATATACTGCGTACTGCGGTTGTCCTAAGAATGCAGTAAAAGCGATTATCAGTGCCGGATTTATTCTTACTGGCGTGCTAATTGTTTCTACACAAGTTGTAATAGGTAATATAGATACCTACGCGCTTACTATTTACGCTGCTTCAGTTCCCGCCGTCGTGATCGGCAGTAAATTAGGGATATACCTTTCTGCTTTTATTTCTGAAGCATCGTATCGAAAATTTTTCTTTGTTTTGATGGCAATTCTGGGATTAAAGATCGCTGGAAGTGCATTGCAAATTTTATTATAAATTAGGTTCGCTGCAAGGCTATCTTGATGTTTTTTATTTAGTAATTGTGTTTTCACTTATACTTTGTGTGGCCGATTTATAATATTTTATGAGTACTGTTTTACATGCTACTCATAATTCTCGTTTAATGAGCCGGTTCTGTTGCTTTTCTAGTGTGCTAAGCAACAGGACCGGCTCATGTTTTTTTTAGAACAAGATTTTTCCGACAGAAAAAATAGCAATTTTACTTCCTTCCCTTCACAAAGATAGAAGTTAAGAGTAGCTTTATTGGTAAAGATTCCTAGTAGTCAGATTAGCTATGTTTTTAAGCATGTTGTTTGCTATAATTGTTCGATTTTTTGCAAGAACGTATCAAATTTCAGGAAGGTGTTGAGGTATGGAAACCAATCATACTCGTGAAGAGCTTATCCATGATGTTATTGAGCGCGAACTGGTCATGTTTTTACATACAAAAAACATGGGCGGCACCGCTTCCTGTCAGGAAAATCCAGACATGTTCAGGCGGTGGAGATGGATGATTTTCTCCGTACTGTCAGATAGTTACATTGCTTCATACCGTGATGATCTGGCAGAAGCAGAGCGGGTTGGGCGTAACCTAATGACTGAAAAATATGCCCGCATGGATAATCTTATCCCGTGCGTTTCGCCCAACATGGATAAAGTTCGTAAAATCGCAGCTACAGAGCGTCGTTGGATGCAGGAGCTTTTTCAGGAATTCCCGTTGTTGTTTCCTCAATCTCTTGCTCGTTTTGATATGTATTTCCCTGCGGAAATGGAGACTCTTTCCGAACGCAGTCTCGATTTGTATCAGGCATGTGTGGACGAAGCTGTGCGTAAAGGTGAAAACTTGGCACGTAAGCGTTACTCTAACTTCTATGCACGAATGGGATTGGGCACACTTGAGGAATTAGAAGCTCGCAGACGCGAGAAAATTCACCAGGGCTAGACGGAACACAAAAGAGGGGAGAGCCATGCAGGGGTTACAATTATCCAGAGAATTTTATACTGAAGTTGCAGCGCCCATGCTGCAAAATGAGTTACCTGGCTACGTGAATCAACTTGCGGTAGGGCTTGTTGGTGAAGGATCTGAATGCTTCGGGTTCGACGACAAGTTTTCACAAGACCATGACTGGGGTGCAGGAATTTGTGTATGGGCTCCGGAATCAATAGCAGGTACAGTAGAGCCGCTACTTGAACCAATTTTTGCGCGACTGCCAGCAACGTTTAAAGGGTTTCCTGTACGAATGGCTCCCAAGTTCCGTAACGGGCGGGTCGGGTTGTTCTCCATTGAAGATTTCTATAGACGATTTATTAACAGCGGACAGCCTCTTTCTACGTGGCAGCAGTGGTACACCGTGCCGGAATATTTCTTAGCTGTTGCTACAAATGGTGAAGTGTTTGCTGATCCGTGCGGTGAGTTCTCTGCATTTCGTAAGTCCTTGCTGGAATTTTACCCGGACGACGTGATGAAGAAAAAGTTGGCGGCTCGATTTGCTGTGATGGCACAAAGCGGTCAGTACAACTTGTTGAGAATGCTCAAGCGTAATGATACTGCCGCAGCGCTTCTTGCTGCTTCACGTTTCGTAGAATCCACAATTGGTGCGTTGTATTTGATGCATGGAAAATATATGCCGTTTTACAAATGGGCATTCCGTGGGTTGAAGGATTTGCCAGATGGGTCATTCATTGCTGGAAAGCTTAATGATGTTCTGGCGCTTAATCTTACCCGTGGAGCGGATGTGCATAGCAATGCAGAGGCAACTATAGAAGCCGTTTGTGTTGAGATGATGGAGTTGTTGCATAAAAAAGGACTGAGTCGTAGCAATGAGGCTTGGCTCATGACGCAGGCTGAAATGGTTCAGAGTCAGATTGAGAATCCGCAAATTCGAAATTTGCCTGTTGTGCATGGAGTTCAGTGCAGCTAATTGTCTTTTCAGTCATATCGTACTTTTCAAATTATGATAAAAAAGGGCTGACCCACATTTTGGGGTCAGCCCTTTTCTTTTCACAAAATTTCGCGAGCAGAGGTTATGCAATTGCATAAAACGTACTGAGCTCACAGTTTAGTTTGTGGCGGAATAATAAAATCTCTTTTGAAAAAGCGATGTCCACTATCGAAGAATGAGCTATTACGGCTAGTGCCAGTGTGACAGGTGTTCTGGCCCCTCGGGAGAATTTTCTTTGGGTAACCAAGAGCATCCCGAGGAAGATGTCAACGAAGGCGGAAATGTTATTTTTTCCCTGTCGCTACAATGCGTAAGAAGTGTCGCGGAATTTCCTGAAGCAGCGCTTTTGCTCGTTCTTCACCAATATGAAATGGTGTTCGGCCTGAAATATAAAGGCTGAGTAACCCGTGGATTAGTGACCATGACATGAACATGGCATCGTCAACAGAACATCCGGCAAAATGGCCGGCATCAATGGCTCGTTCAACAGCGTTTCGCACCATGCCGAGTACTGCTTCGTAGCCTTTTACCGGCACGGTTCCGTCATCGGAGATTTGAATAGGCATGTGGAACATGAGGTCGTAATATTCCCAATAATCAACGCCAAATCCACCGTATTCAACTGCAAGATCGGTTAGATGCTTGATAGGATCGGGGTCCACATCCAGCCTTGCCATACGGTTCAGAAGAATCTGGTAGCCCTCGGAGCGAAGCTGATCTAGTAGTTCTTCTTTGTTTTTTACGTACCGGTAGATGAGTGCCGGACTGTAATTTACTTTTGCTGCAATGCGTCTCATTGATACATTGCTTACACCTTCTTTAGAGAACAACTCGCGTGCTGCATCAAGAATGAGACGGCGCTTTTCAGTTTGTTCCGGTGTCCAATCTTTCTTCATTAGAACTCCCTTTGCAGGCATACGGTGCTTATCTATGAACGTGCTGTACTGCTTCGACTTCCCCTCGTCATATTGAAGCAGTGAACCAAATAAAATGATATATATTCTAAACCATTCCGTGGTGCACAATTTCATACCGTATCTCGGTACTACATACAGTAAGCAGCTAGTTACGTAAACGTACTTTCCATAGAATATGAGGTATTCTTGATGCTGTTTAGGTAATCATCCAATGATAGCGGGAGATTGAGTAAAAAATATTTTTCGATAATGTCGTAAGATTGTGCGCGTAGTTCAATGTTTGCACTTTTTGTATTGATATTGAACGCGACAGTTTTTACGGCAAAGCAAGTGATTCGTAAAAAAGTACTGGCGTGTAGGCTCGTAGCTGCTCAGGTGTACTAACACTGTGGAGAAATAAAAACACGTGATCCTTCACTGAGTCCAAGGGCTGCACAGATGTTTTTGCGGATCACTGCTGTTCCGTTCTGGAAGCCACAGTGTGCTATTGCACCAAAGAATTCCCCATTTTCTTGTACTGTTGCTATCAGGTGAATATCGCCTTTGATGCTTCCTTTTTTGACTGAATGCCATGTTCCATTTTTCAATGGTGACAGATCATTACGCGTTGCACTATAGCAAAGTGCGCCATCAACAGGGTCGACTCTGTTTTGGAAGGTAAAACCAAGTCTTTTTGCAAGATGTTGTGATCCGCGTGAAGACATCGCAACGGAGTTTTCACTTATGCGTATTCTGGAACACCCTTCCGGAAGTTCGTATTCTGTCGGGAACATACCCATGAATGATCTATCATTTTTCGCGATACGCTCATACGCTTCGGAAAAATCCATGCCTGTAAACTTTTTTCCAAAACAGTCCCAAAAATGTGATCCACCTTTGGCGTTCTTTTTGCCAAGCACTTCGACAACAAAAGTTTCTGTAAAATTTTCTGGTTTAATTCCGGCGTACAGCAGACGCACATGCCCTAGTTGGGCACCAAGCTTGTAGTGCGTTTTACGAAATAAACTGTCTACAACCAGACCACCAAGGCCACTAAAGCGTTTTTCTTCAACACTACGGATGTATTTTTGTTTTTCGCCTTCGTTGATAACCTTAATATAATGCTGTGGTTGGGATTCAGAAATATATGAGCCAAAGAGGCAGGAGGCTCCAGCCAGTTTTCTTGTGGCTAGATCAACGCAAACAAATTGATATTCCGCCTTCTCTGGAGGAAGGATGCCAGTAAAGGATTGTAAGCTGGTTTCAATTCGTGTGTTGATACGTTCAGAGGATGGTTGCAAGCTTAACAGTGGAGCCTGTGCTGCAAGTCGGCACAGTTCATCGTGATCTTCATGTCGGGCTCCGCGCACAATAAATCGCATAATATTACCTGTTTTTGTCTAAAATTAGTGAGCCACCTCAAGATATCAGTCGAATATTTTATAGAACCTTAAAGGAGATCTATAAACTGGTAGAGAGGCGGTTGGGTGCTCTTATCCATAATTTTGAACATTGTATGCTGATGGTGTTTTTTGTGAACTGACGAGGATGCCTGTCAGCTACAGTTGCCATCTCATACGCATTGCATAAGTATCACCGGTATCCTCATACAGAGCATCCTGTATTCAGGCAAATGCTGTGCCACAGGAGTTGATATGAGGGAGGTGTGGTTAAATAGTAGGAGTTAGATTAAAAAAATTCAATCACTCTCTTGCAAGCTTACTTGGGAAGTCTTTGTTGTTTGGATAAATATGAATCTGTGGCATTTTCCTCATCGGGGAAGACGTATTAACGAGAGCAGCTTGTAGCTAGTTACCGCTATAAAGAAAACGGTCTATTTATTATGATGTACCATTGTATTGATAATATGTGCCTGATAACCAGCACCAAACCCGTTATCAATATTCACTACAGAGACTCCGGGGGCACAACCGTTAAGCATTGTCATTAGAGCTGCTACGCCGCCAAGGCCAGTTCCATAGCCAACGCTTGTAGGGACTGCGATGACAGGTGCGGGACTGAGACCGGCGACAATTGTAGGCAAAGCACCATCCATTCCTGCAACGGCAACGATAGCTGACGCTTTTGAAAAGTCTTTTGCTGCATGCAGTGCGCGATGAACGCCGGCAACACCACAATCAAAATGCCTGAGAACATTACTTCCTAGAAATTCTGCGGTTTGCGCAGCTTCTTCTGCAACGCAATGATCTGATGTGCCGGCATTAATTACGAGGACGCATCCAACTCTTTTTTTGTTTGAGTCGTCAAAAATCAACGTGCGAGCATCGGTATTAAAACGAACACGGGGTATTGCCTTTTGCACTGCCTCATAATGTTCTTTAGATGCACGTGTGCCGAGACACTCCCCATGCGTGGTGATCATTTCCTGAAATATACTCACAAGTTGAGCTGGGGTTTTGCCTTCACAGAAAATGATTTCAGGACAGCCTGTACGTTGTGGCCGGTCAAGATCAAGCTGGGTATGGTTACTGACTATGCAGGAATGCTGTTTGGGATGCGTCGAAAGAGGGGGGACCTCTTGTATAGGGGAACGGTTATTTTTCGTATCTGGCGTAGCCATGATCAATCCTCGTCATTGAAAGAGTGAGCCAAGATTACGTTACGTACGGTGGATTTTGTAGAAGTGCAATACGATGAATGCGAGGAGATTTCTCGAAAACAACTTTCTGTATTGACAAGGTGAAGTAAATTCCATAAATACTCCTCTCACTTGATGGGCTATCGTTCAATTGGCAGGACGACGGGTTCTGGCTCCGTTAATCAAGGTTCGAGTCCTTGTAGCCCAGCCAAATTTTCTAAATCTGCAACAAGCCAAGTTGCTGGATGACAATGAAGCTATACTCGGATTTATTTCTGACTTGATCTGAATTGTTATTTGCGGTTCGCCGCATCTTATAGAGAAAATTACAAGTTTTCAAGCGTCCCCATCGTCTAGCCTGGCCCAGGACACCTGCCTTTCACGCAGGCGACAGGGGTTCAAATCCCCTTGGGGACGCCAAGTAAATTCAAGCACTTACATGCAAATGTAAGTGCTTTTTTTGTTATATTACCCTGCGAGGTGTAAGCCCAAGGTGTAAGTTTTCAAACTTTCATTTTTAGGCCACATTTACATCACCCTTTTCTTCAGTCATTTTCACTTCTTCATTCTTCTCGGCTACTGCTGTCACTAAACTGAGAATATTCACAGCTTCATTCTTTCTGTATTGCTTACGCAGGTACTTATCCGTCTGATGTGTCGACTGATGCCTGAGCAGATCTTTTACATCCATAAGGCAGGCACCATTTGTATGAGCCAGTGTTTGATCCTGCTACAAACTTGTGGACACATAGTTAAGCCATTATCCTGAATTAAAGAGGAGATGGAGATGAGTGTCCAAAAGCGTAGATCATATGATGCTGAGTTCAAGAAGAATGCTGTTTTGCTCTGTGATGAACAAGGCCGAACTGTAGCGGGTGTAGCAGAGAGTTTGGGGATTCCTAAGGATCTGCTTTACCGTTGGCGTAGAGAGCTAACAACACAAAAAGAAATCGCATTTCCAGGTCGTGGAAATGAGGCTTTAACAGAAGAACACCGAGAGATAAAAGAGCTTCGAAAAAGGCTCCAAGATACTGAAATGGAGTGTGGTATTTTAAAAAAAGCTTTGGGCATCTTCAGCAGAGCATCGAAATGAGATTCAAGTTCGTGAAGTCAAACCGCTCTACGTTTCCGATGAAGAAGATGTGCCAAACCCTACAAATTTCCATGAGCGGATATTATGCATGGCGTAAGCGTCCAGAGTCACATCAACAACGGGTGAATACGCTACTTCGTAAGCGGAGCTTAGCAATATACAACGAACATAATGGGATGATCGGAAGCCCTATGCTCACTTCAGAATTGCGTGATGACCCGTTATTCCAGGATGTTAGCCGGGCTCGTGTTGCCAGGCACATGCGAGCATTGGGACTGCGCTGTAAGTATGCAAAGAAATTTATTCCTACAACAGATTCTGCACATACGGAGCCTGTTGCTCCTAATCTGCTTGATCGTAATTTTACTACGTCAGCTCCCAATATGGCTTGGGTCACTGATATTACGTACATCAAGGTTGGACGAAAGTGGCACTATCTGACCGTGTTCATCGATCTGTATTCCCGAATGGTCGTTGGGTGGGATTTAGGTAATTCGTTGGAACGGCATTCTGTTATCCATGCTTTAAAGAAGGCTGTAGCACGACGGAAACCATCTTCCGGTCTTCTGATCCACAATGATCGAGGCGTACAGTATGCAAGTAAGGATTTCCGCAGGTGCTTGAAAAAGCACCGCTACATTCAGAGCATGAGCCGGAAAGGGAACTGCTGGGATAACGCCGTAGCAGAATCTTTTTTTCACACAATCAAAAATCAACTGATCCGGCACAGGAAATTTAAAACCAAGCATGAAGCCGAATTGGCTCTATTTAACAATATCGAGGCGTACTACAATCGAAGACGGCGACATTCGAACAATGACTGGCTTTCACCAGCTGCCTTTGAGTATCGCAATGAACAGTATGACCTTGTGGCTTAACTTAGTGTCTACATTTTTGTTGTAGGATCACTTGATCAGTGGCTACTTGAATATAACACCGAAAGAACGCACCAAGGGAAAATGTGTTGCGGCAGAACACCAATTGAAACTATGATGGATGCAAAATGTTGTAAATCTCAACTAATCTGACAGGTGGTTAGTCAAAAGGGTTATGTGTCAGATCAAGTATAAACCACTACACTTAACTCAACAAAGAAAATTCCTTTACATAAACATTTGCTCCACCGCCGGTTCAAGTTTGGCAGTGTTCGCAATGGTCAGCTGTTCAGAAAACTCCACACTGATAAGCGTTCCACGACTTTTAGTGCTTGTCATGCTGACATGCGCTTTGTGGGCGTTGGCAATGAGTTTGGCTGAATATGTGCCGAGCCCTGTGCCGTCTTCTTTTCCGTACGTTGCATACTTGTTGAAGAATTTCTCTTGAATTTGTTCTGGTACAAGCCTGCTGTTGTGGATGGTTATGGTTTGATCGTCAGTTTGAATTGCTACGGTTACAATATCATCACTCTTGGAAGCTTCTACTGCGTTGACGATGAGATTCGAAAACAACGTCTGAAGTAGGCGATATTCACCGGCAACTGCAAACGTGTTGTTGGTAGATACTGGATGATTGTTGAATGTAATGCGCAGTGTCACGTTGAGCCGTGTGAGCATTGACGTTATGTCATCCTGAATCTCAAAGAGCAGATGAACGAGCTCTACGGATGTAGCACGCAGCTTGTAAATACCGCGTTCCATTTTGAAGATGTCCAAGTTGTTGTTGATCATATCAAGGATACGATAACCGGCCATTTCAATCTTCTTGATGTAGTTTTCCTGATGCGTGGTGAGGTTGCCTTTTGAGAGCAACAACTCCGGGTATCCTATGACAAGATTCAGCAGTGATTTTAGATCATGCTGGTTAATTCTTTCCACCTCGCAGCGGATCATTTCAGCTTCTTCTCGTTCAGCTACTTCCAATACTAGCTGGGCATTTTTTTTTGCCAGTTCTGCGGTGCGTAATTTTACTGCGTGCTCCAACATATTTTTATGAGACGTAAGAAGTCTGTCTCGCTTTTCAATTTGATCGAGCATTGAGTTGAAATGCGTGACGAGGTCACCAAGTTCATCACTTGATGCGTAAGGCACTCGTAGTGTGTAGTCTTTACTTACACCAATTTCTTTGGCTGCTGCTGCTAGATCGTACAGCGGCTGTAGCATTCTTTTGTATAGCTTTTTAGCAATAAAAAAGCTCACAAGAATCCCACTTGTTCCAGCAATGGCGGAAAGCAATAGATACATTGTAATGCCCTTTCCAAAAAGACGCACTGCTGAGCCGAGTAGTATGTAGGCCTTGATCTCTCCGTTTTCGATAATTGGTTCAGAAACAGCGATGACTGAAGAATTTTTGATGGTCTTTTTGGACAGCAGTTTCTTTATGTCAAAATCTAGTGAGCCGGAGGATACAAAGATTGTACCGTCAGAGTTGGCTATGGCCGTGTATTCTACAAACGGCCACTCGTCATAGTCTCTGGCTTTATGTAGGGCAGTACGTGCCTCATCTGGTGAAAATGGATGAGGCATGCGGAATGCAAGACTTCTGGCGCAGTCTTCAAGGCGTCTTGCAGAGCGTGTTTTTTTTGTAAGCATTATGCTTGATGCGGAAACAATAACAACTGTGCAGATGGCGATGGCGCACATTGCGGTTATGAAAAAGATAATGCGGCGATTAAATGGCGCAAAAAAAGAGCGGAACATTGTAGTGCTCACGATAGTTGAAGGATATGTGAGAGAGGCATCCGAAATAACTTAGGGGGGGAAAGGTTCCGGATGCCTCAAAAGCCATGAGTACTTCAAACCTGCCGCTGTCGGGGAATGACATTCCTAGGGGACACGACAGGGGGATACTACATGTGCATAACTTGCTGTGGAATTTGTTCTGGTATGGCCAGCAAGTAGCCATTTCCACGAATAGTTTTAATAATGGCACAGTGTTTTAGTTTTCTGCGCAAATTACTCATGTGTACGTTTAGCACATAGTCATCAAGGGAAGGATCGCGTCCGAGTGCGTCCTCAAGAAGCTGTTCACGAGTAATGAGTGCGCCAGCGTTGCTGGTGAGCATTTCTAAAACATTGTATTCAGCGCTGGTTAGCTGAACCGGAGAATCTTCGATTTGAACACTGCGTGCGGAAGGTGTGAGAGACATACTTCCGATAATGATCTTATGCGCAGGGTCAATTTTTGCGGGTGCATTTAACTCCCGTGCTATATTTGCAGGTATTGTACGGCGCAAAATTGCACGGATGCGTGCTGCCAGTTCACGCAACGGGCATGGCTTCGCCACGTAATCGTCCGCCCCCATTTCCAGTCCAACAACTTTATCGATTTCGTCGCTGCGGCCAGTGAGCATGATAACGGGCATGGTGTATTCGTTTCTGATCTTTTGTAGCAGATCAAAACCGTTCATGTCCGGAAGCATGATATCAAGCAGCACAATGTCAAAAGTATCTTCCTTGAGTTTTTTAATACCACTCATTGCATCGTGTGCTGTATGGAGCGAAAAGCCTTCTCCGCTCAAGTAGCTACCGAGCAGTTCACCTAATTCAAAGTCGTCGTCGATAAACAAAATGCGTTTCATACCACCTCCAACGGAAACATATGGGAAGGATACGTTGTTTATGTTTTTTTTATCAACTTAATAAATGTTAAGTAAATCTATGAAAAACATTGAGGCTGGATAAAAGCGCCAACTAGGAAAAATTTTCCGCTTTATAAACAAAAACAGAGTCAACCTCCGTATTTATTTACAAAGGGCATATCGCTCTAACGAAAGACTATTGCAAGGATGCAAAATTACAAACCTGGAGGTTTACTATGTCTCTCATCATTAACAACAACTCTATGGCGAATACTGCAGCTCGTAACCTTAATGCAGCATACAGCGATTTAACTAAATCAACGGAACGACTTTCTTCCGGTATGCGTATTAACAGCGCGGCTGATGATGCAGCTGGCCTTGCTGTACGTGAAATGATGCGTGCAGAAGTTACTACATTGAATCAGGGTGTTCGTAACGCGAACGACGCTATTTCTATGATTCAGACTGCTGATGGCGCTCTTTCTGTAATTGATGAAAAGCTTATCCGTATGAATGAGCTTGCTGAACAGGCTGCAACAGGTACGTACACCGATGACCAGCGTGCTATCATTGATCAGGAATACCAGACAATGGCAGACGAAATCACACGTATTTCCGACTCCACAGACTTCAACGGCCAGAGCCTGCTGAATGGTTCTCTTGAAGAAGGCGCTTCATACGAAGATGCAAACGGCGCTACTCAGACCGGTAGCTCAATGACTGTCCATTTCGGTAGCGGAAACGACGCTGACGAAGACAAGTACAGCATTGAATTGGAAAACGTAAGCTCAGGTGCATTAGGCGTAGGTAGTGATTCTTTGGATTACAAAATCAATGAAGATGGTCTTGCGACTACTCAGGACGGTAGAGCAATCTATTCAAATGAAGATGGTGAAGTGTACATTGAAGGCGATGATCCTGCTGTGACAGGCGCACCTAATGGCTATACTCAAGTTCAGTTGAAAGAAACGGTTGCTGACGCTACTGAAATGCAGGATGCAAAAGATGATTTAACAGCTCTTGCTGAAACAGGAGTTGGTACCGCATTTACCGGTGCTGCTGGTGGTACTACTACAGACGTTGAGATTGATGGCGAAGCATTGGAAGCTAGTTTTGATGCGACAACTGGTGAGCTGACATACGATGTTGGTGCCGGTGGTGCTGCCGTTTCAATTGAAGCTGATTCAAGTGATCTTCTTATTGGTGGCAATAAAATGTATGCAACCATTGATGCAGACGGCACCGTTGCTTTACACGAGGCAACAGGTACTACCATTCCTGATGCAGGATATGCAGTTTCTGTTGATACTGATGGCAACCTGAACGTTAATGTTGATGGTGATGATAAAAAGCTCCTCACATCAACAGCTTCTGACGGTTCTGTAGACTACCACATTGAGGATGAAAGCTCTGATATTCCAGCGGATGCTTCAGTAATGAACATTGCGAAAGATTCTGTTGAAACAAACTTTGAAGTTGCTGCTGATGGTTCTGCAAAACTTGGTGACGTTGATGTAAACATTAACGCTGGTAACTACGAACTTGCAGGCGGTACTGCAGCAGAGTTTACAATGGGGGTCGAAACTGTTTCAGACGAAGAACTCGCAAGTTTTGGAAAAGAACTTGGTAAAACAGACGAGTACGCAGGTTCCAGCATTGCGACACAGGAAGGTGCACAGGCTGCACTTGGTGCTATTAAAGAAGCTATCGAGATGAAAGATAAAAACCGTGCAAACCTTGGTGCGTACGAAAACCGTCTTGAAGCAACTATCTCTAACCTTGAAGTTCAGAGTGAAAACCTCTCAGCTGCTGAGTCCCGCATTTCCGACGTGGACGTAGCAACCGAAATGACTGAATACACATTACGTCAGACCATTTCCTCTGCTGCAACTTCAATGCTCGCTCAGGCTAACTCCCTGCCTCAGAACGCACTGAAACTTATCGGATAAGTAATTCAAAGCCATCTGACTTAATGGCTTTACGCTAAATGACTTACCGCCCCTGATTTTTCCAGGGATCAGGGGCGTTTTTTCATACAAACAAAAATACAAAGCGCAAACGATCTCGCAAGAACTCTTAAGGGCTTGTGAGGTTTTGTTTGCGCTTTTTTAGTAAGTATAAAGAACGTGTTAATCTACCGGATTTTTATATGAAAAATCAGTAAGTTCATATGTTGCTTTATAAACGAAAACGTAAGCCTCCACGTATTTATTTACATAGCGTAAAGCGAAAATGAAAAAGTCATTGCAAGGATGCAGAATTACAAACCTGGAGGTTTACTATGTCTCTCATCATCAACAACAACTCTATGGCAAATACCGCAGCTCGTAATTTGAACAGCGCATACTCCGATTTAACTAAGTCTACTGAACGTCTTTCTTCCGGTATGCGCATCAACAGCGCGGCGGATGACGCAGCAGGTCTTGCTGTTCGCGAAATGATGCGTGCAGAAGTTACCACGTTGAATCAGGGTATTCGAAATGCGAACGATGCGATTTCTATGATTCAAACTGCAGATGGTGCTTTGTCCGTTATTGATGAAAAGCTTATTCGTATGAATGAGTTAGCTGAACAAGCTGCGACCGGAACATATACCGATGAACAGCGCGCTATTATTGATCAGGAATACCAGTCAATGGCAGATGAAATTACACGAATTTCTGACGCAACTGATTTTAACGGTACCAAATTGTTGGATGGCTCTTTGAATGAGGGTGCTGAGTATCTGGATGATGACGGTCAACCGCAGACAGGTAGCTCTATGACAATTCATTTCGGCACTGGAAATGATGCTGATGAAGATAAATATGCCATTGATATTGAAGACGTAAGCTCAGGGGCACTTGGTGTAGGTAATGACTCTTTGGATTATGTAATTGATGATGAAGGACTTGCTTCCACCAAAGATGGCAATGCTATCTATGCAAATGAAGATGGCGAGATTTATATTGAAGGTGATGATCCAGCAGTGACAGGGGCTCCTGACGGATTTACTCAGGTTCAGCTTAAAGAAAAAGTTATGGCAGACCCTACAGAAGAGACTGACGCAAAAACAGATTTGGAAAACCTTGTGTCTGTTCCACCTTCCGGTACAGCTGGTGCTGTTATGGTGGATGGTTCATCTGTTCATGGCTCCATTGATGCCGACGGTAATCTTGTCTACACCGTTGACGGTACCCCGGATTCAACTACAGATCTTGCCGTTACCGATAGCGGGCAGCTGAATATAGGCACTGGAGCAGATGCTAAAGCAGTATACACCACTGTTGACGCAGATGGGACTGTATCTTTCAAAACCGTTGCTAACGCAGGTGATCCGATTCCAGAAGCCGGTACCGCGGTTGAAGTAGATGCTGATGGAAACTATACGGTCAATGTTAGCGGCGACGAAAAAAAAATTCTTACATCTGTAGCTGCTGATGGCACAACTCAATACTTCATTGAAGATGTTTCTGAAAATGTTCCAGACTCTGCCGCAGTGATGAATGTTGGCAAAGATATGGTTGAACAGAATTTCACTCTTGCAGATGACGGCAGTGCAACGCTTGGTACTGTGGCTATTCAGGAAGGTGGAGCTGGTTATGCGTTAACAGCTGCAACTGCTGGTGCGGGCGCCGCGGCAGTCAGTTTTGATATGACCGTTGCAAGTATTCCTGATGACGAACTTGCTGATTTTAGAAAAGAACTGGGTGGCACAGAAGAGTATGCAGGCTCAAGCATTGCGACACAGGCAGGTGCACAGGCTGCCCTTGATGCTATTCAAGATGCCATTGAGATGAAAGATAAAAACAGAGCAAATTTAGGTGCATATGAAAACCGTTTAAGTGCAACAATTTCCAACCTTGAGATTCAGGCTGAAAACCTCGGAGCCGCAGAATCTCGTATTTCAGACGTTGATGTAGCAACAGAAATGACTGAATACACCTTGCGCCAGACAATTTCATCCGCTGCAACGTCAATGCTTGCTCAGGCAAACTCCTTGCCGGAAACTGCTTTGAAATTAATTGGCTAAGATTTTACCTATTCGGAAGTAGCAAGCTATGGCTGCTTGCTGCCAGCCCTCGATTCTCCTGCAGGAGTCGGGGGCTTTTTTGGGCGTAGTGTAGGGCTGGTACGGCTTGTTATTGTGTGCGTGCCGTGTTTCGCCTCTGTTGCTGATTCGGGTGTAACGCTTTTAATTGCTGCTTTGTGTCAAACCATCAACCTAACGGTTTTGTCCGTACAGCGAGCCGCCATCTTCATTACAAGTACGTACGTCGTGTGCGGTTCCAGTTGCCCCAATAATCTGGAGCGCTACTGATTCGAGTGGGCCTGTTACCACACTGTTTTTAGCACCTTACGTTGCCTGTTTTATTCCTCTCTGATGGTTAGGCAATATTTACCTCATGATAAATCTGCACTGTAAAACCCTCCACTAGGCAAAATTTTCCGCTTTTTTATCCGAAAAAGACTTCAATTTTGAGTCTGAATCTAAAGAAAGGTTAAGGAAGCTTGCTTTATCTTAATCGCTTTTTTCTCTCCTAAATATTTCCCTAACAAAGCATAACTATAAGTTTAGTATACTTTTATAGAATCATAATGTTGTTGGGCATGTGTGTTGCTTTAGTAAGGGCAGGGAGTCCAAGATGAAACAATGCTTACAAGAGAAAAAAAGTTCTGACATCTATAATGAGTTCTTTGTTGATCATACAACTTTAATAAAAAGAACGATTGTATCTATATTAAAGAAGTTTAATTCACGCATAGATTCAACAACAGTAGATGAAGCTTTTCAAAATGTAGCTCTTAAAATTATCAAGAATAACTATCTTGCTAAGTATGACAGTGCAAAAGCAAAACTATCATCTTGGATTTACGTCATAGTTGAGACTTCTATTATTGATGATTTAAGAAAACAACAAAAACATAGAACGGAAACATTAGATGAAACTTTTACAATAGGCGTCACAACGCATTTCTTTACAGTCAGAAACTATATCCCAAAGAGATTACTGACTGAAAGACAAATGGAGATACTCATTCTCACTATTGAAAAAGAATATTCAACAAAAGAAGCCTCAGCTGTGCTGTCTTTATCGGAGAGTGCTGTTCGGTGCATGAAGCATCAGGCGCTACGACGTTTACGTAATTATTATACTAAATACGACTCCTACGGGGGAAATCATGACCATTAGCGGCGTCAGTTCCAGCCAGGACATAACCACAAGTTCGACCCAGAGTAGCAGTACGTTCAGTGAAGTTGACTACATGATATTGCTAGCAGCTGAGCTTCAATATCAGGACCCTACTGATCCTATGGATACAGACAAGCTCACTGAGCAGACTTGTATGTTTTCACAGCTTGATGAGTTGCAGAGCATCAATTCTCAGATAGGTGATCTTGGAGAGGCGCTAAATCGTACCGATCCTGTTTCGTATCTGGGACGGGAGGTAGAGGTTGAGGGTGATACTCTGGTTATGACTGACGGTGAAACGTCTGAGGTTACCATGTATCTGGCTGAAGACGCCGACTCTGTCATTATCGATATTTACGATTCGCAAGGCAACATCGTTGCCATGCAGAATCTGGGTTCCATGCCTGTTGGTTTTCAACAGATTGAATGGGATGGAACCTTGCTGACTGGCGAAACAGCAGGAGACGGCACGTACTCCATTGGGGTACGCGCGTTGGATGAAAATGGTCAGTCTATTGAGACAGCAACAACCATCAAAGACACTGTTGTTTCTGTTGCCAATAGTTCTAATGGTACAGTTTTGACCCTTAGTAGCGGAGCGGTTGTTAATTTTACAGATGTTATTTCTGTCAGCCTTGGTGAGGAGGAAGCGTAATGAGTATTACAGGTTCAATGTACAATGGTATCTCAGGGTTGCAGGCACAGAGTCAGGCTACTTTGGTAGTCAGTAACAACCTTGCTAACTCCAGTACGGTTGGTTTTAAAAGCTCCAGTGTTATTTTTCAGGATGTTTTTTACGAGACAGTGCGTGCCGGTCAAACCGGTAACGGTGTTTCTGTAGCGAATATTGATACAGACTTTTCGCAGGGTTCGTACCAGACAACTGGTTCGAATACTGACCTCGCGATTACCGGTGACGGGTACTATATGGTTAAAGATCCGACCAATCAGGCAGTGTACTATACTCGAGCCGGTAACTTTGATTTTGATGAGGATGGGTATCTCGTAGATCCTGAAGGCAATCGCGTTCAAGGTTGGGAGATGGAGAACGGTAGCCCTACAGGTGCGATTGGTGACATTAGAATAGATGACTCCCAGTCTCCACCGAAAGCAACGAACAGTATCCAAATGTCCATAAACCTTAATGCATCAGCTGAAGATAATAGTGTTGCGACCGTTGACGATAACGGAACACCTGCTGACCCGACCGATGATACAACAAGCTGCGCATACACCGCTCTGTTTGATATGTACGATGGAACAGCTTCTCCAGCGCTCGACCAGAGCCGCTATGAATATCAGTCCACAATCACTGTGTACGATGAAGCAGGCGGTACGCATGAATTGACCGTATATATGGATCCAGTTTCTGTGGATGCAGACGGCAATACCGTGTGGGAATACACGGTAGCCAGTAATCCCGGAGATGATCACCGTGAAGGATTTGAGGGGACTGAATCTGCTGGTTTGTTAATGACAGGCACCCTAACTTTTTCTCCTTCCGGTGATATGACTTCAATGACTGCGTACACACCGGTAGCATCAGCAGGTGCCGGATTTGACGGGAAAAGTGCTGCAAACTGGACACTCGCAGAATTTGACGCCGCCGGTGTACCTGTTTTGGAAACTAACTTCTCCGGTAGTGCCGAAAATCAGAAAATGTCTTTCAACTTTGGTATGACTAACAAAGATCACGATACCGCAGGTGGTTGGAGTGGTGCCGTGGATAACGACGGTGATGGCGTTGCCACTCTTGCTGATTTGCAGAACGGCGGTGTTGATGTCGATTACACAGACCTTCCCGGTTTCAACGCACCATCTATAAGCCATTCAGGCACAACCTGTTACGAATCAAATTCTGCCACTCTTGGATTGTATCAGGATGGTTTTCCAACGGGCACATTACAGGATGTAACAGTTGATCAGAGCGGTGCCATCAGTGGACAATATTCCAACGGGCAGACAATTGAACTTTACAATCTCGGGCTTGCAGATTTTTCAAATGAAGGCGGATTAAGCGCGCAGGGCGGGAACAAGTTTCTTGCTACAGCAGAGTCTGGAGAGCCAATTGTCGGGCTTCCGGGAGTCGGTGGCATGGGCGGCGTTCAGTCTAATACTCTGGAGATTTCCAACGTGGATATGGCGCAGGAAATGACCAACCTTATTATCCTTCAATCTGCGTATCAGGCAAACAGTAAGGTTATTACAACTGCGGATACATTGCTGCAGACAGCTATTAACCTGAAGCGGAACTAGTAGCTGGTTTATGAGGAGTATGCATGATTAATACGATCTATAATACTGGCATAAACGGTGTAGTTAATTCGCAGGCCAGTGTTAACGTAACCACGAATAATATTTCAAATGCAGACGTGGCGGGGTATAAAAAACAGACCCCAATTTATGAAACGTCCGGCTCTATAAAATCTAATGGATTACATGTTGGTACCGGCGCAGAAATTGCCGGTATCGAAGCCTCCATGAACTATTTTGTAGAACAGCAGTACCTTTCTACCTCTGCTGATGCTGCAAAATTCAATCAGCAGCTTGCCTATCAGATGCAGCTTGAGGGAACCCTCGGGCAGTCTGACACAACAGGGCTCAATGCTGCATTGAGCGGCCTTTTTGGAGGATGGAACATACTGTCCTCTGACCCGACACAGCCAGGTGCGTGGGAGGAGGTGCTTAGTACTGCTCAGGGAATTGCCTCTACATATAATGATACATATGCGCAGATGGAAAAGATTTATACGTCCATTAATCAGGAGATTTCTTCGCAGGTATCAGAAGCAAACTCCCTGATGAATCAAATCGCTGCATTAAACGCACAGGTTGCATCAAACCCGACAGACAATCAGGCGGTTGATGCACGGGATCAGGCGATTCGTGAGCTTTCAACTTATATGAATGTAACGGTTGAATACCAGAACGACGGCACTGCAACAGTGCTGGCAGAAGGTCAGTACACATTGGTGGAAGGCCAGCAGACGCATCATCTTTCCAGCCAGTCCCCACAGGCTCGTGAGTCCTTGGTACCCTCTTCGTCGTTTGATGGAAGCGTACAGTTTCAGGGTGAATCCAGTGAAGAGATTATGCTCGAATTCATTGATGCCACACATTACAAGGTCTCGTATGACGGTGGAAAAACATGGGCAACGGATGAAAGCGGCAATTCGGTTGTATATGAAGCTGGCGATGCTGATAATCCGGAAAATATCGCCGGAGTTGATGTCTGGTTTTCTACAAACTCAGGTACTCACGCGGCTGGTGATAGATACGTAATTACCCCTAAGATCGGTTTGTATCTGGAAAAAGGAGACGGATCATACCTGAACCTTACGCCGTTATCCGATGATCAAGGGATTCTTTCTTCAGATAAAGCGACTTCAGGTTCCATTGCAGGATTGTTTATCACTCGTGATGACTCAGTTATGCCGACGATGGATGCCTTGGACGGACTTGCTCAGTCCGTCATCTGGGAAACAAACGTGGTGCACTCAAAGGGTGCAGGTCTGGAACATCACACCAGTCTTTCCGGATCGTACGAAGTGGATGATTCCACCGTGCCGCTTTCAGAAAGCGGGCTGTTTTTCGGTGATAAGCTCGAATCCGGAGATGTAGAATACGTTCTATATAATGATGACGGTTCGATTGCCTCTACTGTGTCCATCACTGTCGATCCTTCCACAGATTCTTTAGATGATATTGCTACGAAGATTAATGCCGCATCAGGTGGTGATCTTACAGCAACAGTTTCTGCTGACGGAACGCTTGAAATGGCTTCTGGAACAGGGTTGTCATTTGAAGTGGCGCAGGATGATGCGAATTTGATGGCGGGCTTAGGGCTGAATACTTTTTACACAGGCACTTCTTCTGAAACCATTGCTGTGAACAGCTACGTTTCAAACAATCCGCAGCATATTAATGCCGGAGCAGTGAACGAGGATGGCTCAGTCACCAGCGGTGATAACAACACAGCATTGCAGCTTGCTGCACTGGCAGAAAAAGATGTGTCGATAACCGCAGGTGGCGTGACCTACACGGACTCACTCTCAAGTTTTTCCAGTATGATCGTAGCAGATGTTGGCGCGGATGTGATGCTGGCGGAGCAGAATCAGGCGTACGCGCAAGGTTCCAACGAATATTATTACGAGTATCAGTTGTCATCCAATGGTGTGAACGTTGATGAGGAGCAGCTGAACCTTATTAAATATCAGCAGCAGTACGAAGCATGTGTAAAAGTTATTACAACAGCACGCGCCATGTTCGATGAAGTGCTGGATATGCTGTAGGAGACCGTTATGAGAATCGCAACATCCCAAATTTATACAAGTTCATTGCAGCAGATAAATAAATCCCTCGGTAACGTGATGGAATTGAAGATGATGACGAGTACGCAGAAAAAACTGAATGCTCCATCTGACGATCCATCCGGTGCGGCTTTAAGTATGCAGCTGCGTGCGTATTCCGCAACACTGTTGACCTACGAAGAAAACTGCTCGGTTGCTGAAGGGTATTTAGGTACAGCCGATGGCGGATTGCAGCAGACAAGTGAAATCCTGATGAACGTCAGTGAACTTGCAGAGCAGGCTGCCACGGAAACATACACGAAAGTGCAGATGGAAAGTATGGCCATTGAGCTACGGCAGGACATGGAATCTATTTTTCAGATGAGCAATACCAAGCTTGGCGAAGTGTATCTGTTTTCTGGAAATGATATCGAAAACAGCGCTTATGAAAAGAGCGTTGGTGTAACGATTGATGATCCGACCATGACACATGCTGATGTTGTTTCCGTGCAAGGTGATGCGTCTCAAACAGTCTTTATTCAGATGACAGAATCCGGCACCATCGGTGGAACAGAAGACCTTGAATACCAGTATTCCACAGACGGCGGCGATACATGGACAACAGGGACTTTGCTTGCTGGCGACACGGAGATTGTTGCCGGTGATTCCTCTATTACTTTGGCAGCAGGAACAGCCGTAACCGCTGAAGACGGTAGCGGTGAAGGGACTAATCTCTATATCAGAGCAGCGTATGAATACACTGGAAGCAATGAAGAGCTTGCTCTTGCCATCGGAGAGGATTCAACCCTCAATGTGACTTCTGATGGATCATCCATATTCGGTGGTGTTGATCCGGCAACTGGTGAGCCATATCCGGAACCGAACTTGTTCGAAGCTCTGGGTGATCTGATGGTTTATATGGAAACAGGGAATACAGAGGGCGTAGCGTCGTGTATTGAGACAGTGAATGCTGCATATGAACAGATGCTACAGAAATCCGCGAGTGTCGGTGCGCGGCAGAAAACAGCACAGAATACCGCGACCGCAATCTCCATCACAAAAGATCGCAGTATTTCCCAGATAAGTGCTGTTGAAGATGCGGATGCAACACAGTTGTCTGTAGAAATGGCCCAGGCAGAATACGTGTATCAGGCTGTGCTTTCCACAACTGCAAGCGTGTATCAGCTTAATCTCCTAAACTACTTATAGGGTTGCATAATGTCGTATATTTCTTCTGTATCATCCGACGTAATGGCCTATCAGCCTGCCACTTCTTCCGGCTCTGTTAATTTCACCGGTCTTGGAAACGGGACAGATTTTAACGAAATTATTGATGCTCAGCTTGAGGCAGAGAGTTATACAAAGAAAAAGTATGAAGCCAAGCTGGCGGAAACCGAAGCTTGTTCTGCTTTGCTGGATAAGCTTGTCACCTCAATGGGGGAGCTGGATAAAACGCTTGATGATAAAAACTCGATGAGTGAATTTCTTGCAATGTCCGTGGTGTCGTCAGAAGAAGGTATAGCCGGTAAAGTAACAGGCGATGTGCAGGAGGGGAGTCACACTGTTGAGGTGAATCAACTGGCGCAGAATGATATATGGGTGAATACGACTATGACGTATTCTGAGCCTACAGATGTGATAACTAGTGTGGATTCAGTGTTTGCATTTGAATGCGACGGTGAAGAAATCGCTATAGAGGTTCCTGCAAACACAACTGCACAGCAACTCGTCGAGATGATCAATTCAGATCCGGTCGCGAGAGAACTTGTCAGTGCAGATTTATTGTCTGATGGTGATAAATTGTACTTTAGACTTTCCGGTTCTGAAACAGGGGCAGATCACGCGATTACTGTTTTAGATACAACCACCCTTGCAGACTACACATCTGCGGAATTTTCAAACGTGCGTGTTGCGCAGAACGCAAAGATCAAGGTTGATGGGTTCCCTGCAGGCGCGGACGAGTGGATGGAGCGTGATTCAAACACGGTGGATGATGTCGTACCGGGGCTTGAATTAACGCTGTCAGATACCACTGAAGGAAGCGTTAACCTTACAGTCACTTGTGATACGGATGTTACAAAAGAAAATATTGAATCCTTTCTTGAGGAAGTTAACTCACTGATTCGAGAAATTCAGGAGTTAACAGGTCGCGTTGTTACATACGTGGAAGATGAGGAGTCTGGCGACAAGATGGAAGCATATACCATCGACAGTTATGCACTCGATATGGTGTACAACGATATTAAAAGCCAGATGTCTATGTCTGTCGTGGGATTCAGTAATGAATACGACACCTACAATGCCTTGTCCCAACTTGGACTGTATACAGATACAGACGAAGGTTCAGATACGTTTGGTCAGTTGGTGATTGAGGAAGACGATCTCGACAAGGCTCTGGAAGAAAATCCTTATGCGATTGCTGAATTGTTGAGCTGCAAAAATACCGGAATTAGTGATACGCGAGGCGTACAGGTAGCATCGACAATTGAAGGCATTACAGATCCCGGTGCCTATGAATTTGAATACACCGTAGAGGGTGGGGTAGTGGTTTCTGCTACTGTTAATGGTGAACCTGCAACCATTGATGGCAACACTGTTACGGCTGCGGCTGGTACTTCAGCAGCAGGTATGGTGCTTGAAATTTCTAATTTAGCGGAAGGGAGCCATTCTGCTGATCTGCGCGTGAAGGAAGGTATTGTCTCCCAACTTCAGACAGCGATAGAGACATGGACAAATGCTGAGAATGGTACTCTGACCACTGTGTCCGATACGTACGATGCAGATGCAACCAAGTTGGAGAACGATATCTACTATCAGGAAGAGCGTCTTGCAAAGATGGAAGCTGATTTGCGACGAAAGTATTCTGTTTTGGATGGGCAACTCGCATACTATACAAATTTACAAAGTAGTTTGACTGCCATGATCTCGCAGACAGGGTAGGAACTTGATACAGGTGCAGCCATCTGGCGATGGGGGGATCTCAAATCCATCGATAAAAACATATAACTATTTTTTATAGAAATCTTTATGTGTAGTGGTTTATACTTGATCTGACACATAGCCCTTTTGACCGACCATCTGTCAGATTAGTTAAGATTTACAACGTTTTGCGTGCAAAGACGCTTTGCGTCCACCATAGTTTCAAATGGGGTTCTGCCGCAACACATTTTGCTTTGATGCGTTCTTTCGGTGTTATATTCAAGTAGCCACTGATCAAGATCTGTCTGCAACTCATCGAGACTTGAGTACACTTTTCGCCTGAAGGCGACCTGATAGCGTAAGCTTCCCCGTCAAGCTGACAGTTCAAAATTAGAGTTTTCAGCGTTAATAGCTAAAAATTCTGATGGGGTAAGGCCATCAAGTGCATCGTGTGGTCGTTGCTCATTGTAGGACAACTTCCACCAATACGTGATTTCACGAACCTCTTCGAGATCGCGAAATAAATACAAATTCAAGACTTCCGTTCTGTAAGTCTTGTTAAACCGTTCGATATAGGCATTCTGATTAGGCTTGCCCGGCTGAATGTACTGAATGCTCATGCCGACAGACTCTGCCCACGCAACAAACTCTCCTGAAAGGAATTCCGGTCCGTTATCAGTACGTAGAGTTTGCGGTAATCCTCTTTCATAACGAAGCCGTTCAAACACGCGGATTAACCGCATTCCAGTTATGGAAGTATCAATTTCAATATGCAAAAGTTCGCGGTTAAAATCATCAATGACATTGAAAGTTCTAAACCGTTTCCCTGCATAAAGTGAATCACTCATGAAATCTGCAGACCAAGTCATATTAGGCTGATTTGGGGCTAGTAGAGGCTGTTTAACCCGCTTGGGGAGCCGTTTCTTTGCTCTGCGTTTTTGATTCAACCGAAGGTCGCAATAAACACGATAAACCTTTTTATGGTTCCATGGATGAGTACGACGTAGCGCACGAAAGCATTTCCAAAATCCCCAGCGAGGGTGCTTGGCTATCAACTCATTGAGCGCATTAATGACATCCTCATCTGAGCGGATTTGTGGAAGCCGATAATACGCCGTCCGCGATATGCCCATACAAGCACAGCCTCGAGATATCGACAGCTTGTGCTCAGCAACAAGAAATAGAACTGCTTCACGTCTGCGGGACGGCGTTAAAGCTTTTTTTCGATGAGATCCTTTAATGCACGATTTTCGAGTGCCATGTCGGCGTACATTCGTTTGAATTGCGACAGCTCGTGCTCCATATCTTTCATCCGTTTCAAATCCGAAGCCTGCATGCCACCATACTTAGATTTCCAGTTGTAATAGGTGGCATCTGAAATTCCATGACTGCGGCAAATGTCTTTGACTTTGCTGCCGGCTTCGCCTTCTTTCAAAATCGCAATAATCTGAGTTTCAGTAAATCGTGATTTCTTCATAGATATCTCCTGACTGCGTTATGCCAGAAAACTCTATTTTTGACTTGTGTCTTTTTAGGGGAAGCTTACGATAGAACTCGTTCAAAATAGTTTTGTGAAAGCGCTCGCAGATCCCATTGGTTTGCGGGTGCCTTGCTTTTGTTTTCGTATGCTCTATGTTGCTGATGCCTAAAAATAGCTGGTAGTCGTGCTGCTCTCGATTTCCACAAGACTCTGTCCCACTATCCGTCAGGATACGTAAGACACCCATTTCTTGCTCTTCAAAGAATGGAAGAACCTTGTCGTTGAGCATGTCTGCGGCTGTGATAGGCGTCTTTGTGGTATATAGCTTCGCTGCGGCCCATTTCGAGTAAGTATCTACAAAAGTCTGCTGGTAGATGCGACCTACGTCTTTGATTGTGCCCACATAAAACGTATCCTGGCTCCCAAGATAGCCTGGATGGGCAGTTTCAATTTCACCATGGGCAACATCATCATCTTTCTTGCGCTCAAGCGCTTGCACCTGTGGTTCAGTAAGCACTATTCCTTTTTCTGCCGAGAGCTTCTCAATAGCTGTGAGTCGCAGTTTAAAATTATGCAAGCCGTGCCTGACCCATATAGAACGAACTCCAGAAGGAGAAACAAAAATTCCTTTTTTGCGCAGTTCGTTGCTTGTTCTTGTCTGTCCATGCGCTGGATAGGAAGTTGCGAAGGCTACGACAGCGTCCTCAACTTCTTTTTTAACACGGTTCTTCAGATTCGGTTTACGGCGACTTTTGTCGAGAAGGGCTTCAACTCCACCTTCTTCTTTCGCAGCCTGATACCGGTAAAAAGTGTCACGTGAGTATCCCATCATTTTGCAGGCCTTGGATATATTTCCAAGCTCTTCTGCTAGGTTAAGAAGTCCGACCTTGTGCTTTATCACGTTTTGATTGTACGTTGTCATGAGGTTCTCCTTTGGGCATGGTGCCCGTTTTGGTGGTCTTCTGATTATTCATCAAAAGGGAGAACCTCTTATTTTTCAAGAGGAAATGGCAGATCAAGTCGGAACTCTTACACATAAAGAACCAATTAATCCGGCATGCCAAATTTAAAACCAAGCATGAAGCTGAGTTGCCTCTATTTAACTATATCGAAGCATACTACAATCGAAGACGGCGTCATTCTGGCAATGGATGGGGATCCCCGGTTGAATATGAATACCGTAATGAACAATATGACCTTGTGGCTTAACTCCGTGTCCACATTTTTGTTGTAGGATCAACTTTAGGTATTAAGCTCGCTGTGGAAGAAGCTTTTTGTAATGCCGTAGACCATTTTTCCGGCTCTGTAGATGAAGAACAAGTGCACCTAGAGGTTTTTATAATAGAAGGCTCTTTAGTCATTTCCATACGAGAGAAAGGCAGTCCTTTTGATATGGATCAGGCCAAGCATTACAAGCCAGAAAGCTTAGAGGAAATGACTAACCCTGGTCTTGGTTCTTTGCTGATGCAGCAGGCGATGGATTCAGTGGATTTCTTTGTTCATGGTCGGGAAGGTAAGGAAGTCCGTCTAACAAAGAAAATAGCATTTAACGCATTGCCCCCAGAGTTGCTGGAAATGAAGTCCGTAGTGCGAAGGAAAACTCGGCCTACAGTCCGAAATCCTATAATAAGGCAGGCAACCACTGATGACATTAATGAAATCTGTCGACTCGCTTGGCGCTGTTACGGCTTCACTCAGGAAGAGTTTATTTATGATTCAGGGGCACTAACGAAAAAAATTGAAAGTGGCGAATTTTACTCCATCATTGCCATCGACCCTGAAAGTGGTGTCTTAATCGGGCATGCTGGACTTAAGTATCATGATCCCGCCGTACACGTTCCTGAGATGGGGCTAGCCTTTGTTGATCCAGCCTATCGTTGTCCGGCACTGTCAAAGAAATTGGGATTGTTCTTGTTTGAGACGGCTCGAAACAATGTTGAAAGAGGGGTGTTTGACTGTTCTGTCACAACACATACTTTTTCTCAAAAAGGCTGTCAGGAAATTGGCTCCAGACCATGTAGTATTCTTATGGGAATTGCTGCCTCAGGAATGCAGGTTAAAGAACTGGCTACATCGAAGCAGGAAAAAGGATCGGTAGTTAATCACTATTTTGCTATCGACCGTTCTCCGGCAACCATTTTCCCGCCCCCGCGTCATCGAGCCATAATCGAAGAAATTTACCAGTGGCTTGAGGTTCCGCGTACGCTTGCTATGCCTCAAGAAAAGTTGCCGGAGGGCGATTCTTCTGTATCGATCTTTCCCTTGCCGGATGAACTGAATGTTGCGTTCATAATCGTTCATACCATCGGCGCAGATACTGTAAAGGAAGTTCAAGAAGGTTTGCTTACCTGTCGACGTGATCGAATGGATGCTGTGTATGCTTTTCTTCCGTTAGGAGATTCTGCGTCTCCATATTTAGTAGAACAACTGGAAGAAAAGGGATTTTTCTTCGCGGGTATCATGCCTCACATTCATGACGGTGACGACAGAATCCTCATGCAATACATCGATATTCCTTTGGATATCAGCGCAATTCGCGTTTATGGCGACATGACTAAAAAACTTTTTGCTTATATTCAGGAAGAGCAATTACGAGTGCAGAAGGCATGGTAACAATTAACACACAGACAGTAGGCATGCTAACGGGCTAGACGGTTTGTGATCCTACAACAAAAAAAGTGGACACGGAGTTAAGCACAAGGTCATATTGTTCATTACGGTATTCATATTCAACCGGGAATACCTAGTGAAGCCATGATGTTGAATCAAACAGAAGATGGAACTGAATGTTTGAGGGCGCTGAATATAAAAAAAGCCCTTACACTTTCGTGCAAGAGCATCTTCTATGGGACCTTTCTTCCTGCCAAATCAGTAGCCTGAGCATGTATTCTTGTATCCCCCAATTATTAGATCATAAACAGGCGACACAAACTGGCTGTAATTAAAGCCGCAACCAATTCTAATGCGGTCAAGCTATTAACTTTTTACTCCACACATTCATACTTTCGATTCCGTCTGCAATGCATGTGTTATTCGGCAATCTCCCGCAATAAGTATATCCTGCACGGGCAAACGTTATATTCATTCCGCATGATATCGCTCTGGCAATAGTGTATGCGGTCATTATCCCCATAATACGCATAGAGGACTCCATCTCAGAAAGCAACGCTGAAGCAAGTCCAGTGCTCCTATATTCAGGAAGTGTGGCAAAATCGGTCATCTCAACGTTTTTTACGTCAGAATCAACTTCTGCAGAAGCCAATGCCACTAATTTTCCTTCAAAACGGGCTCCCCAATAATGTGTTCCTTCATTCATAGTTTGCTCTACAAAAGCAGCATCATGCACAGGAAAAGGGTACTTTTTAAAAACTTGCTGAAAAATATCTACCAGTTCAGGGATATTTTTTTTCTGTAAAGGAGTTATCACATAACCTACAGGCAGTTTCTTGCACCTTTCATTTGCTTTTTTTTGAGAAAGAATACGCACGGTTTCGAAAGTAGCGCCTAAAGGCTCGTGCCTCCTTTCAGGCAGTAAGTATCGGGCAACAAAAACGCCATCACCGCGATTTGCATACATGTCTGGAACACGGACTTCTTCCTCAAAACTTTGTGCTTTGAACGCATCAAGCATCATTTTGGGAACCTTGGCGATAGCCTTTGAATAACCTTCAGTTAACGCAATATCTGACAGGGTGCGGGCAGCGACATCTGGAGAACTTCCCAACTTAAGCAAGTAAGCTCTGTTACTACTGCGCCCATGTTGAATAGTATTTCCCATTATCGACACCACACGATCCGGCTGCATCATCTCTCCTTTCCATACGTTCATTTTCTTTCGGTGTGAGGCTCAAGGTTTCATCCCAATCACACAAAAGCTTTTCAATGCCGATTGTCTTTTCACAACCGTCGTCTTCTTTCAGAGTAAGAGTACAGTCATCACACTTTCTGTCACAATAGTGAGAATCATAACTTTCAGGCTCATTGTAGGTTGTAATCACACCTTCATAGTTTCTGAGTACAACCTTATGTGTTCCCCAGGAAACAATGTAGTTTGGCATTACAGGGATTTTTCCACCACCACCCGGTGCATCAATAACATATGTGGGAACAGAGAACCCAGAGGTGTGGCCTCGCAAGCTTTCAATAATCTCAATCCCTTTACTCACAGGAGTTCGGAAGTGAGTAAGCCCTTCTGACAAATCACATTGATACAAGTAATATGGACGCACCCTGTTTTGAACCAACTTTTGGTTCAAGGTACGAATAAGTCGCTGGCAATCGTTGACGCCTGCTAACAGTACACTTTGATTACCCATTGGAATACCAGCATCGGCCAACCGCTCAAGTGCTTTTCGTGAAGAAGCGGTAATCTCTCTTGGATGGTTAAAATGCGTATTAAGCCAAAGTGGATGATGTTTTTTTAACATCTTAATAAGATCGGTTGTTATTCGTTGGGGAAGCACAACCGGCATTCGTGTCCCTATACGCACAACTTCGACGTGTTCAATGGAGCCAAGCTCTCCCAAAATCCAATCAAGTCTTTCATCCGAGAGCATAAGTGGGTCACCACCGGAAATTAAGACATCTCGGACTCGTGAGTTGTTACGAATATAATCAAGTCCTTTTTCCATCTGCTTACGATCAGGAATAAAGTCTGTGTCGCCAACTTTGCGTTTTCGCGTGCAGTGTCTGCAGTACATTGAACAAGTATTACTGACATGAAAGAGCACTCGATCAGGATATCTGTGTGTAATACCCGGTACTGGACTATCTTTTTCTTCATGCAATGGGTCAGCCATATCATGCTCTAAAACATCCATCTCACGTGTAGAAGGAAAACACTGTCTGAAGACAGGGTCGTTCTCATAATCATCCACTTCAATAAGGGATAAATAATAAGGAGTGATTGAAATTGGGAATTGCTCTGCTGTAGCCTCGTAGGCGATCCGTTGGTCATCCGTAAAAGTTATCCCAAGCAGCTTTTCAAATGTTTTAACATCACGAATACTATGGCGAATATGCCATTTCCAATCATGCCATCGCGATGAGGGGCCTTTTTCGTCAAGTCCCTGAACAAAAGCTTTTTGCCGGGCATTAAGGGGAGTCATATACAATCCTTGTGTTTATTAAATAGGATGACTGTAGAAGCGTATTGTTGCAATGTCTCTAAACGACTCAGGACTACTGTAAATCTGAAACGAATAGTATAGAAAAAAAGAAACTGCAAAAAGTGTCCATATAAGAACAAAGACTACATTCGAAATTAACATCAGTTTGTTGCTTTCCATTTCTTTCTCCTTTCAGACTACGCAGTCATAATACTCAATCAATGACGAATTACGCTACTACAACACATAAGGTACATCATAAATAACAAAACAAAAGGGGAAGGTTTGGGGGGTGATCGGGGACAAGCATGTACCCGAAACTGCGCAACCAACCGTCCAAACAATTTTTAGGGTCGGGAATTTGAAAAACACCCTGAAGAACAACCACTGCTTGTAGTAAAAAAGAGGATGCTGTGCCTACATGGAGCAAAGGTGGAGCTGAAACAAGCAATGCCCCCCCTGCAAAATGTACAGAGGGCATTGACTCTTCCCCTAATCTGTACCGGTAGATTTTAGAGAAATTTGGCTAGTTGAATGGTCAATCTGTGTACGGGGTAACTCACAGCGCAGTTGTTTGCTCTTCTTGCACATAACAATCTGATAAGTAATGATCTATTTTTTTTGTGATTTGTCAGATAGATCGCGAACGCGGTTAAGACTATGTGAACTTAGCTGGTTTGGTATCTCCTGAAGACGACACCTAGAGGCCTTCTCTCATCACTGGTACAGCATGGTAAAACAGTCAGAACGAAGTTGCCTTCTTGGCACACACAACATCTATTGAACCAAATAATTGGCCTAACGACAATTACCTTGGCGTTTCTGGTAAGTCTGAACGACAATTAACTTGGCAACGGGGATGTGCTTCCCACAATTACCTCCGCAAGTACACACAGAGGGAGGGAAACATAGAACAGAGCTCCCTGAGCACTTTGGGTTATACATGAACAGGAAAACACGAAAACTCAGAATTAGAAAGTCCGCTTGCCACAGCCGGCTTCTCAACACGCAGGTTGAAAAGAAGGAGTTCAGCCTACAAAGGGGCAGAAACCGGGCATGGCCCGTCTTTGAAAAGAAGGAGTTTCACCTACAAAGGGGCGAAGCAGGCATGGCACACACGCACTGATCCGGAAGCAGGGAGCCTATTCCCCATTTTCAAAGTATCCCTAAAATCCGTAGGAATATCTTGTGCTTGGAAGCATGGGAGCCTATCCTTCGGACTTATTTGATAGAAGGTCACGTAGCAGGACGCTAGAATGTAGAATCAACCGGGGCTTGGACAATTATATTGGTGTTATTCCCTACTCGCTTATTTGATACCCGCGCGGCGACTAGAATCAACCGCTGGCGACAATTATACGGCTCTGAAAAAGAAGTTATTTTCTTCTTAACACAGCTAGTCCCGGGAAACTGGGAATCGCCGATTTCACAGTCTCAAGGTTATTGCGAGTTACCATTTCAGGAATTCCTTATCGCACAGGCTCCATCGCATTATCGCCAGGGTACCGCCGGATGAGCGGTCGGACGGGGTGGTGAAAGCTTTTAAGCATTGGCTCCCCTGGCTGCAGGCTTGCAGCAGGCATTTCGAGCCAGCAACGGAGTGCCGAATTATCTGCGTACGTAGCACTGAAGCGCTGCTTTTAAAAATGATGACGGGAACCGGTATACGTTCCTCTCGTATCGGAGGTTTGCGGTCATGTTCGGTCATTACAATTCACGGGAACCCGTAATAATCGCGGTGTCGCCCATGAGAACGGTGCTATTGAATCTCCAAACGGGCATCTAAAGTCTCAGCTTCGACAAGCGTTACGGATTCGTGGAAGTAACGACTTTGCCACACGTAATGACTATGAACAGTTTGTTCAGGAAATCGCATCAAACGGCGTAATGACAGAAAGATAGATCAATTCAAAAGTGAGCAGCGACAATTACAACCTCTTCCGGTCTATGACAGCGTCAATTACACGGAACATGTGCTTCGCGTCAGCTCTACAAGCACCATTTCTGTTAAACGCGTCACATATTCTGTGCCATCCAGACTTATTGGAAGTCGAGTAATTGTCCGGCTGTTCGATGCCCGTCTAGAGCTTTTTTTGCTGCGGCACGCACACGTTAACACTTGAGCGCGCTTTTTGCTCCTAAAGGACGCAGAGGGCGTAATATAGACTACAAGCACATCATTGGCTCGCTGGTCAAAAAGCCTCGTGCCTTTCGTTATTCCATCTTGCGCGAGGACATTCTGCCCTACCGAAGATTATCGTGCGATATGGACTCATGTTGACCAGAATTTACCGGCAGACAACGCTTGTATCTATATAATTCGGCTACGCCATCTTGCAAAAAATGCTGATTGTGAAGCCGCTCTCGGCCGTTATGTTCTTTTTCGCTGATAGCATTTAGGAGCTATGCGCGTCAATTATCCAATGTGAAGACCGCTTTCTGAACAAAAATGTACGGCGTCCGGAGATCATTGTGCATCAACACGCCTTGTCCGGACTGCCCGTCGTTGTCCATGTAGGAGGACAATATGCAGCCTTCAACAGCGTCATTGCCGTTAATGCTTAAACAGTTACGGCTTGCGACAATTAAAGAATATTGGGAAGAACTGGCCGAAAAGGCCGTTACAAATCATTGGCATCCAGAGCAGTATCTTCACGAATTATGCTCACTTGAGCTTTCTGCGCGGGAAGACAAGCGCCTTCAACGATATATAAAAGAGGCAACTCTACCCACAGGAAAGCGCATTGAAGCTTTTGATTTCAGTGCAGTCAGCGGTGTGACGATGCAGCATACTGAGCAATTGTTGCAGGATACAACCTGGGTAAAGCAAGGTGGGAATCTGCTGCTTTTCGGTGCAAGCGGCCTTGGAAAGACACACTTTGCCAGCGGAATTGCCTTTCGACTTGTGGAGTCTGGGATCAGGGTTAAGTTTGTTGCAGCGACAACGCTTGTTCAACAGCTACAAGCGGCAAAAAATGAGCTGAAGCTGACTGACGCACTGATAAAACTCGATAAATTTTCTGTGCTCATTGTTGACGACCTCGGGTACGTCAAAAAGACAGAGCAGGAAAGCAGTGTACTTTTTGAGCTGATAGCCCATCGCTATGAGCGGCACAGCCTCATCATAACATCGAACCAAGGTTTCGAAGACTGGGATTCACTGTTTGATGATACTGCAATGGCTGTAGCTGCCATTGACAGGCTCGTTCATCACGCGACAATCCTTCAGTTTAGAGGGGAAAGTTTCAGGAAAAAAGCTGCTAACAAAC
>CALODB010000002.1:0-27140 GCA_942492085.1 uncultured Desulfovibrionaceae bacterium | reverse complement strand
CTACGTTAAAACGGATCTTACCCTTGTTATATAAGGACGTTCCACGATGTAGCTCTTTGCCGTTTAAGTCCTGTATGTTACCTTTTTTCCGATTTTGGGTAGCAAGGAGGGTAGCAAGGAGGGTAGCAAAAAATGGCAATGACGAAACGGATTAAAACTCGTTATTCAGGAGTATATCAGCGTACATCTGAAAAGCGACGCCATGAAGGGCGTCCAGATGTTTGTTATGACATTACCTACAAAATAGGGTCAAGGAAAGTCTGGGAAAAGGTCGGATGGAAATCGGAAGGGATAACGGCTGGTTTTGCTAGTCAGGTTAAGAATGATCGTTTGTCTGAAGTACGAAAAGGCAAGGCTCCTACTAGGACAAAGCATATTACACTTAACAGTGCGTTTGAGTTGTATTGCAAAACGCATCTTGCTGCTACAAAGTCGGAACGACGGATACGCAGCATGTATTGTTTTGGTGTTAAGCCTGTTTTGGGACATAAGATGATTGCCGAAATTTCTGTACGAGATATGCAACAGCTTGCGACTTCTTTAGTTGGTCAAAAGGCCCCTGCCACTATACGGCATTACATAAGCATTGTTCGCTCTGTATATAACAAATTGATAGAGTGGGGAGATTACACTGGCGAAAATCCAGCTCGGGCTATTAAAATTCCTCGTGTCGATAATGACCGCACTCGATTTCTTACTCGATCAGAAGCATCTATGTTGTTGGATGAGCTTTGTTGCAGGAGTTTGGATACCTTCAGGATTGCATTAATTTCTCTGCATACAGGGATGCGTGCAAGTGAGATTTTTGGATTAATGGGAGAGAACGTTAATCTGCCTGAGGGATTTATATATATAAATGATACAAAGAATGCTTTAAGCCGCGTTGCGTACATGACAGATGCTGTGCGGAAGACTTTTGAAGATATTGAACCACAAGCCGGAGAGATCGTTTTTCCTGCCCGACATGGTGACTTTCGCGAAGAAGTGCCAGATACCTTTGAAAGGGCCGTAAAAGAATTAGGGCTGAATGATGGATTAGCAGATACACGCGATAAAGTAGTGTTTCATACGCTACGGCATACATTTGCCTCTTGGCTTGTTTCAGAAGGGGTACCATTGAAGACGATCCAAGAGTTGCTTGGTCACTCTACAATTAGAATGACAGAGCGGTACGCAAAGCTTGCACCAGACAAAAAGGAAGAAGCTGCACGTTTATTGAATATGCTGCTGAAATAGCAAAAAGCCCGATGCATAAGTATCGGGCTTTTTAGTGTGGTTTCACTTGTTAGTTGATTGTCTTTTGAACGCAGAAGTTGACGTATTGCTCTATGTCCTCATGTCGGTATCGAACACTTCCGCCCACTTTTAGCCATGCGGGAGCGACTCCACGCATACGTCTTTTTGCAAGCGTTGATTCACTAACACCATACAATTCTGCGGTTTCTTTTACAGTGAGTAGTTTCTTTCGCTTGAGTACTTCAAGTCGTGCTGCTGGTGCGTATGCCTGTACAATTGCATTTTCATGAATTTGGGAAAGTTCTTCTTTGGTAAATTCCATAGTTAGCTCCAAATATAACAGGCAGTGCTGCCGAGTGTTAGTGAGGTTAAAAACATTTTCCAATCTTGGGTGGCTGCTTCGTAGCAAGCACCGAGTAGGGTGATAATGCTGCACGCTGCGCCGATACCAGGGACGAATGATAGGGCCGCGATAAGAAGTAGCGTTTTGTCTTGTGTGGTGATGTTGTTCATGGCTTGCCTCTCGGCTAGTCTGTCCAACCATAAGAGTAGTCGTCTGGGTCGAACTCACCGCGCACTAACGTGACCCTGCAAGCATAGAGTTGGAAGAGCTTCCGTTCAAAGCCATATACGCGACCGCTAAATTTCTGTTTCAGTTCTTCATTGTCCCTGAACTTGATGCTGAGAATTTTGCCCTTGTAGACGTGAAGGCTGTAGTCGTCGTAATACTCTTCCTTAGTGGGTTTGAATCTGAGTGTGTAGCTGTCTAAATTGTCTTCGTCGTGATCTTCGTCCAGTTCGATAAACGGATATTCCCAGCCTTCCTGCTGTGCATCTTCTTCGTACTGTTTCACAAAAGCTTCAGCCAGTTCGTGCAGAGTTATTTCTGCTGGGGCAACCTGAAGCAAGTCATCAATCATATTTTCGGCATTGCGTGTAGCCTCTTCAGTGAAGAAAGTGCCGAGCTTTTCTTTCAAAATGTTTCCTGCAACATGGTTGTATGTCGTAAGGTCGATAGCGAAATCTAGTTTGGTAGGGATAGCTTTTTGAATTTGTTCTTCAATAGCTTTCTTTGCAGAGCCATTCCAACGAAATTCCTCTTCAACAACTTTCGCGATACAGCTTTCAATGTTCTTTTCGAACAGCTCTTTGATCTTGCCGGACTTCTCGTATTCAACGAATACTTCGTTCATCACTTCTTGTAATTTTTCCATGCTGGCTCCTTATGTGGTGCGCGGTGGGTTGCGGTTTAGTTTAGATCGCGTGCTGGTTGGAATAAGCTGCACTGGCGAACAGATTTGTCTGGGTAGAGCAGCTTACATTCTGGACTGCGGTAGCCTTCCTTTGTGCAGTGTTCACAAAAGTTACAAAGAGGCGTCACTGCGTCATCTGTGATTTCGCTGTAATCTGGATTACGTTCGCATTTGTCCTCATGCTCTGCACAATCGTCCTCATCGTCGAACTCTCTGTAGCAGTGTTCGCATTCCCAAGTAGTTGTTACGTTCTCAATTGGCATCGCTTTTTCCCGCAGCATTCAATGTTGCCGTCTTCACTATCTTCGAAACCGGAAACGCTTTGCCACTAAAGCCATAACCGTTGGCTTTGATCATGTGCTTCCCGTTTACAATCTCGCTTTCTTCGCAGGTGATGGCCCTGATCTGCTTGCTTGGCTGCTGGATAATTACCCACGTATTTTTCGGGATAACTTCCGTCGGTAATGGTCGTTGGCGTATCTGCATCAGAACCCCAACACCGGATCTGGTTGCCGGAACATGTCGTGAGCAAACCTGTCTGGTGGAATTGCTCCGGTAGCCCACGGGTCTTCAAACAGGGTGTACCCACTGGAAGAAGTGGTTTCACGATGCTCGTGGAGGCAGGCGTTGCTGCAAATGTTACTGCTAACGCCATGGGTGAATTTGTTGTCACAAATGATGCAGCGTTTTTCATCTGTTCCGTGTCTGTTGTTTGCAGCATGGTTTGCTAATGCAGCACACGAACGAGAGCAGTAGATTTGATTCGCACGTTTTACATAGTGTCTGCCGCACCACGGGCAGCTAACACTACGCTTTATGCGCAGCGCTTTATTTGCGCACTTGCGAGAGCAGTATTTTCCTCGTCCGGCTTCCTTGCGCGCAGGGCGAATATAGAACTCGGTTCCGCATGTCTCGCATGGAACTACTGGCATAAGATTCTCCTTAGTTGGCTGAAAATTATATGGCCTCAGTAAGAAGTTCCCCAAGGCTGAGATAGGCCGCAAACACTAGGAGCAGTATTCCCGCCATGCAGAGACGGTTGATAAAACCGGTGCTTGGTAGTTGCTTTTCGCTGTACTCATTCATGCTGCTTTCTGCCTTGGTGATTAAGGTGTTCGATTCTCGCGCCCCGTGGGGCGGTTCCGTACATGGAACCGCCGAGCGCACTCTCCAAACAACAGGAGATTATCGGCTGCACACAACAGCCCTACGGTTCACGAAACAAAATCCTTTCCAGTAAGCCGAATCCCGTACTTCCCAGATTGGCACCCAAGAAAATACGGACTAACAACGGTGCTATGCTCGCGTTGCGTTTGGTCTTTTTCTTGCGGCGTGACTTAAGGCTGACACACGACAGCTTTTCCTGTCAATAAAAAACTGACGTACGTCAGTTACTTGCATAGAAAATATAATCTGTGAGAGTGATAAAAGCATAAAATTTTATTATTATCTTATGGTTACTAATATCCTTTGGGGGTGGCATGAGTATTACAGGTTTGGAGAAAAAAGTTTTTAAGACAACACAGATTCCTCCTCTTTCCTCCCTTGAAAAGCTAGTTATCTCTCACTTTGAAGACAGCCTTGCAGAGAATCAGGCATTAGATACAAATTCTGAGAAGTTATCTGTTCATTTGGCTTTTATGACGCTGGCAATGTGTTTTCGTGAAGTTCGTACAATGTTAAATAGCAAGGCACTATCGTATGTAGTCTCTCGGAGTAATATTGATGTATTTGCTTTAGAGTATTCAGTTTATTGCCTAGCTCGATGTACTATTTATATAACTCGCTACAGTACGTTGGTTTCAAGAGAAGATAAGAAGTTGCTAGGGATGCAATTATTTGCAGCCCGCCATAGCCTTTCAGTTTTTTATGCAAGGTTTTACCCGCAAGATTTAGTGCAGGGATTTATTAAAGATTCTGCATATTGTTATTTGCAGAATGAAGAGGGTCTGCAGCTGCCTCAAAATGAATTATTAACACGGATAGAAAAATACGTAGTGGGGAGAAAAAATTTCTGTACGACGAGAGGTGAAGAGTTTGATTTTAGTGCTGGTGTAGAGCTAGGAGCCTATGTTGTTGGTAGAGATCAGGCCCTTTTTAATGAGTATAATAAAATGGTAGATATGATTTTTAGAGGCTTTCTGAACAAGTTTTTTTGGATAATTGATGATGAAGATGATGAAGATGATGAAAAACTCTAAGTAAAAATAATTAGAAAAGCCCCCCGCTCAACGAGGAGGGCTTTTTTGTAGTAACAATGAGTTTGTCTAATCATTCGTTATGGAAATTTTATTAAATACAGGTTTGTACGTTGATCTAGACTGCATCGCTCCCTCGGCTTTTTAAAGCCTCCCCCACAAATAACCCTTAAGCTGACCGTTCAGCTTTAGCGGCAGCGTCGTTTTTTAGTTTCTTTTCCAGTGATTTTGTTGCCCGCTTAAGCACCATTGTAGCACCAACTTCAACAATTTCGCACAGATTGTTGAGAATAGTGGGCGTAGCGGGAGATTCACCGGAAAAGACAGCATTGATTTCGATCGGTGTAAGGTGAGCTTTTTTTGCGACTTCTGTAATGGTAAAGTCAGCATCTTTGACGAAGCTTTCCAAGACGACACCAACTTCTCTATCATATTGGGTTAACTTTTTTTTAGAAGTGGAAGTAGTGCCATCTTCCACAAGCTCCTCTAAAGGTATCTTTAAAGTTTTTGCACAACGAATCATCATTCCAAAAGTTGAGCGTTCACCACCTCGATTCTCGCTTAGCCAGCGGGAAATCGTGTCTTTGTTTACGCCTAAAATCTGGGCAATGTCTTTTTGAGTTTTACCCTGTGCGCGAAGGTCACGGATCGCGTCCAGTATCTTACTCCACGCATATGCGTTTTCTGGATCAAATTTAGCCATGCGTAGTTTATTATCTTTTTTCATGCTGTCGTGTGCCGACCTGTTTGGCCTTGCAAAAAGTTTTAGTTGGCTTTTATAGCTGACACGTGTCATCATTTGTTTATGAAAAACATTCTCGAACAATATCGACAAAAGAATCACTTTTCTTTTGCTGAAATTGGACGGCGCTGTTCGCTCGATTCAACTGCCGTTCTTCGTCACTGCAAGGGAGAAAGAAAAATCGGTGGAGAGGCTGCACTCCGGTATCATGTAAAATTAGGCATTCCGCTTAATGAACTGAGGCCGGAGTTGTTTGTACCGGGAAGCCCGACAGGGATAACTCACTGTAGCAGCATGAGTCAAAAAGGGTAGGCGAAATTTATTATAGAACTGTCTACCTTTTAAGGGAGCGTAGAAAGTGCCTAAGAACAATATGCAGCCGTGGGAATTGATGATTGATGCAAAGTCAGTTCTCGGAATGGGGCTGCTGAAAAAGATTTTTCAGGTTGGAGAAAAGCAGCTGTACAGGCAAATGCGCAATCCTGATCTTGATGGAGATAACGCTCGGCCTGTGATCGATAGGATACGTGTGTTGCTGCAAAACCTGCACGAAGTGGGTGGCGATGATACGGCACATGCAATTTTGCAGTTCATGTCTCTTCCTGCTGGGTACACATGTGTGCCTATTAACCAGGCGGAACCGACGTGCGCAGATATTCGTGCCGAGTGTTTGGAAGATTACCCAACACTAGTGCAGCTGCACGAAGCAATACGCAGCGGACAAGACATGCGCGCCGTGCAAACCTTGCTGGATCAGCATGTGGATGAGGTGCGGCAAAGTGTGACGCTATATGAGCGGGAGCAGGCTTAATTAATCAATATCTACAAGATCAAGCCGTTCGTACAGATGGCGAAGCATAACGTTAGTGTCACTCACTAAGCGGTGCGTATCATTGATGCGACATATTTTGCCGTTGCTATTAAATTTACAAATTGAGTAGTTGCATGCGCAATCGCCTATATAGTGAGCGATTGATTTTTCGTCAGTGTCATCCTGATTGATGCCTAATACTTCTGCAAGTGGACAGAGTTTTGGGATTGTCATTTCGTAATCCTAAGTTTGGAATTTAAAAATTTACCCTAGCGTATACCGTGAAAGGGAGTCGTTCCATGATGAATATGAGGAAATGCTATGAGTTTTGACGCAATGCGCTGGGTTTGGAACCTACAAATTGTAAAAGGGACAGACAAGTTTGTTCTTCTATCTATGGCAGATAGGGCGGACGAACGGCACTGCTGTTACCCTTCGATGAGTAGGCTACAGTTCGACACTGGCTTAAATATTAAAACAATAGAGGCAGCACTGCGCCGATTAAGAGATGCCGGAATAATACAGAAAACAGGGCGCAAAATGGGGCAAACAAAAAGCACGCCTGAGTACCGATTGATTGGCGTGCGTGGGCGTGAAGAAGCCTTTAAAGAAACGAAGCACGCTTGTAAAACCGCCACCTTTCCTGAACAGAAAAAAAAGCACCCCCAAAATAGGAGTACCCCCAAAAACGGTGCACCCCCAATTTTACCAACAAGCTCCCCCGAAATTGGGGGTGGGAGCTCCCCCAATTTTACCGAGAAGCACCCCCAAAATAGGGGGACAGAACCTATCATAGAACCAATCAGTAAACCTATCACTGAATCTTCCACTTCTTTCCCTGTGGGTGAAAGTTTTCCGTTGGCATCGACTCAGCAAATAAGTCAGCAGCAAATAATTTGCACTTTGCCGTTGAATGACGGTTCTGACTTCGAGGTGACTCAGGACTTTGTTGCAGAGGTAGCTCCGCTGTACCCGAACGTGGATGTGGTTCAGGCATTAAGAGCCATGAAGGGGTGGCTTATTGGAAACCAGAAGCGCAGGAAGACGCGCAGGGGCATTAAGGCGTTTATTACTGGGTGGCTTTCCCGTGAGCAGGATAAGCCGAAAGCAGTAGGGGCAGCTTATGAGCAAGGGCAAGCACCGCAGCCGAGGTCATACCGTGACTGTGTGGACTTGGAGCAACGGCAGGAGAATGAATTCTTGAATCAGCTACAGGAGCAGCTTGATGGAAAACGTGACAGTGGAGCGAATCCGCTTGGAGCTGGGCAAGCTCAATCTGCGATTACACCCAACTAGCCGGTACCGCGTGGCAGAAATGACCGCGCTGGTGGACATGATGCTTGAGGACTTAGCCCCGTTCCGGATCAGCGATGCGGAGTTCTGTGCGGTGATCTCCCGCTGGCGTGTGAAAAACAACTTTGTTCCTACCAGCCGCGATGTGCTCGAGCAGCTGACAATTGTCCGCGAGGATATGAAATCGCATAAGCAACTGGCTTTGAACGGTGCGCCGGAGAAGAAAGAGGAAGTGTTCTCCAAGGAGTACTGCGAGGCTGCCTTGCAGAATATAGCCAGCATTCTAGGCAAGGTTAATGCCGTGAGTCCGGCAAAGAATACGCCGCGTCAGTATGGCGGCAGGGTGTAAGTTTTCGCCACCCACACCGGAGTCCATTGGCTGCATCAGCTGGGAACAGGCGAAGGGGTGGAAAGAAAAGTATCCGCACTTGAGGCCGTGCAAGCTAGTTGGCTGGAAATGGCGGTATGTGAGGGATTGCAGGACGTGCAAAAATTCAACTGAGAAAGGGGGAAGTGATGAGCAGTAATTTTATTCCAGAGCATTTTGCCATTGAGGAAGTAATTCCACCAGTGGCGCTGTTGCCGCAGAACATGCAGCAGGTTTACGCGAGTAATCCGCAGAAGTTGTTTCGCTGTTTTGACCAGCTAGCACTTGTGACGCTTGATCGGCTGCGTAAGCGCTACGGTTCCTGCTTGGTGAACAACTGGAAGGCGTTTAGCGCAGAGGATGCGCTTGATCTAAGTAAAAAGCATATCTTCCGCTTCTCCGGCTTTCGTCCCTGGGAATGCGAAGAGGGTGCGACGCTTTCCGAGCACAGAATGTTCCGCGCCTTCGATTGTAAGTTCCGCAACGTTTCACCGGCAGAGATCTGGGCCGACATGAAGGCAAAAACAAATGCGCCGGAGTTTGAACACATCCAGCGCATTGAAGCTTTCGAAGGCATGAGTTGGTTCCACCTTGATACTGGCCAGCACGAGCGTTACGGTGAAGCTGTGCGGGTTATTGGGTATCGTGGGAATAGAGCGGGGTTACCTGAGTATATTCAACGCGGATAAGTGAATGCAAAGCGAGTGAAGCGTAGTGTTTTACTCGTTCTTTTTGGTACACTAGCCACTTTTTAGCAGCGTTAGTTTAACAGACTTAGCAAACATTAATTTCACATATCCACAGGGGGATAGAGGGCTTTGCAGGTGCTCTTGAGGGGGCTTAAAGCAGGCTGAAATGTTTCACAGAGTTGATTCTATTCGTAGTCGTTCGGTAGGTTCTGGATTTAAATTTAATTCAGGTAGTTAAGTTGTTTTGCGTAGTCGGTTACTTTTTCGCAGAAATTTAGGAGTTCGTTGTTTTATGAAGGGATGTAGACCGCTTTCTGGTGTGGAAGTGAGAAAAGTGCTCGGTAGCTTTTCCGGCTGGGAAGAGCAGCGCGATAGAACGCTGTTCCTGCTGGGAGTGACGAGCGGGTTTCGAATTTCTGAGCTGCTGTCTTTGCGAGTGCGTGATGTGGTGCGGAGTAAGCGCGTGGTGAAAGAGATAGAAGTTAAGCGCGCCAATATGAAAGGCCGATACGAGAGCAGACAAATTTATCTGAACCGACAAGCGCAGCAGGCTATCTTGTCGCTGATCCACTCCATGCAGCAGCGTGGGGTATGGAGCCATGACAGCTTTTTATTCAAATCAAGACAAGGGAAGAACAGCCCTATCACCCGTGTGCGGGCGTATCAGATTCTTTCAAGCGCGTTCAGGCATGCGGGCCTGTCTGGAAAGCTTGGAACGCACTCCATGCGGAAAACCTTCGGCAACAATGTCTATGAACACATGCTGAACCTCGTAGCGAAAGGCGTAGGCGTGGATGCTTACCGCGAAACAGCCAAAGCTTTAGGCCACAAAAGCGTGGCGAGTACAGAAAACTATCTGTCGTTTCGTAACGAACATCTTAGGGCAGCAATAGATCAATTCGAGGTGTGCTTATGAGTGCCAAGGTAACGCTGACAGTCGCACAGGTAGCAGAGCGGTTAGGAATAAGCCCAAAGTATGTACGAACGCTGATAAAGCGCGGAGAGCTAAAGGCAAGCAACGTAGGTTCGTCACATAAACCGCTCTACAGAATTCGCCAGCAAGCAGTGGAAACTCTTTTAGATGACCGCACAGTAACAGGAATTGAGGGGTAGAAGATGACAGCAGTAGCACCGGTAATGCTCAAGAACATGCAGCAGATTTGTGAAGCATTCGGCAAGAGCCGCAAGACTATCATCAAATGGCGAAATGAAGGCGCCCCCATCTTCAAGGACGGGGGCGTATATGGTGCAGAGTTAAATGCTGTTGCTAGGTGGTTGGTGGAGCGGACGTAGGTGCTAATGGAGAAGGTCTACAATTCTTTTTAACATGCATTTGCGTCGAGAACAGGCTGTATGTTTTTAAGTTCACTATATAAGTCTATTAAATGATGAGAGTCCATATCAAGAATAGGTTCTATCATAAATGAATTTAAGTGAATGTTTTCTGGTGTCATTAAAGCTACCTGGTCTATAAGAACTTTTTCTTTTGACGTTACGTGTCCAAGATCTACAGCCTCACGAATACTAGTGTACTTATCTTTTGCATGCATAGAATTAACCCCAGCAATTCGACTTTCAAGAAATATTTCATTAAGGATACGTATTGCAATCGACATTAGAGTCTTACTTTGCAAATCAAGTGGTGATTGTTGTTGTTGTACTATGCTGTCTGCTTCGTGAAAGAGGGCATCTAAGTAGTTTTGTTTGAGATTTATATTTGGAGAATAATTTTTGAGGTCTTTGAAAACACTTTTATAAATCCCTTCAAGTTCCTCAAGGGTATGTGTAGCAGTTTCTGGCTTCAAATGTAGAAAAGAAGTTAGCTTCAAGTATGTTGCATCATTGTTGGGGACGCGAGTTGTGTATTCAACAATGTTACGAGCGAAAGGAACTGCACCTAAAAAAGTTCTTATTTTGTCTAAGTTACTTTTTATGTGTGTACTTGGCTCAAGCATTGTTTCTGAATTATTAAGTTTAACTTCACGTTGCTCTTTTGATACATAACAATGGTTTTGCCAAGATAAGCTTAATCTTTTGGTTATTGTTCGGTGGAAATCAAAATTATGGGTTAAAAAGATAAGCTTAAAGTTTTGATTAATTGCTAATTCTGAAAAGTACTGAACAATGGCGTATTTGTTTTTATAATCAAATGAGTCAGCAATGTCGTCAATGATGAGGATGCAGTCAACTTGTTGTGCCTTTTTTGCTTCAAGTTCAAACAGTATTTGAAGAAGATAGAGGGCGCGTTTTTCTCCTCTGCTCAAGACTTGAAGTAGCTCACTGCGTTCTTTTATAGCGATTTCTCCATTCTCGCAGAAAGAAAACTGTATGTTAGGTGCGTTGCCTTTCAAAATCACATCTTCTTGGTTGCAGATATTCATTTTAAAAGGAACAGAAAAGCGCTGCTTGAAGATATCCAAGACATTTTGCCATTGGGTGTATTGGTTACGTGCTTCCTTTTGTACTCGCTTTAAATTTTCTTCTTGGTCGTTATATATTTCAATTAATGCAGTGAGGTCGGACCTGATTGAAAGAAAGTATGAAAGCCAATATTGTTTTTCAAGACTGTTGAAATCAGCTAATTCAGGTAATATTTCTTTATTTTTTTTGATATAATCTCGAAATTTTTTTAACGCTGCGTTTTTGTTTAAATCACTATCAAGTTTATTGTATGCTGAAACTACTTCATGAGCTTCAAGGGCTTTGTTTAGCTCATTTTCTATATTATGAAGAAGCTCATCGGCAGTTTCGATGTCGATATAGTCATCTGTAATTTCTTTATTGCAGAGCTGTATTTTATGTTTTGCAGTGAAGAAACTGTTTTCGCTTAACGAATTGTGGAGCGTCAGTGCTTTGACTGGTGTAAACTCTCCGGTTAAGAAGTTAGATTTAGAAATAACCTGATTAAAGTTTTCAATGTAGTTTGAAAGGTTAGCAATAAAGTCTGGCTTATTTAATTGGTCTTGAACTTTATCTGTGAAGACAGTTAAATATTTAGTTGAAGCAAGCTTTTCATTAATTAACACTGTATCTAATAAATTATTAATTTTTGAATAGCATTTCCAAAGATCTTTTTGGTTAAAAATTGAGAGTACCTTGCTATCAATGTCGAATTTAGTTTTTCCTATGAGCTTATGTAACTTGCTGTCTAATGCCTTTTTTTGACTAAGGATTGCCATCACAGCTTCATCATATTCTTTTTTAAGCTCTTTGTTTACAAGCAACGTTGAGATATTTGCAGATGAATATTCTTCAATAAAGCTTTCTATTACAAAAAATTGTTTGCTATCAACAGCTAGCCCCTTTTCGTCGACTACCTTCCTTGTTGCTACTCTATCCGGAAATATTAGATCTTTTGGTACTTCATTTATTGAGTAATCTCTCAATGTTTTCGCGAAAGATGTTTTCATGAAACCATTAGGAGCATATATTGAATAAATATTACTTCTTGAAAAGTCGAAGGTGTGATCGAATTCACCAATTCCATAACAATTTTTTAATTCAACACTAACTGTCTGCATGACTGTTCCTGTATTAGGTATTTAAGAGCATTTGTTGCAAATAGTTAGCCTTTAAGCTTTGACTTGTTGCTATGTAAATTAGATTTTCCTATAGATTACAGGTGGGTAACTTTGATTTTCAAATGATGTATTAGTATCGTTTTTGAATTTTTGGAATAAAAAAGCCCAGCCTACTTTGGCTGGGCTTTTTTATAACTAATACATGTCGTCAAAGGGAGTTGTTTATCTATTCTGAAGAACCCGTAATATGTGCTTAGTAACTTTTTGAGGTCTTACAGTTGTTATTTCGCAGAAAGAGGAGGTTGTTTTACAGATAATGATAAGAGATTATTTGATATTGATTCCCCAAATTCTCTTTGTAATCCAGATGACTTACATAAATACTCTGCACCAAGTAAAGCAAATTTGGCCGCATGAGGGTATCTAGATGCTAGTTTTTGAGCGTATGGTGAGATTGGATGATCGGTTAAATACCCCAAAGAGAGTTCCCGTAATAGAAGTGGAGAATATTGAGCTTCACAGGGGGAATCAAGCATTTGACGTGTGAGCTGAATAAACTTTTCCCATTGAGGCAGGGCAAGATCTTCATTGACTGGATCATCACCAATTTTAATCATTTTTCTGTAATGATTTAACAGTCTGTATGTTTCGCGTCCTCCGTAAAGCAGCATAAGTAATGGAGCTTCAAGGTCATCTCTTTGTTCAGGTTGAAAAAATGATGTAAATATTTTTACAACAACCGAATTTAAGGCAACCATAAATAGTGATGCCAGGTCGCATACAATTGAAACGTGTTCATTTTTTCTAGGATCGAGTTCACCTTTTATTTGGCGCACAGTTGCAATAGATTTTCTCACAGCTTCGGTTGGTGTTTTGCACATCCAATATTCAGATGTAGAAAATGAAATTGCAGGTGCTAGAGCCTTATTGCGCTGCGCAATATCTAAGTATTTATCCCAATTTGTAATGTCAGCTATAAACGAGTCTGTATTGGAAAAGAATCCACTACTTGATCGAATAAATTGAGGAAAGTCAGCTTCATGTAGTAAAAGAACATTTAAATCAGTTGCAGCAAGGCGATGATCTCTTTCAATATTTTTGTTGAGTATGCAGATGCCATTTTCAGCATTGTATCGATCCATTAATCCCCTGAGCCAAAGAGCTCTATTTATGGGAGATTCATTTTTTCTTGTTTTGCAATCAATAATAAGTTTACGGTATCCAATAAAATCATCTGGGATTAGGGCTAGTACATCTAAATCTGTAATGGATTTGTTAGTGTTAGATGTCGAAGCTGAAGGCGTGATTACTACTTCGAGTTGAGGAAACCAGCCTTTAGAACTGATATATGCAAGTGCTTCTGCTTTTTGCTTTCTATCTTTAATCATGATCCTGCTCGTAAGAATAAATTTTCCATTACTTCTTTAGACTCTTCATCGATATCAATGGCTTTTTTAGTTATCAATTTTTGACTTGTGATGGAGTCGATATATTCTTTTTCTTGTTGGAACGCATATCGGGCATCATCATCAATTTCGAAACCAGATGTATTGCCAGTTGCAACTATGGAATATGCAATGTTTATGGCCTCAAGATTTTCTTTTGTTGGAATAAGTTCAAAGTAGTAAAAGTTGCCTCCAGCATGTGTCAACTTGCCCACGCGTGACATTAAAAGATGCTTGTATTGCTGAGTAAATTCTGTTGTAGCTTTGCCTAGCCGATGATCTGTTTTTAATTTCCACAATACTGCGGCAGGATTCCTAATTGCATATTGTCGGGGTAAGTGTTGACCTTGGCGAATAGCTGAGACAATTGAAAGAGCTCGTTCATAAATATCTTTTTTAAGTGGGGATAACGACTTTGCCGTAGGTGCTGGGGTGAACATAAAATGGTTTAGGCCGGCATGAGTTGTCTTAATACTTGGAGGTTTGACCATGCCATCTTGTGCAATGTTTTTAAGAAGGGAAATTTCTTGAGTTGTTACGTCGCATGGGCCAATTTTTTTTGTGTTCTCAATGACCTGCAATGGCCATCCTTGAGCTTTTTTTACTTTTTCCATTAAATTTTCAACTAGCACAGCACCTGATTGTACTACATGGTCAGCAAATATTTCTGAATTTTCAGTAAAATATGCTGGATTTATTAAAATATCTTGTCCGCGAATTCTTTTTTCTTTTAAAAAGGAAGTTTCAGTTCCAATGTATAAATTGCGATCAAATATTCTTTTTTCTGCCCCAAGCGTCGAAAATAACCGATCTTTATTTTCTGGAGATTTAGCAAGACGATCAACCATTTTGATTGCAAGTTGCTCAACTTCATTGAAGTTCTTTTCAGCTATAGCATATTCACCTAACAAATCAAAAGCAGATTCATAGTAGGGAACGGTGGGTGTAACTGTTTTAATAGTTTTTCCTACGCTAAACAATCTGACAAATTCAACTTCAGCGAGAAGCTCAACGATTTGCTTGGTAGCAAGTGTTGATATTCCTAGGTAGTAACATGCTACACTTTTGAGAACCTCGTATTCAATGTTTGGGAGTCCTCGAATGTGTAATGCTAGGCGAATAGCCATGCCAAGTTCCGAAATGTTTTCGAAATCTGGGACTTCTGTTGTTAAGCCTATGCATGTTTGAATGTCTTGGCATCGGGCAATTAATATACTGTTATCTTTAATTAACACAGTCTAATACCTCTTCAATATTCTTAATATGATCTCTTGAGTTTATATTCTATACAAAGTGCTTTTTGGGTACCAAAGGCGAGAGCTTTTTGGCAGATATTAATCCAATGCAGCCGTCAGCAGTGAATGAAAATCAGTAACATTTCCAACTGAGACCGGGATTATGTTAAAACATAAATTATTTACTGCATCATAATCCATTTCTTCAATGTCATCTAAAAAGTCATCTAAATTGTACGCTACATGCTCGTGATCAAAGACAGGTTCTAATAGTTCGTTAAGAGTTTTTGCATTTGAGTTGTCCAACGCCTGATCAATTTCAAATTGGATGTTTGTATCCATATTCTTCCCCAATTATCAGCAAATTATTAAAAATTTGGGCAAAGTATTGGCTAGAAAAAATATTGGCCGAAACTTCCCCCCCCTCCTGTCAATTCCCCTCAGTCTACCGAGGGTTAGGCCACACTTACTCCTCTTTAATCCCTCTGTAAATATCGTGTTATAATTATCCCTATCATTCGGGGTGATTGTCCGTGCGCTGTCGTGCGGTTGGTTTTCCTTCTTTCTGTCCGTTTTGGTGAGCAACACCGGACAATACCCACGAATAAAATCACTATCGATTTTACTATGCGGGGTAATTGTATGGATTGGAAAGATATCGCCAGCACGGTGGCAAAAGCTGCGCCTATTCTGGGTACTGTTCTTGGTGGCCCTGTAGGTGCTGTTGCCGGTGCAGCTGGTTCTCTTATCGCGTCTATTCTTGGCTGTGATGATTCACCGGAAGCGGTGGAAAAGGCTATCTCTCAGAATCCAGAAAACTTGCTGAAACTAAAAGAGCTGGAAGCGCAGGAACAAGCGCGAATGCTCAAATGGAAACAGGCACAGCTTGCAGCTGAGCTTGCGGATCGCGATTCAGCTCGTCAGCGTGACATTGCGATTACCCGCGTTAAAGGCGGCAACCTTCGTGCAGATTTGTTGGCGCTTGTGGCAATGCTTGCGTTAATCGGCGTGATGGCGGCGCTCTTCATGTTTCCTGTTCCGGAAGGCTCTGCACGAGATTTACTTCTTGTTGTAACGGGCTGTCTTATCAACATCGTTAAAGAAGTGTATGGCTTCGAGTTCGGCTCTTCTCGAGGCGAACAAGATGCAAGGCCGCAGGTGCGCTAATGGGCGAGTCTGCGCGACTTTCCATATCTTCTGAGAACTCCAATCTCTCCTTTTTCCTTACTATCCTGCGGTATGTTGGTGTGGCTATGGTCGGTGCCTGTATGTTCTATGATCGACTTGTAGACGTAGAGGCACTGGCTACCGCCAACGCTAAAGCGATTACCGTTATCAAAGAAGATGTTGCGACAGTCGGGCGCATTGAAGAAGCCGTAAAGTACCTCAAGCGCGACTCTGAATATCAGAATGGTCGTATCGACGACATCTATCGAATTCTCACCACAAACAGTGGCGGCAACTAGCTATGGCTGGCCGCAAGACTTCCTATAAGAAAAGTTACGTAGCCCAAGCGCGTGAAGCATGCGCTATGGGGGGCTTTTCTAATGCCAAATTGGGAAGGCTGTTCGGCGTAACAAAGAACACCATTTGGAAATGGCGTAAGAAGTATCCGGACTTTGATGCAGCCTGCAAGCTTGGCTTTGAAGACTTTGCCATAGATGAGGCGCGTAGTTCCCTTACCAAACTTGTTAAGGGCTACAGCTTTACAGAAGTTACCAAGGAAGCGGTGACAAACAAGCAGACAGGCCAGACGTTGATGCTTGAAACCAAGCGCGTACGTAAGCATGTGCAGCCTAGCATTAACGCCGTGAAGATTGTTCTGGATAGATTTGATGCAGAGCAGGGCACCCAGCAGGCAGGCGGTGAGTTGTCGGATCTGATTGCAGAGATCGACGGTGTTACCCGTTCGCTGACTCTCACAGAACGCGGCCTGTTGCCTGAAGATGGAGACGCAGCATGTCCAGCATAATTTATGACGACATGAAGCGGAACCTCAGCAACCGGTTTTGGCGGCTGAATAATCTGTACAAGATTATCGACAAGAAGGGCGATAGCGTCCGTTTTACGCTGAATCCGGAGCAGATAAAGTTTGTGAGCGAGATGCACACCCGCAACAGCATCTTGAAGGCGCGACAGCTTGGGTTCACAACCTTTTCCTGCATGTTCGGGCTTGATCTGTGTTTGTTCAATTCGAACACCAGCGTCGGCATCATCGCGCAGACTATGGATGATGTGAAAAAGATTTTTAGAAACAAGGTTCTCTACGCCTACAAGAACCTTCCTCCCTCTTTACGAGCGGTCACGGGGTTAGAAGCGCAGGCCGAAAACGCGCAAGAACTGTTGCTCGGCAATAACTCCTCCATTGCCGTCGGCCTGTCGTTTCGCTCTGGCACCTTGCATTTTCTCCATGTCTCCGAGCTTGGGAAAATTGCTGCTCGCTTTCCACAACGCGCAGAAGAGGTGCAAACGGGCGCGCTGCCTACCGTACCGACTGACGGCATAGTTGTGTTCGAATCCACGGCGGAAGGTGATTCCGGCCTGTTTTACGACACCTGTGACGTTGCCCAGCGCAAACAGCGCATGAACGAACCGTTAAGCTCGCTTGATTTTAAGTTCCACTTTTTTCCCTGGTATGAACGCGCGGACTACGTTTTACCTGCGCATACTGTGCGCCTTACACCGGAGCAGGACTCCTATTTCTTCAAGATGGAACAGGAGCTTTCCTACAAGTTCTCTCCAGAGCAGAAGGCGTGGTACGCGGTTATGTCCAACTCTCTGGGCGAAAAGATGAAGCGCGAATACCCGACCACGCCGAAAGAAGCGTTCGAGCAGTCCATCGAAGGCGCTTACTACAGCAAGTACATGGTGCAGGCCGAGGCACAGGGGCGCGTGTGCAATGTGCCGCATGAACCACTGCTGAAAGTCTACACCTCGTGGGACTTGGGCGTTTCTGACACTACCGCGATTTGGTTCTTTCAGTACTCACCATCCGGCGAACGTCGATACATCAATTTTTATGAAAACAGCGGCGAAGGCTTGGAGCACTACGCAAAGGTGCTTGAAGAATACGCGGACAAGTACGGCTACCGCTACGCTGACCACATTGCCCCGCACGACATTCGCGTTCGTGAGATTGGCAACAAGGCAAAGAGCAGGCTGGAAAGCGCGCTTGAGCTGGGCATCAAGTTTAGTGTGTGTCCTAGCGTTTCAATTGCGGACGGCATTCAGTCTGTACGTAATATTTTGCCGAGCTGCTGGTTCGATAAAGCAAACTGTGCAGCCGGACTCAAGGCGCTAAGGCATTACCGCAAAAAGTGGAATGACGAACGCGGGTGCTTTGAGAGCCAGCCGCTACACGATTGGGCATCAAACGGAGCGGACTCCTTTAGGTACTCAGCAATTGGATTCAAGCCACCAGTTCAAATACAGACACAAACACACGCGCAGTCTACACGCGGCAAGAAACGAGGCAGGAGGTAGCTATGGGGTCAATGTTCGGCGGTAAGCCAAGCACACCAAAGGTTCCAGACTACGAGGAAGAGCGCAAAAAAGAAGAAGCTAAGGCAGCAGATAAAAAGAAGTCCCTGCTTAACAAAGGGCGTAGTGGCACCATGCTTGGTGGTTCCACGGGGGATGATGCAAATCTTAAGAAAGCAAAGTTAGGCGCGTAACATGAATCTGCTTGTTAAAGAATTACAGCAACGCCTTCGTGTTCTTAAACAGAGCCGTAAAAGTGCAGAAGAAGACTGGCAGGAGCTTGCAGAATATTTGCAGCCTCCGAAAGCTCGTTTTTTCAGTGACGATTCAACGGATGCTGAGAATCGTGAGCTGATTTGGAGTTCCGTTCCGGAAGATGCGCTGCAACAGTTTGCAGCTGGCATTCATTCTTTGCTGACGAACCCTGCACAGACTTGGTTGCATACTGCACTCACAGGGAAGGGGGCTGAAGAGCTTCCTTCAGAGGTGACTGAGTGGGCTTCTGAAATTGCAGGACTCATCATGGATGCTTGTAAACATGAAGAGGCGGGCTTCGATTCCAAAATGAACGAATGTTATCTCGACTATGGAACATTCGGGCAGATGGGGTTGTTTGTTGAAGATCCAGAAGACGACTCGCCTATTCCGTTTTCATCCATTTCTCCGCATGAGTGTTTCATTTCTGAGAACAAGCATGGGATCGTTGATACCTTGTTTCGGCGGTTGGAACTCACTGTGCGACAGGTGCAGGAACGCTGGGGCAAGCGCAAGCGGGGTCTTACTTCTGACATTTACCAGAAGCGTACGTACTCGGATCAGGTGCAGCGCAAGATAGACCGCCAAGAACTGGAAGATAAAGTTTTCGTTTGGCAGGCCATCTACCCGCGCAAGCATGGTGAGTGGTCTGAAGAAGCCACAATTCCTAGCAAGTTCATGTATGCCTCTGTGTTCTGGGAAGAAGAAACTAACCAGCTTCTTTCTGAAGGCGGCTACAGAGAGCAGCCTTTCATGTTTGCGCGGTACTCGAAATTCTCCGGTGCAGAGCCTTGGGGACGTGGTCCGGCACATGTTGCGTTGCCACATATCCGCCTGCTTCATGCACAGGAAGATTCCAAAGACGGTGCCATTCAATCGCAGTGTGAGCCAGCCTATGCCGTTGATTCCGGCATGTACAAGGGTGGTATCAACACAGATTCAGGCGCAACTAACTTTTACGAAGCGAACGCCGTAACCGGAGAGCGGAACTACGGAATATATCCAATTTCTTCCGGCGCAGATGTAAAGGCAGTCCATATGACCACCAAAGAACGGGCTGAGGAAATCCGTTCGATTTTCTTTAACGATCAGCTGCAAATGGTGGGTGGTCCGAACATGACGGCCTACGAAGTGGCTCTTCGTGATTCTAAAAAAATGATGCTGTTGCTTCCCATGTGGGGACGACTTGCAACGGAATTTCTTCCGATCTTCGTTAACCGTATGAACGGCATTCTTGAACGTCGTGGCGATATTCCGGAAGCGCCGGAGATTTTGGACTCGCTGATTCAGGAAGGCGTGGTTTCCCGTTTGAAGGTCGCATATGTTTCCCCGATTACGATGGCGCAAAAGGCATCTGAGGCGCAGACCTTCCAACGAGCCTTGGAGTACATCATGCCACTCATAAAGATTCGCCCGGATGTGATGGACAACTTTGATCTTGATGAAGTGGTGCGTGATTCTCAAGACCTTTTTGGGTTCCCGATGAAGTATCTGGTTGATGTGAAAGAACGGGATGCAGGGCGCAAGCAACGCATGGAGATGGCAGCACAGGCTCAAGATTTACAGGCAGGCAAAGAAGTGGCTGACACAGCCAAAACAGTTGGTGAAGCCGCAACAAATGCTGATGCGATTGCAGGAGCAGTTGAGCAGCTTCAAGGGGGAATGAGTGCGTAATTTTCGTAAGAAGCAGGAAGCGGAAAAACCACTTTCTGATGAAACAAGGCAGGCTATCCGCAGAGCGTTAAGCACACCAGATGGAAAAGAGCTGCTTGAATTTTTGAAGGTACGCGGCGGTGTAGATATTCCCACGTACCAGGCTGGCAAAGAGCATGAAGCAATGATTCACCACGGGGCGCGTAAGGCACTGGTGAAAGAAGTAATCTCAATTATGGAGGCGTAATGCGTAATTTTTGGAAACTCTTAATGATGATGTGCCTTCCGTGTATGTCCTTTGCAGAAGAAGGCGGGGGCGGCTCACAAGTGATGATGCAGGCGGTGACGGTGGTTCTGGTGGTGCAGCTGATGACAGTGGGTCCGGTGGTGATGCCGGTTCCGGCAATGGTGGCGGTGAAGGTGGCGGGCGGTTCCGGTGATAAAGGTGGCAGCGAAAACACGCCGGATTACTCAACACCTGAAGGCTTTCTTACGTTTGCCCGAGAGAACGGCGCGTTTGATAGCGCGGATAAATACCAAATTCCTACAACCTTTGAAGGGGTAGAAATTCCAGAGCATCTTGCAGAGGCTCTGGATTTTGAAGGTGATTCAAAGCTGTTCGCAGAGATTGCGGCAAATCGTGGACTCACTCAGCATCAGGCTGCTGGGGTGTACGAAGATTACGTAAAGGCTGTGCTCAAAGTTTCTGCTGAGTCTGAAGCCGCTTCTATCGAAGCACAGAAGCCGGAAAACATCATGAAGCAGGTCTACGGCGATAAGGCGCAGGAAGCTATGCCAGCCCTAGAACGTGGCCTTAAAGCTTTGGGAATTGATGCATCCAAGGGGTTGCGCATTCAGCACGGCATGAAAGCTATTGCAGAACTCGGCAAGCTTGTTGGTGAAGATGGTCACTTCCGAAGTGAAGGAGCTGGGCAGAATAAAGATGAAGAAATGAGCACGGAAGACTGGCTGAAAGAAGCCATGAACTAGCCCGCGCAGGGCATACCGTCTTTCATAATAGCGCAGATACGGAGGTATCAGCATGGGTAAAGAATTTATGATGGGGACTCTTAAAGAGTTGAGCAACGAGCACTGCAAAAAGCAGCCGAAACAGGTGGACACGATCACGGAAGAAGCGCCTATTCTGGGGACTATTCCGTTTGCACCTTCTTCGCATGAGCTTTGGCATAACCACGAAGAACTGGCAGGCGTAAAGGGCGCAGGCTGGGTAGACATGAACGCGCCACTGCCAGCCATGAGCGTTTCTGCTGACATCAAAAAGACCGACTTGGCAATCCTTGGCGGCGAAATTGAAGTGCCTCAAGACCGTGCTGTGGCCTTTGGAGGTAAAGAAAAATACTTCTCTAGCAAGCTTCCAAAAACACAGCGTGATTCCGGCATGAGCGCGGAAACTGCCATCATCTACAACAACTTCCTGCCTTACGCTTTGGAGCACAAAAAGGTTGTAGGCGCTGGTGCAACTGGTGATGGCTATACCATGATCGCTGTAACTTTCACACAGGACGAGCTTTGCGGTCTGTACTCTCCGGCAGGCTTTAAGATGGGCGCTGTCATGGATGCGGTGCCGATCAACAACGGTGCGCTCTACAAGGACAGCAAGGGCGTGCTTGTGTACGGGCTTGCGCTTAAAGCCTACATGGGGCTGCTGCTTGCGAACCCTCAGAAGATTGCCGCAATCACAAACATCGACAAAGCAAACAGACCTACAGCCGACATGATCGATGACATGCTTGCAGATTGCCGTGCGTCCAACTCTTCAAAGACCTTCATTTTCTGCCACCCTAAATGCCAGACGCTGCTTAACGAGCACAAGGGCAAGAGCATGCAGACAACAACGGATACCAAGGACATTAACCGCACGTTCACACACTGGAACGGCGTGGAAATTCAGACTTCATTCAACTTCACAGATGCTGGTGATCAGCACATCGACCTGTAGGAGAAGCTGCATATGCGTATGTTTGATAACAGACTCCCGCAATTCGGGGAGTATTTGGGTGAGGATGTCACATTGCCGAACACCGGAACAACCGTGTTGACGGGTGACCCTTCACCTATCTCCGGTTCCGCTGGTGGCACGGGTGTGACTGTGCGCTGCAAAACTGCTGTGTCCATTCCTGCAGGAAAGGTTCTGCACCTTGTGGTGAAGGACTGCGACACCGTGGACGGTACTTTTACCGAAGTCTGCCGTGTGACCTTTCATGAAGGTTCTCACGTGGCTGGTGGGCATCTTGGTGAGGCCGTATTGCCTTCGCAGACAAAGCGCTTTGTTAAGGGCGAGCTTGTGTCTGACGGAGCATGTGTCGGCAAAGTGGATGTTTACCCTTACGCAACACGATAGGAGGCATCCAGAATGCCACACTTCGTTGCTAAAAAACGCTGCTTTTATGACGGGCAGATGTGCGAAAAGGGACAGGTTGTGGAGTTCTTTCAACCTGTTTCCGCGCAGTCTTGGGATGCGATGGATGAAGAAGGTAAAGCGCTTTTGGTCTATCCGCAAGACGCGAAGAAAAGTCCCGAGGCTGTAGAGGATTTCAGCGATGAATTTAAAGAACTTAAAGTAATACATGAAGTTTTGCTTGAAGATTTTGAGAGCCAGAAGGAGCGGATCAGCACCATCGAGCAGGAGCGCGACATAGCGCTTCAGTCTGTGACGGAACTGCAAAATGAAAACAAGTCGCTAGCCAAAGCTGCGGAAGATGCAACTGCCCAGCAAGCTTCAATCGCAGAGTTGAAACAGATGGTGAAAGACAAAGAGAATAAGGATGTTCTCGAAGAGGCAATCGCAAAGCTCTAGCAGCTCAGTTTGAAAAGTGCAGGGGGTCAACTCCCTGCACATAAGGAAACGCCATGTCAGACACATTGAATATTATCAACAGGGCGCTCGGTGAAGTGAATGCACCGGCGATTTCCGCACAAGATGACGGCTCTGCATATGCCGAAGTGGTTAACCGTTCTTGGACTCCTGCACGCAATGCTGTGCTTCGGGCGCACCACTGGCCTTGTTGTATGAAACGGGAAAAGCTCAATCGCAGCGAAGATTCTCCAGCATGGGAATATCAGTACGCGCATTTTCTTCCAGTGGACTATGCCGTTTTAGTGAGTGTGCACCCTGAAACATCATATTCAATTGAGAGTGGTGTAATTCTCAGCAATGCGGAAAACCTTTCTATCAAATACGTTTCCACTGAAACAAAGCTGTTTGATGCGGCGTTAGAAGACGCGATTGTATATGAACTTGCTGCCCGTATCGCACTACCGATCAGCTCAAAGAAAACTTTGGCAGACCGGCTGGAAGTGAAAGCACAGGAAAAGTTGAAACGTGCGATTCATACGACTTCCAGAGAAAAGACACCTCAAGATGTGCGTACTCATCGTTGGAAGGAAATTAAGTTAGGTCGAGGCCGGAGACGTTATGCCCAAAATTAGACTGATTCAAACTAATTTCACCTCTGGGGAATGGTCTCCTCGTCTTGCCGGTCACGTTGATTTACAGAAACGCGCGAATGCCTGTGAGGAACTGCAAAACGTCATTGTGTGGCCTCATGGCGGGGCAACTCGAAGAATGGGTACGATCTTTCGAGGCCATGCGAAGGAAGGCAGTAGCAATCCTCGGCTTAAAGATTTTTCCTTTAACGACATTCAAACATATGTACTTGAATTTGGTGATGGCTATGTGCGCTTTTGGCGTGATGGCGGACAGGTAATGAAAGACGGTGCTCCGCTTGAACTTGTACTGCCATACACGGCGGTAGAGGTGTATGAGCTTGGTTTTGCTCAGTCTGCGGACGTGCTCTTTATGTGCCATGGAAACCACAAACCGCAAAAAATTATTCGTAGCGGTGCAGATGTTTTTGAGCTTGTTGAATGTATTTTCACAAACCAGCCAACTCAATGGGAGGCAGGAAACTGGCCTTCTCGAATCAATTTACATCAGCAACGTACCTGGTGGAGCGGTTGCCCGAATCACCCTCAAAAACTCTGGTTCTCAGCAACTGGTAACTTTTTGGAAATGGGTGGTGAAGCAAAGGAAGATGACTCTGGCGCAGGGTTTAGTCTCGACTCTGATCAGGTGAACCAGATTCGGGGAATGGTGGCGGCTCGTAGCATGGTTGTTCTTACCAGTGGCGGTGAATGGACGCTTAAAGGCTCCGGTAACGCTGCAATTTCTCCTACAGATGTGCAGGCTACACGATACAGCAACGTCGGGTGCGCGGCTAACGTACCACCTATGCTGATTGGCTCCGCTGTGTTGTTCGTGTCTCGTGATCGTAAAAAGATGCGCGAGTTCATTTACAACCTTGAGCAAGACGGTTTTGTTCCAATTGAAGCCTCGTTGCTCTCTGAGCATTTGCTACGCCCACAAGTGAAACAAATGGCATGGCAGCAAGACCCTGACTCCATCGTTTGGAGTGTACTCGATGATGGAACTCTTGCAGCTATGACATACCTTCGAGATCAACAGGTGTATGCATGGCATCGGCATGAAACACAGGGAAAGGTGGTTTCCATTTGTGCTAACGGTGCAGAGGACTACACAGAGCTTTGGCTTGCGGTGGAACGAAATGGAAAAGTCTGTATCGAGCAGATGGCTTCCCCGTGGCAGGGCAATAGTCTGGATGATGTGAATTGTTTCTTTGTGGATTGCGGCCTGACGTATGAAGGAGAGCCGCTGCAGGAGCTTTCCAGCCTTGACCATTTAGAAGGAATGGAAGTGCAAGTGTTAGCAGATGGAGGTGTTCAAAAGGCGCGAACTGTAACGGGCGGGAAAATTACTCTTGATGCAGCTGCACGGAAGATTGTTGTGGGGCTTGGGTATTCATATCGGGTAACGCCGTTACAGCCAGAAGGTGGACACCCAGAAGGCACAGGACAAGGTGCGATTAAGCGTCTCTCAAAAGTAATTATCCGAGTCTATAAGTCTGTTGGGATGAGCTACAAGGTTGGGGATGATAAAGAGCGCGATACGTTTCTACGTAGCGTTAACAAGGCCATGAACAAACCCGTCGAACCTCTTACCGACGATTTAGAAATTCCTTCCATTGGTACCGGCTGGCAGAGCAATCCAAGAATAACCGTCTTTGGTGACGATCCGCTTCCGTTTTCTCTTCTAGCTCTCATTCGAGAAGTTGAGGTTACAGCATAGATGCCAAAAATCAGACCATTCAAAGCAGAGGACATTTTGCAGATTGAGCTTCGTCAGTCTGATTTGGATAATTTGCAAGGAGTCGATCTTGAAAAGCACGGCAGAGAGCTTGCTTTAACACCGGAATCAATAAGTGTGCTGACAGATGAAGGCGAGATTATCGCCTGCCTTGGTGGTTTTGCGTGTGGCCGTACTTGCTTAGTGTTTTTACTGACAAGTCCACTTGTAGATACGTATCCGCTGCTTCTTGTGCGTATCGTTAAAAAGTTTTTTGAGCGCGGAGCAGCACATGGCGTTGTGCGATTTGAAACCTTGGTGAACCCAGAGGACAAAAGGGCTCTGCGTTGGATGCAGCATTTAGGTTTTGAACGTGAAGGGCTGTGCAGAGCAACGGGGGATAATTTGCTGGATAGGTATCTGTACGCGCGTATCTGTTTACCAGAGGAAGAGAGGTAAATTATGGCATCTGTTTTATTCGGTACAGCGGCGGTTGCGGCAACAAGTGCAACAACTGCAACGGCTGCAACAACTGGATTAATAGGAACAGCTGGTGCTTTTTCGGCAATGCAGGCCTTAGGAACAGTGGGATTGCTGGCCGGACTTGGAGGAACGGCTGCATCTATGGCAGGGCAAAATGATATGGCAAATTCTCAGGCTGAATATGCTGAAAAGGTTGGTGAATACAACGCTGCTTCTACAAAAGACCAGTACCGAAAGTTAATGTCCACCCAAAAAGCAAGCTACGGCGTAAGCGGTGTACAACTTGATGATGGTGGCACCCCTTCTGATGTGCTTGCAGAAACTATGGTGGACATGGAGATGGACGCGCTACAGGCATACTACTCTGGACAAGCAAAAGGCGTGAGCTACAAGAATCAAGCTCGAGCAAACAACACTGCTTCCATGTTCAACGGGTTAGCGCAGGCTGGTAGCGGCGCTTATTCTCTTCTTCGATAGCAGGAGTTCACATGGTTAAAATTCCCACCGCTAGCAGGCAGTCAAAGCTTTCATTCGAACCAACTACCAATTTACAACAAGGAGCCGTGATCGGGCAGGGGGTGGCCGCGCTTGGGCAAGTAGTGCAGCAAGTTGCCCAGAAAGAGCAGGTTCGTCGTGATAACGATCAGTTTTTGGCAGCACGTACTAACTATGATGCATGGAATCTTGATTTTGAGACACAGGCTGCACAGCGCCAAGGAGAAGCCGCAGAAGGGCTTACTCGTGATTATGAGCAAGCAGAGCAGGAAAAGTGGAGCGAGATTTACACTGAACTTTCTCCGCGTGCTGCACATGCCTTAGATCAGTACCGTGGTGGGCAGCTTGGCAGTAAGAAAAAGCTTCATGCCTTTGCAGAACATCAAGGACAGCTCACCGTTGCTAAGAATAATTTTACCGGTTCCATGGCGGTGCTCAAGCAGGAGATGCTTGATACTCCGTATGACATAGATACCCACGTAGCTAAAGCAACGCAGAACTTTGATCTGGCTGTTTCCTCCGGTGCGGTTCTCCCCTCGCAGCGTGAGGTGTTTATGGTTGAAGTAGCTGGCATGAAGAAAACAGCATGGCAAGCTTTGTATGACCAAGCTCCGGAAGAAGCTTTGAAGCAGACAGAAAAGTACGGCATCAGCGGCTCCATGAAATCTGTCTACGCTGAGAAGCATAAGGACAAGGTCACATCAACCCAGAGCCTTGCGATTACAAACGAGCTTGCTGCTAACGGTAAGAGCCTGAAAGAGAACCTTGATTACGCGCATAAAGAGTATGCGGATAATCCGGCATTGCATGACAAGGTTGT
>CALODB010000001.1:0-56461 GCA_942492085.1 uncultured Desulfovibrionaceae bacterium | reverse complement strand
TAACAGTTGTTGCCTGCAAAAAATCTTTTCATCATTCAGGAGGCGCCCTCTTCGAAAGACACATTTTTTCATCTGTCTGTTTCGGTGAAACAGACAGATGGTGATCTACCAACTGAACGCTAATGAATACTACATTTTATTTTACGGTGGTGAATATACCACTCGACTTACGGCTTTTCGCCGTTATTCATTTCTTCCCGCTTGCCCGTTCGTAAATGGAATACGGACATCCATATAAAATTGCGTTTTTTGGCCACGAATATACACGGTGCATACACCGCTGTGGCTATCGGATTGAACATTAATGGCTGTGTTGTTGCTGTCACACAGCACGCAATAGTAGTAAATATGGTGTGGTGATATATATAGGGAAATTTTATTATCTACTTACGTTATTAAAGTAAGTCTTTTGATCCAACAGGATAACTACAGGCAGCTTATTATCAATTTTTAAATTCAATGTCAGAACAACAAAAAAGGCCATGCAATCAATTTGCATGGCCTTTTTACTTTTATATCAAAAAAAATGATTCACGGCCTAACATTCGTTCCTGCAATGCAGTATAGGAAAACAAAAAGGAATTTTTAATGAGTAAAAACAAATTACTATATGGAGCGAAAATAGCACGTCTAACTGGATCAGGGAAAACACGATACAATAATCGAGGACAATCCATAAGATTCGCCAAACGGCTTCATCGGTTGGGCTACCGAGTACAACATTGGAAAAACATCTCGAATCGGCACGTGGGAGTCGTCGTAGACGATTGGCAGCAACAGGGACTAGCAGTATCCACCATCAAATCCTACCTATCAAGCGTACGCCAAATGTGTCGTGCATACGGTAATGGAAGGATACACGAAAACAATAGTGAGTTTGGGGTAGGAAAACGCTGCTATATTTCAACACAATCAAAAGCAGTACCCGAAATTGTCTACCGCGCGGTCCTTGACCAACTTCTGTCAGGATCAGAACGATTTCAACGAATTGGTCGACAGCTAACCGTAATGCACGAACTGGGATTGCGCCATGAAGAAGCGCGGAAAATTAATCCAGCGACCGCACTACTTCCTGATGGTCGCATCTATATATCTGATGGCACCAAGGGGGGTCGGGACCGCATCCTGCACGAACCTTCCCAAAAACAAATCGATGCCGTTAAGGCGCTGGCACCCTTCATCGGAAAAAATGACAACAGCTGGCCTGACGGTGTCTCAGAAGCATCATGGGAAAAATACGTCTATAAGATTGTTGGCCGGATGGGGTTTTGCATTAGAACCTGCGGCGCTTCCTTACATGGTCTGCGGCACGCATATGCACAAGCTCGCTATAAAGATCTAACGAATCTGTCAGCCCCTTGTCTTTATTCATCACCATCGGATTATCGAGAAGCGGCATACCAAAAACACGGTGAAACTTGGCGCAACAGACATGACCAAGCAATCAATATTCTTGCCCACGAATTAGGGCACAACCGTGGCGAAATCACCGCAACATATCTTGGCACCATTCATGAATAAATTTGTAAGTATTTTAAGCTGACATACTGCAATTTATTATTTCTAACATGCCGTGTCAGGATAAATTGTAATTTTATTTACTTATATTTCAACGCATTAAAAACAAAAACATCTTTCTTCAAGCTTTACCCTTGAAATTAACAAGAAAAAGTAATCTATGCTAATTGGTTGGGGTTCATTTAAACAATTTTGTTTTGGAGGCGAGAGCCCCGTTACCATCGGCAAAGGAGTTTTTTAAAACGCAGGGCAAAGTTGTCCACCTGCATAAATAAAGGGCAACAAAGGTTTCAGGATTTTCATGGTTAATTCGAAAAATTTAACAACGAAAGAAGTAGCAAGGTTATTAAACTGTTCAGAAAGCCTTGTAAGACGGAAGGATATAAAAGAAGTACTTGGCGCATTTTACATCGGTAAAAAAAGCCTTCGGTACCCACAACAAAAAGTGGAACTGTATCTTCTCAATCAACAACATTCAGCATCTGACAGTGCTGTGCCCCCCACCGATCTGAACAACACATCTTCAGACACCAAACGCAGAAAAGTTGATTATGGCGTTTTTCGCTAATTGGCATCCAAGGTAGGTCACATATGTATTTTGACAAATCAAAAAAACGATGGATTGCTCAAGTGTATCTTACCAAAGAGAATGGTAAAATTTATCGAAAAACAAAACACTTCAGAAGGAAAAGGGATGCCAGTGAATGGCAGACAATCCACAGAAAAGAAATCCAACTAGCAGATTCTTTAAGCAAACCAATTCCTGAAGATGGTGCAGACCTTCGGGTGGTAGAACTCGCAAACTATTTTTTGAAACACAGAACGCAGTTAGGAATTTCAAAAAAAACCTGCGATGAAACATTACGTAGTTTCAAAAGAATGTTCCTTACAACAGCAGTCAAAAAAGAAGACCATGTGTGTCACGTTACCCGTGCCACAGCCATACGTATTGTTGAAGAACTCAAAACGATATGCCCCGGAAATGGTTCTGCAGTCGATGCCTGTGTGAAAACGTTCAAGGCAGCGTGGAACTGGGCAATCCTAACATATAATCTTCAATGCAAAAATCCGTTTAGCAAACTGGAAAGCACTAAAAAAGCTGCATCCATACCACACTATATGCCTCCGATGGAAGATCTTATGAAAGTCGCAAGCATTGCAACATCTTCATACAAGGCAGTTCTTTTCTTTTCATTATTTGCTTGCGGTCGCAAAATTGAAGGGCATAGATTGCAAATTTCCGACATAGACTTTGCGCACAATAGAATTGGGCTGCGCACACGCAAACGGAAAGGCGGCATTGAAGAAATTGATTATATTTACATGAACGAGGAGTTAGCAGCTGTCTTAAAAAAACATATAAAAACATCCGGCTGCACAGAAAGGGTATTTGAAGGCATGCAACTCCAGAATGGTTCTCATATGCGCTGGCTGGAAACCTTGTGCAAAGATGCTGATGTAAAAAAATTTGGTCTTCATGGACTTCGTTCACTAGCTGCCAGCACAGCACTGGCAAAAGGCGCCACCATATATGATGTGCAAGCGATGCTGCGCCATCAATCACTTCAGGTAACAGATAGATATATCCGTCGTATCTGTTCTTCGCCAACTGCACCGCAGATCTTAGGCAAAGTTTTTCACGAAATAAAAAAACAAAGCACAGACAAGCTTCTTACAATTAACGAAGCACCAGCAAATCAGTCCCAAACAGATTGGGGATCAGCAGCGTAACCTGCGTCTCACCTGAGCACTAATACATATTGTTTATAAAACCTTACTAAAGGTTACAGTAAATCCTTATCACTTTTTATTTACACACGTTCATGGGCAGGGCTTATACATTTATAAGCCCTGCTTTCTTGCTCACACCACTACAACACACTCATTTTAAAAAGATATTGCCGAAAAATACCATTTTATTGTAGGCTGCAGAACAGGAATAAGCAGTTTTTCATATAAGGAACATAGCTATGGCGTTTCAAATGAAAAACGGCAAATGGAAAGGACAAATTCGTTTTACTGACAGCAAAGGAACTGTGCACAGAAAAACAAAAAACTTTTCCAGAAAGCGTGATGCCCTGCAATGGCAAAGTGATGAACGTAAGCATCTTGAAGAAGCTGACAAAGGAACCCTGTCGGCCCCCGACAATTCCAAACTTACGATTCAAGAATGGCAAACACAGTACTTGGAGTATGCTTTTCAAAAGTGGCCCAAAAAAACCGCGGATGAAAAGAAACGTGCGTTCGAAAGGCTGCTTGCAACGGGCATCATCAAACCGGAAAGTCAAGTTTCTCAAGTGCACAAAAAACTTGTGCTGGATGTAATTAACAAGCTTAAAAGGCAGCATTCAGGCTGCAACGTAGATCGACAGGTAAAAAACCTTAAGGCAGCTTGGAACTGGGGAATTGATTTTTTGGACATGCCTGCAGCCAACCCGTTTAATAGGCAGCCCAAAGCTAAAACCAAGAAAGCTGTCCCACACTACATGCCACCAATGCAGGATATAGTAAGTGTTTTGAAATTGGTTACCAACCAAGAACACAACCTAATCTTGTACACGACACTACTGACAGCAGCACGAAAAGTTGAACTGCTTCGTCTAACTTGGGATGACATCGATTTCGCAAACAATAGAATAGGGCTACGGACAAAAAAGCGTAAGGACGGGGTGGAGCATTTAGACAACATCCCACTTGCCCCAGAACTTGCAAAGCTTCTTAAGGAACACAAGTTACGAAGTGGTGTCCATGGAAAGAAGGTATTCACAGACCCCCAACTACAAAACGGGGCAAAAATGCGCTGGCTGCGCAAACTATGTGATGAAGCCGGGATAAAACGGTTTGGTCTGCATGGAATACGCGCACTGGCTGCCAGCACCGCCCATGCAAATGGATCTAGCCTTGTAGAAGTGAAAGAGCTGCTTCGGCATCAATCTACACAACAAACAGATCGGTATTTACGAAAGGTCACTGAAGCAAATAAGGCCGTTGGAATTCTCAATTCACTGGCATCATCATTTCAGCAAGCTGGAAGTTTTGAAGAAGAAATAAAGACCCAAAAAGTAGGGTAAAAATCTTTTTCAAAAAATTTACACCTTTCGTTTACACCTTTTGGGCTTTGGACACAAAAAAAGCACTCACGATTAACGTAAGTGCTTGAATTTGCTTGGCGTCCCCAAGGGGATTTGAACCCCTGTCGCCTGCGTGAAAGGCAGGTGTCCTGGGCCAGGCTAGACGATGGGGACGCTTGAAAACTTGTAATTTTCTCTAAAATATACGGCGAACCGCAAATAACAATTCAGATCGAGTCAGAAATAAATCCGAGTATGATTTCATTGCCATCAAGCAACTTGGCCAGTTGCTGTTTTAAAAAAAATGGCTGGGCTACAAGGACTCGAACCTTGATTAACGGAGCCAGAACCCGTCGTCCTGCCAATTGAACGATAGCCCATCAAGTTGTGAGATGTGTATTTATGGAAAACCCAGCCTACTGTCAACGGAAAAACTTAAAAAAAGTACATTTCAATTCATAGTTATCTGGCATCCTTTCACAGCGCTTAAAAATTACCCATAAAAAAAGCCCCTGTTCCCATGAACAGAGGCTTTAATCGTTTTGACAACCTAACGTTATTTCTGGTTACGCTCTACACGTTTCCAGCTATCACGTAACGTTGCAGTACGGTTAAACACTGCTTTTTCAGCGGTCGTATCAAGGTCTGCACAGTAGTAGCCCAGACGTTCAAACTGTACACGCTCGCCAGCTTTGCATTCCGCAAGGCGTGGCTCAACGTACGCTGTTATAATTTTTTCTGAATCAGGGTTGATGTAATCAACGAAGGTTTTGCCTTCTTCAACCTTGTTCGGGTTTTCTTTTTCAAAAAGCGGTTCGTACAAACGAACTTCTGCCGGAACAGCGTGCTTTACAGAAACCCAATGCAAAGTACCCTTTACCTTACGACCATCTTCGGACCAGCCGCCTTTAGTTTCAGGATCGTAGGTACAACGGATTTCCACAATCTCGCCGTTCTCGTCTTTCACAACGTCGGTTGCAGTAATGTAGTATGCGTACCGCAAACGTACCTCTTTACCGATTGCGAGGCGGAAGAACTTTTTGTTCGGCGCTTCTTCGCGGAAATCTTCACGCTCAATGTACAGTTCGCGAGAGAACGGCACGATACGTTTGCCATATTCTTCCAATTCAGGATGAAGCGGCATATCAAATTCGTCTACTTGATCTTCAGGGTAGTTTGTGATCACAACTTTAATCGGATCAACAACACCCATAAGACGCGGAACAATTGCATTAAGTTTTTCGCGCATACAGAATTCAAGCATTGCTGCATCAACCATGGAGTCAGCTTTTGCTACACCAATACGGGAACAGAATTCGCGAATCGCTTCTGGAGGGCAACCGCGGCGACGCAAACCGGAAATGGTAGGCATGCGCGGGTCGTCCCAACCATGAACATGACCTTCTTCCACGAGCTGAATAAGCTTACGTTTGGAGAGAACGGTATGTGCAAGGTTCAGACGCGCAAATTCAATCTGCTGCGGACGGTATACACCGAGAGTTTCGAGTAACCAATCGTACAATTCACGGTTATTTTCAAACTCGAGAGTACAGATAGAATGTGTGATGTGCTCCTGTGAATCAGAAAGGCAATGTGCAAAGTCGTACATTGGGTAAATGCACCATGCATCACCAGTTCTATGGTGAGTTGCTCTGCGGATACGGTACAAAGCAGGATCACGCATGATCATGTTCGGTGAAGTCATATCGATTTTAGCACGCAGAACACATTCACCGTCAGCAAACTCGCCATTACGCATACGGTTGAAGAGATCAAGGTTCTCTTCAACACTGCGGCTACGGAACGGACTTTCAGTTCCCGGCTCTGTGAGTGTACCGCGCATTTCACGGATAGCTTCTGGAGTTGAATGATCTACGTACGCTTTGCCCATTTCAATCAGCTTTACAGCATGACCGAAAAGCACTTCAAAATAGTCAGAAGTGTAAAACGGTTTCTCACCCCAATCGAAGCCGAGCCATTTTACGTCTTCCTGAATGGACTGAACGTATTCATCTTCTTCTTTCAACGGGTTTGTATCGTCAAAACGAAGGTTACAGATGCCGCCTTCGTGCTCTTGTGCAATGCCGAAGTTCAAGCAGATGGATTTTGCATGCCCAAGATGCAGGTAGCCGTTAGGCTCTGGAGGGAAACGGGTATGTACGCGTCCTTCGTACTTTCCGCTCTCACAATCTTCAGCAATAATAGTACGGATAAAATCCAGACTAGTTCCTTCGTTGTTCTCTTCAGGTGCTACAGGAGCCTTACTCATGAATACGTCCTCTAAATCTATTTCTTCGCAATTTTGCGATTATGAACAATTTATAAGCGGATGACATACGGGAAACAACCGCAGCGGTCAATTGGCAGCAACGTGCTGACCTTGTCAAAAGATCGGTTATTTCAATTCGAAACATCATTATATACAAGCCGCAGCAGTGTACCAAGTACAAATCACAGGTTTGATAAAAACACCTCCCACAGTTGTACACGTCGGCAAGTCGACAGAATAAGCACGCATCCCCGTTTTTGCAAAAAAAATCAAAAATCTCTCACCTGATATTTTTTGCCATCAGCTCAGTTCTATTTTCTGAAAATTTCAGCACAAAATTGACAAATAAGAATCATATTATCAACTTTTTTAAAAATACTGAGCGCGACATCATTTTTTATCAGTGTGGCACTTTACTTGTTATATCAGGAGATAATAAAGCAAGTATATAAACTAAATCTGATATATTAGTTTTTTTTCATATAAAGTTTACTTTTTTGACAAAAAGAACAGTTTTCATTTTGACAATTTTTGCATTTTCGGGAACAAAGAATACGAGGGGAACGTTATTTTTTCTCATTCACACTAGACGACACACGCACTAACAACCATATTGCTAGAATAACAGGCAATAATATCTTCAACGCTGGAGGAACATATGACATTTTCTGGTTTGGTTAAGTCCATCGTAACCGGCCTCGCCGTTACAGCATTGTGTGTACCTGCTTTTGCAGCAGACACCATCAAACTCGGTGTTGCTGGCGCACACAGTGGCGACCTTGCTTCCTATGGTCTGCCAACAGTTAACGCAGCTAAAGTTGTTGTTGAAAAAATCAACGCAGCCGGTGGCGTAAATGGCAAACAGGTTGAACTGCTCATTCAGGATGACCAGTGTAAACCTGAACAGGCTACAAACGTAGCAACCAAACTTGTTTCTGACGGTGCAAACGTTGTACTGGGTCATATCTGCTCTGGCGCCACTAAAGCTGCACTGCCTATCTACACAGAAGGCAAGCTTATTGCCATGTCACCTAGTGCTACAAACCCTATGCTCACCCAGTCCGGAGACTACCCTACCTTCTTCCGCACTATCGCATCTGACGATATGCAGGCACGCCTTGGCGTTGACTTTGCTATCGAAAAGCTTGGTGCAAAGAAGATTGCAGTACTGCACGACAAAGGTGACTACGGTAAAGGCTACGCAGAATTCGCACGTAAATTTATTGAAGAAGGCGGCAAAGCTGAAGTTGTTATGTTTGAAGGCGTAACACCTGGTGCTCCTGACTACTCAGCAGTAGTACAGAAAATCCGTCGCTTTAAAGCTGACACCGTTATCTACGGTGGTTACCATCCGGAAGCTTCCAAGCTTATTACCCAGATGCGTAAAAAGCGTATTAAAGCAAACTTCGTTTCTGATGACGGCGTAAAAGATGATACCTTCATTAAGGTAGCCGGTGAAAATGCTGAAGGCGTTTACGCTTCCGGCCCTATCGATGTATCTAACTTGCCAATGTACAAAGAAGCGATTGCAGCACACGTAAAAATGTTCGGTGCAGAACCGGGTGCATTCTACCCAGCCGCTTACGCAGCAACCGTGGCAATGCTTACCGCTATCGAACGTGCTGACTCAACAGACTACGACGCAGTAACTGCTAAACTTCGTGGTGAGTTTGTTGATACCCCTATCGGTAAAATCAAATTCAACGAAAAAGGCGACGCAGAAGGCGTTGGATTCTCCATGTACAAAGTAGAAAACGGTAAATACGTAGAACTTAAATAACTCAACAAATTAGCCGAAGCACAACGGGGAGCAATCTCGCATTGTTCCCCGTTTTTTACTCAGATAATTGGCCTTGTACCTGCAACGATTTTTGCAGACAGGCACCTCTCTGACAGGGACATACACATGGATTGGGATTTTTTCATCGAATTGGGTCTTGGCGGATTAACACGTGGGAGCATCTACGCTCTCATCGCGATTGGCTATACGATGGTTTATGGTATTATTGAGCTTATTAACTTTGCCCATGGCGAAATTTACATGCTCGGTGCCTTTACCGGACTCATTGTTGCCGGAGTGATGGGGGTCTACGGATTTCCTGTTTTTGCAATACTGCTTATGGCAATAGTCATCGCAGTATTGTATTGTGCAGCCTACGGGTACACTATGGAGAAAGTGGCATACAAACCACTTCGCGGCGCTGCTCGCCTCTCTCCACTTATTTCAGCTATCGGTATGTCACTTTTTCTCCAGAACTACATTATTCTGGCGCAAACATCTGACTTCTTACCGTTTCCAGCTTTAATTCCAGATTTCGAATTTATGGAGCCGATTGCACACATCTTTGGTTCTACAGATTTAGTTATCGTTGTTGCCAGTTCCATATCTATGCTGGCACTGACACTGTTCATCAAATTTACTAAAATGGGCAAAGCCATGCGTGCGACCGCCCAGAACAGAAAAATGGCAATGCTCCTTGGCATCAATGCCGACAAAATTATTTCAACAACCTTCATCATTGGCTCTTCACTGGCAGCGCTTGGTGGCGTGCTTATCTCTACCCACTCAGGTCAGCTGAACTTCATGATCGGCTTTATTGCTGGTGTAAAAGCATTTACGGCTGCGGTTCTCGGCGGCATCGGCTCCATTCCGGGTGCCATGCTCGGCGGACTATTCCTCGGACTGACAGAAAGCTATGCAGCAGGGTATATCTCCAGTGACTACGAAGACGTTTTCGCCTTCTCTCTGCTGGTAATCTTCCTTATTTTCCGTCCTTCCGGCATCTTGGGCAAAGCCCCTGTTGAAAAGGTATAACCGTGTTCACCCGTAACGAAAGAAGGAGTTGCAGAATTTAGTTTCTGCAGAAGAAATACAATGCAAGGACTGAAACAATCCATAATTGCTAGTTTGTGGTTCATGTTCCTTACATTTCCTATCATGGTTGTTCGAGTTAACACTATCGAGAACACCATTGAATGGAGATGGATGAACCTTGTCTACGTTGGTGTAGGAATATTCTTTATTTCCTACGTATGGCGCTGGGCTCTGGCTCGTAAGGAAGCCAAACAATACGAAACTGAATCATCAGCTAAGCAAAAGAAACAACTTTGGCTTTCCCGTGCGATGGAAGAACCTGCAGTGGCACGCCCTGCTCTTGCAGCGCTTTTTGCGCTGAGCATTGCCCTACCACTTCTTGTAACAACCTATCAGACCAACATCTTTATCTCATTTTTGCTGTATGTCGTTCTTGGACTCGGCTTAAATATTATTGTTGGTGTAGCTGGCCTGCTCTTCCTTGGACATGCTGCGTTCTACGCAATTGGTGCATACAGCTACGCGCTGCTTAACCACTATTTTGGCATCGGTTTCTGGGTGGCTTTACCACTCGGCGGATTATTCGCCTGTCTCGGCGGCATTCTGCTTGCCTTCCCTGTTTTGCGACTGCGCGGTGACTACCTTGCAATCGTAACCCTTGGATTCGGGGAAATTATTCGACTGGTTCTGGAAAACTGGAGTTCTCTGACTGGCGGCCCTTCCGGCATCTCAAATATTGACCGTCCGGGCTTATTCGGCATGGAACTGTCCGTAGCAGACGCAAACATCTACATTTACTACATCGTTCTCGCGCTCGCTATCATTACCATTATCTCTGTGCAACGATTAAAAGATTCCCGTATCGGCCGTGCTCTTCAGGCACTCCGTGAGGATGAAATCGCTTGTCAGGCAATGGGGATTGACCGCGTAAACGTTAAGCTTATGGCATTCGGGCTTGGTACAGCATGGGCTGGCTTTGCAGGCGTAATATTTGCCGCAAAAACCACCTTTATTAACCCTGCCAGTTTTACCTTTATGGAATCGGCAATCATCTTATCCATTGTTGTTCTTGGCGGCATGGGTTCCAACCTTGGTGTAATCCTCGGTTCTGCGTTCCTCGTGCTTATGCCGGAATATCTGCGTGCATTCTCTGAATACCGCATGATCATTTTCGCATCCGCAATGGTACTTATGATGGTTTTCCGCCCACAGGGACTTATTGCTCCTAAGGGCCGTAAATACCACGTTGAAGATCCAGACCTTGTCAAAAAAGGAGATGCGTAATGTCTACCGTACTGAACGTTAATGCACTCTCCAAAAGCTTCGGTGGTCTGCGTGCACTCAACGATGTTGATCTGCAAGTGGACAGTGGTGAAATTGTTGCCCTCATCGGCCCGAACGGTGCTGGTAAGACAACGTTCTTTAACTGCATTACCGGCATTTATGAACCGACTGACGGTAACGTGTTTTTTACTCCTCTCGGAGATACAGAACGCCGCGTTAACGGTATGAAGCCAAATAACGTTACTGAACTTGGAATGGCGCGCACCTTCCAGAACATTCGACTTTTTAAGAACATGACAGTGCTGGAAAACGTTATGGTAGCCCGCCATTGCCGAACAAAAGCAGGCATCTTAGATGCACTGCTTCGTCCGCCGCACGTAAAGCGTGAAGAAAGAGAAAATATTGATAAAAGTTATGAGCTTCTCAAATATGTAGGCCTTAACCAACACTACAATGACCTTGCCTGCAACCTGCCATACGGTGATCAGCGCAAATTGGAAATTGCACGTGCTATGGCCACTCAGCCTTCCCTGCTTTTGCTTGATGAACCGGCAGCAGGTATGAACCCGCAGGAAACAGAATCACTCAAGCAGTTGGTGCTGGACATCCGCGACAAGTTCAAGCTCGCAATCTTACTTATTGAGCATGATATGAGCATGGTTATGAGCCTGTCCGATCGTATTTATGTTATGGAATATGGCTGCCTTATTTCTCAAGGTACTCCTAATGAAGTACGTAACGATCCACAGGTTATCAAAGCATACCTCGGGGAGGAAAGCCTTGCTTAAAATTAATGGTATCAACACATTCTACGGCAATATTCATGCTCTGCATGATGTAAGCCTACATATTGATGAAGGTGAAATCGTAACACTCATTGGCGCTAACGGTGCCGGTAAGTCAACAACCCTCATGTCCATCTGTGGTGGCACACCGCCCCGCACCGGTGAAATTCTCTTTGAGGGAAAACCGATTCACAAAACAAAAATGGATCAAATCGTTCGCCTCGGCATCTCACAGGTACCAGAAGGCCGACTCATTTTTCCTGACTTAACCGTCATGGAAAACCTAGAACTCGGAGCCTTTCTGCGTAACGACAAAAATGCCATCAAGCGCGATATGGAATACGCCTTCAATCTGTTCCCTATTCTGGAAGAACGCCAGAAGCAGACAGGCGGCACACTCTCCGGTGGTGAACAGCAGATGCTCGCTATCTCCCGTGCCCTGATGGCAAGACCTCGATTACTGCTCCTTGATGAGCCATCTCTTGGTCTTGCACCAATTATTATCCAGCAGATCTTCGAGATCATTCAGAAGGTTAACCAAACTGGCACCACAGTATTTCTTGTGGAACAGAACGCTAACCAAGCGCTCAAAGTTGCGCACCGCGGATACGTAATCGAAACAGGACACATTACCATGGAAGATAACGCAGCAACCCTGCTCACCAACGAGGACGTAAAAAAAGCATACCTTGGCTTATAGCCAAACCCATTCGAGAGAGGGCGACAGCTGTTGCTGCGCCCTTTTTTCGGTTTCTAACGCCTAAATATGATTACACATATCTCTCTAACATCATGTATGATACGCACAAACAAACATGATACCGGAGGGATTTTTATGCAATTGGACATGCATTTCTACGGCACCTATGCACTTGCCCGTGCCGCTGGCATCCCGCAAGAGGATGCATACACCATAGCGTACGCAGCTCAGTATGTGGATGACTCCACAAAACAGAATAGCAAGCAGCATGAAGACGGTGGACTTCTCTATGGCATTGCCACAGCTCATAAAGGCGGACAATGCATCCTGAACCATCATAAAGATGTGCATGGCGCACGCGAAGAACAACGCCGCGTGTGGGTTCCGTTCCATTTCCTTCCCGGTGCGCAAGGTAAAGATTTTGAGGAACAGCTTCTCTGCAAAAAAAACAGCAAGCCTGCTCAAAGCATGATGCGCAACCACTTCGCCCTTGCCCCGCAAAAAGCATATGGTTTAGAGTTGCTTGGCATTGCTGCGCATGTCTATATGGACACATTCTCCCACTTCGGTTTTTCTGGCGTTGGCTCTTCTTTAAACAAAATTATTGATGGAAGTCTTAAGCCGCTAGAGGTCAAAGATCCTAAAATGGCTGATTACGTGCTTTCCAAACTTGGACGTTTCATTAAACGCTTTAAGATTGGCAGTGTGATCAGCTTTTTTGCTGAAGAGACCACAGGCAGCCTCGGGCATGGTGCTGTTGCAACATTTCCAGACCGTCCGTATTTGAAATGGTGTTTTGAATACGAATATCCAAATGAGAGTTCAGAATCCAATCTTCCGATTGAAGCAGAACAAATAGAAACTCGTGATAATAAAATCCACTTCTTTGAAGGATGCGAGCTGCTGTACAACTATTTCCGTCAATATGCGGAAGACATGTATGACTCGCCGGAAATCATCCCATTTGAAGACATTGCCGATGACATTAAGACAATTATTGCAGTTGAAGAAGACTGTGACGGGCGAATCGAACAATGGCGCACCCTGACATGGCATAATACACCGGTTATCGACCCAAAAATTAGATACAACAAAAGTAATTGGGAAAATCAAAAATTCGACTTTGATGACAAAGAAGAATCAAAAGACAATCTTTCGACCAACGTCTATCGATTCCATCAGGCAGCCGCATATCACCGGTACTATGTACTCAAAGATTTGCTTCCGGCCTATGGCATAGCCGTTTACTAATTACAAATAATGTCATTCAGCCGCACACATGTGCGGCTTTTTTTATTTGTGTCGTCAACAGAATTAACTTTAGTTATCATATTCAAAATTCTCCATGAAGACGTTACAGAGAAATGAATAAAAACATCCGAGATTGCATCTGCCTTAGAAAACACTGCACAGTAAAGCAGCCAGCATTCATCTGAGGAGCCCCGAATGCAAAAGCCGCACTGTTAGCAGCAAAAAAAGGCTGCCCTACGTTTGAAGGACAGCCTTTTTTTCAAGAAAATTTATTTTTCTCAGAAGGTCTATTTACGATTCCTCACTGATCATTACGAAGAATTCCGCACGAAAATATACCTTTCAAAAGAACAGTAAGACCTGATTCGGGGGGCAGAATTCACTGTTAACATTCAAGAATAGCCGTACAACACACGTTACGCCCATCGCCTTTTGCTTTATACAAAGCAGCATCTGCGGCCTTTATAAGCGATAGCGTGTCTTCTTTTTGTGTCGGGACAATAGAAGCAGCGCCGACGCTCACAGTTACGTGTGTAGAAACAGGCGAACCATCATGAGGGATAGCAAGAGACTCAATATTATTACGCACACGTTCTGCAACGTACTGTGCTCCTGCAAGTTCGGTATCCGGCAGGATTATAGCAAATTCTTCACCACCCACACGCGCTGTTCTGTCAACATCACGCTTTACGGTATCTGCTAATGCCTGCGCAACCAGAACAAGGCATTCATCGCCTTTAGCATGTCCGTAGGTATCATTATATGCTTTGAAATAATCAATATCGATAAGAATAAGAGACAACCAAGACTTACTTCGGTGTGCCCGCTTCCATTCGTGGGAAAAGTTTGCATTAAACTGACGCTTATTCAGTAAGCCTGTGAGACCATCTGTAATGGAAAGAAGAAGGAGTTGTTCATTTGTCTGCTCCAACTGCTGTTGCAGTTCTTCAAGCTCTGCAAGCTTTTGGTCAAGCTCAAGGCTCTTCTGCTCAAGTGCTTCTTTATGATGAAACAGTTCGATAAAAACCCCCACCTTACTTTTAAAAATATGAGCATCGAGAGGCTTAAACAAATAGTCTACCGCACCGGATTCATACCCTTTAAAGACTTGAGATTTGCCCTTTCCCTCCGCCGTCACAAAAATAATCGGAATATGTTTTGTTTTTCTATTACCACGCATTAATTCAGCCACTTCATAGCCGTCCATTCCCGGCATCTGAACATCCAGCAAAACCAATGCAAAATCATGATCAAGCATATGGGCGAGTGCTTCCCCACCCGAATTTGCCCGAATAATATCAATTCCAGGCTGTTCTAACAGGCCTTCCAATGTAAGAAGATTTTCAGGCCTGTCATCCACTATGAGTACCTTGGCGATTCCCATGGCTATCCTCTATTACTAAGTGAATTCATAAAGATCCCGATTTCATTCAAGGGAAGAATAAAATCCGGACTTGAAGCCGCAAGTGCAGCTCTCGGCATTGTTTCAAACTCCGCAGATTCCGGAGATTGAACAATAGTGAGACCGCAGCGTTTTTGTATTGTAGCCAACCCATTGGCGCCGTCAGAATTTGCTCCTGTCAGAATAATTCCCACAAGCGACTCGCAATACGCTTCTGACGCAGTCTCAAATAAAACATCAATGGATGGTCGCGAATAATTAACCCTGTCCTGCACAGACAAAGCAATACTTTTGTCCGGCTCCACTAACAGGTGATAATTAGGTGGAGAAATATATACGTTACCTTCTCTAATTTGATCCTTATCCTCAGCTTCCTTCACTAAGCCGGTGCCATACTGACTAAGCAAAATCGGCAATCGGCTTTCATAATTAGGACTGACGTGCTGGACAATAAGAATAGGGAGTCGAAAATTAGCATCCAATTGAGAAAAAACACGGTGCAAAGCGGTAAGCCCCCCTGCGGATGCACCTATAACAATAGCTTCATATTTCCGTGTGCCCTTCTCCATCTGCTATCCTGGTGAGTAGTTACATGCGTTTTTTACGATAAATTTTTTCACGCTCGGCAACCACTTCGAACTTATGTGCTACGTCTGAAAACTTAATATTTTCCTTTGACCCAAGGCATAGGAACCCTCCGGGGCATAAGCTTTCATAGAACAAGTTCAGCACTCTATTTTGTAGATCTTTATTAAAATAGATAAGAACATTGCGACAAAAAATAGCATTCATTTCCCCAAACACGCCATCTGTCACAAGATTGTGCGAAGAAAAAAGAACCTGTTCTTTTAAAAATCTCTTCATGACAACACTGTCGTAGTCCGCAGTGTAATAATCGGAAAAAGAACTTTTCCCCCCTGCTTGCTGGTAATTTGCGGTATATTCGCGCACCAGATTCATGGGGTAAATGCCGTCCTTGGCTTTGGCTAAAATAAGTTCGTTAAAGTCTGTTGCGTACATCTGCACGCGCTCTTTCATGCCCTCTTCCCGCAGAACAATGCCCATAGAATAGACTTCCTGCCCTGCGGAACAGCCTGCATGCCAAACTTTAGCAAACGGGTATGTTTGCAAATACGGGACAACAAACTCACGGACTTTCTTGTAAAACCAAGGATCTCTAAACATTTCGGTCACATTAATCGACAAATCCAAAAGTAATCTGTTGAAAAATGATTCATCATGTATCAGCAAGTGCTGCATTGCTGCCATATTAGGCAACCTTTCAAGTGTACGCCGATGTTCCAGCCTACGCTTTGTATGAGCACTTGCGTATTTTCTAAAATCGTATCCGTATTTTAAATAAACAGCTTCCAGCAGAAGTTGTACCTCTAATCGCTCATTTTCAATCTGCTCAATTTCACACATACTAGTATAACCAAACACGCATCATCGAAAGAAGCTTATCGGTATTCACCGGCTTGGAAAGATAATCACTTGCTCCAGAATCAATACACTTGCTTCTGTCACCCTTCATCGCTTTTGCAGTCAGAGCAATAATCGGCAATTTTGCATATTCTGGATTTTTACGAATCTCGGTCATGGCCTCGTAACCATCCATTTTCGGCATCATAATATCCATAAGCACGCAGTCTATTGAGTCGAGTTCTTCGAGTTTTTCAAGACACTCGATACCGTTTTTGGCGACAACAACATCCATATTTCTGTCTTCAAGAACGCTGGATAACGCAAAAACGTTTCGCATATCATCATCCACAATCATGACTTTTTTGCCATTAAGCACAGATTCTTTATCGTGTACCATCTTGAGCATCTGTTGTTTTTCATGTGGCAGGTTTGATTCCACTCGGTGCAAAAACAAAGCTGACTCATCAAGTAACCGTTCTGGAGATTTTACACCCTTGATGATTATGCTATCGGCATATTTACTCAGCTGTTTCTCTTCATCATGCGTCAAATCACGACCTGTATAGATAATAACAGGCACACGCATAGAAGAATCACTCAAGCGTATCTTTTCCAGTAATTCAAATCCGGACATGTCTTCGAGCCCTAAATCCAGAATCATACAATCATAATTGCCTCTGGAAAGCTCTTCATACGCTTCTCTGCCGGTTGCAACGTCGGTTGTTTTCACATCGCCGTTACCGATCAAATCTATGATGCTCTGACACTGAATTTTGTCATCTTCTACAAGCAATAGATTACGCACAGGCTTGGATATAACATCCTCAAGCGCGCTGAATGCTTCTTCAACATGTTCCATGGTCACTGGTTTTGCCAGATACCCTATAGCACCCATACGGAGCGCATCCAGAGAATTATCGTTAGCAGACATGAAATGAACTGGGATATGACGTAATTCAGGATTATCTTTCAGTCGTTCCATTACGGTCCAGCCGTCAATTCCCGGAAGACCGACATCCAGAATTATTGCACTCGGTTTGTAGTAATCCGCAAAGTGTAATCCTGTTTCGCCGTCTTCTGCGACAAGGCACAGGAACCCGCGCTCACGACCGAAATCGCGCATAATTTTTGCAAAATTCCAATCATCTTCAATAATAAGCAGACTTCGTGATTCGGGAGTAATGGCCACACGGTCATCTTCAACATATTCACTCTCTTTCGGCGGAGTAGCTTTTTTTTGCACTGGTATTGAAACAACCGGTGCAGGCATTTGAGGCTGTACAGCTCCCCCCTCACAAACCACCAGTTCTGTAGAAGCAAGTTCAGACTTGGCAAAGTCTTCACCACCTGCTGCAACCGGTATATCGACTTTTTCAAACACATCAGCATATTCAGCATGATCTTGATAAAATTCAGGTAGAACAACCGTAAAGGTGCTACCTTTTCCTTCATCACTTTCAAGATAAATCGCCCCCTGCAACAGTCTGGCAAGCTCGCGGGAAATGGAAAGACCAAGCCCTGTGCCGCCATAATTTCGGCTCGTGCTGCCATCTGCTTGTTGGAATGCCTGGAAAATCGCAGCCTGCTTATCTCTGGCAATGCCAATTCCCTCATCAGATACAACAAAAGCTAATGCATTGCTGGCATCAATTCCCAGATCGTTAGTCAAAGCCTGAGGTGGTCTTGCGATGGACAAGGAAACTGTGCCCTGATGCGTAAACTTAAAGGCATTGGTAAGTAAATTACGCAAAACTTGCTGTAATCTTTGAGAATCCGTTTCGAGTGTTGCCGGAACATCCTGTCCAACAATTATTTCAAAATTAATCCCCTTATCTGCGGCAATATCTCTATAAAGACGATTAATATCCTGAATCAAATTTGAAACGCCAACAGGCTCAATAATGAGCTCGACTTTCCCTGCTTCAATTTTTGAAAGATCCAGAATTTCATTAATGAGAGTTAACAAATCTGAACCGGAAGAATGAATGGCATAGGCAGATTCAATCTGCTTCTTGCTCAGATTGCCGTCCTTATTTTGACCGAACAGCTGGGATAAAATTAAAATTGAGTTTAGCGGAGTGCGCAATTCATGCGACATATTCGCCAAGAATTCAGACTTATACTTACTTGCTACTTCTAAATCTTGTGCTTTTTGTTTTACCGCTTTTTGGGCTTTGACCAGCTCGGAGTTCTTTACAGCAATGGCAGACTTCTGTTCTTCGAGTGCTTTTGTACGTTCTTCAAGCTCTTCGTTAATAACACGAAGCTCTTCCTGCTGTGCCTGAAGTTCCGATTCCGATTCTTTAAGAACCTTTGCCTGTCCTTCAAGTTCTTCATTCGTTACCCGAAGTTCTTCCTGCTGCTGCTGTAATCGTGCTTCAGATTCAAGCAACGCCTCTGTCTGCTCTTCCAACTCTTCGTTGGTAACACGCAGCTCTTCCTGTTGCTGCTGTGCCTGTTCCAACAATTCATGTACAAGCTGACGGGACTGCGCGGCGTTCATCAGAATCGCCATGTTTTCGATATTCTGTTCAATAAATTTTCTATGTAACGGCGAAAACGTGTCGAGAGTGCCTAATAAAATAACTCCAACAACACTGCCCTCAAAAGCAACCGGCACTGCCATATATGCATTTGAAAAAACTTCCCCAACGCCGTAGTTTACAGCAGGAGCATCTTCAGTAACATTTGAAAACACAATAATTTCGTTTTCAAATGCCGCTTGTCCTACAAGCCCTTCCCCCATCGCAAAGCGATTAAAGTTCCCTTTGCGATCACTGAAGGCATAACTCGCTTTAAGCTCCAATGTGTCATCTACCAACGCATAGACTGCACCAAGTTGTGCGCCCATGTGCTTACAAAGATATGCTATAGATGTTCGGGCTAATTCCTGAGGGTTATGTTCCCCGCGCATGGAATCATCCAACCCTTCCTTGCCGGACTTCAGCCAGTCCAGTTCCTGAAGATTTCGAGCCATGCTATCAAGAGAACGGGCAAGATCACCTAGTTCATCTCGTTGATCGACTTCTATGGTTGCATCGAGTTTGCCATCAGCAATTGCCTGAGCAAATTCCATGTCGGCAATAATAGGACGTGTGATAGTACGGGAAAAGAAGACCGCAAGCAGACCCACAAACAGAAGTAAAAAGCCGGACACAATACCGAGCACTTTATACGTCTGCCTGATAGGAGCAGTGACTTCATATTTATTAATTTTGGAAATAAGAAACCATCGGATACCAGCAATGCACAGTTCGTTATAGGCAACTAGAACCTCTTCACCTGAACTGTCAGTATAGGCGCTATGACCACCGGCTTCTCCGGCTGCAACAGCGTCCTTCCAGTAATCCAATGGAGTTGGGAGAGAATAGCCAACAACAAATGCCCCGTTCCCCATGGTGCGTAAGTCGCTACGAAATTCATATTTGTTCTGCGCCAGATTAACACCCATAAGATACGATTCTCCCGTACTCCCCATTCCCTGACGGGAATCCACAACGCGAGTAATCAGCTGAGGCGTCAACTGAAAAATGAGTACACCGGCTACGTTGCCGTATTCATCACGGATGGGTTCTGCAATAAAAGCTGCTTCAGCTCCACCGCTTGGCTCGTACTCTGCAAAGTCGACAAATGTTGTTTTTCCGGAAGTAATAGCACGCTTCCACGCATTACCAAGTCCGCTATTTCTGTACTGACCAAGCTTTAAATTTGTTCCCAGATCTTCTTCACGGGCAAGTGAGAAAAGCACGTCCCCCTCGTCAGCATCAACAAGGAACAAATCATGGTACCCATAGGCACTGATATATTTTTTTAACGGGGATATATAACTTCTAACTTCTTCTTGGTATTGCAACGAATGCGCATCTGTGACCAATGAGCGATCTTTGTTTTTTTCCACACGATGTCTGGTAAGCAACCGCATCATTTCTTGGATTCGTTCAGAATCTGCCAAAATACTAATTCGAGCAAAGCTTGTCGTAAAGAAATCTTCTATTTGCCCTTTGCGAATCGACTGTACTGTTATCAGCTGATTATACGATTTTTCCATCAATGCATCTGTTGCCAGCTTACTCCCCACAATACTCACAATAAGCAATGGAATAGCACCAACAGAAACAAGTAAAAATACCAGCTTAGGTCTGATACGGATATCTGAAAGACGGATCATCAAAGCCCCCCCGAGCATACGCAAACACTTACACATGTTTCATTGAAACAATGAAACTCTCTTCTTCACAGCAACTACGTATTCATAATTATTTTAAGATGTAAGATTAGACCACTGACTATGTTCTAACTTGAACAGAAAATCAATATTATTAACTCAAAACCATGTTTTTTATGAGAAAAAAACAAGCAGTTAGGAAATCAACGACCTCAAAACACGTTGCAAAAATGCACTGCAAACACACTGATCACTGTTCACCATTCCTAAATATTATTTTAGCATTCTATTTTCGCATAAAAAATTAAAATACATATTCATTATTTCTAATACTGATCTAAATACTATGTAAATTTTTAAATATAAAAGCCTTTGCAGAAAATGCAAAGGCTTTTAATTTCTTTTAAACAAATACCAAAATAGAGTTTTGATAAAATACATAATCAAATCACATTTCACAACATACGGTAACAGAATAGTAATTTGTTATTCTTAATATACAGAGTGGAGTACAACTGAAAGTTCTTTAAAATAAACATTAATTAAGCTTCCAACATTAATATTTAAAGAGTCAATCACGCTTTTAGAAACAAGTGAACATATACCGCTACCATCTTCTAGATGTCCTGTTACCTCTGATAGCACCTCTGTTGATGCAATACGTTCTATACTGCACGTAAATTGGTTTCTGCGCTTCTCATTATTATTAGCGTGTTGCTTACTAATATCAATGTAAGGCGCTTTAATAGTCGCAACAACGGGAGTTCCGATACAAATTTTCAAAGTACGCAGACTTTCTTCTGTAATCAGGGCGAAAATGGACATGCCGGATTCGGTTACAACTTCGACTTCAGCCATGAGGCCATCAGCTGTTACTCGCGCCACATGCCCCACAAACGAGTTTCGGGCACTTGTCCGGCGCTGCATTTCATTATGAGCCTTACGGACAATCGAAGTAACATCGTCATTCGTATAATTTCGAAAAGTTGCCAGAACATCTGCTGATAAATGCCCGAGCACGTTACTGACTACCAGTAACGGAACGCCTCCTCGCACCATTTCCAAGGCACGGCTGTACCGCAAGACTCTCGGCGTTGCCAGCTCCTTGGGTAAACCACAATCCATGGCACGGGCATAAAAAATCCTTCGAACGTACCCCGGATCCATATGAAAAAAATGTCCGCGAAGACTGTACCCCATCGAACTTTCAAGCACTTCCTGTATCGCATCACTTGAAAAATTTTCCAGAGGAACATCCCGTTGAGTCTCCCCATGCCCTAGGCAAACAATTTTGCGTGAAAAATCAAATGCGGTTCTGTCATCCAGAGTCAAAATTTCCCCGAGCCTTGCTCCTGTAAATCGCAACATCAAAAACAATGCACGCATTCGTTGACGGGAACGAACATACTCCTGCCTGTCTGTTGCTGCACACCACGCGTTAAAAGACTGGAGGAACACCTCAAGCTGTTGCGGCTCAAGATATCGCAACGAATCAGAAACAGTAAAAATAGTATGCGGTGATAACGATCCGGCTTGTTCAGGCATGACAACTCCACGGGAAGTCACGGTTTCAAATTTTTCCGTGACGTGCTTGTTCTAATTAAGCAATCTTCATAGAAGCAGATACAAAAGTAAAGTTATGAAATTTTCAACGGTTACAAATGCCCTATTTCCCCGAATATATGGAGACTTCGTATGAAACTACTGCTTACCCTTATGATGGTTCTTTGCGTATCCCTGCCAGCAAAAGCACAGGCAGCTGATCTCGTAATTGCTCAGGCAGCGAACTTTATGCCCGCGATGAAAGAGATTATCCCTGCTTTTGAAAAAGAAACAGGGATAAAAGTGCAGGCAACCTACACTTCCACAGGCAAGCTGTACGGACAAATTATCAGCGGTGCTCCATTTGACATGTTCCTTGCTGCCGACACGCTCCGCCCTGAAAAATTATTTGCTAAAAACCTTGTGCAGGAACCTTTCATCTATGCAAAGGGGCGTATTGTTCTCTGGACGCGTAATGAAAAACTCTGTGGAAACTCATGGAAGGAGAGTATCACCTCTCCTGAGGTTACCCACATAGCCATTGCTAATACAGAAACAGCTCCATACGGCACCGTGGCAAAAATTGCATTGGAAAAAGAACAGCTCTGGACAACCATTCAACCCAAACTTGCTATCGGACAATCAATCTCTCAGGTGTTCCAGTATGTGGCTACTGGAGCAGCCGATGCAGGTTTTTGTGCGTTCTCTTACATGTTCACTCCTGAAGGAAAGAAAGGATGTTTTATTCCAGTAAAAGAAGCACCTATGGTTATCCAGAAAGCATGTATTCTTAAAAGTACGCCAAATAAACAGGCAGCTGAAAAATTTGCAGCATTTCTCGGTTCCTCAACAGTAACGGCCATCAAAAGTAAATACGGGTACGAATAAACTATGACGCTAGAGCCCCTCCTCCTCTCAGCAAAACTAGCGTTTTGTACTATGGTGCTCATTCCGTTACTTGCGTTTCCCCCTGCATATTTCCTCGCCTTTGGAAAATGCAGAGGGAAAAGCATTCTGGATGCTCTCATTACGCTGCCCATGGTTATCCCACCAACGGTTCTCGGCTTCGGGTTACTCATTCTTATGACACCCTCGGGAGCCGTCGGTTCAACATGGCAGAGCCTGACAGGCGACAGGCTCATCTTCAGCTTTGCGGGTATCCTATTTGCTTCGCTCGTTTTCAATCTACCCTTTGCAGTGCAGCCACTGCGAGCGTCGTTTGAAAAACTGGACAAACGTTTACTGGAAAGCGCGGCAGTTTTGGGACTGTCTCCATTTCAAACGTTTTATCGTGTCATACTCCCAAACTGTGTAAGCGGCATCGTGGCAAGTTCCATTCTGGTGTTCGCCCACAGTCTTGGGGAGTTTGGTGTCATTCTCATGGTCGGCGGCAGCATTCCGGGACGTACGCAGGTTGCCTCTATTGCAATCTTCGAAGCAGTTGAAGCCCTGCGCTATGATGACGCCATCTATATGTCTGCGGCACTTGTACCGGTATGTTTTGTATTTCTCTTAGTCATCAACGCCGTCAACGGGAGGCAGCAGTCATGACGCTTACACTTTCAGTGTCCAAACAGCTTGAAAACATTACCGTACAGCTAGAAACAACGTGTCCGTCTAATACGCTGACAGCGATTGTCGGACCTTCCGGCTCTGGAAAAACAACGCTTATCCGTATGCTCGCAGGACTTGAGACTCCAGACAGCGGAACCATCAGCTTGAACGATACTGTCTGGTTTTCCAGCACATCCGCCATAGCAGTTCCCCCGCAACGTCGGCATGTTGGTCTGGTATTTCAAGACTACACGCTCTTCCCGCATCTTACGGTAGAAAAAAACATTCTCTTTGCCGCAGTGAAGCCTGAAACCGTGCCGGAGTTGCTACAAACATTTGGAATTGAGCACATAAAACACAAAAAGCCGCACTCCATTTCCGGTGGAGAACGGCAGCGTGCAGCATTCTGTCAGGCACTGGCACGAGAACCTGTAGCATTATTACTAGATGAACCGTTCTCCGCGCTTGATGTAACAACACGACGAAAACTTCAACATCTACTGTTAGAAATAAAAACACGACTTCCGATCCCAATTATCCATGTGACACATGATCTGGAAGAAGCTACCCTGCTTGGCGACACCATTATTGCAATGGAGCAAGGAAAAATTTCTCCAAACTGGCTGAATACACAGATCTTTGCAGCGCATCAGGCTGCTCAGAGCAACATCATGTATGAACAATGTCATCACTGTGGCATCAACCTTATAACGCCGACTCCAACGTCAAGCGAGAAACAGAATGCAGGCATTAGCTAATATCCACGATCAAGCTCTTTCCCATTGGAAAAAACAAAATATTCTTCACGAGAAGATTGTAGTATCTGCAAAGCCCCTCACCGCAGAAGAAGCTATCGGCAAGCCCGATGATCTGGACTACCCAATTCAGCAGGGCAAAGAGCACCTGATGGAAGCCACATTCAACGGCTACAAAGGTCAGGCTTTCACCGGCAGCCGCGGCACATTCTCTGGAACGCTTGCAGATATTGCAGCTCTTCCCCTTACCAACGACTTTAACCGCGCCATTTTTGTCGCCACACTGAATGCTGTAGGCTGTGCATATGACAACACAACCAACACAATTCACTGTAAAGACAATGAACCGAAAGAGTGTGCAAAACAGCTTCGCGAGTATATTCAAAAGAAATACGACAAATGCCGCATCACAATCATCGGCTTCCAGCCAATGATGACCGAAGCACTTCAGTCAGACTTTGAAGTCCGTCTTGTCGACCTTGATCCGGATAACATCGGACAAGTAAAACGCGGCGTAATGGTTGAAGGCAAAGCAAGTACGAACGAAGCTATCGCATGGGCAGACCTGCTACTCGTAACAGGCACTACGCTTGCGAACAACTCCATCGACCTGTTCCTCACCGACAAACCAGTTATCTTCTATGGAACCACCATTGCCGGTGCTGCACCATACATGAACTGGGAACGCTTCTGCCCTATGAGCAAATAGGACTTACTTAACCCAGTTGAAGCAATCCTTCATAATTTTTTGAGCAGCTTGATCCATTTTCTTTTCCGCCTCACGATAGGATGTAATAAACCGTCTTCCAGTCTCTGTAAGACGGTATCCTTTTTTGTTCCCTCCGACTTTTGTCACCAAATCTTCCCCAACACTTTCTTCTAATTTCTTCAACCGCCCCCACGCTCTTCTGTACGACATCCCAAGCTCTTTCGAAGCTCCTGAAAGAGACCCCAGCGCATCAATTTGCTCAAGCAGTACCGCGCCACCTGAGCCGAACAGCATTTCGCCGTCCTTTTCCAGCCAAAGTTTATATTTCACTCTCTTCACTTGCATCAAATACTCTCCTTATTGCTGTATCACACGCTTGCCATTTTTTTCTTAAGCAAATCCACGCCCATGCTATTTTTTTTAATAAAAAAATGTTTGACTTATTATGCCTCCGTGGACATAAGAAAAAGCACCAGTAATCGCCTACTCACTACTTTTTTTATCAACCTGAACCGCAAAAAGAGATTACAATGCAGGCAGTTCCAGTTCAAAATTCAATTGGTATGGTTCTTTGTCACGACATCACTCGGATCGTTCCCGGTGAGAGTAAAGGTCCTGCGTTTAAGAAAGGCCACATTGTCAAAGCTGAGGACATCCCGACCCTTCTCGATATTGGTAAAGAGCACCTTTACGTGCTTAACCTTACCGAAAATCAAATTCATGAAAACGAAGCCGCTGTCCGTATCGCAAAGGCCGTTTCCGGTGAAGGCATCACTCTAAGCGATGTTTCTGAAGGGCGAGTAAACCTTATTGCAAACAAAGGGCTGCTGTCCATTGATGTTGAAAAAGTACATCAAATTAATGCCATTGAAGAAGTTGTGCTTTCAACCATGCACGACGGATTGCATATTATGACAGAGCGCCCTGTTGCTGGTACCCGCATTGTTCCTCTCGTTACAGACCGATCCAAGGTTGAAGAAGTAGAAGCTGTTTGCGCCACAGGCGGCCCTGTTATTCAGGTTAAGCCGTTCAAACATCATAGAGTAGGTGTCGTTACCACCGGTAGCGAAGTATACAATGGTAGAATTACAGACAAGTTCGGCCCTGTAATCCGTAAAAAATTTCACGAACTCGGGTCAAGCGTTGCGGAACAGGTTTTTGTTCCCGACGACCAGCAAATGACAACAGATGCCATCACCTCGTTCCTCAATCAGGGAATGGATTTTGTTGTTGTAACAGGAGGTATGTCTGTTGACCCAGATGACAGAACCCCCGCCAGTATCCGCGACACCGGAGCAGATGTAGTTACCTACGGCTCCCCTACCTTCCCCGGTGCCATGTTTATGCTCGCCTACAAGGATGGCCGACCTATCATCGGGCTTCCCGGCTGCGTCATGTACTACCGCGCCAGTATCTTTGATCTCATCGTACCACGCATTCTCGCAGGCGAAACCATTACCCGTAGAGATATTACGAACTTAGGACACGGCGGCTTTTGTGCCGGCTGCGACACATGCCACTTCCCGCTATGTTCCTTTGGTAAATCGTCATAATAATTGGCTGGTTCTGCTGTAGAACCCTCCTGCTTTATAACCTATATGTGATGGTACCTTTCACAGCATCAACACCCTTCGCCTTGTGTTGTATCGCGCTGTTTGATCGCCTAGGTACCTGAGAGGAGTTTCCATGCTAAAAAAAATGCTTCATGTTAACGGCGTAGACCGAATGGTCATATGCGAACAGGACGAAACACTTGCGAACGTACTGCGTGAGAACCTGAATCTTACCAGTGTTAAAATTGGTTGTGGTTCAGGTCAGTGCGGTAGTTGTACCGTTGTTGTAGACGGTAAACTTAAGCGTACTTGCACAATTAAAATGAAGCGCATTGCAGAACACACTAAAATTGTTACTGCTGAAGGCGTGGGCACACCAGACAACCTGCATCCTATCCAGCTTGCATGGATTGCTCATGGTGGCGCACAGTGTGGCTTCTGTACACCTGGCTTCATTATTTCTTCCTACGCACTTCTCCTTGAAAACCAGTCCCCAAGTCGTGAAGACGTTCGTGACTGGTTCCAGAAGCATCGCAACGCATGTCGCTGCACAGGCTACAAACCTCTCGTTGACGCTGTTATGGATGCTGCTGCAGTTCTGCGCGGTGACAAAACTCGTGATGAATTGATGAAAGACGTGCCAGTAGAAGGCCGCATCATGGGTACAAAATATCCACGTCCGTCCGCTGTTGCCAAAGTAACAGGTACTCTTGATTACGGTGCAGACTTAGGTCTTAAACTTCCTGCAGACACTCTGCGTTGTGCTCTTGTACAGGCAGAAGTTTCTCACGCAAAAATTATTTCCATCGACACTTCCGAAGCTGAGAAAATGGAAGGCGTTGTAAAAGTAGTTACACACAAAGACGTTAAAGGTAAAAACCGCATTACCGGTCTTATTACCTTCCCAAGCAACAAAGGTGATGGTTGGGATCGTCCTATTCTTTGTGATGAAAAAGTATTCCAGTTCGGTGATGCAATTGCTATCGTTTGTGCTGATACCGAAAAGCATGCAAAAGCTGCTGCTGAAAAGGTAAAAGTAGAACTCGAAGAGCTTCCAGCATACATGAGCGCACCTGAAGCAATGCAGGACGACGCTATTGAAATTCACCCTGGCACTCCTAACACATACTTCGTACAAAAAGTTGCCAAAGGCAATGAAACTGCACCTATCTTTAAAGACGCAGACGTTACCATTGAAGGTGACTACTACGTTGGCCGTCAGCCTCACATGCCTATCGAACCAGACGTAGGTTTTGCTTACCGCAACGATGAAGGCAAACTCGTTATCCATTCCAAATCTATCGGTATGCACCTGCACGCTGCTATGATTGCTCCTGGTCTTGGTGAAGAACTTGATAACATCGTTATGGTTATGAACCCTGCCGGTGGTACTTTCGGGTACAAATTCAGCCCAACAATGGAAGCATTGGTCGGCGCTGCATGTATGGCTACTGGCAAACCTGTCTACCTCAACTACACATGGTACCAGCAGCAAACTTACACCGGTAAGCGCTCCCCATTCTTCATGAACGTTCGCATGGCTGCTAACAACGACGGTAAACTCCTCGGTATGGAAACTGACTGGTCTGTTGACCACGGTCCTTACTCCGAGTTTGGTGACCTTCTTACACTTCGCGGTGCTCAGTTCATCGGTGCTGGTTACAACATCGAGAACATCCGCGGTGAAGGCCGTACCGTTTGTACTAACCACGCATGGGGTTCTGCATTCCGTGGCTACGGTTCACCACAGTCTGAGTTTGCTTCCGAAGTTCTTATGGACGAACTTGCTGAAAAAATCGGCATGGACCCATTAGAACTGCGTTACAAAAACGTATACCGTGAAGGCTCTACAACTCCTTCCGGTCAGGACCCAGAAGTATACAGCTTGCCTGAACTTCTCGACATTATCCGCCCCAAATACGAAGCTGCAAAAAAACGCGCAGCAGAACTTTCCACTGCGGAAGTTAAACGCGGCGCAGGTATTGCTATCGGCGTTTACGGTTGTGGTCTTGACGGTCCTGATACTGCAGAAGCAGCAATGGAACTTGACGAGGATGGTATCATTACTGTTTACACCACATGGCATGACCATGGTCAGGGTGCAGACATTGGCGCCTTAACCACTGCCCATGAGGCTCTCAGCCCAATGGGTGTTCCTGCTGAGAAAGTCAGAGTTTGCCTGAACGATACCAGCAAATGCCCTAACGGTGGCCCTGCTGGTGGTTCCCGCTCACAGGTTGTAATCGGTCGTGCTATTAAAGCCACCGGCGAAGCAATGGTTGAAGCAATGACAAAAGCTGACGGCTCCTTCTACACATACGCAGAAATGGTAGCAGAAAATATTCCTACCCGCGTTGATGGTAAATGGTCTGCACCTTGTACTGATTGTGATGAAAACGGTCAGGGTAACCCGTTCGCATGTTACATGTACGGCGTATTCCTTGCTGAAGTAGCTGTTGAACTTGCTACCGGTAAAACTACCGTAGAGAAAATGACAGCAGCATCCGACATCGGTACCATCATGAACAAACTTGCTGTTGACGGCCAGATGTACGGCGGTCTTGCTCAGGCTATCGGCCTTGCGCTTACAGAAGACTTCGAAGACATCAAAAAGCATTCAACCATGGTTGGTGCTGGATTCCCATACATCAAGCAGATTCCAGACGATATGGAACTCATCTTCCTCGAGTCCAAACGTCCTGAAGGTCCATTCGGTGCATCCGGTGTTGGCGAGCTTCCACTCACCAGCCCGCACGCAGCTATCATCAACGCTATCTACAATGCTTGTGGCGCACGTATTCGCCATCTGCCTGCACGTCCTGAAAAAGTACTCGCAGAACTCAACAAGTAATATAGAATAAAAAACCGTCCGTGCTGTTTCGGCAGCACGGACGTATTTAGTAGAGCGCTATGGAACAACACGAACTACGCCAATGGGAAGCACAGTGTACGCAAGAAGAAGCGCCACACTGTCAAAGCCAGTGTCCCCTGCACATTGATGTCCGCACCTTTTGCAAAAAATTAGCTGCGGGTAAAATTAATGAAGCGTGGGCTGTTTTGTATAAAAGCATGCCTATACCGCATATTACTGCCAACCTGTGTGACGGCTCATGCATGGAAACATGCCTGCGCAAAGACCTTGGCGGCAGCATTAATATGCCGGAGCTTGAGCGCTGTTGTGCAGCCAATGCAACCAAAAACCCGCCAGTACGACCTCTTCCTTCTAAAGGAAAACGCGTTCTCATTCTTGGCGGCGGACTTAGTGCGTTGGCAGCTGCGTGGGATCTAGCCAAAAAAGGCATCAGCCCAACCATTCTCTCTACTGAATCGTACGACGACATTGCGCCCCGCATTCCTGAAGACGCTTTTGCACAGCATGAACGGGCAATGGAAAAACTTGGTGTCATTTTCTCCAATGAAGAGCCACCATCAGATCTTACCAAAGCTTGCGCCGAATGGGATGCTGTTCTGTTGGCATCACCTGAAGTTGCAGATCAATATGCGTGTGAACTAACTAATCCTAAAATATTACAAACAAATATTTCCTCCGTATTCTCCGTTCCGTCCCCTTATATTGCTACCACGATAGAACGTATTGCCCTTGGCAGAACGTTAGCATTATCTGCGGAACGGTCTATACAAAATGTATCCCTCACTGCAGGTCGAGACATGGAGGGATCGTACGGGTCCCGTCTGCAAACCGCAGTATCCTCTGTCTCCTCACTTCCACAACTTCCTGCAGATAATGAGGGATATGATGAAACAACGGCTATGCTGGAAGCCGGAAGATGCATACAATGCGAATGCATGCAGTGTGTAAACAACTGTGTGTATTTGGCAGAGTTCAAAAGCTACCCGAAGGTGTATGCGCGGCAGATCTATAACAACGCCGCGATCATCATGGGAACACGACATGCCAACAAAATGATCAACTCCTGCATGTTGTGTGGCTTATGCGAAGAAATTTGTCCTGAAGACTTTGCAGTTCAGAATCTCTGCCTGTCAGCACGACAAGAGATGGTGGCAGCTTCCACAATGCCACCTTCTGCACATGAATTTGCGATCCGCGATATGGCGTTTGCCAATACCGCGGGTATGCTCGCAAAGAATGCACCTTCCGCTTCCGCTAGCACGTACGCTTTCTTCCCGGGGTGCCAGCTTCCTGCAATATCACCCCATCTAGTTGAAAGCACCTACGCATACTTACGGGATTCTCTCGAAGAGCCAGTAGGATTATTCATCCACTGTTGCGGAGCTCCCGCATACTGGTCGGGGCAAAAAGATCTGACGAAAGCAACTACTGCTCAGATTCTACAGCAATGGGAAGCCATGGGAAAACCGCAGCTAATTACTGGCTGTCCAACATGCGCAACAATGTTTGCAGAACTCCTGCCGCAAATTCCAACGCGCTCATTGTGGGAAGTTATGGAAGAAGTGGGACTGCCTGCACAAGCACGCTTGCCGCAACAGCCATATGTGTTGCATGACCCGTGTTCCACTCGCCATGACGAGCCTATGCGTACGCATGTTCGCTCCATCACAGAAAAACTTACAATTTCAACTACAGAACCACATCTTTCAGGCTCGTTGACTGAATGCTGCGGTTTCGGTGGGTTGCTCGATTCAGCGAACCCTAAGCTTTCACGCAAAGCGTCTCAACACAGAGCGGATGTGCTATCTCAATGTACCGAAGATGAGCAAGACGTACTCACATACTGCGCCATGTGCCGCGATATGCTTGCCAGAACAGGCAAACGCACAATTCATCTGCTGGATATCCTTTTCCCTGAAAGCAATCCTGCACTCACATGCTGCAATGCCGACCCTGCCGCCATTCCGGTCACTGGTTTTTCTGAACGTCGCGAAAATCGTATGCGTCTTAAAGAACACCTGCTGACAACCTTATGGGGGGAGGCAGAATCTCCAGCGGAAGAAAACGCGCCAGTAATCACGTACACAGAACAGGCTGCGGCCAACATGGAAGAACGCCGTATTCTGCGAAGCGACATCCGCAAAGTGGTAGACCACGTTGAAGCAACCGATGAAAGTTTATTCAACACAGAAACCCAACTTCACGCTGCCAGCTTCCGGCCGGTAAGCGTTACGTACTGGATGGAATACACGAAGGATGAAAGTGGATATTTGATCCACAATGTATGGTCGCATCGTATGCAGATTATTCCTCCTAAATAAGAGCACGCCATGAAAACGTTACAAGTTTTACACGACAATTATTCACATTGGAAATGCACCCAGTGTAACGAGCAGCTTGTCTTCAAAGCCGTAGACTTGGTGTATCTTGAAAGTAAATTTTCGGTTGAATTACCAGTCTGTCCAGCATGTGGATACGTGCTTATACCAGAGTCTCTTGCATTAGAAAAAATGGCAGAAGTGGAAAGTTTACTGGAAGACAAATGAGTACTCCGCTTTGGCAGCATCCTCTTATGGCAACATTAGAGGATGGCGCACTTCGTCCCGGTGGTCTCGCGCTTACCCGCAAGGCTTACGACGACTTAAAACTTTCGCCGTCCACTCGTATTCTGGATGCAGGATGCGGCACTGGAGTCACAGGCGAGTTTCTTCAACAAGAATATGGCGTCCATGTCACCGGACTTGATCTTTCCTCTCAAAATACGCTGCAAACACGTAAGAGACTCATTCCTGTGGTGCAGGGAACAGTTGAGCAGCTTCCTTTTTCCGACGCTGCATTTCACATTGTTAACTGTGATTGCGTACTCTCCCTCAGCAGCTCTTTGGAAACATCAATCCTAGAATTTTCACGTGTACTCTGCGCAGGCGGCACACTTGTTTTGTCCGATCTTTACAGACGGGGAAAAAATGTCGGGCTTTCATCTCCAGCAACCCACTGTGACTTACCGCAAGAGGTCGCCCGTGCTGAACGCTCCAGTTCTTCATGTGCAGTCGGAGGATGCAGCAGTTCACCGATAGAGCTTAAACAACTTTTCGCTGTGCTCATGAAGGCAGGGTTTACACACACATGCAGCAATGATTGCACAAAAGAGCTTAAAGAGCTCACGGCGAAACTTATTTTCTCGGGCATCGCATCCTGCTGCCAAGGCAACACAAACGCTGCCGAAAGCCGCACTGCATCATACGATAAAAGTATTGGGTACATCCAAATTAAAGCCGTAAAAAAGGAATAATACATGCTTTCCGACATCCAACTGCAATTGCTTCAATGGTCTAGCAAAGGATACTGTTGCAGCCAAATTCTCGTTGGCATGGCGCTCGAATTTTCAGGCATTGAAAATCCACCACTCCTAAGAGCAGCGGAAGGATTATGCAGCGGCATGTCCAGTTGCAATGGAACATGCGGTCTGCTTACAGGCGGATCATTACTGCTAGGCTTATACGCAGGGCACGACGCTGAAACTGAAGAAAAGAACGAGCATCTTCCTCTTATGCTCGAGTCCTTCACGGACTGGTTTACGCAAAAAACAACTGAGCAGTATGGCGGCATTTCCTGCGGTCAAATCCTTGGGGAAACCTGCGACTCTCCCCTGCCAGACACATTAAAATGTGGTTCCCTGCTTGCGGAAACGTTCTCCTACATTGAATCCCTGCTTGCCGAATACGACTACGATATTTCTGCAGTAAAAGAGTAGTTATGTCTGACCACATTACCCATACCGAAAGCATTTGCCCTCACTGTCTTCAGCGTATCCCTGCTATGCGTGTCACTAAGGGGAAAGAAACCCGTCTTGTAAAACACTGTCCGCAGCATGGAGCATTCTCGACTCCTGTCTGGCGTTCAACGCACATGGCGACAGCCTTCAAAGACTGGTTACGACCTAAAATTCCATCCACACCGCCGACTATTTCAACATCTGTCGATAAGGGTTGTCCGTTCGACTGCGGTCTATGCGAAGAGCACCATCAGCACAGCTGCATGGCACTTATTGAAGTGACATGGAATTGCAACCTCTCCTGCCCTGTCTGCTTTGCATCAGCGGATAACAAGGGAAATCCGTCCACTCCGAAAGACCCAACCAAAGAAAAACTCATCCAACTGCTCGAAACCACCATGCGCACCACAGGCGGGTGCAATCTACAATTTTCCGGTGGGGAACCAACAGTCCGCGATGATCTTCCAGAACTCGTTGCAGAAGCAAAACGTATCGGGTTCCCGTTTGTTCAAATCAACACCAATGGAGTTCGTGCTGCACAAGAACCTGAGTATATCGCGAAGCTTGCGGCAGCAGGTGTCGATTCCGTATTCCTGCAATTTGACGGATTCCGCGAATCAACGTGGAAAGCGTTCCGCAATGCGGACCTCCGCGAGATCAAAGCAAAAGCAATTGCAGCTTTTGCAAAAGCAAACATAGGCATCGTGCTCGTGCCGGTCATTTCACCCGTCATCAACAAAGATGAAGTGGGTGACATCATCCGCTTTGCCATAGATCATGCACCAGCCGTGCGCGGTGTTCATTTTCAGCCAATAAGTTATTTTGGACGCTATCCCGTTGCGCCAGCAGATACGGAGCGTATCACGCTGCCGGAACTGGCAGAAGAGCTTGAGCGCCAAACAAACAGTCTCGTCGCAACAGGGGACTTTGTACCTCCGACCTGTGAACATGCGCTTTGCTCGTTCCACGCTAATTACATTATCAATGATGACAAGACCCTTCAGCTTCTGTCTGTTCCGAAAAATTCCTGCAACTGCAAGCCAAAGCCTGCAGCGGAAGGAGCAAAAAAAGCACGCTCATTCGTGCGCAGCCAATGGGCAGCAGCGGAACAAGAAAAGAAACCGCAGCCGCTATCCAACGAACTTGATTCGTTCATTCAGCAAGCATCAACACGACGCTTTGCCATATCAGCCATGGCTTTTCAGGATGCATGGACTCTTGATATAGAACGGTTAAAAGGCTGCTGCATTCATGTGGTTGCGCCGGATGGAAGGCTTGTTCCTTTCTGTGCATACAACCTCACAGCAGCTGACGGGACAACGTTATATCGCGAGAAATAGATTATTGTTTTTTGCCTCCGGCGGGTCTCCGACGGGCAAGGGCTCTGCCTCCACAAGGGACTGGCATCCGTAACACTTGTTTCTCGTGAACGGCTACTTGCGCAAGACCCGCGAGAGGGACGCCCTCTCGACTGCGAGATTGGACTACCTATTTATGATCGCTATATGCACTAAGATGTTTAGCAATGTCCCCAAGCAGAATAGTAAATTCCGGTAGGCTTATTTAGTACAAATTACGGCAAGTTCATTTTGCAGGGCACCCCCTTAAAATGAAAAGCCCTTTACAGGATCGCAATGCAAAAGAGCCTCGTAGAAAATGCACAGCAACGAACCGTTGCCGGAGTAAATCCGCTAGACGCACAAGCTCAAGAAGACATGTTTTTTGATACAGCTGCACACTCGTTCTCTTATGCTCAAATTGAAGCATGGCAGCTTAGCAAGCTTAAAGAAGTTTGCAGTTATGCAAAAGAAAACGGAAGGTTTTACGCTGAGCATTTTCGCGATCTGAGCCTAGCTTCCATCACTTCCCGTGAAGAATTTTCAAAATTACCACGAACCACAGCAACGGACATCAGCGAAGCACCTTTCAAGTTTTTATGTACTTCGCAAGACGACATTGCACGTGTTGTAACGCTTACAACCTCCGGTTCTACAGGCAAGCCCAAGCGACTCTTTTTCACGCAAGATGAGTTAGATGAAACTACCGCATTTTATAACCACGGTATGCGTTGCCTTGTTGATGCGGGGGACACAGTTCTAGCACTCTTACCTGCTCCCAAACCAGACAGTGTCGGCGCATTACTGGCGGACGGGTTACGGCAATTAGGTGCAACTCCTGTTCTGAATCAAGATCCTGATGACGTTGCAGCTTCGCTGGCAATGTTTAATGAACATAGCCCTGACTGTGTGGTGGGAACCTGTGCTCATGTTCTTGCTTTGGTAAAATTATGGAAGCACCAAGGCGGAATGGATTCTCCAGTAAAAAGTGTTCTGCTCTGCTGGGATGCCAACTCCCGCGCAATTCGCAAATACATTGAAAAAATCTGGGATTGCCGAGTGCATACACACTGGGGAATGACAGAGACCGGACTTGGTGGTGCTGTCAGCTGCGCGTACAGTAAGGGAATGCACCTACGCGAAACAAATTTATATCTAGAAATTACAGACCCGGAAACCGGAATGATCCTGCCGGATGGTGAACGCGGTGAAATAGTTGTTACAACCCTTACGAGAAAAGGGATGCCGCTTATCCGCTACCGCACGGGCGACGAGTCACACATCATGACAAATGCCTGTCCGTGTGATTCACCGTTACGTCAACTCAGCCCGAATATTCGACGGCTTGCTCTGCCAGAAGGTACACCGGACTGGTTTCAGTTCATTACTCCGACGTCAATCGACAAAACTTTACTCTCTGTTCCAAATTTTCTTGCCCAGCAAGCACAATATTGGGTGGCACCAAACAAGCTGGAAGTAACTGTTGACATGAGTAAGAACTCACCCCAACAATTAGCCAGCGTAAAGGAGCTATTATGCGATCTTGTTTCTCCGTTGCATAATGCTCCGGATATACTGTGCTTGCCGGGCAGAAATGACGGCAAAATTTCTATTGGATTCGCAAAACGCAAAATATGCGTAACGTAACGAGGTTACAATGCACTCTATTCTTTCAGATATTACCAAAAAGCTCTCAGCGCATAATTGCGTTCTTGCCACCGTCATATCCAGCACCGGTTCAACGCCTCGTTCTTCCGGCGCACACATGCTTGTTTGCCCACAAGGTGAATTCTATGGAACCATCGGGGGCGGCTTGATCGAAGCTAAAGTTCAAGAAACTGCCGCAGAATTTCTTGCTGGCAACACGGGAGCTGCTGCCCTGCACTTCTACGAACTGGATAATACCAAAGCTGGCGCGCTCGGTATGTCTTGCGGCGGCGCACTTACCGTATTGTTGGAACGACTGATTCCTGAATACCACGCTGAATTCGTACAGCTCGAAAATGAAGTTCGCAAAGGCAACGCAAGCTCACGCGAAGCCTACTACGTTCAGTCTGGTGAAGCATGGAATCGTATTGATGCGGATGAACTGACAGAGGCACTGGCAGACGCTGAATATACCAATGCCATGCAGTCCATAAGCACTGCGAAAGGTGCTGCACCTATTGATGCTTCCCCGTTACTTTTCAACGAGCAGCCTCTTCAATATTTTTCTGAAACATACCATCCATCAGCCACTGTCATTATTGCCGGTGCAGGACATGTTGCAAAACCTACAGCAGAAGTCGCACACCTAGCTGGATTCTCCGTAATTGTACTGGATGACCGCGACGACTTTGCTAATGCCGAACGCTTCCCCAATGCACACGTTCTCGTTGTGGATTCATTGGAAGATGTGCTCTCAGAGATCACCGTTCATAAAGATTGCTATGTTGTCATCGTAACCCGTGGACACGAGCATGACAAAACAGTGCTGCAACAGATGCTCACAACTCCTGCAAAATACATTGGTATGATCGGCAGCAAAAGCAAGCGTGATGGTTTATATCAACGCCTCCGTGAAGAAGGCATAACGGACGAAGCCATAGCCCGTTGCCATTGCCCAATTGGGTTACCGCTTGGCGGCAGAACACCGGAAGAAATTGCGGTAAGCATCATGGCGGAGATCATTCAAACCAAAGCTCAGGGGTAAGCGCATGCTTAAGGCATATGCAATAATACTGGCGGCGGGATACGGCTCCCGCATGAAACAATGCAAACCAACGTTACCCCTTGGGGATAAAACTGCGTTGCAAACACTTGCTGATGCCTTTATTCATGCAGGCGTCACCCCGTTAGTCGTCACAGGCTACGCCAGAGAACAGGTTGATCAAGAATGCCAACGCCTGAAGTTACGTACTATTCATAATGCTAACTTCGATGACGGAATGTTTTCCTCTGTTCGAACTGGCTGCAATGCACTCCCTGATGATGCGGATGTATTTTTTATTACTCCGGTAGATATTCCACTTATCCGCACTCGAACTATCACGATGCTCCTTGATTGCGCCGCAAAAACTGAAGCTGCTGTGCTTCACCCTATTCTGGATGACAGCTCACTCTTGGCACTTCCTGATTTTCTATACGCAACCGAAGCCAAGCGAGGACACCCACCATGTATGCGGGCATCCCTCAAGCAAGAAATTTTGCAATTTAACGGTGAGGGCGGACTAGCGAATGCGTTAGATCTGCATGCCGATTCCACCCAGTACATCCCTGTTATAGACAGTGGAATGCTAGTGGATATGGATACTCCCACGGATTATGAAAATCTATGTGCCATGCAAAGACTCCACAGCGTACCCACCATTCAGGAATGTTACGCCATCTGGAATACTGTTGCACTGTCCACACACATCAGGAAACATTCTATTTCAGTCGCTGATGTCGCCCGCGTTATGCTGAAAAAACTCCCCGACATTTCCCCTCTTTTTGAACAGACAGTTATCGCTGGTGCTATGCTGCACGATATTGCGAAGGGTATGCCGCAACATGCTGCCGTCGGTGCCAAGCTAGTTACCGAATTCGGATTTCCGGCACTTTCGCCATGCATTGCAGACCACTCACATTTTATAGCCGTAAAAGGCGCTGTCACAGCATCCGAGATCATTTTTTTAGCGGATAAGTTTGTAGAAGGCACCAACAAGTGCACTTTGGACAGAAGGTATAAAGATAAGATGGCATGTTATGCCGATTCCCCAGAAGTTGTTGCAGCCATTCAACAAAAACTTCTGGAAGCACAAGCTGTGTTGGATAAAGTGAACTCAGCAGCCAATACTGACTTCAACACACTGCTCACTGCAAACGGGAATACCTAGTATGATTTATCTCGTACGCCACGGTGAAACCGTCCTCAATAAAGGAATCTGCATAGGGCAAACAGATATTTCTCTGGCTGAAGAAGGTGTTGCGTATGTCTCTCAAAAAACACTGCCGCAATTACTTGCTTTACAACCGGAGAATCCACGGATCATTGCCAGTCCACTACGGCGTACGATGCAAACGGCTGAGATATTGGATAGCGAACTCAGGGTAGGGATTGAAACGGAACCAGCTTTAAAAGAAATAAATATGGGAAAATGGGACGGCCTCCCGTTTTCATACATACGAAAAAACTGGCCGGAAGCTTACAAACAGCGCGGTGAAGACTTTGCTCACTTTCGAACACCTAAAGGTGAATCCTTTTTTGATGTTCAACAACGGGTGCTGGAGGCAGTTCTCCCACTATGCCGCGCACCTGAATCACTTATTCTGGTAACTCACGCCGGAGTCATACGCACCCTGCTCTGCGCCGCAAACCAGACACCATTACAGGAGCTTTTCACCTACAAACCTGCTACGGGTTCCATCACGTTACTTCACAAGCAGGTATTCCTCGAAAAGACACTGTATTTAGAATAAAAATTTCATAAAAAAATCCCCCGTACACTATTGAGTGACGGGGGATTTTTTTATGCTGAAAGAAATTCCTGCAAAGAAGCAGTACGCTTTAATGCCAACGCATATCCATCGTCATACAATTGATACAGCTTACGCTGATTTCGGCAAACACGCCCGACACCAAGGGTACTTTCTGGACGAATCACAAAGATTTCGCCTTGCTTTTCCTTCGCTTCGATCACAGCCAGTTGATCATTGTATGCTTCATGGCGATGCTCCAACGCCCTGATCAATCCTGGGAATTGTGGATACCGCCATTTACATAATGCTAACGATTTGCTGGCATGTTTACGGTAACCTTCCGGTTGTGTGAGAACCAACACCGGCTTTTCCCTATGCTCCAGACACTGCCGAAGTGGGATAAAGTTCGCAATTCCACCATCCATATACACCGCCCCGTTGTATTCCACCGGTTTGGAAATAAGCGGCAAGCTAGCCGATGCCCGCATAATAGTAAGCACGTTCTCTCGACTTCCAAGCATGCTTTTTTCAAACATTACGGCTTCACCGGTATAGCAATCTGTTACACCTATCCAAAATTTGATCGGATTGTTTTTAAACGTTTCATAATCAATCGGGACGATGTGCAATGGCATATCTCCGAAAATGAAATCCATTCCGAACAAATCGCCTCCTTTTAACAGACGCAAAAAGCTTAGGTACCGTTTGTCGTTAACAAAACGTATATTCGCTATTCTGTTACGTTCCGGCTGGTTGGAAATCAGATTTGCGCCATTACAGGCTCCCATGGATACTCCGTACAAAGACGAAAACGAAAAACGCATATCCATAAAATGCCGAAGTACACCGGCAGAGAAATTTCCCCGAAGTCCTCCGCCTTCAAGAACAAGTCCGGCGGTAACAGTTGATTGCATCGATAAAACCTCCTGAGAAATTGTTTGGTAAAACAACAACTCAGCCTTGGAGGTGTTGCGTAGTATGCGAATAACGTAATCGAAAGTTTCATGGGAGAACAGTAGCAGAAAGAAGATTCTCTATCATGATATTTGTCTACACAAAACTGGTAGATTTTTTCTTCAACACCAAATTTCCGAAATTTTCATAAAAAAGGCTCTCACATTTTCATGTAAGAGCCTTCGTATATATTCACAGTTCTCTGCGTTCAAAACAGCGAATCGCTGCTCATTTCACGTAGTAGAGTACGTATCTATCGCTGTTCACCCCAGAATAAGGCAATGACCTTGTCATTCGGAGCACGCCCAACATACGACCCTGCAACAAAAGCGCAGAGTGCTATCAGCGTTGTCGGCACAATGGCATGCACGCCGCCCATCGCCGGTTTCATAATGCTGATTGTAATGAAAGATACAACGCCGAAAAGGATCGAAGCCACAGCACCTGTTGCGTTTGCACGCTTCCAGTAAAGTCCAAGAAGAATTGGCCACAGAAATACAGCTTCCAATCCACCAAATGCAAACAGGTTAATCCACACCAACAGATCTGGCGGTTGAATAGCAGCTAAAAAGACTATCAGCCCGATAACTGCAGTGGACATCAAGCTCATACGCTGAATGCTTACAGAAGGCATCAGAGAAGCATCACCTTTTAATCTGTAATGCACATACAAATCCTTAATAATCGCGGCAGAAACAAGCAGGAGCATAGAATCAACGGTAGACATAATTGCAGCAAGAGGCCCTGCAATAAACACCCCAGCCCAAAACGGTGAAAGCAATTCCATAATTAACGATGGCATTGCAAGGTCGCCCGCAGGAAGATTAGGAAGAATCGCACGCCCCAACGCACCGGAAAGATGCGCGCAAAGGATAATGAACCCGATGATAAGCGTACCGATGATCATTGCGTCATGCATCGCACGGGAATCTTTGTATCCCATGCAACGTTGCGTTGTCTGCGGCAAGCCTAAAATCCCCAAGCCGACAAGAATCCATAGGGACATTGTAAAAGGCTGCGGAACAGCATTTTTTGGTCCTGTTGGAGTAATCAAGCCGGGATCAATATCTTTAAGTGCGGTTATACACTGCTCCATTCCGCCACCGGCATTAATGATTGCCAGCAGGATAACGACCACAGCCACGACCATAATAATGCCCTGAATGGCATCAGTAACAACTACGGCACGGAAACCGCCCACGGCAGTATAGAGAACAACGGTAATACCAAACAACAACAGTCCGACAATGTACGGATATCCAGTTACTGCCTGAAAAAGCCGTGCTCCGCCGATAAACTGAGCGAGCATGGCTGCCATGAAAAATACGAGTAACGCGACAGAACAAAGGATTACAACGGCATCGCTTTTATATCGAGCGCGTAAAAAATCCGTAATAGTCATTGAATTTGTTTTACGGGCAATAATGGCAAAACGCTTACCGAGAACACCAAGCGTAAGGAAGGTGGTCGGCACCTGAATCATTGCAAGAAACACCCAGCTCAAACCATAACGGTACGCAACACCCGGTCCGCCAACAAAACTGCTGGCACTGGTGTAGCTTGCAATGATTGTCATCGCGAGGACAAAACCACCCATGGATCGACCACCGATAAAGTAGTCTTCCATAAATCCCTGAGAAGATTTGGATGATGCCTTATTACGCGCCCAAAGCGCTACAGCAAATGAAAGTGCCAGATACAGCACCACAGGAATTATTGTAATCAGCGCATCACTCATGCGATATTTCCTTTATTGGAATCTACGGCATGCTGTCCGCTTTCCGCAGTGCCCAATTCATCGTCAGAGACTTCATCATCAAGCGGCATTTCTTTAAAAAAGAAACGCACAATCCCCCAAAGAATAATGGTAATTAAAGGATAACCGACAATGCAGCTGTAAAAAAACCATTCCGGCATACCGAACACATACGCATACTGTTCTGGATCGCCGTCGCCCATTCCGTATCCGAAAATGAACCACCAGATAAAATACAGAGCGTAGGCTCCCAAAGAAAACAACGCCTCTTTGTTGGCTTGAGCAAAACGCCAGTCCTGTGTCTGCTTATTCATATGATACACCTGTAAAATTTAAAAAACGAAAACTTCAAGCAAGTCATGAACGTTACCAGCCCATTTTCAATACTAAAAAAGATACCAACAACGCTTTTACACAATGTCGATATCAATACGGTAAGGCGGAATAAAAGTGCCTCACATTTTTGCTATGCAGCCTAAGCTTTATGAAAACTCTTAAAAAAACAACACAAAAGGACATCAATTCCTTCAGCGCAAAATATAACACCAATTGCTTGAAGCCTTCTGCCCTAAAGCACTCAAGAAAACAAGCCGTCGGACGCTGTTTTCATTCCCTTATTTTATCCTTCTTGCCACACAGCTTTTCACAATAAAAACAACAAGCCAGTGAAAATTTTTAAGTTCGACTTTGCAAACCAACCTGTTCCAACGGTTTGCCACAAATAAGGGGGAATGTAGTTACACCCAAGACTAAAAATTAACACTCATCACTTACTACTCGGACGCACCCCTCAGATTTTGAACAAAAAAAAGCTCTTACACTTTAGTGTGAGAGCTTAAATTATTTGGCATCCCCAAGGGAGGGGAGCCCAATCACGCTCAAAGAGACTCTTCTATCAACGCACATCATTTTTTTAAACTCAGCATGACAGGCGCTACTATCTTGAACACGCCACCCCCCTCTTTGATTCAAAATAACGGTGTAGCTATTTTTCCATGTGTTTATAACTGCCATCATTGTAATTTATCAAAGATATAAAGGTACCCATATGTTATCGAAATGAGACCGTTTAGTTTAATGATATCAACAAACATGTTTCAAGAGATGTCATCCCTTTGTGAACTTTATGTGATGAGTGAACTTTTTGAACAACAAGTCAGTTATTTCTTACTCACAAAGTATGAACTCGAAAGCTGTACGGTAACCACCGGATTGAATTTCTAGAACTAAATGTGAAAAACGCAGGTGAATGAAGTATAGAACAACGACCCTATAGCCTACATCGTCACTTATTTATTAGATCAGCGTTTGATTCCTTTTGATTGACCATATCTTGAACTTGAAAACGTATTTTTTAGGGAGAGTGATTCAATGCAGGCAATTGATTTAGCGTTTTTTGATGAAAGTCTTGTTAAGTGTACGCATAAAATGAGTGCTGAGGGCGTCTCTGAGTTACACATTGCATTGTTTGAGGAGATGTACAGAAAAAGTCTGTTTGATGGGCAATCATATCTGTCTGAAAAAGATATCGTTCCTGTTTCTAATAATGACATAACTTCTCTTTCTGAACTTGAAGCATATACAAGTAATGGGAAAGGGCTGTTAAAGTCACTTGCTGTTATCAAACTGAATGGTGGCTTGGGAACGACAATGGGCCTTAAGAAGGCAAAATCACTTCTTTCCGTCAAAGACGGCTTATCCTTTCTGGATATTATCCTAAAGCAGATTGAGTCATTAAAGCAGCACTATCAGACCCCCGTTCCGCTACTTTTTATGAATAGCTTTAACACTGACATAGATACAATTGCCGCGTTAGGTTCATTTTCTAATGGAGCAAGTGGCATTCCGACTACTTTTGTTCAGGGAAAATTTGTCAAAATTGATGCAGCAACAAGGGAACCAGCTACCTGCTTACACAGGCCGGAAGCTGAATGGAATCCTCCAGGCCATGGAGATGTTTATTTATCGCTAGCTTCTTCCGGAATATTGGACCTGTTGTTGTCGAAGGGGCTTAAGTATGCATTTATCTCTAATTCCGACAACTTAGGAGCGACTGTTGTTCCAGAAATTTTAGAATACATGGAGAAAAACGATATTCCTTTCCTGATGGAAGTCACAAATCGCACCAAGCAGGATTCAAAAGGCGGGCATCTAGCAAGAAAACAGAACGGAGGTTTTGTTTTGCGAGAAGTGGCTCAGTGCGCTCCAACTGACTTAGTCCATTTTCAAAACATTGAAAAATACAGTTTGTTTAATACAAATTCTCTTTGGCTCAATCTTATCGCGCTAAAAGAATGCATTGAATCCGGAATTAATCTTGATGCAATTTGTAACCCTAAAAAATGTGACCCGACTGACACTTCAAGCCAAGATGTATTGCAGCTTGAAGTTGCAATGGGGAGCTTGATTTCTCACTACGCAACTGCAGAAATTCTTGAAGTCCCAAGGACACGTTTTTTGCCTGTTAAGACAAATGAAGATTTTAACAAAATTCGTTCAAGTCAGTTTGTTTTAGATGCGCACTGGTGCTTGATTCAGCAATCATAATTAAAAAAGAAGCTAAGAATACATGACTGCATCACTACAGCATTACTTTTCTGTTCTCCATCAGTTAACTATTAAAGAAATTAAAATTCGCTATAAACATAATATTATTGGCTACCTGTGGTCTCTTGCGAATCCATTATGCTTTGCAACAATTTACTACTTAGCTTTTAAGATAATTATGAGAGTTCCCATTGAAAACTATACTCTTTTTCTGCTTTGTGGATTGTTCCCCTGGCAGTGGATAAATTCCGGAATCATGGGTGCGACATCTTCTTTTCTGGGGAATACTCAGCTTTTGAAAAAAATTGCGTTTTCTAGAGAGTGTCTACCCATGTCGATTGTCTTGATGGAAGCATTTCATTTTGTTGTTTCAATATTGGTAATTTTTGGAGCTTTATCTTTTTATAACATGCCATTGCATTGGTCGTTTATATGGCTCCTTCCTTTAATGCTTTTTATCCAATTTCTATGGATTACAGGGTTAGGATTGTTGTTTGGAAGTCTTAATGTGTTTTTTAGAGATATTGAACGAGTTTTATCTTTATTTTTGATAGTTATTTTTTATGCATCACCTATAGTATACCCTGCTGAACAAGTTCCACATGAATACTACTGGATCATTAAATACAATCCATTTTCATATTATCTTGTAGCATGGCGAGAGATATTCATTCATGGGACTATTAATATAGACTCTCTCATTGTAATGTCAGCCTGTAGTCTTTTAAGTATAGCTTTTGGTTATCTCGTATATAACAAGTTACAAATAAAATTTGTAGAGGTGCTGTAATGAGCCCTAATTATGCATTAAAATTTGTAAATGTAACTAAAAGTTATCCAGTTTCTCCTTACCTAGGACTAGGGATAAAAGATCTTTTGCTCCATCCTTCTAAGATAGTGAGTGTCCTAAAAAAGAAACGATATGTTGTTTTTGATAATATTTCGTTTTCTGTAAAAAAAGGAGAGTCTGTTGCATTTATTGGTCGTAACGGAGCAGGCAAAAGTACAGCTTTAGGTTTGATTGCCGGAGTATTGTCACCGGATAGCGGGAACGTGCAAACATCGGGACGCCTTGCGTGTATGTTGGAGCTTGGTTGCGGTTTTCATCATGAATTAACGGGCCGCGAAAACATACGGCTTAATGCAACGTTAATTGGGTTATCAGCTGGAGAAATAAAGGAAAAATTTGATTCAATAGTTGAATTTTCAGAGTTGGGTAAATTTATCGACCAGCCAATCCGGACATATTCAAGTGGAATGGTAACGCGTTTAGGTTTTTCGGTTTTGGCTCATGCTGATCCAGATATATTAGTTATTGATGAAGTATTAGCCGTTGGTGATGCTGGTTTTCAAAAAAAATGCTTGAACGTGATCCAGTCGTTTAAAGAAAGAGGATGCACTATCTTGTTTGTTTCCCATAGCATCGGAGATGTTAAGTCGGTATGTGAAAGAGCAATTTGGCTAGAGCGATCTCGAATAATGGTTGATAGTGACACGGCAACCTGTACTGACAGTTACATGTTCTCAGATGGCAATCTATTGATTGATAGCCAAAGTATCTAACAAGCAATGCTGGTTGGGTTGATTGTCTCAGGATTGGATTTGATACGTATTGTGGGAAAAGCTTATTTCATTCTGGAATAGTGCTGAAGAAGACACGTTAAAACATGCTGTAGTTAGGCACATTGGTTACTTATTTCAACCGCAACAAAATGATTACAAAGGAACGTTGCAACGAAAATAGCATTCTTCATATATGGCACATCTTTTTTGATATCCATTGTCAACACGGAAAGTAGAGGTAGTGATGATTGGTATAGTTGGAGCAGGAATTTCTGGTTCTATAATTGCGAGAGAATTAGCTGAAGCTGGTATTAAGGTTCAAATAATTGAAAGCAGGGATCATATTGCAGGCAATTGCTATTCTTCTCGTGATGAGAATACAAACATAATGATTCATCATTACGGCCCTCATATTTTCCATACTGACGATCAAGCTGTCTGGGATTATGTAAATTCTTACGCAGAATTTCTTTCCTATACACATCAGGTGAAAACTTCGGTTGCCAATAATGTTTACTCATTGCCGATCAATCTTCACACAATAAACCAATATTTTGGTGCCACACTAAATCCGTTTGAGGCTTCAGAACTGATTTCTATGCAAGGAGATCCTTCTATTAAGGAGCCTCAAAATTTTGAAGAACAAGCGATTAAAATGGTTGGCCATGAACTGTATGCAGCTTTTTTTAAAGGCTATACAAAAAAGCAGTGGGGATGTGACCCTAAGCAATTGCCAGCAAGCATCTTAAAGAGACTCCCTGTCCGTTTTTCTTATAATGACAATTACTTCTTCCACAAGTTCCAAGGTATTCCACGTAATGGTTACACTGACATGGTCGAAAAAATTCTAGCACATCCAAATATTGAAGTCGTATTGGGTAAGTCCTTTGCAAAAGAGGATGTAGCTGAATATGAACATGTATTTTTCTCAGGTGCTATCGATGCCTACTATAACTATGAATTTGGCAGACTAACGTACCGTTCTTTAAAATTTGAACGGATTGACTATGACGGTGATTTTCAGGGGTGCGCGGTAATGAATTATGGTGATGAAGAAGTTCCGTATACCAGAATTGCTGAGCACAAGTTTTTTACCCCATGGGAGCCATCTACCCAAAGTGTTTGCTTTAAAGAATACAGTATAGAGTGCGGTCCTGAAGATACACCATACTATCCGGTTCGTCTTTCTTCGACAGATCCAGTTCTTGAAACCTACATAATGAAAGCACGAGAGGATGATCAGGTCACTTTTATCGGAAGACTTGGGAGGTATAAATATCTAGACATGGACGCGGCAATACGTGAGGCGCTTGATGTTGCTAAAGCATTTTTAGTAAAAACTTAGCTTTTGGAGTTTGCTATATGCGTTTGGTTGCTGTTGTAGTTACACATAATAGACTTGAAAAACTAAAAAAGTGCATAGAAAAAACACTGTCAGAGTCTGTGCAAATTGTAGTTGTAGATAATAACTCAACTGACGGAACAAAAGAATGGTTAGACTCACTTGCAGATACAAGAATTTTTGTCCATCGGTCTCCTAAAAATATTGGGGGAGCAGGTGGTTTTGCTATTGGAATGAAGCTTGCGCTGCGTCATTTTAACCCAGACTGGCTAGTTTGTTTTGATGACGATGCATATCCTCAGCAAGGAGCTTTAGCATCATTTCTGGCTGCAGATAAACGAGAAATGGCTGTGGCGGCTGCAGCAGTATATACAGAAAATGATGAAATTTGCGAAATGAATCGACCAAGTATGAATCCATTTTCTGACATTAAATTACTAATAAAGACAATGTGTTCAGTTCTTATAGGAAGATCTCATGAGCAATTTCATATAACTGACAGCTGCTATCAAGCATCAGATCCAATGCAAATAGATGTCGCATCGTTCGTAGGTTTTTTTATCCGCGGTTCTGTTGTGTCTGAGTTAGGTTTCCCAAGAGAAGAACTATTTATCTACGGTGACGATGTATTGTATTCTTTGTTGCTTAATCAAAATGGCAAAAAAATGTACTTCCTTCCTACTGTTAAATTTGTACATGAATGCGAAACATACAGAGAAGAGCGTTGCTTTACGTTGCTTTGGAAAGGCTACTATTTGTATCGCAATGGAATTGAAATTTATCGACAGTATTCTGGAAACTATTTTGCTTTAATTGTTTTAGTCAAGTCTTGTGGCTGGCTCTTATTAACAGCCAGGTTAACCAACAAAAAACACTATGCAAAAATGGTACTGTCTGCTGTTTATGATGGAATTTTTAGACGATTTGAAAGAACCAATGAATCAATTCTTGCAAAATATGGTTCAATGGGGACCGATGGATAGGACAGTTGTTAGGTTTATTCTCTTTTTTATTATGAATGTATGATCACTATTGTCTCGGCACGGTTGAGCGCCAATTGAAAGTAAGGATGAAAAGATATGAAGTTGGTAAGCGTTATTGTCCCAGTCTATAATGTTGAAAAGTACATTGAAGAGTGTCTGAGAAGTGTACTGGAACAGACATATACCTATCTTGAGATTATCTGCGTGAACGATTGCACTCAAGATAACTCCATGAACGTCGTAAAAAGAATGCAGAAACAAGATTCCCGCATTATAATCGTTTCCAATAAAACAAATCGTGGACTTGGTGGAGCCAGAAATGCGGGGCTAGAGGTAGCGACTGGGGAGTACGTCCTTTTTGTTGATAGCGACGATAAACTTTCTTTGGATGCTGTTGCAAGTTTTGTTGAGACTATTGAGGAAACTGAAGCACCTTTTGTTCGCTCTGACTACTTTGAATATCGTGAAGAAAGCTCTCAATATTCTAAGATGGTGCATGCCCCTGCAACATTACCAGAAAAATCGAACGAGGTTGTTTTATTCAAAACCTCATTGGATTATTTGAATTACTATCCATCAGCATGGGCTGGACTTTGGCGCCTTGATATTATCAAAAATAATAAAATAAGATTTCCAGAAAAACTGTTTTATGAAGATCACTTATTTTATTGTACGTATTGTCATCATTCAAAGTGGTTTGCTTATTGTAATAAGCCTCTTTATTACTACAGAGTTGGGAGAGAAGGAGGGATAGTTACAAATTCAACACCTAAGGTGTTGGATGTATTTGTCATAATTTCTCAAATTGAGGAGTGGGCAAAAAAAACACTACATCAAGATAGCCCTCATTTTATCTTAAAATTAGCCATACGTTTATTATGGGAAAGAACGTTTGTTTTGCATGATGATTACACCGCTATTCGGTTTTATCGACAAAGCGCACGATATTTCTCTAAATATTCTTTAGAAGAACTGTCTCAAGTTGCAGATGATTTCATTACTAATGATGAGCTAAGAAAACTTTCATCATCACGGGGTGCTACTTTGAAATTATTAATGACATACTTGAAGTTTGCCACAAATCCCGTGGGGAAAATCACACATCATCGACTGTTCAAAAATGGGGCTCTGCATTCTAAAATCCTGCTTAAAAAGTTTTTACGCCCTGTCTATTCTTTATTGGTGATGAGTTGCCATAAACTTTACACTCGGATTGTAACTCCAGACATGGACAGTTTGAAGTATCAACTATGGTCATCTATTAATCTGACAAATGAAGTTTCATCCAAAGTAACAAATGACTACAAGGACGTTTTACAGCGACTGGATCAAATAACTTGTGATTACGTCCAGACTATAGAGCCAGACATAAACAATTTAAAACATCAAGTAACAACAGACTATAAGGATATTTTAAATCGTCTGGATCAATTAACAGGCGAGGTGCAAATAATAAAAAATCATATTAAAAAAAGAGATTATACCCCTTCCCCGATGTCAGTGTTATGGTCACTGCTAAGAAGATAGAGGGGTTGAGGGCGAGCATGAAAGACCTAGACCAGGTCCGATTCGGGACTTCTGAAATTGATAAGTGTGTAATCCGTAAACATCGAATCAACCGCCTGCAATGAACGTATTCACATGATACAACAATTGCGAAAGGGGCAATATTGCTATTAATACTTACACATATCTTGAAAAAGTCTTTTGTATTTGAACTGATGGTAATGTCTAGTAGCTCAACATGCAAAATGAACAAATTGTCGCTGCGATGAGAATTTGATTCGTTACTATCTGGACATTAATTTCGAGACAAAAACGTTAACCGCCTTGGAATGTAAATGAAGCGTCATACGATTTTTTATGATTGGCATATTGATATTAGAAGTGGTGGCCCAACTGGCTATTTAGCCAACTTACGATACGGGCTGGATAGAACGCCTTCACCTGAGGGGATTGAAGTCTGGATGGATACGCAACCAAAACCGTTGGAAAGCTTGCAGTACCCCGGCTTAGAAAAAATCCGCTCTTTTTTTGTGGGTAAAAACGATTTTAAGAATTTCAATACGTATGTTCAAAATATTAATGGAATGATGTTATCAAAGAGTGAATGTCAGAGACTCGCTGCTGATAATGTTAAAAGTGTTCACGTCCATACTGCAATTTGTGCTGTAAAACTGATCAATGCTATTGAGCAAGAATGCATTCCAGATAAAAAAATCTTTTTTACTAACCATTGTCCAGAGTCTTTTGCTTCTGAGCTTGCAGCTATTTATCGAGCAAAAGGAGTTTCCAAAAGTAACTGTGAGAGCTTTTACTCCTCGTTGGCAAAAATTGAAGAGAAAGCTTTTAGAAAATCTGATGTACTCGTTTTTCCAAGTAAAAAGGCAATGGAGCCTTATATGGAAACTATTCCAGAATTTACTACATGGTGCGAAGATAAAGATATTCGCTTCATTCCTACAGGAGTCATTCAATCAACAGTTAAAGATGATAGGAACGAGTTGCGTAATAAGTATAATTTGGAAGGTAAGTACTGTGTTGCTTTCTTGGGACGCCATAACGAAGTTAAAGGATATGATGTCCTAAAAAAGGCGGCTGAGAAGTTACTAGACAACTATCCCAATCTGGTTTTTCTGATTGCCGGAAAAGAAGAACCATTGAAAGGATTGAAAAATGATCGGTGGATAGAGCTAGGATGGTTGGATTGTCCTGAAGAAGTGCTTTGTGCTTGCGATCTGTTTGTGTTGCCAAATAAGCGCACATACTTCGATTTGATTCTGCTTGAAGCACTCTCTCTTGGCACTCCGGTCTTAGCATCTGATACAGGGGGGAATCGTTCTGTGTATAACATGACTGATGGAGCAATTGAAGTTTATCCAGAAGGGAAATTGGAATCAGCTTTACGTGATTTTATCGAAGGCAATAAGGATGATTCAACATTAAGGGTAAAAGCTAAAAATTCGTATGAAAAATTTTTTACAGCTGAATGTTTTGCGCAGAATTATACCACGTTAATTGAACAAATATACAGCGATTATGGTCTGTAACCAATATCTAAATAGATTGTTCCTGATCTTAAAAGTTAAACCATGGTAACTAATTTTATATCATAATATGAAAATCTTATACTACAACTGGGTGACCTTTAAAGATCCATTCCAAAAAGGAGGAGGAGTTAGTCACTATCTTAAGAATGTGTTAAAGCCTATGGCACTTGAACATGAAGTTGTTTTTTTATCTTCAGGTAATGTTTATGACGTCTTCAACCCTCAGGTACGTTATGAGTTAAGAAGCGATAATGGATGTTGCAAAACTTTTGAGTTAATCAATTCCACGTGTCCTGCCCCTGCACATGTTTCTTTTGGAAGCCCATCACAGATCAATTCTGCCGCAGTTAGCGACGTTTTTTTCCAGTTTTTAGAAGAGATTGGTGGAGTAGATATAATTCACTTTAATAATATTGAAGGGATTCCCGTTTCACTTTTAGGGCTAAAAAAACGTTTTCCTAGTATAAAGATAGTGGTTACGCTCCATAATTATTACCCATTTTGCCCTCAGGTAAACCTATATTATCAGGAAAAAAGTCGCTGTACTGACTTCTTAAATGGTAAAGCATGCGTACAATGCATAACGCCCGTAACTGATTCGTTTATCTCTCGAATTGCCACCTACACTCAGTACCAAATGGAAAAGAATAGTTTTTTAACTCTTTCTGATGCCACTTCTGTATGCTGGAAATTGCTTAAAAAAATACGATCCGTCCTTCCCTATTCACAAAAGAAAGAAAATACATTTCAGAAAGATCCTACTCTTTGTTCACAATGGGAGCACTTTCAATATCGCAGAAAAGCAATGGTTTCTTCTTTAAATGAGCATTGTGATATGATCCTTGCTGTCTCGGAGCGAGTAAAGCAAATTGCCGTAGATTTTGGAGTCACACCTGACATAGTGAGGACTTGTTATGTGGGAACGACTTTTGCTGATCAATTCGGTAAAAGAGTGCCAAAAACATTGCGGCGAAACTCCAGGCGACGGTTGAAGCTCGTTTATTTGGGATATATGCGTAAAGATAAAGGCTTTTACTTTTTGTTAGACGCATTGAAATCTCTCGAATCAGATTTGGCGTCTAGGCTGGAGATCGTTGTAGCTGCTCGAAATACTGACAATGCAGCAGTGCGCAGCCTGCGTGAGTTACGAAGCAAGTATGCAAGCATTAAGTACATTGATGGCTACTCTCATACAGCACTACCACATATTATAAGAGATGCAGACGTGGGCATTGTTCCGGTTCTTTGGGAAGATAATTTGCCTCAAGTTGCGATAGAGATGCATTGCCATAATCTTCCGATCCTTACTTCAGATTTAGGTGGCGCTCAGGAGCTTCATCGCAACAAGATGTTTACTTTCAAGCACGGTGACATAGAAGATTTTCATCAAAAAATAAGGGCATTAACATCGAATGAAGTTTCTTTGGAAACATATTGGAAAAACTCTTTAAGGCCTTTGTCTAATAAAGAACACTGTCGCGAGTTGTGCCAAATATATTCTACCTTGGCAGCTTGTTAATTTCCTAATCTTACCCAAAAAAGTGGAATCGTAGTTAAGCCAAAGGTTATACTGCTCGCTGAAATACACAGAGATGGCAAGGAAAAGCCAGCCAATTCCGCCGCATCAACATCACAGCACACTGCAGAAAAGTCAGTAAACTAGAAAAAGCCAATCACAACGTCGGGCACGCCATACGTTGCAACAAATTGGTTGTAAGTATCAATATGCTCCTTCAATTTCTCCTCAATTGTTGCTTCCTGATTCTTTGAATAGTATTTTGTAAGTGAAACTTCAAAGTATCTTGAATAATAATATGAAGGTGCATTTGCCATTGAATTACCATAAATAAAGGCTTTAAGTTTTGTAGCAGGACACTTAGGGCGTGCTGTTACCAGATTATCCCTGCCAGTAAAGCACTCATATTGGTTTGGCCCATATTGTTTATTGGGTTGCTTAGAAAAATTCCAAAATTGTTCAACAGGACTCTTGGCCATATCATCCTCTACTACATAATGATAATCAAATGGTACATTAAAGTTACTAATATTTAAATTCCATATGCTATTAAACTCAAGTGCATGACATGGCCCTAATCCACCGCTTGCAGCATTAGAAGTCGTAAGCCTTGCTCCCGATGGCGAGTAAGCTTGGATTTTTTTAATTGGAGGAGCACTTGGAGCTTTATCCTTAAATATCGCATGTAGTCTTTTCGTCAATTCCTCCCAGTAGAGATAAGTACCAACGCCATCTGGATGATGATCAAATTTTGAAAAAAGTGGTGGATAGTTATCTTTGTTTTTTAAAAACAATGGAAGAATATCTATATATTCATCAAGATAACGGTATTTGTTTGCATCATTAGTTAAACTTTGTTTTAAAGTTAAACCCAATTTTTCAGGATAGACAACATGTTTTCGAGGTACTGAAACAACGAGGTGTGGAACACCTATTTTTGATGTAAATTTAGAAAACTCATTTATTAAGTCAACCTCATCAAATCTGACCCTTCCACGTTCGCAGTCTTTAATAGTTACAACACTAACCATCCAACCATCTTGACCAATTAGCATATTTTTTATTTTTCTCTCTCCTAGTAAGAAGAGAATATAGTTATAATAGGAAATAGCATCTTGCTTTACCTTTGTTTTATTCGTGTACTGTTCTATTTTTTGTTTGCCTTTGACTGTACAAGCATTATTCAAAGATTCAGCAACAGCTTGGAACAACCCAATCCCCCTTACCTTCATAGTCCCTTCAACAATAGAATATACTGGCAGCAACATCATTATAATAACGAACGTTATTATATTTAGTTGAGAAAATATTTTTTTAAGGTTCATTTTCTTTTCCTTAAAATCTAAAATATAAAAAAGGACTATAGGCTCCAGCAGTCAAATTAAAGCTAACTAATATTAAAAGTAAAAAAACTGTTGAAAACTTAAACAATGGCAGTGGCAATGGATTATTATTGTCTTTTAGCTTTTGTACTAAAGAAGGATATACAGGAGTAGAAAAGATGCATCCAATAACTGCAAAGAGCATTGTCACATGGGTTAGGTAGTCATACCATAAAAAGCTAGAATAACCGTTTCCAACACCAAACATTGTTAAAAGATAGTTACCTGCGTCAGCTAAAGTTTCGGTACGGAAGAAAACCCATCCGATAATAACAACTAGCATCGTGTAGCAATTTCCCAATAGAGGAAATTTTTGAAATAAAATATTTTTCTCAAGACCAACCACTTTTTCTAAAAAGAGAAACGTGCCAAACCAAGCTCCCCAAACTATGAAATTCCAGCTTGCCCCGTGCCAAAAACCGCAAAGTAAAAAAACAATAAATAAATTAATGTAAGTTCTTGTCTTACCTTTTCGGTTCCCGCCAAGAGGGATATATAAGTAGTCTCTTAAGAAAGAAGAAAGAGAGATGTGCCACCTTCGCCAAAAATCTGTAATACTCGTTGCAATATACGGGTAATTAAAGTTTTCCAAGAAATGGAATCCCATCATCCTTCCTAAACCAATAGCCATATCTGAATAGGCAGAAAAATCAAAATATATCTGTAAGGTATAAGCTAAGATCCCAATCCATGCCAATGAAGCGTTTACTTCATTTATGGGGATGTTAAACACCCCGTCCGCACACGTTGCCATCGTATCGGCTATTAATATCTTTTTTGCTAGACCAATCGAAAAACGAAATATTCCATCTGAAAAATCTGTCATGCTATAATGCTTTCGACACTTCACTTCTTCTGCAATTGTCGAATATCTTACAATAGGACCAGCAATTAGTTGTGGAAACATCGAAATATAAAGGGCAACATCAAAAACGTTTTTATTAACATTAACGCCCCCTCTATATACATCTACAATATAAGAAATTGCCTGAAAGGTATAAAACGAAATACCAATGGGCATTATTATAGTTGCTTGTTCAATAGATATTTTAAAAATGCCATTCAAATTTTCAATAAAGAAATTAGCATATTTTAGATATCCCAACATTGCTAAATTGAGTGCTACACCAAAAGAAAGAGTCAAAAAACTGAGCCTAACTTTATCCTTAAAGAAAACTATAAGTAATGCGATTCCGTAATTTGCAACAATAGATAATAGCAATAGAAAGATATACTGCCCTTCTCCATAATAATAAAACAGTAAAGAAAACAATAACAATATGTAATTCTTAAAAGCATTTTTAGAAATTAAATACAAAAATAAAAACGATGGTAAAAATAGAATAAGAAAATCAAAAGAACTAAAAACCATTTTTTACACCCAACCTATATTAATATTGATTAAAAACTGAAAACCGATCTTGCCGTTAGCTTTTCGTCAAGCTGACAGCTCAAAATTAGAGTTTTCAGCGTTAGTAAATAAAAATTCTGAGGGGGGGGGGAGACGGCTAAGAACATTGTTAGTCGCTACTCATTATAGGACAGCTTCCACCATAAAAGATCTTCTGAACCTTTTTAACACTTCACACTAACTAGAAAACTTACTGCAATCCTAGTTAAACTGTTCAATGTAAGCATTCTGATTAGGCTTACCGGTCTAAATGTACAGAATATTCATGCCGACAGACTCAGCCTAAGCGACAAATTCTCCTAAAAGGAATTCCCGCTCGTAGTACCTGAGTAGCTCTAGTGCTTTTTCCATCCTCCTAGGCAGCTTAACTAATGTTTATTAATAATGCCTATGGGGTCCTCTACGACTTCTCAACGCCTACTTGTAGCAATCGACATCGTCAAAAAACGCATGATATTCTAATTTATGGCCTACAGGGAAAGCTAAAAGTGAATTCAACTCTTCCTTTTGATAAATTTTTCATTCCCCCTCCGGTTTGTTAGCACTTACTTTTTATCATTTTAAAAAAACAAAAATTAGTTATCCCTACCATGATAAAATCAAAATGTAAAAAATAATACCAAACAAAAGACGTGGTTATGCCAGATTACCACTATGATCTTTGAATTCATCCGCATTCATTTATTCTCATAAAAGTCTCCCCCCAACAGAATTACAAATATTTTTCTTCAGACC